>NZ_CANMUE010000001.1 GCF_947500975.1 uncultured Polaribacter sp.
GGTAATATTTCATCAACGAGTAACAGTGTTACCATTACAACATTACCAGAAACAAGTTCAGATCCTTGCGCAGGAGTGGCTGCTTATAATAGCTCAACAACGTATAATTCAGGAGACAAAGTTGTTTATCAAGATGAGTTATTTCAATTAAATTCAAGCGGTGCTTGGGATAATTTAGGAGCTTGTGGTTCTATCGATGAAGCTGATACCGAATCTCCAAGTACACCATTAAACTTAACATCATCTAATGTAACAACTACTGGAGTTATCTTAAACTGGACTGCTTCTACTGATAATGTAAGTGTTACAGGTTATGATATTTTTCAGAATGGAATACAAGTGTATTCTATATCTGGTAGTACAAATATAGAGGTCACTAATTTAGACCCAAATACTACCTATACATTTAAAGTAAGAGCAAAAGATGAAGCAGGCAATTTCTCAGGTTTTAGTAATGAAATTACCATAACTACATTGTCTAATACAAGTTCAAATTCATGTGATGGAGTTTCAACTTATAACAGTAGTATAAATTACACAACAGGAAATAAGGTGTTATACCAAGGTGTTTTATATCAATTAAACTCAAATGGAGGTTGGGATAATTTAGGAGCTTGTAGTACTTCACTAGCAGATACTAATGCAGGCTATATAAGTGTAGAAAGTAGTAACGATTTAAATTCACTAGAATTAAAATTATTTCCAAACCCTGTAAAAGATTTTCTTCAAATAAAATTTAATTCAGAGTTTAATAAAAACAGTTTTATCCAGATTAAAAGTATTTTAGGTAACATTGTTTATAAATCTTCTTTAGTGAAACTTAAAGGTGTAAATAATATTAATTTAAATTTAAGTACTTTAAAAACAGGAGTCTATTTTCTAGAACTAGAAGGGTATCCAGTAAAAAAAGTGATTATAAAATAGTTTTTATAATTTATAAAAAAGGCCATCTAAATTAATGTTTAGATGGCCTTTTTTCATTTTATTAAGGGATAAAGTTTTAAAAAGTATTGTATTGATTAATGTTTTAAGCATAATTTTTGTTTAAAAGAATGTTAACGTTTTATAATCTATTTAGTGAATGAACCGTGATTGTTTCCAAAGGATTCAGAAGCTTCTGAAATCAATATAACTAAAATTTAATAAAAGTACTAAATATTAACTTTTGTGTAGTTGTAGTCGTTGGTAAATTGCGTTTTGTAAAAGTAATCATGTGATTTTGACAAGAGACAATTTTCATAATGTCTAATTTTAACTATCAAATTATTATACTTTTTGAAGAATTTTAAAACATCCCCAAACTAAATAGCTTTTAATTATGAACCATCCACAGGATAATCCCTAATTTAAAATGTGTTATAATGTTCTGCGTTATGTAACTTGAGCTTTGGTTAAAAGCGAAGTTCTTTCCTCAAATTTTCTTTTATTTTTTTTCTTCTCAAATGTTTCTTTAAAAATGTAATGGAATACGCTTTGCCCGAAGCGACGACAGGAGCGAAGTGGGAATGTGTATGGAATGGTATTTAATATTTATATATTTTAGGCTCTAAATGTAAAATAATATATATTTGAAAAAAAAACTTCATGAAAAACATATACTATTGCTCATTTTTATTAATTTTTTTATTAGCCTCAAAAGTTACATCTCAAACTTTAGACGCCACTCTTTTAGAATTAAAATTCTCAAATGATGGGTATCCAGAAAAAATGACAAAAGTTCAAAATGGTTTTTATTTTAGTTCAGAAGATGACCAATTATGGTTTTCAGATGGAACGATAGAAAATACCGTTTTAATAAAAGATTTTGATTCAGGATTATATGATGATATTTCCTCCTTAACTCCTGTTGGAACAAAAGTGTTTTTTGTTGCTGAAAATGGTAGTGATAATAGAGAATTATGGGTATCTGATGGCACAGAAGTTGGGACTATTCAACTGACGGATAGAAATGTCGGCTTTAGTACCGAAAGTATTTATGATATTATAGAATTTAACGATAAAATCTATTTTGGTGCTTATAGTGAGGTTTATGGTTTTGAACTTTGGGTAAGTGATGGTACACCAGCAGGAACTTTTGTTTTAAAAGATATTGCTGGAACTGATAATAGTAGTAATCCAAGTGATTTCTTCGTTTTTAATGATAAATTATTTTTTAAAGCATATACTGAAGAATTTGGAAAAGAATTATGGGTTTCAGACGGAACTTCTGATGGTACAATACTATTTAAAGACATTAATGTAGGTCCAAATAGTGGAAGTAATTCCCAAGGATATATCACATTTAATCAAAATTTCTATTTTTTTGCAGATAATGGAACAACAGGTTCAGAGCTTTGGAAAAGTGATGGAACACCTGGAGGTACTTTGCTGTTAAAGGACATTCGTGCTGGTAATTTAAGTAGTTATAATGAATTGAAAGGTTCAGTATTAAATGATAAGTTAATATTTGTAGCAAACGATGGAATAAATGGTAATGAAATTTGGGAGACAAATGGAACTTTAGAAGGAACAACATTATTTAAAGATATAAATATTGGTGCAGGAAGTGGTATTTCATATGATGGGAGATTAAATTTGGTAGGAGATAAAATATTTTTTAATGCAACAAATGGATCAAATGAGTCTGGTCTATGGGTAACAGATGGTACAAGTCAAAATACATTTTTTTTGAATGAAGCAGCACCAAATTTATTATCGGGAAATAGCACAGGTACTTTCGCAATTTATTTTGTAAATGATGTTTTATGGAAAAGTGATGGAACTATAAATGGTACAACTATCCTGTCAGAAGATATCCAAGTTACAAATATCTCTGTTTCAGACCAAAGTTATCTTGCATACGGCAATAGTATTTTTTTTAATGGAGAAAATAAAGAAAATGGTAATGAACTATGGATAACTGATGGTACCATAGAAGGTACTAAACTATTTTTTGATGTAAATCATAGTTATGGTGTTAATGCCTCATTGCTAACATCTGTAGGTAATCGACTTTTTTTTAGAGGGAACCAATACGGCTCTTATACTCTTTGCACTTCAGATGGAACAATTGAAGGAACGAAATATCTGAATGTCAGTGAAGATGGTTTATATATTAATGAAGAATCTCAATTCTTAGATTTTAACGGTAAATTGATTTTTAGTGGCTCTGCCAATAACAAAGGATCTGAGTTATGGATTAGTGATGGTACAGAAAGTGGTACTTATATGATAAAAGACATTTTTGATGGAAATAGTAGTAGCATGAATGATTATCAAGAGTTTTCTGTGATTCAAGATCGAATTTATTTTTCAGCAAATGACGGAATACACGGTCAAGAATTTTGGACTAGTGATGGTACACAGTCAGGAACTTATATGGTTAAAGATCTAATGTCTGGTGGAAGTTATCCACTAGATTTTGTTGAACTAGATAATCTAATATATTTTCATGCAATTAGCAATTCAGGAGATGCACTTTGGAAAAGTGATGGAACTGAAGCAGGTACAGAAATTGTAAAAAATATAAACGACATAAGACATCTTAGAGTTGTAAACAATAAGTTAGTAATAGTTGCCGAGACTTCTGGTACTTCATATGGGCCTCATGATTTATGGGTTTCAGATGGAACAACAGCTGGAACAAATCATTTAATGTCTTTTGGTGACAATATAGATAGCGACATTCAATTTATGACAATACTAAATGATGAACTTTATTTTGTAGCAAAAGAGCCATCACCTTATTATAAAGCAGTATATAAGACAGATGGAACTCTAAGTGGTACTCAACTTTTATTTTCTGACAGGAATCATCCTTTTATTAATTTAGACATAGATAATATTATAACCTGTGGTAATTACGTTTATTTTGGAGTCCAAAAGGAAGCATCATCTGATAAAGAATTATGGCGTACAGATGGTACACAACAAGGAACAATTCCTATTGTTAGTGATGTTGGTGGAGTATTTAATTCGATAAGCGGATTAAGTTGTTTTAAAGAAAATATACTTTTTAAACAATACGTTCAACCAGATAAACTATGGCTTTCGACAGGACAAGTAGATGAAATTTATGATTTAGATATTAATATTATTAATGGTTCTTCAAATCTAAGTTCATTTTATTATTTTACTTCTGTTAATGATAAAATATTTTTTCAAGGTACAACTAATGAAAGTGGAGGTGAGGTATATGTTGCTTCATTAGATTTAAGTACTCTAGGTGTAGATAAGATTGATACAGTCAATGAAGTTAATAATATTAGAGTTATGGTTTATCCTAATCCATCATCAAATGGGCAACTAAATATTAAATTATCAGATTATAATTCTATTAGTGGTTTTGACATATACGATTTATCAGGGAAAAAAATTATAAGTAAATCAAATTTAAGTTTATCAGAAGAGATGATAATTAATTTAGAAGGTTTATCCTCGGGCTTATATATTCTCAATGTTTCTGTCTTTGGTAAAGGAAAACTTGCCACTAAATTTTTAGTAGAATAGAGTAAACTTAGGTTAAAATAATAGGCGAAAGAGCGTACATATTTTAGAGATCTAGTAATACATATTCTTAAGAATAACTAGGCTAAAGGCTAGTTCAAAGCAATCTTAATCAATTACAATGTTTTCTAAAATATAGCAATTGAGCCGTAATTGTTTCCAAAATTATATGTGAGCCTTGATTTTTTTGTTTCTTTTTTTATCAAGAAAAAAAGATAATAAAGCATTAATAGTCACAATTTCAAATTTCAGTTTTAAATGTTCTTAACAGCTCAAATCAAAAAAGGTTAAATAATAGCACAATTAGAGCAAGTGTATAGAAATTTATTTTTCTTAAATTTTATACTCTTGTGGCAAACTAACGAAAAACTTGTAAAAAAAAATTATAACGAGAATTTCCTCGCTAACGTAAAGTTTAATAGAATCTAAAAAGTTAGCTTTTTTTTGCGTTGGCAAGCGATGGATAATTGTGTTTTAAAAAATTAATGCGATAGCATAATTATTTTAAAAAAGCAATCGAGCGTTTGGTAGCTGCAATTTTACATAACGGCTAATTATAGTTACAAACAGCAAAATGTTTATTATTTAGTACTAAACCCTAATTAAAAATGTACTATAATTTATATTATGTAAAATAGAATATTTAAAAACACATGCACTACATACTCTGAGTATAAAAATTATAATCTTTTAAAATAATGTCTATAAACTCTTTATCGGTTTTATGTAAAGGTTTAATATCCGTAACTTCTAATATTTTTGAGCGTAATTTTATTAATGTTTTATAATCATTAAATTTAGAAGCAGTTTTAAATGTTTCTTTAATAATACGTGCATCATTATCAGATAATTTAATAACATTTGGATATGTTGGCATGTAATTATCCTTTAAAATTTCAATTATGGTTTCAGAAAAATTGATACGATCTTTTAAAGAAATAACAATTGTATTAGCAATAATATCACCAAAACGTTGCCCTTTATCAGTAAATATGATCAACAAAAAACCAACTAATTTACCAAAGAGAAAGAAAATCCATAATAAAATAAATTGATCGCTTAAACCTAACGATACAATATAAATAAAGATGAGCATAAATAAGTTAAAATCTACAACTCGTAAAAACCATCTAATAATATAATCTGAAACTGTAGGTTTAAAACCATCAATATTTATCACTTTAATTTTTAACAAACGTTTTCCTAAAGTTTGCCCATCCATTAAAATTTCTGTGTACAAAGAGTAAAAAGTAATCGGTAAAAAAAACAGAATATCTAATGCTTTTATAGACCAACGATCTCCTCCTGTTGCACTATCAAACAAAGAAAAATTGAAGAAATAAATACAGAAATAAAAGTATCCAAACTTAACAATGTTATCTACGACAAATGCTATAAGTCTTTCAAAAGTGTTAGCAACTGTAAATTTAATGTTTACATTTTGTGCTGTTTTTATTTGGAGTGTTTTCATGCAATGTTTAAATTCGCTCTGCAATGAGAGAGGTCGCTTTTATAAAGCAAAATAAAGAAAAATGGCTTGAATTTGAACAACTAATTTCAAATAAAAAGAAAAAAAGTCCAGATAAGATAGCAAATTTGCATATAAAAATCATGAATGATTTGGTATATGCACAAACTTATTACCCAAAAAGTAAGGTAACTTTATATTTAAATAAATTAGCAAAAACTAGTTTTGATAAGGTTTACGACTCTAAAAGAAATTCTAAAAATCCTTTTTTAGAGTTCTTTTTTGACAAGGTACCACTACTCTGCTTTACTTACAGAAAATACATTTACATTTCATTTATTTTCTTTTTCATTTGCTTTTTTATAGGATTACTTTCTACTTTTAATGATGAATCTTTTGCCAGACAAATTCTTGGAAACTCATATGTAGATCAAACTTTAGAAAATATTGAAAGTGGTGATGCCATGGCTATTTACAAAAGTGGTAGCAATTGGGGAACTTTTATTGGTATTTATGACAATAACCAAAGAGTTGGATTAAATATGTTTTTATCGGGCTTGTTTTTAGGAATCGGAACAGGTTTTTACATTGTGTATAATGCAATTATGGTAGCTGTTTTTCAAGCTTTTTTTTACCAACATAATAGTTTATTTGATAGTTTAAAAGGTATTTGGATTCATGGAACTTATGAAATTTTTGGGATGATTATAGAAGCTGCTGCCGGATATATTATTGGTGCAAGTATTTTGTTTCCAGGAACTTTAAAGCGTTTTAATTCTTTTAAAAAAGGTGTTAGAGACGCTTTTTATATATTTATAAGTACAATTCCGTTTACAATTATAGCGGCTTTTTTAGAAGGATATATTACTCGTTACTCTAATAAAATGCCTACAATTTTATGTTTTGCTATAATATTTTTTAGTTTGATTACTATCAGTTATTATTATTTAATATTACCTTTTAAGGTGGCTAAAAATCATAATTTAAGATAATGAAAAAAGGAATTTACTTATTACTTTTTTTGTTTACTTATGTTGGGTTTGCTCAAGATACAAGTCAAAATGTAGTTGAAATAAAAACAGATACTACAGTAACTATTACGTATCACAAAGATTTTAAAATTAGTGAAAAAAGAGCTTTTGATACTGATTTAAAAGAGAAATATTCTGGTAAAGAGTTTATTTATATTGAAAAAGAGAAAAAGAAACAGACTCCCAAAAAAACAGACTCCACTCCTATTAATGAAGAACTAATTAAATTCATTCTTTTTTTTATGAAAAAAATATTTCCTTTTCTTTTAGGAGGATTTATTATTTTCTTGATTTTAAAAGCCTTTTTAGGTTTTAAAATAGACTTTTGGAAATCAGCAAAAAAGTCTCAAATATTATCAAAAAAGTTAGTTTATGAAGACGATGATATTCATGAAATAAATTTAGAAGATTTACTTAAAAAAGCATTAGAAAATAATGATTATCGATTAGCAATTAGATATTATTATTTATCGGTTTTAAAATTATTATCAAACAAAAAACTTATAGAATATCACAAAGACAAAACCAATACAGAATACCTTTTTGAAATAAAAGACAACGATTTTAAAAAACAGTTTTCATATTTAACATATGTATATACCTATGTTTGGTATGGAGAGTTTTTTATTGATGAACAACACTTTTTAGTGGTAAAAAAGAAATATCAACAGTTTATAAAATCGATTGTTTGATGTTTAAAAGCAAAATACAAATATTAATCTTTTTATTTACATTACTACACTTAACAAGTTGTAATAAAACAAATTGGAGTGAAAATTTTAGAGAAAAAGAAAAAAGTCCTTTTGGCACTTATATCATTTTTAATGAAGCTGAAAACTTATTTAAAAATGAAGGTAAAATTTATTTAAAAAATAATTTTTATGACTACTTAGACAAAAACTATAATACGACTACAGAAGGTTTTGGAAATTATATTTGTATAAAAGATAATGCTTACAAACTTACTAAAGATGGTGTTGAAAGTCTACTCTCTTTTGTTGATGATGGCAATTCTGCTTTTATTTCTTTAAATTATTTTAGTAAAAATTTAAAAGAAGCTTTAGAAATTACAACTAATAATTTAGACAAAAATGTGTATGATGATAGTAAGTTAAGGGAGTTAAAAGGGGAATATTATTTAGAAAATAGGGGTTTTAAAAATCAACCTTTTACGTTTGATAGAAATAGTAGAAGACATTATTTTATCACTTATAATAAAAAAACAGCCATCGTTTTAGGAACCACAAAAATTGATGGTGAAAAACTACCAAATTTTTTAAAGATTTATCACGGTAAAGGTTCTATGTATGTACATACAAATCCTATTGCTTTTACAAATTATTACTTGTTAAAAGACAAAGAAAATTATGTCGAAAATGTGTTTTCTTATCTGCCTTCATCAACCTTAATTTGGGATCCACAAATAAAGAAAAGCAAGTTTTCTAATCAAAAAGATCAAGATAATAAATCTGTGTTTAAATTCTTTTTAGAACACGAAGCCTTAACTTGGTTTTTAGTGGTTTCTTTAATTGGTTTACTCCTTTTTATGTTGTTTAATGCACGAAGAAAACAAAGAGTAATTCCTGAAATTAATCCTTTAGAAAACACAACTTTAGATTTTACACAAACCATATCTAGCCTGTATTTAAAAGAAAATGATCATAAAAATTTAGTTGATAAAAAAATAGCTTTTTTCTTAGAAAAAGTAAGAAGTAAATACTTATTAAATACCAATAATTTAAATAAGGATTTTATTAATAAACTAGCATTAAAATCGGGTAATAAAATACATCAAACAAAATATTTAATCAATACAATTATCACTTTAAATAGAAAAGAAGAATGTTCTGCCGAAGAACTATTAGTCTTGCATAAAATGATTGACAACTTTTTTAAAAAATAAAAAAATTATGGAAATTCAAAATAACGAATCAACATCAGAAAACATTGAATTTAACAACAGGTTAGATTTGTCTGAATTACAAGAAACTGTTTTTAAAATTAAGCAGCAATTACAAAAAGTAATTGTTGGTCAAAAAGAAATGATGGATTTATTAATCGTTTCCATTTTAGCAAATGGGCATGTTCTAATTGAAGGTGTTCCTGGCGTTGCCAAAACAATTACAGCAAAATTACTCTCAAAAACTATTGAAGTAGATTTTAGTAGAATTCAATTTACACCAGATTTAATGCCTTCAGATATTTTAGGAACATCTGTTTTTAATGTGAAAAATACAGAGTTTGAGTTTCAAAAAGGCCCTATTTTTTCGAACATGATTTTAATTGATGAAATTAACAGAGCGCCAGCAAAAACACAAGCTGCTTTGTTTGAAGTTATGGAAGAAAAACAAGTAACAATTGATGGAAAAACGTATAAAATGGACGAACCTTTTATGGTTTTAGCAACTCAGAACCCTATTGAGCAAGAAGGAACTTATAGATTACCAGAAGCACAATTAGATCGTTTTTTATTCAAAATAAGTGTTGATTACCCAAATGCGGATGAAGAATTAGAAATAATTATAAAGGAACAAGCTTTAGAAAATACAACAAAAATTGGCAAAATAGAACCTATTATTAAAGGTGAAAAAATAATTGAATATAGAGGCTTGGTAAAACAAATTAAAACTGAAGAAAACTTACTAAAATACATTGCCAATATTGTTGTAAACACACGTTCTAACTCGTTTTTATATTTAGGAGCTTCACCAAGAGCAAGTATTGCAATTTTAGGGGCATCTAAAGCATTTGCTGCAATTGAAGGTAGAGATTTTGTAACACCAGAAGACATTAAAAGAGCTACAATTCCTGTTTTACAGCACAGAGTTATTGTGACGCCAGAAAGAGAAATGGAAGGCTTAACAAGCAAGCAAATAGTTGAGCAAATTATTGAAGCAGTTGAAATTCCTAGATAGTTGTTTAATGGCTTTAGTTGATGGTCGCCATCGCTAAAAACTATAAATCAACCACAAAAAAAACAAAATATTGAAACATTTTTACAACACTTTATTTTTAAATAATCGCTTTTTCTACTTTTTATCGGGTATTGCAGCTTTATTTGTAGTAGGCTTCTTTGCTCCTATTTTTTATGAAATATCAAAAGTGTTGTTGTTTGTGTTATCGGTTTTAACAATTGTAGATGTTTTTATTTTATACAAAACAAAAAATGCTATAAATGTTGATAGAATTTTACCTGAAAGATTATCAAATGGAGATGAAAACAAAATATCATTAACACTTAAAAATGACTATCCTTTTAAGGTAAATTTATCGTTGATTGAAGAGTTACCTTTTCAATTTCAAAAAAGAGATTTTTTCTTTGATCAAAAATTACATCAAAATGAAGAAAAAATAATTCATTATAATTTAAAACCTAAAGAAAGAGGCTTGTATCTTTTTGGTAATATCAATGTTTATGCAAGTTCTCCTCTACTTTTAGCAACTAAAAAATATGTTTTAGGTACAGAAAAGGAAATAAAATGTTACCCTTCTTTTTTAAAATTACGCGAGTTTAATATTAAAACGTTTAACAATTCATCAACCTCATATGGAACAAGAAAAGTAAGAAGAATTGGTCATTCTTTAGAATTTGAACAAATTAAAGAATATGTTTCTGGTGATGATATTAGAACTATAAATTGGAAAGCGACAGCTAAAAGAAACCAATTGATGATCAATCAATATGTAGAAGAAAAATCGCAATCTGTTTATGTAATTATTGATAAAGGACGTACGATGCAAATGCAATTTAATGAGTTAAGCTTGTTGGATTATGCAGTGAACGCAACTTTGGCAATTAGCAATGTTATTTTAAAAAAGGAAGATAAAGCAGGTATATTATCTTTTTCTAAACAATTAGAAGATTTAGTAGTTGCAGAAAGAAGAAATTCTCAAATGAACTTAATTTCAGAAGCTTTATATAATGTAAAAACTAATTTTGAAGAATCAGATTTTAGCACTTTATATGCTGTTGTAAAAAGAAAAATTACCCAAAGAAGTTTACTTATTTTGTTTACTAATTTTATGACTTTAGATAGTTTACACAGGCAATTACCGTATTTAAGAGCCTTGGCAAAAAATCATTTAGTCTTGGTCGTTTTCTTTAAAAACACAGAGTTA
The DNA here is from genome assembly GCF_947500975.1 of uncultured Polaribacter sp. Lineage (GTDB taxonomy): Bacteria > Bacteroidota > Bacteroidia > Flavobacteriales > Flavobacteriaceae > Polaribacter. The sequence goes on from NZ_CANMUE010000001.1 coordinate 11,104, forward strand.
AATTCGTTAATAGATGCAAAAGCTGATAATATACAAGAAGTGTATGATTCTATTATTGCAGAGAAATTTATCTATGAAAAACAGCGAATTGTAAACGAATTAAAAAAATACGGAATTCAATCTGTATTAACTTCTCCGGAAAATTTAACAGGAAATACCATCAATAAATATTTAGATCTTAAATCTAGAGGACTTTTCTAAAATTTATTTATTTTTACAAAAAAAAATAAATTTATGAAATGGTATTTAAAAGTATTAAAAGAACATTATGCAGATTTTTCTGGAAGAGCAAGAAGAGAAGAATTTTGGATGTTTCAATTGTTTAATCTAATCTTTATGTTTGTTATTTTTGGAGTATTAGGTGGTATTGCGGCTGTATTGGAATCTCCATTTATTATGTTTATAGGATACATATATGTATTCGCCATAATTATACCTGGTTTAGCATTAGTGGTTAGAAGATTGCATGATGTTGGTAAGAGTGGTTGGTTTTTTCTAATACAACTTATTCCTTTAGTTGGATCTATTTGGTTGCTAGTATTAGAATGCACAGATAGCCAACACGGACCAAACAAGTGGGGAGAAAATCCTAAAGGTATAGGCAATGATTCTGCTATAGAAAAAATTGGTAAAGAATAAATTCTTTAATTAACACAAAAAAAAGGTTGCTTTAAAAGTAACCTTTTTTTTATTTAAGAACCTGTGCTGCCCTAAAATTAGTCATCCTTTAATTGTTAATACAAAATATTGGGTAACCCTTCTTGTATGTATTGTAAACTATCACTTTAATTTAACAAGAATTCTAAAAAGAGAATTTATTAAAAATTAAATTCTAAAATAAAAAGTTAAAATAATATTTTATTAATGTTAAATTAATGTTTATTTTTGGAAATAATATAGTTAATTAACAATTAAAACAATTAATAATGAAAAAATTAACAATTTTTAAGAAAACCTTAATATTGTCGTTAGGACTTTTAATCTTTTCTTGTAATGATAATGAAAGCATTGACTTAATAGATTCAGAAGCAATACAAGAAACAGTTACCATGTATGATCATATGGATGAACTTACTGTTACAAAAATGGATAACGGTGATTACCGTTTGGGTGATATTGTTTATCCAAAAGGGTATCTTACAGAAGAGCCAACGGAATGGCCTACATTAGATTTGGAGACACCACCATCTGTTTCAAGTGAGAAATCAGCTAGTAGTAATTCTGCAGGGTTATGGGCTAATAATACTGTTGTTTACCAATTAAATAATAATTTAAATAGAGATTATATAAATCTTATTGATTCTGCTATGAGAAGTTGGAGTTCAAAAACCAATATTAAGTTTAAGAGGAGAACAGACGAGAGTACTTATGTTCATATATATTATGATTCTAAACAGAATGGTACAGCTTTTGCTACTTTAGGTGCAGCTAGAGGAGGTGTTGTTGCAATAGGTAGTGGTGCAGATTTAACGTTACTTATTCACGAATTAGGACATACTTTCGGTTTAGTACATGAACAAACACGAAGTGATAGAGACGATTATATTGATATATATTGGCAATATATAAATAATGAGCATAGACATAATTTTTATAAATCAAATAATGTAAGAAGCTTGACAAGTAGATTTGATTATAATTCTATAATGTTATATCAATCTCATTTCTTTTCAAATACTCCAGGTAAATATACAATATTAGATAAAAAAGGGTATACACTTGGTGGTGCTCAACGTAGTATATCTACTTTAGATGCACAGGGTATGAATGTTTTATATCCTTCTAGTAGTAACAATAATAGCAGTCAATGTTCTGGTGTATCTGCATGGAGATCAGGTGTAACTTATCAATTGGGTAGTAAAATAACTTATAATGGTGTTTTATATCAATTACGTTATTCTAATGGTTATTACTGGTTTAATTTAGGCTCATGCTAAAAAAATAAATTTAAAAACTAATAAATAAAAATCCCAAATTAACTATATTATTAATTTGCCTCTATATTAATAGGGGCATTTTTTTATTAAAAAATTATGTTTAATTTAATAAAACTATTAATAAAGATAAAAAATGAGTTTAGAAATTATTTTTGAAGATGAATATGTTATTTGTGTTAATAAACCTAATAATGTTTTAGTACATCATGCACATCATTCTAGAAATGTTGCTGATGAAGCTTCTTTATTACAATTAATTGAAAATCAAGTTGGTTTAAAAACGTATCCAATACATCGTTTAGATAGAAAAACATCTGGAATTATCTTACTCGCAAAAGAAACTCAATTCGTTTCAAAATTTCAAGAACTATTTACCAATAACGAAATACAAAAAATATATTATGGTGTGGTTAGAGGTTTTTCGCCAGAAACCAAAATTATAGATTCTCCTGTAAAAGGGCGTGATGCTAATGTGCATAAAGAAGCCTTAACACACTTAAAAACGTTAGAAAAAATCACTTTAAATATTCCAGTAAAACCTTACGATTCATCACGTTATAGTTTGGTGGAATTATCACCAAAAACAGGAAGAATGCACCAATTAAGAATACATATGAATAAAATTAGTCATCCTTTAATTGGTGATACAAAATATGGTGATAAAAACCACGATGTAATGTTCGATGAAAATTTTGGTTTTAAAAATATGTTTTTACATGCAGGGAAATTGGAGTTTACACACCCGTTTACATCAGATAAATTAATTTTAAAATCTTCTTTTTCTAAAGATTGGGTTGATTTGCTTAAAGGGTTTTCTTGGGAAAATCCACTTATTTAATTCGCTGCGATTTACTAAGATAAAAAACACTAAAATCCGCAAGTAATAGTTTTTATAAAATTTTTGAGAATTTTAGTGTTATAATTAATTAGTATCAAAACCAAGTTAATGTTCCATTTGTAAAACTTGGAGTTGCCTAAATAGGATTGCAACAAACCTCACAATCTTCAATATACGTTTATTTTAATCGCTTACATCCAAGAACATCTATATTTGCTCCCAGCAGGTATGCGGCATTGAAAAAAAGTGCTCCACTACTCTATTCTTCGATTACTTTTAAAACAAGTTTACCATTTTTATCTCCATTGAATAATCTATGGTAGGTTTCTTCAAAGTTTTCAATACCTTCATAAATATCTTCTCTCGATTTTAACTTGCCTTCTTGCATCCAAACACCCATTTGTTTTGCTGCACTTCCATAATCTTTTGCATAATCCATAACAACCATTCCTTGCATTGTAGATCGAGTTACCAATAAAGATAAATAATTACTTGGACCATCAATTTTAGATTTTTGATTGTATTGAGATATAGCACCACAAATAACAACCCGTGCATGCATTCTTAATTTACTTAAGGCTGCATCTAATATTAAACCACCAACATTATCAAAATAAACATCAATTCCTTTTGGGCATTTTTTCTTTAGAGCTGTGTAAATATTTTCTGATTTATAATCTATGGCATCATCAAAACCTAGTTCGTTTTTAACATAATCACATTTTTCTTTTCCACCAGCAATTCCAATAACTGTACAGCCCTTAATTTTAGCAATTTGCCCAACAATACTACCAACTGCACCTGCAGCTCCAGAAACCAAAACAATATCTCCTTCTTTAATTTTACCTACTTCAGTAATACCAAAATATGCTGTCATACCTGGCATACCAAGTGTTCCAATATACATTGGCATAGGGGCTAAACGTGTATCAACCTTATACCAACCATCACCATTAGTAATTGCATATTGCTGAACCCCTCCCCAACTTGTAACCACATCTCCTATTTCAAACTTAGGGTTTCCATTATTTTTAATCACTTTTCCAATAGAACCAGCTCTCATCACGTCGTCAATTGCAACTGGCGGAATGTAAGATTTTGTATCATTCATCCAACCACGCATTGCAGGGTCTAAAGAAATATAATGATGTTGTATTAAAATTTCACCTTCTTGTAATTCAGGAACTTCATTTGTTTCTAATTGCCATGTATCCGCATCTGGTACTCCTGATGGTCTTTTTTTAAAGATGATTTGTTTGTTATTCATATAATGTGGTTTTTAATTTTGATGTTAAATATAATCAATAATTATGTAAGTTTTCAATCTCTTTTTTCAAGTTTGATTTTCCTAAGTATTGCTGTTCTAAATCAGATTGGAAAGGAATTGGAGTATTTAAACTTGCAACCCGTTTTACAGGTGCATCTAAAAATTCAAAACAGTTTTCTGTTATTAAGGCGGATATATCACTTGAAATTCCTCCAAAAAGTGAGTCTTCTTGTACAATAATTACTTTACCTGTCTTTTTTACTGATTTATAAATAGTTTCCGTGTCTAAAGGCTGTAAAGTTCTTAAATCTATAATATCAGCTTTAATTTTCGGTAGCGTTTCCATCACCTCTAAAGCCCAATGAACAGTTGCTCCATAACTAACAATTGTTATGTTTTTTCCTTCTTTAATAATGCTAGCTTTACCAATTTCTGTTGTAAAATACCCTTCAGAAACATTTTCGTATAAAGAACGATACAAGCCTTTATGTTCAAAAAATAAAACCGGATTTGGATCATTTATAGCTGCAATCAATAAACCTTTTGCATCTTGTGGAAAAGCAGGATAAACAACTTTTAAACCTGGTGTTTTTGTAAACCAAGCTTCATTTGTTTGACTATGAAAAGGACCTGCTCCAACACCAGAACCACAAGGCATTCTTATAACAACATCTGCGTCTTGACTCCATCTATAATGAGATTTTGCTAATAAATTTACAATAGGATTAAAACCAGAAGAAACAAAATCTGCAAACTGCATTTCTACAACGGATTTTACACCATTTATAGATAATCCGTATGCAGTAGATACAATTCCAGATTCACAAATTGGAGTATTTCTCACCCTCTCTTTTCCGAATTTATTTACAAAACCATCAGTAATTTTAAAAGCTCCACCATATTCTGCAATGTCTTGCCCCATTATTACTAAGTCTGTATGTTTTTCCATAGAAAGTTTTAATCCATCAGAAATAGCATCAATAAAACGAATATTTGCTTTTATTGATGATGGGGTTATTTTTTGATAATCTACAGGTTTATAAACATCATTTAACTCCGTTTGTAAATTCGGAATAATTTTTTCTTCATCAGAAGCAATCTGTAAACCTTCACTAATTTCGTTATTTATTTCTTTTTTGTATTGATTTATAACATCATAGGTTAAAACACCTTCTGTTACCAAATAATTTTCAAAATTGATAACCGGGTCTTTTAAAGACCATGCATCCATTAAATCTTTAGGAACATATTTTGTGCCACTTGCTTCTTCATGACCACGCATTCTAAAGGTTTTAAACTCTAATAAAACAGGCCTGGGAGTTTTACGAATACTTTCTGCCAATTCTAAAACTTTACTATAAACTTCAAGAATATTATTTCCGTCAATGATATGACTTTCCATACCGTAACCAATTCCTTTATCGGCAATATGCTTACAGTTAAATTGCTCTGAAATTGGAGTTGATAAACCGTAACCATTATTTTCTACGCAAAAAAGAACTGGTAAACCCCAAACAGAAGCTATATTTAAAGCTTCATGAAAATCTCCTTCACTTGTACCACCTTCGCCTGTAAAAACAGCACAAACTTTATTATTTTTTTTTAATTTATTAGCTAAAGCAATTCCATCAGCAACTCCCATTTGGGGGCCTAAATGAGAAATCATACCAACAATATTAAACTCTTGTGTTCCAAAATGAAAACTTCTATCTCTGCCTTTAGTAAAACCATTCATTTTACCTTGCCATTGAGAAAATAAACGATGTAAAGGAATTTCTCTAGTAGTAAAAACGCCTAGGTTTCTATGCATTGGCAAAATGTACTCATCTTTATGAAGCGCAGAAGCTACACCAACAGCAATTGCTTCTTGTCCAATACCAGAAAACCATTTAGAAATTTTTCCTTGCCTTAAAAGAATTAGCATTTTTTCCTCAATTAAACGAGGTTTTATAATATTTCTATATAATTTTAATAAAATATCATTATTTGGCATTATCGTTAAATTATAATCAATATTATTACTCATAAATTATGCATATCACAATCACAACAAACATACTGATAATGAAAATGAATTCATAAAAAAAACTCATTAAATAAATTAATGAGTTTTTATAAATAAGGTTGAAGTTAATTTACATGTCTTTAAAAATTGCATGCATCATTCTTTTCTTATCATTAATACTTTCTTCTAAAGCAATCATGGTTTCTGTTCTGTTAACACCAGGAATATCATCAATTGCGTAAATAATATCTTTAGCATCATTGGTGCCTTTAGCTCTTACTTTGCAAAAAATATTATATTTTCCAGCTGTAACATAGGCTACAGTTACATTTGAAATACCTCTTAAGTTTTCAATTACAGCTTGTGTCATTGAGGTTTTTTCTAAAAAAACACCTACATGCGCTATAAAGGAATAGCCCATTTTTTCATAGTTCAATGTTAAAGTTGACCCTTCAATAATTCCTTCATCTTCCATTTTTTTAACACGAACATGTATTGTTCCTGCCGAAACTAAAAGTTGTTTTGCAATGTCTGTAAAAGGAGTTCTAGCGTTCTCAATTAAGATGTCAAGAATTTGATGGTCAATTTCGTCTAAGATGAACTTTTTCATATTTTATGTATTATTCAATTAATACTGCAAATTTATGAATTTAATTTAAATAATATCGACATAAAGTGAGAAAACTAAAAAAAAATTACCTATCGAAAACGATTTCGTGGAGTCCAATTTTAGATTTTGTTACTTTTTCATCTATTTTCTCTAATTTTGAAACTAACTTTTCATCCTTAATTTCATCTTTATATTGATAAGCGGTATCATGTTCAGAATTTGAATATCTATGAATTATATCGTAAAATATTTTATCATTATTAGGTATTGAAAAATATGCTTTATAATCACTAAAATCTTTTTCTGTTGCTATATGGTAAATACCTTGAAGTATAGAATAAAAAGTATATTCCCTAGAAATTTCTCGTTGATAATCATCAGGATAATGTCCAGACTCAATTAAAATTGTGTTATATCCTAACTTTTGAAAATTATCGCCAGTAGCTGTTGGGTAAAATTCATCTGTATACCTGCCAATATAGTTAGGAATCATTTTTTGTAATAGCAAATTCATTGCTACAATCACATTCATAGTTTCAATTCTACCTTTTGTAATTGCTCTTGTAACTTCTTCAGAAGGTGCTAAAAATGATATTGTTGCAGTGTTTTTAGTACCTTCTACTCCAAAAATAGTTCTTTGATCATGTAGGTTAAAACAAAATTGTGGGTTAAACTCTTCTAAAATTTTTCTTAAAAGCTTACTTTCTTTAGCTACTCTTTCAACCGCATCTCTATTTAAATCAATATTATTTGCATTTACCCTTGTGTATACTTGTGAACCATCAGGGTTTAACATTGGTATAAAAACCAAAGTGCATTCTTTTAAAATAACTTTAAATTCATTTTCAGTACTATTTGAAAAGCAATTAAATAAATCAAAAAGTGCCTTTGTACCTGTACTTTCATTACCATGCATTTGTGACCATAACAATATTCTCTTTTTTCCGGACCCTATTTTTAATTGCATAATTGGTCTTTCTTCTTCAGATGTACCTATTTGAATTATTTCAAATTGATTTTCATGTTTAGAAAAAAGGGATTCTATTTTATGAAACGTTATCCATTTTCCAAAAAGAGAAGTTTCTTTTTGGGTATTAAAAATTTGTTTTACAAACTGTTTAGATAAAGTTTTCATAAATAATTATTGTTCTTAAAAAAGCAAAATTACATTATTAAACATAGTGACACAAATTAAGTGTTACAAATGTAAACTGAACTAATGTTACAAATGTAAACTCCAAGTTAGTTTCATTTTTTCACTTTTGTAAACAAAACATCTTTTCTTAAAAAACTTAATATAAATATTACTAGTAAAATACTTTTGATTATTAAATCTTATATTTAAAATAATTAAAATCAGCATATTAATTCTTCTTAACTAAAGTTTTAATTTATGTTAAATATTGAACTTTCGCATTAACTTGATAATGTGTTTTGTAAATATTTTATATTGATTTACATTTGTGTCATATTATAAGGTTACAATGATAAACATAGCAGAATTTACAAATAGACTAAAAAAAATCATGGATTATCATGAATTATCAGCCTCTTTATTAGCTGAAAAAATCAACGTTCAACGTTCAAGTATTTCTCATATTTTGTCCGGAAGAAACAAACCAAGCTTGGATTTTATCTTAAAAATAACATCCACTTTTAAAGATGTAGATATTTATTGGTTGTTAAATGGAACTGGTAGTTTTCCAAAAGTAAAAGAAAATATGCCCTCCTCTACTCCATCTTCTGCTACCTCAAATTATCAAGGTGGAAAAAAAATACAACGTATTGTTGCCTTTTACACAGATGGTACTTTTGATGAATATCATAAATAATTAATTTTCTTAAAGAAAAATATATGATTAAAAAATCGCACACCTTAACATTATCTAGGTAATATGAAAAAGGAAATACCACATATTCAATTTAATTCCACCATACCAGAAAATTTTGGATTTGAAATTCTTCCTATAGAAAAAATAAAACAACATAAAAAGAAATACAATCACAATCCAGAATCTCCTCATCAATTAAAATTTTATAATTTGATATTTTTTACCGAAGGTACTGGAAGACATTTTGTAGATTTTAAATGGTTTTCTATCAAAAAAAATAGTTTAATATATCTTACAAAAGAACAAGTAAATGCTTTTGATTTTTCAAAAAACTTAAATGGTTTTTGTATCATATTTACTGAAGAATATTTTGTGAATTGCTTTTCTAATTTACCTAAAGATTTTATTTTCAGATTATTTAATCCACAATTGTTTTCTCCTATTCTACAAATTCCTAATCACTCTGATTTTAAAATTTATTTTAATTTATTACAAAAAGAATTTAAAAATTTAAAATCATTTAATCAAAAAGCAATAATTGAATCTTTATTTATAATTCTTGTTTCAAAAGTAGAAAGCATAAAACAAAGTCAAACTTTTTATATCAAGGAAACCTCTAAAATTAAAATATTCCAAAATTTTACTTCATTAATTGAAAAACATTTTTCTAAAAGTAGAAGTGCAAATTTTTATGCAACTGAATTAAATATTACATATAAACATTTGAATATAATTTGTAAACATTTAGTAAATAAAACTGCAAAAAATGTAATTGACGATTTTATAATTCTTCAAGCTAAAAGAAATTTAATTAATTCAAATTTAAAAATCTCTGAATTGTCATATAAATTAGGTTTTGATGATCCAACAAATTTTTCAAAATACTTTAAAAAACATACAGATTTAACCCCAAAATTATTCTTAAAATCAATTTTTTAATTGTTATGGTTTCATTTTAACCATTTTTATCCTTTTTTCAACCTTTTATTTAATTAAGAGTTGTTTCATCTTTGTATGAAATAAAAATCAAAAAAAAAATGAAAAAACTAGCGATAATAGTTTCAGTAGTAATTTTAATTGCCTCTTGTGGGACTCAGCAAAAAGAATCTAAAACAAAAAATGTAAAAAAAATGGAATCTAAAAAAAAATTAACAAACAAAGAAAAATCTTCAGCTTTATTAAAAAGTCTTGAAACAGGCGATAAATCAACAATTAGCTTTATAAACCCCAATAAATACAAGCAACATAATTTAGGGGTTGCTGATGGATTAGAAGGTTTTGGTGCTGTATTACAAAATGCACCAAAAGGTGGTTTTAAAGCTAAAGTAATTCGTTTATTTCAAGATGGTGATTACACATTTTCTCACACTATATATGATTTTTTCGGACCTAAAGTTGGTTTTGATATTTTTAGATATGAAAATGGACAAATAGTTGAGCACTGGGATAACTTATCTGAAATAACACCTGTAAATCCAAGCAATAGAACTCAAACTGATGGTAGTACAACTTTATCAGATTTTGATAAGACCGACCAAAACAAAGAGTTAATTAAAGATTTTGTTAACACTGAATTAATAAATGGTAATTTTGATAAAATGGGAAATTATTTTGATGGTGACACTTACATTCAACACAATTCAATGATTGGAGATGGACTTTCTGGTTTAGGAAAAGCTCTTCAAGAAATGGCTAAAAATCGAATTACTATGATTTATGAAAAGAATCATATTGTTTTAGGAGAAGGTAATTTTGTACTTTCAGTAAGCGAAGGGAAATTCGCTGAAAAACACACTTCGTTTTATGATCTTTTTAGAGTTAAAAAAGGTAAAATTATTGAGCATTGGGATGTAATGGAAACAATTGCACCAACTGCAGAACATAAAAATAGTAATGGAAAATTCAATTTTTAAGTCAGAAATAATACATACAACAAAGTATAAAAATAATATCGGTTTGGTTTTTAATCCAAACCGATATTGTGTTTAATTATGTATATTAGTATTCAAAAGAAAATAAGTAAATATAAATCTACTATTAATAAATACTATGAAAATGTTGTAAGTAATTAAAATGAACCCTAAAATAAACATATACAAGCGCTCTAGTAATTATATTGTAGAAAAGGATTTTTATTTTCTTTCAAATAAAGAAATAAACCAAACGATTTTAGACTTCAAATACGATAGTAAAACTAGTTTTTATATAGAAAACCCCAATGCTAATGATTTAATAAGTTTCTCCGACTTTTTAGAAGCTAAAGAATTTAACTTTTTATACCTTAAACGTAATTCTGATTTATTATTTGCTACTAAAACAGATAAAGCTTTTTATTCTATCTATATTATTACAAACACCTGTACTAAAGGCTGTGTAATAACCAATAAAAACTCAATTAAACTTATTTCTGACCGATTTATTGAAAATTCATTATTTGATGGTAGAAAAAATGAAGCACGCTATTTAAAAGAAGAAAATTGGTTTAAATATGATAAAAATGAAATTATAGATCACCCACTTCATAATCATTCTTTAGAAGATATTGGAAAGAATTTGATTTCATTATCGCTTTTAGAAATAGATTTAGAAAATAAGAGTTATTTATACAATCCGGAATATTATCAAAAAGAAATTTTTAAAGATTATACTTACATAAATACCGTAAAAAAAGATTCACCAATAACTCAACAAATAGAGAAAGCTCTAGATTACAGAATAGAATCTAGTTATAAGGAATTAAATAAATTATATATTGAATATCCAGATACTAATATCAGTAAAAAAAAGTTAAAAAAACTGCCTTATAATTATCGTTTCTTAAATGAAAACAAATGGAATATTACTCTAAGATCCATAAAACAAAAATTAGTAGAATATTTTATTGTTATTAAATATACTTACAAATCCAATCATTATATTTTTGACATTAAAGGGTATGATAAATCTTTATTTGAACATTTAATAAAGTATATAGAAACATTCGAAAGTTTAACGATCGGAATTGCTCGACCATTAAGAATATATGAACAAAAGTCTAAAAGTATTTCTATTAATTATGATGCTCAAGAAAAGGTTTTTATATCATCCGGAGATGAACGCTTCTCTAAAATAGGGTTTTTAGAATTTTTAAATAATTGGATAGATTAACAACACATCTATACTTGTTATGGTAATAAAAAACTATAAAGTTTTAGGTTTAAGAAAAAGAATATAAGCTCTAAAATTGTAAATTTGACTTAGTAATTAATCTAAACTATTATGTAAATTTATGTGCTTTAATTAGCTAAATAACTGTTAATAAAATATTTAACATCTATAATTAACTATTCAATACAACATAATAATGCTTCATTTTTCATTAAATCATATTGCTCTTTCTGTACAAGACGTTAACAAATCTGTTGAGTTTTATCAAAAAGTACTTCAACTTAAAGAAATTAAAAATACCGCTTCGGAATCTAAAACAAGATGGTTATCACTTAATGAAGGAAAACAACTACACCTTATACCTCGACCTAATTCAGAAATAAAAATTAATAAAGCCGTTCATTTTGCTTTAACTACACCTAATCTAGATTCCTTTATTAGAAATTTAACAGAATTAAAAATTGATTACTCTGATTGGCTTGATAAACCAAACAAAGTTTACACACGAAAAGATGGTATTAGACAGATTTACTTTCAAGATCCAAATGGATATTGGATTGAAATAAACGACGATACCCAATAAAAAACAGTTACATTAATTATTAATTGCTTTTTAATACTTAAAAAAATTAACTTAATATCTTTTTTAAAACAGTAAATACTTTTTTTTCTAAAATATCAACAGAGCCATCAGCAAAAAATATTTCTTTTACTTTTTTTAATAATAGTTCTTTATCTTGATATGAGTAGTTGTTATCAATTAAATAGCTTTGAATTTTATGAAGACTTTTAGAATCATTGTCTAAAACTTTTTCTGTATGAATTTTATTATAAATTTTTTCATCTAATTTAGACAGAATATAATTTTGCTCCTCTTCAGTTTCTATATGATTGCAATGTGCTGCATACAACAAAACATAGGTTTCAAATTCAATTTTAGTCCAATTTGTAATCATCATTATATTTCTATTGGTAAATTTTCTGTACTACCCCATTCCGTCCAAGAACCATCATAAACAGCATAATTTTTAATTTCAGCAATTTCTGCTCCTAAAGCTAAAACGGATGCTGTAATTCCTGAGCCACAAGAAAAAATAAGCTCTTTATTGTTAGGGTTTATTTGATTAAAGATTTCTTTTAATTCTACTTTTGATTTTAGTTTTCCGTGACTAATAATTTCAGAATGCGGCAAATTGATAGAATTGGGTATATGACCACTTTTTACATCAGCTCTTGGTTCAGGATCAGTTGCATAAAAGCGTCCTTTAGAACGAGCATCAACAATTAGGTATTTATCATTATTAATTGACAACAAAACATCATCTAAAAACTTTATTTTTAAGGTTTGATAATTTGTTTTAAAGTATCCTTGTTTAATTTCTCTTTTCTGTGGTTTTTCTGTTGGATATTCTTTTGATTTCCATTCAGGAAAACCTCCATCTAAAACCACTACATTATTAAAACCCATTAATTGAAATAACCACCAAACTCTTGGCGATGAATAGATACCTAAATCATCATAAACAACAATAAAACTATTTTTTTGGATGCCTAAATTTTGTGCTTTTTTTTCAAATTCTTCTGCAGATAAAACGGTGTTTGGGAATGGCTGAGTTTTGTTGGAAAACACATTTTTAATATCAAAAAAAATAGCTCCTTTTATTTGCTCTTTTTCTTTGGTTTTAATCAATTTGTCACCAGTAACTTTAGGTATCGTTGCATCTAAAATAACTAGTTTTTTATTAGTTAAATTATTATATAGCCAATTTACAGAAACTAAAGGTGTTGAGTTTTTAAAAAGCATTATTAAAATTTACTTTACAGCGTCATAATTATCATCCCATTCTTTAGGTTTAGGATCTTTTAATTTCCCTAAAGATTTTGCAACTAACATAGATACGGTAGCGTCTCCAGTAACATTTACTGTAGTTCTACACATATCTAAAGGCCTATCCACCGCAAAAATTAATGCTAATCCAATTGGTAGTAACTCGGCAGGAAAACCAATTGCTTCTAAAACAATTACTAACATTACCATTCCTGCACTTGGCACCGCAGCTGAACCAATTGAGGCCAATAAAGCAGTACCAACAATTATTAATTGATTTGAAAATGTTAAACCCTCAGGCCAAACAACTTGCATTATAAAAACTGCAGCAATTGCCTGATATAAACTTGTTCCATCCATGTTAATGGTTGCTCCTACTGGTAAAACAAATCCAGAAACTTCTTTATCTACCCCTAAATGTTCCTCTACTCTTTCCATTGTTACTGGCAAAGTTGCAGCACTAGAACTTGTAGAAAAGGCTAACAGCTGAGCAGGGCTAATTTGTTTTAAAAACCATAATGGCGATTTTTTGGTATAAATACTAACCAAAATTAGGTAGAATACAATCATTAGCAACAAACCACCAACAACACAAAGAGCGTATACTAATAATTTTAGAAGTATTTCTGTATCATCAAAAGCAATAATAACATTTGCTAATAATGCAAAAACCGCATAAGGAGCAAATAGCATAATTAAGTCTACCATTTTCATGACAACTTCATTTAAAGAATCAAAGAAATCCATTAATGGTTTTGCTTTTTTCTCAGGTATTAATAATAATGAAATACCAACAAATAATGCAAAAAAGATAATTTGTAGCATACTTGCATCACCTAAGGCTGTAAAAATATTACTCGGAAAAATATCAACCAAAGCTTGTAATGGACCGGCATCATTTTGTGCATTAGCTTTACTTAATTTATCTACAACGCCAGATGAACCCTCATATTTAATTTTAATTTTTTCAATGGTATCTACAGACATTCCTGCACCAGGTTTTACTACATTTACAATTCCTAAACCAATAATAATCGCGACTAAAGTTGTCATCATATAGATAACCATAGTTCTAAAACCCATTTTTTTAATTTTAGAAATATCTTTTAAATCAGAAATTCCCTTAATTAAAGATGCTAATATTAATGGTACAGCTATTAATTTTAATAAATTGATGAAGATAGTTCCAAATGGTTTTACCCAATCGGTAACAAAACTTTTACCACCATCTAAGGAATTCATTATGAAACCAAAAACGATTCCTAATACCATCCCAATTAAAATTTTCCAATGTAAAGCTAGTTTTTTCATGTAAAGTTTAATTTTTAAAAAAATAAAGATAAATAAAATATTAAATGTGTAAGTGACTTTCTTTGTATATTGTGTCGTAAAAGTGAAGAACTTAATATATTAATTAATTAAAAACAAAAAATGGCAGGAATTTTAGATTTATTAGGAAGTGATTTAGGAAAACAAATTATATCAGGTGTAGCTGGTTCTACTGGAAATGATACAGGTAAAACAAGTAATGTTTTAACGATGGCGTTACCAGTTTTAATGAAGGCTATGGAAAGAAATTCTTCTTCTCCTGAAGGAGCAGAAGGTTTAATGGGAGCTTTGTCTGGTAAACATGATGGAAGCATTTTAGATAACCTTGGTGGATTGTTTAATGGTGGTGTAGATGATAATGTAAAAAAAGATGGTGCAGGTATTTTAGGCCATATTTTAGGTAATAAACAACAAGGTGTTGAGCAAGTAATTAGTCAAAAAGCTGGTGTAGATGCTGGTTCTGTTGGAAATATTTTGAAAATTGCAGCCCCATTATTAATGGGAGTTTTAGGTAAACAATCTAAACAAAACGGAGTAAATAACGCTGGTGGTTTAACCGATTTAATTGGTGGTATGTTAGGTGGTGCTAGTAATTCTGGTGCTGTAACTAAAGAACAAAATTTCTTAGAGCAAATGTTAGATTCTGATGGTGATGGAAGTATTGTTGATGATGTTGCAGGAATGTTTTTAGGAGGTGATAAAAAACAATCTGGCGGAGGAATTGCTGGAATGTTAGGTGGTTTATTTGGAAAATAAAACTGCTTGTAAATACAAAAAAGCTCAAACTTAAAAGTTTGAGCTTTTTATTTAAAGTTACTTTTTCATTATTTTCCTTACAGCTATCTCCCCTTTTGAACTTTCTATTTTTAATAAATAAATACCTGATGAAATCGCTTTTAGATCTAATGTTTTATTGGTGAATTCCATTATTTTTTTACCAAGGAGATTAAATACTTGAACTTTACTTAATTTCTTCCCTAAAGTTAAATTTATTGTTAATAAGTCTACTACAGGGTTTGGATATACATTTATGCTACTATTTAACTCATTATCAATAATACTTGCTGTAGAGTTACAATTGGTACTAAAACTAGCAATAGCGTCTATTTGTGAAAAATTATTTGTACTATATGTTACATCATCCACTTGTATACATAAAAGATTTGGGTTGTTTTTTGCATCAAAATCATACCAATACATATTACTGTTATTTCCGTTAGCAATATTTAAGCTTGTTAGTTGATTATAGGCAACATCTATTTTACCCAAAACTATATTATTAGAAAGATCTAAATTTGTTATAATATTTTGAGAGACGTTTATCCTTTTTAAAGCAGTATTAGCAGATAGATTTAAACTTGTTAAAGAGTTATTATAGCAATACAATTCTTGTAAAGCTTTATTAGCAGATAGATTTAAATTCATTAATGAATTATTTCCTATCGATAAAATAGTCAAGTTTTCAAAAGCTTGTATACCTGTTGCATCATTAATGTTTTCAGAATCAACATATAAACCACCAGTAAAAGCATTTGCTTCAGCACAGGATATTTCAGTATCACCATTTGTATTTACAGTTGTATCAGCAATTAAACTTGCTTTTAAATTAATGTCAGGTATACTTATGTTGCATATTGGAGATGTATCTATTGATTCATAAGCACCCAAATCAACTGCTGCGCCTTGAATACGACTGTTACCAGAAATATCTTCTGTAGATGTTACGTATTCATAAGCTCCATAATCTATAGCAGGAGAATTTGACTGAAGAGTAAAATTACCATTTGATTGATCTGTAAATAATGGATCTGAACTAAGTATTTTTGAACTATTACTAATATTAGAGAATATATCTGATGACAATGAGTTTTTAACCTCTAAAGAACCGCTACCACCAAGAGATTGAACAGTATTTTTATCTACGTTTACATTATCCCAAAAGATACTATTATAAACCCTAACTTTAGTTCTAGCTGCAGTATATATTAGAGGTTCTGTTATGCTACTTGTTGAGTTAAGTTGATTTTCTACAAATGTACTATTACTAATTGTTACATCTTGATCTGCAGAAGAATCTTGTCTAAACCACATGATTCCATAAGAACCAGTACCACTAAGTGTGCGATTAATATTATTTTCAAAAACGCAATTATCTATTTTTGTAAATAAATCATTGCTAGAACTTTGATAAGCTCTAAAATAAAGAACAGTACCAAAATGGGCTAAGTTGTTACGAAACACACAGTTCTCAATAGAAACGTTACCTAGTTTATCAATAACTGTTACAACACCGCCTCTTACTAAAACATGATTTTCAAAAATAATATTCTTTAATTTTATATCTATAAGAGTACTAAAATTTGATGGATTTACATAAATAGCACTCCCTTCACTTGCAGTGTCTCCGTTTGCAATTGTAAAACCATCTATTGAAACGTTGTAAGTATTAATTGTAAATAGTTTGTAACTATTATCTGTTCGGTTAACACCACTATAATCTACACCTGTATCATCTCCAGATACATCACCATCTATTAATGTGATATTTGTACTTAAATCACGTTCTTCAATTCTACTTTCTGTTCCATTAAAACCACCATATAGTTTTGTATAATCTGTATCTATTGAAAATGTATTAAATCTACCACCACCACCTAAACTGGGTTTATAATTACCACTAGAAACCCAAATTTGTTTAGAACTATCTGTATTATTTAATGCTGTTTGCAAATTAGTATATGCATTAATCCAAGTTGAGCCATCATTGGATCCAGATGTTGCATTTTTATCTACATAAATTACATTAAACGGTGGATTAGAAGTGGTATATGAAGATTCAAAAGCACCAATATCTACTCTTGTAGATTGTATGCGATTATTACCTTTTATATCTATAATTAGATCAGATGGTACTTTAGAATTGTCACCATTATTTACTGCTATTGAATTTGGTTGTAAAGTAAAATCTGTTGTATTAGTAAACAGTGGGTCTGTATTTGTATTATTGTAATTAATACGTGAAGTTCCATTATGAGTTATTGTTGAAAAATTATCTTCAGATATTGAGCTTTCAATTTGGTAACTAGTTGCACTGCTCATTGTAGTTCCATTTCCAACAGAATCAGCTATATCACCATTACTACCTTTATTATTATAGAAAATAGAATTATAAACTTCTATTTTTACACTTCCTGTTCCTGATTGGGACCCCGATACTAAAGTAGGAGTACTTGTTGAAGTTAGATTTGAATTATTAACAACAGTGGTATTGATAATTTTTGTGTTTGTAACACCATTAGTATCTTGTCTGAACCAAAAAAGGCCAAAATTATTTACACTATTTACTCCTTCAACCTTATTATCATTAATTACACAGTTGGTTATAGTAACATTAAGTGTATTTCCTGCCAAAGCCCTTGTATATAAAACAGGGTATGAATTACCAAAATTCTCTCTAAAAACAGTATTGGTAATATTTAACGTACCTGATTGATCGATCATTTGTACAGCTCCTAAACGAGTTACTACGTTTTTTTCTATAACACAATCATTAATTGAAAAGTTATTAGCATCAATATAAATTCCAGCACCTTCTTGTTTAGCTGCACTAGCTGTATCATTTGCATGTCCATTTCTAATAACCAAACCATCTATTGAACAGTTATTTGCAGTAACAAATATTACATGAATGTTATTATCAGTTCTATTAACACCAAAATAAGCAACACCAGTATCATCTCCATTTACATCTCCATCTAAAATGGTTTGATTAGTATTGGTATTTCTTTGAGTAATTATATTTTCTGTACCATTAAATCCACCATAAAGTGTAACATTAGGAACATTCATTGTAAAAGAATTTGATCTTTGATTTCCAGGGGAATAAACTCCTGAAGCTATCCATATATCATCTCCATTATTTGCAGAATTTAGAGCTAACTGTAAATCTGTATAAGCATTTGCCCAGCTTGTACCATTATTGCTTCCTGTGGCGGTTTGGCTTACA
Source organism: uncultured Polaribacter sp. (assembly GCF_947500975.1). Lineage (GTDB taxonomy): Bacteria > Bacteroidota > Bacteroidia > Flavobacteriales > Flavobacteriaceae > Polaribacter. The sequence continues at coordinate 29,903 of NZ_CANMUE010000001.1, forward strand.
TAAACTTGTGCTTTAATTAACGATGTAATAAAAAACAAAGCAAAAAGTAATTTTATTTTCATAATAAATTTTAGTTTTAAATTATGAAGTAAAAATGGAATTTAAGCCACTATATTTTTTTAAATATTTAGTGAAACGTAACGTTTTACTTATAAATAGTAAAACACATAAAATCATCAAATTAATTATGTATATTTTATGATTTAAAAAAGAGAGACTTTGTTAAGTCTCTCTTTTAAGTTGACATCAAAAAAAAAAATTAATATTTATGAAAACTATTTTCACAATACCTTGTTTTACATTCTCTTAAATGCTTTTGTTTTGCACTATTATAATTTTCTTTATTTCTTTTTATTGCCTTACCTTCTTCACTATTCCAATATGCTTCATTTTTCTTGTCAACCATTTGATAATATCCATTTACAGCATTATTTATTTTAGCAATGTCTGCTTTATCTTTTGCTGTTAGAGTATAAGCATCTTGTTTAGATTTCATGCTTAATAGATAATCTCTAACGTGCTTTTTTAGGTCCATTTTTAATGCTTTTTTACATGCAGGACTTGTACATTCTTGTGGAGCTTTATTTAAGGCGGCATCTTTTAGTTTACTCATAAAAGCACCAAATTTTTTCTTTTTTGTTTTTTTTGACTTCTTATCATTAGAGTCTCCTGATGCACCTACTCTAATATAAATTTCATCGATATCATTAAAACCGACACCATCTTTTTCTTTCCAAACACCGCCTATTTTAAAAATAAAGTCATCTATGGCTACAAACCCTTTTCTTGATACTCTATCTACCAAATGTGATACATTAGGATACCCAATTATTTTACTTGATTTTGATTTTGTAGCGTCAATAGTATTTATACCAGATTTATCTTCTTTAGTGGCACCTAATAATTTAATACCCGAATACACACCATCTAATGTTAAAATTTCCGTTTTTAATTTATACTGTTTACCTTTTATTTGTTGGTTTCCTTTATCGTCCTTATACACAGAGTAATAACGTTGATAAACTGCCTCTGAACCATGAGACTCAATTGTTTCAAAAAAATTTTTTTGTGAAAATGTTGCTATTGATAAGAAACAAAGTACAAGTTTTAAAATATTTTTCATTAGTTAAAAATTTATGTTATGCTATAAATATCTTTCTAATGAAGCTTTAAAAGGTAAATTAATTAGTTAATGGTGTGTTTTTTCTTGTGAAATGTAATTAATTAAAAGTAGAATTTATCATTTTTAAAAAAGCATCTTTACGATCTCTTGCTATAGGAATAGTTCTATTGTTTTCCATAACAATGTGTAAACCATCTTTTTTTACAACCTCATTCATAAACTTTAAATTAATTAAATAAGAACGATGTGGTTTGTAAAATAAAGCTTTTTCTTTTAACTGATCAGCAAAGTGTTTTAGTGTTTTACAAATTAATTCTGATTTACCATTTTTAAGAAATACTTTTGTATAAACACCATCTGCCTCAAAATATAAAATGTCATCATGTGAAGTAAAAATAATACCTTTTGGAATTTCAAGTGCAATTTTATTTAAAGATAACTGATGAAATGCTTTTTCTAAATTGATTAATTTATCGGTAACATTCTTTTCTTTTATATTTTCATGAGCTTTTAAAAGTGCATTTTGCAATTCATCTGTATCAATTGGTTTCATCAAATAATCTATAGCAGATAGTCTAAATGCTTCTATTGCATACTGGCTATAGGCTGTTGTAAAAATTATTTGAAAATTTATAGGCTCATTTTTAAAAAAATCTAAAATTTCTAAACCAGAATGTTGTGGCATTTCTACATCTAAAAAAACAAGCTGTGGTTGTTCTTTTTTAATTATAGCAACACCTTCTATTAAATTAGAAGCTTCTAGTAATAATGAAATACCTGTACATTCTTCTAGCAATAATGTTTTAAGAACATTTCTTGCTCTACTTTCATCATCAATAATAATTACTTTCATTTTTTATAGTTTAATGATATTTTTACAACAACTTCAGTACCTGAAGCTATTTCATTTTCAAACAAATCATTTATTTCTAAATTTAAAAAATTAGCGTTTATTTGATTTAGTAAATCTATTCTTTTTTGATTTGCTGAAGTTGCAAAAGAATTATGAAATCTATTTCTTTTTTTATTAATTTCTAAAGATGCTTCTCTACCAATTCCATTGTCTTTAATTGTACAAATTAACAAATTAAATGACGTTTCTTTTTGGAAAGAAATCGATAACCTTTTATTATCTTTTTTATGCAACAACCCATGTTTTAAAGCATTTTCTACATAAGGCTGTAAAAATAAAGAAGGTATGCTAACATTATCTAAATCTAAGGTATCATCTATAGAAACATTAAATGTAAAATCATCATTAAATCTATCTTTTTCTAATTCTAAGTATAAAGTTAAAGCCTTAATTTCTTCTGATAAAGAAATAACAGACTTTTGACTTTGCTCTAAATAAATTCTTATTAGTTTAGAAAACTTAATTAAATATTGTCTAGCTAATTTTTTTTCATTTAAAATAATATAATCTTGAATTGAATTTAAAGCATTAAAAATAAAATGAGGGTTCATTTGAGATTTTAAAACTTTTAATTCCGAGTCGTTATATAGCTTTTCTACCTCTAAACGTTTTTGAGTTTCTTTCAGTTCTAGTTTTACAAACTCAATTTTTCTTTTTGTTTTTAGTTTTTCGAAATAAAATAACAACAAAAGAATAAATAAAATAAAGATAATTATTGAGCCGATTAATATACTCCTAGTTCTATTATTGTTTAATTCAGCTATTTTTTTTTCAGACTTTATTTTCTCAACCTGAAACTTCACTTCAGAATCTGCAATGAATTTTCTTTTTTTTATGTTGAATATTGAATCTTTTAATTTTATATATTTCTGATTAATATCTATAGCTAATTTGTTTTCATTTAATATTGAATAAGAAACAAATAAATGTTGACTAATTTTCATTGAAAAATATAGTTCTCCTATTTTTTTATACTTTTTTAAAGCACTTTTGTAATATGGTATTGCCGATTTATGATCTCCATAAATAGAAAAAAGTGTGCCATAAGTATAGAGTGCGTATGCTTCATTGTTTACTTGATCTAACTCTTTAAAAATTGTAATAGCTTTTTTAATTGAAGCTTCTGTTTTGTTAAAATTAGTTTTATCTCCTTTATTAAATAGTAATAGTTTAAAACGACGAGCACCAATTGAGTACGCCATTGCTTTACCTGTTTTATTATTTAATTTTTCAAAAACTGTTAAAGCTAAATCTAAATATTTTTTGGTCTTTTCATAAAGTTTGTCATTTTTTAAATACATGCAAGTGTTTGCTATATCTAAATAATAACCACCCAATTCTAAAGAAGGTTTGTTCTTAGAAGTTTCTGAAATCAATAAATTGTATTCTTTAATTGATTTATCAATATTTAAATTAAATCTATCTAATTTTGCTAATACTCTTCTGACCTTACGTAAAGCTTCTTTATCATTAATTTTAATTAATTGATGATAGCTTATAAGCGCTTTTTCTAAAGAAATATCAAAAAAACCTACTTCTAAATAATAGTTTGCATATGCCAGATTAATATATGTGGATAAATTATCTTCACTATTTTTTTTCTCAGCTAACTTTATTAACTCTAAAGATTTATTTAAATCTCTAATTAAATAAAAATCTGAAACCTCTAATATCTCTTTTACTGTATTTTTAGATAGATCTAAATATTTTTCGGGTAATTCATCAGTATACCTTAATTGTGAATAAGCTATTAAAGTAGATAGAAATAAGAAGATAAAAATTATCTTTTTCATAGTTTAATTTAAACCTAAAAAGAGTATTGAAATGATATTTTTATTTTAATAAAATTTAAAATAGAAAAATAATAAAAAATATTACTTATCTCTTTAATTATCTAAAATAAAAATAAACTTTAATAGGATTTAAAAAAAATTATTGAATGGTTAATATTTATTAGTGAATTGAGTTATTTAACCTTATAACAAGATTTATAAATATCTTCATAAATTGGTAATATATTTTGAAGAGAAAACTTTTTTGTATGCTCTTTTGCATTCCGTTTAAAACGTTCTAAAACTATATTATCTTTTAAAATAGAGATAGCATTTTTAGCCATATTATCAACATCTCCAAGGTTGCTTAAAAAACCTGTTTCACCATTTATATTTACTTCTGGCAAACCACCTGTATTAGTAGAAATAACAGCCGTTTTAGCTGCCATTGCTTCTAAAGCTGCCAAACCAAAACTTTCTGTTTGAGATGGTAGTAAAAACACATCACTATAACATAGTATTTTAGCAATTTCTGTGCTGTTTCCTAAAAAGAAAACTTTTTCTGTTATACCTAATTTTTTAGTTAGCTTTTCAGCCTTTATCCTTTCTGGTCCTTCTCCAATCAATAATAATTTTGAAGGAATTTCTTTTTGAACTTTATAAAAAACTTTAACTACATCTTCTACTCTTTTAACAGGTCTAAAATTACTTATATGAGTTAAAATTTTTTCATTTGGTTTAGCTAATGCTATTCGTTTACATTCTTCTCCTTCCGCTTTATCATACTTTGCAGTATCAATAAAATTATAAACAACTTCAATATTTTTATCAATATTAAATAATTGATTGGTTGTTTCTTTTAAATTATTAGAAACAGCTGTTACTACATCAGAATTGTTAATACTAAATTCTACAGCAGATTTATAGGTAGGGTGACTACCAACTAAAGTAATATCTGTACCATGTAAAGTAGTTACTACTTTAATATTAATCCCTTTTTCTTTTAGCATTTGTTTTGCCATAAAAGCAGCATATGCATGAGGAATTGCGTAATGGACATGCAACACTTCCAATTCATGCCTCAATACTACCTCTACCATTTTAGTTGATAGAGCCAATTCATAAGGTTGATATTGAAATAATGGATATTCTTCAATTAAAACTTGGTGAAAGTGTAAATTATTTGATAAAAAATCTAATCGAACAGGTTGATTATATGTTATAAAATGTACTTCATGACCATTATCAGCTAAAGCCATTCCTAATTCTGTAGCTACTACTCCACTACCTCCAAAAGTTGGATAACAAACAATTCCTATTTTCATATAATTAAAAAATTTAATATAAAATTCAACTCATTAGTTGTAAAAATAAAGTTATTCTTACATTTTATTTCCAAATAAAAGTATAAAAAAAGAGTTTTTCAAATAGATTGAAAAACTCTTTAATATTTTAATTTTAAGATTCAATTTTAGTAGTCTCCTAAAGTAGCTGGGTTTTGAGCTAATGCACTCTCTAATTGTTCATCATTTGGTGCTTTTCCATGCCACGCGTGCGTATGCATCATAAAATCAACTCCATTACCCATTTCTGTATATAATAAAATACAAACTGGTTTACCTTTTCCAGTTAATGATTTTGCTTCAGCCAAACCAGCTAATATTGCTTCAATATCATTTCCTTTTTTTACTTCCAAAACATCCCAACCAAAAGCTTCAAATTTTGCTTTTATACTTCCCATTGGTAAAACCTCATCAGTAGATCCATCAATTTGTTTTCCATTTAAATCTATTGTGGCAATTAAATTATCAACTTTTTTTGCTGATGCATACATAATTGCTTCCCAGTTTTGCCCTTCTTGCAACTCACCATCACCATGTAAAGAATACACTATTTTATCATCACCATTTAACTTTTTAGCTTGAGCTGCACCTAATGCAACCGACATACCTTGACCTAAAGAACCTGAAGCAATTCTAACCCCTGGCAAACCTTCATGTGTAGTTGGATGACCTTGCAAACGAGTATCTATTAACCTAAAAGAGCTTAATTCTGAAACAGGAAAAAAGCCACTATGAGCCAAAACACTGTAATAAACTGGAGAAATATGACCATTAGATAGAAAGAATAAGTCTTCATTTTTTCCATCCATTTCAAAGTCAGTAGAGTAATCCATTACTTCTTGATACAAACAAGTAAAAAACTCTGCACATCCTAATGACCCTCCTGGATGACCAGAATTTACAGCATGCACCATTCTTAAAATATCTCTTCTAACTTGTTGTGTAAAATCTTGTAATTGTTGTGTTGTTGGCATTTTTATTTTTAATTTGATGCCAACAAAAATACAAAAGTGATTGGATTTGTAGGTTTATTATCTAATATTTATTTGTTAATTATTAACATATTAATTTTATGTTTTTTGCTTCTTTTTTTTAGCTGCAGGAAACAAAACATTATTTAATATTAAACGGTAACCTGGTGATGTTGGATGTAAATCTAATTCTGTTTTTGGATCTCCAACTCTATGTGTATAATCTTCCGGATCATGTCCTCCATAAAAAGTAAACATTCCTTTACCTTTTGTACCATGAATGTAACGTGCTTCTCTATTGGTTTTATTTTCCCCTAAAACCAACACATTTGTTTTAATTGTAATTCTGTCAAATGAGGTAGTTTGCCCCATAAAACCTTTTACTAAAATTGTATGATTTTGTGTTAACATTGTTGGAACTGGATCCCATTTGGCAGAAAATTCTATTAAAGAAAAATAGTCTGATGTTTTTGGTATTTTACGTTTTCTAGTCATGTCAATTGAAGAAAACTCATATGTTTTTGGACTTTTTACTAAATTAAAATCTTTAAAAGCAAATGTTTTATTAAAGTTGATTTTAGATTGGTAGTTTAAAGTTGATGCATCTCCATCAAACATTGCTTCTGCAATATCAACACCTTCTGCAGAAAGTGCAATATCAAAACTATCTGTAGCAGAACACATTGCAAACATAAAACCTCCGCCAATAACGTAATCTCTTATTTTTTTAGCAACTGCTAGTTTTTCTTCAGATACTTTATTAAACCCTAATTCATTTGCTAATTTTTCTGCTCTTTTTTTCCCTTCAATATACCATGGAGTTGCTCTATAAGAACCATAAAACTTTCCATATTGACCTGTAAAATCTTCATGATGTAAATGCAACCATTCATAAATTAGTAATTTATCAGCTAAAACTTCAGCATCATAAATTACATCAAAAGGGATTTCTGCATAGGTTAATACCATAGTTACAGCATCATCCCAAGGCATTTTATCTTTTGGAGAATATACTGCAATTTTAGGTGCTTTCTCTAAAGTTACTGCATCTTGGTTAGAAGAGGGCGAAGCAATTTCTTGTAAAATTAACTGAGATTTAGCATCAGAAATCACTTGATATGAAACTCCACGAATTTTACATTCGTTTTCAACAGCTTTGTTATTTTCTATTAAAAACGCGCCTCCATCATAATTTAATAACCATTTTGCTTTTAAGCCAGCTTCTAAAGAATAATATACAATTCCGTATGCTTTTAAATGATTTTTTTGATTATCATGATCCATCGGAACATATATAAAAGATGCCCAGATAGAATTAGATATTAAAAGAAACGTAAGTATTGTTAAAAGTTTTTTCATATTAAAAACTAAAATACACAATTACTTTATAAGCAATTGTGTATTTATATAATTTTATTAATTATTTAACCTAATATCAATTATCAATTTAAAAAGGTACATCATCACCTCCAAAGGCATCTTTCGGTTCAATTCTTTTATCAACAGAAATGTCATCTTCAAAAGGATTATTCATAGAAGATTGGAATTCAGAACTAAATCCTTCTTCTAAATCAGAGAATTTTGCTAAATGACCTGTAAACTTTAAACGTATATTATCTAAACCACCATTTCTGTGTTTTGCTACAATAAATTCACCTTGACCTTCACAAGGTGTATGCTCATCATCATCCCATTCTGTCATTCCGTAATATTCTGGTCTAAAAATAAACGAAACAATATCTGCATCTTGCTCAATAGCACCAGATTCACGTAAATCTGATAACAGCGGTCTTTTGCTTCCTCCACGGGTTTCTACTGCACGAGATAACTGAGATAATGCAATTACTGGCACTTCTAATTCTTTTGCTAAGGCTTTTAGGTTTCTAGAAATCATTGATATTTCTTGTTCACGATTTCCTCCTGCCTTTCCTCCTGCTGTCATTAATTGTAAATAATCAATTACAATAATTTTTACACCATGTTGAGAAACTAAACGTCTTGCTTTTGCACGTAAATCAAAAACAGAAAGAGATGGTGTATCATCAATAAAAATAGGTGCATCAGATAGTTTTTTAACTTTTACATTTAATTGCTCCCATTCATGAGGCTCTAAATTTCCTTTTCTTAATTTTTCTGATGTTAAACCCGTTTCCGAAGAAATCATACGGGTAATTAATTGTACAGAAGACATCTCTAAAGAAAAAACGGCAACTCCATGGCCAAAATCGATTGCCATATTTTTTGCCATCGAAATTACAAATGCTGTTTTTCCCATACCAGGACGTGCAGCAATAATTACTAAATCCGACGGTTGCCAACCAGAAGTTAATGCATCTAATTTTGTAAAACCTGTTGCCAAACCAGACATTCCTTCTTTACCTCCTATTTCTTCAATCTTTTTTAAAGCTTGTTTTACAAGTGATCCAGCATCTTCTGAACTCTTCTTTAAATTACCTTGGGTAACTTCAAAAAGTTTTGCTTCAGCATCATCTAATAGTTCAAAAACATCCGTACTTTCATCATATGCGTTTTCTATAATTTCTGAAGAAATTGAAATCAACTTTCGTTGTATAAATTTTTGAAGAATAATTCGAGCATGAAATTCTATATGTGCAGATGAGGCTACTTTTTGCGTTAAACGAATTAATGCGAAATCGCCACCAACAAACTCTAACTTTCCATTCTTTTTTAATAAATTGGACACAGTTAAAAGATCAATAGGTTCAGAATTTTGAAACAATTGATAAATTGCCGCATATATTTCTTGATGTTTCGCATCATAAAAAGCATCAGCGCTCAAAACATCTATTACATCATCAATTCCTTTTTTATCAATCATCATTGCCCCCAAAACAGCTTCTTCTAATTCTACTGCCTGTGGCGGAATTTTACCTTTTTCAAGATTAATTAATCTTGATTTATCTATTTTTTTACCTGCTATAGGAGTCGTTCTTTCCATCTTAACAAAAGTAATTTTTTAGGTTGATATTGCTAATTAAATTCTAATTTTTATTTGTACACAATTGTTATGAACATTTTTAGATTATCTTGTTAATAACCAGTCAACTTCCAAAATGAAATCTTATTTTTACCACAATGAAGTGGAATAAAGCACATAACATCTTAGCAATTTTACTACCAATTCAAATAGTTTTGGTGCAGTTAGCATCTAAAAACTCTGCATTCGTTGAACGATATTATTCAAATGGATTATATCCATATATGTCATCATTCTTTAGACTTATTTTAGGGTGGATTCCTTTTTCTGTTGGAGATATACTATTGGCTTACCTCCTCTTTATTTTTATTCGTTTTTTTTTTAGATTGATAAAAAACAGATTTATAAACTTTTTACCTAAAACACTACATTTAATAGCTGTTTTTTCTATTATTTATTTTTGTTTTTATATTTTTTGGGGATTAAATTACTATAGAGAACCATTAGCAAAGAACTTAAATTATAAACAGCAAAAGTACACTACAAAACAACTACAAAAAGTTACAGAGTACATTATTGAAAAGCTAAATTATTATCAATTAGAAATTACAAAAAACGATACTTTAAAAGTAAAAAACCCTTATTCTCAAAAAGAAATGTATACGATGGCAGTTGCCGGATATGATAATTTATCAAAAGATTTTCCGCAATTAAAATATCAATATAAATCAGTAAAGAGCTCATTAATGAGTTTGTTGCAATCTTATAATGGAACATCAGGATATTTAAATCCTTTAACTGGTGAAGCACAGGTTAATGATAGGGTTCCTAAAACGAGTTATCCGACTACAACTTGTCATGAAATGGCCCATCAAATTGGTTTTGCTGCAGAAAATGAAGCTAATTTTGTTGGTTTTTTAGCAGCTAATTATAATGATGATCTTTATTTTAAATATGCAAGTTATAGAATGGCTTTTGGGTATTGTATTATGGAAATTAGAAAGCGTGATAAAAATCTATCAAAAAAGCTTATGACAACTGTTAATAAAGGAATTATTAAAGATTTTAATAAAAGTAATGAATTTTGGAAACAGTATAAAAATCCGTTTGAACCTTTAGTTAAAAAAGGATACAATGCTTATTTAAAAGCCAACAAACAAAACAAAGGTATTGACTCTTACAGTTATGTTATAGACTTGTTTATTTCTTATTTTGAAGCTTCAGAACAGCATTAATTTTCTTAAAGTTTTGTTAAAGAAACTATTTTTAACATCATTCAAAAAGCATATCAATAAATTTATATCAAATTCAAATTATAAACCACATGAAAAAACTATTCTTTATACTCTTTTTCATATCCTATTTTGTGGCAAAGGCACAAGATTATTTTCCTACGGATAAAGGAGTTAAAATTACTAAAAGCTCTTTGTATGCTTTTACAAATGCAACCATTTATGTAACCTCAAATAAAGTTATAAAAAAAGGAACTTTATTAATTAAAGATGGTAAGGTTGTAAGTGTTGGTAAATCTGTTAAAATTCCTTCTGGTACACAAACTGTTAACCTTAATGGAAAAACAATTTATCCTTCTTTTATTGACATTTATTCTAACTTCGGAATTACAAAACCAAAACGACCTGCAGGTAGACCTAGATCACGTCAATATGCAGCTAACCGAAAAGGTTATTATTGGAATGATCATATTAGGCCTGAAACCAACCCTATTAACGATTTTAAATTTGACACAAAAAATGCAAAAAAACTTTTAAATGCAGGTTTTGGTGTTATAAATACTCACTTACATGATGGTATTATAAGAGGAAATGGTTTATTAATTGCATTAAATCCAAAATCTTCAAACGCTTATAGAGTTTTAGATACAAAATCTGCACAACATTTTTCTTTTTCTAAAAGTGTAAAATCCAGACAAGCTTATCCAGGGTCAAGAATGGGTGCTATGGCTTTATTACGTCAAGTTTATAATGATGCAGATTGGTATGCAAATGGCGGCATGAAAAACAAAGACATGGCTTTAGAGGCTTTTAATAATAATAAAAACTTATTGCAAATTTTTGAAACCGGCAATCATTTAGATGCTTTAAGAGCAGACAAAGTTGGAGATCAATTTGGGGTACAATACACAATTGTTGGTAGTGGAGATGAGTATGAAAGAATTAATGATATAAAAGCAACCAATGCAAAATTTATAATTCCTGTAAATTTTCAAAATGCTTATGATGTTTCTAACCCTTTATTAGCACAACAAATTTCTTTAAGAGATATGCGTAAATGGAATCAAGAACCATCAAACTTAAGTGTTCTTGCCAAAAATAACATCACTTTTGCCTTAACAACTCATGGTTTAAAAGAGGTCAAACTATTTCATAAAAACTTACAAAAAGCCATAAAGTATGGTTTTAGCAAAGAAAAAGCATTAGCTGCTTTAACCACTATACCTGCACAAATTATAGGAAATAATTCAATTGGTAATTTAAATACTGGTAGTTATGCTAATTTTATCATTACTTCTGGAGATGTTTTTGACTCAAAAACTACAATATATGAAAATTGGGTTCAAGGTGATAAAAATATAATTAGCGATATGAATATTAGAGATATTACAGGTAATTATATGTTAAACGTAAATAACACAAATTACGATTTAATTATCACGGGTAAAGGAGCTAAACAAAAAGGAGTTCTTAAAAAAGGTGATGAAAAAGTGAAATCTACCTTTTCATTTGCTGATGATTGGATTTCAATTAATTTAAATGAAAATGGTACTTATACAAGAATGATTGGTAAAGTTATCAATTCATCTAATGTAATGGAAGGTGCTGCTTTTGATAGTGCAAACAATGAAACAAGATGGTCTGCAAGTAAAAAAGTAAAAAAGGATGTCGATAAGAAAAAATCTAATTCTAAAAAGAAAGACGAGGCTATTGTTGTTTTACCAGTTACTTATCCAAATTTAGGTTTTGGAAATTATACCCAACCAAAAGCAGAAAACTATTTAATTAAAAATGTAACTGTTTGGACAAGTGAAGATATAGGTATTTTAGAAAATACAGATGTTTTAATTAAAGATGGGAAAATAATAAAAGTTGGTAAAAATCTAAGCGTAAGAAAAGCCATTGAAATTGATGGTACAGGTAAACATTTAACTGCTGGTATTGTCGATGAACACTCGCATATTGCTGCATCTGCAATTAATGAGGGAGGACAAAACTCATCTGCAGAAGTAACCATAGAAGATGTAATAGATCCTAATGATATTAATATTTATAGAAATATTTCTGGAGGAACTACATCTGCACAAATTTTACATGGATCGGCAAACCCTATTGGAGGACGTTCTGCAATTATCAAATTAAAATGGGGAGAAAATGCCGATAATATGATTTATGATAACTCTCCTAAATTTATAAAATTTGCTTTAGGTGAAAATGTAAAACAATCTCGTTATCAAAACGGAGTTCGTTTTCCACAAACAAGAATGGGAGTTGAACAAATGTTTATTGATTATTTTACTAGAGCAAAAGAATATGATGCCATAAAGAAAAGTGGTCAACCATATAGAAAAGATACAGAAATGGAAACATTATCTGAAATTTTAAACAAAGAACGTTTTATTTCTTGTCACTCTTACGTACAATCAGAAATTAACATGTTGATGAAAGTTGCTGAAAAATTTAACTTTAACATTAATACTTTTACACATATTTTAGAAGGTTATAAAGTTGCTGACAAAATGGTAGAACATGGCGTTGGTGGCTCTACTTTTTCTGATTGGTGGGCTTATAAATACGAAGTAAATGACGCAATTCCTTTTAATGCGGCAATTATGCACAATGCTGGTGTAACTGTGGCAATTAACTCTGATGATAGAGAAATGTCTAGACGTTTAAATCAAGAAGCTGCAAAAACAGTTAAATATGGTGGAGTTTCTGAATTAGAAGCATGGAAAATGGTTACAATAAACCCAGCAAAATTATTACATATAGATGATCGAGTTGGTAGTATTAAAGAAGGTAAAGATGCAGATGTTGTTTTATGGAGCGACCATCCAATGTCTATCTATGCTAAAGTAGAAAAAACCTTTATTGAAGGAAAAATATACTTTGATAGAAATGAAGATTTGAAAAAACGTGCCGCAATAACATCAGAAAAAAGTAGATTAATTAATATGATGCTAAATGAAAAGTTAAATGGAGGTAAAATACAAGCACCAAAAAAACGTAAAGACAGAAATTTTGTTTGTGAAACTTTAGAAGAACTTAAAAACTAATAATGATGAAAAAAATACTATATAGTTTGCTGATTTTCTTTTGTATTGGAAACAGCTTAGCACAACAAACTCCTGCAGATAAACAAACTAAAGATTTTTCTATTGAAGGAGCAACAGCACACTTAGGAAACGGGCAAATCATTGAAAACTCATTGATTATGGTTAGTGATGGAAAAATTGTTTTTATAGGTAACTCAATGATAAAAATTGTAAGGAGAGGAACCATAATAAATGCTAAAGGAAAACACGTATATCCTGGGTTTATTGCCGCAAATGCTTCATTGGGTTTAGTAGAAATTGATGCTGTAAAAGCAAGTGATGATCAAGAAGAAATTGGTTCTATGAACCCACATATTAGAAGCTTAATAGCCTATAATGCAGAAAGTAAAATTATAGAATCTATGAGGCCAAATGGTGTTTTAATGGCACAAATAACGCCAAGAGGTGGTACAATTTCTGGGACTTCTTCTGTGATGCAATTAGACGCTTGGAACTGGGAAGATGCAGCAATAAAAGTAGATGATGCTATTCATATGAATTGGCCTGGAAGTTTTACAAGTGGAAGATGGTGGTTGGGAGAAGATCCAGCACTAAAGGTTAACAAAAATTACATTAAAAACATAAATAAGATCAAATCTTATTTTTTGAATGCTAAGAACTATTTAACTAGTAATTCGTCAAAAACACACTTACCTTATCAAGCTACAAAAGACTTGTTCAATGGAATTAAAAAGTTATTTATTCATGCTAGCGGGCAAAGAGAAATTACAGATGCCATTACAATCTGTAAAGAGTTAGGTATTAATAATATTGTTATTGTTCATGGTGAAGGTGCAGAAAAAGTTTCTGATTTATTAGTTAAAAATAATGTTCCTGTTGTTTTAGATAGACCTCACAGAAATCCTAATAATGAAGATGATGCTTACGATTACACTTATACAATTGCTAAAACTTTAATTGATAAAGGTGTTTTAGTAAGTTTAGGTATGGAAGGGCAAATGGAGCGTATGAATACAAGAAATTTACCTTTTTACGCAGGTACATTTGCTGCACATGGTTTAGACAAAGAAGTTGCTTTACAGTTACTTACCTCAAACACAGCTAAAATTTTAGGTATTGATGATTTTGTTGGAACGCTTGAAGTTGGTAAAGATGCAACACTATTTATTTCAGAAGGAGATGCTTTAGATATGAGAACAAATATTTTAAGTAAGGCTTTTATTCAAGGAAGAGAAATTAGTTTAGAAAGCCATCAAACAAAACTTTGGAAACGTTATTCTAACAAGTATAAAACTAAATAAATTTTTAATAAGTTAAAAGGCTCACTATTGTGAGTCTTTTTTATAAATTACAATTAATAAATAATAAATTAAGTAAATAAAATTATTTTATTACAAATATTCATTAAAAAGAGAGTTTATACAATACCTATAATTAGGTATATTTGTGTTAATGAAAGAAATAACAAGTACACAAAATTCTTACATAAAAAACCTTTTAAAACTTCAAGAAAAATCTCGAGAACGAAAAAAACAAGGTCTTTTTTTGATTGAAGGAAAGCGTGAGATAAATTTATCTATAACATCTGATTACATAATAGATACTATTTTATTTGTTGGTAATTTTTTAACTAAAAAAGAACTTTCTTTTTATATTTCTAACGATATTGAAATTATAAAAATTTCTAAAGATGTTTATCAAAAAATTGCTTATAGAGATTCAACAGAAGGAGTTATAGCCATTGCAAAAACAAAAGATTTATCTTTAAAAAATATTAAATTTAAAAATAAAAATCCATTAATTTTAGTTGCGGAAAGTTTAGAAAAACCCGGTAATATTGGTGCTCTATTAAGAACTGCAGATGCAGCAAATATTGATGCTGTTTTTATTGCAAACCCTAAATCAGATTTGTACAATCCAAACATAATACGTTCTAGTGTAGGGTGTATTTTTACTAATAAAATAGCCGTGGGTTCTTCTGAAGAAATGATAGATTTTTTTAAAGAAAAAGGGGTTAATATTTTTGCAACAACATTGCAAAATTCAAATGAATATTACAAAGAAAATTATCTAAATCCTTCCGCTATTGTAGTTGGTACAGAAGCTTCTGGTTTAACTAAAGCTTGGCGAGATGCGGCTACTCAAAATATACACATTCCTATGCAAGGAAAAATTGATTCTATGAATGTTTCTGTTGCAGCAGCTATAGTAATATTTGAAGTTAAAAGGCAAAGAGGGTTTAAAATTTAAGTAACATTACATGAAAGTATTAGGAATAGATATTGGCGGCTCTGGTATAAAAGCAGCAGTTGTAGATACTAAAAATGGTGAATTATTAACTGAAAGACACAGAATTACAACACCTAAACCAGCAACACCTGAATCTGTAGCAAAAGTTGTAAAAGAAATGGTAGATTATTTTAATTGGGAAAAAGCAATTGGTTGTAGTTTTCCTACCACAATTGTAGATGGCACATGTATACACACAGGTAATTTAAGTGATAAATGGTTAAATGTAAAAGTTGATAAACTATTTAAAAAAGAGTGTAAATTACCATTTTATGTTAGTAACGATGCTGATTTAGCTGGTGTTGCTGAAGTAAATCTAGGTGCAGGCAAAGGCAAAAAAGGTGTAACTATTGTAATTACAATCGGTACTGGTATTGGATCTGGGTTATTTTATAATGGCAAATTAATACCAAATTTAGAATTAGGGAAGATGTTACACTCAAATGGAAAAATTATTGAATTTTATACCGCCAATTCTATCAGAAAAAAAGAAGAATTAACATTAAAACAATGGGCTTTACGTTTTGATGAACTTTTACAATACACAAAAATTGTATTTTCTCCTAGTTTGATAATTTTAGGAGGGGGTATTAGTAAAAAATTTGACGAATTTAAAGAATATTTAACTACAGATGTAAAAGTAAAAGTTGCTAAATTTAGAAATAATGCAGGTATTATTGGTGCTGCAATGTTTGCAAGAGAAATGCATAAATAAATGAAACTTTTTTGAATAAGATTAAATTTAAGTATAAATCATAATTATGAAAAGATATATAGATGATTTTTCTTCCAAACTAAATAGAATTAGTTTTAAAACGTTAGAAGAAAGTAAAAACTCTATTTACTGTCTTTCAGAAGAATTAGATTTGATTTATGTAAACCCTGCCTGGGTTAATTTTGCAAAAGAAAATGGTGCTAGTATACAGTTTTTAAAAGAACTTCCTATAGGAAAGCATATTGCAAATACTTTTTCAGGAGAAAGTATCAAAAAGTTTTATACTGAAAATTATCTAAAAGTTTTGAAAACTGGAAAACCATGGAGAAATGAATATGAATGCTCAAGTAAAGATGAATTCAGAAAATTTAATCAAAATACTTACCCAATAAAAGGCGGAAATGGACTTATAATAATTAATACATTAACAATCAATTCATCAATGAAAATCATTGGTCGTAAAGCTATAAAAGTAGTAGATCAACGTTATGTAAATTCTGATGGATTTGTTACACAATGTAGTAACTGTAGATGTACTCAGCGTGTAAATGAACCTGATATTTGGGATTGGGTGCCAGAATGGGTTAAAGAAACACCAGAAAACTTCAGTCATTCTATTTGCACTATCTGTTTTGATTATTATTGGAAAAATTAATGCCTCTCTCCTATTTATATAAAAAAATATAAAGTTTAAACCAAGTAACAGCTAAAAAACTGATAACAATAATGACTTCAACAAATTTATTCTATCTATTAATTTTTATTTTAACTATCAGTTTTATTATTAATAAAATTTTAGACATATTAAACACACAACACTTTGATGATAAAATTCCAGATAAATTAGCTGATGTTTATGATGATGAAGAATATAAAAAATCTCAAAATTATAAAAAGACAAATTCACGTTTTTCAAACTTAACATCCTCTTTTTCATTTGTATTAACTTTAATTTTCTTTTTTATAGAGGGTTTTAAATATGTTGATGATTTTGCAAGAAGTTACACTGATAATCCAATATTAGTAGCGTTAATTTTCTTTGGAGTAATTATGTTTGGGTCAGATATTTTAACAACACCATTTTCATATTATAAAACATTTGTAATTGAAGAAAAATTCGGTTTTAATAAATCTTCAAAAAAAACATTTTGGTTAGATAAATTAAAAGGTTGGCTAATGAGTATTGTTATCGGTGGAGGAATTTTATCATTAATAATTTGGTTTTATAAACTTATAGGAACTAATTTTTGGATATACTCTTGGGTTTTAGTTGCGGTTTTCTCTTTATTTATAAACATGTTTTACGCAAAATTAATTGTTCCATTATTTAACAAACAAACAGCTTTAGAAGATAGAGAGTTAAAATTTGCTATTGAAAAGTATGCAAATAATGTAGGTTTTACACTAAAAAATATTTTTGTAATCGATGGTTCTAAACGTTCTACAAAAGCAAACGCATATTTTTCTGGCTTTGGTTCTCAAAAAAGAATTACACTTTTTGATACTTTAATAAAAGATTTAGAAACTGAAGAAATTGTTGCAGTTTTGGCACATGAAGTTGGCCATTACAGAAGAAAACATATAGTATTTAATTTAATAACCTCTATCCTACTTACTGGGTTAACACTTTTTATTTTATCGTTATTTATAAATTCATCAATATTCTCTGAAGCATTAGGTGTCTCTGTACCAAGTTTTCATATTGGACTAATAACTTTTGGTATTTTATATTCACCAATATCAGAAATAACAGGTCTTTTTATGAACTATATGTCTAGAAAGTTTGAGTATCAAGCGGATAATTATGCCAAAGACACTTTTGAAGCTAAACCTTTAATTACTTCACTAAAAAAACTATCAAAAAACAGTTTAAGTAATTTAACACCACATCCTGCATATGTTTTTATGCATTATTCACATCCAACATTATTAGAAAGAATTGAAAATTTAGAGAAATAACAAAACTTCAATTATTCAAAATTTAGGATATTAATTTCTTGTCTGTTAAAAATCTTATTCCTAAATTCACTTTAGATTTAAAAGAAATCTTGTGCACAATTGTATGGAATATAAAGCAACCATAGAAGAAGAAAATAAAGAAATTGCAAATCGATATAAAGATTTACTAAAAGGCACTTATGAAGTTTTGTCAAAAGAAGACAAAGAACTTATAAGAAAAGCTTTTGAAGTTGCAGTAGATGCACATTCTAAACAACGCAGAAAAACTGGCGAACCTTATATTTTTCATCCCATTGCTGTAGCAAAAATTGTAGCAAATGAAATTGGTTTAGGCGCTACATCTATTGCTGCTGCACTGTTACATGATGTAGTAGAAGATACAGAATATACCATTGATGATATGGAACAATTGTTTGGAGAAACAATTGCCAGAATTGTAAATGGATTAACTAAGATTTCTCGTCTTAACAAAGAACAGGATGCATCAATTCAAGCAGAGAATTTTAGAAAAATGCTCTTAACCTTACATGATGATGTAAGGGTTATACTGATTAAAATTGCAGACAGGTTGCATAATATGCAAACTATGGATGCAATGCCTGCACATAAACAAGTTAAAATTGCATCAGAAACTTTATACATTTATGCGCCACTAGCCCATAGACTAGGTTTATATAATATTAAAACCGAATTAGAAGATTTAGGTTTAAAATATACAGAACCAGAGGTATATAAAAGTATTGTTGCCAAAATAAAAGAAAGTAAAGAAGAACAGCAAAACTATTTAGAAAGGTTTTCTGATACTTTGAAAAACGGATTAGATAAAGAAAATTTTTCTTATGAGATTAAAGGTAGATTTAAATCTATTTATTCTATCCGAAGAAAAATGCGGAATCAAAAAGTAACTTTTGAAGAAGTCTATGATAAATTTGCAATTAGAATTATTTTTAACCCATCAACTAAAGACGAAAAGTTTGAAGCTTGGAAAATTTATTCAATAGTTACAGATTTTTTTAAACCAAATCCTGCACGTTTAAGAGATTGGATTTCTCAACCAAAATCTACAGGTTACGAAGCCTTACACATAACAGTTGTTGGGCCGGATGCACAATGGGTTGAAGTTCAAATTCGTTCTAATAGAATGAATGAAATTGCAGAAAAAGGTTATGCAGCTCATTTTAAATACAAACAAGGTGATGAAAAAGAAAGTGGTTTAGAAGGTTGGCTTAATAAATTAAAAGAAACATTAGAAAATCAAAATATAAATGCCGTTGATTTTGTTGAAGATTTTAAACTAAATTTATATGCGAAAGAAATTTACGTTTTTACACCAAAAGGAGAATTAAAATCGCTACCTAAAGATGCATCAGCATTAGATTTTGCTTTTTCAATTCATACAGATGTAGGGCTTAAATGTAGAGGCGCAAAAGTAAATGGTAAATTAGTTCCATTAAGTTATACCTTAAAAAGTGGAGATCAAATAGAAGTAATTACAACTGCTAATAATAAACCAAATATAAGATGGTTAGATTTTGTAATTACAGCAAGAGCAAAAACTAAAATTAGAGCCGCTTTAAAAGATGAAGAAAAGCAAATTGCTGAAGAAGGAAAAGCAATATTATTAAGAAAACTACGTCACCTAAAAATTACTTTTAATGATAAAGTAGTAAACGAATTGGTTGTTTTTTTTAAACTAAGAACCAGTTTTGATTTATTTTTTAGAATCGGTAATGGAGCTATAGATAATACTCAGCTAAAAGCCTTTGTAGCACAAAAAAACAGTACTTTTTTAAATTTCTTTAAAACAAAATTAAGAAGAAATCCATCAGTAAAAGAACCATCAGAAATTGAAGAAGTTAATAGTAAATATGACTCTTTAGTGTTTGGTAAAGAAGAAGAAAAACTTAACTATAAGCACGCAAAATGTTGTAATCCAATTCCGGGCGATAAAGTTTTTGGTTTTTTAACAATTAATGAAGGAATAAAATTGCATAAAAAAAATTGCCCTAATGCAATTTCACTACAATCAAATTATGCTTACAGAATTATGAAAGCAAAATGGATTGATTCTACCAAGCAAGATTTTAAAGTAATAATTAAGATTAGCGGAGTTGATAATGCAGGAATTATAAATAATGTTACAAGAATAATTTCAAATAATATTGGCGTAATTATACATAGTATTAATATTGCAGCAGATGAAGGTATTTTTGATGGTAAAATTGCCGTTAGTGTTAAAAATAGTACACAACTAAATAAATTATTAAAAAGCTTCAAAAAAATTGAAGGTGTTAAAAAAGTTGAACGTGTTAATAGTTTGTAAATATCATTCTTAAAAAAGTTCTTTTTTTATTAGGAAATAACACTAAATTTGTTCTTGTAAATAAAAATATATTATGAGTAATTCTCTTGACAATCAAGAAGTAGTTAAAACAGTTTTCACCTCATACTTAGAAGAAAAAAAGCATAGAAAAACCCCTGAAAGATATGCTATACTTCAGGAAATATACGATGCAAAAGAACATTTTGATATAGAATCTTTATATATTAAAATGAAAAATAAAAATTATAGAGTTAGTAGAGCAACTTTATACAATACCATAGATTTATTGTTAGACTGCAATTTGGTTAGAAAACATCAATTTGATGGACAATCAATGGCGCGTTATGAAAAAAGTTATTTTGATAAAAATCACGATCATGTAATTTTTACAGATTCTGGAGAAGTTAAAGAATTTTGCGATCCAAGAATTCAAATTATCAAAAAAACAATCGAAGATATTTTTGATATAGATATTCATAATCATTCACTTTATTTTTACGGAACAAAAAAGAAGAAATCTTAACAAACAACAATACAACAAACAACTAATTAACAAAATAATGGCTGTAGATTTATTACTAGGATTACAATGGGGAGATGAAGGGAAAGGTAAAATTGTAGACGTTTTAACGTCTAATTATGATATTATTGCTCGTTTTCAAGGAGGACCAAATGCTGGTCATACTTTAATTTTTGATGGATATAAACACGTTTTACACACAATACCTTCTGGAATATTTCACAAAACAGCTTTAAATGTTGTGGGAAATGGTGTAGTAATCGATCCTGTTATCTTTAAAAAAGAGTTAGAAAACTTAGACAAGCATAATATTGATTATACATCAAAATTATTAATTTCTAGAAAAGCACATTTAATTTTACCAACACACAGATTGTTAGACGCAGCTTCTGAAACTTCTAAAGGAAAAGCTAAAATTGGTTCTACATTAAAAGGTATTGGTCCAACTTATATGGACAAAACTGGTAGAAACGGAATGAGAGTTGGAGATTTAGAGTTAGAAAATTGGAAAGAAAAATACGACGCTTTAACAGAAAAGCATTTAAGAATGTTAGAATTTTTTGATGTTCAAATTGAATATGATTTACAAGAATTAGAGTCTGAATTTAAAAAAGGTATTGATAAATTAAAAACACTACAATTTATTGATAGTGAAGAATTTTTGAATCAAGCTATAAAGGATAAAAAAACAATTTTAGCAGAAGGCGCACAAGGTTCTTTATTAGATATTGACTTTGGTACGTATCCTTTTGTAACATCTTCAAACACAACAGCTGCAGGTGCTTGTACAGGTTTAGGTGTTGCTCCAAATAGAATTGGAGATGTTTTTGGAATTTTTAAAGCATATACAACAAGGGTTGGTTCAGGGCCATTTCCTACTGAATTATTTGATAAGGATGGAGAAACAATGGCAAGTGTTGGTCATGAATTTGGAGCAACAACTGGTAGACCAAGAAGATGTGGTTGGTTAGATTTAGTAGCATTAAAATATGCTGTAGATGTAAACGGTGTTACACAATTAATGATGATGAAAGGTGATGTTTTATCAGGTTTTGATACTTTAAAAGTTTGTACTTCTTACAATTATAAAGGTGAAGAAATTACTCATTTACCTTATAATATTGAACCCGAAAACGTTTCTGTAAACTATTCTGAATTTAAAGGATGGGACGAAGATTTAACAAAAATGACGTCTGCAGATCAATTGCCACAAAATTTACTAGACTATGTATCTTTTATAGAAAAAGAAACAGGAGTTCCTGTAAAAATTGTTTCTGTTGGGCCAGATAGAAAACAAACAATTAACAGATAGTTTTATCTTAATATTAAGAACTTTGAGATATTCTTTTCACTATTTTTACATCAAAACAAATCTATTGAAAAGAATATTTTTTTTATTTCTATTCATTTTTACTTCTTTAGCTTTTTCTCAAGAAATTAGAAAAATTGAATACAAAGCAGAAATACAAGAAGCTGATGAAGAATTATATCCTGGAGCAACAGTTCTTTTGGGTAAAGTTAAAATGATTCATGAAGGCATTGTACTAACTTGTCAACAAGCATTATATTATAAAAAACAAAACTTCTTTAAAGCAATTGGTAATGTTTTAATAAAACAAGGAGATACTATTACACAAACAAGTGATTATACTGATTATGATGCCAATGTAAAACAAGCACTTTCTTGGGGAAATGTAGTTTTAACAGACCCTACAATGAAGTTAACTACTGATACTTTACAGTTTGACAGAATCAACCAGAAACTTTATTATCAAAGTTATGCAACAATAAAAGATAAAACAAACACACTAAAAAGTAAAAACGGAAATTATTATTTAGAAAACAAAAAATTTACAGCAACAACAAGAGTTACAGTTGTAAATCCTGAGCATAATTTAGAGTCTAATCATTTAGATTATTATACAAATTCTGGTTACACATATTTGTATGGACCATCAACCATAACAAATACTCAAAATAAAAATAAAATTTATTGCGAAAAAGGATTTTATAACACAAAAACAGACATTTCTCATTTTGTAAAAAACGCAAAGTTATTTCTTAAAGAAAGAACTGTTGAAGGAGATAGTTTATATTATGATAAAAAGAAAGGTTTTGCTTCTGCAACCAATAATATTCAGGTAATTGATACGGTTCAAAATTTTATAACTAAAGGTAATTACGCAGAAATTTTTGAAAAAAAAGATTCTCTTTATATTATAAAAAAAGCAGTTGCCATTTCAATAATAGATAAAGACTCTATGTTTATTCATGGAGATACTTTGTTGGTTACAGGTAAACCAGAAAAAAGAGTGATTAGAACTTATCATAACGTAAAAATATTTAAATCGGATTTACAAGGAAAATGCGATTCTATTCATACAAACCAACAAACTGGCTTGACTAAAATGTATAGAGATCCGGTTATTTGGTCTGATAAAAATCAAATTACGGGTGATAGTATTTATTTAAAATCAAATGTTGATACAGAAAAACTAGACTCTTTAAAAGTGTTTAATAATGCATTTATTGTATCAAAAGATTCTTTATCAGAACAAGATTTCAACCAAATAAAAGGACGAGATATGTTTGGTAAATTTGAAGAAAACAAACTAAGAACTTTATTGGTAAAAGGAAATGCAGAATCTGTTTATTTTAACAGAAATGAAGATACAAAGGTTTTAGAAACCATCACAAAAGAAATTTCTAGTAATATTGAGTTTACTTTAGATACAGGAGTTATACAAACAATAAAGTATTTAAAAGCTTCTGACGGAAAAACTTATCCGTTATCTAAATTACCAGAAGATGTTAAAATTTTAAATGGTTTTATTTGGCGGGAAAGTGAGCAGCCTAAAAAAATGGAAGACATTTTTATAAAAGATTCTAGTAAAAAGAAAATACCAATAAAAAAAGGAAGTTCAAAAAAGGCTAACGCGATTTTAGAACACAAACTACCCAAAAAGAAACCAAGAAAACCCTCACTAAAAAAGCAATAAAATAATATTCTTGTTATATTGAAACCTGACTTTTTTAAATATCAAGCCCAAACCACTCCTCACCCACTTGCTATAGAAATTTCTCATGCAAAAGGTAGCTATATTTATGATATTGATGGTAAAAAACACTTAGATTTTGTAGCAGGAGTATCTGCAAATAGTTTGGGACATAATCACCCAAAAGTTTCTAAAGCCATTAAAAATCAAGTGGATACATATTCTCATGTTATGGTCTATGGTGAATTTATTCAGAAACCACAAGTAGATCTATGTAAACTCTTAGCGTCTACTTTACCAGAAAATTTATCATCAGTCTATATAACAAACTCCGGAACAGAAGCTACAGAAGGTGCTTTAAAATTAGCTAAAAGAATTACAAATAGATCAGAAATTATAACAGCAAAAAACTCTTATCATGGAAATACTCAAGGTGCAATGAGTGTTTCTGGTGTAGAAAAAAAAAATGCTGCTTTTAGACCTTTAATACCTGGAATTAAATTTATCGAATTTAATAATGAGGTTGATATCAATAAAATTACTATAAAAACTGCTGCTGTAATTTTAGAAACCATACAAGGTGGTGCAGGTTTTATTGAGCCTATAAATGATTATTTATCTAAAGTTAAAGAACGTTGTTTAGAGGTTGGAGCATTATTAATTTTAGATGAAATTCAAACTGGAATTGGCAGAACTGGTACTTTTTGGGGATTTGAAAATTATAATGTAATTCCTGATATAATTATTACAGGTAAAGGTTTAGGTGGCGGAATGCCAATTGGTGCTTTTATAGCTTCCCATAAACATATGAATCTACTAAAAGACAATCCTAAATTGGGTCATATTTCTACTTTTGCAGGGCATCCTATTATTGCCGCAGCTGCAAACGCAACAGTAAAAGAAATCTTTAATACCAACTTAATTTCAGAAGCTTTACGTAAAGAACAAATTATCAAAAAACATTTACAACATTCATCAATAAAAGAAATTAGAGGAAAAGGGTTAATGTTAACCGCAATTGTTGAAACCCCAGAATTAGCTGCTAAAATTATATATAAATGTTTAGATAAAGGTTTGATTCTATTTTTCTTGCTTTTTGAGGCAAGGGCAATCAGAATTACACCTCCTTTAACAATTTCTGATGAAGAGCTTATTTTAGGTTGTTCAATAATTATCGATGCAATTAAAGAAGTTGAATAACTTTTTTCTAGTTAATTTGTGATTGAAGTTTTAACTTTCTATTTTAGTATAATAAACTTGATTCCCTTTTATTGATGCATAAAAACACACTTGATTTATTTGAAGAAATATTTGATACACATAAAGAATATAAAGAAACAGTAATAGAAACACATATTCAAAAACTAAGAGAATTGGATGAATATTTACCTCCAATGCAATCTTTTTTTATTGTAACAAATACAACAACACAAAAATACCCATTTATAAGTAAAAACTTTGAGTTTGCTTTAGGTTTAGATAGAGAAAAAATGAGTACAATTGGTGCTCCATATTGGTTTTCTCATTTTCATCCTGATGATTTACCTGTTTGGATGCGTCTTTTAGAAGATTTAATGATTTTTACTATGACAGAAATCTCTGTAAATGAAAGAGATAAATTGAGTTATAGTTGGAATTTTAGAATTAAAAATTCAAATGGAGAATTTTTTAATGTATATGAACATCAAACACCTACTTATTTTGATGAAATTGGAAAACCTATAATAGGTATTGCTCATCAAAGTATTGTTGGTAAAGGAGAATTTAGACCAATTATTGGTACTGTAAAAAAGCTAAATGCTAATAATGAATATGAGACAATTTATTATAAAAATTATTCTCAAAAATTATTAACTTCAAATATTACAAATAGAGAAAAAGATGTAATACGCTTATTAGCATTAAACAATACTAGTATAGAAATTGCAGAAAAACTTTTTATTAGTACGCATACCGTAAATGTTCATAGAAAAAACATTTTAAGTAAATTAAATTTCAACTCTACTAAAGAGTTAATTCAGCATTGTTTAGTACATCAATTGTTTTAATTAGTTTTACTAATCATTAATATAATAATTTACTAATCTCTACCTATTTCATCAATTATGTGTGATGATGGATTTTTCTGTTCTTTAATATCATAATAAACAAATACAATTGCTACTGTAGAAATTATGTATAAAATAAACTCTATAATATGAGAAAAAGCAATTAATAAAAGATATATAGGATCTGAAAAAGAATTTAATATTTCAGTTGAGTTTGGATTTTGTAAAGCTGAACTAATATCTAAACCTTGATATATGCTTGCTGGTAAACTAATAAGAAAAGAAATAATACCAATAAGTATTTGAATTGTTAATAAGATTCCAAAAGTTTCCCACCAATGATTTTTAATAAAACTAAATGAATCATTAATTGCATCAAAAACACCTTTGTCTTGAAATATAAGTAAACATATTGATAAAGATAAAACCACAGCTAAATATATACCAGGAATAAAACAAAAAAGTATTCCAAAAAAAATGATAATACTAATTAAAAAAAACAGCCCAACATAAGGCAAAAGTTTTTCTTTTGTTGATTGTTGTATTTCTGTATAGTTTACTTGCCCTTTATTTTCTATGTATGATTTAATATAAGACAAAGAAGCAACAGTTACAGCTGCATAAGCAACAACATATGACACAATAAATATTAAAAGTGGTATTACTATTTGAGAAAAATTAAAATCATAAAAAGTATCACTATCATCTATTAGAGATAAACTTCCAAAAAATGAAGTTGAAGTCATTAAATAATAAATTACAGCACAAATAGCAATTAAAACAGGAATAATAGACGCCTTAAAAATAGTGACAAAAAAAGGTTTAAATTCAGTACTAATAAATTTGAAAGTATCAGAAAGTATAGAGCCTAAATCTCTTGTTTTTTTAAAATTAATAAACTCTTGATTATCCATTTAAAAAATTATGTTTTTTATATTTAAAAACTTACCTTCTACTATAATTTGGTGCCTCTTTAGTTATTGCTACATCATGAGGGTGGCTTTCATTTATTCCGCTTGCGGTAATTCTTATAAATTTACCAGACTCTTTTAAAGTTGCAATATCTTTAGCTCCACAATATCCCATTCCAGCACGTAAACCTCCAATAAATTGATGAATACTTTCAAATAATTCACCTTTGTAAGGTACACGACCCACTATTCCTTCAGGAACTAATTTTTTAATATCATCTTCTACATCCTGAAAGTATCTATCTT
Organism: uncultured Polaribacter sp.; assembly: GCF_947500975.1. Taxonomy (GTDB): domain Bacteria; phylum Bacteroidota; class Bacteroidia; order Flavobacteriales; family Flavobacteriaceae; genus Polaribacter. The sequence continues at coordinate 57,318 of NZ_CANMUE010000001.1, forward strand.
TTGAGCCTTGTTTCATCGCTTCCACAGACCCCATTCCTCTATAAGATTTAAATTTTCTTCCTTCGTAAATAATAGTTTCACCAGGACTTTCTTTTGTGCCAGCTAATAAAGAACCTAACATTACAGTATCTGCCCCAGCAGCAATTGCCTTAGGAATATCACCAGTATAACGTATTCCTCCATCAGCAATTACAGGAACACCACTATCTTTTATAGCTTCTGCTACCTCTAAGACTGCAGAAAATTGTGGAAAACCAACACCAGCTACAACTCTTGTAGTACAAATTGATCCTGGACCAATTCCAACTTTAATAGCATCAGCACCAGCTTCAACTAAAAATCTTGCTGCTTCTGGTGTTGCTATGTTTCCAACAACAACATCTAATTGTGGAAATTTATTTTTTACACTTTTTAATACTTTTACAACGCCAGCAGTATGACCATGAGCTGTATCAATAATTACTGCATCTACTCCTGCATCTACTAAAGCTTTTGCCCTATCTACAGCATCTGGAGTAACGCCTAACGCAGCTGCAACTCTTAAACGTCCAAAAGAATCTTTATTAGCAATTGGTTTTTGCGTTACTTTAGTGATGTCTCTAAATGTAATTAATCCTTTTAATTTATAATTTTCATCAACAATTAAAAGTTTTTCTATTTTATGATTCTGAAGAATTTTTTCCGCATCTTTTAAAGAGGTACCAACTGATGCTGTAATTAAGTTTTCACTTGTCATTACTTCTACAATGGGTCTACTATTATTGTGTTCAAAACGTAAATCTCTATTGGTTACAATACCTTTTAAAATCCCTTCTTCATCAACAATAGGAATTCCTCCAATACTATACTCTTTCATATGCTGTTTTGCATCTAAAACAACAGCTGTTAGAGGTAAAGTTACTGGATCTAAAATCATACCACTTTCAGCACGTTTTACTCTTCTTACTTCTTGAGCTTGTTGCTCAATTGTCATATTTTTATGTAAAACACCAATTCCACCTTCTCTAGCCATAGCAATTGCCAAAGCAGATTCAGTTACTGTATCCATAGCAGCAGAGACTATTGGAACGTTAATTGTAATATTTTTTGTAAATTTTGTTTGGATACTTACTTCTCTTGGAAGTACTTCAGAATAGGCTGGTACTAAAAGTACATCATCATAAGTTAAACCTTCTCCTAAAATTTTATTTTCGTGTGCTGTCATGTGCAATTAAAGTATAATTGCGTACAAATTTACAATAAATTAATGACTGTTTTTATAAAATAGAAGTTATTTCTTTTCTTTAATGATTATATTTGTTGAATACTCCCTAATATTAATAACCTAAAAAAACAAGCTTTCAAAATCAATGAGTAAGGTAATTTCTATTTGTAATCAAAAAGGTGGTGTTGGTAAAACTACAACGTGTGTAAACTTAGCTGCTGGATTAGGTATTTTAGAAAAAAAAGTATTAGTTATTGACACTGATCCACAAGCAAATGCATCTATTTCTTTTGGATTTGATGCCGTAAAATTAAACAATCCTTCTTTACAGTTTATGGATTTTTCTACGGTCATAAAAAATAATTTTATTAAAACTAATAGCCCAAATGTAGATCTATTACCCTATTTTGAAGACTTAGATTTTTTTAAAGAATACAATAAAACTTCAAGATTTAAAAAAGCTTTAAAATCAATTGATGGTTTATATGATTATATTATTATAGATAGCGCTGCGTTTTTTAAAACTAAAAATTTAGATATAATTTCTAGTTCTAATTCTGTTATTATACCGGTACAATGTGGTTATTATGCTTTAGAAGGATTACATCAATTTTTAAATACCCTTCATTATATTCAAAAAAACTTAAACCCCAAAATAGAGCTTGAAGGCTTTTTATTAACCATGTTTGATAATAGAAATAAGTTATCAAAACAAGTGGTAAATTATATGGAAACTAATTTTAAAGACTTTGTTTTTACAACAAAAATCTATAGAAATTCAAAAATAACGCAAGCTCCAGGATATGGAAAGAGTATTATAGAGCACGATATTGATAGTATTGGCGCAAAAAACTATTTAGACCTTGCCGCTGAAATAATAAAAAAAGGAAACAATATTGCTAAAGATGAAGAAGACATTAAAATACCTTTATTAGATGATAATATTTCTAATAACGACATTTTTAATATATCCTCTAAAATAAAAAGTGATAATTCTGTTGCTGAAAAACTTATAAATATTCAGAACCATAAACAGAATATTAGAACAATTAATCACTCTGATTTTAAAAATTTGATTGGATTACATAAACATGAAATAAAAAATAATTTTCAACTAAACGATAATAATGTTGAAAGTGATATTTGGGTTTTAAAATTTGATTCTAATTCAAAAAATATCTTTAGAAAAAAATATTTACTCATATATTTTAATAAAAGTATTGTAGTACAATTTAAAACAAAAAGATTTCGTTTTATTTAAATTGATGAAAACTTTTTATTTTTTCATTTAGATTTTTTTTCAAAAAATTAGTAAGCATTATTAGTTTTATTCAAACCAATCTGTTTTAATTCAACAATCATTAAATTTTAAACTCTAAAGTAACATAATAATTTCTTGGTGCTGAAGGAATAATACCTGGGCCAGGGTAACCAGTTGCTCTTCTTGTAAAATAAGTATTGTCTAACAAATTATTAATACCTGTTTCTAGTTTCATAAACTTATATTTATAAGATGCAGACATATCTAAAATACTATAAGAAGGTATTAAACCTCTTACTGCACTGGCTTCGTCTGAAATTATTGTGTTGTTAGCGTCATTAAATTGTTCTGATAAATAACTATATTGTAAACTCATCATAAAATTTTGTACGCCAAAACTTACACCTGTTTTAATATTTACATCAGGTACAAACTCAACTTTATTACCTACAATTCCATTTTCTTTAGCTTCTGTATATTCTGAGTTTATAAAAGATGAATTTAAAAACAGATTAAAACTATAATTGTTATTCATCTTAAATATTTTTTTAAGATTAAAATCTATTAAAGATTCAATACCTAAAATTCTTGCTTTACCAACATTTGTTCTTAATAAACCTACATTATTTACTGGCGGAATAGTTGTAAAAATATCACCAATTCTATTGTTATAAAATAAAGAAAATACATTTACATCATAAGAAATTAAATTCTTGTAATTCCCTCTTAAACCAATATCAGATGTAAAACCTTTTTCATCTTCTAAATCAGTATCAACAGCATTTGCAGGGTTTACAATATTCACATCAGAAAAAGTTATTGATCTATAATTTTGAGAAATATTTGCATAAAACTCTAATGATTTTGCTTTTTTATAACTAAAACCAATACCCAACAACCCTAAAGAACGTTCTTTTGTAATTTTGTCTGATTCCTCTGTTGAACCAATAGGATTACCTGCACCATCAAAATTAACTTGCTTTTTTATTCCATTACTACCTGTATTAATATACTCGAAACGAAAACCAGGGGTTATTGAAAATTTATCATTTATATAAAAAATATTTTCACCAAAAAGAGCAACGTTTTCATTTGGGTTATTAAAATCTGATTGATATTGATAATTTGGAAACTGCTCTATTGCAGATGTAAAATTAGCATCGCTGCCATCAGTTCCTGGTCCTTGAAAAGAACTATTATCTGCTTTATAATACTTAGCTCCAATTAAATAAGTTGCTTTTTTATTAAATACAGTATAATTATTTACAAAACGAGTTTCAAATCCGAAATTATTAAAATCACCAATAATTAATTCTCTGTCTCCAAAATCATCTGGAGTTGCAACTCTTGAATCTCTAAATCCAACCGCTTTTCTAGAAGCATTTAATCCGAAGAAATTAAAGCTAAACTTTTTGTTTTCAGTAAAATCATAATTATATTTTAAATTATACAACAACCAATCTACTTTAAACCAATTACGTGTTCTGTTACTCTGAAAAGGATCTTCTGCAAACATATTATCTGTTAAACCACCAGCTTGCTGTGCTAAGTAATCTAAATAAGAAATTTCTAAAGCAACATTACTTTTTGTGTTTATTTTATAACCTAAATGCAAAAAGGCATTTTTAGAATCGAAGTTAGAATTGGGTCTAAACCCATCTCCTTTTTTGTAATTAAAATAAGCATAATAACTCAACTTATTTTTAGTGCCACTTATGCTTGTAAAATTGGTATATAAACCAAAACTCCCCAAAGTATTTCTTGTAATAATCTCTAACTCTTTGTTTTTATTTGGCTTTTTCATTACAAAATTGATTAAACCACCAAATTGAGTTCCATATTGTAAAGAAGCCGCGCCTCTAATTACCTGAATCTCTTGTAAACCTTCTGAAGCCGGAGTGTAATAACTTTCTGGATATCCTAAAACATCAGCACTAATATCGTAACTATTTTGACGTGTATTAAAATTTGCTGTTCTGTTTGGATCTAAACCCCTACCGCCAATATTTAACTGTAAACCAGCATCATCATTCTCAAAAATATTTAATCCAGCAATTTGATTGTAAATTTGTCTTGCATTATTACTTGCTAAATTTGCTGTAGATTGATTTACCAAAATAACTTCTGTTTTTTTACCGGCATAAATTGAAGTACCTACAACATCTTTTAATCGTTTTAATTCAAAAACCTTTTTTTTGTTGGCTTTAATTTCAATTTCTGACAATTCTTGTGACAAAATCTCTAAAACAACAGATAAACTAGCATACTCATTTTCAGCAATCGTAATGTTTTTTACATTATAATTATCTAAATAAAAAAGTAATGATAAGGTTTCTTTATCCGTAGAAAAACTAAATTTACCATTAACATTTGTTTGGGCTAATAAACCTCCATTTTCGTTATAAATCTGTACATTTTTCAAATATTTTTCATCTTGATTAACAACTGAACCAGATACTTTTTTTTGACTAAAAACTATAAAACTAGTTAAGAAAATTAGAACTGTAATTATTTTTTTAAATATCATTTTAAATACCTTTTATTTTAATTTTTGATGAAAATGGAACAATCCAATCTTTATGTTTAAAACTTTCTTTTTCTTTATATAAATCTACTTTTGGATCTATAAAAACCCTACTCATTCTTCCATTTAAAGCTACATAACTATCTACAAAAACTTGTACATTTTTATGACCTTGATTTGTAAAATGATCGCCCAAATAATGAGCGTATTCTAAAATAAAATCAGGTTGAAAACTCATTTGTTTTTCTTGATATAATGATAAAAAGTCTGAATTATCAACATAAAAAAAAGTTTTTGTTTTTGCATCTACTATTTTAAAATTAGCATAACCTGCTTTTTCCATTAACATTACTCTCCAAGAAAAACGATATCCTTCTTCTGTCCAAAATAATTCTCCTGGATATAAAATATTTCTAAACGGTAACGTAACTTGAATCAGTAAAAATAAACCTAATATTGGATAAATGAACAGTTTTTTAGCTTTTGAAAAAGTATAATTATCAATTAAATTAAGTTTTTTAATTTTAACAGGTAAGGAAAGCTTATTTATTATTTGAGTTAGTTTATTTATAATTTTTTGATGAAAATTGCCTTCAAAAAATATTAATGTAGAAATAATCATAATAAAAGGAAACATACCTATTGGAAATAAAACTCTTGTAAAAACATGAAAAAACACCACTAAAATAAAAGCAAAAGTTCTTGTTCTTTTATATAATAATAATAAAGGTATAAATAAATCATACAACACTCCCCCATAACTCATTGCAAAATGAAACCAATCTTGTTGCATAAAACTATTGCCAATCAAAGGTAAATCGTATTTAGATGGCAACCATATTTTTAATGGCATAGCTCTAAACAACCAATCTGAATTTAATTTAGCTAAGCCTGCATAAAAATATACAATACCTAAAAGTAATTTTATACTATCAATTGTCCATTTTGGAATGTTTTTAAAGGCTGTTTTTCTTTTTAAGGAATCTAAAGAATAATAAGCATTTGCTGGTAAAAATATCATTAAAAAACTTAAAACACTTATAAAATAATAGTGATTTAAATAGGTAGTTTTATCCATCAATTCGATATAAGTAAATGATAGAAAAAAAGTAATAATTGCAATTCTATATTTATAACCTATTGCAACAAAAAATGCTGATAATGCACAAATTACAAATAGTAAATAAGTGTAACTTCCTAAAGGTTTTACCCAATTAAATCCAAAATAAGAAAAGTGATAGTTAGGTTCTAAATAGAGTGTTTCAATCCATCCATTTATCCAAAACCTTACTATACTTGCAAACATCATTAAACCAAAAAACAAACGAAAAACAACTAGTGGAGCTGCCTTTGTTTGTGTATTTAAGTAATGTTCAATATTTTTAATCATTCTAAAAAAACGAAAAGTTATTCCTAGTAATTAAGAATAACTTTTAGTTAAAATTTTATCTTTAAATTCTGTTGTTAATCTCCATCATTATCAACAAAAATAATACTAATATTTAATGCAGAAGCCATATCTACTTTTAGAAAAACAACAACCTTTTGTAATTCATCATAAGCCAACGTCATTTGAGTATAATCAGTATTTACTTGCTCAAAAAAGTTAGCATTTAAACTTTCTATTTTAGTTTCTGCCGCACTTAATTGATTTGTAATGCTAGTTACTAAATCTTGTCTATCTAAAGCTTGTAAATATTGTTGAAAACTAGAACCTGTTGTTGTAGATCGTTTATATTTCCCTACAAAAAGGTTTTTAAAAGATTCTAAAGCCTCTAAAGCTAATTCTTTAGAGATATCTTTTTTATAAAAAGCTTCCACTTTTTCTGGTAAAGTTGTTGAAGACCAAACACCAGCAGGAATACCAAATTTATTTGCTCTTATGTTTTTTTCGTAAAATTCTATATAATCATTCAAGAATTTATTTAAAGCACTGGTTGCTGTATTTGCTGTACTTACTACAAATTCATCTCTATAAGTAGCTGTCCAATCATTTAAAACCTGAGTTGTTAAATTACTCATTTGGTTTAAAACATTAATAATATAATCCTTATAACCTGCTGCATTTATATCAGTTGTGTATTTTAATAATATATCGTCATCAGAATCTGCAACACCATACAATAAGTAATCTAAAGCAGGGAAACCTTGCGCATCTTGATAGTTTACATTATCTAAATCGTAACTACCATTAGAAATATTAGTTTCTACATCTGTAACAGATAGAGGGTAAATGTTCATATAAAATTTATACTGCAATTCTTCAGCTTTACCAATGTTAAACATTTCTATATTCTGATACTCTTTATAAGCTGCTAACCAAGAAGTTCTTAAAGCCTCTAAATTTGATTGATTAGGTGTAGCAACAAAAGTATCTCCAGCTGCTTTTAAATTAACCATATCAGAATTAAAGTCTTCTAAAGAAGGAATAATAACATTATCGGCAATATGCGTTAACATTATACCTCTATCAAAATTATCTGTTACTTCTGGTTCATTTTCTGTTGATGAACTACAGGCATAAATAATTGTAATTAGTAAAGTAAGAATTGTTATTTTTTTGAACATTTTATTTCTATTTATTCTAAATAAAGAAACAAAAGTAGTAAAATGTGTAAAAAAATTACACATTTTACTACTTTTAATTTATTAATTAGCTGCTTCTTCTAATGTAAAATTAAATTTAGCTGCAATAGTTGTAGAAATTTCATCTAATGTATCATCAGTTAAATCCCAAAAACCATTACCTGCTAATAAAGTATTTATAAAAGCATCTACTTCTGATTTCGTAAAATATGGTAAGTCAGAATTTGGTTGTCTTGTAAATTGTAAACTATATACAAAACCTAAACCTTCTGATAAATCATGGAATGCTGATGCATTGTCTGTACCTAAAGTAGATTTAGCTTGTTGTAAATAATAGACTGCTCTAATACCAATAATTTCAGATATCTTTTCTTTTAAAATTTCTGCTTGTGCATCTCTTGTTGTATAATCTTTAGCTACAATTGCAGCTCTACCCAATTTAAATGCATCATAAATATCAGAAGCAATACCAGAAAAATCAGAATCTCCTTCAACTCTACTTAAATATTTATTTAAAAATGAATCAGTATTTAATGCAGGTGCAGTAACATCCGCTTCATTACCATATAAATAACCAAAAGCTTCATCCCATTTATGCTCCATAGTTGTATAAGTTTTATCAGTAACAACTGTATCACTATCATTATCTGCAACATTAGTACCTGCATCTAAAACTGCTGTACTTAAATAATTGTTTAAAATTTGGTCTACCATTAAAGCACCGATTAAACTTTTATTTATCATTTGGTTTAACTCTAAACCTTGTGCTGTTACATATCTATCAGAACCACCACCAGCTTCTTGAATAACACCTGCAACACCAGAGCTTGCATTTACACTCCAGTTAGGGAAAACATCATTAACCTGAGCAGCAATCCAAGTATCAAACTGAGCTTTAATTTCAGTAGCATCTGTTGTATTTGCAGCATAAAAATCTGTTGAAGCTGCTGTTTTACTTCTTAAATTTTTAGAAGAAGCATTTAAATCTGCATCAGTAAAATCGCTATCTCCTTCTGCATGAGCAAACTTAGCATTTAAAGTGGCAATTGTTTCTGTTGTAACTTTTAAAGCTGATACAAACTCAGCTCCCATTTGAATTCGGGTAGTTTGACCGTTAAAATCTACTGTAGAAACTCCGTCTCTTTCAAATGCATATGTTGCTGGAGCCTCTGTTATTATTATTGGTGTTTCATTATTACTACAAGAAAATAATAGTGTTGAAACTGTTGCTAATGATAAAATTATTTTTTTCATTCTTATTTAGATTAACTTAAAATAGTGTTTTTATTTTTTGCAAATATACAACTCAGAATCAATAAAACAATTTTTATTTAGATTTATTATAGATAGTTAACGAGGTAGATAAGATTTATATCAAAATAAAGACTGCAATCATCAGAAAAACAATTATTTGCAACCATTTTAAATAAAAATCAATTTTTTTATTTTTTTTAATTCTTTTTGAAATTGTACCTGCTAAAACTGCTATAGAACTAAAAATAATAAAAGAAATAAGTATAAAAAGTGAGCCTAAAATATAAAACTGAATTACTGTAGAAAGCTCATCTGAAAATAAAAACTGAGGAAAAAATGCTAAAAAAAAGATAGTTACTTTTGGATTTAAAACATTCATAATAAATCCTTGTTTAAATAATTGTAATGTAGTTTTCTTATTTACTTTCTCGGTAGAAAAAACAATTACATCATCACTTTTATATATTTTATAGGCTAAAAATAACAAGTAAATGGCTCCAAATAGTTTTATTATAAAAAATAAGGATTCACTTTCTTTAATAATTACTGAAACCCCAAAAGCTACTAAAGTAGTGTGGATAATGCAACCTGACATCAAACCCAAAACCGTTGCTAATCCAAACTTTCTGCCATTTACAATACTTTGTGTAAGTACAAAAATGTTATCTGGTCCTGGAGAACAAGCCAAGATCGATGTTGCTATAATAAATGAGAGTAAGGTTTCTATCATTATAAAAAATAAATGACATTAATTACGCAGATTACACTTAAATGATATGGTTTAAAAAAGTGTTTTTCTTTATTTTATTTGTGCTAATTATTGAAATTAGTTTCTAAAATAGCTTTATTAATTCTTTTAACCAAACTAGGACCTTCATAAATAAAACCAGTATAAATTTGTACTAAATCTGCACCAGCTTTAATTTTTTCTAAAGCATCTGCTTCAGAATGAATACCTCCTACTCCAATAATAGGAAATGATTTATTGGATTTATCTGCTAAATATTGAATTACTTTTGTGCTCTGGTTTTTAATTGGCTGACCACTTACACCCCCATTACCAATTTCCTCCAATCGTTTTTTAGATGCTTTTAAATTACTTCTAGTTGTTGAAGTATTAGAAGCAATTACACCATCTATATTGGTTTCTGCAACTAATTCTATAATTTCATCTAACTGAACATTATTTAAATCTGGAGCAATTTTTAATAAAATTGGTTTTTGTTTTTCGAATTCATCATTTAATTTTTGACAAGCAGAAATCAACTCAATTAAATAATCTTTATCATTTAATTTTGCATGACTACCTACATTTGGACAACTAACATTTAATACAAAATAATCTACATAAGCATGTAATCCTTTAAAACACTCTTCGTAATCTGCTGTATAATTTTCAGGTGATGTTTGCGTATTTTTACCAATATTACCGCCAATAATAACATTGCCTTTGTTCTTTTTTAATTGTTGAATTGCAATCTCTAAACCCTCATTATTAAATCCCATTCTATTAATGATTCCTTTATCATCTTTTAAACGAAATAATCTTTTCTTCGGATTACCAACTTGACCTTTTGGAGTTACAGTACCAATCTCTATAAACCCGAAACCAAAGTTTGCTAATTCGTTATATAAAACTGCATTTTTATCGAAACCAGCTGCTAAACCAACAGGATTTTTAAATGTTAAACCAAATAAATTACGCTCTAACTTTTTATCATTTACTTGGTAAATACTTCTAAAAAGGCTCGAAAATAATGGGATTTTACATAAAAATTTCACTAATGAAAAAGTAAAATAATGAATTTTCTCTGGATCAAAAAGAAAAAAAATTGGTCTTATAATTAGTTTATACATAATCTTTTATCATTCCTGCATACGCAAGAATCCATTTAGTTAGTTCTTTGATTTTATGAGATTCTTGTTTTACAGGAATCAGTACTTTTCAAAAAAAGCCCCATAAAGGAGCTTTAAATTTATCTTAATACAGCATCTAAATTTTTCTCAAAACTTTGCTGTAATTTTTGCATTATTTTATCTATCTGCTTGTCTTCTAATGTCTTTTTTTCATCTTGTAAAACAAAACTTACTGCATACGATTTTTTACCTTTTGGTAATTTATCGCCTTCATAAACATCAAACAAATCAACTTCTTTTAATAACTTTCTTTCAGATTGAAAAGCTAAATTATACAATTCTTTAAATTCAGTTTTACTATCAATTAATAAAGCTAAATCTCTTTTAACTGCAGGAAATTTAAGTAATTCTGCCACTTTTATATTCTTCTTGTTAGAAAATTTTAAAATGTTATCCCAATTAAAATCTGCAAATAAAACCTCTTGTTTAATTCCAAACTCTTTTAAAATGACACGTTTTACAACTCCAAATTCAACTAATTTAATTTTACCTAATCCTAAAGAAATTCCTTCAGAAAAAATATCATTTTTAACAGGAGAATTTTTTGCATTATCAATTCCTAATCTGCTTAATATTGATGTAATAATTCCTTTTAAATAAAAGAAATCAGAAACTGCTGAATTTACATTCCAAGAGCCTTTAGTTCTATTTCCTGTAACAAAAAGTGTAAGATGTTTATCCTCTTGATACTTGTTATTATATTTATGATATGTTTTACCAAACTCATAAAATTTTAATGAATTATTTTTTCTGTTTAAATTATAAGAAATAGATTCTAATCCACTAAACAACAATGATTGACGGAGCACCCCTAAATCATTACTTAAAGGATTTAACATTGCTACATTTGCTTCTTCGTTTATATTTTCTGTTAACTTAACGTAGTCTGCTTTAGTTAAAGAGTTTGCCATTGTTTCATTAAAACCAAGTGCACTTAATTGGTTTGCAACAATGTTTTCAACCTTCGTTTCTTTATTAGAATCGAATGAAATTGAGGTGTTTAATTTATGAGAAAACTTAATGTTATTATAGCCATAAACTCTTAAAATTTCTTCAATAATATCTGCCTCTCGTTGTACATCTGTTCTGTAAGATGGTATTGTTAAACCTAAACCACCTTCTGTTTCGCTGTTAATTTTAATCTCTAAAGAAGCTAAAATGTTTTTTATGGTGTCTTTTGGAATTTCTTGTCCAATTAACCTATAAACATTATCATAAGATAAAAACACTTGAAAATCTTCTATTTTTATAGGATAAAAATCAGAAACATCCGAAGCTAATTTACCGCCCGCATATTCTTCTATCAACAAAGCCGCTCTTTTCAAAGCATACTCAGTCATATTAATATCTATTCCTCTTTCAAAACGGAAAGAAGCATCTGTATTTAGGGCATGTCTTTTTGCCGTTTTTCTAACAGAAACAGGGTTAAAATAAGCACTTTCTAAAAATATTGATGTAGTATTTTCTGTTACACCAGAGTTAATTCCTCCAAAAACACCGCCAATACAAAGTGGAGTTTTATCTGCATCACATATCATTACATCATCAGCAGAAAGCGTTCTTTCTACATCGTCTAATGTTGTAAATTTTGTTCCTTCTTTTAAAGTTGTGACAATAATTTTATTTCCTTTTATTTTTTGGGCATCAAAGGCGTGCAATGGCTGTCCAAGTTCGTGCAATACATAATTTGTAATATCTACAATATTATTTTTAGGCGTAATTCCTATCGATTTTAAACGATTTTGAATCCATTCTGGAGAATCTTTTACAGTAATATCTGTAATTGCTATACCACAATAACGAGGCACTAAGTCTTTATTATCAACTTCTACATCAAAACGTAACGTTCTTTCATCAACATGAAAATCACTTACTGAAGGTGATATTAATTCTTTATTAATATCTTTTTGAATTAAACCAGCTCTTAAATCTCTTGCAACACCAAAATGACTCATGGCATCAGACCTGTTTGGAGTTAAACCAATTTCAAAAACATAATCTGTTTCAATTTTAAAAACTTGTGCTGCTGGTGTACCCGTTTTTAATTCTTTATCTAAAACAAGAATTCCTTCATGACCTTTACCCAAACCTAATTCATCTTCGGCACAAATCATTCCATGACTTTCTTCTCCTCTAATTTTTCCTTTCTTAATTTTAAAACCCTCTCCTTTATCGTCATACAATACAGTACCAATAGTAGCTACAGGTACTTTTTGACCAACATCTACATTAGGAGCGCCACAAACAATTTGTACTGGTTTTCCATCACCTAAATCTACAGTAGTAACTTTTAATTTATCTGCATTGGGGTGTTTAACACAAGTTAAAACTTCACCTACAACAATACCTTTTAAGCTTCCTTTTAAAGATTCTTTGGTTTCGATTCCTTCAACTTCTAAACCTAAATCAGTTAATAACTCACCAGTTTTGATAGGTTCCCAATCAATCTGTAAAAATTGTTTTAACCAATTGTATGATATTTTCATATTTCTTTCTTCAAATTTCAGTGGCAAATTTAACCATTTTTAGCCTTTTTATTAAACATATTTATCACTATTTATTAATTATTAATGTTATTTGAAAATTGTAAATTTGATCTTTATTGAATTTTAAAATTATGCGTTACTATATTTTATTTTTTTATTTTTTTCTTTTTTTGCTTTTGCTTCTTGTAATCAAAAAAGTAATGAAACTTTAAAAATAGGGACTTACAGAGCTGTTTTACAAATTAAAGACAATCAACAATTACCTTTTATTTTTGAAGTTAAAAACGATTCTTTATTAACTATTTTTAATGCTGATGAAATTATTATAGTTGATGAAATAACTTATAAAAATGATTCCGTTAGAATACAGACTCCTGTTTTTGAAGGATATATAATTGCAAAAATAGAAAACGAAATTTTAAAAGGTAGTTTTATAAAACCTAGTTTAAATAGAGTTGTACCCTTTGAAGCAACAAAAAATGATGTGGGTCGTTTTACTTCTAAAAAAGAGGCATTTGTAAATATTACAGGAAGTTGGCAAACTATTTTTAATCAAAAAAAAGAAACTGAAAAGTATATTGCAAAAGGAATTTTTAAACAAACCAATAATAAAGTAACTGGAACATTTAGAACTACTACTGGAGATTATAGATATTTAGAAGGAATTGTAGATGGAGATTCTTTAAAGCTATCAACTTTTGATGGTGCTCATGCTTTTTTATTTACCGCAAAAGTTAATGATTCTATTATGAATGGTTTTTTTTATTCTGGAAATCACTGGAAAGAACCATTTACTGCAACATTAAATAATAGTTATGAATTACCTAATGAAAATAATTTAACTTATATAAAAAAAGGTTATGAAAGTTTTGATTTCTCTTTTCCCGATACAAGAGGTAGAATTTTTTCTTTAAGTGATCCCGAATTTGAAAATAAAATAATCATACTTCAAATTATGGGAACCTGGTGTCCAAATTGTTTAGATGAAAGTAAATTTTTAGTAAATTATTTGAAGGATAATCCTAATAAGAATATTCAAATTATTTCTTTGGCTTTTGAAGTAGCAAAAACAAGAAAAATTGCTTACCAAAGAATTAATCGTTTAAAAGAAAGACTTAAAATTAACTACCCTGTTTTATTAGCACAATTTGGAAATTTAGCAGATAAAAAATTAGCTCAAAAAAAATTACCCATGTTAAATCATATACTTTCTTACCCAACAACAATTTTTATAGATAATAAAGGTAAAGTAAGAAAAATTCATACCGGTTTTAATGGCCCTGCTACTGGTAAAAAATATGAAGATTTTAAAATTGATTTTGAAAACTTTATAAATTTATTGATTTCTGAAAATGAAGAACTTTAAAATTAAATATCTTTGTATCTTTAAAGAAGAAAATGTTGACTAAAATACCAAATTACATTAAATATATTTTTAGCAATTTTTTATTGTTATTTTTATTTACAGCCATTTTTAGAATAATTTTTTTTCAGTTTTTTGTTCATTTAGAAAATGCTACATCATTAGAAATTAGAAAAGCTTTTTTATTAGGTTTACGTTTTGATATTAAATTAGCTGCTATTACTATTTTTCCTTTAGCTATTTTAGTTTTAATTGTAAATCGTAGTTTTTTTAAATACTTGTTTTACAAAAAATTTGCAAATATATACTTAGTTTTAGCTTATTTGACACTTACTATATTTTATTTAATAGATTTTGGATATTATGATTATTTATCAATTAGATTAGATGCTGCCTCTCTTCGATTTTTAGAAGATTTAAAAATTTCATCACAAGTTTTATTAGAAAGTTATCCTTTTTTCAAAGGCTTTTTAGGGGGTTTATTACTTTGTTTTTTGATTTTTAAAATGTCTTCTTTTTTATATAAATCTTTTAAAAATCATACTTTATATTTTTCAATAAAATTAAAAGCTTTTTATTTTATTACAACTTTTTTGCTTTTAGCATTTAGTATTTTTAATAGTTTTACACATTATCCTTTAATATGGAGTGAAGCTTTTTTTTCTAAAAACAATCAAGTAAATCAATTTGCTTTAAACCCTATTTTATATTTTTTTGACAGTTTTGAATTTAGAACAGAAGGTGTAAATATGGATGAGTTCAAAAAATATTACACAATAATTGCAAATGAACTAAACTTACCCAAAGACTCTATTTCTTTTGAACGAAAAGTTGTTTTTAATGATACTTTAAAAAGTAAACCTAATGTTGTTTTTGTAATGTTAGAATCTGTTGGCGTTAAACCTTTAAGTTATTATGGCAATCCAATTAATAGCTCTCCTAAAATTGATTCTTTAATTAAAAATAGTTTAAGTTTTAGTAATTTTTATGTACACAAATCTGGAACTGCTGCTAGTGTTTTTGCTAGCGTAATTGGATTACCTGACATAGATGATGTAAATACAGCTTCTAGAAACCCTATGATTATAGATCAACGTATTTTATTTGATCAATTTAAGGGTTATGAAAAATTATATTTTTTAGGAGGAAGTGCAAATTGGGCAAATATTAGAGGTATTTTTCAAGCTAATATTAAAGATTTAAAAATTTTTGAAGAAGGAAGTTATAATACTGAAAATAGAGCTGATGTTTGGGGTATTGATGATTACGAATTATTTAAAGAGTCTGACAAAGAATTACAAAAGTTGCATCAACAAAACATTCCTTTTGTAGCTTATATTCAAACAGCTACTAATCATATGCCTTTTACTGTTCCTAAAAAAAAGGAAAGCTTTACTCCTCTTTCTGAAAATGATATTTCTAAATCTCTTTTAAATGAAGCCGGTTTTAAATCTGTTGCTCAATTAAATGCATTACGATATTTAGATTTTAATGTTGGGCGCTTTTTAGAAAGAGCAAAAAAATCTGGTTATTATGAAAATACTGTTTTTGTATTTTTTGGTGATCATAATACAGCAATGAACAGAACTAAACTATTTACAAAAGAACATGATTTAAATATACAATTACAACATGTCCCATTATTAATTCATGCCCCAAAAATTACACAGTCAATGGTGGTTTCTAAAAACGGAAAATTAATTGATTTATTTCCTACTGTTATGAGTCTCTTAAAAATTAACCATACAAATTATACCCTAGGAAGTAATTTATTAGATACAATAAGTAACAAAAAAACTTCTTCTTTTGTGTATTTAAAAATTAATGGAGAGCCTGCAGTTGGTTTATTACAAGATAGTTTGTATTATTCTAAAACAAACATTACCCAAACAAGATCTTTATATAATTTAAAAGATGATAAAATGGAAGATTTAAAAGATAAATACCCTCTAAAATCTGCAGAAATGGATAGTCTTTTATCAGCTTATTATCACGCAACAAAGTATTTGTATTTCAATAATAAGAAGCTAAACAAATAGTTTTTTATCAATTTTCATAATAAATTTATTATAAATAAATGCAAGTGTTATTCCTGTTAAAATTCCAACAGAAATATCTATAGGAAAATGAACTCCCAAGTATAATCTACTGTACGAAAAAATTAATGGAAATATCATTAAGAAAATTGTATTCTTATATTTATTTCTTAATAAAAGTATTGTAAATACTGAGAAAAATGTAGATGTTGTTGCATGACCAGAAATAAAGCTGAAACTTTGTGGACTTTTTAAAGTTCGTAATAAATGAAGAATTTCTGGGTCATTATTAGGTCTTAATCTAGCAAAATAATCTTTAATAAAGTTTACAAACTGATCAGAAAATGCAACTAAAAAAATCATTGATATTATAAAAAAACCACCACGTTTCCAACCAGAAGATTTAATAGTTAGGTAAAAAATAAAAATGAACAATGGACTCCAATAAAATTGGTTAGTTATTACCAACCAAAATGAATCCCATTGTTCACTTCCTAAATTATTTAAAAAAACAAGTAATTCCTTGTCTTTTTGTATGATTGAATCGAACAAATTAATCAGATATTTTTAATATTTCTACTTCAAAAACTAAATCAGATTTTGCAGGGAAAGGCCCAAATTTTGCTTCACCAAAACCAATATAGTAAGGTATAAACAAACGAACTTTTTCTCCTTCTCTTAAATTCTTAACACCTTCTTTAAAACCAGTAATCATTGGTTTTTCTGCATCATTTAATTGAAATACAAAAGGTGCCCCACCATTATCTAAAGTAGATTGAATTTTATTTCCATCTGCAGTATATAATGTAAAGTGAGATTGAATTGGCTTATTATCTACTACTTTTTTACCTTTTGAATTTTCTTTTAACATTAAAACACCTAAACCAGAATCTTTTTTGATTGCTTTAGGTTCATCCATTTTAATTAAAAACTCTTCTTTATCTTTTAGGTATTTAGCATATCTAACTTTTTCTTCTTGTTTTTCTTTAATCTCTCTTTCTTTAGCCGTTAAAGAAAATTTAGTAAACTCTTCATCAAAAACTTCACCTGAATTAAAATTATTGGCTTTTGATCCAAATTTTAAGATTTTAATGGTTTTAATTGTATCACCTTGAGTGATTCTATTTACCACATCCATTCTTAGTGAATCTATAGCTTTTGTTAATTTTAAAGAATCTTTATAAATTGTTTTTAAATTTTTTAATTCTTCAGAGTTTATAGTCGTTTTTCCAAAAACAGAGTGTTTACCATTTAAATGAGGTATTGCTCTATGCGTTATAAAAAACTGACTACTATTTGTAAAAGGACCACCGTTTGCCATTGAAAGCACACCATGATTATCGTGTTTATATTTTAAACCTCCGTCTTTATCTTTTGTAAATTCATCACCAAAAACATAACCTATATTTTTCTTACCTTCTGGTGTAAATCCTCCACCTTGAATAACAAAATCATTAACAACTCTATGAAAAATAATTCCTTCAAAAAAGTTTTTACCTTTTAATGAATCAATAATTTTATTGTTTGTTCCTTCAGCTAAAGAAGCAAAATTAGCTACTGTCATTGGTACATCTTCAAAATATAATTCTAAAAAAATGTCTCCTTTATTAGTTTCTATTTCTGCATACAAACCATCTTTTAATTTTTTGTATTTAGCGGGTCTACAACTTGTTATTAATAAAACAGCAAGTAAAATATAGGTTACTTTTTTCATCTATTTAGTTAAAATTTCTAACAACTCAACTTCAAATATTAATGTAGAAAAAGGCTTGATTAATTCACCTCTCTGTTGTACGCCATAAGCTATTTCTTGAGGAATAAAAAATCTATATTTAGAACCTGGTTTTAACAATAATAATCCTTCATTAAACCCTGGAATAAAAGCATTTGCTAAAGATTCAAATGGTTTTTTTCTATCAACAGAACTATCAAATACTTCACCATCAATTGTAGTTCCATGATAATGTATTTTAACTTTACTAGTAGCTAAAGGGTGTTCTCCCTTACCTTCTTTTAAAACTTTATATTGTAAACCGCTTTCTGTTGTTATAACCCCTTCAGCTGTTTTATTAATTGCTAAAAAATCAATTCCTGCTTTTTTTACATCAGCAAATTTTATTTCTGCTTCTTTTGCTGATTTTTCTTGAGCAATTTTTCTTTTTTCTGCTTGTTGTTTTTGAAAAAACTTTCTTAAAAAACTATTTAACTCTTTTTGTTCTATCAGCAAGTTTGTAGAATCTATTCCATTTTTATAACCTTGTATAAACAAATCTTTATTTGCTTCTTCAAAATTTGCTTTAACCTTAATTGCCATGTCCATTCCTAAAGCATAACTTGCAGAATCTAATTCTGTTTCTAGAGATTTAACATCTGCTTTTTGGTTTCCACAAGAAAACATTGTTGTTGCTATAACAACTACTACTGCACTTTTTAAAACTTTCATTATTTAATTTATTTAATATTTATTAATGTTACTGTACTCTTTATTGATTGGTTTACACCTATTTTATTGCCATCTCCAGTAATACCAAAAGCACTGTATGATGGAATAACAAATGTAAGGGTTTCTCCTATTTTCATCAACTTTATTCCTTTTTGTAAACCAGAAATAAAATCTTCTTTATCAATTTTATATTTTTTAACGCCTAACTCTTCTTTACTATATATTATCAAATCATTTAAATCGGTAATATTGTAAGACAAAGTTACTTCATTTTCTTGTTTTGGTGTAGGTAAATCTTCTTCTATTTTTTTAATATATGTATACCAAAAACCGTTTGAAGATTGAAAATATGTTTTCGTAGAATCTTTCTTTATAAGTGCTAAAATTTTAGCATCTTCAACTTTATTTAACAACTTATTCTCTTTAATTGTCTCTTTAAAAATAGTTGTAGATTTTTTTGGATTAATTGGTTTTCTAGGAGTAACTTTAGAACAACTTATAAAAATTAAAATAACAAAAAACACTATTTTATTATTCATAAGAAACTTCTAATTCAGATTTATATTTAGATAATAAGCTTGTAAATTTTGTAACCGTTTCATCCATATTAACATCAGATTTTCCTCCAGCTGCATTATCGTGACCACCTCCTTCAAAATGATTTCTTGAAAATTGATTTACAGAAAATTTTCCTTTTGATCTAAATGAAATTTTAATTATACCCTGCTCTTCATCTTCAATAAAAATGGCCGCAAAAATGATATCTTTTAAAGAAAGCGCATAATTTACAACACCATCTGTATCTCCTTTTTGAAAGTTATGTTGTTGTTTTTCTTGATCTGTTAAGGTTATAAAAGCAGTTTTATATTCAGGCAGAATTTGTAAATTACTTAATGCTTGCCCCAACAACAACAATCTTCCATAAGAATTTGAATCAAATACGTTGTTATGAATTTTATCATTTTGAGCTCCTTTATCAATTAAATCGGCAATAATTCTATGAGTTAAACTTGTTGTAGATCTAAAACGAAAAGACCCAGTATCTGTCATAATACCTGTATATAAACAAGTTGCAATATCTGTATCAATTAAATCTAAATCATTATTCATTTCTATAAATTGATACACCATTTGACAAGTAGAACAAATATTGGTATCAGAATACATATAAGTAACATCATCTGGCTGTTGATGATGATCTATCATAACAAAATCATTTGAATAATTTTCTAATGTTTTTTGCATGTCATGCCCTACTCTATGTAAAGCATTAAAATCTAAAAGAAAAATAATATCTGATTTACTTATTGCTTTTTTTGATTGATTGTTTTGCCAATCAAATCGATAAGTAGTATCTGAACCAGGTAACCAATGCAAAAAATCTGGATATTCATTAGGTACAACTACTGTACATTTGTGCCCTTTTTTATCTAAATAGTGTTTTAAAGCTAAAGTTGACCCCATAGCATCACCATCTGGATTTCTATGTCCAATAATAACAATACTTTTAGGTTTTTCTAAAAACCTTTTTAACTCTTCAATTCCTTTTAAAATCATAGATGGCGAATATACAATTTAATTAAAAAAATTATGTAATTTCGCGCCAAATTTGTGACATGCTTTTATTCGTAAAAGTTGTTTATAAAATTTAATATTAAAATTTAAAATCAAATATAAGATGGCAACAAATAGAACATTTACAATGCTTAAACCAGATGCTGTAGAAAACGGACATACTGGTGCAATATTAGAAAAAATAAATGCTGCAGGATTTAGAATTGTAGCTTTAAAGAAAACTCAAATGACAAAAGCTGATGCTGAAACTTTTTATGCTGTGCATAATGAGCGCCCATTTTTTGGTGAGTTAGTAGAGTTTATGACACGTGGACCTATTGTTGCTGCAATTTTAGAAAAAGACAATGCAGTTGATGATTTTAGAACTTTAATTGGTGCTACAAATCCTGCTGATGCAGCAGAAGGTACTATTAGAAAATTGTATGCAACTTCTATGGGAGAGAATGCTGTACATGGTTCTGATTCTGATGAAAATGCTCAAATTGAAGGAAATTTTCATTTTGCTGGAAGAGAGCAATTTTAAGACAAAAAAACAAGGGTTAAGAAAAGCTCTAACTCAATATTATCAAAAAGCTCACAACAATTGTTGTGAGCTTTTTGATTACTAAATTAAATTTTTATTTA
The DNA here is from genome assembly GCF_947500975.1 of uncultured Polaribacter sp. GTDB lineage: Bacteria > Bacteroidota > Bacteroidia > Flavobacteriales > Flavobacteriaceae > Polaribacter. The sequence continues at coordinate 78,591 of NZ_CANMUE010000001.1, forward strand.
TTATAAAAGCTACAATAGTTTAGCCATTGAAGTTTTTATCAATTCTACATGTAAATTTCTTTTAGCTGTATTTGCTTTTTCTTGATCTTCTACCATTTTACGCATTAAATTTATAACTACTTTATCAAAATTAAACTGCTTAAACTGCTTTCCTTTTACAATCATGTCTTCTAAAACATTTTTAATTGCATCTGTATCATCACTTTTAGATATTTGTTTAAATGCTTTTTGATAAATTCTTTTAGTACTATCATCTCCCGTTAAAAACATACCTGATAATACCGTTTTTGCTATAAAAGGAAACTCACTTTTATCATTTTCTTCAATAAAAATTCTTGTTAATGGTGTTGCTAAAATTTTACGAACTTCATCTGGTAAGGCTTTAGATTTTGTTATGGCTGCTTGTTTATCAACATAATATAAAGAGATAAGCCCTTTGCCTAAAACAGAATAAGATTTACTTTCTAATGCTTTTGTAAAAACAGGTATTAATTCAGGGTCTGTTAATTTACCCAAAGTATTTATAGCTGCTGCTTGTACTAGTGTCTCTTTATCGTAATTAGCCATTCTCATAATTTTTTCTATAGCTGATTTTTTAGCAAACTTATTAATTAAATCTATTTTTTCTAAAGCAAGAATTCTAATTTTAAAAGCTTTATCTCCTAAGGCTCCTACAAGTGTATTAAACGCATTTTTATCGTCTTGTTTTTTTGCTACTTCTAGCAATGCTTCCCTTCTATGTTTATAATTATCTGCATTTTTTAATTGAAAAATATAATCACTTAAAACTTTATTTTCTTCAATCTTACAAATTAAAACACCATCTGCATTTACCTGAATTAAATTAGGTTGTTTTGTATACTCAAATGTAAAAGAGGCATCTCTAGCTTCAACAAAAACAGTATGCCTTTTACGTTTATTATTTTCAAAAATATCTATTGTAAAAGGAAATTTAAATTCGTTAGCTTGTAATTGAACAATGTTTATAGTTACCGTTTTTCTTAATGTGTTATAATCATAGGAAATTTCTAAATTTGGATGCCCATTATTAAAATACCATTGATTAAAAAACCAGTTTAAATCTTTTCCTGTTATTTTTTCAAAAGTTAAACGTAGTTGGTGTACTTCTACAGATTGGTATTTATAATCATTCAAATAAGTTTTTAATCCTAAGAAAAAAGCTTCATCACCTAAATAATTTCGCAACATATGTAAAATTGCTCCTCCTTTATTATAGCTAACCAAATCGAACATATCTTCTTTGTCTGCATAATCAAAACGAACTAGTTTTTTGTCTTCGCTTTGTCCATCTAAATAAGCTTTTACTTGTTCGTACAAATGCATTTCAGAATCTATTTTTCCATATTTATGCTCTCTCCATAAATACTCTCCATAATTGGCAAAAGATTCATTTAAAGTTAAATTAGACCAACTTTCCGTTGTTACATAATCTCCAAACCAATGATGAAAAATTTCATGCGCAATTGTATTTTCCCATATATTTTGATCTATTAATTGCCCTGGTTTTTGATAAGCATTTTCTGCATGAATTACTGCAGTTGTGTTTTCCATAGCGCCAGAAACATAATCTCTACCTACAATTTGATGGTATTTATTCCAAGGATATTCAACACCTAATTTATCACTATAAAAACCTAACATTTCTGGTGTTAATCCAAAAATATCTTTTGCATAGGGTGCAAACTCTTTTTCTACATAATAATTTACAGGAATATTTTTATAAGAATCTTTAATAATTTCATATTCGCCAATTCCCATAAAAAATAAATATGGAGCATGTTTTTGATTCATTTTCCAATAATCTGTTCTATTGTTTCCTTTTTGAGTTTGACTTATTAATTCGCCATTAGAAAGTGTTACAAATTTATTAGGAACAGTTATATAAATTTCTTGTGTTGTTTTTTGATTTGGAGCATCAATTGTAGGAAACCAACAACTACTTGCCTCTGTTTCTCCTTGTGTCCAAATTTGTGTAGGTTTGTTTTTATCAGAACCATCAGCATTTATAAAATACAATCCTTTTGCATCTGTAATTGCTTTACTTCCATTTTGATATACTTTTTCTGGTTGAGCAGTATATTTTATATAGAGTGTAAATTCTTCGTTTTTTTGATATGATTTTGGTAAATCAATAATTAAAAACAATTTATCTTTATAAGTATATTTTAGATCAACATTATTCATAGAAACTGAATGAATCAACATTGCTTTTGCATCTAAAGTAATAGAATTTGTACTATAAAAATATGGTGTTGCCGTTACCCAAGCTTCGCCATTCATAGTTTTATTATCAAAGTTAAAATCTACTTTTAATTTTGTATGAATTAAATTATGTGTTTTTTCTTTTTCTGGGCGATAAATAGTTGTGTTTTGTGCTAATCCAATTATTGTAAAAAACAATAAAAAAGTAAATAAACTTTTTTGAAACTTCATATTCATATTTTTCTAAACGCTTCAAAAATAAGAAATAATAAAATTGAAGCTGTTAATTAGCCGTTAAATTCAAAAAGTTTACTAAAACAAAAAAATAATAAAGCTGTAACTTCAAAAGAAACTACAGCTTTATTAATGTGTTTTAAACTTTATTTTTATAATAATTTATTTAAGAAACCTTTTAATATTGAATTATCTCCATCTATATTTACACTATTCATCATTTCAATAATTTTAGCAGGATTCATATTATCACCTAATAATCTTGCGACCCCTACTCCAGCTTTTTTGCTAAATCCGAAAGCAATAACTTCGTTTAAAGAATCTGTTTCGCCAGTATAATAAACGTTCACATTCATTCCTTTGGCTTTCATTGTCATTAAACTTTTATAATCTTTATTTGTAAAGATATTTTTTAAAATTGCTTTTTCAGTTTGATAGGCAGCATCATTATCTTCTGTTTTTTGTAAGAAAACAATATTTACTTTTTTGATACTTTTAATGGTTTCTTTTACATCATCAGAAACATCTGCTTTAGCACTTAAAATAGAACTTACAGGTAAATCTCCGGTATAAAAACCATCTTTACCACTACTATCTACTAAATAACTTTGTAAAGATTTTTCGTTTTTACAAGATGTTGCAAGCAATACTAAAAATACTAGGGAGAATATGGAGGTTATTTTTTTCATTTTGTATGTTTTTATTGATTACAAAAAAGTCAGGTTTTAAATAAAACCTGACTTTTTAAAAATCGTGTTTTTACTTTTTGTTTTTAGACTCTTCTTTGATAATTTTATCCGTAAAGCTCGACATTTTATTGATATCAATATTACCTATCAATGATAGAATCATAGACTCCGAAACCCCTTTTGTTTGTTTATCTATACCTTTTACAAACATTAAAACTTCACTAACAAAATCTTTATTATTTGTAGCTTTAACATAGATTTTAACACGAGAATCATCACTTTTTATTCTCATTAACTGTGTTAAGTTTTGCTTTTTAATTGCAGAGTTTGCCATTGCTTCCATTTTAGCAGCAATTCCTAAATTATCTGTAGAAAACATTTTGAACTCTTTTAAATCATTGATCATTTCAAAAGCTTGCATTACTTCATTACCATCAGAATTGGTGTCTTTTGGCTTAAACTTATTTAAAAGTTCAAATGCATCTTTGGTAACTACTACCATATCTACACCATCCATATCTTCTAATGAATCAAAAAGTGATTGTGCATTAGAAACTATTGGGGCGATTATAAAGGCTATTAATAGAATTATTTTTTTCATAATTGTTCTGTTTACTTGGTTTTTAATTTTTACTTGGTTTTATTTTAATATTTTATTTACTGTTTTTTCATAAGTATGTAAAGTTGCAACTGCTTGTTCTCCTTTTTTAAGGTTCATAGACAATAGTTTAAAACCTTCATTTACTTGTGCAAATATCTTTTTTGCTTGATATCTTTCATATTCTTGTTTGCCAATAAATACGCTAAACAATAATACGATTGATGCTGCTACAGAAAGCCATTTTAAGTTTCTTCTTTTAGATTTCTTAGGTTCTAACTGAATGGTTTTTGTGTAGGTTTCATCTTTATTTGCAGAAAAATAATTAAACATATATGTGTACTCTTGTAAGTGTGGCGCAACTTCCTCTTTTGTAAAATAGTTTTTTAGGATTGCTTCTTCTTGCAAAGTAGTTTCTGCGTTTTCGTATTTTTCTACTAATTTTTCTATGTTAGCTAACTCCATAGTTATGTTTTTTAATTAATGCTTCTCTTATTGTTTTTCTCGCTCTAGATAAAGCAACTCTTACTGCTGTTGGTTTCATATCAACCATTTTACATATTTCATCAAAATCATATTGTTCAATGTCTCTCAGTTGAATAATAATTTTTTGTTGCTCTGGTAAATTTTCAATCAATCTGTGTACTTGGTTTACACTATCTTGATGTTCTATTTTTTTATCTAAAGACGTTTCTTTTTCTTTATAATTACTATGAACTAATGTTAAATTACTTGCTTGTTTACTTTTTAAACGATCATAACAATAATTTTTTGTCATTGTCATCGCAAAGGCTTCAACGTTTTTATAATCAGAAATTTTTTCTTTACTTCTCCATAATTTAAAAAGTAATTCTTGAGTAGCATCTTCAGCCTCTTCTCTAGAAACTAGAAGTCTTTTTGCTAATCTAAAAACCTTATCTTTAAAAGGTAAAACAACTTTTAGAAAGTCTGATTGGTTCATTTTTAATTTGTTTTTCTGATATTTTTAAATCTCTTAATACCAGGTTTACATATTTACGACGATGCATAATTAATTTTGTTACATTAAATTTTAAAATAAAACTAAATATGCTTAATTTGCGGTAAAATAATCTATAAAAATTATACAAATACTTTTAAAAAATTTAGTATAGTGTAAGTTTATATATTTTAAAACTACTTTTTATTAAAGTTTCAAACTAAAGTTATAATGAAAAAAATATTTAAATTAAGTTTTTTATCACTTCTATTTTTTATTGCTTCTTGTGAAAAAAAATCAAGTTTAACAATTATTACTGATACAAATGATGATATTAATTATTTTATTTGGAAAGGTATGAACGCATATTATTTATGGCAAAATGACGTACCTGCTTTAAGTGATAATAGATTTGCTAACTTTGATGATTTATATACTTATTTTAGAGGGTTTGGTTCTCCAGAAAGTGTTTTCAATAGTGTTTTATATCAGCAAGGAACTATAGATCGTTTTTCTTGGATTGTTGATGATTATGAAGAACTAGAAAACTCTTTTCAAGGTATTAATTTATCAAATGGAATTGAGTTTGGTTTGGTTCAAAATTATGATGGTTCTCAAAATATATTTGGTTATGTAAGGTATGTTTTACCAAATTCTCCAGCTGATATTGGAGGTGTAGCAAGAGGTATGATTTTTAATTCTATTGATGGAAATCAATTAACAATTACAAACTATAGAGACCTTTTATTTAGTGATAACACTTCTTATACTGTTGGTTTTGCTGATTTTAATGATGGAAATCCTGTTACAAATAGCAACTCAGTAATTTTAAATAAAACAGAATTACAAGAGGATCCTATTGCAATAACGAAAGTTTTTGAAGAAGGAGATAAAAAAATAGGATATTTATTATACAATCAATTTGCGAGCTCTTTTGATAATCAATTAAATGATGCCTTTAGTGTATTTAAATCATCAGGAGTTAACGAATTAATTGTAGATTTAAGATATAACGGTGGTGGTTCCGTACAAACTGCTACGTATTTAGGAAGTATGATTACGGGTCAATTTAACAATCAAGTTTACTCAAAAGAATCATGGAATGATAAAGTAAAAGCAGCATTTGATGCAGATCAGTTTTTAAATAATTTTACAGATAATATTGATAACACTCCTATAAATAGTTTAGGTTTAGAAAGTGTTTATTTTATTGTTTCGGGTAGTTCAGCTTCTGCTTCAGAATTAGTTATAAATTCTTTAAATGCTTATATTGATGTAAAATTAGTTGGTACTACAACTGTAGGAAAACAAGTAGGTTCTATTACTCTATATGATTCTGATAATTTAAGAAAAGATAATGCTAATTTAAATTTAGATCACAAATATGCAATTCAACCCTTAGTATTAGAAATTGTAAATAAAAATGATGAAAATGAAATAAATGGTTTCACTCCTGGAGAGAATATAACTGGTATCAATTTAAAAGAAGACTATGGTAATTTAGGTATTTTAGGAGAAAGATCAGATCCATTATTAGATAGAACAATTATTTACATTACTACTGGTTCAAAATCTAGTAGTAATGAAAAAGCTAATATTAAAAATAATGAAGTATATAATTCTAAACTAGCAACACCTAGTAGTAATAATATGTTTTCTAAGTTAAAATAATCATTTTTTTTCTAAATTTCTTGGTCTGTTAACATATCTGGTCTAAACTCGCTCATCAATTCTTCACGTTTAGATTTAGCAAATTTATAGCCAGATTTCCACCATTTACGCATGTTTTTTTCATCAAAAACTAAAGAATTTGTTGTTAAAACTGTAGGAGTATAATATAAATTTAATTTTACATTTTTATTCTTTGCAGCTAATTTTCCAATTGTAATATTGTGTCTTTCTACATGTGTTAACATAAAATCGAACACATCAAAAAGCAAAGAAAACGGATTTTTTGAATGCAATCTATTGGTTTGGGTAACCTCTGTTTCTAAAATTATGGCATCAATTTCTGTAGCACCTCTTAAAATTGCTTCTCTAATAGGAACTAAAGAACCAAAACCACCATCTGCATATTGTTGGTTATTTTTTTCTAATAAACTCATAAATGGAACGTAATTACAAGAACCCCAAATCCAATCACAAAAATCTTCATAAGTACAATCATTACTAGATTTATATTCAATTTGATTAGCAGTTAAATTAGAAACAGTAACAACAACTTCTTTATTACAATTTTTAATTTCTTCATACATTTTTTTAGTAATATTATTCTTAATCAAACTTCTTAAGTTATTACTTTCACCAAAAGTTTTTCTTCCATTTAATAAGTTCCATAAAGTATTAAAATGATTAATACTAACCACTTTTTCTCCAGCAACCTTTTTTATTTTAAAAGGATTATTACTAAAAATAGTTTCTTGACTAACATTTGTATACAAAGTTTTTAACTCATCTAACATGCCCAAAGCCAAGTGAGAAACCATTAAACTTCCAGTAGAAGTACCAACATAAAGATCATAATCTTTATTTTCTTTTTTCATTAAGTATTGTGCAACGCCACCTGCAAAGGCACCTTTACTTCCTCCACCAGAAATTACTAATGCTTTTTTCATTTTCTATAAATGATTTGTTTAATTTAGTCGTATAAAAATATCAAAAATGAAAAGAATACCAACATTAATTTTAGTTTTACTTGTAATTATTTCTTGTTCCAAAGAATATACACCAAGAAACATAGAAAATATTGAAATTCAGGAATTTAAAATAGATAGTACAAGCATTAGAGCAATTGTAGCTATTAATGATAGTACATTATATTTTGCAGGTTCTAGAGGAGATTTTTCAAAAACAACAAATGCAGGAAAATCTTGGAATACAAAATATATAACTCATCAAGATTCTATAATTCCAAATTTTAGAAGTTTAGCAAAAAATGACGATGCTTTTTTTGCACTTTCAATCACTAATCCTGCTTTATTATATAAAATTACACATTATAAAACTGAATTGGTTTATAATGAGAATCATCCAAAAGTATTTTATGATGCCATACATTTTTTTAAAGACAAAAAACATGGAATTGCAGTAGGAGATCCAACAGAAAATTGCGCATCCATAATTATAACTTCTGATGGAGGAAATACATGGGAGAAAATTTTATGTGAAAATTTACCCAGTTTTGAAGAAGGAGAAGCCTTTTTTGCAGCAAGTAATACCAACATAAAAATAATTGATAAAACGGTTTGGATTGCTTCTGGAGGTAAAAAAGCACGTATTTTAAAGTCTGATAATTTTGGCAAAACTTGGCAAATATTTAATACTCCAATCATTCAAGGAAATGGGTCGCAAGGAATATATTCTATAGATTTTTCTGATAAAAATAACGGAATTATTATAGGAGGAGATTATTCTAAACCTCTTGAAAACAAAGCAAATAAAGCAATCACAAATGATGGTGGAAAAACTTGGACTTTAGTTGCTGACAATCTAAACCCTAATTATAAAAGTTGTGTACAATATGTGCCAAATACTCAAGGAAAAGAAGTTTTTGCTGTTGGTAAAACGGGAATTTCTTTTTCTAATGATTCGGGAAAAACATGGAAAGAAGTTTCAAAAGACAGTTATTATACAATTCTATTTGTAGATAAAAATACAGCTTGGCTAGGTGGTTATCAAAAAATAGGAAAATTGAATTTAAAAATAACTAAATAATAGTTTGTAAATTTATTATGCTTAACAGATACTATCTTTTTTTAATAACCTCACTCCTATTTTTTTCTTGTAGTAAACAATCCGAAATTAGTAAGGAATTTGGTTGTAAAACATCAAAATTTAAAAATTTAGAAATTGTTGAAGATTTTAGAAGAAAGTTTGAAATAGAATTACCCAAATCTTGGAAAACAAATTTGTATTATGATAAACTCCAATCTTCTATTTATACTGCAGATACCACAAAACAATTAACAGAAACAATACTTTTAGATATCAGTTATATAAATGATAAAATTAATTTTGATGATGAATTTTCTTTAAAACAAGAGCAAGAACATCTTGCTAAAGGTTTGATTAAAACAAAATCAAAGCAAATTACTTTATTAAAAAAACCATCAATGCATTTTGTTTACAAAGGAAAAAAGGGAAACTTTAAGTATCAAATTTCTAACATTTTTATTAAAATTGATCCTCAAAATTTCATACTTGCCAAAACAGAAATTTATGGAGACTCTTTAGTAAATGAAAAGCTATGCAACTCTTTTTCATTAATTGAAAACATTAAAATACATCAAAAAAATGATTGAAAAACAACACATTACACAACGTTTCTTAAAATATGTAAAAATAGATACAGAATCTGACCCTAACAATCCTGCTTTTCCAAGTACAGAAAAACAATGGGATTTAGCCAAAATCTTAGAAAAAGAACTTAAAGAAATTGGTATGCAAGAAATTGAGTTAGATGAAAATTGTTACATCATGGCAACTTTACCTAGCAATTTAGATTATGATGTACCTACAATTGGTTTTGTAGCTCATATAGATACAAGTCCAGATTTTACAGGCGAGAATGTAAATCCTCAAATTATTGAAAATTATAATGGACAGGATATCATTTTAAATGAAGAAAAAAACATCATTTTATCTCCTAATTATTTTGAAGATTTATTACAATACAAAGGGCAAACTATAATTACAACAGACGGAACAACACTCTTAGGTGCAGATGATAAAGCTGGTGTTACAGAAATTGTTTCTGCTATGGAATACCTAATTAACAACCCTGAAATTAAACATGGTAAAATTAGAATTTGTTTTACACCTGATGAAGAAGTTGGCAAAGGAGCACATTTATTTGATGTAGAAAAGTTTGGTGCAGAATGGGCTTATACAATGGATGGAAGTCAAATTGGAGAATTAGAATATGAAAACTTTAATGCTGCAAGTGCAAAAGTTACTATTACTGGTAAAATTGTGCATCCAGGTTATGCAAAAGGAAAAATGATTAATTCGATGTTAATTGCTAAACAATTTATTGCCGCTATTCCTGCAAATGAAGTTCCTGAAAAAACTAGTAATTATGAAGGTTTTTTTCATTTACATGATATGAAAGGTAATGTTGAAGAAACTGTTTTAGAATATATTATTAGAGATCATGATTTAGACTTATTCAAAAAAAGAAAAAATTTAATGCAAAAAATAACTAATAATATGAATAAACATTTACAACAAGAGTTAATTCATATTGAAATAAAAAATCAATATTTTAATATGAAGGAAAAAGTAACTCCAGTTATGCATATTGTAGATATCGTTGAAGAAGTAATGAAAGAAATAGGAATAAAACCATTAATAAAACCTATTAGAGGTGGCACAGACGGATCTCAACTTTCTTATAAAGGCTTACCTTGCCCAAATATTTTTGCTGGCGGACATAATTTTCATGGACGATTTGAGTACGTTCCTGTTGAATCTATGATAAAAGCTACCCAAGTAATTGTTGGTATTACTAAAAAGGTTGGTGAAAATTATAAATGCTAGAAATAAGTTTAATTTTGAATTAATCTAATACTTTTAGTGTTAAGAGAATTCTGGTTTTTTTCCTTTTACGTTTTTATAAAATTGATAAAAGAATTCAAAATCTTTTTCTTTATTTTCAGTTGTATAATATGGTTTTGATATTTTTAATTTTTTATTTTCAAAATCTAAAGTTGCCATTACAATAGGCACATTAGCTCCTTTTGCTATATAATAAAAACCAGTTTTCCATTTATCAACTTTTTTACGAGTTCCTTCTGGAGATAAACCTAACCTAAATTCATCTTTAGAATTAAAAATTTGTACAATAGCATCTACTAAATTATTGCTCTGACTTCTATCAACTGGTGTTCCACCTAAACCTCTAAAAAAAAAGCCAAAAGGCCCTTTAAAAAGAGAATTCTTACCAATAAAATTAATCATAATTCCAGAACTCATTCTTGCTAAAATTGCAATAGGAAAATCCACCCAACTTGTGTGAGGTGCAGCTATAACAACATATTTTTTAACTTCTCTAGAAAAATCTCCTTCAAATCTCCAACCTAAAATTCTAAATAATATAAATTTTGCGAATCCTTTCATTCTCTGTTTTAAAAGTGATAAATTTAAGGACTTAATTTGATATGATGAACGATTTGATTATTTACTTCTTAATAGCATTGATTTTTAGTGCAATAGGTTTTTTTATTGGAAAATTATTAACGAAATTAAACTTTGAAAAAGAGAAAACTTCTGTAGAAAAAGAAAAATCTACCCTAGAAGAACGTGTAGTTTTATTGCAACAATCTAAAGATATCACAGAAAATAACTTTATTGAATCTCAAAAAGAGTTTAAAACACTACAACAAGAAAAAGAAAGTTTAATTTCTGAAAAATCTACTTTAATTTCAGAATTAAAAAGTTTAGAATTAAAACTAAATGATAATAAAGACGAAGTAAAGAATCTAAATGAAAAATTTACCAAAGAATTTGAAAATTTAGCCAATAAAATTTTAGATGAAAAATCGTCAAAATTCACAGAACAAAATAAAGAAAATTTAAAAACTATTTTAAATCCGCTACAAGAAAAAATTAAGGTTTTTGAAGATAAGGTAGATAAAACTCACAAAGAAAGTATTGATTACCATGCAGCTTTACGTCAACAAATTCTTGGCTTAAAAGAAATGAACTTGCAAATGAGCAAAGAAACTATCAACTTAACAAAAGCGTTAAAAGGCGATAATAAAACCCAAGGTAATTGGGGTGAATTAGTTTTAGAAAGAGTATTAGAAAAATCTGGTTTAGAAAAAGATAGAGAGTATTTTGTACAGCAAAGCTTTACCAATGAAACAGGTAAAAGAGTTTTACCAGATGTTGTTATTCATTTACCCGATAATAAAAAAATGATTGTAGACTCTAAAGTTTCTTTAACCGCTTATGAGCAATTTGTAAATGAAGAAGATGAAACTTTAAAAATAACGCATTTAAAAAATCATGTATTATCTTTAAATAAACATGTAGCACAATTGTCTGAAAAAAAATATGAAGATATTTACGAAATTGAATCGCCAGACTTTGTTTTACTTTTTATACCTATAGAACCAGCTTTTGCTGTTGCTTTAAATGCTGATAATTTACTTTATAACAAAGCTTTCGAAAAAAACATTGTTATTGTAACTCCATCAACTTTATTGGCAACTTTACGTACAATTGATACCATGTGGAATAACGAAAAACAGCAAAGAAATGCTATTGAAATTGCAAGACAAGCAGGTGCTTTGTATGATAAATTTCATGGCCTTTTATCAGATTTAATTGGAGTTGGTAAAAAAATTGACGCTTCTAAATCTGATTATAATTCTGCTATGAATAAGCTTTTTGAAGGAAAAGGAAACCTTATTACAAGTGTTGAAAAGTTGAAAAAAATGGGTGCCAAAGCTAAAAAAGCATTGCCAACTAATATCATTGACAGAGCAAATGATGAAGATTAAATAGTAAAAAATAATATTGTTAAAATAAGCATTAATAAATTTTTCAATATTTAAATTTAATGATAAAAAAAACATCAAGAATAAACTTGATGTTTTTTGGTATTTAAATTTTATAATTTTGTTACATTACAAAAAGCCTTCTAGAGCTCATCATATCATTTACTCTTTCAGCTATAGCTTCTAAAGCATGCTCATTTGCAGCATTTATAATTGCTTCATCAATAAAGTTAACTATAGCAGCCATATCTTCTTCTTTTAATCCTCTAGTAGTAACAGCAGCTGTACCAACACGAATTCCAGAAGTTACAAATGGTGATTTATCATCAAAAGGAACCATATTTTTATTTACAGTAATGTCTGCTTTACCAAGCGCTATTTCTGCATCTTTTCCAGAAATGTTCTTATTTCTTAAATCAATTAACATACAATGATTGTCGGTTCCTCCAGAAATAATATTGTATCCTTTAGCAACAAATTCCTTAGCCATTGCAGCAGCATTTTCTTTAACTTGAATTTGGTATTCTAAAAACTCATCAGTTAAAGCTTCTCCAAAAGCAATTGCTTTTGCTGCAATAACATGCTCTAAAGGTCCTCCTTGATTTCCAGGGAAAACAGATGAATTTATTAACATTGACATCATTTTTGGCTTTCCACTTTTAAGAGTTTCTCCAAAAGGATTCTCAAAATCTTTACCAATCATAATCATACCTCCTCTTGGACCTCTTAATGTTTTATGAGTAGTTGTTGTTACAATATGGCAATGAGGTAAAGGATCGTTTAAAATTCCTTTAGCAATTAATCCAGCTGGGTGAGAAATATCTGCCATTAAAATAGCACCAACCATATCTGCAATTTCTCTAAATTTTTCAAAATTAATATCTCTAGAATATGCAGAAGCACCAGCAATTATTAATTTTGGCTTATGTTCTTTAGCTTGTTTTTCAACATGATCATAATCTATTCTCCCAGTTTCTTTATCAACTCCATAAAATACAGGATTGTATAATTTACCAGAAAAATTTACTGGAGATCCATGTGTTAAATGCCCACCATGTGATAAATCGAAACCTAAAACGGTATCTCCTGGTTTTAAACAAGCCGCAAATACAGCTGTATTTGCCTGAGAACCAGAATGTGGTTGCACATTTACATATGCTGCTCCAAACAATTCTTTTGCTCTATCAATAGCTATTTGTTCTACAATATCAACAACTTCACAACCTCCATAATATCTTTTTCCAGGATAGCCTTCAGCGTATTTATTAGTTAAAACAGAACCTTGGGCTCTCATAACTTGATCACTAACAAAGTTTTCTGAAGCTATTAACTCTAAACCATTTAATTGTCTTTCTTTTTCTTCCTCAATAAGGTCAAAAATTTGATTGTCTAATTGCATTGTTTTTTATTTATATGATGCATCAAAAGTAACAAAAAAAGAAGTCTTCATAAAACAAGTTGTTATAATATTTTATAACTTTTTTTTAATAATTATTGTATTCAAAATAAAGTAGTGTTAAAATTATATTTTTAATGTTTTTTTTGTTTTAAAATGTAAAAAATTATGTACGTTTGAGAAAAATAAATTAATAATATAATGATCATAACCGCAAATAATCCTAAAAGAAAATCTTGGTTAAAAGTTAAAGAAAATTCAGATTTCCCAATCCAAAACATCCCATTTGGGGTATTTATAACTAGAGATGACATTATAACTATAGGTAGTAGAATTGGAGATTTTGCTATAGATTTAGGTGCTTTTCATCAATTAGGATATTTTGAAGGCATCCCATTAACTGATGATATTTTTTTACAAGATAATTTAAATGATTTTATTGCTGATGGTCGTAAAACTTGGAGATTGGTAAGAAATAGAATCGCTGAAGTTTTTGATGTAACTAACGGTATTTTAAGAGATAATGCCATTCATAAAGAAAAAATTATCTTTAGAATGGATGAAATTGAAATGTTATTACCAGTTGCTGTTGGTGATTATACAGACTTTTATGCAAGCAAAGAACATGCAACAAATGTAGGTTCATTATTTAGAGACCCAGAAAATGCTTTGTTTCCAAACTGGTTACAAGTGCCTATAGGTTATCATGGTAGAAGTTCATCTATAATTCCTTCAGGTACACCAATTAGAAGACCATATGGACAATCTAAACCAAATGAAGGAGAAACAACTCCTAATTTTGGTCCTTCAAAATTATTAGATTTTGAATTAGAAATGGCTTTTATTACAACGGATGCTAATGTTTTAGGTGATAGAATTCCTATTGAAGAAGCAGAAGAATATATTTTTGGATTGGTACAATTTAATGATTGGTCTGCCAGAGATATTCAAGCATGGGAATATGTTCCTTTAGGTCCTTTTTTAGGGAAAAACTTTGCTTCAACAATTTCTCCTTGGATTGTAACTTTAGATGCTTTAGAGCCTTTTAGAGTTGATAATCCAAAACAAGTTTATGAGCCTTTACCCTATTTAAAACAAGATAAAAAAGGTAGTTATGATATTAAATTACAAGTAGGAATTAAGCCTGAAAATGGAGAAGAAACTATTATAGCTAATTCTAACTTTAAATATATGTATTGGACAATGGCACAACAATTAGCACATCATACTGTAAATGGTTGTCCTGTTGAAGCTGGTGATATGATGGGGTCAGGTACTATTTCTGGACCTACTAAAGATAGTTATGGCTCTATGTTAGAGCTAACCTGGAGAGGTCAAAACCCAATTATTTTAAAAGACGGTTCTGAACGTAAATTTATCAATGATAATGACACGGTAATTATGCGCGCTCATTGTAAAAATGATAAAGTAAGAATTGGTTTTGGAGAATGTATTGGTAAAGTTTTACCTGCTAAATAATTTTTATTAAAATATTAAAAACAAAAAAAGCCTCACATTTCTGTGAGGCTTTTAAATTTATATTATTCTTCTATAGGTGGATGACCATGAATTTCTTCAAAATCTTCATCAAAATTAGATCTTAAATAAGCATTTAATTTCTTTTTATAATCGTCTTTTAACCAGGTAACAAAATTATGAGTACTTTTAGAAATACACTTTGCATATCTATCAATTCTATCATTAATTTCTTCTCCTAGACTTTTTGCTAAAATTAAAGCATCAAAAACATCTTCACTATTTTCAATACACATTTTTGCATGATGTACAATAGACTTTTCTAAAACCATTTTAGAAGATTCACCTGCTTTAATGGTTTCTATATATACTTTTTTCATATCAAAAAACAAGTCTTTTGATTTTGAAAACTCCTTTTTTATATCTGCTGG
Organism: uncultured Polaribacter sp.; assembly: GCF_947500975.1. Taxonomy (GTDB): domain Bacteria; phylum Bacteroidota; class Bacteroidia; order Flavobacteriales; family Flavobacteriaceae; genus Polaribacter. The sequence continues at coordinate 94,098 of NZ_CANMUE010000001.1, forward strand.
TAATTCATACCTAAAAGTACTTTCAATTTCTTCATCAGAAAGAATTGTATCTAAATAATAATCAGGAGACTTAAACATTTTTTGCCAGTCTAAATCTGCACCCCATGCACCAAATCTGTGAAAATTATTTCCTAAATCTATAACATCAAAAGTAGATTTATTCTCAAAAATACGAGAACCACGTCCTATCATCTGATAGTATAAAGTTAAAGATTTTGTTGCTCTATTTAATATAATAGCTTCAATACTAGGCTCATCAAAACCAGTAGTTAAAATACTTACAGAAGTTATTATTGCATTTGGTGTTTTATGAAACCATTTTAAAATAAAATCTCTTTCTTTTTTGGTATTTGTATTATCTAAATGAGCAATTGGATAGCCTGCTTTTTTAAATGCATGAAAAACTTGAATAGAAGTATTTATTCCGTTATTAAAAATAAGTGTTTTTTTCCCTTTTGCTGTTTCTTCGTATGCACTTACTAATTTAGAAAGCATATCGGTATTACCATATAAATCTTCTGAAGATTTTACAGTATAATCTCCATTTGCACCTACTTCTAAAGAAGTTAAACCAACATTAAAAGAATACATATTAGCTCTTGCTAAATACTCATTATCAATTAAATGTTGAATAGTTTCACCAACAAATAACTCTTGATAATTCTCGTACATTGGTAATTTTATATTAGAACTTAAAGGCGTTGCCGTTACCCCTAATATAAAAGATTGATCAAAAAACTTAAAAATTTTAGTAAATGAATTGTAATGAGCCTCATCAACAATTACTAAACCGATATCAGAAATATCTAATTTATCATCATTTAACCTATTTTTCAAGGTTTCTACCATTGCTACAAAACAACTAAATTGATCTTGATCATCTAATTTTGCAGTACTATTTATAATTTTATTTTTAACTCCAAATTCATTTAACATCTTAGAGGTTTGTTTACTTAACTCAATTCTATGAGTTAAAACCAAAACTTTTTTCTTAAATGTTTTTAAATAACGTTTTGCTATTTCAGAAAAAATAACTGTTTTCCCACCACCTGTTGGTAGCTGATATAACAAATGGTAATCTTGTGGAGCGGTTTCAAAACGCGTAAAAATTTCTCTTAAGGCATCTTGCTGATAGCCATATAGAACTTTGCCCTCTTTAATTTCTGTAGTTGTATTTTCTTCCAAAGAATAAAAAATTTGAAATACAAAAATAAGACTTAAATAATCTTTATCACAAATTAAACTATATAAATCTTAACAAATCTATTTGAGTTATATCATAGTGTGATGCATTATATACAGAAACTCCATTATTAATTACTAACAATTGAGGAGATTGATGCATTACTTGAAAAATATAACCTACTTCATCAGAAATATTTCTGTAATTTAATAAATCTAAGTAATAGACCTTTAAATGTTGATGTTCTTCAGAAAACAACTTTTCAAATTGTTTTATTACCATACTACTTATTCCGCAACGTGTAGAATGTTTAAAAATTAAAACAGATTCAGTTTTAGATTGTTCTTTAATTTCTTCAAGTTGATTTAATGAAGTTAAAGCAATCCAATTTAAATATACTTTTTTTTCAGGTTTAGGTTTATCACTTTTTTTACCAAATACATTATTAAAAATACCCATTTCTTATTTTTATTTTTTTGTCGATGTAAAGGTAACAAACTTACAACAGTCAAAAAGTCATTAAAATAAGGCTTTTAAAGACAAAATGACTTCTTTAAAATTTGAAATTAGGATGGTATTAAAATTGCTTTTAAGTGATTGTTAATGAAAATTGAAAAATAATACAATTGAGAAAATCACTTGTTTAAAGAAAAAAAATGAATTTTAATACATATACAACAAAATCACAAGAAACCATTCAGTTAGCACAGCAGTTAGCGCAAGGTTTGGAACATAATCAAATAGAAAACGAACATATTTTTAAGGCTTTAATACAAGTTGATGAAAATGTTTTACCTTTTTTACTGAAAAAATTAAACATAAATATTGAAACTTTAAATCAGGTTTTAGACAAACAATTAAAAAGTTTACCGAAAGTATCTGGTGCAGATTTAATGATTTCTAGGCAAGCTGGTAAAAGTTTAAATGATGCTGCTATCTTAGCAAAAAACATGAAAGATGATTATGTTTCTATTGAACATTTAATTCTAGCAATTTTTAAATCAAAAAGTAATATTGCACAGATTTTAAAAGATCAAGGAATTACAGAAAAACATTTAAAAGCAGCAATTGATGAATTAAGAAAAGGAGAAAGAGTAACTTCTCAAAGTCAAGAAGAAACTTATAATTCTTTAAATAAATACGCTAAAAATTTAAATCAATTAGCGCAAGATGGCAAATTAGATCCTGTTATTGGTAGAGATGAAGAAATTAGAAGATTACTTCAAATTTTATCAAGAAGAACCAAAAATAATCCAATTTTAGTTGGAGAACCAGGAACTGGTAAAACCGCAATTGCAGAAGGTTTAGCACACAGAATTGTGGATGGTGACATTCCAGAAAATTTAAAAGATAAGTTGATTTTTTCTTTAGATATGGGAGCTTTAATAGCAGGTGCAAAATATAAAGGAGAATTCGAAGAGCGTTTAAAAGCTGTTATTAAAGAAGTTACAACTTCTGATGGTGATATTGTTTTATTTATTGATGAAATTCACACTCTTGTAGGAGCTGGTGGTGGAAATGGGGCTATGGATGCAGCAAATATTTTAAAACCTGCTTTGGCACGTGGAGAATTACGTGCTATTGGTGCAACTACATTAGATGAATATCAAAAATATTTTGAAAAAGATAAGGCTTTAGAGCGTCGTTTTCAAAAAGTAATTGTAAATGAACCAGACACAGAAAGTGCAATTTCTATTTTAAGAGGAATCAAAGAAAAGTACGAAACTCATCATAAAGTTAGAATTAAAGATGAAGCAATTATTAGTGCTGTAGAACTGTCTCAACGCTATATAACCAATCGATTTCTACCAGATAAAGCTATTGATTTAATGGATGAAGCTGCTTCTAAATTACGCATGGAAATTAATTCTAAGCCTGAAGAATTAGATGTTTTAGACCGTAAAATAATGCAGTTAGAAATTGAAATTGAGGCAATTAAACGTGAAAAAGATGAAATAAAATTAAAAGGTTTACGAGCTGAATTAGCAAATATTAAAGAACAACGAAATGAAATCTATGCTAAATGGAAATCAGAAAAAGACGTTGTAGATAATATTCAGCATGCAAAATCTGAGATAGAAAACTTTAAAATTGAAGCTGAAAAAGCAGAGCGTGAAGGTAATTATGGAAAAGTTGCAGAAATTAGGTATGGAAAAATTAAAAAAGCACAAGAAGATTTAGATAGATTTCAAAAATTGTTATTAGAAAATAAATCTGAAAAATCTTTGATTAAAGAAGAAGTAACTTTAGATGATATTGCAGAAGTTGTTGCTAAATGGACCGGAATTCCAGTAACAAAAATGATACAGTCTGAACGTGAAAAACTATTAAAATTAGAAGATCAATTGCACAAAAGAGTTGTTGGACAAGAAGAAGCAATTGTAGCTATTTCTGATGCAGTAAGGCGCTCTAAAGCTGGTTTGCAAAATCCAAATAAACCAATTGGAAGTTTCTTATTTTTAGGAACAACAGGAGTTGGAAAAACAGAATTAGCAAAAGCCTTGGCTGAATATTTATTTGATGATGAAAACGCAATGACACGTATAGATATGAGTGAATATCAAGAACGGCATTCAGTTAGTAGATTAGTGGGTGCTCCTCCTGGTTATGTAGGTTATGATGAAGGTGGCCAATTAACAGAAGCTGTTAGAAGAAGACCATATTCTGTAGTACTTTTAGATGAAATTGAAAAAGCACATCCAGATACTTTTAATGTATTATTACAGGTTTTAGATGAAGGAAGATTGACTGATAATAAAGGACGTGTTGCCGATTTTAAAAACTCTATAATTATTATGACCTCAAATATGGGGAGTCATATTATCCAAGAGAAATTTACAGATCAAAAAGCAGATTTAGAATCTGTAACTGAACTAGCAAAAATTGAAGTTTTAGGTTTATTAAAACAAACTGTTAGACCAGAATTTTTAAACAGAATTGATGATGTAATTATGTTTACGCCTTTAAATCAGTCTAATATTTTCGAAATTGTAAAATTACAATTAGATCATTTAAAGAAAATGATTGGTAAACAAGAAATTACTTTAGATGCAACAGATGAAGCAATAAAATATTTAGCAAAGAGAGGTTATCAACCAGAATTTGGAGCAAGACCTGTAAAAAGAGTAATTCAAAAAGAGGTTTTAAATCAACTTTCTAAAGAAATTTTATCAGGAAAAATAACAACAGATAGCATTATTTTATTAGATGCTTTTGATGATAAATTGGTTTTTAGAAATCAATCTTTTTTGACAAATAACAAATAGAACTTACTATTATTTTGAGTAAAAAAGCAATCTTTTAATTTATTAAAAGGTTGCTTTGTTATTTCTAATTTGTAAAACACTTTTAATCACTCTTTCTTTTTTAATTATATTCGTATTTAAATATAAGATTTTATGAAAAAGTATTTCTTTCTTTTTGTTTTTACTTTTAGTTTACTAAGTTCTTGTACTATAAAAGAAACAACCACATATTATTTAATTCGTCATTCGGAAAAAGATAGAACAGACAAAACCAATAAAAACCCTAATTTGAACTCAGATGGATTAGAAAGAGCAAAAAAATGGGCAGAACATTTTAAAAATATTGATTTAGACGCTGTATATTCTACAAAATTTAACAGAACAATGCAAACAGCAAAACCTACCGCAGAAAGTAAAAATTTAAAGATTATAAACTATAATCCAAGAAAAATGTATGATTCTATTTTTCAAAAAAACACCAAAGGAAAAACAGTTTTAATAGTTGGTCATAGCAATACAACTCCGGCATTTGTCAATAAAATTATTGGCGTAAAAAAATATAAGAATATAGACGATAACGACAATTCTAGCTTATTTATAGTAACACTTTCTAATGATAAAAAAACAAGTGAGATTAAGATTGTTAATTAATTTAAAATTTCAACTTCAATATCTTTTAAAACAATTTCTGATACTTTTTTAAGCTGTTTTTTTTCAAACGCTTTATCCAAATTAATTAAAGAAATGTTTTTAGATAAAGGTTTGTAATTATGGTAATCTACAAACCGAATACCATTTTTAGCACACTGCTCTTTTAAAACTCTAAAGCGTTTTCCACCTCCATTTGTATGATAAGAATACGCTAAATAATCAATTAAAAAGTCTTCTTTACCAATCCAATAAATAAATACATCTTCAAAATCTTCTCCTCCACCATCTTCAGAAAAAGTGATTTCTACTTTATAATATTCTTTACCATTTACAATGGATGATGGTAATCGTTTTTTACGAACAGCTTTGTCATTTAAACCATAAGGCAAGACAGAAAAATAATGAACAGAATTTACTGAATTGGCAAATTTATTAGCTAATGATTTTTTAGTTTTTAAAGGATGTTCATTAAATAATCTTTGAAAACCATTATTAGAAATTATATCTTCAATAGTTTCTGATTTTTGTTTAAAAATCCTGCTCAATCTAAAGTTTCCATTTTTTCTTTGAGCTAAATATTTTTTATCTCTAAAATTAAATGTAATTAAAGAGTTAGCAACTTTATCTGCACCAGAAATAACAATTGTTTTATCTATAATTTGCTGTGCTGTTATTTGCGCTTTAGAAGTATTGTAAGAAAATAAAAGCAGTAAAATTGTTATTGACAAGTATTTCATTGATGTTTTTGTTTCTCTTGGTCGTAAAATAGAATTCAAAATTACATTTCTTTGACGAATGTAAAAATGTATCTTTGTTAAATCTTTTGATAAAATTGAAAGTTAAGTAAATCTTAAAAAAAATAAGAAACAGTTTATGACTGTACAGAAAAAAATAAATATTCAGAATAAAAAAGCTCGTTTCGAATTTGAAATTCTAGACAAATTTGTTGCTGGTATTCAATTAACGGGAACAGAAATAAAATCGATAAGACAAAGTCAAGCAAGAATTACAGAGAGTTTTTGTGAGTTTAATGATCGAGGAGAACTGTTTATTATTAACATGTATATTAAAGAATATATGTTTGGACATCACTTTAATCATAATCCAAAAAGTGAACGCAGATTATTGCTAAATAAACGCGAATTAAAGAGTTTAAAAAAAGATGTTGAAGCTAAAGGAAATACAATTGTGCCTTTAAAACTGTTTATTAACGATCGTGGTTTTGCTAAATTAGAAATTGCGTTGGCTAAAGGAAAACAAATACATGATAAACGTGAAGTAATGAAAGATAGAGATAATAAGCGTGATTTGGCCAGAATAAAAAAGAATTTTAATAATTAATTATTGTTAATGTTAAGAGAAAAACTTAAAAATTATAATGTTATTCTTGCCTCAAAATCTCCAAGAAGACAGCAATTTTTTAAAGATTTAGATATCGATTTTACTATTGAATTAATAGAAGTTGAAGAGATTTATCCTAAAGAGTTAAAAGGAGCTGAGATAACCAATTTTTTAGCAGATTTAAAATCACAACCTTTTATAAACTTATCAGAAAAAGAACTATTAATAACCTCAGACACAATTGTTTGGTTAGATGATGTAGCTTTAGGAAAACCCAAAAATGAAGTAGAAGCTTTTAAAATGTTACGAAATTTATCAGGAAAAAAGCATGAAGTTATTACATCTATAAGCATAAAAAACAAGAATTTTCAAAGGATTATTAGTGATACAACTATTGTTTCTTTTAAAGATTTAACAGACCAAGAAATCAATTATTATATAAAAAACTACAACCCTTACGATAAGGCTGGTGCTTACGGAATTCAAGAATGGATAGGTTTTATTGCCATAGAAAATATGGAGGGAAGTTATTTTAATGTTGCAGGTTTACCTGTACACAAACTTTATAAAGAACTAATGAGCTTATAAAAAATAACAACTTAAAACCAATATACTCTAACTTAAAAATATTATTTATTAGTAATTAAAACTCATATTTAATTTAAAATTAATAAATTTTAATGTTCTAAAGTTTATTTAAGGCAAAGATTAAAGTCAATCTTCAAATAAAAGTTTATTTTTACGCAAATTTTTACAATACTTACAACACAATTATATAATGAAGAAATATACATACACAGAAAAAAAAGATACTCGTTCAGGTTTTGGTGATGGATTAACAGAATTAGGAAGAACAAACCCAAATGTAGTTGCTTTATGTGCGGATTTAATAGGTTCTTTAAAAATGGATCAATTTATTAAAGAAAACCCAGAAAGATTTTTTCAAATTGGAATTGCAGAAGCCAATATGATTGGTATTGCTGCTGGTTTAACAATTGGAGGTAAAATTCCTTTTACAGGAACATTTGCAAACTTTTCTACTGGGCGTGTTTATGACCAAATTCGTCAATCTGTAGCTTATTCTGATAAAAATGTAAAAATTTGTGCATCTCATGCAGGTGTTACTTTAGGTGAAGATGGAGCAACACACCAAATATTAGAAGATATTGGTTTGATGAAAATGTTACCAGGAATGACAGTTATAAACACCTGTGATTATAACCAAACAAAAGCAGCTACAATTGCTATAGCTGATTTTGACGGGCCTGTTTATTTACGTTTTGGTCGTCCAAAAGTACCTGTTTTTATGCCAGCTGATGAAGAGTTTGTTATTGGTAAAGGAATTCAATTAACAGAAGGAACAGATGTAACAATTGTTGCAACTGGACATTTAGTTTGGGAATCTTTACAAGCTGCCGAGCAATTAGAAGCTGAAGGAATATCTGCAGAAGTAATTAATATTCACACAATTAAACCTTTAGATGAAGACATTATTTTAAAATCCGTTGCTAAAACTGGTTGCATTGTAACTGCAGAGGAACATAATAAATTAGGAGGTTTAGGAGAAAGCGTTGCTAGAACTTTAGCGTTAAACACCCCTACTCCACAAGAATTTATTGCAACAGATGATACTTTTGGAGAATCGGGAACACCAGAACAATTAATGGCAAAATATGGTTTAGATGCAGCGGCTGTTGTAAAAGCCGTTAAAAAGGTAATTTCCAGAAAATAATAACGTTTTTTTAGTAAAACGTATGAATATTAACTTTAAATAAAAATGATGAAAAAAGTAATTTTAATTTTATGTTTAACTTTAGGTTTTAGTCAATTATCAAATGCGCAATTAGATTTTGGTGTAAAAGCTGGTGTAAACTATAATTCTGAATCAATAAAAGAAACAGCTCAAGATGTTTTTGAAGGTGCTAAAAGTAAAACTGGTTATCATGCTGGTGTTTGGTTACGTTTTAAAATTCCAGTTGTTGGGTTATACTTAAGACCAGAATTAGTATATACCAATTTAGAAAATGAAGTTTTTTTTAAAACTGCAGATATAACAACTAATCATAGTTTTAAAAAAATTGACATTCCTGTTTTATTAGGAAAAAAAGTTTTTGGAATTGGTAACGTTTATATTGGTCCTTCTTTTCAATATATTTTAGATTCTGATTTTAATATCAGTGAAATAAGTAATGTAGATGCTGATGGTTTTACAATGGGACTTCAATTTGGTGGTGGAGTTGAATTTGGAAAATTAGGAATTGATGTACGTTGGGAAAGGGCTTTTTCTGATATTGAATCTAGCCTTACTAGTAGTCTTGGTGATGTAAATTACGATACAAGAATCAACCAAATAATTATAGGTTTGTCTTTAAAATTTTAATTACAAACATTATTTAAAATAACAGAGGGAAGTGTAAAATATACTTCCCTCTTTTTATTTTTTATCTTTTTAAACTCCAAATTATTTCTTTTATCAATTATAATTTATTGTTTAGAGATTATTTTAAACTCTCTCTTCTTTCATTACCATACAAATATTTTAGATCTTTATACAAAATAAGCAAATCTAAAACTTTTCTGATTTAAATTTCTTACCCATTTCTTTAATCAACCAAATGTTGTTTGATAGCTTAGATAAAAGATAAATGTTTATCTCTCAATATCAGATATTTTAATTTTTAATTACATTACATCTTAAAATAATAAATGCCCTTGATTTCTCAAGAGCATTTATATAAATATATTTTGTTTTTTTACTAAAAAATATCAGGATTTAAATAATCTGCTAATGTAGGATTATTAGGGTCACTAAAATCATTTGCAGGGTTTCCATCTCCATTTGCATCTTCATCAATTGTTAAAACGCCATCACCATCATCATCAGTATCAAAATAATTTAGAAAACCATCACTATCTGTATCATCATCATTAGGGTTACCATTGCCATCAACATCTTCCGATATAGAAGGAACACCGTCATTATCATGATCTGTATTAGGTACAAACTCTAATAAATCTACATAAAACATAATATTTGTATCAACTAAACTACTAATATAATTTGAGGTATTTGATGATGGGTAAGCTAAACCAGATGGAATAAATAAAACCCCTTTACCCCCATTTAAATAAGTTATTGGACCATTAAAAACACCGCCATTAGCATCTTTTTTTAGGTCTCCACCTTTAAATTGTGTAAAACCATATGCCCAACCATCAACTACATTTGTTAAACTGAGCCATACTCCAACAGTGTTTCCATCAAAAGCAGAAGTTGCTAAACTAGTACCTGTTAAAGTTCTACCAGAGTATTTTGTAAAAACTGAATCTACTCTTGTAGGATAACCATTATCAATTGTAGGTGTACCTTCATCTAAAACATAAACATATAATTTATATGCTATATCATTTTCTTCTACATCTAAGGTTTTTAATTTACTATCAGAATACAAAGCCGTTTGACCAGAAACTAATGTTTTAACAGAATCTACAGTATCATCATAATAATGGTTTTGTAAAAACTTTACCAAACTATCATTATCTGAAAGTGCTAAGGCTTCATGATCTATATCTGCAAACGGATTAACAATTGTATCATTAGAACAAGCAAAAAAAAGTGCAACAAGAATTAATATTCCAAAAATGTTTTTTATTTTAATCATTTAACTATAAAATTAGAGGTGGCAATTTACCATTTTTATACCTTTGTAAAAAGACAAAAAGTATATTTTACCTTTTTTTATGAGAATAGATAAATATTTGTGGTGTATTCGGTTTTTTAAAACAAGAAGTTTAGCAACTGTTGCTTGTAAAAAAGGACAAGTAAAAATAGATGCTAAAAATTTAAAACCATCTAAAGAGGTTTTTGGAAATGAATTAATTACTATCAGAAAAAACCAAATAAATTATCAAATAAAAGTTTTAAATTTACCTGAAAGTAGAGTTGGTGCAAAACTGGTAGAGCAATTTAGAAAAGATGTTACCCCAAAAGAAGAGTTTGAAAAAACTGAACTTTTAAAATTTGCTAAAGATTACTATAGAAAGAAAGGAACTGGAAGACCTACAAAAAAAGACAGAAGAGATATTGACGATTATCAAGATGAAACTGAAGAAATAATATGATAACACAAGAAAATATAATATTAGATAGTATTCAAATCAATCAAAAAATTAAACGAATTGCATATCAAATTTATGAAAGTAATAGTAATGAAAAAGAAGTTATTATTGCTGGAGTTATTGGTAATGGATATATTTTTGCGGAAAAATTAGTTACAATTTTAAATGAAATTTCATCGCTTAATGTATCTATTTGTAAGGTAGTCATTAATAAGAAAAAACCTCGAGAAAAAATTACAACTTCTTTACAAACAGCAGATTACAAAAATAAATCGTTGGTTTTAGTTGATGATGTTTTAAACTCTGGTACTACCCTAATTTATGGCGTAAAACATTTTTTAAATGTACCATTAAAAAGATTTAAAACTGCAGTTTTAGTAAATAGAAACCATAAAAAATATCCTGTAAAAGCTGATTTTAAAGGTGTTTCATTATCAACATCAATAAAAGAACATATACAAGTTGATTTTAAAAATGAAGAAACTAAAGCTTATTTAATTTAAAGAGCTTACTAATTTTTTTAGCAATTTCTTTCTTTTTAACATCATCAATTTTAATAGTATGCTTTGCTTGTTCATAAAAAGGTCTTCTTTCAAAAAGATGTTTTGCTACAAACTCAGGAATTTTATCATCACCTAAAGAAGCAATTAACGGTCTTTTACTTTTCTTTTTTATCAATCTTTTTATCATTGTAGATGTACTACCCTGTAAATATATTGAAACCGAATCTTTACTCGAATTAATTACTTCCATATTATTTGCATAACAGGGTGTACCACCACCTAAAGCAAGAATATATTTTTCGCCTTTTAGAATTACTTCTTTTAAATATTTATTTTCAATATTTCTAAAATATATTTCTCCTTTTACTTTAAATATTTCAGAAATAGTCATCTTTTCTTTTTCGATGATATAATCATCTAAATCAATAAATTGATAATTAAGTTTTTTTGCTAGTAATTTTCCAATACTAGACTTTCCTGAAGCCATGTATCCTAATAAAACAATTTTCATTTACTTTAAATTTCAGCAAATATCGATAAAAAATGATTGTTTTAAACAGAAAATTATAATTGATTTCTCTTCAAAATATACTATGCATAATAACATATTAAAGAAAATTATTTCTAATTTAGCAGTTCAATTTTTTATTGCACACGTGGCGAAATTGGTAGACGCGCAGCCTTGAGGGGGCTGTGTTCGTAAGAACGTGGAAGTTCGAATCTTCTCGTGTGCACTTAATAATATTTTATTCTTTCACATAATATTAACCTTTATAAGCAGTATAATTACTAATTTTGTAATTATGCAAAAAAATATATTTATACTGTGCTTATTTATTACATTAAGTGCGTTTTCTCAAAAAGATAGTATACGAACCACTATTTTAAAAGGTCAAATTATACATGCTGATAATAAGAAACCATTAAGTGCTGCACATGTTTTAAACTTAAACACAGTAGTTGGTACTATTACTAATGACAAAGGTTTTTTTGAGTTACCTACTAAAGCAAATGATACAATTTTAGTTTCTTATTTAGGTTTTTCTTCAATTAAATTAAAGATTACTAATGATTTATTAAAAGGGAATGAATTAGAAATTGCTTTGTATGAAAAATCTGAAGAAACAAAAGAAATTGTTATTAAATCTACACAATTAATTGGTGTTTTAGAAGTTGATGTTAAATTAGTACCAAAAGATAGGTTTACTAGAATTCATATAAATGGTTTACCGCAAACTTATGAAGTGGGTAAACCTAAAAGTAAAAACTACTCCTCTCCTATTGCTGCTCTTTTTAATCCTGTTGATTTTTTATATAGCCATTTTGGAAAAAAACCAAAGCAATTAAAGAAACTTCAAAAATTAAAAAAAGAAGACGGCTTACGTAAAATGTTAGCTGGTAAATTTGATAGAGAAGTAATGATGGAGTATTTAGATATGGATAGACAAGAGTTATCTGAATTACTTACAGACTGCAACTACTCTGAATATTTTATTAAAAAAGCATCTGACTTACAAATGATTGAAGCTGTTTTAGATTGTTATGAAGACTATAAAGCACTTAAAAAAGGAAAGATTGATAGAGATAAAATTCCTGTAAAAAATTAACACTATATTTTTAATGAAAAGAGCCAAAAAACGAATGTTTTTTGGCTCAAATCAACTATTAAAACTAACTAATTAATAACTAAAATCCAGTTTGTCTTTTAGTTATACTTTCTTCTGGAAATTCCAGAATCATTCTTTTTCATTTATATTATAACTTATTAATTAATATCTTATTACATCTATAAGACTCACTTTTATAATATAAGTTACACATTTATTTGAGTTTAACATAACTTTAAGAACTATGATAAGAAAGAAATACTTGTAACAAAAAAAATCCAGCAAAAGCTGGATTTTTAATTTAATATTTTTTACTAATTTTTATTGATTGCCAAGTATAATTGGCATACCTGAATCTCCGGACCCAATAACAATTACTTTACTATTTGAAGATTTAGAAAGCTCTATTGTAGCTTCTATTCCTTTATCTTGTAAAATTTTATCAGTAAGAGAAGCACTTAATATTCTATTTGCATCAGCTTTACCTTGTGCTTCAATTCTAACCTTTTGGGCTTCTTTATCTGCAGTTACAAGTCTAAATTCATATTCTAAAGATTCTTGTTCTTGTTTTAATTTACGTTCAATTGCACCTTTAATTGTTGCAGGTAATTTTACATCTTCTACTAAAACACGTTTAACAATTAAAAATTGACCTGCCAAAAGTTTGGTAACTTCATCTAAAATTTCTTGCTCAATTACATCTCTTTTACTTGAATATAATTGCTCTGGTGTATAACGTCCAACTACACTTCTTGCAGCAGCATTAATTGCAGGGTCTAATAATTCACGCTCATAGTCTTCACCTTTTGTTTTAATTAAAGAACCTAAATTTTCCAATTCTGGCTCATACCAAATTGTTCCATTTACCTTAACCTCAAGCCCATTTACTGAAAGCACATTCATTTCATCAGATATAGATTGTTGACGTACTTTACGAACTATCATTTTGTTCCAAGGGGCAACAATATGAAATCCTTCTCCATAAGTTTTACTTGTATTTATACCATCACCTAAAGTTTCAAAGATAACACCACCTTCACCTGGTCCAATTGTAACTGTTGATTTTGAAAATAATATTATTACTATAACTATTAAGAATATGAAGAAAAATCCTCCTTTTGGAAAATTAAATTCCATTTGTTTATTTGACATTTTTATTGTTTTTAAGTTTAATCAAATTTACAAATATTATTTGTTTTAAAATATAAAATGTACTTGCATTTAATTTTATAATTAGTAATTTAAAATAGATTATTAAGGCTAATTATTAAATTTTTCCGTGATATTTTCTGATAAACCATTCTACTGTTAATAAGATAATTATTAAAAATAAAACCCATTTCCAATCAATAAAATTTTGTTGTTTTACAGTTGATTTTTGAGTTATGAAATACGAATCGTTATTCAATAAATCAGCAATTAATTTATCTGTTTTATTTTTATGAAACACTTTCCCAGATGTTTTTAAAGCAAGCTGTTCCAGTTTATCAACATTAGCATTAGTAAACTGCTCTTCTATTTGATAATTTGTAATTTTAAAACGACCATATTTATTTATTTTCTGTCCTAAAACATCAACTTTATAAGTATAATCTCCAGAGTTTAGGTTTTCAATTTCTAATTGATAAGCATTATTCACTAATGAAAAAGGAATTTTAGTAACTTCTTTTGTAGTTATATTTGTAATTGAAATTTGTAACGAAGCCCTAGCATCAAATTGATAATTTTTATCTGTATAAAAAGCAGATATATTTATACTTGAATTTGATGGATATAAATTTTTAGCGTTAACTTCTAATCGATTTCTTTTTTTATTTGAAGATAAATATTGTATTAAATTACCAATAAATTTATCAAAATCTTTAAAAGAATTTGCACTTAAAAAACTATTGGATCTCCATTTCCAAATTCCTTCACCAAATAAAACGGCAATTTTTTGATCATTTTGCTCTATAGTAGCTAACAAAGGTTGTTTGGTTTGTAAACCGTTTATGCTATGTTCTAATAATATTTGATGTTCTTTTTTTATAATAATTTCTCCATACTTGTCTTTTAAAGGCGGAAAATTATTAAAATCAATATCTTCTTGTAAAAATGTTAGAAAATTTTCATTAAAAAAAGCACCATAATTTTCTGTTTGATTGATAGCTGTTTTAAAAAATCCTAATTGTTTTTGATTTAAAAAATTCCAATCAGTATTTGCTCCAGAAATTAAAAAATAATTATTATTCTTTTGTGATAATTGAGAAAACAATGAATTAAACTTATTATTTGGCTGATATAAAATAACTAATTGATAATCATTAAGTTCTTTTTTAAAATCACTAATTAACTGAATATCTACTGTACGTTGTTTATTTATTTCTATTGACTTTTTTAAAGCTCCAATATCTGGATGTAAAATCGATGTTAAAATCAATACTTTAGTTTGTTCATCAATTACTTCTACAGAAAAACTTTTAGTGTTGTTTTTTGTGTTTTTCTCATTATCTATTTTACTTATCGATGCTGAATAATATTGTAATCCTTCTTTAGTAGAAGTTAAATTTGTAGTTAATGTAGCTGATTTTTTTGTTGAAGAAAACTGTACTTTTTCTCTAAACAATGTTTTTCCTTCACCAAAAATTGAAAACTGTGTAGTTACATTTTCATTGCCTTCATAATTTAAAATAACTTCAACAGGGAATTTATTTTTAATATAACTGTATTTATTAACGTTTAATTGCGATATTTTAACATCAACATACTTAGTTGTATCACCTATAACTACAGGGTAAACTGTTTGTTTTGAATTTATAAATTCATAAGCAGGTCCAATAGTTTGATTTCCATCAGAAATTAAAATAATAGGTGCAATTTTATTTTTATTAATGTCATTTACAGATGATAAAGCAGCAGCAATATTAGTGTTATTTTCTAAAAAAGAAAGAGAATCTGAAACCTGAAGGTTTTTACCAAAAGAAAATTCCTGTATATCAAATTTATCAACTAACTCTTTATTTTTGATAAGCTTTGTAATTAGTTGCTTTGTGTTTTCAGTTTCTTCAAAAAAAGAAATTGACTTAGAGTTATCAACTAAAATAGAAAGTGTTGGTTTTTCATTAATAATTTCAGTTTTCTCAATCTTTGGATTTAATAAGAGTAAAATCAAAAAAAACAAACTGAACGTTTTTAATGCAAAAAGTAAAATTGTAACTTTTGGTTTCTTTTTTATTTTATAAAAATATTGTAAAAATGCTACAGAAACACTGAGTAACAATGCTAAAATAATATATAAAATTAATGAAGTTTGCAATGGTTTTTATTTTATGGAAAGATATAAAGAACTATCTAAAAACAAAAAACCTGTAACGTTTATTTGTTACAGGCTTAATTATTATTTAATTATATATTTATGTTAACATTCCTCCATCAACAGAAAGAGTTTGACCAGTAATATAAGCACTCATATCCGAAGCTAAAAATATACAAGCATTTGCAATATCTATTGGTTGTCCTCCTCTTTTTAAAGGAATTCCATCTCTCCAACCTTGCACTACTTTTTCATCTAATTTATCTGTCATTTCTGTTTCTATAAAACCAGGTGCAATTACATTGCTTCTAATATTTCTAGATCCTAATTCTAAAGCCACTGATTTAGAAAAACCTACGATACCTGCTTTTGAAGCAGCATAATTTGATTGACCAGCATTACCTTTTAAACCTACAACTGAACTCATGTTTATGATAGAACCTGCTCTTTGTTTCATCATTGGTCTAATAACAGCTTTTGTTAAATTAAATACAGATTTTAAATTTACTTCAATAACTTTATCAAAATCATCTTCTGTAATTCTCATCAACAAGTTATCTTTTGTAATTCCGGCATTATTAACTAAAATATCTATAGAACCAAACTCTTTTAAAACTTCGCTAGCTAATTCTTGTGCAGCTTCAAAATTAGCAGCATTTGACTGATATCCTTTTGCAGATACACCAATTGATTTTAATTCAGTTTCTAGTTCTTTTGCAGCTTCTACAGAAGAACTATACGTAAAGGCAACGTTTGCACCTTGTTTTGCAAATTCTATTGCAATGCCACGCCCTATACCCCTTGTTGCTCCTGTTATTATTGCTGATTTATTTTCTAGTAATTTCATATAATTTAGTTATTTTAAGGCGTCAAAGATACTAAAATAAAAAAACTCGTAAAGTTAAATTTACTTTACGAGCTTTTAATTTTTAAAAGAAGTTTGATTATTGTTTTACTGATTTTTTATCAATATAATTAAATAAGTAATCTATCTCTAATTCTTGAATTTTCCCTAATTTTTTAAGAGATTCTACGTTTAAATCTTTTTTATTACCTATAACCATTACATTGTAAGATTCTCCTTTTATATTTTTATTAAAGAAGCTTTTTAAATCTTCCATATTCATACCTTTAATGGTATTATACATTGCCTCTCTATTATCATTATCAATTCCTAACTTTTGTAATCTTTCATAAGACCAAAAAATGTTAGATTTTGTAATTCTTTGTGCAGCTAGTTTTTTTAATGTAGCCTCTTTAGCTGCATTAAATTGCTTTTCTGCTTCTGGCATATTATTCATTAAATCCATCATTGCATCAACAGCTTGCTCTAATTTATTAGCTTGTGTACCAACATATGCCATAACATAATTTGGAGAGTCTTTTTTAGATGCTCCTTGGTAAGAAGCAAAAGCAGAATACGCTAATGATTTAGATTCTCTTATTTCTTGAAATACTATTGATGATAAACCGCTACCAAAGTACGTGTTGAATAATGTTGACGCAGCCATGTTTTCTGCTTTAAAAGGTTCTCCTTTTGCTAAAAACATCATTTCAGTTTGTACCATATCATAGTTTGTAAAAAATACATTTCCTCCAGTTTCAGTTTCTTTGTATTTTTTTGCAACAGGGTATTCTTTTAAATCTCCATAAATTTTATGTTCTGAATTTAATGCTGCAACAGCAGCATCAACATCTTTACCATAATAAAAGATACGTTGCTTAAAGTTTTTCATGTCTTTTACAAGCGCAACTAATTCTTCTGGATTTATGGCTTTTAATTCATCAATTTGCATGATATCTCTTAAAGGAGAATCCTCACCATATTTTCCATAATTCATTAAACCATTCCAAAGGATATTTCCTTTTTGAGTTTTTCCATCTTGTCTTCCTTTGTATATTTTTTCTACATATTTATCATAAGCGTCTTGATCTGCTTTTGCATTATCCCAAAGGTGCTCTAACAATTGTAACCCTTTTGGTAAGTTTTCTTTCAATCCATTTAAACCAACATAAGTTTTATCGCTTGCTGTGTTTACATAATAAGAAATTCCTAATTTGTAAAACTCTTTTTTAATTTCTTCAGCAGAATATTTATCAGTTCCAATATATTCAAGATAACCAGCAGCAAGACTTAACTTTTTATCGTTATCGCTACCCATATCAAAAATAATATTTAAGTTGAACAAATCGTTGTTTGGATTTTCTACATAAGAAACTTTAATATCATTACTTGTTTCAGTTTCTTTGATTGCAGTTTTATAATCAACAAACTTAGGTTTTAATGGCGAAGATTCTACTTTATTAAAAGCTATTAAAAATTCTGAGCTTTTGTCTCTATTTAAGTTAACAGGTGTAATTCCAGGGTTGTCAACTTTTACAATGCTTTTATCTTCTCCTTTTCTTTTGTAAGTTACAACGTAATTGTCTTTGTAAAATTTATTAGCAAAATCAACTAATTCTTGTTTAGAAATTTTCTTTAAACCATCTAAAAACTTAACTTTATCTATCCAATTTTCATGATGAATAAAAGCATTGTAATAAGCTCCTGCTAAGGCAGTATTACTTTCATATTGACGTGTTTGGCTCAATTTTAAGTCATTTACTACAGCTTCAATCATCCATTCATCAAATTCACCTTTCTTTAATTTTTCTACTTGTTCTAATAACAATCCTTTAACTTCATCTAAAGACTGACCTGATTTTGGGCTTCCTGTAAATGTATGATATCCATAATCATTTAAAAAAGTTGGTGAACAACTTGCTCTTTGAACAGCTTGCTTTTGATTTAAATTTAAATCGATTAAACCTGCATTGCCGTTTGCCATAATCATATCACAAAGTGTAACTAATTTTTCTTCTTCAGTATTAACACCTGCAGAACGATAAGCAATTGAAATACTTTCTGAAGTTGGACCAAATACTTCTTTAATAATTGGTTGTGTAATAGCAACTTCTTTTGGTAAAGTTGGATGTTTTAATTCTTTCTTTTCCATTTTACCAAAAGTGTCGTTAATCTTGTTTATTGTTGTGTCAAACTCTAAATCTCCAACTAAAACAATTGCCATATTGTTAGGTACATAATATTTATCAAAGTAATTATGGATATCTATCATTGAAGGGTTTTTCAAATGTTGCCCAGTACCAATGGTTGTCTGTTGTCCGTATGGATGATTTGGAAATAAACCATCTAGCATTGCAGCGTAACGTTTTCTAAAGTCATTATCTTGACCTCTATTAAATTCTTCAAAAACTGCTTCTAATTCAGTATGAAATAAACGCAAAACAAGTGTATTAAAACGTTCATTTTCTAAATCTATCCACTTATCTAATTCGTTTGCAGGAATTTTGTTTTTATATACTGTTTCTTCAAACCAAGTGTGAGCATTAGTACCTGTAGCTCCTATAGAGGCCGTCATTTTATCGTATTCATTAGCAACCGAATAATTAGATGCTTCTAAAGAAACTTTATCAATTTCTTTATAAATAACTTTCTTTTTTTCTGGATCTTCTTCTGTACGGTGTTGTTCGTATAAATCAGAGATTTTTTTCAAATATTCTTTCTCTTTTTCCCAATCTACAGTACCTATTTTATGAGTTCCTTTAAAAACCATGTGCTCTAAATAATGAGCTAATCCGGTAGACTCTTTTGGATCATAATTTGAACCAGCTCTAACAGCAATATACGTTTGAATTTTAGGTTCATCAGAGTTTTTACTTAAATATACTTTTAAACCATTGTCTAAAGTATATAATCTTAAACCTGTAGGGTCATTATCTACAGTTTCATAAATAATACCGTTTGCATCTTTTTGCGTTTTAACTTCATAGCTTTTTTCAGAATTAGTTTTACAACTAAAAACCATGACTAATATTAAGCTAAAAGCAAATAATTTAATTTGTTTCATAATGTTTTTTTGGGATAAATTTAAAAAATCCGTTGAATTTACGAATTCAACGGATTTTAAACTAAAATTTTATAAAACTTTAACAGTTTTTTTATGTAAGCGTGTTTATTTTAAAACATTCGCAACCATTTCTCCAATTTTTGCTGGAGAACTCACAACGTGAACTCCATTTTCAGCTAAAATTTTCATCTTTGCTTGTGCGGTATCATCAGCTCCTCCAACAATTGCACCAGCATGTCCCATTGTTCTTCCAGCTGGAGCAGTTTGACCTGCAATAAAACCAACAACTGGTTTTCTGTTTCCATCAGCTTTAATCCACTGTGCTGCTTCAGCTTCTAAATTTCCTCCAATTTCACCAATCATTACAATTGCTTCAGTTTCATCATCATTCATTAACATTTCTACAGCTTCTTTTGTTGTAGTTCCAATTATTGGATCTCCACCAATACCAATTGCTGTTGTAATACCAAAACCTTGTTTTACAACTTGATCTGCAGCTTCATATGTTAAAGTACCTGATTTCGATACAATACCTACTCTACCTTTTTTAAAGATAAAACCTGGCATAATACCAACTTTAGCCTCATCTGGTGTAATTACACCTGGACAGTTAGGACCAACTAATCTACAATCTTTATTGTCTATATAAGCTTTTACTTTTACCATATCTGCGACAGGTATTCCTTCAGTAATACAAATAATTACTTTAATACCCGCATCAGCAGATTCCATAATTGCATCAGCAGCAAATGCTGGTGGTACAAAAATAATTGAAGTATCAGCTCCAACCTTATCTACAGATTCTTTTACTGTATTAAAAACTGGTTTACCTAAATGTTCTTGCCCCCCTTTTCCTGGAGTTACACCTCCAACAACATTAGTTCCATAGTCAATCATTTGACCTGCATGAAAAGTACCTTCACTACCTGTAAATCCCTGTACAATAATTTTTGAATCTTTATTTACTAAAACGCTCATGGTTTTTATTTTTTTTATTTGTTTAGCAAAAATAGTTTTTTGTACTGTTTTAAAAAAGAATTTTTAGTTTTCTTTCCTTTTTTCTTTAATAAAACGTTTTATTTCTGCTAATTCTTTTAATTTTTCTCTTGACTCAGAAATTGGAGTTCCAAAATAAGATTTTCCACCAGCTACAGATTTTGTAACCCCAGTTTGTCCTAAAATTATTGCTCCTTTTCCAATAGTTATTCCACTATTTGTACCTACTTGTCCCCAAATAGTAACTTCATCTTCAATAATAACACAACCTGCAATGCCAGTTTGAGATGCAATTAGACATTTTTTTCCTATTATTGTATCATGCCCAACATGAACTTGATTATCTATTTTTGTACCTTCTTTAATTGTTGTATTACCAGTTACTCCACGATCAATTGTACATGAAGCTCCCAAATCTACATTATCTTCTAAAACTACTCTACCTCCTGAAATTAATTTATCAAAACCGGTAGGTCTTTTTTTATAGTAAAATGCATCAGCTCCTAAAACTGTGTTTGCATGTATTGTAACATTATTACCTATTATACAATTATCATAAATAGTAACATTAGGGTGAATTAAACAATTCTTTCCTATCACTACATTATTTCCTATAAAAACATTGGGCTGAATAACAGTTCCTTCGCCAATTATTGCAGCATTAGAAATACTTTCTTTAGATGCAATAAAAGGATTAAAATGAAGTGTTAATTTATTAAAATCACGGAAAGGATCATCAGAAATTAATAATGATTTTCCAGGTGGACATTCTACTTTTTTATTTATTAAAATTGTAGTAGCTGCTGAATTTAATGCTTTATCATAATACTTTGGATGATCTACAAAAACAATATCTCCCTTTTTAACTACATGAATTTCATTGATTCCTGTTATTGGAAAATTTTCATCACCAATAAACTCACAACCAATTACTTGAGATATTTTTAATAAAGTTTGGGTATTTTTAAAATCCAATATTATTATATAAATTTAAATGATTTTTGAATCATTTTAAATGTGTTCTCGTATTTGTTAAACCTACTATCTAATGTCCAAGTCATAATCATAAACATTTTTTCATTTCCTTCAATAAAACCAATTAAATAACCAATATTTAATCCATCTATTTTACCATGTAATTCATAGTGTTTTGAAGAAATGTTTTTAATATTTATTTCTATATTTTTATGAGTAGCATTCTCTATTGATTCAATTAAACTTTTAATTTGATAATCTGAATAATTTTCTAATACAGACATTTCATCATTATAAATATCTAATTCTTTAAAAGTATCAACAAATTCTTGTTTACTTTCATCAATAACAATTGCATATGTTTCTTTATAAATATTTGCATATTCAAATGAAGCTTCATCGTGTAAAGTTTTCATTTCTTTCATATAATCAGGTGTACCTAACGAATATTCTTCATTAACCTTTATAGTCAAGAAATCTTCAACTTTTACTTCATCTTTTCCAAATGATGCTGTTGTGTCAATAATCTTTTTACAAGATATTGAAGTAAAAAGTATAAAAATATATAGAAAAACTTTTTTAAACATATTAAATATTACTCTTTAATACGTTCTTGATAATTACCTTTTGTGGTTTCTACTTTAATTTTATCACCCTCATTAATAAACAAAGGAACGTTTACAATAGCACCAGTTTCTACTGTTGCAGGTTTTGTTGCATTTGTTGCAGTATTACCTTTAACACCTGGTTCTGTATGAGTTACTTCTAAAATTACGCTTTGCGGCATTTCTACGGACAAAGGCATATCATCTTCAGAATTAATAATTATGGTTACAACTTCACCTTCTTTCATTAACCCTGGATTATCTAATGCATTTTTTTCTAATTGAATTTGAGAATAATCTTGTTGATTCATAAAGTGATACGTTAGTCCTTCATTATATAAATATTGAAACTTATGCGTTTCTACTCTAACATCATCAATCTTTCTACCAGCAGGAAAAGTATTATCTACTACTTTACCACTAGTTACACTTTTTAGTTTTGTTCTTACAAAAGCGGGACCTTTACCCGGTTTAACATGTAAAAATTCTATAATTTTATAAATATCATTATTATATCTAATACATAATCCGTTTCTAATATCTGAAGTAGTTGCCATTTCTATTTTTTCTTTATAAAACCTTAAAGGTCTTTTATGTTAAGTTATATTATTTTTTAATTAAAATTAAAATATCCTTTCATTATTCCTCTATGAGAATCTTTAATAAATTGGATAATTTCATCACGTTCAGGAGTTGCTTCCATTTCCGCTTCAATAATTTGAATTCCTTGAGTGTAATTATAGTTTTTTTGAAATAAAATTCTATAAATATTCTGAATTTCTCTTATTTTTTCTGTCGTGTATCCTCTTCTTCTTAATCCAACTGAATTAATACCAACATAGGATAAAGGTTCTCTTGCTGCTTTTACATATGGTGGTACATCTTTTCTTACTAAAGATCCACCAGTAACAAAAGCATGTTTTCCTACAGATGCAAATTGATGAACTGCAACCATACCTGCTAAAACAACATTATCTCCAATGGTTACATGACCTGCTAGGGTTGTATTGTTTGAAAAAATACAATTTTCACCAACATAACAATCATGAGCCACATGACAATAAGCCATTATTAAACAGTTATCACCAATTATAGTTTTCATTTTATCTTTGGTACCTCTATTAATCGTAACACATTCTCTTATAGTAACATTGTCACCAATTTCAACAGTAGATTCCTCATCATCAAATTTCAAATCTTGAGGAATTGCTGAAATTACTGAGCCTGGAAAAATTCTACAGTTTTTTCCAATTCTTGCTCCTTCCATTATAGTAACATTAGAACCGATCCAAGTTCCAGAACCAATAGTTACATTATTATTAATTGTTGTAAAAGGTTCTATTACAACATTTCTTGCAATTTTTGCCTGAGGATGAACATACGCTAAAGGTTGATTCATATTTATTTAATTTTTGAAATTTGCGCCATTAATTCAGCTTCAGCAACTAATTTTCCATTTGCATAAGCAAAAGCCTGCATATGGCAAATTCCTCTTCTAATTGGTGTAATTAATTCGCATTTAAAAATTAATGTATCCCCTGGTAAAACTTTTTGTTTAAACTTAACTTTATCCATTTTCATGAAATAAGTTAAATAATTTTCTGGATCAGAAACTGTACTTAAAACTAAAATACCACCACATTGTGCCATTGCTTCAACTTGTAAAACCCCTGGCATTACTGGCGAACCTGGAAAATGTCCAACAAAAAAATCTTCATTCATTGTTACATTTTTCATACCAACAACATGTTTATCAGAAAGTTCAATAACTCTATCTACTAATAAAAATGGTGGTCTATGTGGAAGAATATCCATAATTTGATGAATATCTAACAACGGTGGTAAATTTAAATCATATTGAGGTATATTGTTTCTTTTCTCAGCTTTAATAAGTTTTGCTAATTTATTAGCAAATTGAGTGTTTATTAAATGACCTGGCTTATTTGCAATTACCTTTCCTCTAATTCTTGTTCCAACTAAAGCTAAATCTCCAATAACATCTAATAATTTATGACGTGCAGCTTCATTTGCCCAATGTAAAGTTAAGTTGTCTAAAATTCCATTTGGTTTAACTGCAATATTTTCTTTATTAAAGGCTTTCTTTAATCTTTGCATCGTACTATCTGACAGTTCTTTATCAACATATACAATTGCATTGTTTAAGTCTCCTCCTTTAATTAAATCATTCTCAAGTAACATTTCAATTTCATGCAAAAAACTAAAAGTTCTTGCATCTGCAATTTCTTTTTTAAAGTCAGAAATTTTATTTAAAGTAGCATTTTGAGTCCCTAATATTTTAGTTCCAAAATCTACCATTGTAGTTACTTGGTATTCATCAGAAGGCATTAAAATTATTTCGCTTCCAGTAATATCGTCTTTATAAGAAATTATTTCTTTTACTATATATTCTTCAACATAAGCTTCTTGTTCTTTTATACCAGCTTTTTCCATCGCTTCTACAAAATACTTTGAAGAACCATCCATTATTGGTGGCTCAGAAGCATCAATTTCTATCAATAAATTATCAATTTCTAAACCAACTGCAGCTGCCAATACATGTTCAGAGGTTTGTATTTGAACTCCATTTTTTTCAATATTTGTTCCTCTCTGAGTGTTTACAACATATTCAGCTTTTGCTTCAATTGTAGGCCTACCTTCTAAATCTACTCTTACAAATGCAAAACCATGATTTATTGGCGCTGGTTTTAAGGTCATTGAAACTGTATTACCTGTATGTAAACCTACTCCTGATAAAGTAATTTCTGTTTCTATTGTTTTTTGTTTCTTACTCATTTCATTTTATTTTTGAGCATTCAACTCTTTTTCCATTTTATTAATTGAAGTAGCAATCTTTGGTAAATTTCTAAAATAAACATAAGATTTACTATAGTCATTATAATTCATTGCCGGTGTTCCTTGTACTTTTTCTCCGTCTTTTAGGTTTTTAGTAATCCCAGTTTGACCCTGAATTTTTACATTATTACCAACAATTAAGTGACCTGCAAAACCTACTTGCCCACCAATCATACAATTTTTCCCTATTTTGGTTGATCCTGCTATTCCTGTTTGTGCAGCAATTACAGTATTCATTCCTACTTCTACATTATGAGCGACCTGTATTTGATTATCTAGTTTTACACCTTTTCTAATTATTGTTGACCCTAAAGTTGCTCTATCTATAGTTGATCCAGCTCCAATATCTACATTACTCTCAATAATTACATTTCCAATTTGAGGTATTGCAGTATATTCTCCTTTTTCATTTGGAGCAAAACCAAATCCGTCTGAACCAATTATACAACCTGAATGTATTTTACATTGGTTACCAATTTCTGTTTCAGAATAAATTTTAACACCTGCAAAAATGGTACAATTATCACCAATAACAGTATTATCTCCAATATAACAATTAGGATAAATTTTAACATTATTACCAATTATTACATTTTCTCCAATATAACAGAAAGCGCCCAAATATTCATTAACTCCTATTTTTGCAGAATCTGATATAAAAAGCGGTGCTTCTCTACCTATTTTATTATTTTTTACTTCGTTATAAAATTCTAATAATTTTGAAAAAGATTTGTAAGCATCTTCAACTTTTATTAAAGTTGTTGAAATTTCTTTTTCTAACTTAAAACTACTATTTACTATAGCAATAGAAGCTTTAGTAGTATATAAAAAAGGGTTGTATTTAGGATTGGATAAAAAAGTTAAAGATCCTTTTTCTCCTTCTTCAATTTTAGATAATTTAGATACTTCTTCATTAGGGTTTCCTACAACTTCTCCTTCTAATATATCTGCTATTTGCTGTGCTGTAAATTTCATTAGTTGCAAAAGTATAAAAATTAAAGGTATTTGGCTAATATCATTTTACTTTGGATAACAAATAAAGTGTTTTACAACTGGTTTTGTGAGCGCCTGCAAGTTAAATTGATCAGAAGCTTTTGCAATATCTTTTAGTTTCCCTTTTTTATTTAATATTAAAATAGGTTTTTCAGAATTATAAGCCTGATTTTTAATTTTTTTTGTAAAAATAAAATATTGTATTTCTTTTTCTGAAATGTCAAATTTATTAGCAAATTTTTCCTGCTTTTTTAATATTTGTTCTTTTTCAAAAACATCTGTCTGAATTTCAACTTTTAAGAGTTTTCTATCTACAATCATTTTAGATAATAAAGACAACACTTTATCATTATGATTTACCCATTCTTTTATGGCTGATAAAATATCATAATCATCTAATTTAGAAAACATTTTTAATGTTTGTTCGGTAAAATTCTCAGAGTTAATTTGATTGTATAAAAAATATTTTAGAGATGTACTTGCAAATAACTCCTCTCCTTTTTCGGCTAATTCTTTTGCTCTTTTTAGTGCATTTACCAACATATGTTCGGCAACCAAACCTGTTTTATGTAAATAAACTTGCCAATACATTAACCTTCTAGCAATCAAAAATTTTTCAACAGAATAAATACCTTTTTGTTCAATTACTAATTCATCATCTTTAACATTCATCATAACAATTAATCTGTCTGATGAAATATTACCTTCAGTAACTCCTGTATAAAAGCTATCACGTTTTAAATAATCTAACCTATCTATATCTAACTGACTAGAAATTAATTGATATAAAAAATTACGATGATATTTTCCTTCAAAAATTTTAATAGCTAAAGATAGTTTTCCATCAAATTCATCATTTAATTTATGCATAAATTTCAATGAAATTTCTTCATGAGAAATTCCACTAACAATACTATGTTCTAATGCATGAGAAAATGCTCCATGACCAATATCGTGCAATAAAATTGCTACACATAAAGCTATTTCTTCATCTTTTGAAATTTCAACATCTTTAAATCGTAAAACTCTCACAGCTTTTTGCATTAAATGCATACAACCTATAGCATGATGAAAACGTGTGTGATTTGCTCCAGGATATACCAAATTAGAAAAACCCATTTGAGCAATTCTTCTTAATCGCTGAAAATAAGGATGTTCTATTATATCAAAAATTAAAGAATTTGGAATTTGAATAAATCCATAAATTGGATCATTTAAAATTTTAAGTTTGTTAGGTGTTTTTTGCTTCAAAAGATGAATTTTATCAATCAGACGCAAAATACGAACAATATTTTTTTTGGCAATATTTTATCATTTTAAACATTCAAAAAATATAACAAAACTGTACTTTTAACGTTATTAGACAAAACATATAACTATGAGCAGAATACAAATTCTTTGGGTTGATGATGAAATTGAGTTATTAAAACCCCACATTCTTTTTTTAGAGCGTAAAAATTACAAAGTAACCACTTGTACAAATGGTGCAGATGCTATTGATTTGGTTGATGAAAAAAATTTTGATATTGTTTTTTTAGATGAGAATATGCCTGGTTTAACTGGTTTGGATACACTTGCAGAAATCAAACAAAAACAGGCAAATTTACCTATAGTAATGATTACAAAAAGTGAAGAAGAATATATTATGGAAGAAGCAATTGGTTCTAAAATAGCCGATTATTTAATAAAACCTGTAAACCCAAGTCAAATTTTATTAAGTTTAAAAAAGAACTTAGACAATTCTCGTTTAGTTTCTGAAAAAACGACTTCTAATTATCAACAAGAATTTAGAAAAATTTCTATGGATTTATCGATGGTAAATTCTTATGAAGAGTGGATTGAACTTTATAAAAAATTAGTTCACTGGGAATTAGAACTAGAAAATATTAGTGACCCTGGAATGTTAGGTATTTTAGAAAGCCAAAAGGCTGAAGCAAATAATCAGTTTTTTAAGTTTATTAAAAAAAACTATGAAGACTTTTTAACCTCACATGACAAGCCTACTTTTTCTCACACATTATTTAAAGATTATGTAGCACCTCATTTAAATAAAGACCAAGGAGTTTTATGGATTATTATTGATAATTTACGTTATGACCAATACAGAATTTTAGAGCCTTTAATCAATAATTTTTATAAAAAAGATGTTGAGCATTCTTATTTTTCAATTTTACCAACAGCAACTCAATATGCTAGAAATGCAATTTTTTCTGGATTAATGCCTTCAGAAATGGAAAAACGTCATCCAAATTTTTGGAAAAACGATACAGATGAAGGTGGAATGAATCTATATGAAAACGAATTTTTATCTGCTCAAATCAAAAGGTTAAGCTTAGATATTAAACACGAATATTATAAAATTACCTCTCTTAAAAATGGAAAAGAATTAGCTGACAATTTTAACAGAACTAAACAAAACGATTTAACTGCTGTTGTTTACAATTTTGTTGATATGCTTTCTCATTCTAAAACAGAAATGGAAGTAATTAAGGAATTGGCTGGGGATGACAAGGCTTATAGAAGTCTGACACTGAGTTGGTTTAAAAATTCTCCTTTATTTGAAATTATTCAAAGAGCTCAAAAATTGGGACAAAAGTTAATTATCACTACAGACCATGGAACTATTAATTGTAAACATCCAACAAAAGTTATTGGAGATAAAAACATTAGTGCTAATTTACGATACAAAACAGGTAGAAGTCTTTCTTATGAAGAAAAAGATGTTTATGCTGTGAGAAACCCAAAAGATATTTTCTTACCAACAATAGCTATGAATAGCCCATTTATTTTTGCTAAAGAAGATCTGTTTTTTGCATACCCAAATAACTTTAATCACTTTGTAAAATATTATAAAAACACCTATCAACATGGAGGTATTTCTTTAGAAGAAGTAATTATTCCTTGCGTGGTTTATAGTCCAAAATAATAAATATTAAAGACACCCAGCATCTAATGAAGCATTTTTTACTACTTGGATTTTTATTTTTAAGTTTTGGTTCTTTTTCTCAAGAGGATAAACTATCTAATGCTGCTTTAGAATTAACAAAAGACAAAGTTATTTATGACCCAAGTTATTTTTCTATTGATTATCCAAATGGTGATATTCCTAAAGACAAAGGTGTTTGTACGGATGTTTTGATAAGAGCCTATCGAAAATTAGGGATAGATTTGCAAAAAGAAGTTCATTTAGATATGAAACAGAATTTTAATCTTTACCCAAAAAATTGGGGTTTAAAAAGAACTGATAAGAATATTGATCATAGAAGAGTTCCTAATTTAATGACTTTCTTTTCTAGAAAAGGGATAATAAAACAAATTACTAAAAATCCAATTGATTATATTCCAGGAGACATTATTTGTTGGAATTTAGGAGGAGCAATTACTCATACAGGTATTGTTGTAAATAAAAAATCTAAAGACAACAATCGTTATTTGATTGTACATAATATTGGAGCAGGACAAGTTTTAGAAGATTGTTTGTTTCGTTTTAAAATCATTGGACATTATAGATATAAAAACTAATTTCTTCACTATTTTTGTTTCTATGAACAAAAATTATTCTCTAGAAGATTTATCTAAAATTTCAAAAGAACTTATTTCATCCCTAAAAAACAAAACCTTATTGTTTTATGGACAAATGGGTGTTGGTAAAACAACTCTAATAAAAGAAACCTGTACACAATTAGGAGTTTTAGATAACATCTCCTCACCTACTTTTTCTTTGGTTAATGAATATCACACAGAAAATCAAGGTAAAGTCTTTCATTTTGATTTTTATAGAATTGAAGATGAAAACGAGGCTTTAGACATGGGAATTGAAGAATATTTTGAATCCGAAAATTGGTGCTTAATTGAATGGCCAGAAAATATTGAAAATTTACTACCTTTAGATGCTGTTGAAATTCATCTTACAATATTAGATGATAATAAACGTAACATTAATATAAAACAATAAAATATGAGTTCATTTTCTCCTTTTAGTAAAGAAGAGTTACTTCCTCAAGAAGAAATGTTGGAAATCAAAAAAAGAAAAGGAGAATTATTTATTGGTTTGCCTAAAGAAACATATTTAGGTGAAAAGCGTGTTTGTTTAACACCAGATGCGGTTTCAGCATTATGTGCTCATGGGCATAGAATTGTTTTAGAAACAGGTGCTGGAGATCATGCAAACTATACAGATAAAGAATACTCTGATGCAGGAGCAAAAATTTCTTATAATGTTGAAGAAGCTTTTAAATGCAATATTGTTTTAAAAGTTGCACCTCCAACAGAAGATGAAATCAAATATTTAAATCCCCAAACAACCTTAATTTCCTCTCTTCAATTAAAAACACAATCAAAAAGTTATTTTGAACATCTTACAAAAAAGAAAATAACAGCAGTTGCATTTGATTTTATAAAAGACGAGCATGATACATTCCCTATTGTAAAATCATTAAGCGAAATTGCTGGTACAGCTTCTGTATTAATTGCTGGAGAATTAATGAGTGGTGTAAATAAAGGAAATGGTTTATTATTTGGCAACATTGGTGGAGTACCTCCTACAAATGTTGTTATTTTTGGAGCAGGAACTGTTGGGGAATTTGCAGCCAGAAGCGCTATTGGTTTAGGTGCTAGAGTAAAGGTTTTTGACAACTCTATAACTAAACTT
Organism: uncultured Polaribacter sp.; assembly: GCF_947500975.1. Lineage (GTDB taxonomy): Bacteria > Bacteroidota > Bacteroidia > Flavobacteriales > Flavobacteriaceae > Polaribacter. The sequence goes on from NZ_CANMUE010000001.1 coordinate 125,020, forward strand.
AGAAAACTACAGCATAATTTAAACTCACCTATTTACACATCTACTTTGCAACCAAAATCTGTAGCAAAAGCATTAATGCGTTGCGATGTTGCAATTGGTGCAATTAGAGGTAGAAACAGATCTCCAATTATAGCAACAGAAACTATGATTGAAAAAATGAAAGAAGGTGCTGTAATTGTAGATGTTAGTATTGATAGAGGTGGTTGTTTTGAAACCTCTAATGTTACAACCCATAAAACACCAACCTTTGTAAAACATGGTGTAATACACTATTGTGTACCAAATATACCTGCTAGATATGCAAGAACTGCATCAGTTTCTATTAGCAATATTTTTACTCCGTATTTATTAGATATTGCTGAAGAAGGTGGTTTTGAAAATGCAGCACGTTTTGATAAAAGCTTACGAAATGGTATGTATTTTTATCACGGAATTTTAACAAATAAAACGGTTGCAGATTGGTTTGAATTACCTTTTAGAGATATTAATTTATTAATATTATAAGTACTTTAAAATAAAATCTTTATCTTTATAGTATAATAATTTACTTTACACCCCAAAAAAATAATTCAAATGAACTTTGTTGTCCCCCCAACAAAAAAAGATTCTATTAATAAGTGTTATAAATTAATTTCACTCTTTTTATTGTTTTTTTATCTTACTATAAACACTACTAATTCGCAAACTGTTTTAGTAGATGACCTATCTTTTAATGCTAATAATTTGACAAACATCTTAGTCACAAGCAATTGTGTAATAACTTCTAATTATGATTTTAGCTCAAAAGAATCTGTAGCATATTTTAATAGTAATAATTCTAGTTTCCCTTTAAAGGAAGGTGTAATTTTAAGAAATGGTAAAGCTAAATTTACAGAAGGAGAGTATAAAGGCCAAAATTTATCAAGTAGTATAAATTCAAATTCAGATGTTGATTTAAAAGAAATTAGTGAGGTTTTTGGACAAACATCAACAATTACTGATGTTAGTTTTATAAGCTTCGATTTTATCTCACAATCTAATGAATTTGACTTTAATTTTGTTTTTGCCTCCAATGAATATGGTGAGTGGCAATGTGGTTATAGTGACATTGTAGGAATTATTTTAACAGATATTAGTACAAATGAAAAAATAAACTTAGCAGTTTTACCAGTAACTAACGATGTAATAACAGTAAAAAATATTAGAGACTCAGAATATAATAGTTCGTGCAACTCAGTAAACTCAAACTATTTTAGTAGATATAACACTATAGATACTTCTTCAACTAATATTAATATGAGAGGTTATACAAAGGTTTTAAATGCTTCTTCAAAAATTGAGGCTAATAAAAAATACAATTTAAAATTTGTGATTGGTGATTATGCAGACTCTAATTTTGATTCTGCTATTTTTATAGAGCCTGGAAATTTTAATATAGATTTTGATATTGGAGAAGATTTTAAAATGTGTGATAATGAACCCTTCACATTAGATACCAAAATTTCTGATAGTACAAATTTTATTTTTGAATGGTATAAAAATGATGTTAAAATTGAAAATGAAACATCATCAATATACAATGGTACCAAGTTAGGAACTTATAAAGTAATAGCAACAAATATTAATGGATGTATCATAACTGATGAAATAATAATCTCAGAATTAGAAATTAAAGTTCCCCCTGCGGATCTTTTTGAATGTGATAATGGAACAGAAGCAATATTTAATATAGGTATTTATGATTTAAATTATTTTAATTTAAATAATGAACGATATAGCCTTTCCTACTATAACTCAATAAATAATTTAAATTCAGATATTCCTATAGGTGTTAGTGATTTAGATAATTATTTAAGTACTGGTAATGAAACTATCTATATAAAAGTAAAAAGTAATTTAAATAATGAATTTTGTAATATTGTATTAGACTTTAAATTAAACATTGTTCAATTTCAGGCAAATAAACCTAATGATATTTTTGTTTGTGAATCATCTAATACAATTAATATCCCATACAATGTAAATAAACAAATTCTAGGTAGTTTAAATGAAGCTGATTACACTATTTCATTTTTTGAGAGTTTTGATAACGCACTAAATAATACCAATGCTATAACTGAAACTGAATCATATAATATAAGCTCACTTACCGCAAAGACTATTTATGCAAGAACTGTAAACAACTCAAATAGCAATTGTTATGATATCATAGATTTTAATATAAACGTAAATGAGTTACCTTTAGTAGATACAATTCAAAACGTTGTCGAATGTTCCAGTTACACTTTACCTCAAATTACAAACGGAAATTATTTTTCCATGCCATATGGTGGAGGAATTCAGTATTTTGCTGGTGATGTAATAACTGAAAATCAATCAATCTATATTTATAATATAAACGAAAATGGGTGTCAAAAACAAACACGATTTTCCATTACAATTATAGAAAACTATAAATTAAACAATATTTATTGTGATAACTTCACATCATTTAGACCTCTATATGGTAATTTTTACACCGCTCCTGGAGGTGAAAACGGTAGTGGTCAATTAATAGAACCAGGTACAGTTTTTACAGAAAATTTAACAATATATTATTACTCAACTATAGATACTGTTTTTTGTTCAGATGAACCAATGGACATAAATATAATTCCAAGTCCAGATGTAGATCAATTAAGTAACAAAGTAACTTGTTCTAGCTACAAATTACCGCCTTTAACAAATGGTAAATATTTTAAATTTAAAAATGGTATTGGTAGTGAAATAATTTCAGGAACAGAAATTACTGAATCTCAACAAATATATATTTATAATGAAAATAAAGGTTGCAGTAAAGAATCAACATTTGAAGTTTTTACAATTGATGTAAATGATTTTGTTGATGTAACTTCTTGTGGAAGTTATACACTACCAGATATAACTATTGGTGGTTATTTTACCGAATCAAACGGTATGGGAGAGTCCATTGAAGCTGGTACGATTATAACAGAATCCAAAAAAATTTTTTACTATGTAAAAACCGATGACGATGTAAATTGTACAAAAGATTTATCATTTCAAATTGATATTTTTCCAATACCTAAGGTAGATAAAATAGATGATGTTATTAGGTGTGTTAATGATCCTTATCAATTACCAGAACTTGTAGATGGTACATATTTTACTAAAACAAATGGTGAAGGGATCAACTTAAAACCTGGAGAATTAATAACTAACTCCACAACAATTTATATTTTTAATCAAAATGAAAACTGCTCCAATGAAACCAATTTTTCAATTGAAATAAGACAATTACCAAAAGCTGAAGTTTTTACAGACGTTTATACATGTGAACCTTTTGTTTTACCTGAACTAAATAACGGAAATTATTTTACTGAACCAAATGGTCAAGGTTTACAATTAAATTTTGGCGATCAAATAACAGAAACATCAACAATATACATTTATAGTGTTGATGAAAAATTAGAAGGATGCGTAAATGAAAATATTTTTTCAGTAATATTTTTAGGAGTAAGTGTTGATGAAATAGAAGATGTAAACTCTTGTGATTCATACATCTTACCTGAGCTATCAGTTGGCGAATACTATACTGAATCTAATGGAAAGGGAACAAAAATGAATGCAGGAGATGTAATAAATAATAATATTACACTTTATATTTATGCTGAAAATGGAAATAGATTTTTTTGTTCTGATGAAAAAACACTTTCGATTAATATTTCCAAAACGCCACAATTAAGTGGGTTTAACAATAAAGAAGCTTGTGGTTTTTTCCTTTTAGAAGATACAAACATTAACCCAGAAGTTAAATTAGAATATTATAGGAAACCTAATAAAGTAGATCTAATAGACTTAAATGAATACTATATCTCTGAAATTGGTACACACTTAATTTATGCTGTAACAAGTTCATTAAAAAATGAAAATTGTTATATTGAGGAGACTTTTACTTTAACAATAAACCCTTCATTAGATCTTAATATTGAAGATGTTTATTTATGTAAAAATGTTGATACTGAGCTCTTTTACAAACCAGTTGAAATAAAATCAGGTTTAGATCCAATTAAATATACAGCAAACTGGTATTATAATAAAGAGCTAGTTGGAACTGGAGTAAATTTTTATGCTACTATAGATGGGACCTACACAATAGAACCAATAGCACTAAATTCAGAAGAAGGAGATAGTAAAGATTGTTATTATAATATTGAAGAAGTAAATGTAATTTCATCGTCACCAAAAGCCAAAATAGTTTATTTAACTGATCCATTTTCTAACAAAACTTCTATAAGAGTTGATATCATAAATCAAAATTTTGGAGAATATGAATATCAATTAAATAAAGGAGATTTTCAAACAGATAATGTATTCACGGATATAGAAACTGGTATTCATTTAATTACTATTAAAGATACAAAAGACATATGCCCAAATATTGTAATTGAATTCACTGCACTAACTTATCCTAAATTTTTTACCCCCAATAATGATGGCAAAAATGATTTTTGGAATATTGATGATTTAAAAAAATATCCAGAAGCAATTATACAAGTATATAATAGAATGGGAGTTTTTATAACTCAATTTAAAGCTTCAGATTTAGGTTGGAACGGACTTAATAAAAATGGAGTAAATGCTATAGAAAACTCATATTGGTTTAGAGTCAATTTTATTTTTGAAGAGAAACCTGCAAAATTTGAAGCATATTTTTCCTTAAAAAGAAATTAGTTAATTTAATTTTTCATCTATAAAATTCAATTATTTTTGCAATTCAATATTTTACGATGTTATTAAAAAGAATAGGATATTTTTTAGTAGGTGTTTCAATTAGTTCTGTAGGAGTTTACTTTTTTTGGCAAAAGAAAAATGCAACTTTTGATTATGGAATGGATGCAAGAACTTTAAAAACTATTAGAATAAAAAAACGTTTTTTTTCTAAAAATGCTAAGAAAGTAATGCAAGAAAAAAATATTGATACAATAAAAATTTCAACAATATTATACAATGGTGATGTTAACTTTGGTAAAAGTACACCAAGAACAAAACCTTGTGCAAATTACTTTATTACAGGTAAAAGAGAATTAAAAAATGTGAGTTTACTTGTTAAACGTTGTGATTCTACTTCTACTATTGAAGAAATCATTGTTAATTAAACAAAAAAAATCTCAAGTTTTAAAATGACAATAATCATTCAAAACTAATTTTAAGTTCTTTATTTTACTTAACACTTAGTACTATTAATTAATATCAACTTTAATTTTTTATAACTTTAAGTCTTATAAAAATGTGCTTCAATTTTATCTACGTTTTTAATTGTCTTTTTTACCCAATTAAAATATAAAATTTCTTTTTCTTGTTTTGATAATTGCCAATTTTGATTAGATTTTTTAAGTTTTGTAGTAATATCTTGTAAAATTATAGCAGCAGCCACAGATATATTTAGACTCTCTGTAAAACCAACCATTGGTATTTTTAAAAACCCATCTGCATTTTCCATAACATAATCAGAAACTCCGTCTGCTTCTGCTCCAAAAACAAAGGCAGATTTTTTGGTGATATCAAAATCATGCAATAAACTTGAATTATGATGAGGTGTTGTTGCTATAATTTGATATCCTTTTTCTTTTAAATTGTCAAAACAAATTTTGGTATTATCACCATCAGATTTATATCGTTTAGATGTTATCCACTTTTGAGAACCTTTTGTTACATATTTAGAAACCCTATTTACATATTTATTTTCTATAACATGTAAATCTTGAATACCAAAAATATCGCAAGTTCTTACAACAGCACTTGCATTATGTGGTTGATAAATATCTTCTAAAACAACAGTAAAATGACGAGTTCTCTCTTCTAAAACTCTTTTAAAAAGGGCCTTTCTTTTATCGGTTAAATAACCTTCAAAATAGTTTAATAATTTTTCATCAATCATAAGTAACAAACTTAAAAATATTATTTTAGCTTTTATGAAAAAATTAGTTATTTTAACTGGCGCAGGAATTTCTGCTGAAAGTGGTATTAAAACTTTTAGAGATGCTGATGGACTTTGGGAAGGTCATGACATTATGCAAGTTGCCTCCCCTGAAGGTTTTGCTAAAAATCCACAATTGGTTTTAGATTTTTACAATCAACGTAGAAAGCAGTTATTAAAAGTAAATCCTAACAAGGCGCATTTTAATTTAGTCGATTTAGAAAAGTATTTTGATGTAGAGATTATTACTCAAAATGTAGATGATTTGCACGAAAGAGCTGGCAGTAAAAATGTAATGCATTTACACGGAGAGCTTTTAAAGGTTAGAAGTATAATAGATGAAACAGATGTACTTGAGTGGAAAAAAGATTTATTTTTAGGAGATTTGTGTTTTAAAAAAAGTCAATTAAGACCACATATTGTTTGGTTTGGTGAGATGGTGCCTTTGCTAGAAAAAGCAATTGAAATAACAAAAAAAGCCGATATTTTAGTAATTATTGGTACTTCTATGCAAGTATATCCTGCTGCAAGTTTAATTAATTATGTAAAACAAGAAATACCTATTTATTTTATTGATTTAAATCCTTCTATTTCAAACAATAATTTTACAAATCTTAAAATTATAAAAAACCCTGCTACTTTAGGTACAGAAAAATTAAAAGAATTACTGAATATTTAATTATTTTAAATAGCTAAATAAAATTTAAAATGATACTATAATAAATCTAACCTTTCCATTAATTCTGGCCTTTTAGAGCGACTAACAGGAACAACATCCTTTTCAATTAAAACACTATTATCCTCTATATCTATAATTTTTTTCAAATTAATTACGTAAGAACGATGAACTTTTAAGAATAAAGATTTTGGTAACTTTTCTTCTATCTTTTTTAAAGTAGAATGTACCACATAATTTTTTTCTTCTGTTTTAATATTGATATAATCTCCTTTAGCTTGGATAAGATAAATACTTTGTAAGTCGATTTTTATTAAACGTCTATCAATGTTAATATAAAAATCATTTTTTACAATCTCTTCATTACTTTGTTTGGCTATTGGTTTTGATATATTGAGTTTTTCTGCCTTTTTTATTGCTTTTTCAAAACGAGTAAACTCTATTGGCTTCAATAAATAATCCACAATAAAGTCATATTCAAAAGCTTCTATAGCAAATCTAGGATCAGATGTAGTACATATAATTTTAGGAGGATCTTTTAACGTTTTAATAAAATCAAAACCGCTAAAATTAGGCATATGAATATCTAAAAATATTAGATCTACATTGTTTTCATTTAAAAATTTTATTGCTTGTATTCCATCAGAAAACTCATCAATTATGTTTAATGACCCTATTTGATCACAAAGAGTTCTAATAATAACTCTTGCCATATTTTCATCATCAATAACAATACAATTCATAATAGCAATTAAATAGTTTCTAAATAATTTGTTATGATAATTAGAACTTTTTCAAACTCTTGTTGACCCTTTATTGATTTCTCTCTAAGGTTATGTTCAAAATCATTAGCTAATTTATAACTCTTTTCCAGCCCTAAAATACTAAATTTATGTTTAAGTCTATGAACATTTTCTTCAATTTTTTCAAAATTATTTTCTTTAACACTTTCGAAATAATCTTTTTTTTCTTGTGGAAATTCTGTTTTTATAACATCAATTAATGTTTTTTTAACAGATTCTTCACCTCTAGATAGTTGATCTATGTAAGATAAATTTGGTTTTGACATTACTTTTTTATTGTAAAGAAAAATGTAGTTTCTATTTTAGGTATAGATTCTAACCAAATTTCTCCATTAAAGGTTTCTACAATTTTTTTAACGATAGATAAACCAATTCCTGTTGATTTAAAATCGTCTTCTAATTTTTGAAATGCAATAAATATTTTATCAAAATACTTCTTTTCTATTCCATTTCCATTATCTTTTACAGAAAACTTCCAAAAATCATTTTGCTCTTCAAAATTAATTTCTACGATACCCTTTTCTTTGTTATTAAATTTTAAACCATTGTGTATTAAATTATAAAAAAGTAAACTTAATCTATGCTGATCTCCTTTAATTATTGGTAAAACTCCATTAACCTTTATTAATGTGTTCTTAGGATTATCTATTTTATCTATTAAATCTTTTATTAAAATATTTAAATCTAAATCGTATAATTTTTTTTCAATTTTACCAATTGTTGAGTATTCTAAAATACCATGAATCAAAGTATCCATTTTCTCTAAATTATTTTTAACTTGAGAAATAACTTCATTACCAGCTTCACCAATCACACTCTTATAATCATCTATAAACCAAGTTACTAATGTATCAATATTTTGGAGTGGTGATTTTAAATCGTGAGAAACCATATGAGCATAGTCATTTAATTCTTGATTTTGACTTTCTAAATCTGTTAGCAATTTATCTTTTAAATTATTTATTTTAATAATTTCTTTGGCTTGATTATCAATAAAATCTGCTAGTTTAAGTGGGTCTAATTCTTCTGATTTTTCATCAATAATATTTCTATTTTTATCAGCATCATAAATTTTTAAAGTATCAATTACACTCTTTAATTTATCGATTACTCTTTTTTGAGATTCTGTTTCTTCTTTTAATAATTTATTGGAAACAAAGAGTTCATCTGAACTAATAGTTGTTGCTCTATGAAGCATAGCAAACTGATCATCGTATGTTCTATATGATTTATCGATTGCTTCTAAAAATAATTCTAAATCTTTATTAGAATGATATTCTTTAGGTAGGTATTTTCTAATTTGTCTTTTTAAAAGAGAATTCATTATTCACTTATTAAAGTAATTGCCATTGTTTGATTGTGTAACTGACAGTTCATTTCTCCATCAAAAGGTGCTATTTCTCCGTAAGAATAAAAACCGCAAACTGTAGTATCTTTTCCAACTATTTCAACAACTTCCTCTACTTCTTCTTCTATTCTTTGGTCTAAAACTAATTTTCTACCAATACAACTAACTAAAATAGAGAGTTGTGGCTTATTTGTTCTTAAATCAATAGCATGTCTAGCTCCACTTTCCGCAGCACTAACAATATTATCTACATTAGTCATCATTAATTGTACAGTAGAGCCTTCTATGATATCACCAGCTAAAATCATTGAGTTATTTGCTTCATCAATATTTAAAATTGTCCTTACAATTGATTTCCTTTCATCTGTTGATTTTACTTTTAAAGGGTACAATAAAGCAGCTCCAGGTAATTCTTTTGATTTATCACCTAAATAAGTTTTATATAAATCTAATGCTGGTTTACCATCTAATTCAAACAACTCATTATTTTCAGACTTTGTTACAATTCTTTCTGGTCCAAAAGGTGTCCATCCGCCATTAGTACCAAATGTGACTTCTAATGAATCTCCATAAAAACCAACAGCAATAATTTCTGCTTCTTTAGGGTTTTCATTATAAGAAGCTAATGTTTTTTCAAACCTTGCGCCATCACCACATAGAGCTCCTGTAATTAAAATATTATCTTCAGTTGCAGAGTTCATTCCTTTAGTGAGTTGACTACCATTTACTATACTTCCTTCAGAAATTACAAAAACATATTTCAATCCTTCTGATGGTAATTGCTCTATTAACTTTTTTCCTGCAACTAAACTACATTTTTCTTTACTAATATCAAAAGTAGAAGTTTTTATTTGAAAACTACTTTTTTCAAATTCTACTGCTGTTATTATAATACAATCATCGTCTACAGAATCTGATGTAATATTCCCTGAAGTAGAACCAAATACGATATGTCCATCTTTAAATATTTCTCTTATTTCAGAGTAAATATTTTTATCTTCCAACATATATCTATTTCCGAACACTAAAACTAAAGGTTCTTTTAGTTCATTTTTTTCAGTAATATATTCAAATTTTTGGTTTTTTGTTTTTTTAAGCTGTACTGTTTGCATCTATAATTTTTTGGGGCGAAATAAAAATTCTGTGCTTTTTAATATTATATTTTCTAATTTAGAAATTATAATCTAAAAATAATTAGATTTTTTTGAAAAAAAAAATCGTGTTATAATTTATGACTATTTTAATAAAAACAGTGTTAAATTTTCTTTAATTCATTCATGCTCCAGTAAGATAAAACAGTTTCTATCTTTTTAACGTAGTCATCATATTTTAAAGGTTTTAAAATATAACCTGACATACCTGTTCTATAACATTCTAATAAATCTTTTTGATTGTTAGATGTTGTTAAAATAATTGTAGGTATATGCTTTAACTCATCATTAGCTTTTAAAATTCTAAGAAATTCAATACCATTTATCTTAGGCATATTTAAATCTAATAAAATAATATCTGGAATATTTGCTTTATTTTCTAAAATACTTAAAGCTTCTTCTCCATTCTTAGCTTCTTGAATAGTATGATTTAATTTTAATAATGAAATAGTTCTTTTCATCTTCATTATTTCAATCAAATTATCTTCTACTAATAAAATTTTTAAAACATTTTGCATTCTAAAATCTTGATACTATTTAATTTTAGGTGAAAAATAACATCATTATTATCATAATTTTTTATAAACAGGATAAAACGATAAAAGTATAAGTTAAAGTACAAAAAAGTATAGACGAATGGTTTTAAGAAAATTTATTTTTTTAGAAATAAATTTATACTATTAGATTGTGAAAAAACTCAAATATTTCTCCTTTAGAAATAGAACTTCCTTTTTCAATTAAGTCAAAAATATCTATATTTCTTTCTTTATCATAAGGCTTTGCCCCTTTAAAAATATCAATAGAATTATCCATTGGGTTATTCATTAACCACTCAAAACCTTCTTGAGTTAATAAATTTATATCCCAATCTATTTTAATAACAATTCTATGTATTTCATCTTTATCAAATTTAAATAAATTAACTGTTGTTTCAGAAAAATGTTCAACATAGTTTGTTTTAGTTAAAACATCTTCCCAAACAATATCAGAAAAAATATTTAACTCTTCTTCTGCAACGTTAGGTTTATCTTTTTTAATTCGATTCCATTCATTAACATCAATTTTTTGTGATGCTAAAAAAAGAGCAAATTCTTTATGTAAACTTTCTAATTGCTCTTTTGTAAGTTGTCTGTATTTCATATCCTAAAATTAAAAAAGCTCGTTATTTCTAACGAGCTTTTTATTTTACTTAAAAGTAAAGTATTATTCAGCAATTACCTCAAAAGTAATGTCTGCAACTACAGCTCTGTGTAAACGCACTGATGCTTGGTATTTACCTAATCTTTTAACAGAACCTCCAACAACTTTTATAAATTTCTTGTCTAATTCTGTTCCAGCTTTTGCTAATGCAGCAGCTAAATCTATGTTGTTTACAGAACCAAATAATTTGTCTCCTGATCCAACTTTAGAAGTTATTTTAATTTCATATCCTTTAATTGTATCTGCTAATACTGTAGCATCTTCAATTAATTTAGCTTCTTTGTAAGCACGTTGTTTTAAATTCTCTGCTAATACTTTCTTTGCAGAAGAAGTAGCTAAAACTGCTTGTCCTGTAGGAATTAAAAAGTTTCTACCATAACCGTTTTTCACAGATACAACATCATCTTTAAATCCTAAATTTTCTACGTCTTGTCTTAATATCAATTCCATGTTCTAGATCTTTATTATTTTAACATATCTCCAACGTAAGGCATTAACGCTAAATGACGCGCTCTTTTAATTGCTTGCGCAACTTTACGTTGATATTTTAATGATGTTCCTGTTAAACGTCTTGGTAAAATTTTACCTTGTTCATTTACTAAATACATTAAGAAATCTGCATCTTTATAATCAATATATTTGATACCTTTTTTCTTAAATCTACAGTATTTTGCTTCTTTTTTAGTGTCAATATCTAATGGTGTTAAATATCTAACATCAGCAGACTTACCTCCTTTTGCTTGTTGTTCTATTGTAGCCATTTCTTATTTTTTTGAAGATTTAACACGTTCTGTTCTAACTTTAGCCCAAGCTGCAGCATGTTTGTCTAGTTTTACAGAAAGATAACGCATAATACTATCATCTCTTCTAAACTCTAACTCAAATGCAGCGATTTCTTCACCGGCAATTTTGTACTCTAATAAGTGATAAAAACCACTTTTTTTCTTTTGAATTGGGTAAGCTAATTTTTTTAAGCCCCAATCTTCTTTTGAGATCATTTCAGCTCCTTTAGAAACTAAATAATCTTCGAACTTTTGTACTGTCTCCTTTATCTGAATATCAGATAAAACGGGATTCAAAATGAAAACAGTTTCGTAATGATTCATAAATTAAATATTTATTGTTTATTTTTAAGGCTGCAAATATACAAACTTTTTTGTTCTTATTTGCATCTTTTTTAATACAAAATTATCTTATTATTATAATATAAAAAACAAGCTAATTTTTAATATCGAATACCTGAAAATCCTAACTTAATTAATTAGCAATTCCTTTTTTTGAAATTACTGTTATTATTGAAATTGTTTTAGCAGTAAAAATAAAAATAGATAATTACGAATTTAAAGGGTCAGGCACTTCCATTATCATGAGATTAGGAAATGTTGTAATTGGTTTATTTACCAAAGGACTAATTTTAACTACTTATTATTTAATGTATAATTTTTATCATTTATTTGAAATCTCTTTTGTTTGCTAGGCTTGGATTCTAGTCCTATTTACAGAAGATTTTACTATTATTGGTTTCATAGAGTTAGTCATGAAAGTATTTTTTTGGGGGCAAGTCATCTAATACATCATTCATCTCTAAGGTATAATTTAAGTACAACAATAAGACAAACTTGGTCTGGTGGTTTTTATACATTTACATTTTGGTTACCATTAATTTTAATTGGGTTTCATCCAGTAATGGTTTTGGTACAAATGTCTATCAGTTTAATTTATTAATATTGGATTCATACAGAATTAATTGATAAAATGCCAAAGTGGTTTGAATATATTTTTAACACCCCTAATTATCATAGAATACAACATGCAAAAAAACCTCAGTATTTAGACAGAAATCATTCCAGTAATTTTATTATTTGGGATAGACTTTTTGACACTTTTAAGCAAGAAATAGAAAAACCAATATATGGTTTGGTAAAAAATATTTACACGTATTAATCCTAAAAAATTGTTTTTATTGAATAGTTAAATATGTTTTCTGACCTTTTTACATCAAAAACATCTATTATAAACAATTAAAACCTCCTGGTTGGAAACACGATGGAACAGGAGTTTTATCAAAAAAAATTAAGAAAAGTATGGACTAAAAATAAAAAGTAATAATTGCCACGAATTCACTTTTAAATTTATAACTGTGAATTCGTGACAAAGAATATTATTAATCAAAAATACCTTCTAATTCTTTATATACAATTCCTCCTTTTACAATATTTAATCCTTTTGCTAAAGATTCATCATTTGCACAGGCATTTTCCCATCCTAAATTAGCAAGTTTTAAAATATAAGAAAGTGTAACATTTGTTAATGCCATTGTAGAAGTATAAGGTACTGCACCTGGCATATTTGCTACACAATAATGCACTACATCATCTATAATATATGTTGGATCTTTATGTGTAGTTGCTTTTGTAGTTTCAAAACAGCCTCCTTGGTCTACAGCTACATCAACAACAACAGTTCCTGGGCGCATTTCTTTAAGCATATCTTTAGTTATTAATTTTGGAGCTTTACCTCCTTTTACTAAAACACCACCAATAATTAAATCATGCGTTTTTATATGCTGTCTAATACTATATTCACTAGAAAAGCCTGTTACTACATGATTTGGTAAAACATCATTTACATAACGTAAACGTTTCATATTAATATCTAAAATTGTAACGTGTGCACCTAAACCTGCAGCCATTTTTGCCGCTTGTACACCAACAACACCAGCACCTAAAACTAATACTTTACCAGGGGTAACACCAGGAACTCCACCTAATAAAATTCCACGTCCTTTAACTGGTTTTTCTAAATATTTTGCGCCTTGTTGAATAGACATTCGCCCAGCAACTTCAGACATTGGCGTTAATAATGGCAAAGTACCATCTTCATCTTCAACTGTTTCATATGCAATGCAAATTGCTTTACTTTTAATCATTGCTTTTGTAAGTGGCTCACTAGAAGCAAAATGGAAATATGTAAATACAATTTGATTTTCTTTAATTAAAGGGTACTCTAATGCTATTGGCTCTTTTACTTTAACAATCATATCACTTTGACTGTAAACATCTTCAATTGTTGGTAATATTGAAGCACCAACTCTAACATAATCTTTGTCAAAAAAACCACTTCCTTCTCCTGCTTTAGATTGAACATAAACAGTATGATTATTTTTTGTTAATGAAAAAACACCAGCAGGGGTCATACCCACTCTACTTTCATTATTTTTAATTTCTTTTGGAATCCCAATTTTCATTTTTGCTTAAATTTGATGTTTATAAGCGAGTAAATTTACTAGGTTTTACAATGAATTTAGAATAAAATTTATACTGTTTTAATTTTTATCAATCTTTAAAAAAAATTATAAAAAAATAACAAAATTCTCATCTTTAAAATTGAATTTTACACAATTAATAAAAGTCAACTTTTTAGGGTTGACTTTTGTTAAATTTCAATTATAATTTTAGATGTAATTAATTCAAATCTAATCGAACTCCTAGTGAAATGTTTCTAGTATCTGTGTTTTTAAATAATGGGTTTAAATCATATTTTACATAAAAACTGGCATCTCTGTAACCAATATAACTACTAAGTCCATAATTAAGAGTATTCATATTAAAGTTATTGTATTGCACTTCTTCTATTTCTACCCCATTTAAATCTGTATATTCTAAATATTGCCTTGTACCTAATTTAAAACCTATAAAACCTCCAACTCCAAAACGAACTGATCTGTTTGTTCTATCTTTTACAAAACCATTATCATATGTTTTATTTTTAGAGAAATCCCATTCTAAATGCACAGGGAAATTCATTTGCACATGACGTAATCTACTTTCTGTTAAAACTTCATCAATTCTTGTTTCTAAATTTGTTGTATTACCATCAAAAACATGTTGTTGATTATCTTTTAATCTTAAATTATTCCATAGAAAAGATACCCCATATTTAAAGTATAATTTTGAAGGTTCTTTTGTAAAACGTGTTTTCCATGTCCAACCTAATTCATAAAAATGAGATTGCCAAAACTTATATTTTGAGTTTTCTAAACTTGATAAATCATCATTATTAAGAACATTATTTAACCCCATTGCAAATACAAACTGAGAGGTTGTAACTCTATTACTTTTCTTTTTTCTTTTATCTTTTTCCTCTTCAGAACTTCCTTTGTTAATATTTAATCTAAATGTTTTATTACCTATTGTAAACGTATTTTCATCATCTTCAGTAGTAATCTCTTCATCAGCACTTGCAATTTTTCCATTGGTTTTGTCTTGCACTAAAATTTGTAAAAAAAGTTCTTGCTCTCCAACCAAATTCTCTATCTGTCTGGCGTGATAAGATGCAGCTGTTTTTTTCTGGTTTTCAGCATCTGATTTTGACACTTCTCCTTTTTCTAACTTTTTATCTATTGCTATAACTTTTAGCTTTAAAGAATCTTTTTGTTGCTTGGTAATTTCTTCAATTTTTTTTGATATTTTTCTTACTTCACTCTCAAAAGTTTTTACTTGAGATTGGGCAATAGTTGTACAAAACAACACTAATAATAGTAGTATTCTTTTCATTTTTATAGATTTTAAAGTTTTATTTATTTTATTTGTATTTATAAGAATTTTAAGACGAAGTAATCTATTTTTTTAAACTAAGATTACTTCAAATTTTGCAATGAGTTTTCAATTATTTAATCATTTCTACTTGCAATTACTGTAGCAATATCAGAGACTCTTCTTTTCAAAGTTTTCATGAAATTATTTTGAAAATCATCATCAATAATAGTGCGCTCTACTTCTGCTAAAATAGTTTCAGGATTTACCTTTAAATTCGATTTTTTGAGCTCACTTTTTATCGTATTTAAAACCTCAATTCTGTTTATATTATTTTTTGCATAATAGGTTTTTACTTCTTGTGGCGAATGTGTTACTGCGAATAACAGATCATCACTATTAATTTTAATTCTACTATTTGAGTTTTGCTGTAAAGCATTTTTTGATTTTTTTTCATCTAAAATCACATCTCTTTTAGCTACTTGTACAATTACTTTTTCTTTATTGTTAATTTCATCATTTTTTGCAATATTTACTTGTTTTTGCTTTGGATAAAATTCTTCTTTTATTAAAATAACAGTTGCATTATTTTTATCATTTTCTTCTACTTTATCAACTTTTACAATAGCTTCTTCTTTTGGAATTTCATTGATAAATTTATCTATACTTTTATCAATATTTTCAACATCTAATATTTCTTTTACAATTATGTTTTCTGGCATAATTTGATCATCATTCTTTGAGAAAATCTGAAATCCAACCATTATTAAAAGTAAAATACTTGCTGCTGCTCCTATATAAAAAAACCACCCTCTTTTCTTTTGCTTAGGTTGCTCATCTAGTTGAGCTGATAAACGCTCCCAAGCAGAAGCTGATGGTTGAAAAGTTCTGTTTTGCAACTTTTCTTTTATGTTATTATCTAAATTATTTTTTTGCATGTATTGTTTTGTTCATTTTATAATAATTCTCTTGCAATAATTTTCTTGCTTTAAACAATTGCGATTTTGATGTACTTTCAGAAACTCCTAATTTCTTTGCAATTTCTGAATGTTTATAACCTTCAATGGCGAATAAATTAAACACCATTTTGTAACCTTCTGGTAATTTATCAATCAGTTTTTGAATATCTTCTACAGAGGTGTTTTCTAAACTTTCTGTGGCAGAATCATTAAAAACATAATCTTCATCAGATAAATCTACAATGTTCTTTTTTCGCAAATAAGAGATGCACGTGTTCACCATAATTCTACGAATCCAACCTTCAAAACTACCCTCGTTTTTAAACTTGTCTAAGTTGATAAAAACTTTTAAAAAACCTTGCAACATTAAATCTTCTGCATGATGTAAATCTTTTACATACTGCCTGCAAACACCCAACATTTTAGGCGAATGCTGCTCAAACAATTGTTGTTGCGCTTCTCTATTATTGTGTATCGCTTTTTTAATGAGCGAAGTTTGGTTGTTATGCAATGATATAATTTTCAAGCCTCTTAGTTCGTTTTTAACTGCCTTACAAATATATAGACTACATAAGTTTTAAAAAGGTTGCTTGAGGGTAAAAAAAATGAAGTTTTTTATACCCACTCTTTATGGATTAACTTTTAGTTGGTATATTTATTAATATTATTTTTTTAGGTCTAAAAAAAGACAAATCGGAATTTATAGATTTGTTATATTTACATTAAGAATGTAAATAAAGCTTTATCAAATCAAGTTAGAGCTGACAACTTAAAATTGACTAAAAAAACCAGAAAATAATTTCCCTCCTCATTTAGAACTAGGTCATTTTGATTTTGGAGTTTGTCTCGTTTTTATTAAAAATAAAGCTAATTTATAACAATCACAATATCTAATATATGTCTCAATTACAAAAACCTGATCTTGTTACAGAGACAAGGTTAGGTAAATGAGTCTAATTTAAAAGAAATGAACAAAACATTAAAAAATACATTAATCAACTTAATAGCGAACTTTAAGTTTTATATATATAATTCGATAATTCTCTATT
The DNA here is from genome assembly GCF_947500975.1 of uncultured Polaribacter sp. GTDB lineage: Bacteria > Bacteroidota > Bacteroidia > Flavobacteriales > Flavobacteriaceae > Polaribacter. The sequence continues at coordinate 142,697 of NZ_CANMUE010000001.1, forward strand.
TATAAATTAATTAAAATGAAAAGCAAAATTCAACATAAAATGTTTCAAGAAATTAGAAACAAAGAAATATTTAAGCAATCACATCAGTATTCATTTGAATATTTAGAAAACATTTTTGACCGAAATGTTTACCCAACAGAAGAAGCTGTCAAAAACTTATCGATATTTAACGAAAAACTACCAACTGATTCTACTAATGCTAAAAGTGTTATAGAACAATTAAATAAATATGGAAGTCCAGCAACAACAGCAACATTAGGCGGGAGATATTTTGGATTTGTAACCGGAAGCGCTATCCCTGTTGGTTTGGCAGCCAAAAATTTAGGAACTTACTGGGATCAAGCACCAGCAATGAAAGTTTTATCACCAATAGGTAGTAAACTAGAATCGGTTGTTGAAAAATGGTTGGTGGATTTATTTAGTTTACCTCAAAATACATCCGCAGGGTTTGTAAGCGGAACATCAACAGCTAATTTATGTGGTTTGGCAGCTGCAAGATATCGCATTCTGCAAAGGAATAATTGGGATATAAATGAGAAAGGTCTTAGAAATTCACCCAAAATTAGAATTGTAACAGGAAAACAATCGCATTCAACAGTTCTAAAAGCAATAGGAATATTAGGCTTAGGAACAGAAAATATTGAATGGGTAAACGTAGACAATCAAGGCAGAATTATTCCTGATTTAATTCCTGAATTAGATGAAAATACAATTCTGATTTTACAAGCAGGTAATGTAAATAGTGGTGCATTTGATAACTTTGAAATTATTTGTAAGAAAGCAAATAAAGCTAATGCTTGGATTCATATTGATGGTGCATTCGGTTTGTGGGCTGAAGCAGTAAATGAATTAAAATATTTAACTAAAGGAATAGGAAATGCTACTTCTTGGGCTGTAGATGGACACAAAACATTAAACACGCCTTATGATTGTGGTATTATATTATGTTCTGACCAAGAGGCAATGACTTCTGCGCTTCATATGGCTGGAAGCTATATTATAGAAAGCACTGAAAGAGACGGAATGTTTTATACACCCGAAATGTCTCGAAGAGCTAGAATAATTGAATTATGGTCTATAATGAAGTATCTAGGGAAAAATGGAATTGATGAAATGATTCTAACGATGAATCGAAGAGCAAAACAATTTGCTGAAGAAATAGAAAAAATAGAAGGTTTTCACGTTGAAAATGACATTGTTTTTAATCAAGTAATTGTTAAATGTGATTCGGATAAAATTACCAAACAAGTATTAAGTAATATTCAAATGTTAAGAGAATGTTGGTTAGGTGGCTCAATGTGGTTAGGTAAAAAAGTTATGAGAGTGAGTATATGCTCTTGGGCAACTACTGAAAATGATATATCTAAATCTGTAAAATCATTTAAAAAAGCATTAAAATTAGCTAACAGATAAAGTGTATAAAAATAGCAGTTTAATTACTAAAATAAAAAAAGACTTTATAACAAATGTTAAGTTTATTTTGAATAAATGAATACTTAAAAATCTACCAATCTTCTTTTATAAAATATGAATATATATCCCTATAGAAAATAAAAAAATAAATTTAGACTGGTTTAAAAAAACTTTTACAACATTAATGTTTTTTTACTTTTAGTCAACTGTTCATCAAACAATTCTTTAGTAATTTCAGTTTTATAAAAAGGAACAATTTCTTTTAGTTTTTCTTTTCCATTTTTAGAATTTATCAATTCAGGAAATGCTTTTTCAATTACTTCTAACATAATTGAGGTTGCAGTAGAAGCTCCAGGAGAAGCACCTAACAAACAAGTTATACCACCATCTTTACTCGAAATAACTTCTGTACCAAATTGTAATTTTCCGCCTTCAAATTCATCCTTTTTAATAATTTGTACTCTTTGACCCGCTTTTACAACATCCCAATCTTTACTATCAGCATTTTTCATAAACTTACGTAAAGAAGCCATTCTGTCTTCTTTACTCATCATTACTTGTTCTACTAAATATTTAGTGAGTGGTAAATTGTGCCAAAAAGCACCTAACATAGAAGGGATATTATCAAATTTAATAGATTTAAACAAGTCTAAATTAGAACCTTCTTTTAAAAATTTAGGACTAAAACCTGCAAAAGGACCAAACATTAATTGACGTTTTCCGTCTATAAAACGCGTATCTAAATGCGGAGTTGACATTGGCGGATCTCCTAAACCAGCTTTACTATATACTTTTGCATTATGCTGTTTTATAATTTCTTCATTGTTACAAACTAACCATTCTCCACTTACAGGAAAACCTCCATATCCTTCTTTTTCTTCAATTTCAACTTTTTGCAATAAAAGTAAACTACCACCTCCTGCTCCAATAAATACATGTTCTGCTTCTAAATTATATTTCTCTTTGGTTTTTAAATTTTTAACTTCAACCGTCCAATCTAAATCTGTATCAGGGTCAATATCTTGTACCTCCATATGACAATGAACTGGTGTATTAAATTCGGTTTCTAAAATAGAAAAAAGCTTTTCAGTTAAAATACCATAATTCATTTCTGTACCTCTATCAATTCTAGAAGCGGCCATAATTTCTTCTTGGGTTCTATCATTTGCAATTAAAGGAAACCACTCTTTCATTTTACTGATATCTTTTGTAAACTCAATAGAATCAAACTTAAAATGATCTTTCATTTCATTGAATCTTCTTTCTAAATAATCTACATTTTCTTGCCCTAAAACCCAACTATGATGTTTTACTGATGTAATAAATTCATTCGGATTTTCTAGTAATCCTTTTTTTGTTAAATAAGACCAAAACTGTTTTGAAACTTCATATTGCGTACAAATATCAATTGCTTTTTTTATGGATACTTTTCCGTCCTCTTGCGGACAATAATTTAGTTCACACAAAGCAGAATGACCTGTACCAGCGTTATTCCAAGCAGCAGAACTTTCTTGTGCAACTTTATCTAAACGTTCTAAAATTAAAATATTTTTTTTAGGATCTAATAATTTGGTAATTAAAGCCAAAGTAGCACTCATAATTCCACCACCAACACATATTAAATCATATTCTTTTTTTGATTTCATAAATAAATTTTAGTTTGATAAATATATGTTTATTTTTTCTTCGAAAAAAGTTATGTTACAAAACTTCAATAAAAAATCGTAAAGAAAAACATAAGAGTAATTACTCAATTAGGAAAGATTAAAGTGAGCTAATTTGTTAATAAGCATCTACATCAATAATAAACCTAATAGGTCTAAAATCTTTAACAGCTTCAAATGTATTTTTAATTTTAAAAACCTGATTCTTAGTCATTTTTAAACTCTGTTTTGGTGGAATTTTAATTATCAAATTCTTAATATATTGATTTCTTATTCTTGATACTGCAGGTGCAGTAGGTCCTAAAACATGTTCTCCAAAAGAAGTATATAATGCTTTAAATAACCAATTAATTCCACTATCAACTTTGTTATAATCTTTGTGCTTTAAAGTAATTTTTATCAATCGATAATAAGGTGGATATTTATACTGCCAACGTTCTTGCAACTGCTCTTTATACATTTCTAAATAAGCTGTTGTTGAAACTTGTTGCAATATTTGATGATAAGAGTTATAGGTCTGAATTGCTACATTACCTTGTTTTTTACTTCTACCAGATCTACCAGAAACTTGTACCATCATTTGATAAGCACGTTCATGTGCTCTAAAATCTGGAAAATTTAACATACTATCTGCATTTAAAATACCAACCAAAGAAACATTATTAAAATCTAATCCTTTAGAGAGCATTTGTGTACCAACCAAAATGTCTATTTCTCTAGCTTCAAAAGCGCCAATGATTTTCTGATAACCAAATTTACCACGGGTAGTATCCAAATCCATTCTTCCTATTTTAAAATCTGGAAAAAGTTCTTTTAATTCCAACTCAATTTGCTCTGTTCCAAAACCTTTGGTATCTAGTGTATTACTTCCACAGGCTCCACAACTATTTGGCATAGCACGCTGATAATTACAATAGTGACATCGTAATTCATGCCTAAATTTATGGTAGGTTAAACTAACATCGCAATTAGGGCATTGAGGAGAAACCCCACAGGTTTTACACTCTACAACTGGCGAAAACCCTCTCCTATTTTGAAATAAAATAACTTGTTCTTTTAAATCTAAAGCCTCTTCAATTAACTTGAGCATTGTATCTGAGAAATGACCTTTCATTTCCTTTTTTCTATGCTTTTCTTTAACATCAATTAATTGAATTTTAGGCAGTTGCACATTTCCAAAACGTCTATTTAATTCAATAAAACCATACTTTTTTTGTTGTGCATTAAAATAACTTTCTAAAGATGGTGTAGCAGAACCTAGTAATATTTTTGCATTATGAAACTTTGCTAAAACAATAGCGGCATCACGTGCATTATATCTTGGTGAAGGCTCAAATTGTTTATAAGAAGTTTCGTGTTCTTCATCAACAATTATCAATCCTAGATTAGAAAATGGTAAAAATATTGAAGAACGAGCACCTAATATTATTTGTGCTTTTGGCTTGTTTTCAAGTACATTATTCCACACTTCTACTCTTTCATTCATAGAATATTTTGAGTGAAATACAGAAATTTTATTTCCAAAATATACTTGCAATCTCGTAATTATTTGTGTTGTTAAAGCTATTTCTGGCAATAAAAACAGCACTTGTTTCCCTGTATCTAAAATTTCTTGAATTAACTTTGTATATACTTCCGTTTTACCAGAACTTGTAATTCCGTGTAAAAGTGTTACATCTTTTTCTTTAAAAGATTCTTTGATATCACAAAATGCCTTTTCTTGAAATTCATTCAACTTTTTTAAATCATTTGTACCACCTTTAAAACTAATTCTATCAGTTTGAATATGATAAAACTCGAAAATATTTTTATCCACCAAAGATTTTAAAATTGAAGAAGAAACATTTACTTTTTTTTCTAAATCCTTTGCTTTAATTGGTTTTTTAGATGATGATAATTGAAAAAATCCTAAAACTGCTTCTCGTTGTTTTTTTGCTCTTGATAATTCTTCTAACAATTTATTTAAAGAATCATCACTTGAATAATCTGAATGCAAACGAACATACTTTACCAATTTTGGCTTGTATTGTTCATAAATTTCTTCCTTAATTGTAACTGCTGATTTTTTTATCAATTCGTTTACAATTGGCATTACTTTTTTCTTTCCTAAGATATCAACAACTTGATGAATTGTAAGCTGAGATTGATGTTGTAAAGCTTCGAAAATCAAAAACTCATCATCTGCTAAAATAGATTCTTCTGAGAATGTTTCATTTTTAAGAATAATAGTTTCACTTTCTAATAAAAAAGAAGAAGGTAATGAAGCTCTATAAACATCGCCTAAAGAACACATATAGTAATTTGCAGTCCATTGCCAATGTTGTAATTGCATCTCATTTACTAAAGGTACTTCATCTAAAATTTGATGAATTTCTTTTGCTTCATATAAAGTTGGTGACGTTTTATGAATATTAAAGACTAAACCCGTAAAAATTTTACTTTTACCAAAAGAAACAGCAACTCTCATTCCTTTTTTAAGAAAATTAAACTCCTCTTCTGTTACAGAATAAGTAAAGGTTTTAGGAATTGGAATGGGTAATATGAGGTCTATAAAATAAATAATTGTTTAACTTTAAAGTTCTAATATCAAAACTAAATAAAATATACTATATGTAAACATATTTATGTTATTAATACCTTAAAAGTATATTTACAAAAAACTAAAAATTAAAAGAATAATTATTAAATTAGTTGCTCATTATCTTATTAGATGATATAATAAATGAAAAATATTACACATCTTATAAATTACTATCTAACTACAAAAGAGGTATATTCTCTTGAACAAATTTTAAATGATTTAGTAATTTCTACCAATCAAGAAAATTATTTAGAAATAATTTCTAAATTAGAAGAACATCCATATTCTACTGAAGTAGAAACTAGTATTTATTTGACAGAAATTTCTAAAAAAAACTTAAAGGGCTTAAAAAGTATAATAAAAATCAAACAAAAAAATTACACAAACAAAACTGCTCTAGAGTATTTAGAAGAAGCATTGATAAATATAAAATCTTAATTTTCAGAATTAGTATCTGTTACAATTTCTTTTTATAAAGTCTCTTTTCTAGATTTTATTTTTCTTGTACCTTCATATAATTCGTATTTTACGTACTTACAGTTTAAATCACCATTTTTTAAATCGATTCTTCTAGAAGTTCGCAAACCAACATGTTTTAAAGCTTCAATATCTGAAGTAATAAACCAAGCTGTAGAACCCGGATAATTGTGTTTTAAAGTATCACCTATTTTCTTATAAAACTCTTTTGTATCAATATTTAAACGTTCTCCATATGGTGGATTAAATAAAATAGTAGTATTTCCAAAAACTTCTTTTGTTGAGTTAAAAAAGTTAACATGATGCACACCAATAAATTCATCTAAATTAGCATTCTCTATATTATCTTTTGCTTTTTGTACTGCTGATGGTGCTTTATCAAAGCCCATAATTTTATAATGAGAACTTCTAATTTTCTTTAATAAAGAATCTTGAATGGTAAAATATAAATCTTCATCATAATCTTTCCAGTTTTCGAAACCAAAATGTTTTCTGTTAATATTTGCAGGAATATTGTTTGCTATCATGGCTGCTTCAATTAAAATAGTACCAGAACCGCACATTGGGTCTATAAAATTTTCTTCGCCTGTATAACCAGACAACAAAATCATACCAGCCGCTAAAACTTCATTAATTGGTGCAATATTGGTAGCTGTTCTGTAACCACGCTTGTGCAAAGAGTCTCCAGAAGAATCTAGAGAAATTGTTAATAAATCTTTCTGAATATGAATGTGAATTTTTAAATCTGGATAATCTAAATCTACATTGGGTCTTTTGCCAAATTTATCTCTAAAATAATCTGCAATAGCATCTTTAGATTTTAAAGCAATATAATGTGAGTGATTGGTTAAGTTTTTAGAATTAGAAACAGCACCAATAGAAAAAGTACCATCAACATCTAAATATTTTTCCCATTTTATTTTTTTTACTGAATCATATAAATCTTCCTCATCATATATTTTAGTAACTTTTATTGGTTTTAGAATACGAATAGCTGTTCTTAAAGCAATATTTGCTTTGTACATAAAACCTGCATCTCCTTTAAAAGAAACACTTCTAACAGCTTCTGTTACATCTTTTGCTCCTAAATTTGTTAGCTCTTTTGCTAAAATGCTTTCTAAACCAAACATGGTAGTTGCCACCATTTTAAAATCGTCATTCATACTTGTAAAAATTGGCTACAAAAATACGTTTTAAAAATAGGTTTTATACTAATTAAGAAATTCATTTTAAGAAACGTAAGATTTGGTTACTTTTACAGACTCAATTATAAAAATTTTATAATTAGACTCTTGTTTTCGCAAGAACAACAATTTCAATGGTAACATTTAGAAAACTCTAAAGGAAGCTCTTTTTTGAGTATTTATGAAGAATAAAGATTGGTTTACAAATTGGTTCAACACATCGTATTATCATATTTTATATAAAGATAGAAATGATGAAGATGCTCAGTTATTTATGAAAAATATTACTGAGTTTTTAAAATTAGAAAAATCTACACATATTTTAGATCTACCTTGTGGAAAAGGACGTCATGCCGTTTTTTTAAATTCTTTAGGATATAAAGTTACTGGAGGAGATTTGGCAGAGAATAGTATTATTTATGCAAAGGATTTTGAGAACGATACCTTAAATTTTAAGGTGCACGATATGCGAGAACCTTTTAATAATAAATATGATTCAATTTTTAATTTGTTTACAAGTTTTGGTTATTTTGAAGATGATAAAGAAGATATCTTAATTTTAGAAAACATAAAAAACGGATTGAATAAAGGTGGTTATTTTGTATTCGATTTTTTAAATGCAGATTTAGTAAAAGCCAACTTGGTTGCCAAAGAAACTAAAATTGTTGATGATATTACTTTTAACATTACCAGAGAAATTACCAATGGTTTTATTATAAAAAATATTTCTTTTTTTGCTGATGGAAATAATCATAATTATACAGAAAGAGTAAAATATTTAGATGTACAAAAAATGAAATCTTATTTCGAAAAAGTTGGTTTTACAATTACAAATACCTTTGGAGATTATAATTTATCAAATTTTAATACTAAAACTTCTAACAGATTAATCTTAGTTGCAAAATGACATATATTATACTAGTTTTATCTGTACTCTTAGGTTCCTTATTGGTTTTTATTATTAAACCTAGTAATAAAATTGTACGTTTATTATTGGCTTTTAGCGGTGCTTATTTACTATCTGTAACAGTGTTACATTTGTTACCAGAAGTTTACACAATAAACTCTAATGACACTGTAGTTGGAATTTTTATTTTAATAGGTATTATTTTACAATCGGTTTTAGAGTCTTTTTCTAAAGGCGCTGAGCATGGTCATATTCATATTCATTCTGATGGAAAAAAATTTCCTACATTACTTTTTGTAAGTTTATGTTTACATGCTTTTTCTGAAGGGTTGCCAATACACAATGCTGATGATAATTTATTATGGGCAATTGTGGTACATAAAATACCAATTGCAATTGTATTAACCACATTTTTAATCAAAACAAAATACTCTAGTAAAATTGTTTTTGGTTTTCTATTTTTCTTTGGATTAATGAGTCCTTTAGGATTTTTAGTAGGAGATAAAATTCCTTTTTTCACAAACTATACTACTGAAATAACTGCTTTAATCATTGGTGTTTTCTTGCATATTTCAACTATTATTTTATTCGAAAGCTCTGAGAATCATAAATTTAATTTACAGAAGTTTATGGCAATTCTATTAGGTATTTTATTAACAATTTTTAGTTTATAAAATATTAATTACCAACTTCATTAATAAATTTAATTCTCATTAATCTTAATTCATCTTCATCATAATCACCATCAAACTCATCTAAAGCTTCCTGTATACTATCAGATTCCGCCTCCATAAAATACTCATGTATTTCTTCTTGTTGATCTTCGTCTAACAAGTCATCTAAAGCATAATCAATATTTAATTTTGTGCCAGAATAAATGATTGCTTCCATTTCTTTTATCAAATCATTCATGTCTTTACCTTTCGATTTTGCAATATCATCTAAAGGAAGTTTTCTATCTGTATTTTGAATGATATATAATTTTAATCCAGAATTAACACCTGTACTTTTTACAATTAAATCATCAGGTCTTAAAATATCATTTTCATCAACATAAGTAGAAATTAATTTTACAAAATCTTTACCAAATTTTCTAGCTTTACCTTCACCAACTCCGTGAACCTTAGACATTTCTTCTAAAGTTATAGGGTATTTTAAAGCCATATCATCTAAAGAAGGGTCTTGAAAAACTGCAAATGGAGGAACTCCTTGTTTTGTAGCTACTTTTTTACGTAAATCTTTTAATAATTTTACTAGTTTTTCATCTGCAGCACCACCTGAAGATTTAGCATTGGTGATGATAGAATTGTCATTTTCTTCTGAATAAGAATGATCTTCTGTCATCATAAAAGAAGTAGGATTTTGCATAAACTCCTCTCCTATTTTGGTTAATTTAATAACACCATACTGTTCTATTTCTTTTCTGATATAATTAACCACCAAAATTTGACGGATTAACGCCATCCAATAAAGTGCACTTTTATCTTTACCAATTCCAAAATGGGGTTGTAAATGTGTTTTATGCGATGTTAAAAGTGCATTTTCTTTACCAATAATGGTGTTTACAATTTCTTTAGATTTGTATTGTTGTAGCGTGTTTTTAATAACAGACAACAACTTTATAACATCTTCTTTAGCTTCATGTTTTTTCTTTGGATTTCTAGAATTATCATCCATATCAGCTCCTTCTCCATTTACATCATCAAATTCTTCACCAAAATAATGCAGCAAATATTTACGTCTATTCATAGAAGTTTCTGCATAACCCACAACTTCTTGTAACAAAGCATGCCCTATTTCTTGTTCCGCAACAGGTTTACTAGACATAAATTTTTCTAACTTCTCTATATCTTTATAGGCATAAAAGGCCAAACAATACCCTTCACCATCATCTCTACCGGCTCTTCCCGTTTCTTGATAATAACTTTCTAAACTCTTTGGAATATCATGATGAATTACAAAACGTACATCTGGTTTATCAATTCCCATTCCAAAAGCAATAGTTGCTACAACAACGTCACAATCTTCCATCAAAAACATATCTTGATGTTTTACTCTTGTTTTGGCATCTAAACCTGCATGATAAGGCACAGCTTTAATTCCGTTTACTTGTAAAACTTGAGCAACTTCTTCAACTTTTTTTCTACTTAAACAATAAATAATTCCAGATTTACCTTCCTGTTGTTTTACAAAACGGATAATATCTTTTTGAACATCTGCTGTTTTGGGTCTTACTTCATAAAATAAATTTGCTCTATTAAAAGATGCCTTAAATCTGTTTGCATCGGTAATACCAAGAGTTTTTATAATATCTTCTTGTACTTTTTCTGTAGCTGTTGCCGTTAAACAAATTACTGGCACATTATCAATTGCTCTAATAATATGTTTTAAATTTCTATATTCAGGTCTAAAATCATGCCCCCATTCAGAAATACAATGCGCTTCATCAATAGCTACAAAAGAAATTTTTTGAGTTCTTAAAAAAGCAACATACTCTTCTTTTATTAAAGATTCTGGCGCTACATACAAAAGTTTAGTAATTCCGTTAGTAATATCTGCTTTTACCTGAGCTACTTCTGTTTTATTCAACGACGAATTTAAAACATGTGCAACACCATTATGTTCAGATATACCCCTAATAGCATCAACTTGATTTTTCATTAAGGCAATTAAAGGAGATACAACAATTGCAGTTCCTTCAGCCATTAACGCTGGTAATTGGTAACATAAAGATTTTCCACCACCGGTTGGCATAATTACAAACGTGTTGTGATTGCCAACAATACTTTTTATAACTTCTTCTTGTAATCCTTTAAATTTATTAAATCCAAAAAACTTTTTAAGAGGACTATGTAAATCCATTCAATATAAATTTATGTTGAAAATTAAAAGACAAACCTTTAATTATATTATTTGTTGAAACTTATTTTTATAGTAAATTTGCCTTATTCATATATCTAAAGATATAACTTTTTTTTATTCTGATAAAATAGACAACACTTGAAAAATCAATCATCTATTATTGCCAATGCAAAAAAAACCATTTTAGCCGAAAGCAATGCTATAGCGAATTTAGCAAAATTAATTAATGTAGATTTTGAAAATGCTATTAAATGTATAATAAATTCTAATGGAAGGGTAATTGTAACAGGAATAGGAAAAAGTGCAAACATTGCCACTAAAATAGTTGCAACCCTTAATTCTACAGGTACACCAGCTATTTTTATGCATGCTGCAGATGCAATTCATGGGGATTTAGGAAATGTTTTAAAAGATGATATTGTAATTTGTATTTCTAAAAGTGGAAATACACCAGAAATTAAAGTACTAGTTCCATTTATTAAAAACTACGGAAATAAAATTATTGCAATTACAGGTAATGTAGATTCTTATTTAGGTAAAAATGCCGATTTTACTCTAAATACTTTTGTAGAAAAAGAAGCTTGCCCAAATAATTTAGCACCAACAACTAGCACAACAGCTCAATTAGTTATGGGTGATGCATTAGCTGTTTGTTTGTTAGAATTAAAAGGATTTACAAGTAACGATTTTGCTAAATATCATCCAGGAGGCGCATTAGGTAAACGTTTGTATTTACGCGTTTCTGACTTAATAAAGAATAATGACCTACCTCAGGTTTCTGAAAGTGAAACAATTGCAAAGGTAATTGTAGAAATTTCTGAAAAAAGATTAGGTGTTACTGCTGTTATAAAAAACAATAAAATTGTAGGTATAATTACAGATGGTGATATAAGAAGAATGTTAACTAAAACTACAAAAATAGACAGCTTTACCGCAAAAGACATTATGGGTAAAAACCCAAAAACGGTTCATAAAGATGATATGGCTATTGAAGCTTTAGACGCTTTAGAAAGCAATAGTATTACTCAAATTTTAGTTACTGATGACCATGGAAATTATTCAGGAGTAGTACATTTACATGATTTAATTAAAGAAGGTATTTTTTAATGGCAGAGCAACAAAAAGAAATGTCTTTTTTAGGACATTTAGAAGAATTAAGATGGCATTTAGTAAGAAGTGCAGCTGCAGTTTTTATCCTTTCAATTGTATTTTTTGTTTTTGCACAAGAGGTTTATGATCACTTTTTATTAGCTCATATTAAACCCGATTTTATAACTTATAAGGCATTTTGTAATTTTTTTAACCTATTTGGTATGGATAGTGCTTTTTGTCATATTAATTTTGCTGATAAAAAATTACAAAGTATAAAAGTAACATCACAATTAATGAACTCTATTTGGTCTTCATTAATACTGGGTGTAATTCTTTCTTTTCCATATTTATTATGGGAAATTTGGCGATTTATTTCTCCTGGTTTAACCAAAGAAGAAATCAAAAAATCTAGAGGATTTATCTTTATTGCTTCTTTTCTTTTTTTTATTGGAGTATTATTTAGTTTTTATGTAATTGCACCAATTTCTATTCAATTTTTATACAATTATCAAATTACAGATGCAATTCAAAATAGTTTTACACTAGAATCTCATATTGGATTGGTAACAAACATGTTATTAGGGGTTTCAGTTTTATTTGAATTACCTGTATTAATTTATTTTTTAACAAAAATTGGATTAATTACTCCAGAGTTTTTAAAGAAATATAGAAAACACGCTTTGGTTGTTGTTTTGGTTTTAGCAGCAATTATTACGCCTCCAGATGTTGCCAGTCAAATTATTGTTGCAATACCTGTTTTAATCCTTTATGAGATTAGTATTAAAGTATCAAGAAGAGTTTTAAAAAATCAAGAAAAACAAAATAATTAGTAAAATAGATTTATCAACATTAATTTATGAACTAATTAAGATTTAAAAATAATCTAATTAGTATTTTTACAATTCTCATTTTAAACACAAATAGTTTACACTTTTTAAAATATGATTTTAAGAGCAGACAACATTCAAAAAATATATGGTTCTAGAAAAGTTGTAAAAGGCATTTCTTTAGAAGTAAAACAAGGAGAAATTATAGGTCTTTTAGGACCAAATGGAGCTGGTAAAACAACTTCTTTTTATATGATTGTTGGCATGGTAAAACCAAATGAAGGTCATATTTATTTAAATGATGAAGAAATAACCAATGATGCCATGTATAAACGTGCACAAAAAGGAATCGGTTATTTGGCACAAGAAGCTTCTGTTTTTAGAAAATTATCTGTAGAAGATAACATAATGTCAGTTTTACAATTTACTGGTTTATCAAAAAAAGAGCAAAAAATTAAATTAGAGTCTTTAATAGAAGAATTTAATATTGGGCATGTACGTAAAAATAGAGGCGATTTACTTTCTGGTGGAGAAAGACGTAGAACCGAAATTGCTCGTTGTTTAGCTTCTGATCCTAATTTTATTTTATTAGATGAGCCTTTTGCTGGTGTAGATCCAATTGCTGTAGAAGATATTCAAAGTATTGTTGCTCAATTAAAAAATAAAAATATTGGTATCTTAATTACGGATCATGATGTACAAGCTACCCTAGCAATTACTGATAAAACCTATTTAATGTATGATGGCGGTATTTTAAAAGAAGGAACGCCCGAAGAATTAGCTGCTGATGAAATGGTAAGAAAAGTATATTTAGGTAAAGATTTTGAATTAAAGAAAAAGAAAATAATTTAATAAAAACAACCTATATGCCACAGAATTCCTGATGGATCATGTAAAAAAAATTCTTTACCCCAATCGTTTTCTACAATTTTTGATAATTTAACTTTTGGATACTTCTTAATTAATTGTTTTGTTTGTAATTTTGATAAATAATCTTCAATATTATCAACTTCTAAAAAAAGCATAGTATTTTCAACCCAATCTTTTACAAATGCTTTCTGTAAATAAAAACTCAATTTATCATTTACTTTAAAAACATTTAAGTTTTTTGATAAAATGGTTTCATTAAATCCTAAGTCTTTATAAAAATTACAAGATTCATTAAAATTTCTTGCCCCAATAAAAGGTCTTAAAGATTTAAACTGTTGCTTTTTTTCCATTATTAGAAATTATTGATAAAAAAACATAAATCATTATAATTAATGGTATAGATAAATAAATTAATGCAATTATCAATATTAAAGATAGCACTAAAAATAAATACTTTATGATATTATTTTTTAAAGAATAATCTTTAAATTTTAATGAAAACAAAGGCAGTTCTGCATTCATTAAATAAGTTAAAACTACAGTTATTGCAATTAAAAAATAGTGATTACTAATTAGATTAGTAGCAAATTCTATTTCAGAATGTTCTAAAATTAACGGTAAAGAAATTACAAACAAACTCATAGCTGGTGTAGGTAATCCAATAAAAGAATCTGATTGCCTTGTATCAATATTAAATTTTGCTAATCTGTAACATGCTCCTAAAGTTAATATTATCCCCAAAAAAGGCAATAATTCAATATTTAATTCTGAAAAAGAATTTATTTTTTCATCAAAAGAAGTAACAACATTATTCTTAGATAATAAATTAAACATTATTATACCTGGCACAACACCACTTGTAACCATGTCTGCTAAAGAATCTAATTGTTTTCCTAATTCTCCAGAAACATTTAATAAACGAGCTACAAAACCATCAAAAAAATCAAAAAAAATACCTATAACAACAAATAATGCAGCTAATTTAAAGTTTTCTTGAACGGCAAAAATTACAGCAATTGTGCCACAAAAAAGATTACCAAGGGTTAATAAATTAGGAATATGATTTTTGATATTCATTTATATTTATTTTAAAAAGCTAAAATAAGAAATACTATTTTGGTAGTTTTCAGAATCACTTATTTTTTGTCATATTTGTAGAAATTAGAATTAATATGCCAAATTTTAAATCAAATTTTTCACCTACAATCCCTTTTAGAAATTGTCACTTTAACACCATGTATAGGGCTCTTTTCATGAATGATACTGTAACTTATAATCGAAAAAGAGTTTTAACTTGGGATGATGATTTTGTAGATTTAGATTTTTCAACTATTGGTTCTAAAACTTTGGTTTTGTTAATTCATGGTTTAGAGGGCAGTTCGGAATCTAAATATATTATTGCAAATACGAACCACCTAAATAAAAAAGGAATGGATGTTGTTTGTTTTAATTTAAGAGGTTGTAGTGGAGAAGATAATTGGATTTTACAAACTTATCATAGTGGTAAAACAGAAGATTTGGACTTTGTTGTAAATCATCTTATAAAAAATTATGATTATGAAAACATTATAATTGTTGGCTTTAGTTTAGGGGGTAATTTAACTTTAAAATATTTAGGTGAAAAGAGTAAGAAAATATCTTCAAAAATAAAAGGAGCAATTGCTGTATCTGTTCCTATAGACATAGCCACTGCCGAAACTGAGATGGAAAAACTTAAAAATAAATTATATATGAAAGTTTTTTTTAAAACTATGAAAAATAAAATATTAGAAAAATCTTATAAGTTTCCAGAATATAAATTAGACAAAGACAAATTATTTAAAGCAACAAAATTTAAACATTTAGAACATTTATATACTGCACCAGTTTTTGGCTTTGAAAGTCCAGAAGATTATTGGGAAAAAGCAAGTTCAAAACCTTATTTATCTAAAATAAAAAAGCCTACATTATTAATAAATGCAAAAGATGATTCTTTTTTATCAAAAGAATGTTATCCATTTGAAATTGCTGATAAATCAGAATATTTTTTTTTAGAAACCCCAAAATACGGTGGTCATTGTGGATTCATGAGTTCATTTAAACAGCAAGAAAACAATTGGTTGGAGCTAAGAGTTGAACGTTTTATCAAGGAAAATATTCAAATTGAAATGACTTAAACAATATCTTAAAAAAACAACAGTTGTTTTAGTATGTTTTTAGATATTTGTTATCTATAATTTTAAACTTTTGAAATACAAATTAATCCTTATTTTCTGCACATTTTCATGGATAATAAATGGTCAAACATTTAGAAATTATTCTAATGAATTTTTATCTATTGGTGTAGATGCTGCTGCTTTAGGGATGAGTAAAACAGTGGTTGCAACCACAAATAATGTCAATTCAATTTACTGGAATCCTGCAGGTTTGGTTGGTATTGAAGATTACCAAGGTTCATTAATGCATGCATCTTATTTTGCAGGTATTGCCAATTATAATCACGCTGCTTTTGCCATGCCTATTGATAAAGAAAGTGCTATTGGTATTTCTGTAATTCGTTTTGGAGTAGATGATATTTTAAATACAACAGAATTAATTGACAGTCAAGGAAATATTGATTTTAATAGAATTAGTTTATTTTCTGCTGCTGATTATGCATTTAACTTTGCCTATGCTAGAAAACTCATTTTTAAAGATTTAACATTGGGTGTAAATGCTAAAATTGTTAGAAGAATTATTGGCGATTTTGCTTCTTCTTGGGGTTTTGGCTTTGATGCTGGTATTCAATTTAAAAGAAATAATTGGCAAATTGGTTTAATGATAAGAGATATTACTACCACTTTTAATAGTTGGAGTATAAATCAAGATGAATTTGATAAAATTAAAAATGCAATTCCTGGTGAAAATCAAGAATTACCAGAAACTACAGAAGTTACAAAACCAAAAATACAATTTGGAGTTGCAAAACAATGGAGAATTGGACGTTTTTTTAATTTACTTTCAGAATTCGATTTAAATATGCGTTTTGCAAAAACTAACGATATTTTTTCATCAGAAATTTTAAGCATTGATCCAGCAATAGGCTTTCAGGTAGATTATGACAATTTAGTTTTTGTAAGAGCAGGAGTAGGTAATTTTCAATACGTTCAACAATTTGATAATACCACTTCCCTATCAACACAACCCAATTTTGGTGTTGGTTTTAAATATAATGGCATTCAAATAGATTACGCTTTAACAAATATCGGAAGTGTTGGAAACGCAATGTATTCTAATATTTTTTCAATTACTTTTGATTATAGTTTTTTTAGAAATTAATATTGATGAGAAAAACAATTCTACTATTCTTATTTTTTTTTACATTTTTACAAAATGTAAAAGCTCAAATAAAACTTTCTGTATATTCAGAAATTAGTATTGTAACGGCAGGTCCGGGAACTGAGTTGTATGAAGCCTTTGGACATTCTGCAATTAGAGTTAAAGACCCTGTTTTAAATATTGATTTAATTTATAACTATGGAATGTTTGATTTTAACGCTCCTAATTTTGAAGCTAACTTTACCAAAGGAAAACTTTTATACAGTTTAAGTAGATATAAATTTAAATATTTTTTAGCAAGTTATAAAAAAGACAAGCGTTGGGTAAAACAGCAAGTTTTAAACCTAAATAAACAAGATAAACAAGCATTTTTCATGTATTTAGAAAACAATGCTGCACCAGAAAATGCTACCTATTATTATGACCCTTATTATAATAATTGTGCAACAAAACTAAGAGATATTGCAACAACTATTTTAGGTGATAAAATTGTTTTAAGTGATAAAGGCATTGAAAAAAATCAATCTTTTAGACAATTAATGAATAACGAAATTCATTGGAATACTTGGGGCAGTTTTGGTATTAATTTAGCTTTAGGTAGTAAATTAGATAAAAAAGCTGACTTTACAGAATATATGTATTTGCCTAAATATGGATTTACCATTTTTAAAAACAGTACTTTATTTATCAAAAATCAACCAGAAAAACTAATTAAAAAAGAAGAAACTCTTTTAGATTTTAAAGAGCTAGAACAAAAAATTAGTATGTTCAATCCGTTTTTAGTTTTTAGCACTTTCGCTTTGATTGGATTATTTTTCACTTTTTCTGACTACAAAAAAAACAAAATATCAAAATGGCTAGATTACATCACCCTTTTTACAACAGGAATTGTAGGTATTCTAATTATTTTTCTTTGGTTTTTTACCGATCACTCTACAACTCCAAACAACTTTAACTTTTTATGGGCTTTTGCGCCTAATCTAATTGTAGCTTTTTTAATGATAAAAAAACAACAACCTAATTGGTTTAATTATTACTTCAAATTTTTAGTCTTTTTACTTCTTGTCATTCCTATTCTTTGGATTTCAAAAGTTCAATTATTTCCAATTTCAGTAATTCCTTTGTTAATTTTTCTATTTGTTCGATATCTATTTTTATCAAAAAAACTGAATTAAGGATTTTTTTTTTTTTTGAATGAACTCTAAATTAATTACTGTTTTTGGTTGTTAAGGTACAAATGCGTTTAATAAAATTATTGACGGATTTAGAATGCAAAAAACAAATACTGTAAAACAAGAAATTAAAAAATAGCCATTTAAGATGCTACCAAGTATGCATTTAAAATTCCTTTTAAAGTGATGGTAACTTCTTACAAATCTATTAAAGTAATATTAGAAATGATGGAAATCATAAACTCTAAAATATAAATTTCTTCATAAATAATTTTAAAATAAAAATTATGCATATATTTACATAAGTGTTTATATAAATAATTATGGATAAATTTAAAGAGTTAGCATTTGGTTCTAGATTAAAAAGGTTAAGTGATTCTTTTATGCGTGATGGTAAAAGAGTATACAAAGACTTACATCTAGATTTTGAACCAACTTTAATGCCTGTATTTAAAACAATTTATGATGAAAAAGAGATCAGTATTGGAGAAATTGCAAAACAATTAGAAATCAGTCAACCAGCTGTAACTCAATTTGTAAATAATTTGTTGAAGAGAAAGTTATTAAAAGTTTTAGTTAACAAAAAAGATAAAAGAATAAAGAAAGTTGCACTAAATAATAAAGGATTTAAAACTATAGAAAAATTACAACCAATTTGGGTAATTTTTGAAGAACAACTCAAAGATATAACAACAAATAAAAATTTAAGTTTTTTGGAGCATCTTAGATTAATAGAAAAAAAACAAAAAAAATATTCAATTTATAATAGAGTTATGGATCGCCTAAAAAAGAACATAGAAATTATTTCTTATGAAGAAAAATATGCACACTATTTTTACAACCTAAATATTGAATGGTTAAAAAAATATTTTTATGTAGAAGATTATGATGAAAAGGTTTTAAGTAATCCTAAAAAATATGTTTTAGATCCTGGAGGTTTTATCTTTTTCGCAAAATATAATAATGAAATTGTTGGTGTAGTTTCACTAATTAACCAGAAAACATTTTTTGAACTGAGTAAAATGGCCGTTTCTCCAAAATATCAAGGATTAAAAATCGGTCAGAAATTAATGGATTATTCTATTGATTTTGCTAAAAAACAAGGCTGGAAAAGTATTACTTTATATTCTAGTAGAAAACTAATACCAGCAATTAACTTGTACAAAAAAATAGGGTTTAGAGAAATTCCTGTAGAAGAAAATTCTCATTATGAGCGCTCTGATATTAAAATGATTTTAGATTTATAATACACCCTAATGAAAATCAGTAAATCGTGTTTGTGTATTGAAAATTGCGTTGTTTTAAGCAATAAAGTTAGTAAATAAAACACAAACTAAGAAAAACCGCGAGGTTTTTCGCAAGTAAGCTTTTACCAGCAATTTTTTATACACTTTGATGCCATTAGTATTTTGTTTTCGTTTTTTAGAAATTCCAATTTATTATTGGTAGTTTACGTTTCTCATTAATATTCCAAAGTCCTAATTGAATCCCTTTTGTGTTATTACTTTTATTAAAAATTCCAATTTGTATTCCAATCATATTTTGTGAAACATTATTTTGAATTCCAATTTGAATTCCTTTCATATATTCTGAAATATTATTAACTATTGCAATTTGAATTCCATTATTATAACTTGATTTATTTAGGAATCCTCCAATTTGAATTCCATTTAATCTTTCCATTGCATTATATATTCCTGCAATTGCAACTCCATTAATTTCAGTTCCACTTTGTATAAATAAACCAAAAGTCAATCCATTATAGGAAACATTTCCAATCGTTCCGCTTGAAATGTTTAAACCATTTATTATCTCATCAGTTTCCTCATTAGTATCTACAATTCCATTTACTATAATTGCTCCAATTCCAAGTCCAGGGATTTCAAGTCTTATTCCATTTGTTCTTACAAATCTTTTTTTATTATTAAATTCTGGAAATGCTCCAAATGAAATTCCATTAATTGTAGTGTTCTGTGTGTGAAAAGTCCCAACTATATATCTTTTTTTTTCATTAAAATTCTGACTAAAAATTTTAATTGAAATAAAAAATAGAATAAGAATAACGTTTTTTTTCATATTAATGGCAACTATGCTTAAATATTATAGAAAACTTTTAATCGCTAATTCATAACCTTTTAATCCGAAGCCAAACAAAACGCCTTTTGCAGCAGCTGCTATATAACTATGATGTCTAAATTCTTCGCGAGCATGTACATTAGAAATATGTAGTTCTACAACTGGTGTATTAATTCCTTTTACAGCATCACCAATACCCACTGAAGTGTGTGTATAAGCAGCAGCATTTAAGATAACGCCATCATAATCAAAACCAACCTCATGTAATTTATCAATAATTTCTCCTTCAATATTGGATTGAAAATAAGATAATTCTACATTTTTAAATTTTAATTGCAAATCTTTAAAAAAATCTTCAAAGGTTTCAGAACCATAAATTTCTGGTTCTCTTTTACCTAAAAGATTTAAGTTTGGCCCATTTATAATAATAAGTTTCATATTGTAAATATATTAAATTTTGTGCATAAAAAAAGGAAGCAAAAACTGCTTCCTTTTAAAATAATGATTTATTTTTTATAATCCATACATAATACCAATTCCGAAATTAGAAACAGTTTCACCTTCTTTAGTCATGGCTGCAAAAGTAGCTTGTAACATTAAACTATCATTAATAGTATAACCAATCATAGGTCTGTAATAGAAAGCTCCTTCTAACTCTTCTGGGCTAATTGCAAAACCATACCCTAAATCAACTCCAAGAGTAAATTTATCTGAAGCTGCAAAACGTCCAGCAGCTGCTAATGGTAAAAAAGATGCATCTTCAGCATCAATTCCAGTTCCTAAAATATCGCTTTTTCCAAAATAATGAAGATAAGAAATAGAAGGTCCCACTTTAAATTCACTTGTAATGTCAAATAAATAATTTGCTTCTAAAGAAGCAGCAAAAGAAGTAGCATCACTTGCATCTCCAGTTGGTAACCCTAAATTTACACCTACATTAAATGCTCCTTCTTGCGCATTTAAATTTCCAAATCCTAATAATGCCATTACAGCAATAAATAATACTTTTTTCATAATTTTTGTATTTAATTTAATTTAAAATCAAAAATATATATATATTTTAAAATAAAGTTGATTATTTTGAATTATTTTTATCAGATGAAATGGAAAAACGCGATTAAAGATTATCAATTATACTTAAAAATAGAAAGAGGCTTGTCTCAAAACACTATTGATAGTTATTCTAGAGATTTAGAAAAACTAACACTTTTTCTTGTAGAAAATAAAATTAACTCTACCCCTATTTCTATTCATGAAGAAATAATTCAACAATTTATATATGATGTAGCAAAAAAAATTAACCCTAGAAGTCAAGCAAGAATAATTTCAGGTTTACGTAGTTTTTTTGACTATTTAGTTTTTGAAGATTACAGAGATTCTAATCCTACCGATTTATTAGAAGCACCTAAAATTGGAAGAAAATTACCAGACACATTATCTGAAGATGAAATTAACAAACTCATTTCTGCTGTAGATTTAAGTCATCCTCAAGGAGAAAGAAATAGAACAATTATTGAAACCATGTATAGTTGTGGTTTACGTGTTAGTGAATTAACAACTTTAAAAATATCTGATTTATTTTTTGACGAAGGGTTTATAAAAGTTACGGGTAAAGGAAATAAGGAACGTTATATACCTATTCATTTGAATGCTCAAAAATATATAACCATTTATATAAATGAAATTAGAAACCATATAAAACCCATTAAAGGTTTTGAAGATACTTTATTTTTAAACAGACGAGGAAAAGAGTTAACAAGACAAATGATTTTTACAATTTTAAAAGATTTGGCAACGAAAATTGATTTAAATAAAAAAATAAGTCCACACACTTTAAGGCATTCATTTGCAACTCATTTATTAAAAAATGGTGCAGATTTAAGAGCAATCCAACAAATGTTAGGTCATGAAAGTATAACAACTACAGAAGTTTATGTTCATTTAGATAAAAGTTATTTAAAAGAAGTTGTAGAAGCCTATCATCCTAGAAAATAAAAAATCCCACCAAAGTGGGATTTTAAAATTCATAAGTTGTAAAAGATTACTTAGCTACATTTACAGCTCTAGTTTCTCTAATTACAGTTACTTTTACCTGACCTGGATAAGTCATATCATTTTGTATCTTTTGAGAAATACTAAAAGATAACTCAGCAGCTTTAACATCATTTACTTTTGTACTTTCTACCATTACACGTAATTCACGCCCTGCTTGAATAGCATAAGCCTTTTGTACACCAGCAAAACCAAAAGCAATTGCTTCTAAATCTTTTAAACGTTGTATATAAGAATCTAAAACCTGCCTTCTTGCACCTGGTCTTGCACCTGAAATAGCATCACAAACTTGAACAATTGGAGATATTAAACTCTTCATTTCAATTTCATCATGGTGAGCCCCAATTGCGTTACAAACATCTGGTTTTTCTCCATATTTTTCAGCCCATTCCATTCCTAAAAGTGCATGAGGAAGTTCACTTTCAGCATCAGGTACTTTACCAATGTCATGTAATAAACCTGCACGTTTGGCAACCTTAGAATTTAACCCCATTTCTGCTGCCATAATTCCACAAAGGTTAGAAACTTCACGTGAATGTTGAAGAAGATTTTGTCCATAAGAAGAACGGTATTTCATTCGTCCAACAGCTTTAATTAATTCAGGATGTAACCCATGAATTCCTAAATCGATAACAGTTCTTTTACCTACTTCAATAATTTCTTGAGAAATTTGTTTTTCAGTTTTCTTTACAATTTCTTCAATTCTTGCAGGATGAATTCTACCATCGGTAACCAATTTATGCATTGATAATCGTGCAATTTCTCTACGAACAGGATCAAAACAAGAAAGGATAATTGCCTCTGGAGTATCATCAACTATAATTTCTACGCCTGTAGCTGCTTCTAAAGCTCTAATATTACGCCCTTCTCTACCAATAATTCTACCTTTTACATCATCAGATTCTAAGTTAAAAACAGATACACAATTTTCTACTGCTTGTTCTACTCCAACTCTTTGTATAGTACCTAAAACCACTTTTCTAGCTTCTTGTTCAGCTGTTAATTTTGCCTCTTCTATAGCAGTTTGTACAAAAGCCATTGCTTCAGTCTTAGCTTCGTCTTTTAAAGAAGTAATCAATTCTTTTTTAGCTTCATCTGCAGATAAGCCAGAAATTTGCTCAAGCATATCTACATGACGCTTATGCATTTTATCAAGCTCACTTTCTCTTTTATCTAAGAAATCTAATTTAAAGTCGTAATCTTTAACTTTTAATTCAATAGCTTTGTTCAGTTTTTTATTTTTATCTACTTCAGAAGCTACTTTAGACTCTCTATCTCTTATTCTTTTTTCAACATCTGATATTTTTTTCTCTCTGGATAAAATTACTTTCTCGTGTTCAGATTTAAGCTCAATAAATTTTTCTTTTGCTTGTAATATTTTTTCTTTCTTAATAGATTCAGCGTCTATTTTAGCCTCCTTTAAAATTGTAGCAGCTTCTTTCTTGGTACCGTCTATAACTTTCTTTCCTTTAGATTTTTCTAATGCTTTTGCAATTATAAAACCTACTACTACCCCTACTAAAACTCCTACAATAGCAGGAAGTATCATTTCATTCATAATTTAAATTTAATATATAAAAAAAGCCTACATTAGTGTGGTTTTTATAAACTCCATTATGGTATTTATAGGACTAACTAATTGATCAAGGATCCACCTGATTCTGAAACAAGTTCAGCATCTATGGCTTGCTTTTACAATTGAGACTCATCCTTCATAATAGATTAGTGTTGAGTTTATCAAACAAATTACTAACGTAGGCAGTGTGTTGTTAATGTATTTTAATGAACTTATTTTAAATGAGTATCTACTAAAGTAGTTAACTCATTTATTTTCTTTATTGCTTCTTTACTTGAGGAATCTTTTTCTAATGAATTAATTTCTAATTTTGATGCAAATTGCAACGCACACATAGATAAAACATCTTGTTTATCACTTACTGCATAATTTTGTTCATATCTAGAAATTAAATTATTTATTGCATTTGCCGCTTTACGCATACCTTCTTCTTCTTTTTCGTTATTAACGCTTAAAGGGTAAGTTCTACCAGCAATTACAATATTAATTTTTAGTTTTTCCACAATTTAAAGAACTTTATTCTTGTAACTGAATAATACACTTGTCAATTTCTCTAATAAGTGAATTAATTTTCAGTTTTGTATCTTTTGTATCTATATTACTGCCTTCAATAGTTTTTGCAATTTTTAATAAATCATATTCTTTTTTTTGATTTACTAATTGTTGCTCTTTTTCTAAAAGTTTATGCTGTAAATTAGTTGCATTTTGAAGTAAAATTTCATTTTCATTTTTCAAAAATTCATAATTAGAAAGAAGATTGTTTAATTTTTTCTCTAATATTTGAACCGCTTCTAATGTATTACTCATATTTTTTAGAACAAACTATCTCAACAAAGTTAACATTCTGTTTTAAATTTTACAACATTTTATTACTTTATTAATAATTTACTGATAATTAAGAGGTTATAAAAAGGATGATTTTTATTATTTTTACCAAAAATTACTTGCCTTTTGAAACAATTTACAATTACATTTATTTTAATTACTTCTTTATTTTGCAATGCTCAGAAAAAATATCCACAAAATTATTTTAGAAAACCTTTAAATATACCAATAATTTTATCTGGTTCTTTTGGTGAGTTAAGAAGCAATCATTTTCACTCTGGATTAGATATTAAAACTCAAGGAAAAGAAGGCTTAAGCATCTACTCTTCTGCCGATGGTTATGTTTCTAGAATTGTTGTTAAACAGTATGGTTTTGGTAAAGCAATATATATTACCCATCCAAATGGTTATACAACCGTGTATGGGCATTTAAGTAAATTTAATAAAGAGATTGAAGCGTATGTAAAATCTATTCAATATAAAAAAGAAAATTATACAACAG
This sequence comes from uncultured Polaribacter sp., assembly GCF_947500975.1. Taxonomy (GTDB): domain Bacteria; phylum Bacteroidota; class Bacteroidia; order Flavobacteriales; family Flavobacteriaceae; genus Polaribacter. The sequence continues at coordinate 168,074 of NZ_CANMUE010000001.1, forward strand.
GTAATCTTTATTTTAAAGAGGATAAATTTCCTGTAAATAAAGGAGATGTCATTGCTTTTTCAGGAGATACTGGCGGTTCTGGAGGACCACATTTACATTATGAAATTAGAAGTACAAAAAATGAGACTAATAGAATTTTTAATCCTTTATTATTTGGATTAAAAGTAGAAGATACCACACAACCTGCAATTCAATCATTAAAAGTATATGCTTTAGATCATAATTCGAGAATTAATAAACAAAAAAAGAGTTTTATAATTCCTCTTAAAAAAAATAAAGAAGGAACTTTTCTAGCAGAAAGAATAACTGCAAATGGCAATATTGGTTTTGCTGTAAATGTTTTTGATCGATTTAACAAAGCTCCAAACAAAAATGGAATTTATAGTTTAGAAATGTTAGTAAATGGTAAAAGAACTTATTATCATGATGTAGAAACTTTTACATTTTCTGAAAGCAAATTCATCAACTTACATATTGATTATGAACACTATAAAACTTATAGAAAAAAATATCAGAAAACACATAAAGTTGCTGCAAACAAACTTTCTACATATAATGATTTGGTAAATGATGGAAGAATAAATGTAAAAAAAGGATTGAATTATTATGTAGAAATTATTGCAAGAGATTTTGCTGGAAATGCAAGTAGAATTAAAATTTCTGTTTCTGGAAAAGAAAACAATTCGATTTTTGATGCTCAAAAAGATACTACTGCATATAAAATTTTAGCTAATAAGTTTAATAAGTTTACACAAAATGATGTTACAATTGCTTTTCCAAAAAACACGTTTTATAAAGACGTTTATTTAGACTTTAAAGTTAAAAACGGAATTGCAAAAATTCATAAACCTATAATTCCTTTAGATAAAAAATTTACACTAACGTTTAACGTTTCTAAATATACCGAAAAAGAAAAAAAACAGCTCTATATTGCCAATGTTGAAAATAAAAAATATCCAAGATATCAACTAACAACAAAAAAAGATAGTACATTTTATACCACAACAAAAACCTTAGGTAAATATAGTTTATTGTCTGATAATAAAAAACCTACAATAAAAATATTATATTTTAAAGACAAACAAGACATATCTAAGTTAAAAACCTTAAAAGTTAAAATTGATGATATAGGTTCTGGTATTAAAAACTTCAGAGCAACTATAGATGGCGAATGGATTTTAATGGAATATAATCATAAAAAAAAGATACTTACTTATAATTTTAGTGATAAAAAATTGGTTGGTAACAAACATATCTTTAATCTTGTAGTATCTGATAATGTTGGAAATACCAAAGAGGTTACTACAACGTTCTTTAAGAAAGAAATAAACTAATTTTGTGAAAAAAATACTCTTCTATTTACTTCTAATCCCTAGCTTTATAGTTGCTCAAAAAACAACTATAATTAAAGGGACCATAAAAAACAACAAACAATTACCTGTAGAGAAAGTTTCTATAAAGTTTGGCAAAACTGGAACTATTAGCGATAAAAAAGGTAATTATCAGTTAAGAATTCCTGTTGATAAAGAAATTACTTTAATTTATAGTCATGTATCCTACAAAACAGTAACTAAAAAATTAACTGCAAAAAACAGAAATGGATTACGCTACTCTCCTATTCTATCACTAGAAACTGAAAAAATAGAAGAAGTTATTATAAAAAACAATAAAAAAAATGCACAAGGAATAAAGTCTATTGATGTAAAATTAGCTAAAAATATTATTGGCCCAAATGCAGGTGTTGAAAACGTTTTAATGACTTTACCAGGCGTTAGTAATAATAATGAATTAAGTACTCAGTATAACGTTAGAGGTGGTAATTTTGATGAAAACTTAGTGTATGTAAATGGAATTGAAGTATATAGACCTTTTTTAATTAGATCTGGTCAGCAAGAAGGATTGAGTTTTATCAACTCTAATATGGTACAAAACATTAATTTTTCTGCAGGAGGTTTTCAGGCTAAATACGGAGATAAACTATCATCTGTTTTAGACATTACTTACAAAAAACCAAAAGAAACTGCTGCTAGTGTTGATTTTAGCTTATTAGGTGCAAGTGCAACTCTTGAAAAACAATTTTTAAACAAAAAATTAAGCACAATTACTGGTATTAGATACAGAGACAATAGCTTATTTGTGAATAGCAAACAAATTGAAACTAATTTTAAACCAAAATTTACAGATTTTCAAACCTATTTATCTTATAATTTTTCTAAAAAATTTACATTAAACTTTTTAGGTAATTTTTCTTTAAACAACTACAATTATCAACCAGTTTCTAGAACAACACGTTTTGGAACTGTTACTGAACCTTTAGAATTAACTGTTTTTTATACTGGTGAAGAACAAGATAGTTATTTAACAATGTTTGGAGCCTTATCTGCAGATTTTAAAGTGAATGAAAATTTTACTCTAACAACAACTGCATCAAGATACAATACTCAAGAAGAAGAACATTTTGATATTTCTGCACAATACAGTTTAGGAGAAGTTGATGCCAATATTGGTTCAGAAAATTTTGGAGAAGTTCAATTTTCGCAAGGAATTGGATCACAATTAAACCATGCTCGTAACGATTTAGATGCTTTAATTACTAATTTACAAGTTAGAGGAAGTATAAAAAAAGACAACAAACAATTAGATTTTGGTGTTAAATATCAGAAAGAAAATATTAAAGACAGAATTAGAGAATGGGAAGTTATAGACTCTTTAGGTTTTTCAATTAGACCTCCAAATAGCGAAACTAATAATCAACCTTATGAGCCTTTTACTGCCGAAATAACACCGTATCAAAATATTAGAAAAGATAATACTGTTGATATCAATAAAATATCGGGATTTATACAGTTTAACCAACGTTCTTTTTGGAACGATCATGAAGTTTGGTACAACATAGGTGTTAGAGCTCATAATTGGTCTGTTACTGGAAACGGAATTTCATCAAAAAATCAATTTATATTTAGTCCTAGAGCGCAATTTGCAATCAAACCCGATTGGGAAAAAGACATGTTGTTTAGAATTTCTGGTGGTTGGTACTCTCAACCTCCATCATATAGAGAATTAAGAGATTTTAATGGTGATTTAAACGTAGATCTTAAGGCTCAAAAATCAATTCATATAGTTTCAGGTATGGATTATAGTTTTAATATGTGGAACAGACCTTTTAAATTAACTACAGAACTTTATTACAAAGATTTAACTGATGTAAATTCTTATTCAATAGATAATGTTAGAATACGTTACAGAGCAGATAACCTAACTGTAGCTTATGCTTATGGATTAGATATTAGATTAAACGGTGAGTTTGTTCCCGGAAGTGAAAGTTGGGTAAGTTTAGGATATTTAAAAACCGAAGAAAACATTGACAACAGAGGATATATTGCAAGACCATCTGACCAAAGAATTAAATTTGGAATTTTATTTCAGGATTATGTTCCAGATTTGCCAAACTTAAAAGCATATTTAAATTTAGTTTATAATACTGGGGTTCCTGGTGGTTCTCCTTCTTATTCTGATGTGTATAATTTTCAAAATCGATTACGAGATTATAAACGTGCAGATTTAGGTCTTTCTTATGTTTTTACAGATGCAAACAAACAATATAGTTCTGGTTGGTTATCAAAATTTAAAGAATTAACTGCAGGTTTAGAGCTTTTTAATATGTTTGATATTCAGAACTCTATTACAAATACTTGGGTTAGAGACGCCTATTCTAAAACTCAATATGGAATTCCTAATTACATGACAGGTAGAGTTTTAAACTTTAAAGTTGGAATGAAATTTTAATAAAAAAGAGATGTAAATTTTACATTTTTTTTCTATTTTAATATTTGAGCAGTATGTGCTTTTGTTTTTACTTTTAAAATAATATCCTCTATGATTCCGTTTTCATCAATTACAAAAGTAGTTCTGTGAATTCCGTCATACTCACGCCCCATAAACTTCTTTGGCCCCCAAACATTAAAAGCCTCAATAACTACTTTATCTTCATCTGCCAAAAGAGAAAAAGGTAACTGATGTTTATCAATCCAATTTTGTTGCCTCTTTGCAGAATCTGCACTAACACCTATAATATCATAACCTTTAGCTAAAAATGTTTGATAATTATCTCTTAAATCACATGCTTCAGCTGTGCAACCAGGCGTACTTGCTTTAGGGTAAAAGAAAACAACTAACTTTTTTCCTGCATAATCTGCTAATTTAATAGTATTTCCTTTTTCGTCTTTAGCTTCAAATTTTGGAGCCTTATCTCCTATTTTTAATGATGTCATTTTTTTATAATTTTAGAACTTAAAAATACAAAGTTAATATAGTCTATTTAAAGTTAATCATAAAAACGTTTATGTTGCAAACATAATTCATATAATAATAAAGTATTAAAAGATTAACAGAATAAAAATGTCTTTGAAATAAAATTATTGAATTCTTTTGTTTTTAACATTATTACTATATATTTGTCAAATACTTAACAATTAATCCCAATAAAAAAATGAAAAAATTCAAATTATTAACATTAGTAATGACAATTATACTAATGCAATCTTGTGAAAACAATGATGATCTAACTCTTAATGAAGAGAACTCTATTATTCCTAAAGAGATAGTAAATAAACTAATAGATTCAAATTTAATAATCTCTGATGATGATATTAGTTTAAATAACTTTACCACTCCTACAGGAGAAATCGTTAATGAATATTTAATTAACGGAGACATTGGTATATCTATTAACCAGGTAATGGATTTAAATGACTCCAATAATTTAAGCGCAAAGCATAGTAGTTCTAAGTATTTAGTGTCCACAAATAAACAAACTATTTATATAACAGCTTTAATTAATAGTTCTAATTATGGTTTAAGCTCTACAGCTAGAACAGCAACAAAATATACTGTAACTAATTTTAACAGGCTTGATTTAGAATTTAACTTTGTGTATAATGAGAGAGAATTAGGCGATCTTGCCAATAGTGATATTGTTGTTTACCAAGACAGATCTCTTACTCAAGATTCATCTGTTAGAGGATTGGCAGGTTTCCCTTATAGTAATGGGAATCCTTATAAATGGGCACGAATAAATACAACCGCAAATAATAAATCTAATACAACTTATAATCGAAATTTATTAGAAGGTTTAATCACACATGAAATAGGTCACTGTATGGGCTTAAGACATACTGATTGGGAAAATAAAGGTTCTTGTCGTTTAAATATAAAAGAAACTGGAACAGCAAATCATATTTCTGGAACACCAAGTGCAGTATATGGTAGCCGAAATTTTGATTATGAATCAATAATGCAAGCTTGCTTCCCTGTAAAATCAGGTACCAAAGCAGGAGAATTTAGTGCTTATGACAAAGTAGCCCTAAGAAGTTTATATCAAGAATAATGTTTTAATACATATAAATATAGATAAAAATAAAGGTAGTAATTTAAAGTTACTACCTTTATTTTTTTGGTAAATTAGCAAAGTAAAAATCATTTTCCAAAGAAATAATAAGCCCCTCTAAAAATATTTATTTCAATTACACATTTTACATATAAATTGGATAAACAAAGTTAAATTACATTATAAAGTTGTTTTTGAATAAATTTAGCACTTAAAAACACAATTTCACATATTATCTCATCAAAATTAATCATAAGAATAAACTTAAAATTAAGTGATTATACTTTCTGCTTTTTAACTTTGCAATTTTTAGAAAATATTTTATGACCAAACAAGAAAAAGTACAATTTGTAATAGATACACTTCAAGAATTCTATCCAGAAATTCCAATTCCGTTAGATCATAAAGATCCTTATACGCTATTAATTGCTGTATTATTATCTGCACAATGTACAGATGTTAGGGTAAATAAAATTACACCTTTGTTGTTTTCTAAAGCGGATAATCCTTTTGATATGGTTAAAATGACTGTAGAAGAAATTAAAGAAATTATTAGACCATGTGGATTATCTCCAATGAAAAGCAAAGGAATTTATGGTTTGTCTAAAATTTTAATTGAAAAATACAATGGAGAAGTTCCTGAATCTTTTGAAGGCTTAGAAGAATTACCTGCAGTAGGTCATAAAACTGCAAGTGTAGTTATGAGCCAGGCTTTTGGAGTACCTGCTTTTCCTGTTGACACACATATTCATAGATTAATGTGGCGTTGGAATTTAACCAATGGTAAAAATGTAGCTCAAACTGAAAAAGACGCAAAACGATTGTTTCCAAGAGAATTATGGAATGATTTACATTTACAAATTATTTGGTATGGAAGAGAATATTCGCCAGCACGTGGTTGGGATTTAGATAAAGACATCATTACAAAAACAATTGGCAGAAAAACTGTTTTAGATGAATATTATAAATCTAAATAAAACATAATTTTATTTTTCCTTTCATAAATAATAAAACCAAGTCCTTTTTAGAATTTGGTTTTATTATATCACTTATAAATATTTTTTTACCCTAAATTGATTTTACTATTTGTCTAATCTATTTTCTAAAGCTAATAAAAAAGTATATTCTTTTGCAGTTTCTTTTAAGGCATTAAAACGTCCAGAAGCTCCACCATGACCAGCTTCCATATTAGTATTTAACAATAATAAATTATTATCTGTTTTTAATTCTCTAAGTTTTGCAACCCATTTTGCTGGTTCCCAATATTGTACTTGAGAATCATGATAACCAGTTGTAACTAACATGTTTGGATATTCTTTTTCAGTTACTTGATCATAAGGTGAATAAGATTTTATGTAATCATAATATTCTTTTTCATTCGGATTACCCCATTCATCATATTCTCCAGTAGTTAAAGGAATACTATCATCTAACATTGTAGAAATTACATCAACAAAAGGAACTGCAGAAATAATACCATTGTACAATTCTGAGTTCATATTAATAATTGCTCCCATTAATAATCCTCCAGCAGAACCTCCCATTGCATATAAATGCTTGGCAGATGTATAATTATTATCTATTAAATATTTTGAGCAATCTATAAAATCTGTAAATGTATTTTTCTTATTCAACATTTTTCCGTCTTCATACCAATCACGCCCTAAATACTCACTACCTCTAACATGTGCAATTGCATAAACAAACCCCCTATCTAATAAACTTAAACGAGTTGTAGAAAATCCATCAGAAATTGTAGATCCATAGGATCCATAAGCATATTGTAACAATGGTGTGTTTTCATTTAAACTTGTATTTTTATGATACACCAAAGAAATGGCTACTTTTTTCCCATCTCTAGCGGTTGCCCAAACACGTTTACTGCTATAGTTTTCTTTGTTAAACGTACCTCCTAAAACTACTTGTTCTTTTTTAACATCTTTAGTTTTATCTTTCATATTAAAATCGATGACAGAACTTGGTGTGGTAAAAGAGTTATACCCATATCTAATAATATCTGTATCAAACTCTGGATTTCCATAAACCCCAGCAGAGTATGTTTCTTCATTAAAAGGTAAGTAGTAATCTTCTTTTTTATCCCAACGTTTTATACGAATTTTGTTCAATCCATCATTTCTTTCTTCTAAAACTAAATAGTCTTTAAAAATTGAAAAATCTTCTAATAAAGTGTCATCTCTATGAGGTATAACATCTGTCCAGTTTTCTTTAAAAGTTTTAGAAACTGGTGTTTTCATTAATTTAAAATTTGTTGCTTTATCTTTATTTGTTAGTAAATAAAAATGATCTTTATAATGTGCAACATTATATTCTAAACCTTTTTCTCTTGGCTGAATTATAGTAAACTCCCCAGTTGGATTATCTGCACTTAAAAATTGAGATTCTGTAGAAAGAGTGCTATAAGAACCAATAATAATATATTCTTTAGATTTTGATTTTGTTACATAGCAACCAAAAGTGTCATCTTTTTCATGATAAACTTCTACATCTTCAGAACTATGTGTTCCAAGAATGTGTCTAAAAATTTTTTCACTTCTTAAAGTCTCTGGATTTTTTTTGGTATAAAAAATAGTTTTATTATCATTTGCCCAAACTGATCCACCTGTTGTATTTTCTATTTTATCATTATAAATTTCACCCGTTTCAAGATTTTTAATTCTTAAAAAATATTGTCTTCTACTTACAGTGTCAGTTGCAAAAATGGCTAATTTATTATCAGGTGAAATACTTAAACCGCCTAATTGAAAATAATCATAACCTTTGGCCATTTCATTAACATTCACTATTATTTCTTCATCAGCATCTAAACTTCCTTTTTTACGACTATAGATAGGATATTGCATACCAATTTCATAACGTGTTATATAAAAATAACCATTACTTTTATAAGGTACAGAAGCATCATCTTCTTTTATTCTACCTTTCATTTCCTGAAAAAGATCTTCTTGAAAGCTTTTTGTATATGCTGTAACTCTATCATAATAAGTATTTTCAGCCTCTAAATAATCAACAACCTTTTGGGTTTGTTCATCTTTAATTTCAGCATTTTTTTGCTCATCTGAAAGACGCATCCAAAAATAATTATCAATTCTAACATCACCATGTTTTTCTAATTTTGTAGGTTGCTTCTCGGCTATTGGAAACTTTGCATCAATACTCTTCATTTCTTTTGAATTATTTTTACAAGAGACTGTAAAAATAAGACTTAATATTAACGAAACTCTAATTAATTTCTCCATTTTTAGTTTGTTTTAAATACATTGTTAATTTACTAAATTTGCTGATAATAAAAAATAAAATTATGTTTGGAGATATATCTGGAATGATGAGTAAAATAAAAGAAGCTCAGAAAAAAGTTGAAGAAACAAAAACAAGATTAAACTCTGTTTTAGTTGATGAAGCCTCTAATGACAATAAATTAAAAATTACTTTAACAGCAAATAGAACCATAAAAGCAATTTCTATTGATGAGTCTTTACTTTCTGATGCAGAAGAATTAGAAGATTATTTAATTATCACCTTAAATAAAGCGATAGAAAAAGCAAGTAAAATTAATGAATATGAAATGGCTATTGCTGCAAAAAGTGGTATGCCAAATATTCCTGGAATGGATTTGTTTAAATAAATTGTTTTTTTTGAAATTAGAAGATTACATGTTACCCTGCTTAAACAAAAAACTATTTGGTATAGATTGTTTAGGCTGTGGCTTTCAAAGAGCCGTAGTACATTTAATAAAAGGTAATTTTTCTGAAGCTTTTAACACTTACCCTGCAATTTATACATTGGTTTTACTGTTACTTTTTTTTCTAATAAATATAAAAATGAAATTTAAAAATGGAAAAAAAATAATTATTACTTTAGCCTTTATAAACCTTTTGATAATAATGATCAGTTATTTTATTAAAATGAAACCATTATTTATCAACTAATAAAAAAATTAAAATGGAAAGACAAAAATTACCAAATGCAACAACATCATTAGTTTTAGGAATTTTATCATTAGTAACCTGCATCTGTTATGGTGTTTTTGGTTTACCCTTAGGTATCATTGCATTTGTTTTAGGTAATAATGCTATGAAAGTGTACAACGAAAATCCTGATAATTATATTAGTTCTGGAAATGCTTCTGCTGGAAGAATAATTGGAATTATTGGCACGGTTATTAACTTAATCTTTATTCTAACTATTGTTTATGTTTTATATAAAATTGGGTTTGACGCTTTAAAAGATCCAGAATTAATGCAACAAAGAGTCAACGAGATTTTTGGGGCTTAATTAATTTATCAACTTTATAATTAAATGCAATTCAATATTTTGAGTTGCATTTTTTTGTGCTAAATATTAGATATTTAACGTTATATAAACATAAAAATCAATAAGGGTTATTGTATTTTTGCAACAACAAAAAATTGAAAATATTTCATCATGAATAAGAAAAAATCACCTTTAAAAAAAATATTAAAATGGCTATCTATTATAGTTTTAGTTTTAATTATCATATTAGTTTCAATACCTTATTTATTCAAAGATAAAATTGTAGAAATGGTGTCTAAGACCATTAATAACAATATAAATGCAACTGTTACTTTTAAAGATACAGATTTAAGTTTACTTAAAAACTTTCCATCTGCAAGTTTAACTATAAAAGATTTATCTGTAGCTAATAAAGCTCCATTTTTAGGTGATACTTTATTAGTAGCAAAAGAGTTAAGCTTAAGTATGAAAATTACTGAACTCTTTAAAAAAGCAGATGAAGTTTTAGAATTAAAAAGTATTTCTACCAAAGACGCACAAGTAAATATTATTTTAAATAAAGATAATATTGGAAATTATGATATTGCTATAGAACAAGATAATACAATTGAAAATCAAGAAACTAATAGTTCTTTTTCTTTTAACATTAATGAATATGAAGTAGAAAACATGAATTTTATGTATTTGGATAAAAGTTCAAATATGAAATTCGAATTAAAAGACATTCAACATTCAGGAAAAGGAAATTTTGCAAAAGAAGTTTTAGATTTAGATACAAAAACAACAGCAAACATATCATTAGATTTAGAAAATGTAAATTACATAAATAATGTTGCAATTACCTTAAATGCACTTATTGGCCTTGATTTAAAAAACTCAAAATATACTTTTAAACAAAATACTGCTTATATAAATCAATTACCCTTAGAATTTGATGGTTTTCTTCAATTAATTAAAGAAACTCAAGTTTATGACATAAGTTTTAAAACACCAACTTCAAGTTTTAAAAACCTTTTAGCTTTGTTACCAAAACAATATTCGGGTAATTTATCAAGCATAAAAACCGAAGGTAATTTTGATTTAAATGGTGTTATAAAAGGTACCTTATCAGAAAAAACAATACCTGCTTTTAACATTTCAATCGGGTCAAAAAATGCTATGTTTAAATATGATGATTTACCAAAAGCTGTACAAAATATAAACATTAATACTAAAGTAATTAATAAAACAGGTAACTTAAAAGATACTTATATTAACTTAAATCATTTAACTTTTAAAATAGATGATGATGTATTTGCTGCCAATGGAAACATTGCTAATATTACTACAAATCCTAAAATAAATATAGCTGCTAAAGGAACTATAAATTTAGCTAATATTGGTAAAGTTTACCCAGCCCCTATTGAAAAAGAATTAGCTGGAATTTTAAATGCAGATATCACAACAAGTTTTGATATGAATGCTATAGAAAAGGGCAATTATCAATATATAAAAAATGCAGGAGAAATATCTGTAAGTGATTTTAAATATGAGAGAAAAGATGTTGCAAATCCATTTTTAATTGATAAAACATCAATCACGTTTAATTCTAATTCGATAAAACTAAATGAGTTTAATGCCAAAACTGGTGATTCTGATATTGCAATTAATGGAAACTTAGATAATTTCTATGGTTTTCTTTTTAAAAATCAAGAATTAAAAGGGAATTTTAATTTAAGTTCTAATAATTTTAAAGTAGCTGATTTTTTATCTAAAGACGACGTTGAAACAGATTCTAAAACAGAAAATACTACTTTGAAAATTCCAGCTTTTTTAGATTGTAAATTTATTGCCAATGCAAAAAATGTAACTTATGATAATCTAATTTTAACTAATGTTTCTGGAGTCTTAATTGTTAAAGATGAAACAGTAAATCTACAAAATGTAAAGTCAAATATTTTTGGCGGAAATATTGGTTTTAACGGTAATGTTTCTACAAAAGAAACTACTTCTAAATTTGCCATGAATTTAAACTTAAAAGAACTAAAAATAGCAGATTCTTTTAGCACCTTAGACATGTTAAAATCAATTGCGCCAATAGCAGAAACAATTGAAGGTAAAATAAATTCTACAATAAACATTTCTGGAAATTTAAATGATGATATGACTCCTAATTTAAATACGATTACTGGTGATTTATTTGGAAAGTTATTAAACCCAAACCTTAATGGAAGTAACTCTAAAGTTTTAAGTTTATTAGGAGACAAAGTTTCTTTTTTAGACGCTAGTAAGTTAAATTTAGATGGAATTAACGCATATATGTCTTTTGAAAACGGTGAGGTAACCGTAAAACCAATTCCATTAAAATATAATGATATTGCTATAGAAATTGGTGGCAAACATAATTTTGACACTACAATGAGTTACGATATTGTATTTGATGTGCCTGTTAAGTATTTAGGAACTGAAGTTACAAGTATATTGTCTAAGTTATCACCAAAGGAAGCAGCAGAAATAAAAAGTATTCCTGTAAAAACAAATTTGTCTGGTAGTTTTACAAGTCCAAAGTTTACTTCAAACATGAAAGAAGCAACCAATAAACTAGTTACCGATTTAATTGAAAAACAAAAACAAAGTTTAATTAATAAAGGAAAAGACAAATTAACAGATATTGTTACTGGAGGAAAAAAAGATTCAACAAATGTTATCAATAAAATTATATCTACTGATAAAGTAAAAAATGTTTTAGGAAGCCTTTTTGGAAAAAAGAAAAAAGATACAGTTAAAAAAAATTAATAAATGATTTATCAATAAAAAAAGGAAATTAAAATTAGCTTCCTTTTTTATGAATAATATCTAATATTAAATTAATGAACCAGCAAATAAAGACGTTACAAATAAAAGCGTATATAATGAAAGGATAATAATTGTAAAAACACCTATAAATTTATAGTGCGATTTTAACATCTCAAAAGCATCTGCTAAACCGTCATCACTTTTTGATGCTAAAGCAACTTTCATTTTTCTAGAAAATTTAAATAAATATAAAACTGGAAAAATGTAAATAATTGCCATTACAATATAAAAAATACTCATAAACATTCCAATATTAAAGGGTAATGCTTGTTGCTTACCCACCATATCTAAAATTGGAGCATAAATTGTACCCATTAAAATACCTATTAATACCATAAGTGCAATTCCAACAAACCCAATAATAGAAAAAAAGAAAGTCCATTTAGAAATTTCTTTTAAAAAAGTTTTCGATCTAGAATTTAACGTTAATTGTTCTAATTGTGTAATAGGATTTACCATTTGTGTTTAATATTAAAATTCGTTATTAAAAAAAGAAGCCACTAATTTACAAATTTTAATTTGTGAATTAATGGCTAAATATAATGTGATAAAATTTATTTTTTAAACTCAGAAATTATTTTCTTAATAATAAAAATACAGTCTCTTAATTCTGCTTCTGTCATTACTAATGGTGGTGCAAAACGTATAATGTTACCATGAGTGGGTTTTGCTAACAAACCATTATCTCTTAATTTTATACAAATATCCCAAGCTGTAGAACTATCTTCTGTATCATTTATCAAAATTGCATTTAATAAACCTTTTCCTCTAACAGATTTTACTAATTCATTTTCTTTAACAAAATCACTTAATTCATTTCTAAAAATTTGTCCTAAAGCTTCAGCATTTTCAGCTAAATTTTCTTCTGCAACAACCTCTAAAGCTGCTATTGCAACAGCTGCTGCAATTGGGTTTCCACCAAAAGTAGAACCATGATTACCCGGTTTTATAACATTCATAATACTATCATTTGCCAAAACTGCAGAAACAGGATATGCTCCTCCACTTAAAGCTTTACCCAAAATTAAAATATCAGGTTTTACATTATCATGATCAACTGCTAACATTTTTCCGGTTCTAGCAATTCCGGTTTGTACTTCATCAGCAATAAATAAAACATTATGCTTTTCACATAAAGCTTTTGCTGCTGATAAATATCCTTCAGATGGTACATACACTCCTGCTTCACCTTGAATAGGTTCAACTAAAAATGCTGCAATATTTTTATTATCATCTAAAACTTTTTCTAAAGCTTTTAAGTTATTGTATTCAATTTTAATAAATCCATTTGTATAAGGTCCAAAATTTTTACGAGCCACAGGGTCATTAGAAAAAGAAATAATAGTAGTTGTTCTACCATGAAAATTATTTTCACAAACAACAATTTCAGCTTTATTTTCATCAATTCCTTTTACTTCATATGCCCATTTTCTTGCTAATTTTAAAGCAGTTTCAACAGCTTCAGCACCAGTATTCATTGGTAATAATTTGTCAAAACCAAAAAGTTCTGTAGCAAATTTTTCATATTTTCCAAGCATATCATTATAAAAAGCTCTTGAAGTTAAGCTTAATGTTTTTGCTTGATTTGTCATTGCATCTACAATTTTAGGATGACAATGCCCTTGATTTACAGCAGAATATGCTGATAAAAAATCATAATACTTTTTACCTTCTACATCCCAAACATACACCCCTTCTCCTCTACTCAAAACCACTGGAAGCGGATGATAATTGTGAGCACCATGTTTGTTTTCTAATTCGATTACTTCTTGCGAAGTCATTTTGTTTAAAACAGTCATTTTTTAACCTTTTAAATGTTTATAATAAATAACCATTCCTGTTCTACCTTTATCCTTTCAGCGAGAGCCGAAAATTCAGCGTGGGAAAGAAATCATCCCCGAAGTTTTACAAAAGTAATAAATATATTCATCAATTAAAATATATTTGGAGTTCTCAATAAGAACTCATTTTAATAATTTCTCATTTAAATGAAATGTTATTATTTTGAAAATCGAAGACACAAAATAAATCTGAAAAAAGTAAAAGTTTTATTTTTTTTCTAACTTCATAAATTATAAAGCAATTATAAAATTGTTTTTAAGTGATTAAAGCCATCATTTTTCCTAATTTTGCAAATCAAAAATCAAAGAAAATGCCACGTAGAGAACGTAATAAATTTGTAAAAAAGAATCAAGTTTTAGAATTAAAAATCGAAGATTATGCCTTTGGTGGTAAAGGAATTGCAAGAATACACTCTGAAGAAGGTAGTTTTGTGGTATTTGTACCTAATACCTTGCCTGGGCAATTGGTAAAAGCTCAAATAAAAAAATCTAGTAAAAAATACGCAGAAGCGAAGTTAATTGATGTTTTAGAACCTTCGGATGATGAAATTGAAGTTCCATATCAAGATATTCCTGGTGCTCCGTACATTCAACTACCAATCAATTTACAGCATAAATATAAAAAAGAAAGCACTTTATCTTTATTTAGAAGAATTGGTAAAGTAGAAAATATCGAAGATTTATTTGATGAATTTATAGCCTCACCAAACGTATTTCACTATAGAAATAAAATGGAGTACGGCTTTTCTGCAATTGGTTATGACAGAGTTAATAAAACCGATAAGGATGAGTTTACTTTAGGTTTTAAAAGACGTGGTGTTTGGTGGATGGGAGACAATTTAGAAAAAGATTCTGGTTTGTTTGACAAACAAATGGAAGACAATCTAAAAAATATAAGACAATATTGTATTGAAACTGATTTAGAGCCTTGGCATGGACCAAAAAAAGAAGGTTTTTTTAGGTATTTTGTAGTAAGAAAATCATTTAAAACAGATGAATTATTGTGTAATTTAGTAACCACTTCTGCTAATTTAGATAAGTTTGATTTACAAAAATTTGCTTCTTTCTTAAAAGGCATTTTTGGAGAACGTTTGGCTGGTTTATTACATACTATAAATGATGAAACGGGAGACAGAACAATTGCAACTTCGGGTAGTTTAGAGTTGGTTTACGGTAAAGAGAAAATTGTAGAAGAACTCTTAGGTTTAAACTTTGAAATTAGTATGAAAAGCTTTTTTCAAACCAATCCAAAATGTGCAGAAAAATTATATTCTAAAGTAGTAGAATATGTTTTAGAAGATAAATCTAAAGTAGACAATAATGTTGTAATGGATTTATTTTGTGGTACAGGAACCATTGGGCAAATTGTTGCTTCTAAAAGTGAGAACGCAAAAATTGTTGGTGTAGATATTGTAGCTTCTGCCATTAAAGATGCACAAAAAAATGCCAAAAGAAATAACATTGAAGGCTTAAAGTTTTATGCTGCAGATGTTGGTAAATTCTTAGCTGCGCATCCAGAATATCAAGATAAAATTAAGACCATTATTTTAGACCCTGCCAGAGCAGGAATTGCACCAAAAACATTACAAAAAATAATCAATTTAAATGCTGATAGAATGGTATATGTTTCTTGTAATCCTGCAACACAAGCTAGAGATACAGAGCTACTAAGAGAAGCTGGTTATCAAATTAAAAAAATAAGTTTGGTAGATCAATTTCCTCATACAAGTCATATAGAAACTGTGGTTTTGTTTGAAAAATGTTAAATCAAATCATAATTTATTTAGATTTAAACAATATTTACTTTAATCATTATATATTAGTCAAAGAAATTAAATAATCTTTTTCTTATGAAAAAACTTACAGAATTTGAAATCAATAAAAAACTAGAAGACCTTACAGATTGGGAATTTTATGACGATGCATTACATACAGATTTTGAGTTTGATAACTTTAAAGATTGTATGTCTGCAATGAATAGAATTGCTTTTGAATGTGAAGCATTAAATCATCATCCAGAATGGACAAATATTTATAACACCTTAGACATTTCTTTATCAACCCATGATGCGCAAGGTGTAACAGAATTAGATTTTAAATTAGCCGAAGCAATTAACAAAATTGTAGAAGTAGAAGAATAAAGTATGAAAAAAATAATCACAATTCTTTTTTTATCAATCATCATTATTTCTGCTTGTGAAAAAGATGATTTTTGTTTACAATATCCAGTTACACCTAATTTAGTTTTACGTTTTTATGACGCAGATGATAGAGAAACTACTAAAGAAGTTACTGATTTTTACATATGGGCAGAAGGCAAAGACAGTATTTATGCTAATATTAGTACAGATTCATTGGCAATTCCTTTAAATAGTTTAGCAACAGAAACAGTTTACAATTTTTCAACTGGAGATGTTGTAAATCAATTTACTATAAACTATACTACTGAAGACGAATATGTTTCTCGTTCTTGTGGTTTTAAAGTTATTTTTAACGATGTAACTTTTACATCAGATAATACTTGGATTACAGATTTTACACCAGAAACTTTAACAACTATAGACAATCAAGATGAAGCTCATGTACAAATATTTCATTAGTTTTTTATTCCTGTTTTTTATTATTGATGGGTTTTCTCAAAAGCAAAAAAAAGACACGCTAATTAATTCAAAAAAAGATACAATTATTTATAAAACTTCTTATGGAGTTCGATTAGGAGTAGATATAAGTAAACCAGTTTTGGGTATTTTTAATAGTAGCTATAGTGGGTTTGAAGTTGTTGGAGATTATAGAATATCTAAAAACTTTTATGCTGCTGCAGAAATTGGTTTTGAAGAAGAAACTACAAAAGAAGATTATACAAACTCAACATCAAAAGGAAGTTATATTAAATTAGGTTTTAACTACAATGCTTATGAAAATTGGTTAGACATGAATAACGAGATTTTTCTTGGTTATAGATATGGATTTAGCCTTTTTGAACAAACCTTAAATAGTTATACTCCTAATATTATTGACCCAGACAAAACCACTTATTTTACTACGAATGAAATAACAACACCAATAACAGCAACAAGTTTAAATGCTCATTGGTCTGAATTTGTATTAGGTTTTAAAGTAGAAACATTTAAAAACTTCTATATTTCTGCAAGTGTTTCTTATAAAGTTTTAATGGGCATAAAAGATCCTGAAAATTTTAAAACCCTCTACTCTCCCGGTTTTAATAGAGTTTTTGAAAGCAATACAGGATTTGGGTTTAACTACACATTAAGTTATTTAATTCCATTTACTAAAAAATAATGTAGCTAATTGCCATTTTTTTTTAACTTTAACACTTTTACTAAATTTAAAAAAATGAATAAGATACCAAGCGTAAATTTGTCAGATTTTTTATCAGAAGATAAAAGTCAAAAACAAAAATTTATTGACGAAATTGGTCACGCATACGAAAACATAGGTTTTGTTGCTTTAAAAGGTCATTTTTTAGATGATAAATTAGTTGATGATTTATATTCTGAAATTAAAAAGTTTTTTAGTTTACCAGAAGAAATAAAAGAAAAATATGAGATTCCTGGAATTGGAGGACAAAGAGGTTATGTTTCTTTTGGAAAAGAATCTGCAAAAGGGAAAAAAGAAGGAGATTTAAAAGAGTTTTGGCATTTTGGTCAATATGTAGATGATAACTCTAAATATGCAAATGAATATCCTAAAAATGTTAATGTAGAAGAATTACCAAAATTTAATGAAGTAGGTAAACAAACCTATAAAATGCTAGAAAAAACAGCCAAATATGTATTACGATCTTTGGCCTTACATTTAGATTTAGAAGAAACCTATTTTGATAACTATATCAAAAACGGAAATAGTATTTTAAGACCTATTCATTATCCGCCTATTAAAACAGAACCAAAAGGTGCTGAAAGAGCTGCTGCCCATGGAGATATCAATTTAATTACTCTTTTAATGGGGGCTCAAGGAAAAGGGTTACAAGTTCAAAATCATAAAGGAGATTGGATTGACGCTGTTGCAGAACCTGATGAATTAATGATAAATGTTGGAGATATGTTATCACGTCACAGTAATAATAAATTAAAATCTACGATTCATAGAGTAACAAATCCGCCAAAAGAAATGTGGGGAACCTCACGTTATTCTATTCCATTTTTTATGCATCCAATTTCTGATATGAAACTAGACGTATTAGAAAATTGTATTGATGAAAATAACCCAAAACAGTTTGATAATATTACAGCTGGTGAGTTTTTAGATGAACGATTAAAAGAATTAGGTTTAAAAAAATAAAATGGACTTCAGAGATCAATTAAAAAATTTATTTCCAGAACATAAAGAATCAGTAGAACCTGTAAAAGAAAAATCTAATATTTGGTTACAAGATGATCCAATAATTTGTAAGTACGAAAAAAGAAAAGGGAAACCAATTACTATTTTGGAAGGCTATTCTGGAGCTACATCAGACTTTAAAATTTTAGCAAAAGAAATAAAAACTAAATTATCTGTTGGTGGTAGTTTTAAAGACGATAAAATTATTATTCAAGGTGATTTTAGAGATAAAATTATGGCAATGTTAAAAGAAAAAGGATTTAATGTAAAAAGAGTTGGTGGCTAGTTATCAACACTTAAAAATAAAAAATTAAAATAAACGTTTGTTATTTTAATATGGCGAGGATATTACACATTACAAATGGAGATAGTACAACCAACTATCTTAACAAACTAAAGTTTTCCGGCGATTTTATTACTTGGAGAGAAATGCTTTGTGAAGGTAAAACTACCACAGATGTAGGTAGTGAAACCTTTTGGAAAAACAGATTTTATTTTTTTAAAACCTCTTACAATATAAGCAAACAAAAATTTATAGATTACACTTTAAAGGAATACAGAAATCTATGTAACCAAAAATCAAATGATGAAATTGTTTTATGGTTTGAACATGATTTGTTTTGCCAAATTAACATGTTAGCTGTAATTAGTTGGTTAAAGCGTTTCAGAAAAGGATATCACATTTCTTTAGTTTGTAGTGGAAATATAAAGGGCTCAGAAAGAAGAGTAGGTTTATCTGAATTAGATAACAATCAAATAAATGAGCACTTTAAAAACAGAGTTACTCTAACACAAGATGATATTGAATATGGAGATTATATATGGCAACTGTATTGTTCAAATACTCCACTTCGTTTAGAAACTGTCTATAATTTTAATCAAATATCGTCTTTTAAATATTTAGCAACTGCCATTGAAGCACATTTAAAAAGATTTCCTTCAATAAAAAATGGTTTAAGTTCAGTTGAAAATAACATTTTACAAACGGTAGAAAAACAACAACCAAAATCAAAGAATAAGCTAATAACAGAACTTTTAAAAACTGAAGAAGTTTATGGTTTTGGAGACCTACAATATGAAAATAAAATAAATAAACTTTCAAAATTATTTTCTTCATTTAATCCTATAAAATTAAATAAAATAGGAAAACAAGTCATAGAAAATCAAGTTAATTTTTATGGCCAATTAAGAAATGATAATTCATATCTTGGTGGTTCTAAAAAATATAGTTTTTTATATAATGATGATTCTAAAAAACTATTACAAATAACCTCTTAAATGCCAATAAAACAGTCTGAACTAATCTTAAATTCTGATGGAAGTATTTATCATTTGAATTTAAAACCAGAACATATTGCTACAACAATTATTTTTGTAGGTGATCAAGATAGAGTTGATAAAGTTACTGACTACTTTGATTCTATTGAATTTACAACTCAAAAGCGTGAATTTAAAACAACAACAGGTTTTTATAAAAACACTAGAATTTCAGTTATTTCTACGGGTATTGGACCAGATAATATAGACATCGTTTTAAATGAATTAGACGCTTTAGTAAATATCGATTTTGAAACTAGAAAAATAAAAGATAAATTAACAAAACTTAATATTATAAGAATTGGCACCTCAGGTTCTTTACAAAAAGACATCCCTGTAGATAATTTTTTATTGAGTTCTCATGCTTTAGACATTAATGGCATGCTTCATTCTTATAAAGTTGATACAATTTCACATCCAGAAATAGAAGATGCATTTGTAAAGCATACTAATTGGTGCTCTAAAAAAAGTTACCCTTTGATAATTTCTAATTCTGATAACTTATCAAACAAAATAGCTTCAGATAAAGTTTATCAAGGAATTACTGTAACTGCTGGAGGATTTTATGGCCCACAAGGTAGAGTTTTACGTTTAGCAATTCAAGATAAAGATTTAAATAAAAAAATTGATAGTTTTAATTTTAACGGAAATAAAATTACCAATTTAGAAATGGAAACTTCTGCTATATATGGTTTATCAAAACTTTTAGGACACAATGCAGTATCTATGAACGCCATAATTGCCAATAGAGCAAATGGTACTTTTAGTAAAAACCCTAAGAAAGTTGTAGCAGATTTAATTAAATATACATTAAAAAAATTAGTTAATTAAATGACAAATTTAAAAGTTGGAGGAGTTCCAGAGCATTTTAATTACCCTTGGTATCTTACACTAAAAAATAAAGAATATTCAAAACACAATATAAATCTTCGTTGGCAAGATTACCCTGGTGGAACAGGACAAATGTGCAAAGCATTAAGAGATGGATCAGTAGATATTGCCATTGTATTAACAGAAGGAATTATTAAAGATATTGCTGCAGGAAATCCATCTAAAATTGTACAAACATTTGTAAAAACCCCCTTAATTTGGGGAATTCATGTAGGCGCAAAATCAAAATTTAAGAAAATTGAAGATTTAAAACATGCAACAATTGCTATAAGTAGATTTGGTTCAGGATCACATTTAATGGCAATTGTAAATGCCTACAACCAAGGTTGGAATGTAAAAAACTTAAAATTTAAAGTAATTGACAATTTACAAGGTGGTATTGATGCACTTACAAACGGCGAAGCAGATTATTTTATGTGGGAACATTTTACCACAAAACCTTTAGTTGACAATGGTACATTTAGAAGAATTGACGATTGCCCTACTCCATGGCCATGTTTTGTTGTTGCTGTTAGAAACGAAGTTTTAGAAAATAATTTTAATGAAGTAAAAAAAGTTTTAGACATTATAAACACAGAAACTAAAGACTTTAAAAGCATAAATAATATTGATAAAATTCTTGCTGAAAGATACGTGCAGCAACTAGAAGACATTCAAGAATGGCTAAAAATTACCGAATGGAATGACGGAAAACCAATAACAAAAAATATAGTAACACGAATTCAAAATAAAATGATTGCTTTTAACGTTATTGATGAGAAGAAAAATTCAGGTAAATTCATAAAAAATATGTAATTCTGAGTTTTTTAGTGCTTACGTATTTAATTCATTAAAATACCACTTTAACTTTTCTACAAAAAAAAACAATTTTAACTAAACATTTTTATATTGATTAAGTTCCAAACTAAGTAAATAAACATACTGAATACAAATCTTTATCAATCTATAAGTTTGATTTAAATATTATAATACCCAAATTAAAACATTATCAATTTAACTTACAAAACAAGAGGAAGTGTGTATTTTATTATGTACTTCCTATTCAAGAAAAGGTAAATACTAATAGATTTAAATAAAGTTTAATATGAAGGTTTTTTTTTAAACAAATTGACACTTATAAATAACAAATTATAATACCTTCTTTAATTTTATATATTTTTCTACCTAAAAATCTATTTTATTAATATCTAATATGCTGCTTGAAAAACTATTTCATAAATAAAACAAGTATTATTTAATCTTTACTCTAACTATATCTGACATTATTAATATTTTTTTTTATAATTATAAAAAAATAAATATGTAATTGATTTCTTTTAATAAACTATAAATTAATAATAATAATTTAATAATTAATTAATATTTATATCTGATTATATTAATTTTTACTAAAATTAAAAACATAATTATTCATGTGTTTTTAGTTAAATATTTAAACATATCGTATTTTTTTTTTAAAAATATTGAAATATTAATAATTATATACTATATTTGAAACAGTAAATTAATAATTTTCCCTTTTTAAAATTCTTTAACAATGAAAAAATTTAAAATTTTATTTTTATTCCTATTAACAGTTTTTTTACAAAATTGTGACAACACAGACGAGTCTATTGATGCATTAGAAGATCCTACCACTCTTTCACCAAGTGAAGTCATTAGTGAAGGTGCAAATGCAACCCCTTATCAATTTGATTCAGATTGGGGGGCTAACTCTTATTGGGCCAGTACTATTGTAAGTACCTATTGGACTAACATATTAAAAGGACATCACGCAAATGCTGCAAGTACTTTTGGTATTAGTGAACCTAGATTATATTTAATAGGAGGTTCAGGTTCAAATAATGCTAAATCTTATCATGCTGGTTATGTACTATGGGGTGAACAGTTTTTAGATTTAGCTAACAACTATGGCACAACTGCCGTGGCTTATATAGCAGCTCATGAAGTTGGACACCAAGTACAATTTCAAAATAATTACCCTTCAAAAAGATACCAAACTAATACAATTGAATTACAAGCAGATTGCTTTGCAGGATATTATGTAAGACGTAAAGTAACAGCTAATTCAACTAATCATAGTAGAGCTGCTAACTTTGCTTATTCTATTGGTGAGAATATTACAAATGGTACACACGGTAGTAAAGGTCAAAGAAGAGCATCAACAAGAATTGGTCTATATTTAGGTAAGTGGAATTTAACTAATGCTCAAATAGATTACTATTTTGATAGATATTATGCTAACTTAATATATCCTGGTACATTCAATAACTATTATGGTAAGGATAGTCAATTAACAAAAGTAGAAAAAGAAATTTTTGATTTCTTTTCAACTAAAACAGAAGAACTTAGTCGTATTTATAACGAAGAAATGTCTGACGAAGAATACTTCAAAGATTTAAAACTTGATCCAATACAGTCTTAAACAAATAATTTAAACAAATAACTAAATAATATAAATTATTAATTTACTTTAAAAGCACTTCAAAAAAGAAGTGCTTTTTTATTTTTTATATTATCTTTCCTAAATTAATTGAAAAAAAAATTAGTATTTATGAATTTATATAAAATTTCTAAATGGAAAAACGGAAAACCAATAACAAAAAATATAGTAACACGAATTCAAAATAAAATGATTGCTTTTAACGTTATTGATGAGAAGAAAAATTCAGGTAAATTCATAAAAAATATGTACATTTAGATCATAAAATTAAAAATAATGAAAAAAGCAGTATTTATTGCAGTTTGTATATTAGGGATTATTTGTTTTTCATCATGTAGAAGCACTTCACAATCTTGTGGATTAGCAGATACTACAACCATCCAAACAACATTAAAACAAGTGGATTTAGTATAAATAAATTTGTTTCTTAATTTCAAATTCAATGAATCCGCTAATAAGCGGATTTTTTTTTGAAGCTATTTCCTGCTTTCATTACTCGCTTTTTTTCATTCTTCAAAAAGAGCTCAAACAAGCCATTCAATCAGGGCTAAACCAACTTATAAGCTTATCTATTTTCACCAATTAACTTCTTTTTTATGAATCGATTTCAAAAACGTATTTGTTTTAGAAAAATGCTTACTTCCAAACCAACCTCTCCAAGCACCTAAAGGAGATGGATGTGGAGCTGTAAAAATTATATGTCTATTTGTATCTATAAATTTAGATTTACTCTCAGCAAATTTTCCCCATAATAAAAAAACAACATTCTCTTTTTTATCAGAAATCAATTTAATTACAGCATCAGTTAAAACTTCCCAACCTTGCTTTTGATGACTTCCGGCCTCATGTGCTCTAACAGTTAAAGTTGCATTTAATAATAAAACACCTTGTTTTGCCCATTTTTCTAAATTTCCACTCTCTGGATAATCGCTACCTAAATCTTCAGATATCTCTTTAAAAATATTTTTTAATGAAGGTGGATGCTTAATTCCATCCTTTACAGAAAAACACAAACCATTTGCTTGATCTAAATTATGATAAGGGTCTTGCCCAATAATAACCACATTTAAATCATCAAAAGAACAAAAATTAAAGGCAGCAAAAATAGCAGACTCTTTAGGATAACATTCATGATTCTTATATTCTATATCTACAAAATCAATTAGTTTTTTAAAATATGGTTTTACAAATTCATTTTGTAAAATATTTTTCCAGCTATCAGCAATATTTACCTGCATAGTTTAGTATTTTTGTAGAGATTTCAAAGATAGTATTTTGACTAAAAACATATCAGAAAAAACATTACAAGATTTAGAGTTTTCAACAGTTTTACAACAAATTTCAGAATTTTGTATTTCTGGTTTGGGTAAAGAAAATGTACTTGAAATAAAACCAATTTCTAACAAAAAAAAGTTATTTAATGAGCTAAATTTAGTAAACGAATATCTTTCTTCTTTTCAGAGTGAAAACAGAATTCCTAATCATAGTTTTGATGATATTACAGAAAGTGTAAAACGTTTAGCTATTGAAAATAGTTTTATAGAAACACAAGCTTTTTTAAAAATTGCTACAACCTCTATAACAGTAAATGAATTAATTAAATTTTTTAAAAAATTTAAAATTCAGTTTCCTACTTTCTTTGAATTATCACAGCAAATTGAATTTACCACTTTTGTAGATGATGAAATTAAAAAAATAATTGATATTTCTGGAGAAGTTAAAAACAATGCATCACCAATTTTAAAACAAATTAGAAAAGATATTAATCTAGTACGAGGTAAAATTGGTGCCAGCTTTACATCTGCTTTAACAAAAGCAATTACATCTGGCTATTTAGATGATATTAAGGAAACTGTTGTAGATAATCAAAGAGTTTTAGCTGTTACTGCAATGCATAGAAGAAAAGTTGCTGGTAGTTTATTAGGAGCTTCTAAATCTGGTAATATTGTATATATTGCACCGCAAGCAACACTTTCTTATAGTAGAGAATATCAAAATTTAATTTTTGAAGAAAAGCAAGAAATTGTAAAAATTCTTAGAATTCTATCAGAAAAAATTAGACCATCTGTTTATTTGCTAAAAGAATACCTTACTTTTTTAATACATATAGATGCCATTGGAGCAAAAGCAAAATATGCGAATGAGATGAATGCTATTTTACCAAAAATATCTATGGATAAAAAGGTATTTTTTAAAAATGCATATCACCCTATTTTATGGAAAAAAAATAAAGAACAGAACTTAAACACAGTTTCTCAAACTTTAGAATTAAACGAAAAACAACAAATTATAGTTATTTCTGGCCCTAACGCTGGCGGTAAAAGTATTACTTTAAAAACCATTGGTTTATTGCAAGTTATGTTGCAAAGTGGTCTTTTAATCCCTGTTGATGAACGCAGTCAAACCTATATTTTTGATACGATTTTAACGGATATTGGAGACAACCAATCAATTGAAAATCAACTAAGTACTTATAGTTACCGTCTGAAAAATATGCGCTATTTTTTACGTAAGTGTAATGAAAATACCTTGTTTTTAATTGATGAATTTGGTACAGGTTCTGACCCTGAACTTGGAGGCGCTTTAGCTGAAATTTTCTTAGAAGAGTTTTATTATAAAAAAGCTTTCGGAATTATAACAACCCACTACTCTAATTTAAAAGTTTTAGCAAACGAATTAGAGAACGTTACAAATGCTAACATGCAATTTGATGAACGTTCTTTAGAACCATTATACAGATTGTTTATTGGGCAAGCGGGTAGTTCTTTTACTTTTGAAGTGGCTCAAAAAAACGGAATACCTTTCAGTTTAATTAACAAAGCAAAAAAACGAGTTGAAACTGAAAAAGTACGTTTAGATAAAACAATTTCTAAACTACAAAAAGAAAGAAATCGTTTACAAAAAAACTCAGATAATCTAGAAAAACAAAAAACTAAGGGACAAGAGCATCTAGATAATTTACAAGCTAAAGAACAACGCATTCAAGATAAGTTAGCTGGTTTTCAAGATTTATATGATAACAACCAAAAAATGCTTTCTTTAGGTAGAAGAACAAATGAACTTTTAAATAAATACTTTCAAACCAATAATAAAAAAGAGTTAAATGCTAATTTTAATAAATGGGTGGCTGATGAGAAAGTAAAACACTTAAAGAAAAGTCCTACTAAACCAAAAACAAAAGCTCAAAAACAAAAAGCTAAGGTTGTAGAAAAGAAAATGCAAGAAGTAATTAAAAAAGTAGAAAAAGAGGTTTTACAAAAAGTGGTTGAAGTTAGAAAAGAAAAGAAAATTGAAGCTATAAAAATTGCCAAAGAAAAATCTGAATATATTTTTAAATTAAATGATAGAGTAAGAATAATAGATTCTAATTCTGTTGGTACAATTGATAAAATTGATAAAAAAAGTGTAACTATTAACTATGGAATTTTTACAACCAAAACTTCTCCAGAGAAAATAGAACTGGTAGAAAAAGGAAAAAAGTAACTTTTATAAAAAAATGACTAGTAAAAAACACATTTTACCAATTATTGTTATCTCTCAATTTTGTTGTACAACCTTATGGTTTGCTAGTAATGGTATAATTACTGAACTTATTGAAAACTTTCACTTAAAAAACAATGCTTTAGGTCATTTAACCACTGCTGTTCAGTTTGGTTTTATTTTAGGAACATTAATTTTTGCAATATTTATGATTGCCGATAGGTTTTCTCCTTCAAAAGTATTTGCTGTAAGTGCTTTTTTAGGAGCTATTTTTAATATTTTACTAGTGTTGACAAATAATAGTTTAGAAAGTTTAATATTATTTAGATTTCTTACTGGCTTTTTTCTTGCTGGAATCTATCCTGTTGGAATGAAAATTGCTACAGACTACTATGAAAAAGGCCTAGGTAAATCACTTGGTTTTTTAGTTGGTGCATTAGTAATTGGTACCGCTTTTCCTCATTTAATGAAGGACATGTTACATCTTATTAGTTGGAAATATGTAATCTACACTACATCTACACTTGCGATTCTTGGTGGTGTTTTAATGTTTCTTTTAGTTACCGATGGCCCTTTTAGAAAATTTTCTAAAAATATAGATTTATCTACATGTTTTAAAATATTTAAAAATAAAGAATTAAGAACTGCTTCTTTTGGATACTTTGGGCACATGTGGGAACTGTATGCCTTTTGGACTTTTGTTCCTGTAATTTTAAAAACTTATGTTAATTTACACAAAAATGTGACTTTTAATATTCCTCTTTTATCGTTTTGTATTATTGCTTTAGGTGGTGTTTCTTGTGTTTTTAGTGGTTATTTTGGTGAACGTTTTCAAGTAAAAAGAACTGCATATATTGCCTTACTTTTATCTGGTATTTGTTGTTTAATATCACCCATAATGTTTTCTGTAAATAATGAATTCTTATTTATCTTCTTTCTTATTTTTTGGGGTGTTATGGTTATTGCAGATTCTCCTTTATTTTCTACACTGGTTTCTAAAAGTGTACCATTAGAAACAAGAGGTACAGCACTTACAATTGTTAATTGTATTGGTTTTTCTATCACTATTATAAGTATTCAACTAATAAGCAATTTATTAGAAATTACAAATTCTAGTCTTATTTATATGATTTTAGCCTTAGGTCCAATCTTAGGTTCATTCTTTTTAACTAAAAAAAGAGCTCTTAAAAGTTAAGAATTAGTACTACTATTTAATACAATATTTTGTTTTCTTAATTTCAGTTAAAGTGTGTTAAAAATATATTAAAGTGTGTTTTTATCTGAAACGTTTTTTAAAATAAGCCGTCTTTATCATATACACATTTAACTTAAAACATTTATTATGAGAAATTTAAAATCTATTATCGCAATTTTAGCAATTAGTTTATCAACAGTATTTTCTATAAACGCTACAGAAAAAAAACCTACGAAAATAACAAAAGAATTAAGATCTGAAATTATTTCTTTAATTGGAAAAAATATTCCTTTAGTTTTAAAAAGCACTTCATCAGCAGAAATTTCATTTATGGTTAATAATAAAAATGAGCTAATAGTTTTTTCAGTTGATTCAAAAGAAAAAGAATTTAACTCTTACATTAAAACTAAATTAAATTACAAAAAAGTAAATGTTAAGGGAACAAAAAAAGGAGAAATTTATAGAATGCCTGTAAAAATTAATATAAAATAAAACAACTGGTTGGTTAGTTGGTGCCCAATATTAATTTAGTATTATGTTGGGCATTTTTTTTAAATACTAAAAGCAAGAATAAAAATATTTATTCTTGCTTTTTTAGACACTTTCCCACAAAGTGTGTAAGTTAAAAATTACAGGATTAGATTTTTCATAATTTAATCCTGTTTTCAAATATAGCCAAAAATTGGTTTAAAATAATGCCCCAATTTCTAATGGGCATCGTCCATTTTTTTGTAGATTCTCTTAAAGCTAAAAATACAGATTTAATTACTGCGTCATCTGTAGGGTAAGAGAGTTTGTTTTTAGTGTATTTTCTAATTTTCCCATTTAGGTTTTCTATTAAATTAGTGGTGTAAATAATCGTTCTAATTTCTAGTGGAAAATCGAAGAAAACAGTGAGTTCATCCCAATTATTTTCCCAAGATTTAATAGCATAAGAATATTTAGAGTTCCATGTTTTTTTAAAATCTTTTAGAGCAGCTTTAGCAGCTTCTTTTGTTGGAGCTGTATAGATTTGCTTCATATCTTTTGTAAAAGCTTTTTTATCCTTCCAAACCACATATCTACAAGAATTTCTAATTTGATGCACTACACATATTTGAGTGGTCGAATTTGGAAAAACGGTTTTAATGGTATCTGTGAATCCGTTTAAATTATCAGTAGCAGTAATTAATATATCTTGTGTTCCTCTGGCTTTTATATCGGTTAAAACAGTCATCCAAAAAGAGGAAGATTCGTTTTTGCCTAACCAAAGTCCTAAAACTTCTTTTTTTCCATCAACTCTTAATCCAACAGCAATGTAAATGGTTTTGTTTATGACTTTGGAATTTTCTCTTACTTTAAAAACAATTCCGTCCATCCATACAATGAGATAGCAGGCTTCTAAAGGCCTATTTTTCCAAGCAATAATATCAGAAGTAACTTTATCTGTGATTCTAGAAATTGTTGAACTAGAGATGTTATAGTTATATAATTATCGTATTTGTTCTTCAATATCTGTGGTACTCATTCCTTTGGCATACAAAGAGATAATGATATTTTCAACACCATCTGCTGTACTCTCTCGCTTTTTAATTAGCATTGGATTGAATGTAGAATCTCTATCTCTTGGAACTTGAATTTGTGTTTCTCCTAAATGAGTCTTTATGGTCTTGGTTCCATAACCATTTCGTGAATTAGGATTGTTACTCTTTTGATGCTTATCGTACTCTAAATGAGCATCTAATTCACCTTCTAAAATTTTTTCTACTCCTCGCTTATGGAGTTGTTCTATAAAACTGGTAAGTTCTGAACCTGTTTTAAATTGTTTTAAAAAATCATCGTTTAATAAATCTTCTGGTTTCATAATAAAAGTGTGTTTATAAATTTAGTGATTATTTAATCGTAAAGTTATTTCCGTAATTTTTCCTCATGGAGCAATTTTAAGATTGCCCTAGAAAAATTACAGAATAACTGTACTTACACACTTTTTGGTTTAGTACCCTTTTTTAATTTTTATAAAGAGATAACATCTATCTAGTAACACTACCTGTTAATTCTGCTAGGGGTCCTGCGCCCATTGTAATAACTGTATGATTCATTGCTTCAGATGGTACAACATGTGCTAAAGGCTTTAATGTAAAAGGTGCATCACTATTATCTGGGCTAGGTTCTACAGAAATTACAATTGTTGCTCCTTTTAAATCTGTTGGAAAATCTACGCCAGCAGCCGAACCTATTAAATAATCTTCACCCGGAAAAGCTGGCCCATCACCTTCTGTTCCTTTATAAGGAGAAGTTGCTGCATTATCATCTGCTTCTTCTGGACTTGTAAAAGTTCCTGTACTTACAGGCGTTCCATCTAAAACTACCCAACCTTCATATTTCCATCCATCTGTTAAAGTTGGTAAACCTAATCCAGCTACAGCTCCTGCTGTATCAGAATTATCTAAAAACCAAACTCCACTTTCTTCATTTGTATCATCACTATCAGTTGGCGTTGCTAATATATATTTACCCCAAGATTCTCCTAAAGTATTAATTGTACTCGTTTCTGATACAACTATATTATCTGAACTTAATGTTGCAGAAGTTCCTGAAAATGCTCCTGATAAAATTTTTGTTGATGCTGGCGCTGGATCAGAATCTACTGCTGGTTCTATAGATAATACAAAATCTGTTGCTGAGTTTAAAGCATTAATATCAACTGAATATGTTTGAGGAAATACTACACTAGAAAAAGTACCTGTACTTACTGGTGCCCCATCAACAATTAACCATCCTTCGTATACAAATTCTGAACCTAATTCTTCTAAACCTGTTAAATCTATTGTTAAATTACTTGTTGTTGGTAAATTTTCACTGTCATTACATGAAGCAAAAAAAACAATTGTTGCACATAAATATGCTAATTTTAAAACTTTTTTCATCTTATTGTTGTTTATTATTATTTAACTACAAATTTAGATTGATAAAATATAACTAAATGTTAGCTAGCGAACACTTAAGATTTATTTTAAAGTAATCTTATTTCTTTTCTATTAAAATTGATAATATTTTCTTCTTTTAATTCGTTCATTAATACATTTAGGTTAGATCTAGATGTACCAATTAAAGAGGCTATGTCTTTTTGAGTATAAGGATGTTTAATTACTTTATCTCCAGTTTTTTCACAATCATAACCATACTCTTCACATAATTCTTTCATAAACTCTAAAAAACGTGTTCTAGTATCCTTAAATAGAATTAATTGCAACCTTCTTTCTAATTTTTTAAAACGTAAGCCTAAAAATTTATATATTTTTAAACTAAATGTTTTATTATCTCTCATTAAATCGTGTAATACATTAACTCCAATAGGACAGATAGATGTTGAATTGTCTAAGGATTGCGCAAATTCATTTCTCTTTTCTTCTCCTAAAATTGCTTTTTCTCCAAATAATTCGCCTTTAGAAAGAATAGCTTTCACAACTTCAGTACCATCCTCAGTATAGTAACCCAACTTTATTTTTCCTTTTTCTATTAAGAAAACTTTATTGGCTGCATCTTCTTCAAAGTATATATAATCACTTTTATTATATGAATCAAAAGCATGGCATTTTTTATAGTTTTTAAATTTATGTGGACATAAAAGGTTAAATAGATTTACATTATCAAAAAACCATAAATTTTTCATGATTAATAAAATTTAAACGATTATTACTTAAGTCTAAAATTTTAAATAATACTTACAAAAATAACTACTGAAATTCATCAGAAGTTAATATAAAATTATAAAGTTTATGAAGCATTTTTCTTTTTAATTAAATTTAAAGCAGAGCATTCATTATACCAATCAATCTTACTTTTATTATATATCAGATTTTCGCTAAATTAATCTTTAATACCATCTGTATGAACCGCTTCTATAATTAAAGTTTCACCTAGTGAAAACTCTATTAAATCTAAGAAATTAAAAATATCATCTGCTTTAATTAAATTATAATTTGCTTGATTAACAAAACATTTAAAAATTAAAATCAACTTTAATAAAAACAAAAAAACCCAAGTAAAAACTTGGGCTTTAGAATTATAATTTCAAACAAATATTAGCTTACTAACTTCTTTGTAGAAGGTTTGAATTTAGTTAATACAATACCTTTAACGGCAGCTTGATATTCTTCTATTGTTGGAGTTCTACCCAATATTGTAGACAATACTACAACTGGTGTAGAAGATAATAAAGATTCTCCTTTTTTCTCATCTGTATCTCTTACTACACGACCTTGGAATAAACGAGTAGAAGTTGCCATAACAGTATCTCCAGCTTCAGCTTTTTCTTGGTTACCCATACATAAATTACAACCTGGACGCTCTAAATATAACATGTTCTCATATTTAGTACGTGCTAAACCTTTTGGTGCGTTATCATCAAATTCGAAACCAGAATATTTAACTAATATTTCCCAATCTCCTTCTTCTTTTAACTCATCAACAATATTGTATGTTGGTGGTGCAACAACTAAAGGAGCTTTAAACTCTACTTTACCATGTTGCTCTTCAATGTTCTTTAACATTTGAGCTAAGATCTGCATATCTCCTTTATGGATCATACAAGAACCTATAAACCCTAAATCTACTTTCTTTGTTCCTCCGTAGAAAGATAATGGTTGTATATTATCATGTGTGTAACGCTTAGATACATCTTCATTATTTACATCTGGATCAGCAATCATAGGCTCAACAATCTTATCTAAATCAATAACAACATCTGCATAATACTTCGCATCTGCATCTGGTTTTAACGCCGATTTAGTTCCTGTTTTAATTTCTATGATACGACTATTAGCTTTATCAACTAATCCTTTAAGATCTTGCTTTGGGTTATCCATCCCTTTATCAATCATAATTTGAATACGATCTCTAGAGATTTCTAATGACTCTATTAAAGTTTCATCTTCAGAAATACAGATAGATGCTTTTGCTTTCATTTCAGCAGTCCAATCTGTAAATGTAAATGCTTGATCAGAAGTTAAAGTACCAATATGTACTTCAATAATTTTTCCTTGGAAAACATTTTCTCCATCAAATTGATTTAACATTTGTTCTTGAGTAGCATGAACCACATCACGGAAATCCATATATGGTTTCATTTCACCTTTAAAAGTAACCTTTACAGATTCTGGAATAGGCATCGTAGCTTCACCTGTTGCTAATGCTAAGGCGACAGTACCTGAATCGGCTCCAAAGGCAACTCCTTTTGCCATACGTGTATGCGAATCTCCACCTATAATTACATCCCAATCATCTACAGCTAAATCATTTAATACTTTATGAATTACATCTGTCATTGCATGATATTTTCCTTTAGGGTCACGTGCAGTAACTAATCCAAAGTCATTCATAAATTTCATTAATCTTGGAATGTTAGCTTTTGACTTATCATCCCATACAGACGCTGTATGACATCCTGATTGGTATCCACAATCAACAATTGGAGAAATTACTGTAGCAGCCATCATCTCTAATTCTTGAGAAGTCATTAATCCTGTAGTATCTTGAGAACCTACAATATTTACTTCTACTCTAACGTTAGAACCCGCATGTAAAATTTTACCAGGAGTTGTTCCTACTGCATTTCTATTAAAAATTTTCTCAACAGCAGTTAACCCCTGCCCTTCTATAGAAACTTCTTTTGAAGCTGCATATACTTGAGGAACATCTATTTCTAAAACTTTACAAGCAAATGTTTGTAATTTTTTACCAAAAACAACAGCATAAGAACCTCCAGCTTTAATAAACTCCATTTTTGGCGGTGTTAAAGCTGTAGAAATATCTTTTAACTCTTTGTCTCCTTTATATAATTTCTTTGTTTTTGTATTTATAGTAAGAATTGTACCCGTAGCTACAGAATACTCTTCTTTTAAGATTGCTTCTCCATCTTCATCAACAATCGTGTTACCGTCAGCATCTTTTTGCTTTACCCAGTTTTTTAAGTCGATACCAATACCACCCGTTACACCAACAGTTGTTAAGAAAATTGGTGCAATACCATTAGTACCGGCAATAACTGGTGCATAGTTAATAAATGGTACATATGGACTAAAAGGAACTCCTGTCCATAAAGCAACGTTATTTACACCGGACATTCTTGAAGAACCAACTCCCATTGTTCCTTTATCAGCAATTAACATAACACGCTTATCTGGGTGTTTTTCTTTTAAAGCCAATAATTCTTGTTGCATTTCTTTATTATGCTCAAACATAGACTGTCCATGCAACTCTCTATCGGAACGAGAATGAGCATCAGCTCCAGGAGATAATAAATCTGTAGAAATATCACCTACTCCTGCTACAAATGTTACAATTTCTATTTCTTCATCTACTTCTGGTAACTTTGTAAAGAACTCTGCTTTAGAATAGCTTTCTAATAATTCTTTGGCGATAGCATTACCAGCTTTAAATGCGTTTTCTAATTTTTCTGTATCAGCCTCATATAAAAATACTTGTGTTTTTAACACTTTAGCTGCTTCAATTGCAATAGTTTCATCATTTCCTAAAGCTAAATCTAACAATACTTCAATTGAAGGCCCACCTTTCATATGAGATAATTGCTCAAAAGCAAAAGTTGGAGTAATTTCTTTTACAACCGTTTCACCTAAAATGATTTCTTTTAAAAACTTTGCCTTAACAACAGCAGCACTAGTAGTACCTGGTAAAATGTTATAAATAAAGAAGTTAAGAGATTCTTCTCTATATTCGTTATCTATATCTTTAATTTGTTCAATTAAAGCACTTGTTAATTCAGCTCCATCAATTGGTTGTGGATGAAGACCATTTTCTTTTCGTTCTTCAATCTGCTTGATGTAATCTTTATAAGTATTCATAAAGGAAATTTTTATTACTGTTAAGTTTTTTGATTATTGCTAAAAGTAAAAAACAAAAAATATTTATTTTTATTAACTTTTGTTCTACAAAACTACATTTTTAATATCAATTTTAAAAGATAAATAATAGATTGGAGCAATTATTAAATAAATAAAAGTTATTTAGAAAAATACTGAAAAAAAAACAACAAAAAGGAACGTTTTAGAAGTTTTTATGAATATATCATAAATAAAAAAGCAGACTAATAAGCCGAATTCTGTAACTTAAAAAGTTCTTATCATTTATCTAGTTCTAAAATTACTCTTAGAATCTATCTGCCTACCCTTTAGAATCGAGCGAGTAGCCCTCAAACTCTAATTTACATGGCATTGCACCTCATAGAGTTTACCTGGTTTCACTACAGCCTAACTGTACATTCTTTCTGTTGCACTGGTCCTCAACTTACGCTGGACGGATGTTATCCGCTATGATTACTCTATGGTGTCCGGACTTTCCTACTTATTAAAAAATAAGTCGATAAGATAAGTCTGCTTTTAATTTTGCAAAAGTAAATCTTTATAAATAAAAAACCACTCAAATATAAATTTGAGTGGCAATATTTTTATAAAAAATATATTTAAGAAAACATATCTTTAACCTTTTCAAAAAAAGATTTATCTGAAGTATTCGGATTTGGCGAAAAATTATCATCCTCTGACATTTTCTCAAAAAATGCTTTTTGCTCTTTATTTAATTCTTGTGGTGTCCAAACATTAATATGGATTAAAAAATCTCCTGTTCCATAACGTTCTATACTTGGTAAACCTTTTCCTTTTAAACGTAAAATTTTACCTGATTGAGTACCAGCATCTATCTTAATTTTTACTTTACCTGTTACAGTTTCGACTTCTTTATTTGTTCCTAAAACTGCTTCAGAAAAATTAATATACAAGTCATAATGAATATTTGTACCTTCTCTTTTTAAAGTTTCATGTTGAATTTCTTCAATTAAAACTAGTAAATCTCCTGAAATTGAATTTTTACCTGGAGCATCATTTCCTTTACCTCCTACTTTTAATTGAACACCTTCAGTTACACCTGCAGGAATATTAATTGGCACAGTTTCTTCTTTTACAATTAAACCTTGCGCATCTGCTCCATTTGGTTTAGAACTAATAATTTCTCCTGCTCCAGAACAAGTACCACAAGTAGTTGCCGTTTGCATTCTACCTAAAATTGTATTTGTTACTCGCATTTGCTGACCAGAACCATTACAAGTTGTACAGGTTTTATATCTTACACCATCTGCTTGAACTTTTCTACGAACTTTTACTTTCTTCTCTACTCCTTTGGCTATTTCTTCTAAAGTTAATTTTACGCGAATACGCATATTACTTCCTTTTACTCTTGCTTGTCTTTGACCACCGCCACCAAAGCCGCCTCCAAAACCACCGCCAAAAATATCTCCAAATTGACTAAAGATATCATCCATGTTCATTCCGCCGCCGCCAAAACCACCGCCACCTTGTGGACCATCAAAAGCAGCATGACCATATTGATCATAACGTGCTTTTTTATTTTCGTCACCTAAAACCTCATATGCTTCAGCCGCTTTTTTAAAGTTTTCTTCAGCAGTTTTATCATCTGGATTTTTATCTGGATGATATTTAATTGCCATTTTTCTATACCCTTTTTTTATT
This sequence comes from uncultured Polaribacter sp., assembly GCF_947500975.1. Taxonomy (GTDB): domain Bacteria; phylum Bacteroidota; class Bacteroidia; order Flavobacteriales; family Flavobacteriaceae; genus Polaribacter. The sequence continues at coordinate 204,597 of NZ_CANMUE010000001.1, forward strand.
TCAGCTTGTGAAGCAGATTTAGAAATGCCTAAAGTTTCGTAATAATCTTGTTTTGCCATTTTATTTCATTTGCAGTATTCAACTAGCAATTAAAACAGTTATTAATTGCTTACTGATTTACTTAATTATTGTCCGATTACCACTTTTGGGTAACGAATAATTTTATCTCCTAATTTGTATCCTTTTTCTACACAGTCAATTACTTTTCCTTTTAAATCTTCTGATGGAGCAGGAATTTGTGTTATTGCTTCATGTATTTCTGCATCAAAAGTATCTCCTGTATTTGTTTCAATTTTAGACAATCCTTTTTGCTCTAAAGTGTTGTAAAATTTCTGATAAATTAACAATACACCTTTTCTTAATTCTTCTGCTTCTTTGTCTTCTTCAATATGTGTCAAAGCGCGTTCAAAATCATCTACAACTGGCAGTAAAGATGTCATTAATTCTTGCCCTGCAGTTTTAAACAACTCAATTCTTTCTCTTGTTGTTCTTTTTTTATAGTTTTCGAACTCAGCAAATAAACGTAAAAACTTATCTTTTTCAGCCTGAATTAATTCTTCTGATGTTGGTTCTTCTTTTACAACTTCTACTTCAACTTCTTGATTTTCTTCAACTTGAGAAGTTTCTTGCTCTTTTATAATTTCTTCTTCTTTTATATCTTCTTTCTTACTCATTTCTTTGTAATCGTTAAATTGTGTACAATTTATTTGCAAAAATGTTGCCAACAAAAAAATAGTGTCAAACTGACACTATTTTTATATTTTATCAAGAAACCAAATGACAAAAAATTTATCTTCAATTTGTCTAATTTTCTTTAAATAAACTAATTTTTCTTATTCTACAATTCTTTCAATATGAGCTCCGATAGATTTTAATCTTGCTTCAATATCCTCATAACCTCTATCAATTTGCTCAATATTATTAATAATACTTGTTCCGTCTGCAGATAAAGCTGCAATTAATAATGAAATTCCTGCTCTAATATCTGGTGATGTCATTTTTGTTGCCTTTAATGGCGTTTTAAAGTCTTGTCCGATAACAGTAGCTCTATGAGGATCACACAAAATTACTTTTGCTCCCATATCAATTAATTTATCAACAAAAAATAAGCGACTTTCAAACATTTTTTGATGTATTAAAACTGTACCTTTTGCTTGAGTTGCTATTACTAAAATAATACTTAATAAATCTGGTGTAAAACCTGGCCAAGGTGCATCTGCAACTGTTAAAACAGAACCATCAATATAGTTTTGAATTTCATAAGATTCTTGTTCAGGAATATAAATATCATCTCCTCTTCTCTCGAACTGAATTCCTAATTTTTTAAATACGTTTGGAATTTGACCAAGGTTGTCATAACTAACATCTTTTATGGTTAATTCTGAACGTGTCATTACCGCAACACCAATCCAAGAGCCAATTTCAATCATATCTGGTAAAACTCTATGCGTACAACCACCAAGTGATTTTACACCTTCTATAATTAATAAATTAGATCCAACTCCAGATATATTTGCCCCCATTGAATTCAACATTTTACATAATTGCTGAATATATGGTTCGCAAGCAGCATTATAAATTTTTGTAGTTCCGGTTGCTAAAACTGATGCCATTAAAATATTTGCTGTACCTGTTACAGAAGCTTCATCTAACAACATTTCTACACCAAATAACTCATCTGCCTCTACTCCATAAAAGTGCTCTTCTTTATTATATCTAAACTTTGCACCAAGCCTTATAAACCCCTCAAAATGAGTGTCTAATCTTCTTCTACCTATTTTATCTCCTCCAGGTCTTGGAATATAGCCTCTTCCAAAACGAGCTAAAAGCGGCCCAACAATCATTATCGACCCACGTAATGAACTTCCGTCTTTTTTAAAATCATCTGATTCTAAATAATTTAGGTTTAAATCATCAGCCTGAAATGAGTAAGAATTTTTACTCAATTTTTCTATTTTAACTCCTAATTTTCCAAGAATAAAAATTAATTTATTTACATCAATAATATCAGGAACATTATTAACTATTACTTTTTCAGGAGTTAATAATACTGCACACAAAATTTGTAATACTTCATTTTTTGCTCCTTGTGGAGTTATTGTTCCATTTAACTTATGCCCTCCTTCTATTTTAAATGATGCCATTGACTTTTATCTTTTTCTATTTTTGTGTTGATTATTATGCTGCGATTTTTTATAATTTTTGCTATTGTTCTGGCCTTGAGAACTTCTTTTTCTTAAAAGATTTTTACTTTCAGAAAGCGCTTCTTCAGAATCTCTTAAATCTATTTTTCCATCAGAAAGATCATATAAATGTTTAAAAATTACTGCATCATCTACCGTATCTTTATTCCAATTTAAATAGCATTTTTTCATATGATTAGCTATTGTAAAAACTAATGCTTCTTTTTTATCACCTTCATCCCAACTTAAAGCAATATCTATCATGGTTTGAATATTGTTACCATAATAACGATATCTTGATGCTGATTTTGGGTATGCCAAAGGCTCTGGTTTTTCTTGCAATTCTTCTTTAGATGGCTGCGGATAAGGAGACTCTACATCTAACTTAAATTCCGACATAATATATAATTGATCCCACAATTTATGTTTAAAGTCTGGAACATCACGTAAATGTGGCTGTAAATTACCCATTACATCTACAATTGCTTTTGCCATTTTATCACGTTCTTCTTTTGTTTCAAGAGCAATACAATGATCTACTAATTTTTGAATATGTCTACCATATTCTGGTATAATCATTAATGTTCTTTCTGAATTGTATTCTAAATCGAATGTCATTTATTATATTTTAGTGAAGTATTCTTGAAAGTTTTAAGTATCAAGAATTAAACTATTTTCTTTGTAGTTATTTAACGTTGCAAAATAAATAATTATTACCAATAATGAATTATGAAACTTATTTAATTTTAAACGTTTTATCCAATCACTTTTAATTTAGCAAACTGAAGCAATAACTTTTTCTTACCAACAGTACCAAATTTAATTTCAGCTTTTTTATTGGGTCCATTCCCTTCTAAAGCAAGTACTTCTCCTCTACCAAATCTATTATGTTCTACAATATTACCAACTACAATATGCCCATCAAATAAATTGGTTTTTGAGGTTGCTTGAGAAACTTTTTTTAAGTTTTTAGGAATTATAATTTCTTTTTTCTTTGCTAAATCTCTCTCTATTTTTTTACGCTGAATTGGTTTTTGAAAACGAATTTTTTTGGGAGCATCACTAAAAATACTCTTGTCTAAAAAATTATTTACAGAAGGTTCTGGTTTTTTAGGTGTAATATAAAATAAATATTGATCATCTATTTCTTCTAAAAACCTACTTGGCTCAGCATCAACCAATTTACCCCATCTATAACGTGTTTGTGCGTAACTTAAATAGGCTACTTTTTCTGCTCTTGTAAGCGCAACATAAAATAGTCTACGTTCTTCTTCTAGCTCACTTCTGGTATTCATACTCATGGCAGAAGGGAATAAATTTTCTTCTAAACCAACAATATAAACGTAAGGATATTCTAACCCTTTAGATTGATGAATGGTCATTAAAGACACACTTGGTTTATCATCATCTTTTTTTGCATCAAAATCTGTAGCCAAAGCAACGTCTTCTAAAAATGTGGTTAATGATGCGTCTTCTCCTTCCTCAATTTTATCAGTAATAAAATCTTTAATTCCGTTCAACAATTCTTGTACATTTTCAACTTTACTTACCGCTTCTGGTGTTCCGTCTTTTTCTAAATCTTTAATTAATTGTGTTTGTTTCACCACAATTTCAGCAATTTCAAATGCATTTTTTGTTTGACTTTCTATTTGTAAACGTAAAATCATGTTTGAAAAATTCTGTAACTTATTTTTAGTTCCAGAATTTATTTTTAAATCGATTTTATCAATATATTTTATAATTTCAAAAATTGATTTTTTATAATGATTTGCAGCTATTGTTAACTTATCAATGGTTGTTGCTCCAATCCCTCTTGCTGGATAATTGATAATTCTTTTTAAAGCTTCTTCATCATTTGGATTGATTAAAATGCGTAAATAAGACAATATGTCTTTAATTTCTTTTCGTTGATAAAAGGAAATTCCTCCATAAATTTTATAATCAATTCCTTTTTTTCTTAAAGCATCTTCTATGGCTCTAGATTGAGAATTTGTTCTATATAAAATACAAAAATTATCAGAATCTAATTGATGATTCATCTGATTTTCCCAAATAGATTGTGCCACAAAACGCCCTTCTTCTCCATCTGAAATGGTACGCATGACGTTTATAGAATCTCCAGAATCGTTTGATGTCCAAACCTCTTTATCTAATTTGGTTTTATTTCTTGCAATAACAGAATTTGCAGCGTTTACAATATTTTTTGTTGAACGGTAATTCTGCTCTAATTTAAAGGTTTTTACATCAGGATAATCTTTCTGAAAATTTAAAATATTCTGAATATTTGCACCTCTAAAACTATAAATACTTTGAGAATCATCACCAACCACACAAATATTTCCAAATTTATCAGCCAAAGCGCGAACAATAATATATTGTGAATGATTTGTATCTTGATACTCATCTACCATAATATATTTAAAACGATCTTGGTATTTTGCCAAAGACTCTGGAAAACGAGCCAATAACTCATTTGTGCGCAACAACAAATCATCAAAATCCATGGCGCCAGATTTAAAACATCTGTCTACATACTCTTTATAAATATCACCTACTTTTGGTCTGCTTGCATGTAAGTCTGCCTCTTGTAAATCAGAGCTATTAAAATAGGCTCTTACTGTAATTAAACTATTTTTAAAAGATGAAATTCTACCTAAAATCTGCTTAGGCTTATATCTTTCTTTATCTAAATTCATTTCTTTAATAATTGCTGTAATTAAACGAACTGAATCTTGTGTATCGTAAATTGTAAAGTTTGATGGAAACCCTAATTTGTCTGCTTCTGAGCGCAAAATCCTTGCAAAAACTGAGTGAAATGTTCCCATCCACAGGTTTTTAGCTTCACTTGCACCTACAACTCCAGCAATTCTTGCTTTCATTTCTCTTGCAGCTTTGTTGGTAAAAGTTAAGGAAAGAATATTAAAAGCATCTACACCTTGTTGCATTAAATGTGCAATTCTATAGGTTAATACTCGTGTTTTTCCAGAGCCAGCACCTGCAATAATAATCATTGGCCCGTCTTTTTGAAGAACTGCTGCTTTTTGGGCCTCGTTTAAAGAATTTAAATAAGTATTCAATAGATTTTTTGTTGAAAGAATTTAAAGTGTGAAATTACTTAAACTACTTCATTTTTTACGTACAGATTTATATTTTTTATTCACAGAGTTATTAATGATATCACAAAATTTTAAAATCAACTAATACAAAATCATTTTTATTTATCTGCTCTCAGACAGATAAAATTAAATATCTGTCTATAGGCAGATAAATTAAATTATCTGTCCATAGACAGATAATTTTGATTATTTAATGAATAAATGATATATTTGTAATTAAATACAATTATTAATGACAAGTATTTTAACTGGCGATATTATAAACTCTAGAAAAAGCAAAGATGATTTATGGCTAAAAGCGCTAAAAGAAACATTAACATATTTTGGAGAATCTCCAAAATATTGGCAAATTTATAGAGGAGATAGTTTTCAATTAGAAATAAAAGATTGCCAAAACGCTTTCTTATCAGCTCTGAAGATAAAATCAATTATAAAAATGATAGATGGTGTTGATGTTAGAATTGGAATTGGAATTGGCAAAAAAGAATTTGATACTGACAAAATTACAGAATCTAATGGAGAAGCATTTATAAACTCTGGCTTTGCTTTTGATAATTACTTAAAAAAACAAAATTTAGCCATTAAAAGTCCTTGGCAAGAAATTGATAAAGAACTAAATATTGCTTTTGATTTAGCTTTACTAACCATGGATAATTGGACCGTAAATTCTGCTGAAGTTTTTAAAACATCTTTAGAAAATGAAACAGCTACACAAAAAGAAATTGCTGCTATTCTAGGTATTACACAAGGCAGAGTTAGTGAACGTCAAAAAAGAGCTGGTTTTGAACAAGTTATGAAGCTAGACAAGCATTTCAGAGAATTAATACAACTAAGAAAAGGACTATAAAATGTTATTATTTCTAAAATTTTTATTGGCACATGTTTTAGGAGATTTTGTTTTTCAATCAGAAAAATGGGTAAAAGACAAAGAACAAAAAAAAATTAAATCTCCTAAATTATACATACATATTGGCATTCACACTATTCTTCTCTTACTATTTATAAAATTTAATATTCAGCAATATTGGTTAGGTTTAATCATCATAACAACCTCTCATTATATAATTGATGTTTTAAAACTTACCTATCAAAAGAAAAAAAATAAAAGAAGCTGGTTTTTTATAGACCAAGTTTTGCATGTTTTAATGTTAGTTTTTACATCAATATTATATACCAAATCTAGCTTTTCTTTTGATACTTTTTTTACAGATAAAACTTTATTACTAATCATTTCAATTCTTCTAATTACAAGTGTTTCTCCAATTATTATAAAAGTTTTTATTACACAATGGAATCCTGAAAGTAAAAAAGAAAATGATGATTCTTTAGCTAAAGCAGGACGCTATATTGGTATTTTAGAACGTCTTTTTGTATTTGTTTTTGTTATTACTAATCATTGGGAAGCTATTGGTTTTTTATTAGCAGCAAAATCAGTTTTTAGATTTGGAGATTTAACAGAGTCTAAAGACAGAAAATTAACAGAATACATTTTAATTGGAACTTTATTAAGTTTTGGTTTGGCTATTTTAATTGGTATTTTATATTTACAACTCTCTAACCTACTTTAAAATGGAAGATAAAATCTTAGAAAGCATTGCATATATTTTACCTGCTGCAGTAACTGGTTTTGTTGCTTATTACATGTTTAACGGTTTTTTAAAACAGCAAAACTCAGAGAGAAAAATAGAACTTTTAGCTCAAAAAAAGAAAGATTCTTTACCTATAAAATTACAAGCTTATGAACGTATGTTGTTGTTTTGCGAGCGTATAAACCCTGTGAAAATGTTAATGAGAATTCCACCAATTTCTACAGATACAAAAGATTATTTAGATTTATTAATTGCAAATATAAATCAAGAGTTTGAGCATAATTTAGTACAGCAAATTTATATATCAGAAGATAGTTGGACAGCTATTTACGCTTCTAAAAATGCTGTAACTAATAAATTAAACCAAATAGCAGAAAAAGCTACTTCTGCCAATAATTTAAGAGAAGAAGTTTTAATTGAATATTCTAAAAAATTACCACCCACAGAAACTGCTATTGACGTTATTAAAAACGAAGTAAGAAAATTGTTATAATAAAAAAAACTCCGTTTGTAGAATTATTCTACAAACGGAGTTTTCTTCTTTTTCATTTTTTAGCATTCTTCCCTTACTAAAATTGTAATCTTACTCCTACTTTATAGTTTCTACCTCTTGTAGAATACCCAAATACATCATCATAATCTTCATTTAAAATATTAGTTACAGCAGCAAAAAATGTAACTGTATCTCCTAATACTTTATAATTTGTCATGAAATCTAATACTTGGTAGTTTTCTAGAATAACATCTTCTCCAGCAGTTCCAAAAGAACCATATCTATCAAAAATTGTTCTTTTACCAACGTTTCTATAAGTAAAATTAAAAAACGCATTATCAAAAGGTGTAATATCTAAACCTGCTACAAATTTATTTTTTGGAATGTAATCGTTAAAATCTTCAGTTTGATCTCTATCTACATAAGTAAAAGAAGCGTTAAGAGTTAAAAATGATGTTGGTATAACTTTAGTACTTAATTCAAATCCATTTGCATCTGAAGAACCATTACCATATTTATAGGTAGAATTATCATAAATAATAGCATCTGTTTCTTTTCTATTAAAATAAACAGCTTCAAACTGAACCCAGTCTTTATAATTTAAATCAAAACCTGCTTCAAAAGTTTCATTAGATTCTGGGTTTAAATCAATATTTCCAGAAAAACCATCATATAACTGGTATAAACTTGGTGCAATAAATGCTGTACTGTAAGAAGTTAATAATTTTATAGAAACATCATCATTCTTTAAAACTGAATATGCTAAGTTACCATCATAAACAAAATGATTTCCATATACATTGTGAATATTTAAACGTCCACCAATATTTACACTTAAACCATAATTAGAAACATAAACCACACTTGCATAAGGATCTACCGTATTAAAGTTAGCAATTCCTTTTTCTATACCACCAAAAGGTGTTACAGTATTATTACTATGTATTTGGTAATTTACACCAGTAATTAATTGAAGTTGATTAAAAAATTCATACTTATTAACCAAATCTACATTTACACTTCTACCTACAAACTCATAAGTATCTAAAGTACTAGAGAAAGAATTAAATTGTTTTAAATCTCTTTCTACAACATTTGCTGAAGCTAATAAATAAATCTGTCCTTTATTATACGTATATGTTGGTTTAAAACCTACTCTAAATTGCTCTTGACTTCCAGTATTTAGGTCATTATCAGAAAATGCACCCGCATCAAAATCATAATTAAATTCATCGTAATTTAAAAATGTCTCAATATTTAACTTGTCATTTACTTTGTAACCTAATTTTAATAATCCGTTTTTAGAATAAAAGGCATCATTATTAAAAGTAGTATTTGTTTTACTTTTTGCAGATGACATACCGTCTAAACCAGTTAAACTAAAAGAACCTAAAAAGTTAAGTTTTCCCAAAGTACCATTTAATGTTACATTTTGGTTTGTATCAGATAAACTACCTTCAGAAGAACTTGCATTATTATTTGTACCAACACTAGTTTCAAAAGAACCAGAAAACTTGTCTTCAGAAGCTTTTTTTAATGTAATACTAATAACAGCTGTTGCCGCACCAGAACCATATAAAGTTGAAGAAGCTCCTTTTAAAATCTCTATATTTTCAATTTGACTTACTGATAATAAACGTAAATCGAATTCTTGATTTATTGCAGATTGATCTGTTACAGGAACACCATCTATTAAAACCAAAACTTGCCTACTTCTACCACCTCTAACATTAATACTTCTAGGCTCTGAAGGGTTTGCGTTAACCCCTTTAATATCTATACCTGCAACAGTATTTAATATTTCAATAACTGTTTTACCTGCATTTTGCTGTAATTCTTTTTGTGTAATTACATGAATCACTTTACCCGAATTCTCTTTTTTTGATTTAAATTTTGTTGCAGTTACTACAACTTCTTTTAACGTTTCTACTTTTTCTTTTTGCGTTTCTTTTTTTTGTGCAAAAAGATTTGTGCTAACAATACTACATGCCAAAACACCAACAATTACTAATTGTTTTTTCATTTTTTAATAAATTTAATTTACAATAAATCAGGAAAAATAAGTACGTGTTTTTAGTACCAAAACTTTTATCCCGAAAGTTTTTATCTCATGATTATTGGCAGGTCTCCTGACTTGCGTCTTGTAACAAACCTTCCCATTAACAAAAACAGTGGTTAAAGAATTAGTTACAAGCTTTATAGCTTACAGTTGCGGGAACAGTTCTGGATTTTAACCAGATTCCCTTTTAATTTGATGCAAAATGATTTTTACATCAAAACCTAAAATCGATGCAAATGTAGTTTAAAAATTGTTCTTGATACAATTCTTTTGTAATCTTGTATAAATTATTTTTTAAATGAAAAAACTCAAGCTTAGTTCTTCTTATATAATGCTGTTTTTATTATTTTTTTCTTGTAAAAAAGAAATAACAAAAACCATAGAAACCAATAAAATTGAAAGTAGAATTAAATACGCTAAAGGTTTTGACATTATTGAAAAAAATGGTTTAAAAAAGTTAATTATAAAATCTGCTTATCAAAATTCTTATGATGTTTTTGAATATGATATTCAGAAAAAAATGCAAAATACAATTGTTGATTATACAAAAGAAACAATTGAAATTCCAATCAAGAAAATTGTTGTTACCTCAACAACTCATATTCCAATGATTGAATTATTAAATGAAGAAACTACTATTATTGGTTTTCCTTTTTCAAAATATGTATCTTCAGAAAAAACAAGAATATTGATTGATAATGGAAAAATTACAGAAATAGGAAAAGAGAATTCTTTAAATACTGAGATTCTATTGGATTTACAACCAGAATTAGTAGTTGGTTATAGTGTTTCATCTGCTGATAAATCTTTAACCACCATTAAAAAAGCAGGAATTTCTGTAATTTATAATGGAGATTGGCTAGAAGAGACTCCTTTAGGTAGAGCTGAATGGATTAAATTTTTTGGTGTTTTATTTGATAAAGAACAACAAGCTGATAGTATTTTTAAAATGATTGAAACTAATTATTTACAGGCCAAAAAAATCGCTTTAAAATCTAATAGAAAGCCAAGTATTTTATCTGGAGCAATTATGAGTAAAGATATTTGGAGTTTACCAGCTGGAGATAGCTTTGTTGCGCAATTTTTAAAAGATGCTAATTTGGATTATTTATGGAAAAACTCTAGTGGTAAAGGAAGTTTATCGCTTAGTTTTGAAAGCGTTTTTGATAAAGGTGCAAATGCTGATTATTGGATAGCTCCAGGTTATTTTTCATCTAAAGAGCAATTATTAAACAGTAACCAATTATACTCAAAATTTAAGGCTTTTAAAACAAATAAAATTTATACCCCTACAACAAAAAAAGGTAAAACTGGTGGCGTACTTTATTATGAGTTAGCAACTACAAGACCAGATTTGGTATTAAAAGATATTATTAAAATTACAAATACAGATTTATTACCTAATTATAACTTTACTTTTTTTGAAAAGATGAAATAAATTAGAGTTTATCTTATTTTTTGAGACTTGTACTTTTTAAATTTATATAACTTATAAATCACAAAAAATAAATGACAAAAAAATAACTCTAGAAAAAAATCTAGAGTTATATGAGTTGAGGGTATATAAAAAATTCATAACAATTTTTTTACAGTTACAAATTTAACAACAATAACAGTTTATTGAAGCTTTTTAAGGGGTAGTTTTCAGGTAGTTACTGGGTGGTTACCGAGTAGTTATAGGCAGTTAGCAACAAATTACGTTAAGTTTAACACTTCTTTTCTACTTTTTATATTTAATTTTTCATAAATATTTTTAACATGAAATTTTACAGTATTAATAGAAATATTTAATTCATCTGCAATTTCTTTATTACTTTTCCCTAAAACTAATAAGTCAAAAATTTCTCTTTCTCGATGACTTAAATCATATAAAGAAGGTTTATTTTTTTCTTTCGTATTTACGGAATGTTCGTTTACTTGTTTAGAAAAATTAACAATCTCACTCCTCATAAAATTATTTTCATGTTTTAAGGTATTCATTCTATATAAAACTGCAATAGACAAAATAATCATTTCAAAAAATGCACCAATTTTAATTGTTGTTGCATTCACATTCATTATAGATACCCCCCAATATTTTAAGACGTAAAAGTCGATTCCAGAAAACAATATAATAACATAGGCAAAAACTATCATTTTTATATATACATTTTTCTTAAACATGAAAACTGCAAATAGCCAATAAGTAAAAAACAAGGTAAATATTAAAATATTTAAAAGCAATAAATAAAGATATTCTCCTTGAAATAAGTAAAGAACTCCTAATACAACAACAGCAAATTCAATGACATAACTATACTTTTTAAATTTTGGAAAATATTGATTTAAAAACAAATAACTTTTAGCAAACTTAGAAGAAAAATAAGCTAAAAAAATGTAGTTTGCAATCAATAAGATATTACTAATTTTTGGACTTATATTATAAAAATTAAGCATACCATCCATATTAAAAATACCAAAACTAATATTTACTAAAAATAAAGCATAGTATAAAAAGGCATTATCCTTAAACAAAACATAATAAAATAAATTGTACAGAATAACAAGTAAAGTAAATCCATAATAAAAACCATTGATAAGCAGTTGATTTTTTTCTTTTAAAATTGATTCTTCTTCAACATTTAGCTCAACAGGAATATAGCCTTCTTGGCTTGGATTTATTTTAATATAAGTATCATGATCTCTAAAAAAAGAATAACTCAAATAACGTTCATTATTAAGTTTTTTTATTAATATTTTATTATAATAAGCTTCAGCAGAGTTGATTTTTGCTTGTGTAATTCTAAAAATGTATTTAGAATTTGTTTCTATTGCTGGTATTTTAAACCAATAATAATTATCAAAATATTTATCGGAAATTTCCTTTTCTAAAAGCTGAAAATTTGCTTTTTCTATATTGTCAATAGTAAAACTATGATTAGAATCTTTAAAAAAATAAATTTCTGTTTGCGAAAAAACAGAAAATTGGAATAGAAATGTTATTACTATAAAAAACTTAAACTTCATAATTAATTTTTTATTAAAATATTTATTACTAAATATAATTAGCAAATCAATATTAAAAAAGGGGCGTTATTATTTATATTATAAATTAAAAGCAGTTGTTGCGTGAATTGTTGTAGTATCAAAAACAGGCACAGTAACATCTTCTTGATGAATTAATAATGGAATTTCTGTACAACCTAAAATAATACCTTCAGCACCATTTTCTATTTGTTTATTTATAATATTAATATATTTTTCTTTAGATAAAGGATTTAACTCTCCTTTAGATAGTTCATTATAAATAATACTATGAATTTCGTTTCTATCTTTTTCATCAGGAATAATAGTTTCTATACCAAATGAAGTTAAGATTTCTTTAAAAAAATCTTTTTCCATTGTATATTTTGTACCTAATAAAGAAACTTTTTTTAATCCTTTTTGGGTAATTGCTTTTGCCGTTGCTTCTGCAATATGTATTACAGGTATATTAACCACTTTTCTAACTGCGTCTATACACAAATGCATTGTATTTGCGCAAATTAAAATACAAGTTGCCCCACCAGCTTCTAAACTTTTACCAGCTTCTGCCATTAATTGGTCTAACTTTTTCCAATTTCCCTCAGATTGTAAATTAGAAACCTGACCAAAGTCAAAAGAATTCATAATTATTTTTGCAGAATGTGAACCACCTAATTTTTCATTATTTAATTGATTTAAAATCCTATAATATAATATGGTAGATTCTGGAGTTATACCTCCTATAAGTCCTATTTTATTCATTTAATTATATTTTTTTATGAATCATTTACCTTCAGATATAAAAATATCAAAAAGACTTCAAAAACTTTACAATAAAGTAGCCTTTATCTAAAACAACTTCTGCTGAGTATCATCATCAGTTTTATCCTTCTTTTTCTGAATTGCTCTCTTTAAAAGTGCTTGTTTTTTATCTTCTTTTTCAGTAGTATCTAATACAACTGGTTTTTCTACTGCCGGAACCTCTAAAGGCAATTTCTCTTCAACAACCTCTTTTTCATTAATTTGCACTTCATCTACCATTACATCTTCTGGTTCCTCAAAAGGCAAAGATTCTAATAAGTTAACTTGTTTAATTTTTTCTGTAGTTAACTGATTACCTAAAGCTTTTATTCCTTTTACGGCAATAAACTCTTCTAAATTTACTTCTTCGTTTTCTAAACTTCGTTTAGAATAAACAACCTCTACAATTGGTCTATAATCTGTAGCAACAATTTCTAATTGAGATTTTGGATGTTCTGTTATAAAAATTTCTTCTTTATCTGTGTTTTCAATTAAAAAACGTTTAATGTAATAACGCTCTTTTTCACCATCAAAATAAATAGCAGAAATTGGTTTTTCTGAAACCCATTTTTCTAGTACAATCATATCATCTTCAAAATGCATTGCCAAATTAGGTTTTACTGCTTTTACCTTACCACTTTGGTTTATAATTAATAATTTGTCTTCTGCTTTAAACTCACCTAACAACTCACCTCTTTCATCAACATTTAAACGTTGTACCGCATCATCAAACCAAATTCTACGAGGCTTTAAAGTAGAAACACCCTCAGATTTAAAATCGACACTTTTTACAGAATATTTTGTAATTGTATTACCACGAACAGCTCTACCTTTAATGGCTAAATCTGCAAAATCTATATCCCATTTTAATTTTTTTACACTACCAACGGCTCTTAAATTAACAGTTACAACCTCTGCTTCTCCATTTAAATTTGCAGAAAAATATAGCACTTTAGAACTTTTATTTCCATTTGCTAAATTGTACTCTTTATCTCGTGTTACAGATGTTACATTAAAACGTTTCATATAACTTGCCCCTCTTGCGCCATCTCTGTACATAAAATTATACACCGTTCGTTTGTCTTTCTTTTTAAAAACTGCCACATGTATAATATCTTTCCCTACAAAAGTTTTAGTATCTACTTTTGTCACCATCATTCCACCATCTCTTCTAAAGACAATAATATCATCAATATCAGAACAATCTGTTACAAACTCATCTCTTTTTAAAGATGTACCAATAAAACCTTCTTCTCTATTTACATACAATTTTGCATTGTTCATAGCTACTTTTGAGGCAACAATATCATCAAAAATTCTAATTTCAGTTTTACGCTCTTTTCCTTTACCGTATTTGTCTTTTAAGTTTTTAAAATAGTCAATTGCAAAATCAATCAAATTATCTAAATGATGTTTTACACCTGCAATTTTATCTTCTAAACTTTCTATAAATTGTTTAGCTTTATCAATATCGAATTTTGATATTTTTTTAATTCTAATTTCTGTTAAACGAACAATATCTTCTTCAGTTACGGCACGTTTTAAATGTTTAATATGTGGTTTTAAACCTAAATCAATTGCTTTTATAACACCATCCCAAGTTTCTTCTTCCTCAATATCTCTATAAATTCTATTTTCTATAAAAATTCTTTCTAAAGATGAAAAATGCCATTGTTCTTCTAACTCGTTTAACTGAATTTCTAATTCTTTTTTTAACAACTCTACAGTTAAATCTGTTGAGTGTTTTAGCATTTGTGAAACACCAACAAAAACAGGTTTATTTTCTTCAATTGTACACGCTAAAGGTGAAATTGATGTTTCACAATTGGTAAATGCATACAAAGCATCTATACTTTTATCTGGTGATACATTTGGCGGTAAATGCACTAAAATTTCTACTTCCGCAGCTGTATTATCTTCAATTTTTTTAATCTTGATTTTTCCCTTTTCATTGGCTTTTAAAATACTATCAATTAATGAAGATGTGGTTGTAGAAAACGGAATTTCAGTAATAACCAACGTTTTTTTATCTAATTGAGAAATTTTTGCTCTTACACGAACTTTACCTCCACGTTTTCCATCATTATAGTGGGTAAAATCTGCAATTCCGCCTGTTAAAAAATCTGGAACAATTTTAAAACTTCTCCCTTTTAAATATTTAATGGATGCATCAATAAGTTCAATAAAATTATGTGGTAATATTTTTGTTGATAAACCAACTGCAATTCCTTCTGCTCCTTGTGCTAATAAAAGCGGAAATTTTACAGGTAAATCAATAGGTTCTTTTCTACGTCCATCATAAGACATTTTCCAATCCGTAGTTTTAGGATTAAAAACAACTTCTAAGGCAAATTTAGACAAACGTGCTTCAATATATCTTGATGCTGCAGCTCTATCTCCTGTTAAGATATTACCCCAGTTTCCTTGCATATCAATTAACAATTCCTTTTGACCAATTTGCACCATTGCATCAGCAATAGAAGCATCTCCATGTGGGTGATATTGCATGGTATGCCCCACAATATTGGCTACTTTATTGTAACGGCCATCGTCTAAATCTTTCATAGAATGCATAATTCTACGCTGTACAGGTTTTAAACCATCTTCTAAAGACGGAACTGCTCTTTCTAAAATTACATACGAAGCGTAATCTAGAAACCACTCTTTGTACATTCCTGTAACTTTAGTAATGGTTTCTTCTTGAGGAGTTTCTCCCTCAATATTTAATTCTTCTTCGTGATCGTTTATTTCTTCACTCATATTCTACACTTCCTCTTCTATAGTATCCAACTCAACTTTTAAATTCTCAATGATAAACTTCTGTCTATCTGGTGTGTTTTTACCCATATAAAATTGTAACATTTGCTCTATAGACATTTCTTTATCTAACATTACAGGATCCAATCTAATGTCATCACCAATAAAATGAACAAACTCATTTGGCGAAATTTCACCTAAACCTTTAAATCGAGTAATTTCTGGCTTGCCTCTTAAATTTTTAATAGCATCTCTTTTTTCTTCTTCAGAATAACAATAAAAAGTTTGCTTTTTATCGCGCACTCTAAATAAAGGAGTTTCTAAAATGTATAGATGTCCTTCTTTTATTAATTCTGGAAAAAACTGTAAGAAAAAAGTAATTAATAACAATCTGATGTGCATTCCATCTACATCGGCATCTGTTGCAATTACAATATTATTGTAACGCAAATCTTCTAAACCATCTTCTATATTTAAGGCAGCTTGTAATAAATTGAATTCTTCATTTTCGTACACAATTTTTTTACTTAAACCGAAAGAGTTTAAGGGCTTTCCTTTCAAACTAAAAACCGCTTGTGTATTTACATTTCTAGATTTTGTAATAGACCCAGAAGCTGAATCTCCCTCAGTAATAAACAAAGTGGTTTCTAAATAATTTTGCTTTTTAATGTCTCCTAAATGAATTCTACAATCACGTAATTTTTTATTGTGTAAGCTCGATTTTTTTGCTCTATCTCTTGCTAATTTTCTAATACCAGAAAGTTCTTTACGCTCCTTTTCTGCTTGCATAATTTTCTTCTGTAACTTTTCGGCTACTTCTGTATTTCTATGCAAAAAATTATCCAACTTTGTTTTTACAAAATCGTTTATGTAAGTTCTAACTGTAGGTAAATCTCCTCCCATTTCTGTAGAACCTAATTTTGTTTTTGTTTGGCTTTCAAAAACAGGTTCCATTACTTTTATTGCAATTGCAGAAATAATAGATTTACGTACATCTGAAGCTTCAAAGCTTTTACTGTAAAATTCACGAATGGTTTTTACAATCGCTTCTCTAAATGCGGATTGATGTGTACCTCCTTGCGTGGTATGTTGTCCGTTTACAAAAGAATGATATTCTTCTGAATATTGGGTTTTGCTATGTGTTATTGCAACTTCTATATCATCTCCTTTTAAATGAATTATTGGATACAACATATCTTCTTTATTATTGTTGTCTTCCAATAAATCTTTTAATCCATTTTCAGAAAAATATTTTTCACCATTAAAAATGATAGTTAAACCCGGATTTAAATACACATAGTTTTTGAGCATTTTTGCTACATACTCATTTCTAAACTTGTATTTTTTAAAAATAGTTTCATCTGGAATAAAAGAAACTTTTGTTCCCTTTCTTCTAGAAGTTTCCTCTAAAAACTCTTGATTTTCTAAATTTCCTTGGCTAAATTCTGCAGATGCAGATTTTCCTTCTCGGGTAGATTCAACTCTAAAAAACGACGAAAGTGCATTTACTGCTTTTGTACCAACACCATTTAATCCTACAGATTTTTTAAACGCTTTAGAGTCATATTTACCACCAGTATTCATTTTAGAAACTACGTCTACGACTTTACCTAAAGGAATTCCACGACCATAATCTCTTACGGTAACCTTACTACCATGAATAGAAATTTCAATGGTTTTACCTGCTCCCATCACATATTCATCAATAGAATTGTCCAATACTTCTTTAACCAAAATGTAAATTCCATCATCAGCAGAAGAACCATCACCTAACTTTCCAATATACATTCCTGGGCGCATTCTAATGTGTTCTTTCCAATCTAAAGATCTAATATTATCTTCTGTATATTTTGTTTCTTTACTCATGTAATCACTTATGGTTATTAAGTTTGCAGTACTTGCTAAATTAACCTTTAACAAGATGAAATAAAATGGCTTTGCTAATAAGTTATCAACAGGATTTCAACTAAAATTTAAAGTCGAAATCAATTAGAAAATCACAAAAAAAAACATTTTGTTGTATTTTTAAACAAATGATTTTTCAATACTGAATTTAACTACTTTTACAGTCTAAATAAATATTAAATATTGTGGATAGATTACAACTTTTAGAATTATCAAAAAAATATGGAAGCCCTTTGTATGTATATGATACAGAAAAAATAGCTTCTCAATATAATAGATTAACAAATGCTTTTAGTGCTGTTAAAAATTTAAAGTTGAATTATGCTGTAAAAGCACTTTCTAACATTAATATTCTTCAGTTTTTCGAAAACTTAGGTGCTGGTTTAGATACAGTTTCTATACAAGAAGTGCAGTTAAGTTTGTCTACTGGAATTGATCCTAAAAAAATAATTTACACACCAAATGGCGTTTCTTTACAAGAGATAGAAGAAGTTGCAAAATTAGGTGTTCAAATAAATATTGATAACCTTTCTATTTTAGAATTATTTGGTCAAAAACATCCAGAAATCCCTGTTTGTGTTCGTATCAACCCGCATATTATGGCTGGTGGAAATTCTAAAATTTCTGTAGGTCATATCGATTCTAAATTTGGTATTTCTATTCATCAAGTTCCACACATAAAACGTGTTGTAGAAAATACGGGTATGAATATTAACGGAATTCACATGCATACAGGGTCTGATATTTTAGATATTGACACTTTTTTACGTGCTTCAGAAATTTTATTTGATGTAGCAAAACAATTTAAGAATATTGATTTTATCGACTTTGGAAGTGGCTTTAAAGTACCTTATAAAGAAGGAGATATATCTACAGATATTGAACAATTAGGATTACAATTATCAGAAAGATTTAATAATTTTTGTACTGAATATGGTAAAGATATTACTTTAATGTTTGAACCTGGTAAATTTTTAGTTTCAGAAGCTGGTGTTTTTCTTGCAAAAGTAAATGTAGTAAAACAAACTACATCAACTGTTTTTGCGCATGTAGATTCTGGTTTTAACCATTTAGTTAGACCAATGATGTACGATTCTTATCATCATATTACAAATATTTCAAATCCTGAAGGAAGAGATCGTTATTACTCTGTTGTTGGGTATATTTGTGAAACTGATACTTTTGGGTCTAACAGAAGAATTGCAGAAATTTCTGAAGAGGATGTATTGTGTTTTCATAACGCAGGTGCTTATTGTTTTTCTATGGCATCTAACTATAACTCTAGATATTTACCTGCAGAAGTTATGTTGGTAGACGGTAAGGATTATTTAATTAGAAAAAGACAAACTTTACAAGATATTTTACAAAATCAAGAAATTGTAAATATCAAAAAAAAGACAAAAACTAAAGAAGTAGTTACTGCTTAGATTTGTAATATAAATAAAATTATTATCCACTAAAACTATTATTTTTTAGTGGATATTTTTTTACATTTACTTTTAAAATAAAAACAAATTTAAAAATGAAAATTTTAGGAATAGGTAGCAATTACGTTACCGATTTAAAAGATATTGAAGAAAAAAAGAAAGGTAAAAAATTCATCTTTTCTAAACCAGAATCTAGCTTAGCAGTAAACTGTAATGTTGAATACCCAAGCAATATTACAAACGAATTAATTTACGAAGTTGAATTAGTTGTTAAAATAGGAAAAGAAGGTAAAAACATTAAAAAGGAAGATGCAAATTCTTACATTTCAGAAATTGCAATTGGTATAGATTATACTGCAAAAGATATTTTAACTAATGCTAGAGAAACAAAACATCCTTGGGAATTTGCTAAAGGATTTGATGGTGCTGCACCAATTTCTAGTTTTAAATCTATTGATAATTACCCTAATTTAGCTGATATTAATTTCGATTTAAAAATTAATGGAGTTGAAAAACAAAAAAGTAATACAGCATTTATGGTTAACGATTTTGCTGATATTATTGTTTTTATTTCTGAATATATGACCTTACAACCTGGCGACTTAATTTTTACAGGAACACCAGCTTTAGGTAAAGGTGAAATTTTTAAAGGAGATCATTTACAATGTTCAATTAATGATGAATTGCTATTAGATTTTAAAATGATTTAATTTTTCTTGTTGATGAAAATTAGACATTCACTTATTAAAGATATTCCAAGAATTGTAGAAATAATTGAGGATGCAAAAGAACTTTTAGCTTCTTTAAAAATTGATCAATGGCAAAATGGATATCCTAATGCAGAACAAGTTGAACAAGATATTTTAAATGGTGAAAGTTATGTTGTTATCAATAATAAAAACCAAATTACGGCAACATCTATGTTTACTATAAATTCTGAACCCACATACAAAGTTATCGATGGTTCTTGGATTATTGATGAATCTAAAGTGTATGGTGTAATTCACAGATTGGCAATTGCTAAAGAATACAGAAAACAAGGTATTGCGCAATTTATTTTCACACAATTTCATCAGCAATTAAAAAGCAAAAATATACAAAGTTTAAAGATTGACACTCATCAAGACAATCTTGGTATGCAATCTTTCATTAAAAAATTGGGTTATAAATATTGTGGAATCATTTACACAAGTTATAATGCTAAAAGATTGGCTTTCGAAAAAGTAATTTCTGAATAAATCAATATTACAAGTATATTTACAACCTCATAAATTCTATTTTATGAGGTTTATTTTTTCTGATAAAATTCAAATAAAAAATGCAGTTACTTCAATATATAATTCAACAAACACAACTTTCTACAAAATCTATAGAGAATACCATTTTATTATTAAATGAAGATGCTACAATTCCTTTTATAAGTAGATATAGAAAGGAAATTACAGGTAATTTAGATGAAGTTCAAATTGGAGAAATTGTAAAATTTAAAGAACTTTTTAAAGCTTTAGAAAAACGCAAAAAAGCAATTTTAAAAGCTCTTGAAGAACAAAATGTTTTAACTGATGAATTAACTCAAAAAGTAACCAATTCTAGAGATTTAACCTCTTTAGAAGACTTGTATTTGCCTTTTAAGAAAAAGCGAAAAACCAAAGCAGAAACAGCACGTTTACAAGGTTTAGAACCCTTGGCAAAAATGATTATGAGCCAGCGTGTAAATGATTTAGAATACACCGCATCAAAATATACATCCAACAAAGTTGAAACTGTTGATGATGCTTTAGAAGGTGCTCGTTTTATCATTGCTGAATGGATAAATGAACGTACAGATATTAGGAATAATATTAGACGAGAACTGGAGCGCTATTCAACTATTTCATCAAAAGTTATTAAAACCAAAATTGATGATGAAAAAGCACAAAAATTTAAAGATTATTTTGATTGGAATGAATCTTTAAGTAGAATTCCTTCACACAGATTATTAGCCATTTTAAGAGCAGAAAATGAAGGCTTTATCTGTGTTAAAATTGAAATTGACAAAGAAAGAGCACTTCAAAAAATGGAAGATAGAATTATCCGTTCTCAAAACGAATGTGCAACACAAATTCAGTTAGCAATCAAAGACGCATATAAACGTTTGTTATTTCCATCCCTATCAAATGAAGCGCTATCAATTGCAAAACAAAAAGCAGATGAAAATGCAATTTTAGTTTTTGCCAAAAACCTGAAACAATTATTATTAGGTGCTCCTTTGGGTGAAAAAAGAGTGTTAGCAATAGATCCTGGTTTTAGGTCTGGTTGTAAAGTGGTTTGTTTAAATGAACAAGGAGATTTGCTACATAATGAGAATATTTATCCTCATGAACCTCAAAAACAAACCATTGAAGCAATTAAAAAAATTAGCTCTTTAGCTGATGCTTATAAAATTGAAGCCATTGCAATTGGAAACGGAACAGCATCTAGAGAAACAGAGCAACTAGTTAAAAAAAATCAGTTTAAAAATAAAATTGAAGTTTTTGTTGTGAGTGAAGCTGGCGCTTCTATATATTCTGCTTCTAAAATTGCTAGAGATGAGTTCCCTAATTATGATGTTACGGTTCGTGGTTCTGTTTCAATTGGTAGACGTTTACAAGATCCTTTGGCAGAATTAGTTAAAATTGATGCAAAATCAATTGGCGTTGGGCAATATCAACACGATGTAGATCAAACAAGTCTAAAAAAATCTTTAGAAACAACTGTAGAAAGTTGTGTAAATACTGTGGGGGTAAATATTAATACTGCAAGTGAGTCTTTATTAAGTTATGTGTCCGGAATTGGACCAAAAATTGCAGAAAACATTGTAAATCATAGAAACGAAAATGGTTCGTTTTCGTCAAGAACTGCTATAAAAAAAGTACCAAGATTAGGCGGAAAAGCTTTTGAACAAGCTGCAGGTTTTTTAAGAATTAAAAATGCTAAAAACCCATTAGATGATTCTGGTGTGCATCCAGAAAGCTATGCTTTGGTTGATAAAATAGCTAAAGACTATAACATAAAAGTTGTTGATTTAATTGGAAATAAAGAAATACTTAAAAAGATAAACTTAAAAAATTATATTTCTGAAACTATTGGGTTGCCAACTTTAGAAGATATTATAAAAGAGTTAGAAAAACCAGGAGTTGACCCAAGAGAAAAAGCAAAAGCATTTTCTTTTGATCAAAAAATAAAGTCAATAAACGATTTAAGAACTGGGCAATTATTACCCGGAATTGTAAATAACATTACAAATTTTGGATGCTTTGTAGATGTTGGCATTAAAGAAAGTGGCTTAATTCACGTTTCTAATTTATCAGATATTTTTGTAAAAGATGTAAACGCAATTGTTGCATTAAATCAGCAAATAATTGCAAAAGTTTTAGAGGTTGATGTAGTTAGAAAACGAATTCAATTGGCTTTGGTGAAGTAAATTTCTTATCTTTATAGAATGAAGAAGTATAAAGAAAAAAAGGATTTTTGGGATGAATTAACTCAATATAAAAAAGAAGAAATTGAACAAGGGATTAGAGATGTTGAAGAAGGTAGAAGTATTTCTTGGGGTGATTTTAAGAAAAAGTTAGAAAATTATAAATAGATAATTATGTATGATTTTTCAACTCTAAATTCATTTGAATTTGAAAAACTTGCTTGTGATTTATTAAATTCGCAGTCTAAAAACTCCAAAAATAGATTTCAAGTTTTTAAAGAGGGAAAGGATAAAGGAATTGATTTATTCTATGAGAGCTCTTATAATGATAATATTATTGTACAAGTAAAGCATTACATAAAAACTTCATTTTCTGGTTTAAAATACAATTTAAAAAATGAAGAACTACCTAAAGTCAGATTATTAAATCCAGAATCTTATTTTGTTGTTACCTCTACAGAATTAAGTCTTAAAGATAAATTAGAAATAAAAGATATTTTTAAACCTTTTATCAAATCTACGGATGATATTTATGGTCGAGAAGATTTAAATGCTTTATTAAGAGAAAATAAAGGCATTGAAGATTCACATTATAAATTATGGTTTTCGTCAACAGCAGCTTTAAGAAATATTCAAAAATATAAATTTGAAGGAAGAAGAAAACAATTTACAATAAATGTTTTAAAAAAGAAATTAAGATTGTTTGTACCAACATTTTCGTATTTCCATTCGTTAAACAAACTAAAAGAAAATAAATTTGTTATTATTACAGGTGAACCTGGAGTTGGGAAAACAACAATTTCTGATATGGTTATATATGACTTTATTAGAAGAGACTATGACATAAATATAATTTATGATTCAATTAGTGAAATTGAGGAATCTATTAATTTTGATAAAAGTAAACAGATTTTTTATTTTGATGATTTTCTTGGTCATACGCAAGCTGAAATTTCAAAATCAAAAGCTGCTGAAAATTACCTTCTAAAAATCATCAATTTAATTGAAGGAAATGAAAATAAATTTTTAATTCTTAACACAAGGAAATTTATTTTATCTTCTTTTCTCGAAGAATCTGAAAGATTAAATAAAACTGATATTTTAAGAAAAGAATCAAAAATAGAAGTTAAAGAATATAGTTATGGTGTTAAGAGAAGAATATTAGATCTCCACATTTTAGAATCTAATTTAGATATAAGCAATCTAAATATATTAAAAAATTATGCTACATATATTTGTTTACATCAAAATTTCTCACCAAGAATTATAGAATTCTTTACTTCTAATTTAAATAAAAATTTTAATCCTAATGAATTTGAAAAATTTATTGTTGAAAACTTAAATAATCCTAAAGAAATTTGGAAACACGCATATTTGAAACAAATTTCGGATTACGATAGATTTTTATTGAACACACTTTATTCTTCAAATGGAAATATTAAAAAAGATGAACTGGAAGTTCTATATAATTCAAGATTAAATTATGAAGTAAAAAATAATAACTACAAAAAACCAATTGATTCATTTAATAAATCATTAAGAATACTAAACGAAGGATTTTTATCTATAAATAATTTTTCAAATTATATAGAAATCTCTTTTATTAACCCTTCTCTTCAAGATTATCTCAACTACTTTATTGAAGATAATAGTTCCGAAAAAGAAAGAATTATAAAATCTGCTCATAATATCGAACAATGGCTATGGATTTTTTTTAAATATAATAAGTTTGAAAAACTTAATCCAAACTATTCCAAATTCTTTTTAGATAATAATAAAGAATATCATAAAAATGAAGAATCAATTTTTCTAAGTGCAATTTTTATTTATTTTTATATTGATAGTGAAAATCCAATTATATCTAAACTTCTAAAATCTATAACGGATTGGGAATTC
This sequence comes from uncultured Polaribacter sp., assembly GCF_947500975.1. Lineage (GTDB taxonomy): Bacteria > Bacteroidota > Bacteroidia > Flavobacteriales > Flavobacteriaceae > Polaribacter. The sequence goes on from NZ_CANMUE010000001.1 coordinate 229,265, forward strand.
ATATTTGAAAGAAATAGTTATACTTTTTATCTTTTAGATCATTTTATGAAAGTTTCAAAAAGTAATGTCAAAATTAATAAAACCATTACTAGTTTAGATAATTCCCTTTTCTTGAATTATATTAACGATTATGAAACTCTTTATGATATAATAGACAGAACACAATTGTTAGAAAATCATTATGACTTTTCATTAAAAAAGTATATAAGAGAAAACATCGATAACATTGTTTATAGAGATTCTATTAAATATTTTTTAAAAAATCTTGAATCTTTATTTAAAGATTTATATGATGAAGAGTTTGAATATTTAATAAGGTTAAAAGAAAAAGAATCTTTTGAAGATTCAATTTTTCATTTAAAGAAAAATTACATTTTCATTCAAAAAAATATATTTGAAGATTTTTTCTTTAGTTTTTCTTCAATTGAAAATAGAGATTGGGATGAAATAATTAAAAATAATATAATTGAAGGTGTCACAGAAATCCCAAAAAAAATTAATGAAGATGAAGTAAATAGAATGTATGAAAATGAATATTTTAGTGAAGTTTATGATAATTATGAATATGATTTAGAAAGTTATTACAATGATAAAAAAACAATTATCAAACATAACCCAATAATATTTGATGAACCTGATGACTTACCTTTTTAATAAATTTGGCTAAAATCTTCTCAATTATTTCCTTATTTTCGACTTCACAAAAATAATCAATGAAAGTCTGTATTGCCGAGAAACCAAGTGTAGCAAGAGAAATTGCTAATATTCTAGGAGCCAAAACAAAACGTGATGGTTTCTATGAAGGAAATGGCTATGCAGTAACCTATACTTTTGGGCATTTATGCACACTTTTAGAACCTAAAGATTACAAACCGCATTGGAAAAGTTGGGATTTGAACAATTTACCAATGCTGCCAGAACGTTTTGATACAAAAGTTACTGGAGATTCTGGAATTAAAAAACAGTTTAATATTGTAAAATCTTTATTCGAAAAAGCAGATGTTGTTATCAATTGTGGGGATGCAGGAACTGAAGGAGAATTGATTCAAAGATGGGTCATAAATCAATGTAATTATAAAGGAAAAGTACTACGTTTATGGATTTCTTCTTTAACAGAAGAAGCCATAAAAGAAGGATTCAATAATTTAGAATCTTCAGAAAAATATGACAACTTGTATTATGCAGGTTATTCTAGAGCTATCGGAGATTGGTTATTAGGTTTAAATGCAACACGTTTATACACCATAAAATTTGGAGGTTACAAACAAGTTTTATCGGTTGGTAGAGTACAAACTCCTACCCTAGCTATGTTGGTAAATCGTTATTTTGAAATCAAAAATTTTAAACCAGAACCTTATTGGGAACTACAAACAACCTATAGAAATACACTTTTTAATTACGAAGATGGACGTTTTACCAAACAAGAAGATGGACAAGTTTTAGCTAATAAAGTTGCAGAAGCTGATTTTGAAATTGTTTCTGTTACCAAAAAGAAAGGAAAAGAATACGCACCAAAACTATTTGATTTAACAGGATTACAGGTGTATTGCAATAATAAATTCGGATTTTCAGCGGATGAAACCTTAAAAATGGTTCAGAAATTATATGAAATGAAAGTAGTTACCTACCCAAGAGTTGATACTACTTTTTTACCAAATGATGTATATCCTAAAATACATGGAATATTATCGAAACTAACAAATTATTCTGAGCTAACGCAACCACTTTTAGGACAAAAAATAAAGAAAACAAAACGTGTTTTTGATGATAAAAAAGTAACCGATCACCATGCAATAATTCCAACAGGAATTCAAGGTAACCTACAATACAATCAACAGCAAGTTTATGATATTATTACCAAAAGATTTATTGGGGTTTTTTATCCAGATTCTGATGTTTCAAATACTTCTGTAATTGGTAAAGCTGCAGACGTTCCATTTAAAACTACTGGAAAAGAAATCATTAATAAAGGCTGGAGAGTTGTTTTTGAGGATAAAAATGTCATTGCGAATGAAATGAAGCAATCTGAAAATGATAAAGAGATTACTTCGTCGAAAACTCCTCGTAATGACAAGGATGTTTTACCCTCTTTTGTAAAAGGAGAAAAAGGAAAACATGAACCTTCCTTTTTAGAAAAAGAAACAAAACCACCTAGAAATTTTACAGAAGCTAGTTTATTAAGAGCAATGGAAACTGCTGGAAAACAAGTAGATGATGATGAAATGCGAGAACTAATGAAAGAAAACGGCATTGGAAGACCATCAACCAGAGCAAGTATTATTGAAACTTTATTTAGAAGAAAATATATTGAACGTAAAAAGAAATTAGTTTTACCAACACAAACAGGAATCGATTTAATTAATATTATTGATAATGAATTATTAAAATCTGCAGAACTTACAGGACGTTGGGAAAAACGTTTAAAAGAAATTGAACGTGGAGAATTTAATGCAGGAACTTTCATCAACAATATGAAAAAAATGGTTGATGAATTGGTGTATGAAGTGCGGTCCAACAAAACTAAAAAAAGAATTTCTTCAAACGCTATTACTAACGAAGTGAAGCAATCCGTCAATTCAAAATCTAAAACAAAATCTAAAAAACAAGTACTTGGTAAAACCTGTCCAAAATGTAAAAAAGGAAAACTTCTAAAAGGTTCTTCTGCTTTTGGATGTTCTGAATATAAAAATAATTGCGATTTAAAAATTCCGTTTGAAATTTATGGTAAAAAGGTTTCTGAAAATCAGATTATAAGGTTGATTGATAAAGGCTGTACAACCAATTTAAAAGGTTTTAAAAGTGATATTGGTTCTGTAGAAGGTTTAATTAGGTTTGATGACAATTTTAATTTAAAACTAGAACCAAAAAAACAAGCTATCATTGCGAACAAAATAAAGCAATCTACTAGTAATAATGAGATTACTTCGTCGAATACTCCTCGTAATGACAGCGATAAAATTACTTGCCCAAAATGTAAAAAAGGAACTATTTTAAAAGGTAAAACAGCTTATGGCTGTTCTGCTTATAAAACTGGCTGCAATTTTGTTTTTACGTTTGAGAACATCAAAAAAATGGCTAACGGAAAACCTTTGACAAAAGAACTGGTTTTAGAAATTATGAATAGTCAATAAAACGTGTTTGTTTGATTATACATGGTTTAAGTACTAAAATCAGCAATTAATTTGGCCGTAATTTTTATTCTGTCCATAAGTTTCCAATTGAATATGTTTTTGCTTTTCCACTTATAATTACTCTATCTTTTTTGTTTTGGCAATGCAGTTTACCAATTCTATCTGAAATTTGTACTGCATCTAATTCATTTTTTTTAAGTCTTGATGACCAAAAAGGAATTAATGAACAATGTGCTGAACCAGTAACAGGATCTTCTAATATTGATGCTTGTGGTGTAAAAAATCTCGACACAAAATCACAATTCTCACCTTTAGATGTAACAATTACTCCGCCAGGATCAAGATTTATTTTGTCAAATATTTGTTTATCAACTTTAATTTTTTCGATTTCCTGTTCTGTATCATACACCAATAAATAATCTCTTGATTTATAAACTTCTCTCGGTTGTATATTTAAAGATTTTTTAATCGTTTCTGGTAGTTCTGAAGTAATAGGCATTCGTGATGGAAAGTCCAAATAGTATAAATCATTTTCCATTAAAACAATCAAATCACCACTTAAAGTTTCAAATATAAGTTTATCTTTAGGGTAATTTAAAATTGACTTCAAGCAATGAGCTGTTGCAAGTGTTGCATGACCGCACAAGTCCATTTCAATTTCTGATGTAAACCATCGTAAATGTATTTTGTCTCCTTTATCTACAAAAAATGCAGTTTCAGCAACCGCATTTTCTTTTGTAATTTTTAACAATAAATCATCAGGTAACCAGTATTTTAAAGGAACAACACATGCTGGATTGCCACCAAACATTTTATCTGTAAAAGCATCTATTTGATATAGTTCAAGTTTCATTTGTGTTCATTTTTTTTATAGTTTTTAAAATGGTTTTTGCGAGGAACGAAGCAATCTATTTCAAACTATTAGATTACCACAGTTTACAAAAAAGTAAACTTGCATTGACAAGTAAAATGATATCATAAAAAAATTAATCTAACATATTTTTCTCATAAAATCGTTCTACTTTTTCTCTAGCCCAAGGTGTAGTTCTTAAAAATTTTAAACTCGATTTATAAGTGGGTTTATTTCTAAATGCATTAATATTTAAAATATCTCCCAATTCTTCCCAACCATATTCTAAAAATAATTCTTCTAAAATTGTTGCCAACTTTATGCCATGCATTGGGTTATTTTTTTGTGTTCCGCTCATTTAATCGTCTAAATTTGGTAAAACAAAATCATCTAAAACAGATTTTTTTGCCATCATTTTTTCAATATCAGCTGTAGTTCTTGGAGCTTCAGCAGATAAATTAATTGGTGTTGTTTTAGTAACAAGAATACAATCTTCAATTCTAATACCAATTCCCCAATATTTTTTATCACATGGACTTCCATCTGGAATATAAATACCAGGCTCCATTGTTACAATCATATTTTCTTCGAAATTTCCATAATTTCCTGGATCATGCACATCTAAACCAATGTGGTGTGAAGTTCCATGAGGAAAATAATTATGCCTAGCATCAATAGATTTTATAATACCTAGATTAAATAAACCTTTATTAATAATAGCTCTGGCTGCTTGATTTGGTGCACTCATTTTTTCACCAACTTTATATAATGCGATTCCAGCTTCTTGAGCTTCATAAACCAAATCGTAAATCTCTTTTTGTTCTTTTGTAAACTTACCATTTGCAGGAATTGTACGAGTTACATCAGCAGTAAAACCTCTATACTCAGCACCTAAATCCATCAAAACCATATCATTATCAACTCTAGTTCTGTTATTTTCTATATAATGTAAAATACAACCATTGTTACCTGCACCAACAATTGAAGGATACCCTTCATATTCTGCACCATATTTTTTATATACAAATTCATGAATTCCTTGCAATTCAGTTTCTGACATGTGAGGCTTCATTGCTTTCATTACTTCTATTTGACCAATGGCAGAAATTCTTACAGCTTTTGTTAACAATTTAACTTCTTCAGCGGTTTTAATTTCTCGCATATCTGTTAAACTAGATGATAAAAACTGAACATCAATATTAGTCTTTGGTTGTAAAGCAAGGGTAATTTTTTGTTGAAATTCTTTTTTTATATCATCATTTGCAGCAGATTTATAACCATTAATCAAAGCGTCTTCTTTTAGATCTGGAAAACGAGGCGATAATCTATCAATAATACTAATTACGTTTGCGCTACTTTCAATTGGAGTTTCTGCAATATTATTATATATGTATTCCTTGGCTCTTGATAAATAAAGGCTTGGATCATAACCCGCATTTGTTTTAAATGCTTTTACTAAATCAAAAACATCTGCAGAGTCACTTAAATCTCTATAATCATCTTTAAATTTTTCAATAAAAACTTTATCAAACTTTTTAAAATTAATGTTTACTTCTAAAAATTCATCAGCATTCATTGCCTTTTCAAAGCCTAATTCTGTTTTTGCCCCTTCAACACCTAAACGGATTCCTGTCCATTGTTCTGCAGCAGGATCTTTTTTTTGAACATATAAAATTTCATTATAAGTATTTCCATCAGCATCAGTTTGATCTTCAGAAAATAATACTAAAACTCCATTTGGCTCTCTATAACCTGTTAAATAATAAAAATTTGGATCTTGATGAAAAACATAATCTACATCATTTGCTCTATTTCTAAGCGGATTTGAAAACACAACAGACACTGAATTTTTTGGCATTTTAGAACGTAAAACACTACGTCTTTCTTTATGAAACTCTTTAGGTAAAAAGTCTGTTGGTGCTTGAGAAAATGAATTGAAAGAAATTGTAAAGATTACAATAAATAATAATTTAAAAAATTTCATGATTTAGCTTTATAAATTGTTTCATCAAATATAATATTATTTCTTTTTTGATTCATAATATTTATAGGAATTAAGTAATTGTTTATTGCGAATTTTTCAATAATTTAGCACTAAATTAAAGAAATCTATAAATGAAAAACATAGCATTACATAAAATTCATGAAGCTCTTGGAGCAAAGATGGTTGGTTTTGCAGGTTATAATATGCCTGTACAATACGAAGGTGTAACAGCAGAACACCTTACTGTTAGAGAATCTGTTGGCGTTTTTGACGTAAGTCATATGGGAGAATTTTTGGTTGATGGAGAAAACGCTTTAGCATTGATACAAAAAGTTACTTCTAATGACGCTTCAAAACTTGCAATTGGAGATGCACAATACAGTTGCTTTCCTAATGAAGATAACGGAATTGTAGATGATTTAATATGCTACAGAATTAAAGAAAACACTTATTTACTAGTAGTAAATGCTTCTAATATTGAAAAAGATTGGAATTGGATTACTAAATATAATGAAGAGTTTGGTGCAAATTTAAAAGACATCTCTGAAGATTATTCTTTGCTAGCAATTCAAGGACCAAAAGCTGTTGAAGCTATGCAGTCTTTATCTTCTTTAGATTTAGCAGATATTCCTTTTTACAAATTCAAAGTTGGTGATTTTGCTGGTATTGAACATGTAATTATTTCTGCAACTGGTTATACTGGATCTGGAGGATTTGAAATTTATTGTAAAAACACAGAAGTTGAACAAATTTGGAATAAAGTATTTGAAGCTGGAGCAGATTATGGCATTAAACCAATTGGTTTGGCGGCAAGAGATACTTTACGTTTAGAAATGGGGTATTGTTTATATGGTAATGATATTGATGATACAACTTCACCAATTGAAGCAGGTTTAAGTTGGATTACAAAATTTACCAAAGACTTTGTAAATGCTGATGCTTTAGCAAAGCAAAAAGAACAAAAACCAGAAAGAAAATTGATTGCTTTTGAGTTGGATGAAAGAGGTATTCCTAGACAAGGCTATGATATTGTTGATGGTAATGGAAATATTATTGGTAACGTAACATCAGGAACTATGAGCCCTTGTTTAAGCAAAGGAATAGGAATGGGATATGTACCAACAATTTTTGCGAAATCTGGTACTCAAATTCATATTCAAGTTCGTAAAAAAGCAATACCAGCAACTATAGTAAAATTACCTTTTTATAAAGGGTAATTTTTAAAAATATTTTTTTTTATAAACCTCACTTTTTGTGAGGTTTTTTTTTGATTTAGTTTTTGAGCATTATCATCTTGAGTTTTTAAATTTAAAAATATAACTTCGCTTTTTGTGCTGAAATTAATTCAGCAACCACTTTTTAAATCGTAAAAAAATCAATGCTAACAACAAAACTCAATTCTAAAAGTATATTACCGCTAACATGTACACGTTCCGGAACCTGTTGTTTTGGCAAAGCTGTTATGCTAAATCCTTGGGAATTATTATGTTTTAGCAGAGAGAAAAAAAATACACCAAAAGAATTTAGAGACCTTTACACTGATTTTGGTGGTATTCAATTACGATTTGATGGGAAACAAGACAATAAAGGTCAAAATGCATGCAGTCAATATGTAGATAATTTTGGTTGTAGTGTTCATTTGGGTCGACCTTTAGCCTGTCGTTTATATCCTTTAGGACGTCAAATTCAATTTGAAAAAGTCCATTATATTTATGAGGGTAATCAATTTCCTTGTTTAAACGATTGCTCTAAAGTTTTAGAATTACCTAAATTGAGTGTTGAAGAATATTTGAGTGGACAAGAAGTAGATTTGTTTGAAAAAGCACAAGATGAATATTTAATTGTGATGCAAAACTTAGCTGATATTGCTTTTGAATTATTACTAGATTCCGGACTTTCAGAATCTGGAGATACAAAAACACTTGCTGCTTGGAGACAAATAGGAAACCTATCTCATGAATTGTCAGCAGAAAAAATTGGGCTGGAATGGTTAAACAATTTAATGATACCTAAAATAACTATTGATATTGAAAACCCTGTTTCTTTTATTCATAAACACAACGAACTATTATTGTTAAAAGCGCAAGAAGAATTTGGTACTATACAAAATTTACAAGGATTACATGAAGCTTCAGTTTTAATGATTAGTGTAGCTTTACACTTATCTAGAGGTTTAGGTGCAGACACCAAAGGCATATCTGAACATTGGATAGATATTGCTAAAAATAATGGAGCTAAAGAATAATTATTGAAAAAAATGAGGACTAACTTTTATATATAATTGGTTAGATTTTAAATCAATAAGAAAAATCAAAAATCCCAATGAAAACTTCATTAGGATTTTTGATAATTTATATTTTAGAGTAATTACACATTAAATCTAAAGTGCATAACATCACCATCTTTAACAACGTACTCTTTACCTTCTACCCTCATTTTACCAGCTTCTTTTACTTTAGATTCACTACCATAAGTAACATAATCTTCATAAGCAATAGTTTCTGCTCTAATAAAACCTTTTTCAAAATCAGTATGAATTACACCAGCTGCCTGAGGTGCAGTTGCTCCAATAGGAATTGTCCAAGCTCTTACTTCTTTTACACCTGCAGTAAAATAAGTTTGTAAGTTTAATAATTTATATGCTGAACGAATTAAACGTGATACACCTGCTTCTTCAAGGCCTATATCAGCCAAAAACATTTGTCTTTCTTCATAATCATCTAACTCAGTAATATCTGCTTCTGTACCAACTGCTAACACAATAACTTCTGCATTCTCGTCTTTTACAGCTTCTCTTATTTTTTCTACATAATCGTTACCTGAAACTGCTGAATTTTCATCAACATTACAAACATATAAAACTGGTTTTGAAGTAATGAATTGTAAAGGCTGTACAAATTCTAATTCTTTTTCAGAAAAATCTAAAGCTCTAACTGAGGTTCCTTTTAATAAAGTTTCTTCCACTTTTAGTAAAACAACCAATTCAGCTTGTGCTTCTTTGTTCCCTGTTTTTGCAGTTCTTTTTACTCTTTCAAGTCTTTTTTGTACCGTCTCTAAATCTTTTAATTGCAACTCAATATCAATTGTTTCTTTGTCTCTAACAGGATCAATAGAGTTATCAACATGTATCACATTATCATTATCAAAACAACGCACAACATGTAAAAGTGCATCTGTTTCTCTAATATTTGCTAAAAACTGATTTCCTAAACCTTCTCCTTTACTTGCTCCTTTTACAAGTCCTGCAATATCTACAATCTCCACTGTAGCTGGTAAAACTCTTTCAGGGTTTACCAATTCTTCTAATTTCTCAATTCTTGTATCTGGTACATTAACAACTCCTAAATTAGGTTCAATTGTACAAAAAGGAAAGTTGGCACTTTGCGCTTTTGCATTTGATAAACAATTAAATAAAGTTGATTTTCCTACGTTTGGTAATCCTACAATTCCAGCTTTCATTTATTTTATTTTTTGCAGTTGCAAATGTAATGTTTTTGTAAAATTTATATAGATAACATTAAAATATTATTCTTTTTTTTATTTATTAAGTTAATGTCTTCATAAATATATGTCTTATTTTTGCACAAATTTCAATTAATTTAAATATTTATTTATGAAAAAAATTATTTTATTATTTGGGTTTATTTTATCTTTTACAGGTATATTTTCTCAAAACAAAATTTCTGGTGTAATTACAGATTCATCAAAAACACCTATTCCTAATGTTAGTATTTTAGAAAAAGGTACTTCAAATGGAACAGTAACTGACTTTGATGGTAAATTTGATCTAACCGTAAAAGACAACGCCATTTTAGAAGTAAGCTATACAGGTTACGAAACTCAAAATGTATCTGTAAATGGTCGTACTACTATTAATATTGAATTAAAAGAGGGGCTACAACTAGATGAAATAATTATAGTAGGTTCTAGAAATTCAAAAAGAACTGCAGTAGATACTGCTGTTCCAGTAGACATTATTGATGTGCAAGAATTAGCTACAAAAAATGGTAAAGTAGAAGTAAATGATATTTTACAATTTGCTGCACCTTCTTTTAACGCAACAAAGCAATCTGGATCAGATGGAGCAGATCACATTGTACCAGCTTCATTAAGAGGTTTAGGGCCAGACCAAACTTTGGTTTTAATCAATGGTAAGAGAAGACACCAATCCTCTCTTGTAAATATTTTCGGTACAAGAGGTAGAGGTAATTCTGGTACAGATTTAAATGCTATACCGGCATCTGCTATAAAAAGAATTGAAGTTTTAAGAGATGGAGCTTCTGCACAATATGGTTCTGATGCAATTGCTGGGGTAATTAATATTGTTTTAAATGATAATACAGACGGTATTTCTGCTGGTATTACTTATGGTGCTTATAGTACTGCTGTTGGTAGTGATTTTGCGCAACAAATTTTTGACACTCAAGGTGGCTGGGAACCAGAACTTTATAATGTAGAAGGTGAAAATAGATTGGATGGTAAAAATAAAAATTTTGATGGAGAAACCGTTAAAATTGATTTAAACTATGGTGCTAAAATTAATGATTTAGGTGGTTTTATAAACTTCACTACTGAGTTTTTATCAAAAAGCAACACTTTAAGACCAGGCTTTTCTTGGCGTCAAGGTTATGGAAGCGCAGGTATAGATGGTTTTAATTTTATGGTTAACTCTATAGTTCCTATATCTGACAAAACTGAAGTTTATGCTTTTGGAGGAAGAAACTACAGAGATACTAATGCATATGCTTTTTCTAGAAGTAGTTTCGATGATGGTGATAACAGATCTGTACCAAGTATTTATCCTAATGGGTTTACACCTAGAATTACCTCTATTATTGTCGATAATTCAGTATCAGCTGGTTTAAAACATACTTTAGATAATGGATGGAGTGTAGATTTTAACAATACATTTGGTATGAATAAGTTTCACTATTTTATTAAAGACTCAAACAATGCTTCTTTAGGAGATGCTTCTCCTACTGATTTTGATGCTGGTGGTCATAGTTTATCACAAAACACAACAGGAATCGACTTTAGTAAATATTATGAAGATTATGCTGAAGGTATCAACTTTGCTTTTGGTGTAGAATACAGAACAGAAAACTTTAAAATCTTTGCTGGTGAAGAAGCTTCTTACGGACTATATGATACTAATGGAGTAATTATCACAAACCCTGCTCTACAAACTGTAGCAACAGATTCTAATGGAGATGTTTTATCAGGTGGTTCACAGGGTTTTCCTGGTTATAGTCCAGATAACGAAGTAGATAGAAGCAGAACTAATTTAGGTATGTATTTTGATACTGAAATTAACTTAAGCGAATCATTTTTAGTAAGTGCTGCTTTACGATATGAAGATTATAGCGATTTTGGTAATACATTCAATTATAAATTAGCCTCTAGATTTAAAGTAAATAATAATTTATCTTTTAGAGGTTCTGTTTCTTCAGGTTTTAGAGCTCCCTCATTAGCTCAAATTTATTACAACTTAAAGTTTACAAATATTGTTGCTGGTACATCTGTACCTTCTTTACTTTCTGCAAACAATAGTACTGTAACAAAAGCATTTGGAATTGGAGATTTACAAGAAGAAAAAGCAATTAATACAAGTATTGGTTTTACTTATAAAAAAAATGGCTTCACAGCAACTATAGACGCATATTCTATTTCTGTTGATGATAGAATTATTTTAACTGATAACTTTACTGACCAAAGTATATTAGGTCCTTTAAATGTAGATGCAGCCCAATTTTTTGCAAATGGAGTTGACACAAAAACTAAGGGTGTAGACATCGTTTTAAACTATAAAACAACTTTAGGCGATGGTCATAAAATTAATGTTGGTATAATTGGTAATTTAAATGATTTAGAAATTAAAGAAATTCATAATGGAGATTTAAATCCATTTACATTTTTTAGCGGATTTTCTCAAGCTTACCTAGAAGCTGCTGCTCCAGATTATAAATTTGGTTTAAACTTAGGATACTCTAAAAACAAATTCAATGCAAATGTTACCTTAACAAAGTTTAGCCAGGTTCAGTTACAAGATTTTCAATGGGTAGATACACCTCCAACTACTCAAGCAGAAGCTGACGCGTTATATGCAGTTGCTACAGATACCTATAACTCTTTAATAACAACAGATTTAAGTTTAGGATATAAAATATCTGATAAAGTGAATATCACTTTAGGTGCAAATAACCTTTTTAATATATACCCTACTCCTCAATTTGATGGTTGGACAGATCAAGGAGGATTTGCAGATTCTGTGCAAATGGGTTCAGATGGTGCTTATTACTTTACTAGAATTAATTTCAGTTTATAATTAATTTGTAAAAAATAATTCATAAAAAAACGCCAAAGTAATAATTTTACTTTGGCGTTTTTTGTGTATAAATTGTTTCTTTTAAAAAACTAAGGTTTTTTTATTGGTGCATAAAGCTTTGCTTTGCTAACAACTCCTCTTCAGTTTCTACATTGTCATCATCAGGTACACAACAATCAACAGGGCAAACAGCAGCACATTGAGGCTCATCATGAAAACCTTTACACTCTGTACATTTATCTACAACAATGTAATAAATTTCATCAGAAACTGGCTCTTGATCTTCATCTGCATTTACACTCTTACCATTTGGTAAAACTACATTTCCGGATAAATCAGTACCATCTTTATATTTCCATTCATCTGCACCTTCATAAATTGCAGTATTAGGACATTCTGGTTCACATGCCCCACAATTTATACATTCATCTGTTATTATAATTGCCATCGTTTTTTCTTTGAGTTTATGTAACTTTGCAGTTGCAAAAATAAAGCCAAAAAAATTTACATCCAAAATAAATGAGTAGTATTAAAAACAGAATTTTAGCTTTTTCAAAATTAAGTGATTTTTTAAGTCAGTTTTCTACTGCTGGTATTACAAAAAAAGAAAATATAGCACACAATGATTTATTTTTTGATGGTTTTAAACATCAATTAAAAATTGCCGAAGAAAATAACTCTTGGTTTACAAAAGAAAACTTATTACTCTCAATTAAAAATTGGTCTAACGCCTTAACTGAAAACAACTTAACTCATTGGGTTACTTCTGAAAACCTTAAAGAAGTTTCATCAAAAACAGTTGCAATTGTTATGGCTGGAAATTTACCTTTAGTTGGGTTTCATGATTTTTTATCAGTATTAATTTCGGGTCATTCAGTTATAGTAAAACAATCTTCTGGAGATAAACATTTACTACCCTATTTAGCTAAATATTTAGAGTATGTTGAACATTTTTTTAAAGGAAAAATTACTTTTACTGAGCAAAAATTAGAAAATTTTGACGCAGTAATTGCAACTGGAAGCAATAATACGGCTCGTTATTTTGAGTTTTATTTTAAAAACAAACCAAATATTATTAGAAAAAGTAGAAATTCTGTAGCAGTACTAACAGGAAAAGAAACTGAAAAACAAATGCAAAATTTAGCAGATGATGTATTTACCTATTTTGGTTTAGGGTGTAGATCTGTTTCAAAAATTTATGTGCCAAAAGGTTATAATTTTGATTCATTTTTTAACGGTATGTACACAAAAAAAGACATAATTAACAACGCAAAATATGCTAATAATTACGATTATAACAAAGCTGTGTATTTAATGAGTGAGTTCGATTTATTAGAAAACGGTTTTCTCATGATTAAAGAAGATGAAAGCTACTCCTCTCCTATTGCAACCGTTTTTTATGAATACTATGATAATTTAATTGATTTAAAAATTAAATTACACGAAGATAAAGATAAAATACAATGTATTGTAGGTAAAAATATTGTAGAAAATGAAATTGACTTTGGGCAAACTCAAAATCCAAAATTATGGGATTATGCTGATGGAGTTAACATTCTAGAGTTTTTAACCAACATTTAAATAAATTAACTTAAAAACTAGATATTTGTTTATTCAACAAAATCATAAAGACTATAATAATGAAAAAGCATAACTTTAGCGCAGGACCTTGTATTTTACCAGAAAGTGTCATTAAAAAAGCCTCTGAAGCTATAATCAATTTTAATAATGATAATTTATCGCTCATAGAAATTTCACACAGAAGTAAACCTTTTGTTGATGTTATAGAAAAAGCACAAAACCTAGCTTTAGAATTATTAGGTTTGCAAAACCAAGGCTATAAAGCCTTGTATTTACAAGGTGGAGCAAGCACTCAATTTTTAATGACTGCATACAATTTATTACACAAAAAAGCAGCGTATTTAAATACTGGAACTTGGTCAGATAAATCTATTAAAGAAGCAAAATTATTTGGTGAAGTTGTAGAAGTTGCCTCTTCTAAAGATAAAAATTTCAGCTATATTCCTAAAGGGTATTCAATTCCTATTGACGCTGATTATTTTCATTGCACAAGTAACAATACCATTTTTGGAACTCAAATGAAAGAATTTCCATCTTTTAATGGTGTTAATGTTTGTGATATGAGTTCTGATATTTTTTCTCGTCAATTAGATTTTTCTAAATTCGATTTAATATATGCAGGAGCTCAAAAAAATATGGGACCAGCAGGTGCAACCTTGGTTGTTATTAAAGAAGAAATATTAGGTAAAGTAGAACGTGCAATTCCGTCAATGCTAAGCTACAAAGTACATTTAGATAAAGACAGTATGTTTAATACACCTGCTGTTTTTGCTGTTTATGTATCTATGTTAACTTTAGAATGGTTAAAAGGTTTAGGAGGAATTTCTTTTATAGAAAAAGTAAATCAACAAAAAGCAGATTTACTATATAATGAAATTGACAGAAACCCATTATTTAAAGGTTTTGTAGCTAAAGAAGATAGAAGTAATATGAATGCTACTTTTAATTTAGTAGACGAATCTTTAAAAAGTACTTTTGACAATCTTTGGAAAGAAGCTGGCATAAATGGTTTAAATGGTCATAGAAGTGTTGGTGGTTATAGAGCAAGTATGTACAATGCTTTACCTTTATATAGTGTTCAAGCTTTGGTTGATGTAATGCAAGATTTAGAAAGAAAACAGAAATAAAAATATTTAGTACAAAAGAATCAAAAAAAGTTAAGGCTTAACTAATTTGGTTCTTTATAGCTTAAAAAATATAAAATGAAAATATTAGCAAACGATGGAATTTCACAAGATGGAATTGATATTTTAGAAAGTAATGGTTTTGAAGTTATTTCAACAAAAGTAGCACAAAATCAACTTGAAAATTATATTAACGAACATAATATTGATGTAATTTTAGTAAGAAATTCAACTCAAGTTAGGCAAGAATTAATGGATGCATGTCCAAGTATAAAACTAATTGGAAGTGCTGACATTGATATGGATAATATTGATATTCAATATGCAGAGGATAATGGTTTGCATGTAATTAATACCCCTTCTGCAACTTCTAACTCTGTTGCTGAACTAGTTTTTGCACATTTATTTGGAATGGTTAGATTTCTTCACTCATCAAACAGAGAAATGCCATTAGAAGGAGATTCTCGTTTTAAAGAATTAAAAAAAGCGTATTCTCAAGGAATAGAATTAAGAGGTAAAACCCTTGGTATTATTGGTTTTGGCAAAGTTGGTAAAGAAGTTGCAAAAATTGGTTTAGGGCTAGGAATGAATATTATTGCAACTGACAACTTAGTAAAAAATGCTACGATTACTGTAGATTTTTTTAATGGTCAAAAAATTGCTATTAATATTGATACAGTTTCTAAAAATGAACTTTTAAAAGAAGCCGATTTTATTACTTTACATGTTACTGCTCAAGAAGATTATATAATTAGTGCTAATGATATTGAAAAAATGAAAGATGGAGTTGGTATTATAAATGCTGCTAAAGGAGGAATTTTAAATGAAGTAGATTTAGTAAAAGCAATTGAAAGCGGAAAAGTGCAATTTGCTGGTTTAGATGTTTTTGAAACAGAACCAGAACCTGCGGTACAATTACTAATGAATCCAGAAATTTCATTAACTCCCCATATTGGTGCAGCTACAAAAGAAGCTCAAGTTAGAATTGGTGTAGAATTAGCAAATCAGATTATAGAATTATTAGGATAATTCTTACACAAAATTTGCTTAAAAAAAAAAGTAATGATTGCTAAAAATTTACAACACATAAAATCTACTTTACCCAAAAACGTAACTTTAGTTGCCGTTTCTAAAACAAAACCAATAGCAGATATACAAGAAGCTTATAATGCTAATCAGCGAATTTTTGGTGAAAACAAAGTACAAGAAATGGTTGAAAAATATGATGCTTTACCTAAAGACATTAAATGGCACATGATTGGACATTTACAAAGAAATAAGGTAAAATATATGGCTCATTTTGTAGATTTAATTCACGGTGTAGATAGCTTTAAAACTTTAAAAGAAATTAATAAACAAGCTGAAAAACATAACAGAATTATTAAATGTTTATTACAGGTTAGAATTGCTAAAGAAGAAACAAAGTTTGGTTTTACTTTTGAAGAAATAACTTCTATTTTATCATCAAAAGAAATAATTGAATTAAAGAATATTGCAATTGTTGGTTTTATGGGGATGGCTACTTTTACTGATGATAAACAACAACTAATAACTGAATTTTCATCTTTAAATAACTTTTTTAAAATACAGCAAAGTCATCATCAAAAACTATCAGTTCTATCAATGGGAATGAGTGGTGATTATAACGTTGCTATTGAAAACGGAAGTACGATGATTAGAGTTGGTAGTTTTATTTTTGGTAATCGTAATTATAATATATAATTTTATAAAAAAAAGAATTTGTATACAATTTTAGATATAGAAACTACAGGTGGAAAATTTAATGAAGAAGGAATTACTGAAATTGCAATCTACAAATTTGATGGCTATAATATTATAGATCAGTTTATTTCTTTAGTAAATCCTGAAATACCAATTCAAGAATTTGTTGTAAAACTTACTGGCATAAATAATAAAATGCTAAAAAATGCTCCCAAGTTTTACGAAATTGCAAAACGAATTATAGAAATTACAAAAGACTCTATTTTAGTAGCACATAATAGTGCATTTGATTACAGAATTTTAAGAACTGAATTTAAAAGGTTAGGCTTCAATTTTGAAAGAAATACACTTTGTACTGTAGAATTAAGTAAGCAATTAATAGAAGACCAACCATCTTATAGCCTAGGAAAACTTACAAAATCCTTAGGAATACCAATTACAGATAGGCATAGAGCCAATGGAGATGCTTTAGCAACTATTAAATTATTTAAACTTTTATTAGAAAAAGATACAGATAAATATATCATTCAAAATTCAATAAAATACTTTGATAGAAGGTTAGAAAAAGAAAAATTAAATAATCTAATTAATTCAATTCCGCCAATATTAGGTGTGTTTTATATTCATGATACAAATGGAAAAGTAATTTATATTGGTAAAGGGAAAAACATTAGAAATGAACTAAATAACTTATTTTTAAAAGTTACAAAAAGAGCATTAAAAATACAAGAAAGAGCTATCTCAGTTTCATATGATAAAACAGGAAACGAGTTATTTACTCGTTTAAAATACTTTTTAGAATTAGAGAATTTATCTCCAAAATTAAATATTAGAAAGAAGTTTAAATTAAAAAACGAAGATTTTAATAGCGATAATTTTATCGTACATCATAAAGGAAGAGAAGTTGAAGAAAATGCTATTATACTTATTGAAAACAATGAAGTTTTTGGTTATGGTTATACAAACTTATCAATTCAAGAAAATCAAATTGACATTTTAAAAACTGTAATAACAACAATTGAACATAAAAAAATTGCAAAAACAATTATTAAAAATTATTTAAAAAACAATAAAGTTCTAAAAATAGTTAGATTTTAAATGAAAAGAAAAATAGTATTAACAATTATACTTTTTTGTGGATTATTAATGCACTCACAAAAAGAAAAATCTACTCACTTAGGTTTAACAACTATAGAAGAACTTAAAATGAATGTTTATGAAAAAGATACCACTGCTAATGCTGTAGTTTTATATGAACATGCAAATCTATACATTGATAAAGAAAATGATTATAATACACGAATTGATTATTATTATAGAATTAAAATATTAGACAAAACTGCATTTAATTTAGCAAACATTGTTGTAAATCTTTACAAGAAAAAAAGAGCAGTTGATTTTAGAGGAATTACATACAATCTAAAAGAAGGTAATTTTATACAAAAAACCTCTTTATTACAAAAAAACATTTTTACCACAAAAGAGAATGAAAAATGGACTTCTACAAAATTTACACTTCCTAATATAAAAGAAGGTAGCGTAATTGAATATACTTACAGCGTTATAAATCCTTATTTAGGTATTCCTGATTGGGAGTTTCAATCTGATATACCTAAAATAAAAAGTGAATTTAACGCAGCTGTATTAGGAAATTATAAATATAAAATTAGAATTGTTGGTTTTCAAAAATTAGATAAAAATAATCCAACAATTAAAAAAGACTGTGTATATATTGATGGCCTAGGTTATGGTGATTGTGCAATTTTTTCTTATGGTATGAATAATATTCCTGCCTTTAAAGAAGAAAATTATATGCTTAGTAAAAAAAACTACATGTCTAGACTTGTATTTGATTTAGAATCCTATCATAGTCCAACTGGTGAGATTATAAAATATACTACAACTTGGAAAGAGGCTGATAAAAAATTAAAAAAACTTTTTTTAAATAATCAAACAACAAAGAAAAATTACTTTAAAAGAAGAATACCTGAAAGCATTTTAAGTATCAAAAACAATTTAGAAAAAGCAAAAAAAGTATATTCTTTTATACAAAACCATTATACTTGGAACAATGAATATTGGAACAGTGATGATGAACAAGTTAAAGATGCTTATAATAACAAAACTGGATCAGCTAGTGAAATCAATTTATCTTTATATAATAGCTTAAGAGCAGCAAAAATTGAAGCAAGTTTGATTATTTTATCAACAAGGAATAACGGAATTCCTACGGATCTTTACCCAGTAATTAATGATTTTAATTATGTAATTGTAAAAGCATTAATTAATAATAAACCTTATTATTTAGACGCAACAAATAAATATTTTCCTTTTGGTGAAGTACCAGAAAGGTGTTTAAATGGCAGAGCTAGAGAAATTAATTTTAAAGAAAAAAATGATTGGATTATTTTAAAACCAAAAACAAAAGCAACTAAAACTAGTAGCGTTAAGTTAGAATTAACGGAAAACGGGGAATTAATTGGAGATTTAACGGTTAGAAGTAACGGTTTTTTTGCTTATAAAATTAGAGAAAAATTAAATAATCTAAGTGAGGATGCTTATATTGAAACTATAAATGACAATAATTCTTTTTTTGAAATAGATGATTATAAAGTTTTTGATAAAGAAGAAACTGAT
Source organism: uncultured Polaribacter sp. (assembly GCF_947500975.1). GTDB lineage: Bacteria > Bacteroidota > Bacteroidia > Flavobacteriales > Flavobacteriaceae > Polaribacter. Next base: position 248,619 of record NZ_CANMUE010000001.1, read on the forward strand.
AAACCTTTAAAAGAAGTTTATACTGTTACAATCCCTTCAAATAAAAATTTAAGTGATAAAATCAGGTTAAATCCTTTCTTTTTTGAAAGAATAGACGAAAACCCCTTTAAGCTAGATGAAAGACTTTATCCTGTTGATTTTGGATATGCAAGAAAAAATAATTACTTATTAAAATTACAAATTCCAGATAACTACAAAGTAACTTTATTACCAAAAGATGTTGCTTTTTCTTTACCAAATAAAGGAGGTTCTTTTATTATGAAAACTGAGAAAAAAGAAAACGTAATCTCAATGCATGTACGAATGAGCATAAATAAAAGAAAATATACCTCTGAAGAATACTACAACCTTAAAGAATTCTACAATCAAATTGTAATTACTGAAAACTCTTATATCATATTAGAAAAAAAGTAATTTAATATTAAAAAATACCCCAACATTTTTTTTACTACCGATTTAAATTTGATGCTAAAAATAGTTTTCTAATTTTATATAACATTATTAAAATTGATATGTGATGGTTGCTTTTGCAAAAAAAGGGTGTTCCTGGTGTAAAATGTATTTCTTCTACTGAATTTAATTCATTTTGTAATCTACTTTCTGTTGCAAATTGTGTTTCGTTCCAAGAAACATCAAAAATGTTTTCTACAGAAATACCAAAAACAACATCCTTCAATGTATAATTAATATTTAAATCGCTTACTAAATAACCTTCTGCAACAATAGTATTATATTGATTTGCAGGTCTATCCGCTAAATATCTATAACGAAATCCCCCTGAAAAATTTCCTAAATCAGAAAAAGATAATCCCCCAGAAATTGTAAAACTTGGAGCTAAAGGAATATAATTTTCACCTACAATGTTTTCTATACTTCTTGCCCTTGTAAGTGTAGCATCTGTATCAAAAAAAATATTATCAGAAAACTGATATCTTAATCCTAAATCTAATCCAAAACGTTCAGATTTCCCTGATGGTTCTACAATACCCGCATCACCAACATATACAAACTCTTCTTCAGAAAACAAGTACCAAGCTGTTGTATTTAAGACTAAATTCTTGGTTGGCTTCCATATACTTCCAAAATCTAAACCGTAAGCTCTTGGCAAAATTTTATTGGCATTTTGCTGTAAAACAACTCTTGCATCGTTGGAATGAAATCCAATTCCTGATTTTAAAAACCATTGTAAATCACCATTCTGGGTGTACAAAAAGTTCAACTTCGGATTTACAATTGCTTTTGTTTCTGATAAAGTTTCAAAAGTTGAACTTAAATTATCAGTATATAAAAACTTAAAATAATCTAAACGTAGAGCTGGTGAAATTTTAAATTTTCCTATTTTAAACTCTGAATTAAAAAAGGTATACAAATTGATTTGTTTTACATCACCAAACTGAATTATTTCTAATAATTCTAATCTATTTTTAGTTCTTGACAACTGATTATCAGCAATTAAATCGTAACGAAAGCCAATTCCTTTTGTATATTTAGCTTCAACATTTTTATACTTTTTAGTATTGATAATTTTTGCGTTTATTCCAAAAATATCTCTATCTTCAAACTGTCTTATTTGATCTCCATTTATTGCGTCTTCTAAAAAGAAAGTGAAATTAGAAAACAATTCAAAATCATATTTTGAATAAAAAACATTTGCTTTAAAAATAGATTCATCAATTAAAGTTTTGTTTAACTGAACATTCAAATTTGTTCTTGAAGTATAGCCCCCTTCGGTATCATCAATTGCTCCAAAACGAGTAATATTACCATTTTCTACTTCTCTAACAGGTATTTGTCCTGATGCATCCCAACTACTTGTAAAATGTGAAGCAGTAAATGTTAATCTATCTTTTCCATTTAAAAAAGTATTGTACTTTGCAAATACATTTAATCTATTAAAATTTTGAGGAGACTCAAAAGCGCCATCAGTTTCTATATATTCAACAGCAACATATGCATCGTCAAGTTTACTATTATCTAAAAGGTTAAATATACCAACCGCTCTTAAAGAATTAAAATCTCCATAACCAACTGAAATCAAATTTTTATTGATATTAGTTTTTGTTGAATAATTTACATAACCTGCAGTATTAAAATCACCTTGATTTACATAAAAAGGTCCTTTACCAAAATCAATTTTATTGATAGTTTCCGGTATTACAAAATGTAAATCTGAATATCCTTGACCATGTGCATGAGAAACCATGTTTATTGGCATACCATCTACAGAAAGTGTAATATCTGTTCCATGATCTATATCAAAACCTCTTAAAAAAATTTGCTCAGCCTTTCCTCCTCCTGCATGTTGCCCAATAAATAAACCTGGTACTTTTCTTAAAATTTCTTGAGAGTTATTTACAGGGTTTAATTGTAAATCTACTCTTGCAATCGTTTGCAATACATTTATTTCTTTATGTAAAACCAGTTCTTCTAATTGAAATACTTTGGTTTCAAGAGTAATTATTATACCATTATCTAAATGCTCTTTTGTTAATTTTATGGTCTTTTTTTCAAACCCTAAAATACTAACTTCAATTATATTGTTTACTGCTATTTTTTGTAGTGTAAAATGCCCATTTTCATTTGTATGAGTATTAGAATCTTTACTTATACTTACTATGTAAACATTAACCAAAGGTTCATTAAATTGATCTAAAACTCGTCCTTTTAAATCTTGCCCAAAAGTATTGATACCGAAAGTAAAAATAAAAAGCAATATGATTTTATGTTTCATCTTTTTACAATTTTTGCAAACTTAAATATTTTTTCATTTTATTTTCTGTTAAAAGAACATAAATTACAAATACTTATTTTTTTAATCTTTATTATTTCTAAATAGCTGTAAGGCAAAGCATTACATAAATAATTAATACGCACCAAAGTTACACCTCTTTACTTGTTTGTATTTTCCTGAAAAAGGTTGACTAAAAATTAAACAATTAATTATAGTCACTTATGAAAACACAAAAAGAGCCCTGGCGAAAAAAAACCTATGAAAAAGTAACTTTAGAGCTTAAATTATTCGTCGTTGACCAAATATTCAGCGGTCAGATTTCCAATAATCAAGTTTCAAAAAAATACTGAAATGAGTAAAAACGATGAAATAAAAAAGTTAAAAAAAAGATTGAAGAACTTGAGTTCTAAAAAGACTTTTAACAGGTTATTATCGCTGATATGAAACTCATTACAGGAGTGATATCTTAAAAAAAGTCATTACCCAAAACATTAGTAAAAGAGATAGAGTTAAAAAAGAAAAAAGTTTACAAGACTATGGTTTAAAACAAACAATTAAAACACTAACTAAATTAGCAAAGAAGATAGTCAAAAAAACTGTCAATATTTATAATAACCTTCAACCACATTTTAGCCTTTATTAAAAAAACACATTATATCAATTAAAAGCGTAAAATAAATTAAAACTATATGACTGAAGTACTAACAACTATAATGTAAAAACTTGTTTTTACACACTTTAAAACCTAAATTATAATACTAATACACCTTAACAACCAAACTTACAGCAATACTTTTTAACCAAAAAGAGGCTACCCTTTACAGATAGCCTCTTTTTTAATAATAAATCTTTTGATTTTTTAGATTAATTTTTTAGTATTTTATGTGCTTTACTTTCAAATTCATTTGAAACTTTAAGTATATATATACCTGATTTTAAATTAGACACGTCTATTTTATCAACTCCTGTACCACTGTATACAACTTGACCATTTACATTTAATAATATTAAGTTGGTTTTTGAGGTAATATTAGTTAACCTCAATATATTCACCACAGGATTTGGGTAAATTTTTATATCGGCTAAATTAGGTTCTGTAATTTCACTTGCACTAGCAGTTATTGTGCTAGTTGTAGTTACATCATCTATTGTAGCGTCTTGACTGGCAGAGTTCGTTCCTGTAGTACAACCACTTATTTCAACATCATCAATATATACCCAATCAGAGTTTCCAGAAGCGTCACATCTAAATCTAAATTTGGTGGTTGCTGAAAAATCTCCAGTTATTTCAACAGAATCAGAATAGAACGTATTGTTTACAAATTCATCTGTAAGATTCCACTCTTCAAGCGTAGTAAAAGTGGCACCACCATCATCAGAGATTTGTAACCAAAAATCTTCATTGGCATTATCCATACTTCTTGTATAATAAGAAAAACTTATATTGATCTCTTCAAATGAAGAAAGATTTAAATTATCTGTAGTCATTACAGAGGTTTCAGTATTATCTCTCAACCTAATTGAATAAGATCCATTTGAATATGGTGCATGTTTCACATTTCTTCTTGCATCAGATCCGCCATCGTTCCAAATACCCCAACCAGACTCAAAATCATCAGAAGCTATAACAACATTGCTACACCCTACAGGAGTATTGGTACCTGTAGTTACAGATAAATCATCAATAGCAATATCACTCCTCCATCCACTTCCTGTGGTACCTACAATTCTTATTTTAACGGTGTTTCCTATGTAGTCGTTTAAATTTACATTTATAGTATTCCATTGGTTACCTTGATCTCCTGTGTTGCTCCATAATTGAGACCAACTTTGACCTTCATTACTTGAAACTTGAACAACTAGTGTTCCTATGTTATCTCCATACATGTGGTTTTTAAACGAAAAAGTTGCTGAAGATTTATTAGAAAAGTTAAAGCAAGGGCTTTCTAATATTGCGGTAGCATTACTCCCTATTTCTCCAGTACTACCATTAGTAGAAGCTTCTAAGAAGTGGTAATATGATCCTTCGTCAGCAGATGTTGGTCCAGTATTTGCAGATGGTGTACTTCCAGAAGTTCTAGACCAATCTCCATCATCTGTAGATACTTGGGTCCAGCCAGTACCAGATTCAAAACCTTGGTTGTAAGGATAGCTGCTTATTGTAGTGCTACAACCTGTAGGTGTAGGTGTAGGTGTAGGTTCTGTAGTGCCTCCAGCAGCTCTTAAAGCTGCTGCTGCATCTAACCTTCCAAAACCAGTTTCATCATCATAACCACTACTTCCTATATCTACAGCAGTATTTCTCATGATAGTTCTAATTTGATCAACAGAAAGAGAAGGATTTAGTGATTTAATTAGTGAACCTATACCCGCTGCATTAGGGCATGCGGCTGATGTACCTCCATACCCAAGAAAATATTCGTCTAAACTATAGCCATTAGAACCTACAATATCTGTGGTAGCAATTCTGATTCCTGGAGCAAGAAAATCCATACTATCTTGTCCTCCACCATAACTGGACCCCCAATTAGTGTCACCTTCGCAAGAAGTTGGTGATGTTCTAGTATTACAAGGGCTAAGAGCTCCAACGGCGATTACTGTAGAGTAGGATGCTGGGTAACGAAGCGTTGTGTTATTGTTATTACCTCTTGATGCAAATATTAATACATCAGAATCATAAGCGTATTTAACTGCATCCTGTAAATGAGTAGAATTACCAGTTCCTAAGCTCATAGAAATAACATCAGCACCATTGTTTACGGCCCAAGAGATAGCTCCAGGAATATTACCTGCGCCACTTAGATCATCATAAAATACTTTTATAGGCATAATCTTAGCGCCCCAATTTACACCAGCAATACCAATGCCATTATTTCCTTGAGCAGCAATCAATCCAGCGCAAGCTGTTCCGTGTCCATTCACATCAGAAGGGTCGTCGTCGTTATAAGCAAAGTCATAACCAGGAACCATTCTGCCTCTGAATTCAGGGTGTGTTGCGTCTACTCCTGTATCTATAACAGCTACAGTTATTGAGTTATTTTCACCTGTGTGTATGTCCCAAGCTGCCTCTAAATTCATGTCAGAACCTGCTATACCAACTCGGCTACCATCAGATTTTATTATTGTATTTCCGATATTGTTTGCACCCCATTGTTTATCGTATAAAGGGTCGTTTGGAGCTATATCTAGTTCAGCAATATAGCTAAACTCTACCAATTCAACATTGTCAAGACTTTGATATTCTTTCATGATAGATTCAATATTAGAGTTTTCTGGAATGTTAACTGTAATATATCTATCTAAATTGTTTGCTTTGGCTTTTTTAGGGTATTTAAAATTTTGTTTAAAAGTGTGTTTTACTTCAGAAGCTTTGACTTTCTGACTGACTTTATCAAACTGTTCAAGTCCAATTAATTCTTTTGCTGATCGTTTTGAACTTAAATTTATTGTTTTACTAGCAATCGCTTCAGGTTTTAGTAAAACAATAATTTCATTTGTTTTGTAATTCTTTTCGGGGCTGGTTTGGGAAAAACCCAAAATACTTACGAGGAAAGTTAGTAATAGTAAATAATTTTTTTTCATGATTAGTTTAAGTTTTAATTAATATTAGTTGCATAATTATAAATATTTTATGATAAAATAAAACAATACATTAGAATTTTTACTAAAATTATTAGTAATAATAATTCAAAGAGTTAATTTAATATAAAAAATATAATATCTTTTTTTAATAGTTTCTTTAATATAGGTTGTATTAGACGAGAATCATGTTTTTTTTATTTATAGTAAGCTAATGTTTTTGTTTTAGTAAATAGTTTTGATAGTAAAAATTAAAATGATCTGCAGTTTTTTTTCGATCTTATATAGAATTAAAATAGTAATTATATAGATAAATTTGGGTTAGATGGTTATCATATGAATACTATTGATTGGTAAGTTTAATGAAGAATATAATTAAATATTTGAAAAAACTACGGAAAGCATTCCAAATAAAACACCTTTAATAATAATTGTATTTTGTGTTATTTTTATTAGAATCTTATTAGTAACTAAGAGAGTAATTTTTCCTTTTGTTAGTTTGTGTTTTTTATCACTTCTTTAGAAAACATATTCTTGTAGATTGGCTTTAGAGTTAATGTGTTGTTGTTTGTTAAATGTTAAAATTCCAATCAATTATTTAGTTGTTCTATTAATTTTTAAGTGTAATAATTTACACTACTAGTATATTTTTAAATCAAAAGAGGCTACCTGTACAGATAGCCTCTTTTTTAATAATAAATCTTTTGATTTTTTAGATTAATTTTTTAGTATTTTATGTGCTTTACTTTCAAATTCATTTGAAACTTTAAGTATATATATACCTGATTTTAAATTAGACACATCTATTTTATCAACTCCTGTACCACTGTATACAACTTGACCATTTACATTTAATAATATTAAGTTGGTTTTTGAGGTAATATTAGTTAACCTCAATATATTCACCACAGGATTTGGGTAAATTTTTATATCGGCTAAATTAGGTTCTGTAATTTCACTTGCTGTAGCAGTTATTGTGCTAGTTGTAGTTACATCATCTATTGTAGCGTCTTGACTGGCAGAGTTCGTTCCTGTAGTACAACCACTTATTTCAACATCATCAATATATACCCAATCAGAGTTTCCAGAAGCGTCACATCTAAATCTAAATTTGGTGGTTGCTGAAAAATCTCCAGTTATTTCAACAGAAAATGAATAGAACGTATTGTTTACAAATTCATCTGTAAGATTCCACTCTTCAAGCGTAGTAAAAGTAGCACCACCATCATCAGAGATTTGTAACCAAAAATCTTCATTGGCATTATCCATACTTCTTGTATAATAAGAGAAACTAACATTGATCTCTTCAAATGAAGAAAGATTTAAATTATCTGTAGTCATTACAGAGGTTTCAGTATTATCTCTCAACCTAATTGAATAAGATCCATTTGAATATGGTGCATCTTTCACATTTCTTCTTGCATCAGATCCGCCATCGTTCCAAATACCCCAACCAGACTCAAAATCATCAGAAGCTATAACAACATTGCTACACCCTACAGGAGTATTGGTACCTGTAGTTACAGATAAATCATCAATAGCAATATCACTCCTCCATCCACTTCCTGTGGTACCTACAATTCTTATTTTAACGGTGTTTCCTATGTAGTCGTTTAAATTTACATTTATAGTATTCCATTGGTTACCTTGATCTCCTGTGTTGCTCCATAATTGAGACCAACTTTGACCTTCATTACTTGAAACTTGAACAACTAGTGTTCCTATGTTATCTCCATACATGTGGTTTTTAAACGAAAAAGTTGCTGAAGATTTATTAGAAAGGTTAAAGCAAGGGCTTTCTAATATTGCGGTAGCATTACTCCCTATTTCTCCAGTGCTATCATTAGTAGAAGCTTCTAAAAAGTGGTAATATGATCCTTCAGCAGCTTCTGTTGGCCCTGTACTTGCCGATGGTGTACTTCCAGAAGTTCTAGACCAATCTCCATCGTCTGTAGATACTTGGGTCCAGCCAGTACCAGATTCAAAACCTTGGTTGTAAGGATAGCTGCTTATTGTAGTGCCACATGCTGTAGGTGTAGGTTCTGTAGTGCCTCCAACAGCTCTTAAGGCTGCTGCTGCATCTAATCTTCCAAAACCAGTTTCATCATCATAACCACTGCTTCCTATATCTACAGCAGTATTTCTCATAATAGTTCTAATTTCATCAATCGAAAGAGAGGGATCCATTGATTTCATTAATGATGCTATACCTGCTGCATAAGGAGTTGCAGCTGATGTACCATTATAATTAAATTTATATTGAGCTAAATCATTATCTTTTTGTAGGTAGGTTGTGTAGATTTTGACTCCAGGTGCTAGAAAATCCATAGCATCTGGCCCTCCACCATAATTAGACCCCCACCATTCTTCGCCATCACAAGAGGTTGGTGATTTTCTAGTATTACAAGGGCTAAGAGCTCCAACAGCGATTGTTCTAGGATTTGAGGCTGGATATCTAGCTTCCGTACTATTTTGATTACCTCTTGCTGCAAAAGCTGGTACATTAGCTTCATAAGCATATTCGATTGCATTTTTTGTTAGAGTTGATTGTATAGATGAACTTAAACTCATAGAAATAACATCAGCACCATTATCTACAGCAAACATTATACCATTAGCAGTAGAACCAGTCTTTCCTTTACCGTCATCACCTAGTACTTTAATGGGCATAATTTTAGCCCCCCAATTTACACCAGCTATACCAATACCATTATTACCATCAGCAGCAGCGATTCCAGCACATTGTGTTCCGTGCCCATGAAAATCAGTAGTATCGGTGTTACCTTCTATATAATTGTAGCCTTCAACCATTCTATCACTGAATTCAGGATGTGTTCCTTCTACTCCAGTATCTAAAATAGCTATAATTACAGGATTGTTGGTTTTTCCTGTATGAATGTCCCAAGCTTCCTCTAAGTTTAAATCAGCACCTGGAGTACCTACAGTAGTACCTTCATCTATTAATCTTGCGTTTCCAGTGTTATTTGCAGCCCATTGTCTATAATATAAAGGATCGTTTGGAGCTATTTCAGCTTTGGTAATGTAGTTAGGTTCTACTAGCTCAACATTATCAAGGCTTTGATATTCTTTCATAATAGATTCAATATCAGAATTCTCTGATATTTTAATTGTTACAAATCTATCAAGCCCAAGTTTTTTAGCTTTTTTAGGGTATTTAAAACTTTGTTTTAAAGTGTAATTAACTTCAGTAGCTTTGACTTTTTGACTGACTTTATCAAACTGTTCAAGTCCAATTAATTCTTTTGCTGATCGTTTTGAACTTAAATTTATTGTTTTATTAGCAAACGCTTCAGGTTTTAGTAAAACAATAATTTCATTTGTTTTGTAATTCTTTTCGGGGCTGGTTTGGGAAAAACCCAAAATACTTACGAGGAAAGTTAGTAATAGTAAATAATTTTTTTTCATGATTAGTTTAAGTTTTAATTAATATTAGTTGCATAATTATAAATATTTTATGACATAATGAAACAATACATTAAAATTTTAATAAATTAATTAAACAATAATATCCTTAATAGTTAATTTGGTTATAAAAATTTAAAATTGCACTTTTTCATATTAAAAAAATAACAACATTTTATTTATATGATTCATCCAAAAAAAACATTACTTAATTATAAACATAATACACAAAAAAACAACGTAATTAAAGAATATTCAGAACCTTTTAAACTCAAAACTTTAGAAGAACTTAGATGAGAAAAGCTAAACAAATCACCACTTAAAAAACTCTTCGAAATTAACCCAACTACTATTAAGCAGTGGATTAAAAAATACAACCAGAGAGGCCCTATATGTACTAGAATCAAAGAAGAAACTAAAATAGTAAAAAAAAAACGTAAATCGTTACCTAAAAAAGATGTAGCTAAACTTTAAAAAAACATTTACGCTAAGAGTTTACAAATACAAAAACAGTATTAAAGACCTAACTTGATATCGTACTTAAACAACAAAAACTCAAAAAAAAACATAATAAGTTTGACTATAGAAAATCATTGTTACAAAAATACTTTGGATGAATGTGTGAATGGAATATTGAAAAACGAATTTTAACCTCTTGTTATTTTAAATAATGCTAACTTTAATGTTGTTAAAATAAAATTGTTCATAAAATTTATTTTTTAATGATATCTTTTTTCTAATTAATATGCACCCGATAAATAAACATTTATTACACTAAGTAAAAAATATGATTTTAGAAAAAATAAAAAACTTTATTTTTTTTCATATATCCCTATAAATAAAGAGAAAAACAGTAGAAAAAAAATTATAAACTCGGTAAATATTTGTAGTATTGTATTAGAAATTTAATTTTAACGTGGAAAATTCACCTAAAAAACATTCTTGGAAACAACGGCTTCATGAAATTATTTATGAGGCAGATACTAAAGAAGGTAAACTTTTTGATGTAATCCTTTTAATTGCTATTATAGCAAGTATTATTTTAGTGATGTTAGAAAGTATTGAGAGTTTTGATAATAAATATCATACTTTTTTAAACATTTCTGAATGGATAATAACAATACTTTTTTCTATAGAATATATTTTAAGAATAATATCTATAAAAAAACCTTTAAAATATATTTTAAGTTTTTATGGTGTTATAGATCTACTTTCAACAATACCAAAATACCTATCATTTGTTTTTGTTGGCTCACATCATTTTGCTGCTTTAAGAGCACTAAGATTACTAAGGGTTTTCAGAATTTTAAAATTAGTAAGATATATTGGCGCTTCCAATAAATTAATATTAGCCTTAAAAGCAAGTAGAGCTAAAATTGCAGTATTTTTATTTTTTGTAATTATTGTTTGTATCATTTTAGGGACCATAATGTACATGGTAGAAGGTGAAGAAAATGGTTTTACAAATATTCCAAAAAGTATTTATTGGGCAATCGTTACGTTAACTACTGTTGGTTTTGGAGACATTATTCCGCAAACTCCATTAGGGCAATTAATTGCTAGTATTATTATGATTTTAGGTTATGGTATAATTGCAATTCCAACTGGTATTGTAAGTTCAGAAATTGCAAATACCAATTCTAAAACAGATACAAATACACAGTCTTGTCCAAATTGTTTAAAAGAAAATCACAAAGAAAAAGCAGAATTCTGTTATAATTGTGGTGCTACTTTAAATCCATGATAAAAGAAAATCAGAATATTTTAATAACCATTGTTGGTCCTACAGCAATTGGTAAAACGGCATTAAGTATTAAACTTGCTAATCATTTTAAAGCTGATATTATTTCTTGTGATTCAAGACAGTTTTATAAAGAAATGGCTATTGGAACTGCTGTGCCAGATGCAGATGAATTAGCAGCTGCTCAACATCATTTTATTCAAAATAGAAGTATTCATGAAGATTATAACGTTGGACAATTTGAAAGAGATGCATTAGCTAAATTAGATAAATTATTTAAAAAAAACGCTATACAAATTATGGTTGGAGGTTCTGGTTTGTATGTAGATGCAGTTTTAAAAGGTTTAGATTATTTTCCAGAAGTTGATGTTAAAATTAGAGAACAATTAATTAAAGAATTAGAAGAAAAAGGATTAGAGTATCTTCAAGAAAAATTAAAAGAATTAGACATAGAAACCTACAAAACAATTGCAATAGACAACCACAAAAGAGTAACTAGAGCCTTAGAAATTTGTATTGGAACGGGCATTCCCTACTCTACTTTTAAAAATAAACCAAAAACTCCTAGAAATTTTAAATCTATAAAAATTGGATTAAATGCTGATAGAGAAATTATTTACAATAGAATTAATAAACGTGTAGATTTAATGATTAAAAATGGTTTATTAGAAGAGGCCAAAAAGCTACATTCACATAAAAAATTAAATGCCCTACAAACTGTTGGTTATAGAGAGTTGTTTTCTTTCTTTGAGAACACTTTTACAAAAGAATTTGCAATTTCTGAAATCAAAAAAAACACTAGACGTTTTGCAAAAAGACAACTTACTTGGTTTAAAAAAGATACAGAGACTCTTTGGTTTGATTATCAAACAGATATTAATCAAATTATAATACAAATTTCTGATAAAATTAACGTAAATTAACAAATGTTAATTTTTGTAAATCAATCGCTTTTTTATCTTTGTAAAACTAAAACAAAAACATGAAATCAAAAATTACAATTCTTTTTATTACTTTTATCAGCACTATTTCAATTGCACAAACTAAGGTTGGTACTATTAATAACGATTATATTATTAATTTAATGCCTGAGGCAAAAACTGTTATTGAAAGAACTCAAAAATATGGCGCAAAATTAGACTCTTCTTTTTCAATTAAAATGAGTGAATTTCAAGCAAAAGTTGATGACTTTAAAAAGAAAGAAAAAGAAATGGGACCTTTACTTAAAAAAACAACCATTCAAGAGTTAACAGCCATGGAAAAAGATATACAACAATATCAAGAAAATGGTAACAAGTTAATGCAATTAAAACAAAATGAATTAATGAGACCATTATATAAAATGCTTAATGATGCTATTAGTTCTGTTGTAAAAGAAAATGGATATACACAAATACTTACAACTACCGGAAACGATTTTGCTTATATTGATGAAAAGTATGACATTACAAAACTAGTAATGACTAAATTAAACATTAAAGAACCAGCAGTAAAAAATTAATTTCTGTAAATACTACAAAAAAACCTCACTAAACGTGAGGTTTTTTTGTTTAAGAAATATGGAAGTTTTTTATGTGTAAAATTTACTTAAAAACACGAATTTTAAACTATTAAATCATATTTTATAATCATTTTCTTACATAAAAAAACATCTTATTTTACTTACTCATATTGTTTCATTTCTTCATCATAAAACTCACCTGCTTTATCCATTAAATCAGCCAATTCCGTAGCAATATCTTCTTCACTTTCTCCTGTTAAATCTTCAAACCATTCAATTTCATCATCTTTTAAATTAATCATAAAACGAGGAAATTCTGTGTGCAATACAAAAACATCTTTAGGAAAATTACTGTTATCTGCTAATAAAAACTTAGGTAAATTCATTTTGTTATTTTTTACAATAGGCTTCTACCTATTTTATTTTTTTATAATTATTATTGTTTTTCTCTAATCAGTTTTAAAGTTAATGAATTAAACCTGATAAATAATAAAACTGATGCTGTTGTTAAACCGGCAAGTAAACCTAACCAAATTCCAAAACTACCATACATATCTTCTTTTCCTAAAAAATAAGATACAGGAAAACCTACAACCCAATAAGAAATAAATGTTAATACAGTAGGAATTTTAACGTCTTGTAAGCCACGTAAAGCCCCTAATACCATTACCTGAATACTATCAGAAATTTGGAAAAACGCAGCTGCTAATAATAAATTTGAAGCAATAGAAACTACCTCAATATTATCTGTATAATTTTCAGTATCATTTAAGTCAACATAAATATTGGGTAGTATTTTATGAAAAATAAAAAATAAAGCTGCAAATATTGTGGCTAAAATTAATCCAAATAAAAATATTGAAAATGCTATTCTCCTTAATTCTTTAAAGCTTTGTAATCCTTTTTGATTTCCAACCCTTATCATAGACGCCACGCTTAATCCCATTGCAACCATAAATGTCATAGAAGATAGGTTTAAAGCTATTTGATTTGCTGCTTGAGGATTTTTACCCAACAAACCACTTAACCAAATTGCTGCCGTAAAAATAGCCACTTCAAAAAACATTTGCATCGAACTTAAAGACCCTAAATTAATGATCTTTTTTATCATTAAAACATCTAAATCAAAAAATTTAATGCTAGTTACAATTCTTTTAGATCGCTCTTTATTTTTTAACAATAACCATAAATAAATGACCATAATTATTCTAGAAATTAAGGTACCATAAGCGGCTCCAACTATACCCATTTCTGGAAAACCAAATTTTCCAAAAATTAAAATATAGTTTAAAATAACATTTACAATATTTGCTATTAAAGTTGCATACATTGGATATTTTGTCATAGACATACCATCACTAAACTGTTTAATTGCCTGAAAAATTACTAATGGAATTAAAGAAAAAGCAACCAAATCTAAATAAGGAATTGCTAATTCTACAACTTCTTCAGGCTGTTTCATTAAATACATTAAAGGTTTAGCAGCAAAAACCATTAAAAATAATAAAATACCCAAAGTTGAACATAAAAACAAACCGTTTTTATACGTAGATCTTGCTTGTTTTAAATTATCTGACGAATCTGCTTCAGCAATTAAAGGTGTTATTGCAGTAGAAAAACCAATACCAATAGACATCGCAATAAACATAAAACTATTCCCTAAAGAAACTGCTGCCAACTCTGCAGTTCCTAATTGTCCAACCATAATATTATCAATAAAACTAACAAAAGTATGCCCAAGCATACCTAACATTACGGGTGCTGCTAATTGCCAATTATATTTAAATTCTGATGTATATTGAGTAAGATTCACTTATCTAATTTAAAGCGACAAAAGTACAAATTAAGAATAGTAAAAAGCAGATTTCCTTTAACTTTAAAAATACTTTATTTACACAAAACAAAGTTTATTTTAAACTTAATAAAACTCTTTATTTTAGTATTTAGTTTTCTTTTTTTAGTTATTTTTGAATTTAAAATAAATTTAAAGAAAATGGCAAATATCACCCTAAAAGGAAATGCAATAAATACAATTGGTTCTTTACCACAAAATGGAGAAACAGCTCCTAATTTTACCTTAACAGCAGTAGATTTATCGCAAAAAAAATTATCAGATTTTACTGGTAAAAAAGTGATTTTAAATATTTTTCCTAGTGTAGATACTGGAACTTGCGCAACTTCTGTTAGAGAATTTAACAAAAAAGCTTCTTCATTAGAAAATACAGTTGTATTATGTATATCAAAAGATTTACCTTTTGCTCAAGCACGTTTTTGCGGTGCAGAAGGCATTGAAAATGTGGTAATGTTATCTGACTTTACAACGGGTAGTTTTGGAAAAGAATATCAATTAGAAATTACTGATGGGCCATTAGCGCACCTACACTCTAGAGCAATTGTTGTTATAAATGAAGATGGCAAAGTTGCATATACTGAACAAGTTTCTGAAATTGTTGATGAACCAAATTATGAGGCTGCTTTAAAAGCTATATAAAATGAAAAATCCAAATGATGGTTATTTAAGAGGTAGATTTAAAAGTATAAAATTTGCTCTTAAAGGAATGTGGATTTTAATGACTACTGAAGACAGTATTAAAGCACAAATGTTTTTTGGATTAATTGCTACAATTTTAGGATTCTATTTTAACATTTCTAACTCTGAATGGGCATTACAAACATTGGTAATTGGTTTAGTTTTAGTAGCTGAAGCTGCAAATACTGCTATTGAAGAAATTGCAGATTTTATTCATCCAGATTATCATGAAAAAATAGGTTTAATTAAAGATATAGCAGCAGGAATACCCAGTTTTGCTGCATTTACATCTTTAATAATTGCTAGTATTATTTATGTTCCTAAGATTGCAGTGTTATTTTAAGCAAATATGTATATTTACTTTTTTAAAAAGTATTCAAAATTTTAATGGCAAAAAAGATAATAAGCACCAATAAAACCTCAGATAAAAGCGAAAACAAAACTAATGTTTTTAGTTTTTTTAAAACTAGACAAGCAAAAACAATATTAGGAACTTTTTTAATATTGTTTTCTGTTTTTTTATGTATTGCTTTTCTTTCCTTTTTCTTTAGTTGGCAAGAAGACCAAAGTATACTTACCAAATTAACTGTTAAAACTGTAAAAAGTGAAAATTTATTAGGTAAAATTGGCGCAAGTTTAAGTAATTTTTTTATCTATAAAGGCTTTGGAATTGGCGCTTTTTTAATTTCGTTTCAAATACTTTTAACTGGAACTTATATTCTACTTCAAAAAAAACTATCTAAAATTATAGTTTCGTGGAACTGGAATTTACTTGCCATTTTATGGATATCAATTTCATTTGGTTTTCTTCACAAAAAATATGCATTATTATCAGGGATAATAGGTTTTGAAGTAAATGATTTTTTACAAGCATTTATAGGAAAAACTGGTTTAGTAATTCTTCTCATATTTTTACTTATAACCTATTTAGTTATACGTTATAAAGTTACTTTTGATACTTTTATAGAAAAAATAAAACAAAAAAGAATAAAAAGAAGAGAACAACTCTTAGAAGGTGAAGAACTTTCTGTTACTGAAAAAGCAGTTGCAAGTGCTGAAAATAAAGACGTTGATGAAAAACCTAAATCGATAACTTTAGATCAAAAAGAAAAATCTGAATTTGAATTATCTTTAGAAAATTTACAACCTACTATATCAAAACATTCTGATGTTAACAAAAAAGATGAAATTTCTTTAAAAGTTGAGCAAACACTTGAACCTGAATTAAAAGTTGAACAAGTTACTAAAGTTGAAGATATTGTTGAAATTGATGTTGAAAAAGTTGAAGAAGAAGAACATGCAACAGAAAATTTATCCGATAAAATTTTAAAAGATTTTGGTGAGTTTGACCCTACTCTAGAATTATCAAACTTTAAGTTTCCTACTTTTAATTTATTAAAACAATACAATGAAAGTATTTCTGTTGATCCTAATGAATTAGAACAAAATAAAGACAGAATTGTAGAAACGCTTAAAAATTATAAAATTGGTATTGCTGAAATAAAAGCAACTGTTGGACCAACAATTACTTTATATGAAATTGTGCCAGAAGCTGGAATTAGAATTTCTAAAATTAAAAATTTAGAAGATGATATTGCTCTTTCTTTATCAGCTCTAGGAATTAGAATTATTGCACCAATACCTGGTAAAGGTACTATTGGTATAGAGGTACCTAATAAAAAATCTACTATTGTTTCTATGCATTCTGCAATTTCATCAAAGAAATTTCAAGAATCTCAAATGGAATTGCCAATTGCTTTAGGTAAAACAATTTCTAATGAAACTTTTGTAGTTGATTTAGCAAAAATGCCCCACTTATTAATGGCAGGTGCAACCGGACAAGGAAAATCTGTTGGATTAAATGCAGTTTTAACATCACTTTTATATAAAAAACATCCAGCAGAAGTTAAGTTTGTTTTGGTAGATCCTAAAAAAGTAGAATTAACTTTATTTAATAAAATTGAACGTCATTATTTAGCAAAATTACCAGATGCTGAAGATGCTATAATTACAGATACTACAAAAGTAGTTCATACTTTAAATTCTTTATGTATAGAAATGGACAACAGATATGATTTGTTGAAAAATGCTATGGTTAGAAACATAAAAGAATATAATACAAAGTTTAAACAACGTAAATTAAACCCTAATGATGGGCATCAATTTTTACCTTATATTGTTTTGGTTATTGATGAATTTGCCGATTTAATTATGACTGCAGGTAAAGAAGTGGAAACACCTATAGCACGTTTAGCACAACTTGCAAGAGCAATAGGTATTCATTTAATTGTAGCAACACAAAGACCTTCTGTAAATGTAATTACAGGTATTATTAAGGCTAATTTTCCTGCAAGAATTGCATTTAGAGTAACATCTAAAATTGATTCGAGAACAATTTTAGATGCTGGTGGAGCAGATCAATTAATTGGACGTGGAGATTTATTATACACAAATGGAAATGAAATAAACAGAATTCAATGTGCGTTTGTGGATACACCAGAAGTAGAAAAAATTACTGATTTTATTGGATCTCAAAAAGCATATACAGATGCACATTTACTACCAGAATATGTAGATGATGAAAGTGGCACAAGTATTGATATTGATATATCAGATAGAGACAAATTATTTAAAGATGCTGCAGAAATTATTGTAGTAGCACAACAAGGTTCTGCATCTTTATTACAAAGAAAATTAAAATTAGGTTATAATAGAGCCGGTAGATTAATAGATCAACTAGAAGCTGCAGGTATAGTTGGCGGATTTGAAGGTAGCAAAGCAAGACAAGTATTAGTTACAGATTTAGTTGCTTTAGAACAATTATTAGAAAACGAAAAGAAATAATAAAATGAAAAAATTAACAATCTTATTTTTAGGTTTATTTATATCAACAATTACTTTTTCTCAAAGTTCAGAAAAAGCAAAATCTTTATTAGATGAAGTTTCAAGTAAAATGGGAGCTTATAAAAATATGTATATTGGTTTTAGCCAAACATTAAGTAATATTGAAGCTGGCATAAAAGAAGGCGATGAGCCACCTATTAGAGGGGAAATAAATTTGCAAGGAGAAAAATATAGTTTAAACTATTTAGGAAATAAATTTATTTACGATGGCAATAAACTATATGTTATTAATAACGATGAAAAAGAAATTTCTATAACAGATGGAGATTTAGAAGGCGATGATGGTTTTATTTATCCTTCAAAATTATTAACTTTTTATAAAGAAGGATATAATTTTGAAATGGGAAAATTGAAGAACTTAAATGGTAGAAAAATTCAATTTATAACATTAAATCCCATTAATAGTGAAACCGATATTGTTAAAGTTGAATTAGCGATTGATGCAAAAACAAAACATATTTACAAGTTGATTCAAACTGGTTCAAATGGTTCAAAAACTACTTTTACCATAACAACTTTTAAGAGTAATGAAGTTTTATCGGAAAACTTTTTTAAATTTGATAAGCAAAAATACTTAAGCCAAAATTACTCAATAGATTAAAAATATTCAATTAACATGAAATTAATAGCATCTTTATAATTAAGATGCTATTTTTGTTTTCAATATGAAAATTTTAGATAAATACATCTTAAAAAGTTTCTTAAAACCCTTTATAGCTACTTTTCTAATAGTACTATTTGTTTTGGTTATGCAGGGTTTATGGCAAGCTTTTGAAAATATAGCTGGTAAAGGTATTAGCCTTATTTTTATTTTAAAATTTTTATTTTACACTACTTTGATGATCATTCCTCAAGCACTTCCAATAGGAGTGTTATTATCATCAATAATGGCTTTAGGAAATTTAGGCGAAAACTACGAGTTTGCCGCTGCAAAATCTGCAGGAGTATCATTACAAAGGTTAATAAGACCAATTGGAATTTTAGCAATTCTACTAAGCGGAATAAATTTTCTTTTTTTAAATAATATTTATCCTTATGCTGTATATGAACAAGTAAATTTAAAAAATAATATAAAGAAAAAACAACCAGCAATGGCTCTAATTCCTGGAAGTTTTAATGCTGATATGCCTGGTTATCAAATTAAATTTGATGAAAAATATGGTGAGAATGACAATCTTTTAAAGAAAGTTTTAATTTACGATTTAACCAGTAGAAAAGGAAATCAAAAGGTTATTACAGCTGAAAGTGGTAAAATTGTTTCGGAAGAAGGTAGTAGATACATGACCTTAATTTTATATAATGGAAATTATTATGAAGAGCATGTAAAATCTGCAAGAACATTAGCCAAGAAAAAAAGAATGGCAGCATCAAATGCTACTTTTAAAGAATATGAATTTAATATTGATATTGGTGGTTTAGGTTCAGAAATTGACACTACAAAAACAAAAGGATATCCAATGATGTATACTTTAAAAGAAATTGGAGACACAATTCCTAAGTTAAAAACGGCTTATGATGAAAAACTAAGTATAAGAGCTAATAATATTTTTTTTAGTACTTCTGCCAAAACTTTATATGAATATTCAGATTCTTTAAAATTAAAAAATTTAGATAAAAATATTTTAGAGAACTTTGAATTGGATGAAAAAATATCCATTTTAAATGCGGCAGCTACTAAAACTGGTAGAACATTAACAACATTAAAAAATAATAGTACTTCTATAAAATGGAAAAGGAAAATATTAAACTTTTATGATACCGAATATTATAATAGAGTTGCTTTTTCTTTATCCTGTATTATCCTCTTTTTTATTGGAGCTCCTTTAGGTTCTATTATAAGAAAAGGAGGTTTTGGTTTGCCAATGATTTTAGCAATTGCAGTTTATGTACTCTATTTCTTTGCTAATACTTTTGGTAAAAACCTAGCAGAAGAAAGCACAATAAGCTCATTTTTAGGCTCTTGGATTTCTGCAATTATTATGACACCAGTGGCTATTTTATTAACAAGAAGAGCAACAAAAGATAAAGGAATTTTTAATTTTAATTCTTTTATACAGCCAGTTACAAATTTATTCAAAAAATTAATGCCCAAAAAAAGGCAGTAAGATATGACATCAATTTCTACAAAAAAACAATCACAATTAAACACAATAGAAGAAGCTATAAATGATATCAGAAATGGTAAAGTAATTATTGTTGTTGATGATGAAAATCGTGAAAATGAAGGCGATTTTTTAGCTGCCGCTGAAAAAGTAACTCCAGAAATGATCAATTTTATGGCAACCCATGGCCGTGGATTAATTTGTGCGCCATTAACAGAAAACCGTTGTAAAGAATTAGAATTAGGAATGATGGTTAACAACAACACAGATCCTATGGAAACTGCTTTTACAGTATCTGTAGATTTACGTGGTAAGGGTGTTACTACTGGTATTTCTGCATCTGATAGAGCTTTAACAATTAACGCTTTAATTGATAGTGAAACTAAACCTTTTGATTTGGCTAGACCAGGCCATATTTTTCCTTTAAAAGCGAAAGAAGGTGGAGTTTTAAGAAGAACTGGACATACTGAAGCTGCCATAGATTTTGCACGTTTAGCTGGTTTACAACCCGCTGGTGTAATTGTAGAAATTATGAATGATGATGGTACAATGGCTCGTTTACCACAACTTTTAAAAGTTGCTGAAAAATTCGATATAAAAATTGTTTCTATTGAAGATTTGGTTGCGTACAGAATGGAACATGATTCTTTAATAGAAAAGAAAGAAGATTTTGACTTAGATACTCGTTTTGGAACTTTTAGATTAAGAGCTTATCAACAAACAACAAATAATCAAGTACATATTGCTTTAACAAAAGGTTCTTGGACGCAAGATGAAGCTATTTTGACAAGAATAAACTCTACATTAGTAAATAATGATATTTTAGGAACTTTAACAAATAATGCTGACAAGAAACTAGATCAAATGTTTCAAGTGATAAATGAAAATGGTAAAGGAGCCATTTTATTTATCAATCAACAAAATCAATCTAAAAATTTATTAAGTAGATTGTCTGTTTTAAAAGAACAACAAGAAAAAGGAATTTTAAAAGCGCCACCAATAACAATGGATCAAAGAGATTTTGGAATTGGTGCTCAAATTTTACATGATTTAAACATTAGTAAATTAAACTTAATTACAAATACACAACAAACTAAAAGAGTTGGTATGATTGGTTATGGCTTAGAAATAGTAGATTATGTTACTTATTAATTGTTTTTAGTTTTTAGTTTTTAGTTTTTAGTAAAATGAAAACTTTACTATTTATAAACTTTGAAACTAAACAACTACTTCTCTCCCACTTTCTAGTTCTACAGCTATTTTATTTTGCTGAAATAATCTTGCAGATAGGTTTCCTTGCAATGTAATTTTATCACCTGCAACTTCTAACCAACTTCCTTCACGCAAACCTAAAACAGGAGTTTCATTAAAAACATGAAACTCTTTTATTCTGGTTTCTCGAGTTTCACCTTTATGAGTTGAACCAATTATAGGATCTAAATAATGAGCATTTATATTAAAAGGAATACTACCCAAAGTTTTAAAACTTGGCGGATACACAATTGGCATATCATTGGTATTCATCATATTAACTCCGCAAATATTACTACCTGCACTTGTGCCAAGATAATGCGTTCCGTTTTCTAAAGCTCGTTTTAAATCATCTAAAATATCATTTTTATATAATTGATTTACCAGTTCAAAAGTATTTCCTCCCCCAGTAAAAATAGCTTCGGCATTTTGTATAGCTTCTTTTGGGTTATCAAATTCATGAATTCCTTTTACATCAATATTAATTGATGCAAAAGCTTTTCTTGCAATTGAAGTATAATCATCATAAGATATTCCGCTTGCTCTAGCATAAGGAATAAATAAAATTGTTTTCATGCTAGAAAAAAATGTAGATAATGTTGGTAATAAATATTCTAAATAAACACTTCCGTGTATAGTAGATGTACTTGCAATAATTAGTCTTTTCATAATTCAAAAATAACTGATTTTTTACAAATAGGTTTTCATAAACTTATCATAAAAAAACTGTTTAACATAAATTTACAATTGTGTTAATATAGTTTTAAGAGCAACATCACTTTTCTTTGTGAACATGAAAAAACAACTAATTTTCTTCTTACTTTTTACTATACTTTCCTACAGTCAAGAAAAAAGAAAAATAATAAATGGTAAAGTAAAATCTGAAATAGGTTTTATTAGTGATATTCATATTTTAAATTTAAATACAAAAGTTGGTACAATAACAAATGATTCAGGGTGGTTTGAAATACCAGTTGTTAAAGGTGATAGTTTACAGTTTTCTCATATTAATTATAAAGAAAATACAATTATAATTACTAAAAAGATAATTTCTAAAAATATAATTGAAGTAGAACTAGAAGATAAAACATATCATTTAGAAGAAATTACTTATCAAAAACCAAAAACTATTTTTGAAACTTACAATGAGGTTAAAAGATATGAAGGTCCAAAAGTTAATGCAAAAAAATTAAGTTTGCCATACGCCAATACAAAAATAAAAAAAGATGAGGCTATTTTTAAATTTAGATCTGGCGGAGTTGTAAGTTTAGATAATTTATTAAATTCTTTAAATGGCAACAAAAAAAGAAACAAACATTTGGTTAAGTTAATAAATGAAGATGCTTTATTATCAAAAATAAGAAAACAATTTACAGATGACTTTTTTATTACTGATTTAAAAATTAAAAAAGAAAATATTAATACTTTTTTAAATTATTGTAAATGTAAAAATATTATTTATTTATTTAAAAAAGAAGAAAATATAAAACTCACCAAAGTATTAATTGCTGAAAGTAAAGGGTTTTCTCAAAAACCTGAATCCTACAATTTATTCATTACGAAAAAAAATGATTTAACAAAATTTTAGAATCATACTTTAAAGTAAGTATTAATAAAAAGTCGAAATTTGTGTGGAATGAAATTTATTTTATGCTAAAAAAAATACTTTTTATCTTTTTAACATTCATTTTTTTTAGCTCTTTTAGTCAAGAGAGAAAAAAATTAATTATTGGTAAAGTGTCAGATTCACTTTCCATTATTAAGAATGCAAATATCATAAACCTTAAAACAAAACAAGGAACTTTTTCTAATGATGATGGATTATTTAGAATTTTTGTATCAAAAGGTGATACATTAAACGTTTCTTCAGTTCAACATATTTCTAAGCAAATAATTATTTCAAAAAAAATAATTGAACAAAAAACAATTACCATTTCATTAAAATCAAACACATATGTTTTAGATGAATTTGAATTAAAAAGGCATAATTTAAGAGGAAGTTTAAGTATTGACACAAAATTTGTACCAACAAATAAAAAAGACTCTTTATTAAGAAATGTAATGGATTTCTCTAAAATAGACATGAATATTGTAGAAGCAGATGATTACATAGACAAAAGAGTAAGGCCACAAATTGTTTCTACAGACCCAAATTCTAAATTTGTTGGTGCAGGTGCAGCAATAAGCCTTCCATTTAAACACTCTGCACGTTTATGGGCATTACGTAAAGATTTAGCTTATAAAAAATCTTTTCCGTATAAAATTTTATCTGAATTAGGTGGCATTTTTTTTTTTGATGAACTAAAAATTCCTGTAGATAAATATTTTCATTTTTTAGAATATTGCAACCCTTTAGGAATTGAAAATTTACATAAAAAAGGAAAACTATTAGATGTCATAAAAATTTTACAAACTGAAAGCACATCTTACCTTAAAATCATAAAAAAAGAGTAATTTGGCTCAATAATTGTTTTTTATCCCAATATGAAAATAAAAAAAATATATCTACTACTTTTACTCATCCCTTTAATCTCTTTTACAGTTCATAAGTATTATTTGAGTTTAACTCAAATAAAATATAAAAGTGAAGCAAAATCTGTACAAATAATAACCAATGTTTTTATGGATGATATTGAAGAGGCATTAAATCAAAAATATTTTATCGACTTACAGATTTCTACAAAAAAAGAACTAGAAAATAATGACGTTTATTTTGAGAAATATTTAAAAGAAAACCTCTTTTTTAAAATTGATAATGTTCCAAGAGAATTCACATATTTAGGTAAAGAATATGAAGACGACTTAATATATTTTTATTTAGAAATAGAAAATGTAGAATCAGTTAATGATATAGAAATTACCAATAAAATATTAATCAATCATTTTCCTAAACAACAAAATTTAGTAAAATCTAAAGTAGGGAAAAAGAATAAAAGCTTTTTATTAACTAAAGAAAAATTTATAACAACTTTAAAACATTAACACAAACAATCTTTTAAATATTTTAAACATGAAAAAAATAGGACTACTAGTTTTCTCTATGGTTTTTATAGCTACTGCATCTTTTGCACAAAGCAAAACAAAACAAGGCCATACAAATCAAAATAAATTTAGACAATTAAAACAAGAACTACCTACACCTAATGCCCGAAGAACAGCTTCTGGAGCACCTGGTAAAGATTATACTCAACAAAAAGTTGATTATGTAATGGATATTGTTTTAGATGATGATAAAGCCAAAATTACAGGGTCAGAAACTATTACATATAAAAATAATTCTTCTGATAATTTAGAATATTTATGGGTTCAACTAGATCAAAATATGAGAGCTGCAGATTCTAAAACTCCAGATATTCAGCCAAATAAAATTTCTAAAAAGTTAAGTAAAAATAGATTTAACAGAAGCTTTCCGGAACAAGCTTTTGATGGTGGTTTTAATATTACAAGTGTAACTAATACAGATGGTAGTAAATTATCTCATACCATTAATCAAACTATGATGCGTATTAATTTACCTAAACCATTAGCTTCTGGAGCAACATTTAAATTTAATATAGAATGGTGGTATAACATTAATAATCATAGAACTCAAGGTGGTAGATCTGGTTACGAACATTTTACAGAAAACGGAAATAACAATTATGTAATTGCACAATTTTATCCAAGAATGTGTGTATATGATAATGTAGAAGGTTGGCAAAATGATCAATTTTGGGGAAGAAGTGAGTTTGCTTTAGAATTTGGAGATTTTAATGTAAATATAACTGTACCTGCAGATCATATGTTAGGTGCTACAGGAGTTTTACAAAACGAAAAAGAAGTTTTATCAAAAAAAGAACTTAAAAGACTAGCAACGGCAAGAAAAACGTATGATAACCCTGTTATTATTAGAACTCAAGAAGAAGCTACCAAAATTGAAAAAAGTCGTTCTAAGAAATCAAAAACATGGAAATTTATTGCTAAAAACGTAAGAGATTATGCTTTTGCTACATCAAGAAAATTTATATGGGATGCAATGGCCGTAGATATTAACGGTAAAAATGTAATGGCTTATTCTTTATACTCTAAAGAAGCAAATCCTTTATATGGAGATCATTCTACAAGAGCTGTTGCTCAAACCTTAAAAACATATTCTAAATACACTTTTGATTACCCTTATCACAAAGCAATTTCTGTTGATGGGCAAATGGGAATGGAATATCCTCAAATTTGTTTTAATCCAGGTAGACCAGATTTGCCAGATGGTGGTTATTCTGATAGAGTAAAATACAGAATGATAAAAGTTACAATTCATGAAGTTGGTCATAATTACTTTCCAATGATTGTAAATTCTGATGAAAGACAATGGACTTGGATGGATGAAGGTTTAAACTCTTATATGGAAATGTTAGCAGAATTAGATTATGATAAAGACTTTCCAATAACAAGAGGATATCCAAAAAATATAGTTAGATATATGGCAGGAGACCAATCTTTAATAGCACCTATAATGTCTAAAGGAGATCATGTTTATCAATTTGGAAATAATGCTTACGGTAAACCAGCAACTGCATTATGGATTTTAAGAGAAACCATAATGGGTAAAGAGTTATTTGATCATGCTTTTAAAACTTATTCTCAAAGATGGATGTTTAAACACCCAACACCAGCAGATTTTTTTAGAACTATGGAAGATGCTTCTGGTATGGACTTAGATTGGTTTTGGAGAGGATGGTTTTACACAACAGATGTTACCGATATTGGTATAAAAAATGTTAAAAAGTTTACAGCATCTAAAAATAATGATGGTTCTGTAAATTTTAAAGAGAACACTACAGAAGGACTAGGTTTTGGAACAAAAAAGGATAATGATTCTAAATATTATTATGAAATAACTTACAATAAACCAGGTGGATTAGTAATGCCAATTATTGTTGAATTTAGTTATAAAGATGGTACAAAAGAACGAAAAATGTATCCAGCAGAAATATGGAGATTTAATGACGATGAAATTACTAAAGTTTTTTCTTCAACAAAAGAAATAGAAAGCATTACATTAGATCCAGACTTAGAAACAGCAGATGTAGATACCTCTAACAACAGTTGGCCGCAAGAAAAAGCTGATAAGTTTGATAAATTCAAAAATAAAATTAAAAACTAAAAAATTTTATTATTTAACTTTTAAAAAGCAACATGAAATTCATGTTGCTTTTTTTAATGATAAACATTTGTTAAAATTTTAACAATCTTTAACATTATCAATCAGATATTATTAATTTAGTGCGCATTTAAATTCAAATCAATTATGAGAAAAATTATTTTATTTGTTTTTTCTTTATTCTTTGTAACTAGTGTATCATTTGCACAAAAAGAAAAAAAAGAAGAAAAGAAGACACAAAAAGGACACACAGACCAGAACAAATTCAGACAGATGAAAGATGTTATGGCAACACCAAATGATCAACACAATGCTGCTGGTGCCCCTGGTCATCAATACAGTCAACAAAAAGTTGATTATTTGATGGACATTCGTTTAGAAGAAAGTACCAACAAAATTTATGGTGATGAAAAAATAACGTACCATAATAACTCTAAAGATCATTTAGAATATTTATGGGTACAATTAGATCAAAACATGAGAGCAGATGATTCTCAAACTCCTTTAGCAAAATCAAATGGCGCTTCTGCATTTTTAACTCCTAATAAATTTAAGAGTACTTATATGAAAGAAGGAAAAGGTTTTGGTTTTAATATTGAAAAAGTTGAAAGTAACGGTGCTCCATTATCTCATACAATCAATAAAACAATGATGCGCATTAATTTGCCAAATGCTTTAGCTCCTGGTGAAATCTTTAATTTTAGAATTAAATGGAATTATAAAATTAATGACATTAATAAAGATGGTGGACGTTCTGGTTTAGAAACTTTTCCTGACGGGAACAACAACTATACAATTGCACAGTTTTATCCAAGATTAGCTGTTTACAATAATGTAGAAGGATGGCAAAATATGCAGTTCTGGGGACGTAGTGAATTTGCTTTAGAATTTGGAGATTTTGAAGTAAACCTAACTGTACCAGAAGATCATATTGTTGAAGCTACTGGTTCTTTACAAAATGAAAAAGAAGTGCTAACAAAAGAACAACGTAAGCGTTTTGAAAAAGCTAGAAAATCATTTGATAATCCAGTTATGATCGTTACTCAAGCTGAGGCTGAAAAAACAGAAAAAGGTCGTGCAACAGGTACAAAAACTTGGAAATTTAAAGCTAAAAATGTAAGAGATTATGCTTTTGCAACATCAAGAAAATACATTTGGGATGCAATGGCTGTAAATGTTAATGGAAATACTATAATGGCAACTTCATTATATCCAAAAGAAGGAAATCCTTTATGGGAAGAGCATTCTACAAGAGCAATTGCCACTACTTTAATTGAATATTCTAAATTAACTTTCGATTATCCTTATCCTAAAGCAGTTTCTGTACATTCTGAAAGACAAGGAATGGAATATCCAATGATTTGTTTCAATTTTGGTCGTCCTAATGCAGATGGAACTTATTCTGACAGAACTAAAAAAGGAATGATAGGGGTAATTATTCATGAAGTGGGACACAACTTTTTTCCAATGATAGTAAATTCTGATGAAAGACAATGGACTTGGATGGATGAAGGTTTAAACTCTTTTGTTGAAATTTTAGCCGAAGATGTTTATGATGCTGAATTATTTGCTTCTAATCCTGCAAAAGACATTACAAGATATATGGGAGGAAATCAAGATAATATTTCTCCAATAATGTCTCAAGGAGATTATGTTAAACAATTTGGACCAAACGCTTATTCTAAACCAGCAGCTGGTTTATATATTTTAAGAAAAACAATTATGGGACCAGAGTTATTTGATCATGCATTTAGAACGTATTCTAAACGTTGGATGTTTAAACACCCAACTCCTGAGGATTTCTTTAGATCTATGCAAGATGCATCTGGTATGGACTTAGATTGGTTTTTTAGAGGTTGGTTTTACACAACTGATGTTACAGATATAGGAATAAAAGAAGTAAAACCTTTGTATTTAACAGATAAGCAAGGTGAAAGAATAAAAAATATTATTAAAACTAATCCTAGAGCAAAAACTTATTTAGAAGGTTTAGGAGATTTAGTTTATATCACAGACAAAAAAGAAGATGCTAAACCTAGCGCTATGGATAAATATGTAAACGGAAAAGAAGTTCCTGCATATATCTATTCAGTTGAGTTTGAAAAGCCTGGAGGGTTAGTTATGCCATTAATAGTTGAATTAACTTATGCAGATGGTACAACAGAAAAACAAACTTTTCCTGCACAAATTTGGATGAAAGATGATACTACTGCAAAAAGAGTTTTTGCTTCTACTCAAGAAATCACAAAAATTACAGTAGACCCAGAGTTTGAAACTGCAGATGTTGATACATCTAATAATAGTTGGCCAAAACCTGAAACAGATAAATTTGATAAATTTAAAGAAAAAGTAAAAGAGTAATTTCTTTTTCTATTAGTATAAAAAAACCTCGAAAATTCGAGGTTTTTTTATACTATAAATTTTATATTTTTACTTAGTTGAATTCCAAAACTCTCTTTTTTTATTAAGAGCTTCTTCAGATTTAATATATTCTTCTGCTTCACTAGGAGAAAGAACTTTTAAAAATGATGGATGTTGTTCAATAGCAAATTCAATTTTAGTAACGATATCAGCAATTTCTTCATTTTCATAATCGATTTCTAATGGTTCTTTAATTACCATAGATTGCAAAACATTTTTCCTTTTAATACTTAAGCCTTTTTTATCAAAAGAACGCCTAAAACCATCAATTACAACTGGTACAACTACTGGTTTAAATGTTTTTATAATATGGGCAGTTCCTCTTCTAATAGGTTTGAAAGGAGTTGTAGTTCCTTGTGGGAAAGTAACAACCCAACCATCATTTATGGCTTTACCAATATTTGAAATATCAGAATTTTTAACTTGTCTATTTACATCCTTACCTTTGCTTCTCCATGTTCTATCAATAGAAACAGAACCTGCATAAGCAAATAGTTTTGGTAAAATTCCAGAACGCATTGTTTCACCAGCAGCAACAAAATAAAAATTTAATTTTGGTTGCCATATATATCCAATGTTTTTAATAGAATCATCTCTACCTTTTAATGATGCATTAAAAACATGAAACATTGCAGCAACATCTGCAAAGTAAGTTTGATGATTAGAAATAAATAATACATTTCTTTCAGGTAAATCTCTTAATATTTGAGAACCTTCTATTTGAAGGTTATTAAACTTACGATATCTACCGTGTGAAATAACACCAAACAAACGAATGATCCATTTTTTTATGAATAAATAATGTCCAAAAGGATTCCTTTTAAATAAAGGCATTTAGTTATTTTTATAGTTGAACTGCAAAATTACAAAACAAATTAAAAAGAAACTATTTTAATAGTTCCCTTATTTCTGATAACATCATAGCAGTTGCTCCCCAAACAATGTGCTCTTTAAACTTAAAACATGGTACATCTGTTTTATCCATGTATGAAGTTTTCATAGAAACCATTGCTAAACTAGTATCATTTAGTAATTCAGATAATTTAGTTTCTATAGCAATATCTACTTCGTTATTCAGTTTTAAAACTGGCGTTTGATCAATAAAACCTATAAAAGGCGTAACTAAAAAATTACTTGGCGGAATATAAACATCTGTTAGTTCTCTAATTATTTTTATTAGACTAGCTTCTACTCCAACTTCTTCTTCCGTTTCTCTTAAAGCAGTTTGTTTAAGGTCTAAATCAGAATTTTCTGATTTTCCACCAGGAAAACTAATTTGTGCAGAATGCGTGCCTTTGTAGCTTGCCCTTTTTGTTAATAAAAAACAAGTTTCATCATTTTTATTAGGATAAAATAACACTAAAACAGCGGCTTCTCTGGGATTATTTGCCATTATTTTATCAGCATCATATTTTAACCGAAGTTTAGGCGCCATTTTAAACTGCGCATCTAAACCTCCTAACTGCTGTTTTTTAAAAAAATTAATTTTTTGAATAAAGTCTTTAAAATTCATTTTTGAATAGTTACTTTTAACAAACATATGATTTTCTATACTAAAACTTTATTCTTTGGCAAGAATTTTGATTTTGTAGAAAGTAAATAAAATTATGAATAAAAAATATGTAAAATTAGGAATTAGTATTCTTCTAGACCTTTTAGGCTTTTTTACAATCATTCCTATTGATATAGTTTGGGCTCCAATATCTGGTTATATTATGACCAAAATGTATAAAGGAAATGAAGGTAAAATTGCAGGTGTTGTTAGTTTTTTAGAAGAAATTATTCCATTTTCTGATGTAATTCCTACTTTTACTATTATGTGGTTTTATACCTATGTATTTAGTAAAAAGGATAAACATGATAAGAAATCTACAACTATTAAAGTTTAGCTCTTTTCTTTAAATAAAAACCCTAAACCTATCCTACTTAAAAACTTTTTTTCGAAAGCCCAAAAGAATTTAAATTGCCCAAATAACCAGCCTACTATTGGTAAAGTTACTTGATAAATTGGAAAAATAATTAAAATTCTTAATGGCCAATATATCCATCCAGAAAGTGATTCTGGATATAATCCTAAAAAATTACATACAGGTTTTGCAACCCAAGCAGCAAAAGAACCATTAATTGCAAAAGCTATAAAGATTGCAATAACAGACCAATTATTTTCTATTCCCCAACGTTGTTTTAATTTTTCCATTATTTTACTCCGATTTTGATGTTTTTCTAAACATTAACCAAATACCTATTAAAACTAAAGGAATACTTAAAACTTGACCTGTATTTAAAGAGTTAAAAACCCAATCTTCTCTGCCATCAACTTGTGCTTCTTTTAAAAATTCTATGAAAAAACGTAAAGACCAAAGTACAGCCATAAACAAACCGAATAAAAACCCAGTTTGGTGTTTTTTATTGGTTTTCCAATATAAAAACCACATTATAAAAAACAAAATTAAATAACTAAATGCTTCAAATAATTGAGTTGGATACCTTGCAAAATCTTCACCATTATTTATAAAGATAACTCCAAAATCGCTTTTAGTAGGCTTACCAACAATTTCAGAATTCATAAAATTTCCTGTTCTTATAAAAAAACCGGCTAAAGCAACCATAATTGCTAATCTATCTAAAATAAACAACCAAGGCTTTTGTAAATGTTTTTTTGCATAAAAATACATTGCCAAAATAATTGATATTGCTGCTCCATGACTCGCAAAACCCGTATAACCAGTAAATTTCCAACCATCAATAAAACCAAATAAAGTGTCCTTTTCGCTTTCTTTTATTGGCAAAAATATTTCTATTATATGGTTTTGGTAATAATCCCAACTATAAAAGAACACATCTCCAAAACGCATTCCAATTAGCATAGATGCAAATGTGTACATAAATAATGTATCTAATTTTTCTTCAGGAATTTTATCTTCAATATATATTTTTTTCATTAAATATAGTCCCAACAAAAAAGCTAAAACAAACATTAAACTATACCAACGTACTATAAAAAAGCCTAAATCTATTCCTAATGAAGGATCCCACTCTATTGCTAAAAAACTCATATTTTATATCTTATTTTTTGTCATTTAAAATAATGAAGCAATCTCTTTTTTAAAACAGATTGTTTCGTCATTTTTTCTCATAATGACGTTTTTACTCTTTTTTTTCCGGAACTGGATCATAACCACTACCACCCCAAGGATGACAACTAAATATTCTCTTTAATGATAACCATCCACCTGTAAATAAACCATGTTTTTGCAAAGCTTCAATTGTGTAATGAGAACAAGTTGGGCTAAATCTACAAGTTGCTGGTGTAAATGGTGATATTGCAGTTTGATAAAAACGAACTAACAATATAAATGGATATGAAACTATTTTTTTCAATTTAATTCATTGAAAAAGTTGTGCCTTCTTTCCCGTCTTTTAATTGAATACCTAATTCAATTAATTCATCTCTAATTTGATCTGACAATGCCCAGTCTTTATTTTCTCTTGCTTCCTTTCTTAATTTAATTAACAACTCTACTACTCCATTTATTTTTTCTGAATTGTCTTGCGAATTTTCATTTATCAAACCTAAAACATCAAAAACAAAAGCGTTTATTGTTGCTTTAAATTCTGATAAATCTTCAGAAGTTAAACTCGCTTTTTGCTCTTTTATTAAGTTAATCACTTTTACAGCTTCAAATAAATGTGCAATTAAAATTGGTGTATTTAAATCATCATTCATTGCAGCATAACAATCTTTTTTCCAATTTTGAACATCAAATGTAGATGTTTTACTAGCTTCAATTTTATCTAAGAAGTTAAACGCTTCCATTAATTTAGCATGTCCTTTTTCTGAAGCTTCTAATGCTTCTCCTGAAAAATCTAAAATACTTCTATAATTGGCTTGCATATTAAAGAAACGAACAACACTTGCAGAAAATGCTTTTGGTAAAATTGTATTTTCTCCTGTTAAAATTTCGTTTGGTAAAATGTAGTTTCCTGTAGATTTTGCCATTCTTTGACCATTTAAAGAAAGCATATTGGTATGCATCCAATAATTTACAGGTGTAACACCACTACATGTTTTAGATTGTGCAATTTCACATTCATGATGAGGAAATTTTAAATCCATTCCACCTCCATGTATGTCAAAACTTTCGCCTAAATATTTTGTACTCATTACAGAACATTCTAAATGCCAACCAGGAAAACCATCACTCCAAGGAGAAGGCCAACGCATAATATGACGTTCATCTGCTTTTTTCCAAAGTGCAAAATCTTGTGGATTTTTCTTGTCTGATTGTCCGTCTAAAGTTCTTGTGTTATGTATTAAGTCTTCAACTTTTCTTCCAGAAAGAATTCCGTAATTTTCTTTTTTATTGTATTCGTGTACATCAAAATACACAGAACCATTTACTTCATAAGCAAAACCTTTTTCTATGATTTCTTTAATCATTTCTATTTGTTCAACAATATGACCTGTAGCTGTGGGCTCTATACTTGGTGGTAAAAAGTTGTAGTTTTTTAGTACTTCATGAAAATCTACAGTGTAACGTTGTACAACTTCCATTGGCTCAATTTGTTCTAAACGAGCTTTCTTGGCAATTTTATCTTCACCTTGTTCAGCATCGTTTTCTAAATGACCAGCATCTGTAATATTACGTACATAACGTACTTTATATCCCAAATGTAACAAATACCTGTACATAACATCAAAAAACATAAAAGTTCTTACATTCCCTAAATGTGCATTGCTATACACAGTTGGCCCACAAACATACATACCTACATATCCGTCTGTTATGGGTTTAAAATCCTCTTTCTGTTTGGTTAGAGAATTGTATATTTTAAGTTGATTTTCTTTGTATAATTCCATTAAAAAAGTAACTATTTACAGAGGCTAAATATAGGTACTTTAAAGAGAATAGCGAAATGGAATTTGTTAGAAGTTTGGTAAAAGATAAAAGTAGTTTTTTTATCAATAATTATTATTCTTTTAATGAAATTTGACTGTATTTACCTTCAATTATAAAGGTATCATCTTTAGTTTTTATAATATAATTACCATTGATGTCTTTTTTATTTGGATTTAAAATATCAAATTTTAAAGCTGCTTTATTTGAAAAAAGTGGAGATTTATCTCCAATATTGATAATCAAATCTTTTTTAACACCTGTTGTATTAACAAAAGCTTCTGTATAATCTAACATTAAGTTAAATGTTTGATAATTGGGTACAATATTTTGAATTGTTAACTCGCCAAATTTATTAGATAATTTTACATTTTCATTAATATTTATAATTTTTACTCCAGAAGAATTGTTAGTCATTTTCGTATTTGTAACTGATGCTATTTTAGCATCAGTTACATTGTTTAAAAATAATGTACATCCATTTAAATCGTTTATAGAAACTTTAGAATAATCTATTGTTAATTTTCCTCCATTTAAAAAACCAGCATTAAAACCACCATATTTTACATTACCAGAAGCAACTGTATTAGGCAATTTTACTTTACAATGACGTGTATTTAAATTAAAAGTAGCATTTTTGGGCACTCTTATTTCTAACCTTTTTGTTATTTTTATTTTCTTACCATTTATAATTATGTTGTTTGATTCTGAATTGTAATTCAACTTCATTTCCATAATATGTTTCTTGGCCTTTGCTAACTCTCTTTTTATTTTTTCTTTATCTATTTTTTTTATTCCTATTTTAGCTTTGGCAAGTTCTTTTTTCATTTTATCTCTAGAGAGTAAAAAGCTTTTTCTTGATTTAATTCTTTCAGACTTCATTTTCTCTCTAAGCTCTTTGTACTTTTTTGTTTTCTTAAAAGCTTCCCATTCTTTTTTAGATTTGATATCTATTTGATTCTCGCCATCATTCCATTGAAAAGAATATTTACTATTTTTTTCAATATTTTCATCAAAATCATCTAAATCTTCAAAAATATTTTCAAAATCGAAATCAAAATCCATTTCTGGTATTACAATTGTTTCTATATCTGGTAATTGAATATCATGAATTTGAATATCTGGAAAAGAAAAATCATTGTCATTAAAAAAAACAAAATCGTTTTTAAAATGGAAAGAATTATTCCCGTTAGAAGTTATTTTCACCTTCGTTTTATTGCCTAAAGCTTCAAAACTCCAGCTTTTAAAATACTTTTCTGCATCTTCTTTTGACACCCCTTCTACTTCTATAAAAGTATTTACTTCTACTTCATTTTTACTCCAAGTAGTAACATTAATATCAGTATTAGATGCGTTAATTTCTACTGCTACATCTTTATTTACCTTAAAACTTTCGGTAAATTTCTTATCGTACTTTTGGGCCGTTAATGTTCCTATAAAACATAACATTAAAAGCGAACATATATTTTTATATAATTTGAATTTCATTCTGTTTATTATTTAAATTTTTAATTTGTTTTAATTGCTTTTTCAAGCGTTTTAACAGCTGTAAGCGTAATTGCAAATTACTAATCAATGCATCTATGGTTGCATCATTAACACCTTTTGTATTGAGCTCTTTGGTTAATGATTTGTATTCTTTAGTGAGTTCTGCTATTTTTAATAAATAACCATCTACTATATCTTTATTTTCATCAGTCATTTCTAATTGACTAATTTCTATGTTAATACTATTTTTATAATATTTTTCTATAGTTTGAAATTCTGGTGAAAT
Source organism: uncultured Polaribacter sp. (assembly GCF_947500975.1). GTDB lineage: Bacteria > Bacteroidota > Bacteroidia > Flavobacteriales > Flavobacteriaceae > Polaribacter. The sequence goes on from NZ_CANMUE010000001.1 coordinate 284,611, forward strand.
ACTTCCTAAGCTTATTTCTTTTGATGTTGTTTTAGAATCTTCTTCTATAATAGTATTTGTTGGATAAAATTTGACTCCTAAACTAATTAATAATATTATTGAAGCAGCTATAGATAACCATTTAAAGTTTTTATTTTTAGTATTTTGAGGTTGAATTTCTTTTTGCAATAAATCTTCAAATTTATTTACATGATTAGATGATAATTCAACACTTTCATCTTTATAATTTTTCAACAATTCTTTAATATCCTTCTGCATAACTCGTATTTTTTAATTTTTCTTTTAATAATCTTTTTCCTCTTAACAAATGTGTCCTGGACGTTGTTTCTGTAATCTTTAAAATTTCTGATATTTCTTGATGATCATAACCTTCTAGTAAGTACAAGCTTAACACCAATCTATATTTTTCTTTTAAATTATTAATAATATTTACAATACCATCTATACTAATTTCTGTATCAACTTTCCAATCATCATTATTTGTTTTTGTTAAAATTTCATCATTTATAGAAACCAATTCTAGTTTATTTTTCTTTAATTGATCTATACTTTGATTTATTACAATGCGTTTTAACCATGCACCAAAAGCAACTTCATTTTTATATTTATCAATATTTTTAAAAGCTTTAATAAAAGCATCTTGCATTACATCTTCCGCAATAAACCTATCTTTTACATACCTAAAAGCTATTACGAGCATTGATTTACAATACAAATTATACAATTGCATTTGTGCTTTGCTATTGTTCTTTTTACATTGATCAATAATAGATTGATGTAATTGTTTGGTTGATCTCATTGAAACTTTCTTACTCTAAAGACGATACATTTTTCTTTACGTTGCAAAATTTATAACTTAATTATCTTTAAATTTACATAATAACTTACTATAATGAACAAAAAACCTTCTGCATTACATGAAAAAAAAGGTGTTTCTAAACCAGAAACAACCAGTAAAATGAGTGCCGAAAAAATTAAAATCAATAGGGCAAAACAAAATTCTGTTGATGAATTTGTTTCCAAAATTCTAGAAGGAAATATTACTTTTTTAAGTAGAGCAATTACGTTGGTTGAAAGTACAAATGCAAAACATCAACAAAAGGCAAATGCCATTTTAGAACGTTGTTTATCATATGCAAACAACTCTGTTAGAATAGGAATTACTGGAGTACCTGGAGTTGGTAAAAGTACATTTATTGAAACTTTTGGAAAACACCTAACTGCTCAAAATAAAAAAGTTGCAATTTTAGCCGTAGATCCAAGTAGTTCAGTTAATAAAGGTTCTATTTTAGGTGATAAAACAAGAATGGAGCAATTAGTTATCGATAAAAATGCTTATATTAGACCTTCCCCATCTGGAACTTCTCTAGGAGGAGTTTCTCAAAAAACAAGAGAAAGTATTATTCTTTGTGAAGCTGCTGGTTTTGATACAATTATTATTGAAACTGTTGGTGTAGGTCAATCCGAAACAATGGTGCATTCTATGGTTGATTTCTTTCTACTTTTAAAATTAGCAGGTGCAGGTGATGAATTACAAGGTATAAAACGAGGAATAATAGAAATGGCAGATGCAATTGTTATTAACAAAGCTGATGGTGAAAACGAGAAAAATGCAAAAATTGCTAAAGTTGAATTTAACAGAGCATTACATTTATATTCAATAAAAGAAAGTAATTGGCAACCAAAAGTTTTAACTGCAAGTGCTTTAAATAAAATAGGAATTAAAGAAATAGACACCATGATTACTGATTATATTTCTTTAACCAAAAAAAATAAATATTTTAATTATAAGCGAAATGAGCAAAATACATTTTGGCTTTTATCAACCATTAATAAACAATTAGAAGATAATTTTTACCAGCATCCAATTATTAAAAAATTGTTATCGCAAGAAATTAAAAATTTAGAAGATGGAAAAACAACTCCTTTTAGTGCCGCTAAAAAATTGTTACACCATTTTACAAACACAAAATAAATAAATAAATGGCTTTATTAACATTTTTATCAGATTTATCAAGGCAATTTCTTCCGTCATTTAGTAATAAAACTTCTTTAGTTACAACTTATACAAGAGAATTACCTATAAACTTGGAAAGAATGTACGAAAACGCACTAGATTATGAACATTTACCTTTTTTACATAGTTCTACATTTTCTAAATTAGAAATTTTAGATGCTGGTGATTGGGGATGGAAAGCGAAAGCATGCCTACAACCAAAATCGGTTTTCAATAAAATGACTCTTGAGTTAAAACTAGATACTGAAAAAAATAGATGGGTTACAAAAACACTTTCTGGGTTAGGAAAAGGAACAGAAGTTTGGACGCACGCTATACCAATAAGTGAAAATAAAATTAAAGTAATCGTAGATTTTTATGTTCCTAAATTACCGTTTTTTTTACGAAAAAAATACACAGAACTATATTCTGATTTATATGCACAATTATATGATGAAGATCTATGGATGATGTCTGACAGACAAAAAGAATTGGATAAATTAAAAAAAACAGATAATTTAATAAATGAAGAAAATAAAATATTAGGTACATTAGAAGAAATAAAACCTCAACTTCCTTATAACTTTGAATTTAATAATAAAAATTATAGATTAATAGAATTAAACAATAATTTAATTGCACATTCAACTATTTGCCCACATATGCTTGGACCTTTAAATGATGCTGATTTAAATAACGGAATTTTAGAATGTCCTTGGCACGGTTATAAATTTGATATAAACACAAGAAAATGCATTAGTGGTCAAAAATGTAGAATGGCACCTGCGCCAAAAATTATAATTGAGAATAAAATTATATCAGCAATAAAAAACTAATTACAGATAAAGCTTTTAAAATATTATTAGAAAAAAACTAATAAATTAACTAATATTACTCCAAATTTTAGAGTCTTTAGAGAGTTCTACAAAGGTATTTTTAATATTCAAATTTTCTGGTTTTGATAAACTAGAATCTTCTTGTAGCACAGCAATAGAGGTATTTCTGGCAGCAACTAAAATTTTAGAATCTTTTACAACATCAGCAATATTTAAATTTAAAACACCACTTTGTTGTGTTCCCATTAAATTTCCTGGACCACGTAATTTTAAATCTACTTCTGCAATTTTAAATCCGTCTGTAGTTTCTACCATTGTTTTTAAACGTGTTTTTGCTTCGGCAGATAATTTAAAACTAGACAATAAAATACAATAACTTTGGTCAGCTCCTCTACCAACTCTTCCTCGTAATTGATGCAATTGAGATAATCCAAAACGCTCTGAACTCTCAATAATCATTACACTTGCATTGGGTACATTTACACCAACTTCAATTACAGTAGTTGCTACCATAATTTGAGTTTCTCCATTTACAAAACGTTGCATTTCAAATTCTTTATCTGCAGGTTTCATTTTTCCATGCACAATACTAATCTGATATTTAGGACTTGGAAACTCACGAGAAACACTTTCGTAACCATCCATTAAATCTTTATAATCCATCGCTTCAGATTCTTGAATTAACGGATATACAATATATACCTGTCTACCTTTTTCAATTTCATCTCTCATAAATTTAAAAACAGAAAGACGGTTACTATCAAATCTATGAACCGTTTTTATCTCTTTCCTTCCCGGAGGTAATTCATCAATCACCGAAATATCTAAATCGCCATAAACAGACATTGCCAATGTTCTTGGAATTGGTGTTGCTGTCATTACTAAAATATGTGGAGGCATCTTATTTTTCATCCATAATTTAGAACGTTGAGCAACTCCAAATCTATGTTGTTCATCTATAATAGCGATTCCTAAATTGTTAAATTTTACTTTATCTTCTAACAAAGCATGAGTTCCTATCAATATGTGTAAAGTTCCGTCTTCTAAATTTTGATGAATTTCTCTTCGCTTTTTAGTTTTAACAGAACCTGTTAAAATATCAACATTTAAATTCATGTCTTTTACCAATTCAGAAATAGCATTAAAGTGTTGACTTGCTAGAATTTCTGTTGGCGCCATTATTGTGGCCTGAAAACCGTTATCAATAGCCAACAGCATTGTTAAAAAAGCAACAATAGTTTTACCTGACCCAACATCACCTTGCAGCAATCTATTCATGTGGGCTCCAGTTGCTACATCTTTTCTAACTTCTTTTATTACTCTTTTTTGAGCATTTGTTAACTGAAAAGGCAAATGATTTTGATAAAAGTCTGTAAAATTCTCTCCAACATTTTCAAATACAAAGCCTTTTATTTTTGTTTTGTTGATGAGTTTTTTTCTAATTAATTGCAACTGAATAAAAAATAACTCCTCAAATTTTAAACGGTATTCTGCTTTGGTTAAATTTTCTTGACTTTTAGGAAAATGTACATTTAACAAAGCATCTCTTTTAGGCATTAACTTATAATCATCAATAATTTCTTCCGATAAACTTTCTTGAATTTGATCATAAACCTGTTGCAATAAATATTGAATATAAGTTCTCATCAACTTATTTGAAACACCAGAATTTGTTAATTTTTCTGTTGATGGATATACAGGCTGCATTTTATTTTGCAACTTTTTTTTGTATTCTGTTACCAATTCCATTTCTGGATGAGGAATACTAAAATTTCCATTATAATGATTCAACTTACCATAAACTACGTAAGGTTCGCTAACTTTAAGTGAATCTTTAATCCATTTTTGTCCTTTAAACCAAACCAGTTCCATAGTACCTGTAGCGTCTTGAAAAGTAGCTACTAACCTACTTCCTCTTTTTTGTGCAACCGATTTTACTCTGGTAATTTTACCAACAATTTGTACTTCTGATGAATTTGGTTGTAAATCTTTAATTTGATAAAACTGAGTTTTATCAATATATCTAAATGGAAAAAAATTGAGTAAATCATTACAAGTTTTAATACCCAATTCTGTGTACAAAAGCGTTGCTCTTTGTACACTAACTCCTTTTATATACGTTATTGGGTAATTTAAATTCAAACTCAAAATATATGAATAACGAAAATACAAAAACCCTTTTATTTGACGTACCTTTGCACCCGATTATATTTATAAAATGAGATTACATAGAAACTTAACATTTGCTGTTATAGATAGCATTAGAGATATATTTAATGAAGGTGTTTATGCAGACAAAGCTGTAGAAAAAGCACTAAAAAGAGATAAACGTTGGGGCGCAAGAGATCGTAAATTTGTTGCGGAAACAATTTATGACATTGTTCGTTGGAACAGGTTATATGCAGAAATTGCTGAAGTAAAAGTTCCTTTTGATAGAGATAACATTTGGCGTTTATTTTCTGTTTGGTGTATTTTAAGAGGAATTGCTTTGCCAGATTGGAACCAAATTGGCGATGTACCTGAAAGAAGAATTAAAGGACGTTTTGCAGAATTATCTAGAACTAGAAAATATAGAGAATCTATTCCTGATTGGATGGATGAAATTTGTGTTGAAGAATTAGGTGAAGAAGTTTGGACCAAAGAAATTGCTGCTTTAAATAAACAAGCTAAAGTTATTTTAAGAACTAACACTTTAAATATTTCTAGAGAAGTTCTCCAGAAAAAATTAAGAACTGAAAATGTAATTACAGAGTTTGTGCCTAATCATCCAGATGCTTTAGTATTACCAGAAAGAGCAAACGTATTTAGAACAGAAGCTTTTCATAACGGTTTTTTTGAAGTACAAGATGCATCTTCACAATTAGTAGCTGCATATTTAGATGTAAAACCAGGAATGAGGGTTGTTGATACTTGTGCTGGCGCTGGTGGTAAAACCTTACATTTATCAGCATTAATGGAAAATAAAGGGCAAATTATTGCTATGGATATTTACGAAAGCAAACTTCGTAAATTAAAAGTAAGAGCCAAGAGAAATAAAGCACATAATATAGATTTACGTGTTATTGACTCTACAAAACCGATTAAAAAATTACATGGTAAAGCTGACAGAGTTTTAATTGATGCTCCTTGTTCTGGTTTAGGTGTAATCCGTAGAAACCCAGATTCTAAATGGAAATTACAACCAGAATTTATTGATAATATTAAAAAAGTACAACAACAAGTTTTACAAGATTATTCTAAAATGGTTAAACCTGGCGGAAAAATGGTCTATGCAACTTGTTCTGTTTTACCTTCAGAAAATCAAGATCAAGTTCACAAATTCTTAACATCAGAATCAGGAAAAGATTTTATCTTTGTAAAAGAAAATATTGTATTAGCTCATAAATCTGGTTTTGACGGATTTTATATGGCACTTTTAGAAAAAAAATAAATACATATATTTTATTGTTGATTCTCGAATTTTAATTATAGAGAATATGTTTCTCCTAAATCTCTTACAACTCTATTTTAGATACCAATATACTTTTCAACAACAAAAACAAACTATTTAGGAGCATAAAAGATCTAGAAAATCAGCTTTAAATAAGAAAAGTATAGGTAAAATAGTGTAGGAATTCTGATGATATTATAATAAAAACTAGTACATACAAAAATTAAAAATGCGACTCATTCGAGTCGTTTTTTTTTGGTTCATAAATAAGTGAATAACTAAGATAAGTTCTCTAAAATAATTCATCAAAATTAAGATGAAAAAAAGTAAATTTGCATTTTTACAACAACACGCAAACACAACACTATAATGATTCATTTCTTTGGAAATATAAACAGTAAAGTATTCGCTGTTCAAACAACAAAAGAATTAGACAAAACAACAATTTCTAAACTGACTTGGCTTTTTGCCGATCAGCCAAAAATAGAGCAAGCATCAATCGATGCTTTTTTTGTTGGACCAAGAGCAGCAATGATTACTCCTTGGAGTACAAATGCTGTAGAAATTACTCAAAATATGGGGATTTCTAGCATTATTAGAATTGAAGAATTTACTGCAGTTTCAAAAGATTTTTCTGATTTTGACCCAATGATTTCTGAAAAATTTAATGGTTTAACGCAAGCATCTTTTACTATTGATATTCAGCCTGAACCAATTTTAAATATTGATGATATTGCTGCTTATAACAACCTAGAAGGCTTATCTTTAAGTGATGAAGAAGTAGAATACTTAGAAGGTATTTCCACAAAAATCGGAAGAAAATTAACAGATTCTGAAGTATTTGGATTTAGCCAAGTAAACTCAGAACACTGTAGACATAAAATATTTAACGGAACTTTTGTAATTGATGGAGAAGAAATGCCTACTTCATTATTCAAGTTAATCAAAGAAACTTCTAAACAGTTTCCAAACGATATTGTTTCTGCTTATAAAGACAATGTAGCTTTTGTAAAAGGCCCTAAAGTGGAACAATTTGCTCCTAAATCAGCAGACAAACCAGATTTTTACGAATCAAAAGAATTTGAATCTGTAATTTCGTTAAAAGCAGAAACACACAATTTTCCTACTACAGTAGAGCCATTTAATGGTGCTGCAACGGGTTCTGGAGGGGAAATTAGAGATAGACTTGCAGGAGGGAAAGGTTCTTTACCTTTAGCAGGAACAGCTGTTTATATGACTTCTTATTCTCGTTTAGAAGCTTCTATAGACTCTGTAAAGAACACAAGATATTGGGAAAATAAATTTGAAGCAAGAGATTGGTTATACCAAACTCCTATGGATATTTTAATTAAAGCATCTAACGGAGCTTCAGATTTTGGAAACAAATTTGGACAACCATTAATCACCGGTTCTGTATTAACTTTTGAACACGAAGAAAATTCTTCTTCAAGTGAATCTAAACCTAGAAAACTAGGGTATGATAAAGTAATCATGCAAGCTGGAGGAATTGGTTACGGAAAAGCAAAACAAGCTTTAAAAGATACACCAAAAGAAGGTGATAAAATTGTAATTCTTGGTGGTGAAAATTACAGAATTGGAATGGGTGGAGCCGCAGTTTCATCTGCAGATACTGGAGAATTTGCATCAGGAATTGAGTTAAACGCAGTACAACGTTCTAATCCTGAAATGCAAAAACGAGCTGCAAATGCCGTTCGTGGTATGGTAGAAAGCGAAGAAAATTTTATTGTTTCTATTCACGATCATGGTGCTGGAGGGCATTTAAATTGTTTATCTGAATTAGTAGAAGATACAGGTGGTAAAATCAATTTAGATAAATTACCTGTTGGTGATCCTACTCTATCTGCAAAAGAAATTATTGGTAACGAATCTCAAGAAAGAATGGGATTAGTAATTGCTGAAAAACATATAGAAAATTTACAGAAAATTGCAGAACGTGAGCGTTCTCCTATTTACACTGTTGGTGAGGTTACTGGCGATCATCGCTTTACTTTTGAATCTAAAAATAAAGGTGACAAACCAATGGATTTAGCTTTAGAAGACATGTTTGGTTCATCTCCTAAAACTATTTTAACAGATAAAACAGTAAAAAGAAACTATAAGAATTCTAGATATAAAGTTAAGAATTTAAATAACTATTTAACGCAAGTATTACAATTAGAAGCTGTAGCTTGTAAAGATTGGTTAACAAATAAAGTAGACCGTTGTGTTGGTGGTAAAGTTGCCAAACAACAATGTGTTGGTCCATTACAACTGCCATTAAATAACGTTGGCGTAATGGCATTAGATTATAAAGGAAAAGAAGGTGTTGCCACTTCAATAGGACACTCTCCTATTTCTGGATTAATTGATTCTGCTGCAGGAAGTAGAAATGCAATTACAGAATCGTTAACCAACATTATTTGGGCTCCTTTAAAAGATAATTTAGATTCAATTTCATTATCAGCTAACTGGATGTGGCCTTGTAAAAATGAAGGTGAAGACGCTCGTTTATACAAAGCAGTAAAAGCGGTTTCTGAATTTTCTATTGATTTAGGAATCAATGTACCAACCGGAAAAGATTCTTTATCTATGAAGCAAAAATATGCTGATGATGAAGTAATTGCACCAGGAACAGTTATTATTTCTGCAGCAGCAAACTGTAATGAAATTAGCAAAGTTGTTGAACCTGTTTTAAAAATTGATGGAGGTAATATCTATTATATTAATATCTCTCAAGATGAATTTAAATTAGGAGGAAGCTCTTTTCACCAAGTTTTAAATACCATTGGAAATCAAGCTCCAGATATAAAAGATTCGGCATTTGTAAAGAATACTTTTAACACAATTCAAAACTTAATTAAAGCTGATAAAATTAATGCAGGACACGATGTTGCTTCTGGTGGTTTAATCACAACTTTATTAGAAATGTGTTTTGCTGATGTTAATTTAGGTGCAGATTTTAATATTTCTTCTTTAAATGAAGAAGACTCCATTAAAGTTTTATTTTCAGAAAACTCAGGAATTGTTTTTCAAGCAGATGCTTCTATAGAAACAATTTTATCAGAAAATAACATTGAGTTTTTCAATATAGGTACCGCAAACAATTCAGGGAAAGTAAATATTAAAAATAACGAAGATACTTTCTATTTTGATGTAAATGAAATGAGAGATGTTTGGTATAAAACTTCTTTCTTATTAGATCAAAAACAAACAGCTAATAATTTAGCTCAAGATCGTTTTGACAACTATAAAAAACAACCTTTAACGTATAAATTTCCAAAGAATTTTACAGGTAAACTAGAAGATGTCATTGCAAGTGGAACGAAGCAATCTGCTAATAATAAAGAGATTACTTCGTCAAAAACTCCTCGTAATGACGGAAATCGCCCAAAAGCTGCAATTATTCGTGAAAAAGGTTCTAACTCTGAGCGTGAAATGGCAAATGCAATGTATTTAGCTGGTTTTGACGTAAAAGATGTACACATGACAGATTTAATTTCTGGTCGTGAAACTCTAGAAAATATTCAATTTATAGGTGCAGTTGGAGGATTCTCTAACTCAGATGTTTTAGGTTCGGCAAAAGGTTGGGCTGGTGCATTTTTATATAACGAAAAAGCAAACAAAGCTTTAAAGAACTTCTTTAAAAGAGAAGATACTTTATCTGTTGGTATTTGTAACGGAGCACAATTATGGATGGAATTAGACTTAATTAATCCTGATCATAAAGTACATGGTAAATTAGTTCATAATGATTCTCAAAAACATGAAAGTTCATTTACTTCTGTAAAAATTCAAGAAAACAATTCTGTAATGTTATCTAGTTTAGCTGGAACAGAATTAGGTGTTTGGATTTCTCATGGAGAAGGAAAATTTAACTTACCAGAAGCTGAAGAAAACTATAATATTGTAGCAAAATATGGTTATGAAGGTTACCCGAATAACCCAAATGGATCTGATTTTAATACCGCTATGCTGTGTGATAAATCTGGGCGTCACTTAGTTACAATGCCACATATAGAGCGTTCAACTTTTCAATGGAATTGGGCTAATTACCCTGCTGGAAGAAAAGACGAAGTTTCTCCTTGGTTAGAAGCTTTTGTGAATGCTAAAAACTGGTTGACTAAATAATTTAGAAAAAATATTTTTAAGGGCTTTTTTTAAAGCCCTTTTTTTGTTTTAAAAACTAATTTAACAGACTTTTAAAATAAGTAAGAATGAAAGTACCAGAAAAATATCAATTTATAGTTGCCTTAGGAAAAGCATTACATGTTTATGGTATACCTTCATATAAAATTCAAGCTTATTTAACAGATGTAGCAAAAAATCAAGGTATAACTGGTAGCTTTATGGATTCTCCAACATGGATAAACTACGTTTTTTATGAAGGTGAACATTCTTATAGTTATGTTGAGTGTGTACTTCCAGGTTCTTTAAATTTAGGTGCTTTTTCTAGAATTGCTGAATTAACAAATAAAGTTATTGATTCTAAAATTGACAATAAAACAATAAACAAAGAACTAAACAGTATACATGCTAAAACTAAGAACATAAATCATCTTCATTTAACTTTAGCTTATGCTTTTTCTGCGGGTTCTTTTAGCATATTAATTGGTACTAATTTAGTTTCTTTTGCTTTTTCATTATTACTAGGAGCATTCGTTTACCTTTTAGTATATTTAACAACCAAATCAAAATATTTAGAAAACATATTTGAATCTTTAAGTGCTTTAATTGTAACAATAATTAGTTGTTTATTAGCATTAGTTTTTCCAAACTTAAATTTAGGTTTAACCATATTAGCTTCTATAATTATTTTTATTCCAGGATTAGCAATTACAACTGCTTTAGAAGAAATAACTTCTAAAAGTTTAGTTTCTGGTGGTGCAAAATTATTTGATGCTATTCTTTTATTATTTAAACAATTTTTTGGCGTTTTACTTGGTTTAGCAATAATGACTTCTTTAACTGATATAGATTTAACACATCATGTATCTGAAATGCCAAAATGGACCATATTTTTTGCCATTCCTATTTTATCAATTACTATTCTACCCATATTTCAGGTTAGAAAAAAAGATATGTTTTTTGGTGTACTTACAGGTGTTATTGCTTTTCTTATGACTGTTTTGTTTTCTGGTTACGGAGTATTAGTTAGCACTTTTATTGGAACTTTAGTAGTTGTTGGGGTTAGTCGTTTGTTTGGTATAATATCTAAAACTCCAAAAACAGTTTTTTTAATTCAGGGTATTGTGATGTTGGTTCCAGGTAGTAAATCTTTTATGGGATTAAGTAGTTCCTTTTTTAACCCTACCACCCCAACTTATTCTGAAAACTTATTTATACAAGTAGCTTATATTCTTATGGGAATTATTGGAGGTCTTCTTTTTGCAGGTACTTTTAGAGAAAAAAGTATTAAAACACAATAAAATATACCAGTTAAGAGTTTATCTAAACACTAAAAATTACATTTAAACTATTTTGTAGCTTTTCACTTTTTATACAAACTGTCACATTTTAAATTAACAATTGTCTTTACTTTAAACAAAATATAAAAACTCAAAAAATGAAACAAAAAAACACTCTATTAATAGCACTTCTTTTCTTAGTAACAACAACATATACTCAAAAAACAATTAAAGCCTCAAGTATTTTAAGCGACATAAAATCAGGTAAGTCTATTATGTATCAAAATGTAACTATTGTTGGTACTTTAGATTTTACTGATATGGATATTGCTCTACAAAAATTACCAAAAAAGAAGAAAAATAGTTGGTGGAGTAATGGTAATTCATCAAATTTAATTGAAAAACAGATAGACACAAAAATATCATTTACAAACTGTACCTTTAAAGATAATGTTTTAGCATATATACCTGACGATGAAAGTGGATATACTTTTATTGCAAATTTTGAAGACGATACTACTTTTAAGAACTGTAATTTTGAAAGTAAAGCTATGTTTAAATATTCAACTTTTGAAAAAAATTCTGACTTTTCTGGTACTACTTTTGATGATGATAGTACTTTTAAGTATGCTAAATTTGAAAGAAACATTAGCTTCACTAATACTAAATTTAGTGAAATAGCTACTTTTAAATATGCTAAATTTAATGAAAATGTAAGCTTTGAAAATTCAGTTTTTGAAGATTCAGCTATCTTTAAATATACAAAATTTAATAATGGGGTATCTTTCAGAAATACTAATTTTGAAGAAGACTTAAATATTAAATACATGAATGTTGATGGAGACTTTAATATTTCAAATATGAAAGTTGCTTATGATATAGACTCTAAATACACTAAAATTAATGGTAAAGGTTTTAGCAAATATTTATTAAGTAATAGAAATTAATTTCAAAAAAGAATAAACTAAAAAAGGTTGATAATTTTTATCAGCCTTTTTTTTATTTAAACAATTTAGTAACTTGTCAGAAATTAAGCTATTATTTTATGGATTTAACAATAACTAGAGTTTTTGACATTGCAGATTATCAATTAAAAAATTTTCCTCATAAAAAAGTTTTCAACTATAAAGAAAAAGATTCTTGGAAAAGTATTTCTACTCAAGAATATATTTCTGATGTTCAAAAAGTAAGTAGCTCTCTATTATCACTTGGTATAAAACCAAATGATAAGATTGCTGTTATAACAGCAAACAACAACCCAAATTGGTATATTTTAGATACTGGTATTTTGCAAATTGGTGCTCAAAATGTACCATTATATGCAACATTATCAGAAAAAGATTATAAATATATTTTAAATCATTCTGATGCAAAATATTGCTTTGTTTCTAATAATGATCTATATCAAAAAATTAAAGCTGTTGCAGACAAAACTCAGTTAAAAAATATTTTTTCTTTAGAGGAAATTGATTCAGATTATAGCTGGAATTCTTTTTTAAGAATTGGAGAAAAAGAAGATTACCAATTTAAAATACAAGAATTAAAAGATAATGTAAAACCTGAAGATTTAGCTACAATAATTTATACTTCAGGAACAACAGGAACTCCAAAAGGAGTTATGCTATCTCATAAAAATATTGTTTTTACAGTTTTTAAAACTGTTAAAGCTATCGATTTTAAAAAAGGAAACAGTAAAGTTGTTAGCTACTTACCTGTTTGTCACATATTTGAAAGAAGCGCATCTTACTTAAACCAATATTTAGGTATTGAAGTCTATTTTGCTGAAAGTATTGAAAAAATAGGTGAAACTATTAAAGAAGTTAAGCCTAGTTTTTTAGCTATTGTTCCTAGATTGCTAGAGAAAATATTCGATAAAATTGTAGAAAAAGGCAGCAATTTAAAAGGCTTAAAAAAGCAATTATTTTTTTGGTCTTTATCATTAGCAGAAAAATACGAGCCTTATAATAAAAATGGCTTTTGGTATCAAAAGAAATTAAACATAGCTCGTAAATTGGTTTTTTCTAAATGGCAAGAAGCTTTTGGCGGAGAATTACAATTTATGATTTCTGGAAGTGCTCCGTTACAGCCAAGATTGATAAGAATTTTTATGGCAGCAAGAATCAATGTTTTTGAGGGATATGGAATGACCGAATCATCACCAGCCGGTACTATAAACGATTTAAGAAATAATGGATTAAAAATAGGAACAGTTGGTAAACCTTTAGATGAAATAGAAATTAAAATTGCAGAAGATGGAGAGATTTTAATAAAAGGAGATAATGTTATGATGGGGTATTACAAAAATGATGAAATGACTCAAAAAACAATTATCGATAATTTTCTACATACAGGAGATATTGGTCAAATTGATTCAGAAGGTTTCTTAAAAATTACAGATCGAAAAAAGGAAATTTTCAAAACATCAGGAGGTAAATATATTGCTCCTGCTGCTTTAGAAAGTGAGTTTAAGCAATCTCGTTTTATAGAACAGATAATGGTAATTGGCGAAGGAGAAAAAATGCCAGCTGCACTTATTCAAGTAAATTTTGACTTTATTAAAGATTGGGCAAAACTGCATAAATTCGAGGTGAAAGACGTTACAAGTGATGAAAGACTAATAAAAAGAATTCAAGAAGAAATTGATTTATACAATCAAAAATTTGGGAAGTGGGAACAAATTAAAAAGTTTGAAATTACACCCGAAGAATGGACAATTGAGGCTGGGCACTTAACTCCCACCATGAAAATGAAAAGAAAAGTAATTAAAGAAAAACATAAAAAACTATATCAAAAAATATATAATTCTTAAAATTTCATATACTTATATATCCATTTGTTAAATTAAGGTAATTTTACTATTTTGCATATTACAAAATAGACAATATGCAAACAAAAATTACTAGATTATTTGATTTCCCTTACTACCAATTAGAAAAATATAATCTACAAAAATCATTTTCAACAAAATACAATGGAAAATGGGAGTCAATTTCTACACAAGAATATGTTGATAAGTCTAACCAATTTAGTAGAGGTTTGTTAAAATTAGGTATACAACCTAATGATAAAATTGCAATTATTTCTACAACAAATAGAACCGAATGGAATATTTGTGATATTGGGTCTTTACAAACAGGAGCTCAAACAGTTCCTATTTATCCTACAATTGGTAAAGACGATTATGAATATGTTTTAAATCATTCAGAAGCTACTTATTGTTTTGTTTCTGACATCACAATTATAAAAAAATTAAACCAAATTAAAGGAAACACAAAACTTAAAGACATTTTTACTTTTGATAATATTGATGGTGAAAAAAGTTGGAATGAAGTTTTAGAATTAGGAAAAGACAAAACTAATCAAGAAGAAGTTGAAGCCAGAAAAAAAGCTGTAAAACCAGAAGATTTAGCAACATTAATTTACACATCTGGAACTACAGGTAAACCTAAAGGTGTAATGTTATCGCATGGTAATATTGTTTCAAATGTCTTAACTAGTGAAGAAAGTGTTCCTCTAGAATTAGGTAAAGATAAAGCGTTAAGCTTCTTACCTGTTTGTCATGTCTTTGAAAGGATGATTTTGTATTTATATCAACTTTGTGGTACAGAAATTTATTTTGCTGAGTCTCTAGAAAAGTTGACCGAAAACGCTCAAGAAATTAAGCCTAATGTAATGACAGCTGTACCTCGTTTATATGAAAAGATTTTTGATAAAATTATATTAAAAGGTGAAGAATTATCTGGTATTAAAAAGAAATTATTTTTCTGGGCTGTAAATTTAGGATTAAAATACGAACCTTATGGTGCCAATGGTTGGTGGTATGAAAAAAAATTGGGTTTGGCACGTAAACTTATTTTCTCAAAATGGCAAGCTGCTTTAGGAGGAGAACTAAAAATAATGGTTTCTGGTGCTTCAGCTTTACAACCAAGGTTAACAAGAGTTTTTGCAGCAGCAGGAATGCCAATTATGGAAGGATATGGACTAACAGAAACATCTCCAGTAACATCTGTAAATTGTATAGAACTTAATGGTGAAAAATGCTTTAGAGTAGGTACTGTTGGTAAAGTTATTAGAGATGTAGAAGTGAAAATTGCAAAAAATGGAGAAATACTTGTAAAAGGTCCTAATGTGATGCAGGGGTATTATAAAGACCCTGAAAAAACAGCAACTGTAATTAAAAACGGCTATTTTCATACAGGCGATAAAGGAGAAATTGATGCTGATGGTTTTTTAAAAATTACAGGTAGAACAAAAGAAATGTTTAAAACCTCTGGTGGTAAATATATTGTACCTACTTTATTAGAAGGAGAATTAAAACAATCTTTATTTATTGAACAGGTAATGGTTATTGGTGAAAATCAAAAAATGCCTGCAGCAATTATTCAACCTAATTTTGAATACTTAAAAGATTGGGCAAAAGAAAAGAAAATAAATTTTACAACTAATCAAGAATTAATTAAAAACGAAAAAGTAATTTATAAAATAAATAAAGCTGTTCAAAAATGTAATACTAATTTTGGTAAATGGGAACAAATAAAAGTTTTTAAATTAACACCTGATGAGTGGTCTATTGATGGTGGCCATTTAACACCAACAATGAAAATGAGAAGAGAAGTTATTCTTAAACTCTATAAAAATTTATATGATGAAATTTACAATTAACTAAAAAAACTCCCAATTAATTGGGAGTTTTTTTAGTTAATGTAATATTTTAAATAATAACTCTTTTAAAATATCTATTTGAGATTGATTTGCTCCAACACCTTTACTCTTAACATCGGCATCTCTTAAAAAAGCGATTACTTGCGCAACTTTTCTCATTGGATAATTTCTAGCAGCTAAATAGTATTCATCTATAAAATAAGTACTAACACCCAAAGATTTAGCTACAGAGCTTTTAGATTTATCTTTTAAGCCATGAAACAATAACAATTGAGTAAAAAAACTATTCAGCAAAGAAATAGTCATTACTGTTGGGTTATTTTTAGGGTTTTCAGAAAAATAATTAATAATCCTATTAGCTTTTACAGAGTTCTTCTCTCCTACTGCTTTACGCAATTCAAAATTATTAAAGTCTTTAGAAATACCTATATTTTCCTCAATATGAATATCATTAATAATAGTTTCTTTAGGAAGAATTATCATTAATTTGTTTAATTCATTTGATATCTTACTTAAATCAGTACCTAAAAACTCCACTAACATTTGAGATGCTTTTGGCTCAATTTGGTAACCTTTACCACTTAAAACTCTTCGAATCCAATCAGAAACTTGGTTTTCATACATTTTTTTACTTTCGTAAATCAAACCCGATTTTGCAATTGCTTTAAGGAGTTTTTTACGTTTATCTAGTTTTTTATATTTATAGTTAAATACTAAAACTGTTGTTGCTTGAGGGTTTTCTGCATATGAAACTAGTTTTTCAATATTTCTACTTAAGTCTTGTGCTTCTTTTACAATAATAACCTGATATTCAGCCATCATTGGATAACGTTTAGCAGCAGAAACAATATCCTCTATAGATACATCTCTTCCGTACATAATTTGCTGATTAAAACCTTTTTCAGCCTCATCTAAAACGTTTTTTTCAATAAAATTAGAAATCTCATCAATATAATAAGGTTCATCACCCATTAAAAAATAAATAGGCTTTAGGTTTCCTTTTTTAATATCTGAAACAATAGTTCTTATTTCGTTCATTTTATTACTTTTGATTGATGCAAAGACTCAATCTACCAACTTATAATTTTAAGCTCAAAAATAGCGAAAATAAGACGCTTATTTTTGATAAATTAAGAAAAAAATACTTGGTATTAACGCCAGAAGAATGGGTACGTCAGCATTATGTTTCTTTTTTAATTGATAAAAAAAAATATCCGCCAACATTAATTGCTTTGGAAAAGCAGTTAACAATTAATAATAGAAAAAAAAGAACTGATATTTTAGTTTTTAATTCTGATGGTAAGCATGAAATTATTGTTGAATGTAAAGCTCCTTCAATAAAAATAACACAAGATACTTTTGATCAAATTGCACGTTATAATTTAAAACTAAAGGCAAACTATTTAATTGTAACTAATGGTTTAGAACACTTTTATTGTAAATTAGATGTAGAAAACGAAACATATATTTTTTTGAAAGATATACCTGATTACAAATAATCTCATCCAACATTTTAATTAAGAAAACTTTAATTGAAAACTAGTTTTTAAAATGTAAATTCGCAAACTTGAAAACAGCAATTGTTATATTAAACTGGAATGGAAAAAAATTGTTAGAGCAATTTTTACCTTCAATTGTAAATTTTAGCTCAAATAAAGCTGAAATTTATGTGGCTGATAATGCTTCAAAAGATACTTCCATTTCTTATATTAAAGCTAATTTCCCTACAGTAAAAACTGTTACAAATACAGAAAATGGTGGTTATGCAAAAGGATATAATGATGCTTTACAAAATATTGATGCTGATATTTATTGTTTGATAAATTCAGATGTTGAAGTTACTCAAAATTGGCTAACTCCTATTCTAGATGTTTTTAAAAATGACCCAAATACAGCTATCGTTCAACCTAAAATTTTAGATTATAAAGAAAAATCAAAGTTTGAATATGCGGGTGCAGGTGGTGGTTTTATAGATTTATTTGGCTATCCTTATTGCAGAGGTCGTGTTTTTAATCACTTAGAAAAAGATAAAAATCAGTATAATGATACTGAAGATATATTTTGGGCTTCTGGAGCTTGTTTATTTATTAGAAGTAATGTGTATCATGAACTGCAAGGTTTTGATGAAGATTACTTTGCTCATCAAGAAGAAATAGATTTGTGTTGGAGAACTCAAAATATAGGTTACAAAATTAAATTTGTTGGTACATCAACAGTTTACCATGTTGGTGGGGCAACCTTACAAGAAACAAACCCTCATAAAACGTATTTAAACTTTAGGAATAGTTTATTAAACGTAGTTAAAAATGTTCCAAAAAAATGGTTTTTAATTGTTGTCTTTTCTCGTTTAATTTTAGATGGAATTGCTGGAATAAAATTTATATTAGAATTTAGACCTATTCATACTTGGGCAATAATAAAAGCTCATTTTAGTTTTTATAAAAACTTTCTTAAGTTTTTAAAAAAGAGAAAAGCACTTCAAAAAAAACAAAATTATAATCTACATACTAGTATCGTTTGGCAATATTTTGTTTTAGGGAGAAAAAAATTTAAAGATTTAAAATAGTACAAATTTAAGGCTAGAGTATATCTAAACTTCCTTTTCCTTCTCTAATCACTTCTGGTTCAGAAGTTGTTAAATCTATAACGGTAGAGGCATAATTATCTCCATAACCTCCATCAATTACAACATCTACCAAATTACTCCATTTTTCAAAAATCAATTCAGGATCTGTAGTATACTCTAAAATATCATCATCATCTCGTATAGATGTTGAAACAATTGGGTTTCCTAAATTTTCAACTATTGCTCTTATAATATTATTATCAGGAATTCTAATTCCTACTGTTTTTCTTTTTTTAAATGCTTTAGGTAAATTATTACTACCAGGTAAAATAAAAGTATAAGGACCAGGTAATGCTCTTTTTAAAAGTTTAAAAGTTGGACTATCTATTTGTTTTACATAGTCTGAAAGATGACTTAAATCGTTGCAAATAAAAGAAAAATTAGCTTTTTCTAACTTAACTCCTTTCATTTTAGCAATTTTTTCTACTGCTTTTGTGTTGGTAATATCGCAACCCAAACCATAAACTGTATCTGTTGGATAAATAATCAATCCTCCATTTTTGAGGATTTTAACCACCTTATCAATCTCTTTTTGATTTGGGTTTTCTTCGTAAATTTTTACAAATTCTGACATAAAAATAAAAATACAAAAAAACTCAACAAGAAAATCTAGTTGAGTTTAAAATCTTTTAAGAAGTTTTCTTTTAAGTTTTATCTACTAATCTAAATCCTTCTCCATGAATATTTAAAATCTCAACATTTTCATCAACTTTTAAATATTTTCTAAGTTTAGCGATATATACGTCCATACTTCTAGAAGTAAAATAATTATCATCTCTCCAAATTTTAGTTAAAGCTAACTCACGAGGCATTAAATCATTTTTATGAATAGCTAACATGCGTAATAATTTACTCTCTTTTGGAGATAATTTTACAGGTTCATTATTTTCTCCAATAGATAAATGACGTAATTTAGAGTTGAAGAAAAATGACCCAATTGTAAATTCAAATTGCTCAGATTCTGTTGTTTTATCAGAATCTTTACGTTGTAAAATTACTTTAATTTTATGTAATAAAACTTCTGAATCAAAAGGCTTGTTTAAATAATCATCCGCACCAACTGAATATCCTTTTAAAACATCTTCTTTTAACGTTTTTGCAGTTAAGAAAATAATTGGTACTTCTTTATTAGTAGATCTTATATCCTGCGCTAATGAAAAACCATCTTTTCTTGGCATCATAACATCTAAAATACATAAATCATAATCACTGTTTTTAAACATTATTAAACCTTCAATACCATCTTTAGCATGAGTAACATTATAATCATTTAGTGCTAAATAATCTTTTAAAACTGTTCCAAAATTTGGATCATCTTCAACTAATAAAATCTTTTTACTTCCCATTTTTTCTTTTTTATTTTTTTATTTTTATATTATTGGTAATTTTACTGTAAATATGCTTCCTCTTCCTTTTTCACTCTCAACAAAAACTGTTCCATGATGTTTTTCTATAATCTCTTTTACATATGCTAAACCTAAACCATGGCCTTTTACATCATGTATGTTTCCTTTTTGTTCTCTGTAAAATTTATCAAAAACATTTTTTTGTACTCCTTTATTCATACCAATTCCTTCATCCTTTATTTTAAAAATAAAAAACTTATTGGTACTTTCTGTATATACATCAATTTTAGGACTTACTTCTGAGTATTTTATTGCATTTTCTAATATATTTACAACAACATTTGTTAAATGAAATTGGTTACCAGAAATCTCATCAGTAATTGCCTCAAAATGAGTATCTACAGTTCCTTTTTTATCAATTATTAAAAGGCTAATATGATTAATTGCATCATCAATTAAATCATGCATATCAATAGTTTCCTTACTTATATCAAGTTGATTTTTCTCAAGCCTAGAAATTCGTAAAACATTTTCTACCTGTGTATGCATTCTCTTATTTTCATCACGAATCATTTTTATATAACGCATTACTTTATCGCTATCATTAATAATTTTAGGATTTTTAATAGAATCTAATGCCAAATTAATAGTTGCAATTGGAGTTTTAAACTCATGTGTCATATTATTAATAAAATCAGTTTTAATTTCTGATATTTTTTTTTGTTTTATTAATTGATATAATGAACTTGAAAATGCAATAATTATAATAAATATAAAAAATAAAGACAATAATAGTATACCTGATATACCAGATAGAATATGCTCATTCTTTGTAGGGAATGTTAAATATAAAATGTATTCTTTGTTATTATCTGTATCATAAAATAAAGGATAATCATAGCTCTCTTTTTTATTAATTGTATAATAGCCAGACTTTAATTTTGTTGCTAAGCCATCAATATTATAAACGCCATATTTAAAATCTAAATCAATATTTCTTTTATTTAATTCATCCTTTATTGTTGCGTTTAACTCCCTGTTACTTACTCTTTGATTGATTGGTACTTTACTCAGAAATTCTTTTGTAATTTTAGAAAATTGATCATCTTGAAATGTTTTCATTTCCCCAGTAAATGAAGTTCGCTTTTCATCCAAAGGTTTAAAAATATTATCAGTACTTTTTAAAAATCTAGATTGAAAAAAATCTCTTTTACCTGTAACTCTAGTGAAAATTATTTTTTCATTATCTAAAAATTCTAAAGGAAGTTCAAAATTTTCTTCTAAAATAGTTGCGCCAAAGGTAATTTTACTATTATTTGTGGTATCTATTTGTTGAAAAAGATAATTTTTAATTTGAGCATTATTTGCAAGTGCTTGGTTTTCTAATAACTCCTGAATTTTAATTTCTATTTGCCTTTCTTCATTATCATTTATCCTTTCAGCAACACTACCCAATGATTTTTGAACCTCATTTTTAAATTGTTCTTTCTTACTTTCTAAGGCATTATTAATCCAATAGACCTGTACAGCAATAATTCCAATTAAGGAAATACTCATCAATACTACAATAAGAATAAACATTTTTTTCCCCACAGATCAAATTTAAGCTATTAAAAAATCTGAAAAACATTTTTTAACTTTGATTAACAAAAATAATTCAATTTTAAGAGTAATTTAACAATAACACTGAAAACATTTAAATTTAGCGCACCTTTTGTGTTAAAATATTATGAATATTAATTACTTGAAGTTTAGTTACAGATAGATCATTATTAAGAATTAAATAATTAGACTGCAACTTTTTTTTATCGTCAGACCATTGATTTTTTACTCTTTCTAAAACTTGTTTTTTAGATGATGAGTCTCTATCTATAACACGTTTTATTCTATCTTTTAAATTTGAAGTAACTGTAATAATGTAATTACAAATCTCATTACTTTTACTTTCAAAAAGAATAGCATTTTCATAAATAATGTATTTTTTATTTGAATTATTATCTACAAACTCTTTAAAATGTCTTTTTACTGCGGGATGAACAATTGCATTTAATTTAGACAATTTAGTTTTGTCTTTAAAAACAATTTCAGATATATATTGTCTATTTAACTCATCGTTTAAAAACGAATTAACCCCAAATTCATTAATTAGTTTTTCTTTTATTTCTAATGAGGTACTCATTAATTTTTTAGCTTCTAAATCCGCAATATAAATAGCAACATTATTAAACTCAGCAAAAAAATTTGCAACTGTAGTTTTACCACTACCTATACCACCAGTTAAGCCAACAATCATTTTTTATTTTTGAATTAAGAAATCTATTTTAGCAGGTAAAACTCTGTAACTTTTTAAAAAATCTGGTTTTTCTACAATTTTAGGTATTAAATAACCTAAGTTATTTTTTTCTGAAATAGCATAATCACATTCAATTTTAAATGAAAAAGCATTCACTTTATTAAAGTTAGACAAAGCCACAACAAAAACAACCTCCACTTCTTTAGCAAGACTTGTAAGGCTGACTTCTTTTGGTAAATTTTTAATTTCAAAAGGTACTTTAAAACTTCCTTCTGTAAACTTTTCTACCTTACCAAAAACTTTAATATCAGAAATATCAATTTTTAATTTATCCGCATTTTTAGGTTTTATAACCTCTAAAGTGTTATTAAAATCAGATCTTACATCATTTAAAACTAAACTATTTGTATTAAGAAACTTAATATTATTTATTTGATTTTCGGGTCCAGAAATAATTACAGAATCAGGGTCAATAAGAATATCATTTATAAGGTCATAACCTATATGATAATTAATATCAAAATTAGGTTTTAAAGGTACTTTTTTTGATGCTAATACACCTAAATTTAGATAAATAGTATCTTGTAATATTTCTTGTAATACAATTTTAGAAGTTAATTGTTTTTGAATGTTATTTACTTGATATTTTGGAAGAAAATAAAATTTAGAAATACTTTTTCTTTGTAAGTTAGAAGCATTTAATTGAATCTTAATAGGGTTTATTTTTGCTCCTACTAATTTAAAACCACTTGCTTTTACACTTATACCTATTTCTTTTAAAGGTACTTCTTGTAACAACTTATTCTGTTCAATTTTAACATACTCAACAGGAAAATTAATAACTGTTGTGTATTCTTTAGAAAAAGTAATTAATAACCATATAAATATGGAAGCAATTAAAAAACCTATAAATGTTTTCGAAATTTTTTTTGTGGGTTTCACCTAAAATTTATTTTATTGCAATCTACAGAAAAGCCTGTAAAAAAAAAAGTGAGCAATTTCTATAAAAGAAAAGCTCACTTTTAAATATTGTAACTAATACTACTTTTTTGCAGCTGGTAAATATTTTTTGCTTAATTCCATTGATATTGCAGAACGTTCAAACTTAATTTTTCCTGCTCCTGTTTCAATAGTTAAAGTATTATCTGCAGTGTGTATTTCTGATATTTTACCATGTATACCACTAGATGTTACTACTTTAGTTCCTTTTTTAATTTCAGCTTGAAAGGATTTTTCTTTCTTTTGCTTTTTTATTTGTGGTCTTAACATAAAAAAATATAAAACCAAAATCATTGCTAAAAAAGGAAGCATACTCATTAAGCTACCTGATGCTTGTAAAAAAATATTTACCATTATTTTGGTGCTTTTGGAGTAACCATACCTTTAAGTGTCAAAATTTCTCTTCCACTTTCAGTGTTTGTAATTAAAGTAATATTTTTTTGTTGTCTGTTACGTTTACCATTAGTGTTAAATTTAACTTTAACATCTTCTGTTTGACCTGGTTTAATAGGTGCTTTTGGCCAAACTGGTACAGTACAACCACATGTAGTTTTAGCATCAGTAATAACTAAATCTGTTTTTCCTGAATTTGTAACTTTAAAAGTTGTTTCAACAATTTCACCTTCATTTACAGTTCCAAAATCGTATTCTTTTGCATTAAAACTAATAGATGCTGCTCCTTTTTTAATTTCTAGATCTCTAGATTTAGCACTATCTAAGTTTTCTTTACTAATTTTTGCTTTAGCATTACCATCAGCACAAGAAACAAAAGAGGCTGCAGAAATTAAGAAAGCAAATAAAATTGTTATTTTTCTCATAATTATAAATATTTGTGTAAAAATAATAAAATAATTTCTTTAATCAAGTAGTTTATAATAATCCTCTACCGATTTTAACAATTTTTTTATCTGTTATAAATTCTTTAGATATTTTATCTAAAACACCGTTTATAAAATAACTGCTTTTTTGAGTAGAATAATCTTTAGAAATTTCAATATATTCATTTATGGTTACTTTGGTTGGTATTGATGGAAAGTTAAGAAATTCAGCAATTGCCATTTTAATCAAAATCATATCAATATCTGCAATTCTATCTGTTTCCCAATTTGGTGTTTTAGCTTCTATTTCTTTTTCAAACGCGGCATTATTTAAAATCGTTTTTGTAAATAATTTTGAAACAAATTTCTCATCATCAGTATCTTTATATAAATCACCCAGAACAAAATTTGTATGATTTTTTTGTTTACTTAAAGATTTTGCAACCCATGTATTTACAAAAGGAATATCATCTACCCAAGAAATCATTTTATCTTCAAAATAATCAGCTAACTTTTCATTTGGCGCAATAATTTCTTTGAAAAAATCTATTACAAATAACCTGTCTTTTTTAAATGAAATCTCATCAGAACCTATATAATTCTTATAAATATCACTTTGTAAAAGTTCATCTAAAATTATTTTTACATACTCTTGATCTTCTTCCCAATTATTAAGATTATTAACCTCTACATAACTTTCTATACTTATACTATTTGTTATAGATTGTATAATTGAGTTTTGAATAAATTTAGTATTTGGCTTTAAATCTTCTTGAGTGGCAAGGATTTTCTTTTTAGACAATGCTATTCTTTTGGCTGCAAGTTTTTGAACTTCAACTAGCAATAATAAGTTTAAAACATATAAATCATACATTTTAAGAATACTGTGCTTTAAAAACTTTTCTTCTCTTATTATATCATCATTTTTAGATTGTAATATTGCATAGACAGACTGCATTACTTTAACTCTAATATGTCTTCTGTTAATCATCTTTAAAGAACTTTTTTATATAAAAACGCAAGAATATTTCTTACAAGCTGCAAAAATAGTGTAATTTTTATTTTTTCTCTTATCATTTTTTAATTCTTTTTTGGGATATTTTTATGATTTGAAAACCATAAAACATTTTATAGAATTGGCTATTAAAATGTATCTTCGTTATTTCAAACTTTAAAGAAGAAACCTTCTTTTATTCTATTAAACTCTTATTTTATTGAAAGCTTTAAAATACTTAAATAAATATTTTTCTAAATACAAGTGGCGAATTATAATTGGATTGATAATCACAATATTATCAAAACTATTAGCTTTAAAAATTCCAAAAATAATTGGTAATTCTTTAAATATTGTTGAAGATTATCAAAAAGGGATCGTTACTGATTTAAGTATTGTTAAACATCAACTTTTAATAAATGTTTTAATTATAGTTGGAGTTGCTCTTTTAGGTGGCTTTTTCACTTTTTTAATGAGACAAACAATTATTGTTACTTCTAGGTTGATTGAATTTGATTTAAAAAATGAAATTTATCAACAATATCAAAAACTATCATTAAACTTCTACAAGCAAAATAGAACTGGAGATTTAATGAATAGAATAAGTGAAGATGTATCTAAAGTACGAATGTATGTTGGACCTGCAATTATGTATACAATGAATATGATTGTTCTTTTTGCTGTTGGTTTTACTCAAATGGTAAATGTAGATTTAACCTTAACACTCTACACTTTAATTCCTTTTCCTGTTTTATCAATTTCAATTTTTATTTTAAGTAAAGTAATACATAAAAGAAGTACAATTGTACAACAATACCTATCTAAACTAACCACTTTTAATCAAGAATTTTTCTCAGGAATTAGCGTAGTTAAATCCTATGGTATTGAAACTTTAATAATTAAAAATTTTGATGAAATTTCTAACGCTAGTAAAGACAAAAATATAAGTTTGCACAAAGCAAATGCTTTATTTTTTCCGTTAATGATATTACTTATTGGTATAAGTAACTTGTTGGTTATTTATGTTGGAGGAAATCAATATATTAACGGTGAAATTAAAATAGGAACTGTTTTAGAATTCATGTTATATGTTAATATTTTAACTTGGCCAGTAGCAGTAGTTGGTTGGGTAACTTCAATGATACAACAAGCTGAAGCTTCACAGGCAAGAATAAATGAGTTTTTACAACAAGTTCCAGAAATTAAAAACTTTAATTTAGAGAAAACAAATATTGAAGGTAAAGTTACTTTTAAAGACGTTACTTTAATTTATAAAGACACAGAAATTACAGCTTTAAAGAAAATTAATTTTACTGTAGAAAAAGGTGAAACTTTAGCCATTTTAGGAAAAACTGGTTCGGGTAAATCTACTATAATAGAACTAATTTCTAGATTATATGACACAACAAGTGGAGAGATTTTAATTGATGACAAACCTTTAAAAGAAGCAAATTTAAATGATGTTAGAAGTCAAATTGGTTTTGTTCCTCAAGATCCATTTTTATTTTCTGATACAATTGGTAATAACATTAAATTTGGAAAAGAAGAAGCTACTGAAGATGAAATTATAGAAGCAGCAAAAAATGCTGTTGTTCATAATAATATTATCGATTTTAAAAACGGCTATAAAACTATTCTTGGTGAACGTGGCGTAACACTTTCTGGCGGTCAAAAACAACGTGTTTCAATTGCTAGAGCAATTATAAAAAAACCTAAAATTTTAATTTTTGACGATTGTTTATCAGCAGTAGATACAGAAACTGAAGAAAAAATATTAGCAAATTTAGAAAAAGTATCAAAAAATAAAACAACATTTATTATAAGTCATCGAGTTTCATCAGCAAAAAATGCAGATAAAATTATTGTATTAGATGATGGGAATATCATTCAACAAGGAACTCACAATCAATTAATAACAGAAAATGGTTATTACAAAGATTTATATGAACAACAACTTTTAGAAAAAGAAAGTTAATGTTTAACATTGCTAACAGAAATATTTTATTAGATTTGTTTCATAGAAAATTTTATTTTAAACTATTATTAAAAAATTATGGCAGAGAGAATTGAACAGGAAGAAATTTTTTCACAGGTTTTAAGAGCTGGAAGAAGAACCTATTTTTTTGATGTAAGAGCTACTAAAGCAGATGATTATTATTTAACGGTTACTGAAAGTAAAAAGTTTACACATGATGATGGAACTTTTCATTATCAAAAACATAAAATTTACCTTTATAAGGAAGATTTTTCTGATTTTCATGAAATGCTTAAAAAAGCTACAGATTACATCATTACAGAAAAAGGTGATGAAGTAATTAGTGAACGTCATCAAAAAGATTTTAAGAAAGAAGAAATAGTAGAAACAGAATTTGAAGAAAAATCAGCACAAAATTTTACTGATGTTTCTTTTGATGATATATAAGGTTTTTACATTAAAATATATTTATTATTAAAAACTACAGACAATTTGTTTGTAGTTTTTTTTATAGAACTATTTTCATAACTTTACTTTTAGCTAAGGTTTCCTCCCACTCTTTTTCAGAATTACTTTCTTTTGTAATACCACCACCTATAAATATTTGAGCAGTATTATTATCAACTTTCATACAGCGTAGATTTACAAACAAGCTTGACTTAATACTTTTAGAAGCCACATCATTAAAATTAATTTCTCCCAAAAAACCAGTATAAAAACTTCTATTATAATTTTCATTTTTTAAAATAAACTCCTTAGCTTCGTTTCTGGGTAAACCACAAACTGCAGGTGTTGGATGCAAAGCTCTTATTAAAGTTTTTAAAGATGCTTTTTCTTGTAAAGCCCCATTAATCTTAGTTCTTAAATGCAATAAATTTCCAGCTTTTACAGTTTCTGTTTTATCAACTTTTAAGTTTAAAGAAATCTCTTTTAATTGAGTTTCTATAAAATTAGTAACCAATTGTTGCTCTTCTAATTCTTTGCTTTTCCAAATAACATTATCTAAACCTTGATTAATTTGAGTACCCGCTAAAGACATCGTTTTAAATTTAGAGTTTTCAATATTTAAAAGCGTTTCTGGTGTTGCTCCAAACCACAATCCTACTTTGGGATGATACCAAACATACACAAAAGCATTTGGGTAATTTTGTAATAATTTTTGATAGATTAATGAAATATCTACAGAAGATAGTTTTACAATCTCGCTTCTAGAAATAACTACTTTTTTAAAATCATTTTTTTTGATTTTTTCAATTGCTTTTTCAACAATATTAATATGATTTTCTTTTGATAAAATATCGTCTCCAAAAACATTTTTTGATAAAGAAATCTCGTCTAAATTTATTCCTTCTTCAAAATAGTCTGCTTTATTTTTAAAAAAAATAATACTTTTTTGATTGCTATCAAATGGCGAAAACACAAAGCCTGGCTCAGAAAAATCACTTGTAAAAAAAAGAGAATCATCCTTTAAAAAAAGACCAGAAGCAATGTTAGAATTTGGTTTTCTATAAATTACAAAAGGTAATTTTTTGCGATAAAAGTTTTCTAATGTATGTAATATATTCAATTTCTATTTTTTATCTAAAATAATATTCGTCAGTTTACAAATAGAAATTAAATTATTGTCTTCATCAACAATTCTAACTTCCCATAAATGTGTTGTTCTACCTTTATGAATTGGCTTAGCAATTCCAAAAACAAACCCTTTTTTCACGCTTTTTAAATGATTGATACTTAACTCAATTCCTTTAATAATTTTGGTTTTAGCATCTACAAAAAGTGCTGAAGCACAGCTACCAACAGTTTCTGCTAAAGCCGCCGTTGCCCCTCCGTGTAAAATTCCAAAAGGTTGATAAACTCTTGTATTTACTGGCATTTTTGCAATTAAAAAATCTTCGCCAACATCGGTAAACTCTATTTCTAAAGTTTCCATCAGGGTATTTTTATTGATATTATTTAAAATATCTAATTTTTTTATTTTATCCATAAACAAGATTTAAAAAAGTAAAAATACGCATAAATTATTGTACTTTTGTTGCCATATTTTGATTGAATTTTATGTACAAAATAAGAATAATTTTAGACGCTAAAGAAGATGTTTTAAGAACTATTTTAGTTGATAACTCTATTAATCTTGAAGATTTGCACACCACAATTGCCAAATCTTTTGGTTTTGCTGGTTTAGAAATGGCTTCTTTTTTTAGAACTGATGATGAATGGAATCAAGGTGAAGAAATTCCTTTATTTAATATGTCTGAAGCTGGTGAAGGTATTTCTATGCAAACTTGTATTTTAAAAGAAACTTTACCCGAAGAAAACAACAAACTTATTTATGTCTATGATTTCTTAAATATGTGGACGTTTTATGTAGATGTCGTTGAAATTTCATCAGAAGTAAAAGATGATTTACCAGCAATTATTTTATCTGTAGGAGAAATACCTGAAGAAGTTCCTGAAAAAGAATTTGTTGCAGAAAAATTAAATGATGGATTTGGTGATGAAGGTGATATTGATGATGAATTTGGGCATTTTGATGATTTTGATTTTAATGAATATTAAAAATAAGTGTTAAAAAAATGTAGTTTAATTCTTGATTATTACTTGAAGCAAACATTTACCTAAATTTGGAAAATATTTTTTTTTGAAAGCATAAAACGTAACTAAAAAATAAATCAAATTTTGTTTACCCTTTAATGCTATTTTTATTCTTCCCACTTTTTCAGTAACAAAATTGTAAATTAGTCGTCTAAATATAATAACCGACTAAAACAATTTCTTTGGAAACTATCTTATCTCTTAAAAATCTCGATAAAAAATACGGCAAAGTTCATGCAGTAAACAATCTTTCTTTTGATATCCAAAAAGGAAATGTTTATGGAATTTTAGGTCCCAATGGTAGTGGAAAATCTACTACTTTAGGTATTATATTAAACGTTGTTAACAGAACTTCTGGTGAATTTTCTTGGTTTAATGGTAACTTAACTACACATGAAGCTCTTAAAAAAGTAGGGGCAATTATTGAACGCCCTAACTTTTATCCTTACATGACTGCTACTCAAAATTTAGCTTTGATTTGTAAAATAAAAGGAATATCAACAGAAAAAATTGATGAGAAGTTAACTACTGTAAATCTTTTTGAAAGAAGAAATAGTAAGTTTAGAACATTTTCTTTAGGAATGAAACAACGTTTAGCTATTGCTTCTGCCTTGTTAAATGACCCAGAAATTTTAATTTTAGATGAACCTACAAATGGTTTAGATCCTCAAGGAATTCATGAGATAAGACAAATTATAAAAAAAATTGCAGCAACCGGAACTACTATTCTATTAGCTTCTCATCTTTTAGATGAAGTAGAAAAAGTATGTAGTCATGTAGTTGTTATACGAAAAGGAATAAAATTATACAGTGGTAGAGTTGATGAATTAACTGCATCAAATGGTTTATTAGAACTAAAGATTGATGAAAAAGAAGATGAATTAATTAAAATTTTAGATAATCATGAAGCAATTGGTAAAATCACGAAAGATCATGAGACACTTATTGCAACTTTAAATAGCAATATTTCATCATCTGAAATCAATCAATATTTATTTGATAATGGTTTTGTTTTATCACATTTAGTAAAACGTAAACCAAGCTTAGAGCAACAATTTTTAGATTTAACTAACAATAACTAATCAACTAAAAACCAAGTCATGTTAAGACTACTTACTATAGAGTTTCATAAATTAAAATACAATAAAGCTAGTAAAGTTTTATCTATAATTTATTTTGGATTACTTACTTCTATTGCTTTAATTGCTGCAATAAAATTTGAATTCGGAAATTTTAAACTGCATTTAGCAGATGCAGGAATTTTCAATTTCCCATACATTTGGCACTTTAACACTTATGTGGCTGCAATTTTAAAATTCTTTTTATTGTTAGTTATAGTATCCATGATGTCTAACGAATATAGTTACAAAACTTTAAAACAAAACTTAATTGATGGTTTAAGTAAAAAAGAGTTTATACTTTCTAAATTTTATACAGTAATCACTTTTGCGTTAGTTTCTACCATTTTTGTATTTTTTGTTTCTTTAGTTTTAGGCTTAATTTATTCCGATTACAATGAATTGGCTATTATTACATCTGACCTAGAATATTTAGTCGCTTTTTTTATAAAACTAGTTGGTTTTTTCTCTTTTGGATTATTTTTAGGGATTTTAGTAAAACGTTCTGCTTTTGCAATAGGTGCTATGTTTGTTTGGCTTATTATAGAAAGTATTTTTAAAGCTTATTTATTTTGGCAATTTAGAGGAGTAAATAACACTAGCGAAAAAGTAGATGCAATCATGCAATTTTTACCTTTAGAATCGATGACAAACCTAATAAAAGAACCTTTTTCTAGACTTGGTGCAGTAAGATCTGCCGCAAATACTATGGGTGAGATTTTTACTAAAAGTTATTCCGTTGATTTTACAACTATTTTAATTGTATCATTTTGGACATTTATTTTCATCTTATTATCATATAAGCTTATACAAAAAAGGGATTTATAATACTTTTTAAATATATTTGGAGTTATATTAAATAAACATATCCAAATGAAAAAAAAAGTTCTTTTTTTTATTCTTTTTATATCTATTAATACTTTTGCTCAAAAAGAAGCTAATTATTGGTTTTTTGGAGAAAGTGCTGGTTTAAACTTTAGCACTAATCCCCCAACACAAATTACAGGTTCTTTATTTACTGATGAAGGCTCTGCTTCTATTTCTGATGCAGATGGAGTATTACAATTCTATACAGATGGTCAATCTGTTTTTAACAGAAACGGAACCTCTATGACAAACGGTACAAATCTATTAGGTGATTCTTCAAGCACTCAATCTGCCATAATAGTTCCTAAACCAAAAGACTCTAACATTTATTATGTTTTTACAGTTGGAAACCAACAAAATGGAAATCAAGGAAATGGAGTTCATTATTCTGAAATTGACATGAGTTTACAAGGAGGTTTGGGTGAAGTAATAGTTAAAAACATTCAACTTACAAGCGCTTCTGACTCAAGAGAAAAAATAACATCTGTTCAAGGCGAAGATTGTGATACCTTTTGGGTAGTAACAGCCGATTCTAATAATTTTTATGCATATAAAGTAACTGAAAATGGTTTAAGTAATGCAGCTGTAGTTAGCAGCCATTCTTTTTATCAGTCATTAAGAGGTTATTTAAAACTATCTCCAGATGGAGATCACCTTGTTAGCGCTAATCAAGAAGGCGATTCTTATATATATGAGTTCGATAATAGCACAGGAACCATTAGTAATGAAAGAATTTTTACCAGAATTGATAATGCTTATGGTGTTGAATTTTCTAGAGATAGTAAAAAATTATATATATCATCTGGTGTTCATAGTCAGGTAACAAATGCTGGTAGAAACCCTCCTGATTTTGCTAGTATTATTCAAATTAATTTAGATTCTGATAATAATAACGTAATTGATGATATTAATTCTATAAATAATAGTTTTACAACAATATACTCAACTAATAATGGATATAGAGGAGCTTTACAACTAGCTTCAAATGGTAAAATTTATTATGCTAGAAGTAGACAAAACTTTTTAGGAGTCATCGATTCACCAGAATTAGATGACATTGAAGCTAACTTTATTGAAAACGGCATCAGCTTAGGAAGCGGAGTGAGCACTGAAGGCCTACCTCCTTTTATCCAATCTTTTTTCTTAGAAGTAGATATTACTGATGATGATACAACACTTCAAGTAAATAACGAAAACTTAGAACTTTGTACTGGACAAAGTAAAACAATAACTCCTGAACTAGTAACTGGTACAACCGTAAATTATGAATGGACTTTTAATAATGGAGTAACAACAACCGTAATACCTTCAAGTGCTCCTGATTATAAATTAGAGTTAGAGGAAGTTACTCTTGATGAAACTGGTACTTACGATTTAAAAATTACCTTAGACGATGATTGCAATAATACAATAGAATTTAATGCAACATTTAACTTAGTTGTTTATGAAACCGCTAGTGCTACCACTCCTGAAGACATCATATTTTGTGATAACGATAGAGATGGTTTTAACACCTTTGATTTTGAAACATTAATAAATGATGAGATTTTAAATGGATTAGATTCAAATAATTTTGAAATAGTTTATTTTAAAACTTTAGTTGATGCAACTTCAGGTAATACCCCTTTACCAAACCCTTATACAAACTCAATAGCTTTTACGTCTGAAACTATTTATGCACGTGTACAAAATATAAATGCGCCACACCTTTGTTATGACATAACAAGCTTTAATCTTTCCATTACTGATTTACCAATACCAACGCAACCTGAACCATATAGAATGTGTGATGATATAGAAAGTAGTAGTGATACCGACGGAATTGTTAATACTTTTATTTTAAACAATAAAGATGTTGAGATTTTAGGCAATCTATCCTCATCTCAATATGATATAAGTTATCATACAACTCAATCAGGAGCTGAAACAAATGATATTTCTACAATCATCAACAAAAACACTAACTACAGTGTAACTAATTCACAAACCGTTTATATAAGAATAGAAAATATAGACAATACAGATTGTTACGATGCAACTACAACTTTAGATTTAATTGTAGACCCTTTACCTATCTTAAAACCAAGTCCAGAGTTAAATCAATGTATAGAAGTTAACGATACAAACACAACAGTTAATTTAACTTTAGCTCAACAAAATATTTCTGACACTGCAAATGTTACTTTTGAGTATTACGAAAATATAGATGGTACTAATTTAATAACTAATATCACTTCTTATCCAGTTGTTGTTAATATTCCCAAAATTGTTTATGTAAAAGTAATTTCTGAATTTAATTGTGCTAGAGATTTAATTCCATTAACTATAAACGTAGGACAAACTGTAAAAAACGGATATAATGTAATACAGCCTCCTGTTTGTGATGATTTTTTAGATGCAGATGGAAATGATACTGTTAACAATTCTGACACAGACAATATTACCAACTTTTCTTTAGATATAAACGCTATTGAAACAGGTATAAATCCGCCTGTTAATACTGAAGTATTTTTCTATGAAAATGAGACTGACAGAGATAATTCTTTAAATGAAATAGATATTACAAACTATAGAAATGATATTAATAAAATTAATATTACTCAAAACTCTGAAGGAATTCAGTTTCCTATCTATTACAAAATTTTAAGTACTATTAATAACGATTGTCAAGGTTTGGGAGAGTTTTATTTACAAATTAACTCTACACCTTCTGCAACCATTACTCCAGAATTAGAGCTTTGTGATGATGCTAATGATGGTGATGCTACTAATGGTATTGTTCAATCTTTTGATTTAGAATCACAAAATACAACTATTTTAAATGGTCAAAGTTCAACTAATTTTACCGTAACTTATCATCTTACAGCTTCTGAAGCTAACACAGGTAACAACCCTCTTTCTTCACCTTTCACAA
The DNA here is from genome assembly GCF_947500975.1 of uncultured Polaribacter sp. Taxonomy (GTDB): domain Bacteria; phylum Bacteroidota; class Bacteroidia; order Flavobacteriales; family Flavobacteriaceae; genus Polaribacter. The sequence continues at coordinate 319,485 of NZ_CANMUE010000001.1, forward strand.
ATACACTTAGAGATTTACAAACCATTTATGTTAGAGTTACCAACAATACAACTGGTTGTTTTAATGACCACACTACATTTAACTTAATCGTAAACCCAATTCCAGTTGCTAATTTTGTGGAAGATCTTGAAATTTGCGACGATAATTCCGATGGTTCAGCAAGAAATGGTTTTTCACAATCTATAGACCTTGAATCTAAAACTAATGATATTTTAGGAACTCAAGATCCAGATATTCATACAGTAACTTATCATCGTACTCTTGCAGATGCTCAAATAGGCAATAACCCATTAATCTCTCCATACTCTAACATTGAGGCTTATAGAGAAACCATTTTTATTCGTGTTTATAAAACAACAACCATGTGTTCTAATGGAATTTCTAATTTTGATGTTATTATAAACCCAGAACCAACATATGATGTTCCAACAAATTTAGCATACTGTGATGATGATTTTGATAATGATGACACAAACGGAATTATTCAAAATATAGATTTAGATAGTAAAATTTCAGAAATTTTGGGAACTAACCAAAGCCCAAATGATTTTAATGTAACTTTCCATTCATCTCAAGCAGATGCTACATCTGGTGATTCTCCAATTATTTCACCCTATGAAAACTCTAACCCAACAGAAACTATTTATGTTCGTATTCAAAATAACAGAACACTTTGTATAAATGATGATGCTAATTTTAACATTATTGTTAACCCATTACCTAGTTTTACAGTTACAACTCCACAAATTGTATGTTTAAATGATTTACCATTAAATATATTTATTGAAAACACTTTGGATTCATACACTTATGAATGGACTGATATAAATAATAATATTTTAAGTACAAATGACAACATAGATGTAACAACAGGAGGTAATTACACTATAACAGCAACCACTACTGATGGAACAAATTGTTCTAAATCGGAAGTTATTGTTATTGAGGAGTCCAATCCAGCTATTTTAGAAAGTAGTTTTATTAATATTATTGACGAATCAAACAATATTGGGGCAGAAGATAGATTATCAGTTTTTATTGATACATTAAATAACAACTTAGGTATTGGTGATTATCAATATGCAATTTTAAATACCGATAATAATACTAGAATACCTTCAATTGGTTTTCAAGATGAGCCTCTTTTTGAAAACCTAGAAGGTGGTATATATCAAGTAATTGTTAATGATAAAAATGGGTGTACACCAGACACGACACTTTTAATATCTGTAATTCAGTTTCCAAAATTCTTTACTCCTAACGGAGATGGCGTTAATGATACTTGGGTTGTAAAAGGAGCCAATCAAACATTTTACCCAAATAGCAGTATAAACATTTTTAATAGATTTGGAAAAATTGTAGCACAAGTTGAAATTGATGGGCAAGGTTGGGATGGCACCTATAAAGGCAAAGTTTTACCTTCAAATGATTATTGGTATAATATCGTTTTAACACCTTTAGACACAACCAAACCTACAATTTATAAAAAAGGACATTTTTCTTTATTAAGAAAATAAAAAGCAATTTTCAAATTTTAATTGTTTATTAAAAACTATCCATATTTTTACAAAATGGAATTTAAGTTAGTATCAGAATTTTCACCAACTGGAGATCAACCAGAAGCAATAAAACAACTTTCTGAGGGGGTTTTATCTGGTGAAAAATTTCAAACATTATTAGGCGTAACTGGTTCTGGAAAAACTTTTTCTGTTGCAAACGTTGTTAAAAATGTAAAAAAACCAACTTTAGTTTTAGCCCATAATAAAACCTTAGCAGCACAATTATACTCAGAGTTTAAGCAGTTTTTTCCAGAAAATGCTGTTGAGTATTTTGTATCTTATTATGATTACTATCAACCTGAAGCATATATTCCAGTAACAGGAACATACATCGAAAAAGACTTATCCATAAACGATGATATTGAACGCTTACGTTTAAGCACCACTTCCTCCTTGCTTTCCGGCAGAAGAGATGTAATTGTTATTGCCTCTGTTTCATGTTTATATGGAATTGGAAATCCAACTGAATTCAAGAAAAATGTAATTCCTATTCATGTAGATCAACAAATTTCTAGAACAAATTTTTTACATCAATTAGTAACCAGTTTATACTCTAGAACAGAAACCGAAATAAAAAGTGGAACTTTTAAAGTAAAGGGTGATGTTGTTACAATTTATCCGTCTTATGGAGATAATGGCTATAGAATTCATTTTTTTGGTGATGAAATTGAAGAAATAGAATCTTTTGATTTAGAAAATAATACCGTTTTAGAAAACTTTAAAGAATTAACTATCTATCCTGCAAATCTATTTGTAACCTCTCCTGATGTTTTACAAAATGCTATTCATATGATACAAAAAGACATGATGAAACAGGTAGATTACTTTAAAGAAATTGGCAAACATTTAGAAGCTAAACGATTAAAAGAACGTACAGAATTTGATCTTGAAATGATTCGAGAATTGGGTTATTGTTCTGGTATTGAAAACTATTCTCGCTATTTAGATGGTAGAGACCCTGGCACAAGACCATTCTGCTTATTAGATTATTTTCCAGATGATTATTTAATGGTTATTGATGAAAGCCATGTAACTGTACCTCAAACACACGCTATGTACGGTGGAGATAGAAGTAGAAAAGAAAATTTGGTAGAATACGGTTTTAGATTACCGGCTGCAATGGACAATCGTCCTTTAAAGTTTGATGAATTTGAGGCCATTCAAAATCAAACTATTTTTGTTTCTGCAACTCCTGCAGATTATGAACTACAAAAAACAGAAGGTATATTTGTTGAGCAAGTAATTAGACCAACAGGCTTGTTAGATCCCATTATAGAAATACGACCTAGTTTAAATCAAATCGATGATTTAATTGAAGAAATACAAGTTAGAGTTGAAAAAGATGAAAGAACTTTAGTTACAACTTTAACGAAAAGAATGGCTGAAGAACTTACAAAATATCTAACAAGAGTCGATATTCGTTGTAGATATATTCATTCTGATGTTGATACTCTAGAACGTGTAGAAATTATGCAAGATTTGCGTAAAGGTTTGTTTGATGTTTTGATTGGAGTTAATCTTTTGCGTGAAGGCTTAGATTTGCCTGAAGTTTCTTTAGTAGCAATTTTAGATGCTGATAAAGAAGGTTTTTTAAGAAGTCATAGGTCCATTACACAAACAGTTGGTAGAGCTGCAAGAAATGTTAATGGATTAGCTATTTTATATGCTGATAAAATGACCAATAGCATGCAAAAAACTATTGATGAAACAGACAGAAGACGTATAAAACAAATAGCTTATAACACTGCAAATAATATTACCCCTACCCAAATTAATAAAAAAATTGATGACACTTTATCTAAGAGTGCTGTTTCTAGCTATCATTATGACAACGCTAAACAAGTAGCTGCTGAGCAAGACTTACAATATTTACCAAAATCAGATATTGAACAAAGAATACGCGATAAACGTAAACAAATGGAAGCTGCTGCAAAATCTTTAGATTTTATTGTAGCTGCAAAACTTCGTGATGAAATTAAGGTTTTGAAAGATAATTTGTAAATTTATTGAAAATTTAAGCTCGTGAAAAAGGTATTATTTATATTAATTATTCTCTTTGGGAATAATTTAGTTTCTCAAAATAAAAAAATCATATATGTTGATGAAAATTATAAAAAGGTTGGATTTTTAAAATTCAAGAAAAAAGAAAGTTCAATGCTTTTTGATTTAATTATTGCCGAAAATGATACTGTTATTATAAAAAAACTTAGGTATAAAGAATTTTTTGGAAAACTAGATCATATCACAAAAAAACAATTATCACTTATATTTAACAGCAAATACAATATAGACACTACTAAAACTTGGTTAATTCATAATGTAGATTCAGTTCCAGATATTAAAAGAATGCCAAAAAAATCTGGAATAGAATTTCTAGATTCATTACAAAATCCGACAGGTATTTTTTGGACTAAAAAGGAGTTAAAAACAAACTCTAAAGAAATGCCTTATAAAAGACATAGACATGTTTCCAACTTCGAAGATTATTTAAATAAAATCAATGTCGAAAAAAAATCAATCAAAAAAAATATAGAATTACTTCATTTTTATTCTAAAAACAATGGTTTTCCAATTAAAACATTAAATGAATATGATTATTTTGAAGATTATAATTCTTTAATTAGAAAGTTATTTACAGATGGCACAAAAGCATATAAAGTAATTATTTTATTTACAGATGGAAGTTTCTACGCATCAAATGTATATAATTGTATTAAATTAGAAAATAAGTTAACAACTAAAAAATACTTTAATCGTAAAAAAAAGAAATGGTATAAAAAAATAAACAAACTTAATAAAGATTAATATTTTCAATCAAAATCAACTTTAGATAAATAATCTAACTTTTAATGTTTTTAAACATTTTCAATTTAATAACACTATCAATTAGAACACCCGCTTTATTTTGATAATCTAGTTCCTTTTTATCGGACCAATTATCTCTTACTTTTTGAGTAGTTTTATTATTATTCAGGTATTTTAATTGCTTCTGAAGTTTTTTAATTTTTTCATCAACAGATAACCTTTCGTTTTCAGTATACCCTAATTTAACAAGACCTTTTTCTAATTTATCAACTTGTTTTAAATAAGATTTTTCTTTAACACTTGTCCATTTACCAATAATTTTCAATTTACCCCTTTGTTCTTTTAAAGATATAATTCTATTTTTTATTTTTTTTATTAAAATTGTTTTATCCTGATCTAATTTAAATTCAAAATTATTCTCATATTCTAAAGAATAAGTTGAAAACACAGATAAAATCATTAATAATAAAACAAAGAAAAGTCTGTTATTTTTTTTTCTCATAATAATATTATATTCTTTAATATAATCAAAAAGTAAGCCATAAAAAATTAATCAACATTTCCCCAAGGAGCACTTGGAGTTTTAATTTCTTTAGTTAAATCAAATTTAACCGAAAATAATCTTTCAGTTCCAATTCTTCTTAAATTATAAGTAAAACTAGTTTCATCAATTGTAACCCACCATACATTATTAGAAGCATAAGAAATCAAATTTGAAGTTTCTTGATCTGCTGGAAAAAATTGAATATTTTTTAAACCTGTATTTGGGTTTGAACCACCGTACTGTGTAATTTTATCTTCAGATCCATCTTTATGTCTGTGATCGTGTTTTAACGTGATTAAATTTTCTTTATTAATTGTAAAAACCCAAGTTCTAGATTTATCTTCACCCACAAAAAAAGGAATTCTAATGGTTTTTTCTTTACAAGTACAAACGTGCATCACTAGTTTTTCTCCACTAAAACCATCTCCTTTTTTACCTCCTGCAACAATTTCTCCTTCGTAAGATTTTCCACAATGTTCTTTTAAAGTATCCCAAAATACAACTGAATTTGGAGTTTCTTGAGCAATTATAGTTAATGGAAAAAGAAATAAAAATAAAAATTTTCTCATAATTAAATTATTTATAAATATCAATCAATATAAACAAAAAAAGCCTCACAAATTGTGAGGCTTTAAATTATATTATAAGATAAGCTTATGAAGCTTCTAAAACTTCTTGAACTTTATCAGCAGCTTCTTGAAATTCTGTTGCAGAAATAATTTCCATTCCAGAGTTATCAATTAATTCTTTTGCTTCTTTAGCATTTGTACCTTGTAATCTACAGATAATTGGTACATTTATTTTGTCTCCCATACTTTTGTAGGCATCAACAACACCTTGCGCAACTCTATCACAACGTACAATTCCACCAAAAATATTAACTAAAATCGCTTTAACAGCAGGATCTTTTAAAATAATTCCAAAAGCAGTTTCTACTCTTTGTGCATCAGCAGTACCACCAACATCTAAAAAGTTTGCAGGTTCTCCTCCAGATTCTTTAATTAAATCCATAGTTCCCATTGCTAAACCAGCTCCATTTACCATACAACCAACATTTCCATCTAAATCTACATAGTTTAAACCTGCAGCTTTTGCTTCAACTTCAATTGGGTTTTCTTCTCTTAAATCACGCATTTCTGCATAATCTTTATGACGAAATAAAGCATTTTCATCTAAAGTTACTTTGGCGTCAACTGCCATAATTTTGCTGTCAGATGTTTTTAAAACCGGATTTATTTCAAACATTGATGAATCTGATTTTATATAAGCTGTATATAATGAAGAAACAAATTTTACCATTTCTTTTAAAGCTGCTCCAGACAAACCTAAATTAAAGGCAATTTTTCTAGCTTGAAAAGGCATTAAGCCTAATAAAGGGTCAATTTCTTCGGTAAAAATTAAATGCGGAGTTTCTTCTGCAACAGTTTCAATATCCATTCCACCTTCTGTAGAATACATAATCATATTTTTACCTGTAGCTCTGTTTAATAAAACAGACATATAATATTCATCTGGCTCAGAATCACCAGGGTAATATACATCTTCACAAATTAAAACTTGATTTACTTTTTTACCTTCAGCTGAAGTTTGAGGTGTAATTAGCATCATTCCAATAATATCATTAGATATGCTTTCTACTTCTTCTAAGTTTTTTGCTAACTTAACCCCTCCTCCTTTTCCACGACCACCTGCGTGAACTTGAGCTTTAATTACATGCCAACCTGTTCCTGTTTCTTCAGTTAATTTTTTTGCTGCAGAAACTGCTTCAGCAGGGCTACTTGCAACAATTCCGCGTTGAATTCTAACGCCAAAACTGTTTAAAATCTCTTTTCCTTGATATTCGTGTAAATTCATTTTATAAGTCTATTTTAATGCAAACAAAAGTACAAATTCAAAGTATAAAATTTATATTTTTTTTACAAAAAATTATTCATCAATAATCATACTGCATTCTTAACGATAATTTCATCCTTTTAAAAGCCTTAAAGTAGAAGTAAGTAAATAGATTTTAAGATTTAATTAACATTCATAAGTGTAACACATAATTTTGTACAAGGTCTTTAGTGTTAATTAACATGATTTTAAGAGGGTAATAAATTAATGATAAATAAATTTAACATCTTATTAAAACTTAAACAACCAACTTATATGTTTAATAAAAGCTCATTTTTACTAATAGTAATATTTTTTGTGTCCCAACTTAATGCTCAAAATAAAAAAGAGAGAAAAACAATAAAAACTACAAGAATTAATAATGTACCAAAAATTGATGGAATTTTAGATGATGAAGCATGGAAAAACATTGCAATTTGTAAAGACTTTGTGATTTTTAGACCCGCAAACGGCGATCCAGTTTCTGCAGAATATCAAACAACAGTAAAAGTTATTTATGATGATGATGCTATATATATTTCTGCTCAAATGAATGATCCTGATCCAGAAGGAATACCAAAAGAATTTGCCGTAAGAGACAATTTTAGTCAAGCAGATTTCTTTTTAGTTACTATAAACCCTAATGATGACGGGCAAAATCCGTTTGAATTTATTGTACAAAGTACAGGAAATCAGGCTGACGCTAAAGTATCTAATGGAAATGAAGATTTTGACTGGAGTGCTGTTTGGGAAAGTGCCGTTTCTACAGATGAAAAAGGTTGGAATGTGGAAATGAAAATACCTTACAGGGCTTTACGTTTTGCAAATGAACCTATACAATCTTGGGGATTTAATTTTCACAGAAGACTAGAAAAATTAAACGAACAACATACTTGGACACATATAGACAATACTGTTGGACGATGGACTCAATATGATGGTTTAATTGAAGACTTTAAAGACATAAAACCTCCAACAAGATTAAATTTATATCCATATTCATCTGCAACCACAACCTCTTTTGAAGGAGAAACTGATTTTGATTGGAGTTTAGGTATGGACATTAAATATGGTTTAACTGATAATTTTACTTTGGATGCAACTTTAATTCCAGATTTTAGCCAGGTTGGTTTTGATGCCGTAGTATTAAACCTTGGTCCTTTTGAACAACAATTTACAGAACAAAGACAGTTTTTTACAGAAGGAACGGAGTTATTTAACAAAGGAAGACTTTTTTACTCTAGAAGAATTGGAGCAGGTCCTATAGATCAATTTGATGTATACAATTCTATTTCTGATGATGAAGAAATAATCGATTATCCTGAAAAAGTAACCATGTTAAATGCTATTAAAGTTTCTGGAAGAACAAAAAAAGGTTTAGGTATTGGTTTTTTTAACGCTATTACAGGAAAAACAGAAGCCACAATAAAAAACACCACAACTGGAGATATAAGAAAAGAAGTAACAAGTCCTTTTTCTAATTATAATATTATGGTATTAGATCAACAATTTAATCAAAATTCAACAGTATCATTAATAAATACAAATGTAACAAGAGATGGTAGATTTAGGGATGCAAATGTTACAGCAATAAATTGGCATTTAGAAACAAAAAACAGTAAATATAATGCAGATGGATCTGTAAAAATGAGTAATATTTCTGATGATGTAAATAATCCAAATACAGGTTATGCATTTGACAACAGCTTCGGCTACAACTCTGGACACTGGTTTTGGGAATTAGGCTATAATTTTAAAACTAAAGATTACAATCCTAATGATTTAGGAATTCTTTTCAGCAACAACGATCAAACTATTTATGGAAATGTAGGCTGGAGAACGATACAACCTACAAAACATTTTAATAGTTATCGTTTTAATTTCTACAATAACGCACAATTTCAGCATCATTCTGGCATTTACACAGGTTATCGTGCTGGTTTTGGAGCAAGTGCACAAACCAGAAGCAGGTTTACTTTTGGTGGAAACTTAAACTATCAAACAAAAAATAAAGACTTTTTTGAACCAAGACAAAGCAATATTAGTAATCTTTATTTTTATCAACCAGAAAGAAAAAGTATTAGCGGTTGGATTTCTACCAACTCCCAGAAAAAACTAGAAATAAACGCAAGTACCTATTATTCTAATTTTACTAATAACCCAAAGGCTGGTTATGGTTTTAGTTTTGCGCCACGTTATAGATTCAGTAACAAATTTTCTTTAAGATATAGAATGGGTTATAACAAAACTAATAATGACATTGGTTATGTAGCTGAAGAAGATAGTAGTATAGATGGTGATGCTGTTTATTTTGGTATTAGAGACAGAAAAAATTATACCATTAATTTATCTGGTACATATAATTTTAACACCAATACCTCAATTTCTATTTTATCCAGATATTACTGGGGTACAGCAACATATGAAAATCAATTTTATGAACTTACTGAAGATGGTAATTTAACAAATAGCGATTACAATAATGATTCAACAACTGATGATTATATTAATAACAACCAAAATTATACTACTTTAAATACTGATGTTAATTTTACATGGCAATTTGCACCCGGTAGTCAGCTAATTGCTTTTTATAGAAACTCAATTTATCTTTATGATACGCAATCTAATTCAGGTTTTTATGATAATTTAGATAACTTATATCAAGAATCTCAAAGCCATACTTTTTCTGTTAGACTTGTATATTTTATTGATTACAATAAATTAAAAAATATTTTTTAAAAAAACCTCCAATCTTTAAATAAAACGGATGTGCTTTACAAAAGTATATCCGTTTTTTTTATACATTAGTTGTCTAGAAATAATTTTTATGATTATCACAAAAAATATCCATAAATATTATGGTGAAGTAGAAGTATTAAAAGGCCTTAATTTACACATTAAAAAAGGTGAAATTGTAGCTATAGTTGGTCCTTCTGGAGCAGGTAAAACTACATTATTACAAATACTTGGCACGCTAGACAAACCAAATAAAGAAAAGGATTTTGATTTATCTATTAATGACATTTCATTAAAAAACCTTTCAGACAAAGAGTTATCTCAATTTAGAAATAACCATATTGGTTTTATTTTCCAATTTCATCAATTATTACCAGAGTTTACAGCTTTAGAAAACGTTTGTATTCCTGCTTATATTGGTAAGAAATCAAAAAAAGAAGCAGAAACTAGGGCAAAAGAATTATTAAATTTCTTAGGGTTATCTCACAGAATGCATCACAAACCCAATGAACTTTCTGGCGGAGAGCAACAAAGAGTTGCCGTTGCAAGAGCGTTGATAAATAATCCTTCTGTTATTTTAGCTGATGAACCTACAGGAAATTTAGATTCTGAATCTGCAAAAAACTTACACGAACTTTTCTTTAAACTTCGTGATGAATTTGGACAGACATTTGTATTAGTAACTCATAATGAAGAACTTGCCAATATGACAGACAGAAAATTAACTATGATTGATGGTAAGATTATCTAATTTTTGATGAATAAAAAAGAGCTCAAAGAATTTTTAGATGAAAAAGTTATTCTTTATAACAATCCCAAGTTTATAGAATCAGACCCTATTCAAATTCCTCATCAGTTTTCTAAAAAAGAAGATATAGAAATAGCCGCTTTTTTAACAGCAACTATTTCTTGGGGGAATAGAAAAATGATTATAAAAAATGCTTTTAAAATGATGGAGCTACTAGATAATTCTCCTCATGATTTTATTACCAACCATCAAGAAAATGATTTAAATTCGATAACAAATTTTGTTCACAGAACATTTAATTCAATAGATTTACTTCAATTTATTAAATCTTTACATCACATTTATAAAAATTATGATGGTTTAGAAAAAGCATTACTGATAAAAGATAGTTCTAAAAATTATCAAACTGCAATTCATGATTTTAAAAAAGCTTTTTTTGAAATAGAACATCAACAGAGAACTCAAAAACATGTTTCTGATCCGTTAAAAAATTCTGCTGCAAAGCGTATAAACATGTTTTTAAGGTGGATGGTTAGAAATGACAACAAAGGTGTAGATTTTGGCATTTGGCACTCTCACAAGCCAGCTAACTTATCTTGCCCTTTAGATGTTCATTCTGGTAATGTTGCAAGAAAATTAAATCTGCTTTCTATAAAACAAAATGATTGGAAAGCACTTTTTGAATTAGATACTAATTTAAGAAAACTAGATAAAAACGACCCAGTAAAATATGATTTTGCATTGTTTGGATTAGGAGTTTTTGAAAAGTTTTAAATAGAAGTTAACAACAGTTTTTACATTGCTTTTTTTGTGATAAATTAGTCCTTCAAATTATTGAATTAGAAATTAAATGCAGTTTAAAAATCCAGAAGTTTTATATTTTTTAGCACTACTTATTATACCTATTTTAGTGCATCTTTTTCAGTTACAAAAATTTGTAAAAGTACCATTTACAAATGTTGCTTTTTTACAAAAAATAATTCAAGAAAATCGAAAAAGTTCACGCATTAAAAAGTGGTTAATTTTAGCAACAAGAATGTTTTTATTTTTTGCGATACTTTTTGCATTTTCACAACCTTATTTCAGTAACAAAAAAGACAATAAAAAACAGCATACTTTTATTTACTTAGACAATTCTTTAAGCACAAACACAAAAGGAGAAAAAGGTGATTTGTTACAAATAGCAGCTCAAGAAATTATTCAGAATGCTTCTAAAAAAGATGAATATTCTTTACAAACAAATTCCAATTTTCATGAAAAAATTAGTTATAATGAATTAAAAAAAGAGCTTTTAAAAATTAAAAAAACATCAAAAAAATTAGAATTAAGCACACTTTTATTAAAAATAAAGAGCAAAAACACAAACAAAACAAATACTTTAAGTAAAAATATATTAATATCTGATTTCCAGAACAAAAACAATCGTAAGTTTACAAATGTAACACCGTCTTTTTCTGCTATAAAATTAAAATCAAGCACAAAAAACAATATCTCTATTGATAGTGTTTTTTTGGATAATAGTATTTCTGACAATACAGGAATAAATATTATTATTAAAAACCAAGGCGAAGAGAAAAAAAACATTTCTATCGGTATTTTTAACAATGAAGAACTAATAAGTAAACAATCCTTCTCTATTGATAAAGACACTCAAAAAACAATTCCTTTTACAATACAAAAGCAAACCTCTTTTTTAGGCAAAATAAAGGTGTCTTATAGCGATACTTTTTTATTTGATAATGATTTTTACTTCAATATAAATTCAATTAAAAAGATCAATATTTTATGCATTGGAAACAAGGCTAAATTCTTATCAAAAATTTACAATAAAGAAGAGTTTAATTTTACACAAACATCTGTTCAAAATGTAAATTACAATTCAATCTTAAAACAACAATTAATTATCTTAAACGAATTAGAATCACTTCCAGAAACTTTATCAAAAAGTATTTTAGATTTCACTAATAAAGGAGGAAACATTGTGATAATTCAGAGTGAAAATTCTTCAACAGATTCTTACAACTCATTCTTTAATAAAATTGGAAATATTAAAATTGATCCAATTATTAAAGACACTTTAAAAATTACAAACATCAACTACAACCATCCATTATTTAAAAATGTTTTCTCAAAAAAAGTTAATAATTTTCAATACCCAATTGTACAAAGCCACTACACTCTTTCGGCAAAAAATAAAAGCAATATTGTAACTTTCGAAAATAACTCTTCTTTCATTTCTCAAATAAAAACGACCTCTAATAGTAATTTATATTTTATTGCAAGCTCTTTACACAGAAATTCAAGCAACTTCCTTAATTCACCTTTAATTGTACCTGTTTTTTACAATTTTGGAAAACTAAGCTTTCAACATTCTAAATTATATTATTATTTAGACCAAGAAAATAAGATTGATATTGAGACAAAATTAGATAAAGATGAAATTTTAAATCTATCAAACTCATCATTTTCATTTATACCTATTCAACAAACGCATCAAAATAAAGTTAGCATTACTACCAAAGAAAACCCAATAGAAGCTGGTTTTTATCACATCATAAAAGAAAAAGACACATTACAAACAATTGCTTTTAACCACCCAAAAGAAGAAAGTTTATTGCAATACCTAGACTTAAATGAATTAAAAAATCAACATAAAAACATGACTATTTCTAATTCTATAAAAGATGTTTTTACAGAAATTAACAATAAAAATGAAGTTCATTGGCTTTGGAAATGGTTTTTAGGCTTGGCAATTGTATCTTTGCTTTTAGAAATTTTGATTTTAAAATTCTACAAACCATGATTACGCTTCTAAAATCTGCAACTATAATAGATGCATCAAGTCCTTATCATAATAAAAAAAAGGATATTTTAATTACAAATGGGGTTCTTACCGAAATTAAAGATTCAATCAATAAAAAAGAAGATTACACAGTAATTGAGTTAGATAATTTGCATATTTCTTGCGGTTGGTTTGACACAAGTGTTTCTTTGGGAGAACCTGGTTTTGAAGAACGTGAAACTATTAAAAATGGACTACTAGTAGCTGCCAAAAGTGGTTTTACATCAATTGCTGTTAATGCAAACACAAATCCTATTATCGATAATAAATCTGCAGTAGAGTTTTTAATTAATAAAGCTTCAAATACAGCAACAAAAATATATCCTATAGCAGCATTATCTAAAGGAAGTAAAGGAGTTGATATTGCTGAATTATACGACATGCAGCAATCTGGAGCAATTGCTTTTGGAGACTACAACAAACCCATTGAGAATGATAATTTGATGAAAATTGCGCTTTTATACGCACAAAATTTTAATGGTTTGGTTTTAAGCTTCCCAAAAAACAACTCAATTGCCGGTGAAGGAATTGCTAATGAAGGGATTAATAGTACAAAGTTAGGATTAAAAGGAAGCCCTGCTTTAGCAGAACATATTCAAATTAGCAGAGATTTATTTTTACTAGAATACTCTGGTGGAAAATTACATATTCCAACGATTTCTACAGCTAAATCAGTTGATTTAATTAAAGAAGCTAAGAAGAAAGGATTGCAAGTAACTTGCAGTGTTTCTGTTCATCATTTAACTTTAACAGATGATGAATTACATGGTTTTGACAGTAACTTTAAAACAAATCCACCTCTAAGAACAAAAGAAGACATTAAAGCTTTACAAAAAAGTATAAAAAATGGTGTGATTGATATGATTACATCTGATCACAACCCTATTGATATTGAACATAAAAAAGTAGAGTTTAGTCAAGCTAAATATGGGGTTATTGGACTAGAAAACGCCTTTATTACTGTTAATTCAATCTTAAATTTAGAAGATTTTATTGATTGTTTTACTACAAAGCCTAAATCTATTTTTGGCATAGAAAACACATCCATTAAAGAAGGAAATATTGTAGATATTACATTATTTAATCCTGAAAAATCTTCAATTTTTACAAAAGAAAACATTTTATCAACTTCAAAAAATAGTCCTTTTATCAATAAAAAGACAAAAGGGAAAGTATATGGCATTTTTGCCAACAACCAACTAATTCTAAATTAAAAAACACAAATGGAAAACCAAACGGTAAACGAAGGAAAAACAGCTGCAATTATTGCTTACATTACTATTTTAGGAACAATCATTGCCTTTTTTATGAACAACAACAAAAAAAATTCTTTTACCAGTTTCCATATTAGACAAATGATTGGCATATTCCTTTTATCAATGGCAAACAAGTATATTATTTTTGATTTTTTAGGAACTACAATTGGTCTTGTAACCTTCGCCCTTATAATTGTACTTTGGTTTATAGGTTTTGTTGGAGTTTTAAAAGGTGAAGAAAAATTAGTTCCAGTAATTGGAGAACAATTTCAAAACTGGTTTAAAGGAATTTAATCTTTTTTTTTTAGAATTTATGAGTTTACATTATATTGTTAGAGAACCTAAAGAAGCAATTAAAAATCCGCCTTTATTAATTTTATTACACGGCTACGGAAGTAATGAAAAAGATTTATTTTCTTTTGCAGAAGAATTACCAGATAATTTATTAATTGTAAGTGCGCAAGCTCCAAACTCTATGGGCTTTGGTTCTTATGCTTGGTACTCTATTAATTTTGATGATGTAAACGGTAAATTTTCTGATTTAAAAGAAGCTAAAGAGTCTATAGACAAAATAGCTGTTTTTATTGATGAAATAAAGAATAAATACCAAACAAATCCTGATAAAACGTTTTTGCTAGGATTTAGTCAAGGCGCAATTTTAAGCTATTCTTTAAGCTTATTTTACCCTAACAAAATTGAACATGTTATTGCTTTAAGCGGTTATGTAAATACGGATTTACTACCTCAAACAATATCTAAAGAAATAACAACAGATTATTACAGTTCTCACGGAACTGTAGACCAAGTTTTACCTGTTGAATGGGCAAGAAAAGGAAAACTATTTATAGAGAATTTAGGTTTAAAAATTACACACTCAGAATACCCTGTTGGACACGGAGTGGCACCTCAAAATTTTTACAGTTTTAAAGCTTGGATAGAAGGACGGTTATAAAAAATTGTTTTTCTTCTTAACTTAGTTAGATAAAAAAAAGACATCCATTTATAGTAAAACTTACAAGTGAGATTTTAAAATTTCTTTAAGTTGAACAGCCGTAAAAGGTTTAGGAATCACTTCCGAAAAACCAAGGTTTTTATAAGACTCTACGTCCTCTTTAGAGTTATTTGCTGTTAAAGCCAAAAAAGGAATTCCAGAATTTGAACTCTTCATTTCTTCTTTCCGTTTAATTAATTCATCTCCTTTTAAATTAGGCATATTTATATCCAACAAAACAATATCAAAAGAGTCTTTATTCATAGCTAAAATTGCCTCTTCTCCATCTTTTACAAATGTACCTATTACTCCTTCTTTTTTTAAAATATGGGAAACTATAGAAAGGTTCAAATAATTATCATCCGCAACTAAAATCTTTTTTCCTTTTAATGAAACGTTTTCTTTATTTTGTTTACTAAGTGAATTATTCGCTTCAGTTTCTGGCACAATTTTAAAAAGTACATCAACCGTAATTGTTGTTCCATATTTTAATAAACTATCAACTTTTATTTTACCATACATTTGATTTACCAGTCTCTTTACAATGGATAAACCTAAACCAACACCTTTATGAACCCTACTGTCACTTAATTTATTTTGTTGATATTCATCAAAAATTTTGGTAGCTTGCTCTTCTGTCATTCCTCTTCCGGTATCTTTTACTTTAAAAGATAAAAGCGCAGTTTTATCATCCGAAGAAATTAGATTTACACTTGTAGTAACAGAACCATTAGGAGTAAACTTTATGGCATTATTAATTAAGTTTGTTAATATTTGAATCAATCTAACATCATCACCATAAATTAACTTTGGTAAATTCTTATGATTATTAAAAATTAATTTAACATCTAAATCTTTATGATTGCTTTTGTAATTATTTTCAACTTGATTTAAAACTTCAACTATATTAATTGGTTCATTTGATAAAACCAGCTTCCCTGCTTCTACTCTAGATAAGTCTAAAATATCATCAACAATTACTTTTAAATTTTTGCCAGAAATAGTTAAGTACTTTAAATATTCTTTTACTGTTAAAGAAGTATTTTCTTTATTAATAAGATCTGTATAACCTAAAATTACATTTAAAGGATTTCTAACCTCATGACTCATCATCGCTAAAAAACGAGATTTCTCTTCATTTGCCTTATCAGCTATAGCACGTAATTTTATTAATTCTTCATTTTTTTTTGCCAACTCCTGCTTTAAAAAAAATAAATCATTTCTACCTTGATTTAACTTATCAACAACTTTATAAATTTTAGTTTGATTATAAATTATAACAGTTATTTGCTTGTCTGACTTATATAAATCTAAATCTACATTATACTCCTGATTATTAGACACAACAACCATCCCTTCAATAGAAAAAACCTCATTTGTAGTTAATGCATCTAAAGTTCCTATTAAAAAATTACAAACCTGATAGATAGACTCCCCAATTAAAAATTCTTTTTTAATGAAATTACCAGAATTAACACCAACAATTATCCCATTAAAATCCGTTAGGATTTCAATAAAAACATTATCAATTTTAGGAGAAATCATAAATTATAACAAAGATTGTTGTGTTAATAAAACAAATGCCTCTTCTACATTATTATTTTCTTTCGCACTAGTAATTAAATCTATGGGTACTTCTAGGTTATTTTTTATTTCTTCAATTTTCTCTACAGAAACCAAATCTTTTTTATTTCCAACAACTGTAAATTTTGAAAGTCCAGAAAGCTCTTTTACTGAGTTTAATTGACTTTTTAAATTCAAATAAGTTTCCTCCCTACTTAAATCAAAAACATACATAGCTGCGCTTGCTCCTAAAAAATATGATTTGGGTATTTTTTCATTCCCATCTACACCTGCAACATCCCAAATAAGTAATTTTACTTCTTGCCCCGTAAAACTTACAATTTTAGAACTAACACGCACACCAATTGTACTTATATAATCTTCAGAAAACTCGTTCAGAACAAATCTTTTTATTAATGAGGTTTTACCAACACCAAAGTTACCAACAAGTAAAACTTTTTTTGCTATCATTAGGGGATTAAATCGGTTTTTATAAGTACTTCTTCAATTAATACATTTAACTTAATTTCGTCTTTTAAATAAGTTCTATCTCTTAAAATAACTTCAGCTAAGTTATTTAAATTTTCAGTTAATTCTTCTTTAAACTCTGTATTTACAACCCCTGAAGTTGCCGTTGCAATATAAATTGATTTAAAATTTTGAATAGATAATTGAAAGGTTTCAAATTTAATATCTTCTAAATCCTGACCTTCTTTAGAAAAAGCATCTTCAACAAAAGACTTAATAGCTGTTAACATGCCAGAAACCATATCTTTATCTGCAATATTACCTCTAGAATAATTCCCAATTAATAGCCCTGAATTTTCTTCAATAACAAAAACTTCTTCAATAATAGGTTCAAAAACTTCCTGCAAAACATCATCAGCATCCGTTTTTTTACCTTTAAACAAACGTTTTATAATCTGTTTTACCGAAAATTTATCATGTATCGTTTTATTTATACTTTCCGTAAGTTTGGAAATTTCTGAAATAATAAATTTCTTAACTAATTTACCCATAATTGGATAAAGTGCTTCTATTACTTCATCTTGAGAATTTCTAATTTGGGTTTTAATTGTTTCAGTAATAGTGCTTCCAAAATATTCTGGAAAATTATCTTTTAAATCTTCAATTTTATCATCAATAATAGGTGTAACTTTAGCGTTAAATTTTTCACGCTCTAAAATTTCTTCCTTTAGATCATTAAAATTTTCCCTATCATCCTTTAAAAGAAGTTCTCTTAGTACATCAAAACGATTGTCTTTATTATCTACAGCCGCTTTTCCCATTTATTCTTGCAACATCAATGCAATTTTCTCTAAAGCTTTTCCTAATTTTTTCCTATCAACCTTTTCATCATCTAAATCAGCCAATCTTTTATCTAAATCATCATTTAAATCTTGAAATTTATGATCAATTAAACTTTCTAAATCAGCTAATTTGTTTTCGATATTTGTTACAGATTCTGATAAGTTTTTCCTAGATTCATCTTGTAAAGATTTAATTTTATCGTAAACATCAGCAAATTCAGTATCATATTGTTGAATATTTTCACCAAATATTAAATCTCTTACTGCTGCAATTCTGCTATCTACAACTTGGCCATCTTTATTGGGGGTTGTATTCTGTTCTGATTTTTTTGACATGAATATAGTTTTAGTCAGTTATATTAACAATTATATGTTTACTTTTTAACTTAAAAAAGTAGGTATATAAACAAATATACACTAAAAAATAAATTATAAAAATCTAAACATAAATTTTTAAACCGTCAAAGGCTAAAAATACATTTTCTGGAAGTTGTTTAGATACTTCTGAATGGAAACCTAAATTATGGCTTATGTGAGTAAAATAAGTTTTTTTAGGTTTAATTTCTTGAACGAAATCTAGAGCTTCTTGTAAATTAAAATGAGTAGGATGCTTATCAATTCTTAGTGCATTTACAATTAAAACATCTAAATTATTTAACTTTTCTTTTTCTTTTTTAGAAACACTTTTGACATCTGTTAAGTAGGCAAAATTTTGAATTCTAAATGCAGTAATAGGTAATTTACCATGTAAAACTTCTACTGGTATTATTTTTAAATTTTCAATATAAAAAGGTTTTTTATCTATTATGTTTGGCAAAACACTTGGAGCACCTGGGTATCTATTTTCTTTATTAAAAATGTACTGAAACCTTTGCTCTAAACTATTTAAGGTTTGTTTATTTAAATAAATAGGCATTGCTCCAATTTGGTAACAATATGGTCTTAAATCATCCAGTCCGGCTGTATGATCTGCATGTTCGTGTGTAAATAACACTCCATTTATTTGCTGCACTTTTTCTCGCAACATTTGTTGTCTAAAATCAGGCCCGCAATCTATAACATAGGTAAATTCATCCCAAGAAATTAAAATTGAAGAACGCAAACGCTTGTCTTTTTCATCATTTGATAAACAAACAGCATCATTGCTAGCTATCATAGGTATTCCTTGTGAAGTTCCTGTTCCTAAAAAAGTAATACTAAATTTCTTGTAATCCATTTAAACAAAAATAAGATAAAAATTGACTGATAGCACACTTATTTATTACATTTGTTTAGACAAAAACATAACCATATATGGCAATTTCTTTAAAAGGAGATCAGGAAATAAGTAGTGTACCAACTACTAAAAGCAAAGCTTTAAGAATTAATTTAAACACAGATATCTATGGTACTTTTGCCGAAATTGGCGCGGGTCAAGAAACTGCTCGTAATTTTTTTAGATCTGGTGCTGCTTCTGGTACTATAGCTAAAGCAATGAGTGCTTATGATAAAGATTTTTCTGACGCTATTTATGGAATTGAGGAAGACAAACGCTATGTAACTCAACCACGTTTACAAAGAATGTTACGTCATGAAATTGATTTAATTGAAGACCGTTTAAGCAGACAAAAACATCCAGATAAATTATTTTTTAGCTACGCAAACACAGTTACTACTATAGATTTTGCAAGAAAATTTAAAGGTCATGGCTGGGTAGGTATTCGTTTTCAGTTAGATCCTTTAGAAGACTATAATGAAATTATTTTACACTTGCGTTTTAAAGAAACAGATGCTCGTTTACAGCAAGAAACTTTAGGAATCTTAGGGGTAAATCTAATTTATGGTGCTTTTTACCTGAATGATAATCCAAAAGAATTAGTAAAATCTTTTTATGACAACTTAGGAAGCCATCAACTAGAAATAGATATGATTAACTTTTCTGGTCCACGTTTTATGTATGTAGACAATAGATTAATGAGTTTACAACTACTTAAAAACGGAATGACCAATGCTGTTATGTTTGGCCCAGATGGAAACAACTTACTACCTGCACAAGTTCTTTACAAAAAAAATATTTTAGCTTTACGTGGAAGTTTTAGACCTGTTACTAAAGTAAATATGGACATGTTTGAACAGTCTAAAAAAATGTTTTTAGCTGAAAGCAAAGTAGATGAAGCTAAAACACAAATTATTTTTGAAATAACTTTAAGTAATTTATCTGCCGAAGGCAAAATAAATGAAAGAGACTTTTTAGATAGGGCAGAATTATTGTGTTCTCTTGGACAAAATGTAATGATTACAAGTTTTCAACAATACTTTAAATTAGTTGAATACTTTAGCGAATTTACAAAAGAAAGAATGGCTTTAGCAATGGGGGTTTATAACCTTATTCAAATTTTTGATGAAAAATATTATAGAGATTTAAGTGGTGGTATTTTAGAAGCTTTTGGTAAATTATTTTACAGAGATTTAAAAGTTTACATGTACCCTTATCACGATCAAGAATCTGATGAATATATTAACAGCGAAACACTAAAAGTGCACCCTAGAATGAAAGAACTTTACAAGCATTTTAAAAATAATGGGAAACTTTTAGATATTAAAGGATTTGATAAAGACAGTTTAGATATCTTTTCTAGAAAAGTTTTAAAAATGATTAGGGATAATAAAGAAGGATGGGAAGAAATGTTGCCAGAAGGAATCGCAGAAACAATTAAACAGAAAAGGTTATTTGGTTATTCTAGATCAAGAGTAAGAAAATAATTTTTAATCCCTTTTTAAATTAAACCTTTTACATATTTTTCTGTCTTAGAAAAAAAACTTATTTGATTGAAGAAAGTACTTTAGTAGCAGAACTACAAAATACAAACACAAAAGAAAAAGCGTTTCGTGTATTGATTAACCAATACAAAGAGCGTTTGTATTGGCATATTCGAAAAATTGTAATTTCTCATGATGATACAGATGATGTTTTACAAAATACTTTTATTAAAATATTTAAAAATATAGACAAATTTAACCAAGAAAGTAAATTGTATTCTTGGATGTATAGAATTGCAACAAATGAATCTATTACGTTTATAAACAAAAGAGCTAAAGAAAGAAATATTGATATTTCAGAAATACATTCTCACTTAGTTTCCTCTTTAGAAAGTGATAGTTTTTTTTCTGGTGATGAAATTCAGCTAATTTTACAAAAAGCAATTGCTACATTACCAACAAAACAACAACTTGTTTTTAATATGAAGTATTTTGATGATTTAAAATATGATGAAATCTCAAAAATATTAGAAACATCAATTGGAGCATTAAAATCATCTTACTTTCATGCAGTCAAGAAAATAGAAAAATATATAAAATCAAAAACAAATTAAACCTTTTGTAAAAAAAGAGGTCTAAATAATAATGGAGAACGAACTTAAAAGTAGTATTGATTATATCAATAAAAAAACCACCAAAGAAACTGGTTTTTCTATTCCTTCAAATTATTTAAATAATTTAGAAGATACTATACTATTAAAAATCTCTGAAGAAAATTTAAGTAATAATTCTGGTTTTAAAACTCCACAAAATTATTTTGACACATTAGAACATGCTATTTTATCTAAAGTTATTACATCTAAAAAAGAACCGAAAGTAATTTCTTTTAAAGAGAGAGTTTTTAAAATAATTCCTTTTGCTGCCGCTGCTTCAATAGTACTATTTATTAGTTTAAACTCTTTTATTTTTAACACCAATGATAAATTAACATTTGATTCTTTAAATGATACAGATATTGAATATTGGTTAGAAAATAATAACATTAATACAATGGATATATCTGAAATTATTGCAGTAGATATTCTAAAAGAAAATGATTTTTCTATGGCAAATATTTCTGATGAAAATATTGAAGAATATATTAATTCAATTGACGACATTATTATAATAGATGAGATTGATTAAAAAACATTTATAATGAAAACAAAAACAACACTTTTATTAATTTTATTTTTTTGTAGCACCTATTTATTTGCACAAAGAAACAAAGAAAGCAGTAAAAAAATTATGGCCTTAAAAGTTTCTCACCTTACAGAAACTCTTAATTTAACAACTGAGGAAGCTCAAAAATTTTGGCCAATTTATAATGAACATGAATCTATTTCTAATAAATTTATTAGAAATAAATTTCTAGAAATTAAAAATGAAATTAAAAAGGCAGGTGACTTAGATAAGTTAAATGAAGAAAGAGCCGTTATTCTTTTTGAAAGAATTCAGTCTTTAGAAAAGCAAAAATTTGAAGAAAACCAAAAATATATTGCTAATCTAAAACAAATTTTACCCATAAAAAAAATATTAAAACTTAAGATAGCTGAAAGAGAATTTGGTAGAAAATTAATGAGAAAATATCGCCAAAAAAGAAAAGAATAAAATATTGAGCATTAAAAAAGGAAGCTTTTAGCTTCCCTTTTTAGTTTATTAAACTACTCATTGAAGAGTATAATTCAGGTTTATTAGAGGTAAATTCTCTTAGCCAAATGGTTAATTCTTTAATCTCATAAGGCAATAATCTATTTAAAGCTTTTTCTAATTCTTTACAAAATAAATCAGAATTAAAGCTTACTTTTTTTAGTACAGTTTTAGTGTACTCAAACATTGCTCTAGCCATTTATTAATAATTTATTATAACATTTAAACGTTAACTAAATCGTTTTAGTATATATAACAAATTTAATAAAAAAACCAACACCTGTTATTGATGTTGGTCTTAAAAAATTGTTTAATTTTTGTTAAAAAATTATAACCCGTTAATTTTTTCAACTAAAGCTTTAGCTTTTGTTTCTAATTCTTGATTTAACGATTTAAAATGAGCTTTCTTATTCTCAACATTTTTAGTATTAATTTGAGCAATTAATCCATCAAAAGTATTAATAGCTTCATCAATAATTTCATCTCCTTTTTTTTGCTCATTTTTTAAAACAGAGACATCAATTGCATATTCAATTACATCTCCTAAAACATAATTAATATCTTTTTTTAAGTTTTTTATACTTGCCATAATTTATATTAAATTTATTACTGCAAAAGTAATCTTTTTATTGCAAAAAAGGTAACACTTGCTGGATATTTGATACTGTTGTATATTTTATTTTAGATTGATTTTCTTTTGATACTTCTTCATGAGCCCAAGTTGTATGAAAAGGGACATGAATTGCCTTAGCTCCTATTTTTATAAGAGGTAAAACATCAGACTTAAGAGAGTTTCCTATCATTAATAATTCTGATGGACGGATATCTAAATGTTTTACCAACTTTAGATAGTCATTTTCCTTTTTATCGCTCATCACTTCTATATGATGAAAATATTTAAGCAAACCTGATTTTTCTAATTTACGCTCTTGATCTAACAAATCGCCTTTTGTAGCAACAATTAGTTTATATCTACCTTGTAAGGATTTTAGCACATCTTCTACTCCATCAATCAATTCTATTGACTTTTGCAACATTTCTTTACCAATGCTTAAAATTTGCTGGATTTTTTGTTGAGAAATTTGATAATTAGAAAGTTCTAACGCGCATTCAATCATTGATAAAACAAAACCTTTTACACCATAACCGTAAATTTCTAGATTTTTAATTTCTGTTTTAAAAAGCTCTTGGTCTATTTTATTTTTAGTTTCATAATCAGCAAGTAATTTTGCGAATTTATTTTCAGCATCTCTAAAATAGGTTTCATTTACCCATAAAGTATCATCTGCATCAAAGGCAATTACTTTGCACTTTTTATACATTACTATTCAACAATTTAATTGCTTTTTCTAAATCTTCAGGAGTATCAATCCCTACAGCTTCAATATCTGTTTCTACCATTTTAATTTTCTTACCAATTTCTTGATATCTAATAGCTTCAATTTTTTCTGCAGCTTCTAAAGGTGTAATTGGCGTGTGATAAAAATCGATTAAAGCTTGTTTTCTAAATGCATAAACTCCTTTATGTTTATAATACTTTACCTCAATTTCTTTGTCTCTATAAAAAGGAATTACACTTCTAGAAAAATAAATAGCCATGTTATTTACATCAGTAATAACCTTTACATTATTAGGGTTTTCAATATCTTCTTTATTGGTAATTTGTACTTTTAAAGACGCTAAATCCACTTCTTCATTAGTATCTTTTTTAAAAACATCTACTAATTTTGTGAGCGAAACTGTATCAATAAAAGGTTCATCACCTTGAACATTAATAACAATATCAGCATCAATATTTTCTACGGCTTCAGCAATTCTATCAGAACCACATTCGTGTTCTTTTTTACTCATTATAGCCTTACCTCCTACATTTTCTATCACACTAAAAATTACATCAGAATCTGTAACAATATAAACATCGTCAAATAAATTGGTCTGCAAAGCTGCTTTATAAGTCCTTAAAATAACAGGCTCACCACCTAAATCTTTCATTAATTTACCTGGAAAACGCGATGCACTATAACGTGCAGGAATCATAGCAATTACCCTCATATATTTATTTTATATAAACCTCTAAAAGTTCTGATTTTATAATTGAGGAAATTTTAACGTTTTTAATACTAGCTGGTATTAAAATAGTTTCTCCTGTTTTTAAAACTTCTATTTGTTTTTCATATTGAAAACTTACCTCACCATCAACACACATGTAAATTACAAAACTATCTTTTTCATTATGATTTACCTCAACATCACCTAAAACAGCTAAAACATTAGTTGTAAAATATGGACAAGAAACAATTTGAGAAGCAATATTTTCTTTTTTAGAATATGTTGTCTGATAAGAGTCTTTAATTGAATAATCAATAGCGTCTAATGCTTCTTCAGTGTGTAAATCCCTAAATGTTCCATCAGGATTTGATCTATCCCAATCATAAATTCTGTAAGTAATATCTGAAGTTTGTTGAATTTCAGCTAACATAACTCCTGCTCCAATTGCATGTACTCTTCCTGTCGGAATAAAATAAACATCACCTTTATTTACTTCATCTACATTTAAGATATCTAATAATGATTTATTTTCTAAATGTTTTAAATATTCTACTGATGTTACCTCTTTTTTAAAACCAACAATAAGATTAGCTTTTTTATCGGCTTGCATTACATACCACATTTCTGTTTTACCAAAAGAATTATGGCGTTTTTTTGCTAAATCATCATGAGGGTGTAATTGAATACTTAATGCCTCTTTAGCATCAATAAATTTAATTAATAACGGGAATTTATCACCAAAACGGTCATAAATTTTATCACCTACTAAATCACCTTTAAATTCTGAAATAAGTTCTTTTAAATTCTTTCCTTTTAAACTTCCATTTAGGACGATAGAAGGTTCATTTTTAACATCAGAAATCTCCCAACTTTCACCAACATTTTTTTTATCAGAATCCTTATTTAAAAGTTTGTTTAATTTTTCTCCTCCCCAAATTTTATCTTTTAAAATTGGTTCAAACCTTAATAGTTGATTCATATTTTTAAATAATATTTTAAAATCAAATTTACAGTAATTATATCATTTTCAATTGAAAAAAAGAATACCAAATTTTTATTATTACAATTTACTCTTAATAAAAATAAATTATTAAGAGATGTATTAAAGAAGCAAGGTTATTCTAATTATCAACAACTTTTTATTCACCTGAATAACTCACAAAATTTCTTTGAGTTTCATACAAAGTAATTTTTAAATCTAAATGATTTGGAATGTGTTTTTGCAATTTGTTATAAATAACTACTGATATATTTTCTGCTGTAGGATTCAAATTTTGAAATTCTTCAACTTCAATGTTTAAGTTTTTATGATCTAGACAATCTTCAATTTCTGTTTTAATTAGATCTCTTAAAATACCTAAATCAAACACAAAACCAGTTTCTTGGTTAATTTCTCCTGTTAAAGATACAATCAACTCATAATTATGCCCATGATAATTAGGATTGCTACATTTACCAAAAACTTCATAATTTCTAGCATCAGACCAATCTTTTCTAAACAACCTGTGAGCCGCATTAAAATGTGCTTTTCTATGAACGGTAACTTTAGACATTTGTTAGTTTTTCGTAAGATTCTTTAAATATAATTTTAAACCACTCTGTATATTCATTCGGTTTTTTCTCTATATCAGATTTTACATCAGTAAGAAGCATCCATTTATAATCTTCAACTTCTTCTTTATTGATGTTTGGTTCTTCTTCAAAATAACCAACCAAAACATGATCTAACTCATGCTCAGTTAAACCATTATCAAAAGGTGCTTTGTAAATAAAAGAAAATACTTCTTTAATTTCAGTTACAAACCCCATTTCTTCTTGTAATCTTCTTTTTCCTGCTTCAATATTAGTTTCACCTTCTCTTTGATGAGAACAACAAGTATTTGTCCACAATAAGGGAGAATGGTATTTATGCGCCGCTCTTTGTTGCAACATTAATTCTCCTTTTTTATTAAAAATAAAAACAGAAAAAGCTCTATGTAAAACAGCTTTTTCATGCGCTTCCATTTTAGCCATTGTACCAATTTGATTGTCGTTTTTATCAACTAAAATCACTTGTTCTTCCATATTTGCAAATATAATGTAATCAAATAGTAATAAAACTTAAAATTGTAATAAAACCATCAGATTTTTCTATTGTTTTATTTTGATGATTTATATTTGAAAATCCTTAAAAACAAGATTAAAAAAGTGAAAGTTCTCTTAAAAATAACATTTATTATCATTATTATTTTCTTTTATCAATGTGATAAAGATAAAAAAATAAGAAAAAACTCTGTAGATATAAAAAAGAAGGAAACACAAAAAAATAAAAAAGAAAAAGAAATAATAAAACGTTGGGATAGCTTAAATAGCAAAAATGTTGAAGCTTTTTTTACAGCGTATGGTCAACAAAATAAAGAAACAAAAATTATTATTAAAACCAAATTTGGGAATATAAAACTGCGTTTATATGAAGATGTACCTATACACAGAGCAAATTTTATTTTTTTAACCAAAATAAAATATTTTAATACCACAGAAATTTATAGAGTTGCTAAAAACTTTGTAATACAAGGCGGAAACTCTGATGAAACCTATACAACAAAACAAAGAAGGTTGTATGGCAATTATAGAATAAAACCTGAATTTAAAAGTAATAGAAAGCATAAATATGGTGCTTTAGCAGCAGCCAGATCTTGGACAAATAATCCAAATAAACTATCTAATCCGTTTGAGTTTTATATGGTGCATAATAGAAACGGCGCACATCATTTAAATAAAGAACATACTGTTTTTGGTGAAGTTATTTCTGGTTTTGACACCATGGATAAAATCTCTAAAGTTAAAGTTGGTAAAGATGAATGGCCAACAGAGGATATTAGAATGACAATTGAAATTGTTGAATAAGTACTTATTTTTTAATGAAAAAATCTTAAAATAAAAAAAGATACAACTATATTTTATATGGTTATCCCTTTAAAAACAGTATAATAAATTATAGAATAAAACCTATCTTTGCACCTCAAAATTTTTAGATGAGTTTTTTAAAAGAAATAGCACGTAGAAGAACATTTGGAATCATTTCTCACCCCGATGCAGGTAAAACTACATTAACTGAAAAGTTGTTATTATTTGGTGGTGCAATCCAGGAAGCTGGAGCTGTAAAAAACAATAAAATTAAGAAAGGAGCAACTTCCGATTTTATGGAAATTGAACGCCAAAGAGGTATTTCTGTTGCTACTTCAGTCTTAGCTTTTATATATAAAGACAAAAAAATAAATATATTAGATACTCCTGGTCACAAAGATTTTGCTGAAGATACTTTTAGAACCTTAACAGCTGTAGATAGCGTTATTGTTGTTATTGATGTTGCAAAAGGTGTAGAACCTCAAACTGAAAAATTAGTGGAAGTTTGTAGAATGAGGAGTATACCCATGTTGGTTTTTATCAATAAATTGGATAGAGAAGGAAAAGATGCTTTTGATTTATTAGACGAAGTTGAACAAAAATTAGGTTTAACAGTAACCCCAATGAGTTTCCCTATTGGAATGGGCTATGATTTTAAAGGAATTTACAACATTTGGGAAAAGAAATTAAATTTATTCTCTGGGGATAATAAAACTTCTATTTCTGAAGGTATTGAGTTTGATGATTTATCAAACCCTGAACTAGATACTATTGTTGGAGAAACTGCTGCAGAAACTTTACGTGAAGAAATTGAATTGATAAGTGAAGTCTACCCAGAGTTTGACAGAGATTCTTACCTGAGTGGCTCACTACAGCCTGTGTTTTTTGGTTCTGCTTTAAATAATTTTGGTGTAAAAGAATTACTAGATGCATTTATTGAAATTGCACCTTCTCCACAGCCTAAAAAAGCTGAAGAACGTTTAGTTGATTCTAAAGAAGAAAAACTAACGGGTTTTGTATTTAAAATTCATGCAAATATGGATCCTAAACACAGAGATAGATTAGCATTTATTAAAATTGTTTCTGGTACTTTTAAAAGAAACTCTCCTTATTTACATGTAAGAAATGGTAAAAAGGTAAAATTTTCTAGCCCAAATGCATTTTTCGCAGAAAAAAAAGAAATTGTAGATATATCTTATCCTGGTGATATTGTTGGTATACACGATACTGGAAATTTTAAAATTGGAGATACTCTAACGGAAGGAGAAAAATTGAATTTTAAAGGAATTCCTAGTTTTTCACCCGAACATTTTAGATATGTAAATAATGCTGATCCAATGAAATCTAAACAATTATACAAAGGTTTAGATCAATTAATGGATGAAGGTGTTGCGCAACTATTTACTTTAGATATGAATGGAAGAAGAGTTATTGGTACAGTTGGAGCCTTACAATATGAAGTTATACAATATCGTTTAGAACATGAATATGGCGCAAAATGCACCTATGAAAACTTAAATGTTTATAAAGCTTGCTGGGTAGAACCTGAAGATATTAAAAACGATGAGTTTAAAGATTTTAAACGCGTTAAACAACGTTATTTAGCTAAAGATAAACAAGGTCAATTAGTGTTTTTAGCAGATTCTGAATTTACAATTCAAATGACTCAAAGTAAATATCCTTCAGTAAAATTGCATTTTACAAGTGAATTTAAAAATTAGAAATCGTGAAAAAAGTACTTCTTTTAACCTTTACAATAATTAGTTATTTTCAAGCATATTCCCAAACCTATAATTTATCCGATTTAAAACCCAAAGAGCTACATAATAACATCAGGTTAAATTACATTTTAGTTCATCAACCTGACGAATTGGTAAGCTATAATTTGCAGCCAACAATGGGATTTGTTGGTTTAAACTATAATATTCCTTTAACAGACTGGTTGTATACAGGTGCTGGTTTTCATACTGCAATTACTGGAGATCAAGGTGGTTTATTTACTTTAGGGGTGAATTTAGGGGTAAATCTGCCTATTTATAAAAATTTATATTTCGATGCTAATGTTCACTTTGGTGGTGGAGGCGGATATCGTTCACTTGTAAATGGTGGTGGGATTTTATATCCTAATGCAGGTTTACAATACAAAAAAAATGGCTATTCTTTTGGAGTTCAATATGGGTATGTAAACTTTTTTACTGGAATTCAAAAAAATGACAATGTTTCTTTCTTTATTGAAATACCAACTTTATTAAGAACCAGTTCGTATGCAAACGCACAAAAAGCATTTACAGTAAATAATAAATCAAAAGATGAGTTTTGGAAAAAACCTGCTGTAAAAAGTGTTCAACAAATAACTTTTGATTATTTCTTTCCTATTGGAGATTCAAGATCAGATGCAAGTACAACTCCACAATATTACCCTTTAACAAATACACTTTCTATTCTAGGTTTTGAATATCAACGTTATTTAACGGAAGATACTTTTGTTTACGCACATGTAGATGCCATGTATGCCGGATTAACAGCTGGTTTTATGGATTTGTTTTTTGGAATTGGAAAAAACTTTGTAGAAACTAGATATGTAAATTTCTTTGCTAAAATGGGGATTGGAGCTGCTGGTGGAAGAATTTATCCTGAAAATGGTTTAACAATTTATCCTAATGCTGGTTTTGATGTAAAAGTTACAGACAATTTTGGTGTAAGTGCACATGGCGGATATCATAGATCGGTTGGTGGTACTTTTGAAGCTTATACAGCTGGTTTTAGCTTAAAATATTATGGTTTGAGTGGTGGAATAAAAGACCCTTTTTCTAAGGAAGAAATTACAGAAATTAAAACACAAGGAATTCAATTAGGGGTGCAAAATCAAACTTATTTTGATGTGGCAAAATTCGGAATTCCATATAGCAATTTACAATTAATAGGATTAAAAGTTCAATATGATTTAAACCACCGTTTTTATTTAGCTGGTGAAGCCTCATTTGCTTACGAAGGCGAATCTGGAGGGTATGCTCATGGAATTTTTGGATTAGGATTAAAAAGTAATAAGTTTTTTAATGATAAATTTTCTGCATTTTTAGAAACAAGTGCAGGCGTTGCAGGTGGTGGAAGAGTAGATTCTGGTGAAGGTATTTTGGTTAGACCAACTGTGGGAATTAATTATCATGTTAGTAACGATTTATCTTTCAACCTAGCTGGAGGACAAATGTGGTCTCCATTTGGTAATGTAAATTCAACAAACATAAACATAGGTTTATCTTATGGTTTATCCATTTTAAATGCAAAAAAATAATTTGTTCTGAACTTGTTTTCAGAAACTAAATAAATGTCAGTTCGAGCGCAGTCGAAAACTATTAAATTTTTAAAATATCTCGACTGCGCTCGAGAAAAAAATAAAAAAACGATTAAAATGAATAACGGAATCTACGCAAAATTCACTACATCAAAAGGTGATATTTTAGTACAATTAGAACAAGAAAAAACGCCTGGAACTGTTGGAAACTTTGTAGCTTTGGCAGAAGGTAATTTAGAAAACTCTGCGAAAAATCAAGGAACTCCATATTATGATGGTTTAAAGTTTCACAGAGTAATACCAGATTTTATGATTCAAGGTGGTTGTCCACTAGGAACAGGAACAGGGAATCCTGGTTATAAATTTGATGATGAATTTCATCCAGATTTAAAACATGACGCACCAGGTAAATTAGCAATGGCTAATTCTGGACCAGCAACAAACGGAAGTCAATTTTACATTACACATGTTCCAACACCTTGGTTAGATGGTAAACATACAGTTTTTGGGTCAGTTGTAGAGGGACAAGATATTGTTGATGCAATTGCACAAGGAGATGAATTGACATCAGTAAAAATTATTAGAGTTGGTGCAGATGCAGAAGCTTTTAACGCAGTTGAAGCTTTTAGAACTTTTGAAGGGGCAAGAGAAAAAAGAGAAGCTGAAGTAAAAGCAAAACAAAAAGAATTATTAGATTCTGTTGCTGCTGGTTATGATGAAACTGCAAGCGGTTTACGTTATCAAATATTACAAAAAGGAACAGGAAAACAAGCAACAAAAGGTGCTGGTGTTTCTGTACATTATAAAGGACAATTATTAGACGGAACTGTTTTTGATTCATCATACAAAAGAAAGCAACCAATTGATTTTAATGTAGGTGTTGGTCAAGTAATTGCAGGTTGGGATGAAGGAATTCAATTATTAAAAGTTGGAGATAAAGCACGTTTTGTAATACCTTCTGATTTAGCCTACGGTTCTGCTGGAGCTGGAGGAGTAATACCACCAGATGCCACTCTTATTTTTGATGTTGAATTAATGGCAGTATCATAACACTTTACTAAACATACTTAAATACCCTTTAGCTTAAAAGGGTATTTAAGTATTATAAAAAAAATGCTTTTATTTGTAGATTATTATTCCAATTAATAATTGCAATAATAGATTTACTTTATTTTGAAAAATAAAAATCTACTTCCAGATATTTATTTTTTTTGAAAAAGATTTATGAAATTGAAATAAACAATGTCTGAAGCAAAAACAGTAACTACTTCTGAAAGACTTAAAAAATTAATTTTCACTATCAGCTTATCTACAGGTGGTTTAGCATTGATGTGCTCGGTGATTGGTTTTATTTTAGGTTTAGATGCATTTGCTTATTATCACTTATCAACTATATTAATTTACTTTTATTGTGCATATTTATCTAAAAATGGAAATATACTACACGCAAGAATAATCTTTTTTATTCTTTTAAATATTGGTATTACAGCTACCGCTTCATTTGCTGGAAGGGCTGGTAGTGTCGAGTTTATGTTTATTTATTCTTTAGCAATTCCGTTTTCGATGTTTTCATTTCGAACAGAAAAATTGTATGTCTATTTATTTTCTAATCTTTCTGGTGCACTATGGATTATACTAGCTATAACAAATTTTAAATTATTTACTGACACCCCTATAGATCCAATAATTGCCTCAACTTATATTTACCCAATTTCTATAATAACTTGTTTTGTAATGGTTATCATACAACTTAACTATTTTTCTAAACTTGGAGTAAAATATTATTCAAAAATTTATAAAAAAAAGCAGGAAGCACTAGAAGCATCAATAGCTAAATCAAATTTTTTGAGCATAATGAGTCATGAAATTCGAACACCACTAAATGCTATTATCGGACTTTCACACATTTTAAGAGGCAATAAACCTAGAAAAGATCAAATTGAAAATATAGAAGCTTTAAATTACTCAAGTAAAACTTTACTAAGTTTATTAAATAACGTCTTAGACTTTAGTAAAATGCAGTCTACTGTAATTGAATTAGATAATATTCCTACAAATATTTCTACAGATATAAAGCAGTTAAAAAAAGTTTATGAAGTTTCTTCTAATAGAAAAAATATTAAATTAAATTTAGAAATCGAAGAAGATTTACCTTGGGTTTGGCTTGATGTTGTTAGGTTTAATCAAGTACTAAACAATTTAATTTCTAATGCAATTAAATTTACAAACATTGGTTATGTAACCTTAATAATTAAAAAAGTAAAACAAATAGAAGATGAAATTACTTTACATATTGAAGTAAAAGATACAGGTATAGGAATACCAAAAAATAAACAATCTTTAATTTGGAATGCTTTTACCCAAGCTTCAACTAAAACTAATAGAATTTATGGAGGAACTGGATTAGGACTACCTATAGTAAAAAGTATTTTAGAAGCTATGAATTCTAAAATTAAAGTTACGAGTACAATAGGTAAAGGAAGTAATTTTCAATTTAATTTAAAATTAAAAATAGCTAAACAAAAAATAACTATTAATAAAGACAAAGAAGAGAGTAATTTAAAAAATAAAAAAGTTTTATTGGTTGATGACAATCTTATAAATATAATGGTTGGTAAACAAATTCTAGAAAAAGAAAACCTAATAGTTGAAACAGCAAACGATGGCTTAACTGCCTTAAATAAAGTAAAAGAACAAAATTTTGATATTATTTTAATGGATATTCAAATGCCAGTTATGGATGGATATACTGCTTCAAAAGAAATAAGAAAAATAAATACTTTAATTCCTATTTTAGCACTTTCTGCTAATGTTTTTATGGAAATAAAAGATCAAATTAAAGAATGTGGAATGGATGGTTTCATAAGTA
This sequence comes from uncultured Polaribacter sp., assembly GCF_947500975.1. GTDB lineage: Bacteria > Bacteroidota > Bacteroidia > Flavobacteriales > Flavobacteriaceae > Polaribacter. Next base: position 353,238 of record NZ_CANMUE010000001.1, read on the forward strand.
AACCTTTTACACCAGAAGACTTATTAGATCAAATTAAAAAATTTACAAAAAAATAATTTGGAAAAAATAAAACAAAATAAAATTAAAAAATTTTCAAGGAGAAGAAAAAAAATGATTTATTCTACTTCTATTATATGTTTTATTGGTACTTTTTTGAGTTTTATTATTGCAACTGCTATAGGAAGTTCAATATTAAATAAGTTTTTACTTTTATTCTCTATAATATTTTTAATATCCAGCATTCTTACAAAAAAAGGATTCCCAAAAACAAGCAGAATCATATTAATTATTTTTTTTAATTTACTATTTACTTTTTTATCTTTTTACATAGGGAAACCTGCAAGTATTGAATTTTTTTTAATATTTGCTGTTGGACTTCCTTTTTCATTTTATTCTTACATAAGAGAGAAACCATATATAATATTCTTTTGTGCTTTTTCTTTTCTTTGTTGGTTATTACTCTATCTCACAAATTTTCAATTTAATCTTGACATAAAGCTAATTTCTCCAACCAAAACTAGAAATATTATATATCATATTTCAATTACTATAACTCTTCTTTTAGTTGTATTTAAGTTAATTTTTTACTCCTATACTAACGCAATAATAAATTCATTTGCACATGCAACAAAGAAAAAAGCAATTGAAGCATCCAATGCAAAGTCTAATTTTTTAAGTACAGTTAGTCATGAAATTAGAACTCCTTTAAATGCCGTTATTGGACTGTCTCATATTTTAAGAGACAACAATCCAAGGCAAGATCAAATTGAAAATATACAAGCATTAAGTTATTCTGGAAAAATTTTATTAAACTTATTAAATAATGTACTAGATTTCAGTAAAATGCAATCTACAAATATTGATCTAGATTCAATTCCTACAAATTTACCTGTTGCAATCAAACAAATAGAAAAAATTCATGAAGCATCTTGTTTAAGTAAAGACATCAAAATGAATTTAGAAATTGATAATGATATACCTATTGTTTGGTTAGATATTGTACGTTTTAATCAAGTGATTAATAATTTGATCTCAAATTCTATAAAATTCACAAAAAAAGGAAGCGTAACATTACGGGTTAAAAAAGTAAATCAAACCACAGAAACTGTTGATTTATTAACAGAAGTTATAGATACAGGAGTAGGAATTCCTATTGAAAAACAAGAAATAATATGGGAAGCATTTACACAAGCTTCTAGCGAAACAAATAGATTATATGGTGGTACAGGTTTAGGTTTACCGATTGTAAAAAACATTGTAAAAGCAATGGGATCTAATATTAAAATTGATAGTGAAATTGGTAAAGGATGTCGTTTTTACTTTCAATTAACCCTAAAGCTATCATCAAATAAAGAATTACTCAAAACAAATCAAAAAAAAGAGTTTAATTTTAAAGGGAAAAGTGTTTTATTAATTGAAGACAACCAAATAAATGTTATGGTTGGTAAACAAATTTTAGAAAAAGTAAATTTTAAAGTTGAAGTTGCTAATAACGGGCTTGAAGCAATAGACATGGTCAAAGAAAAACATTTTGACATTCTTTTAATGGATATTCAAATGCCTATAATGGATGGCTATACAGCTTCAAAAGAGATTAGAAAATTTAATAAATATATACCAATACTTGCATTGTCAGCTTCAGTATTTGTAGATGTAAAAGACAAAATGGAAGAAAGCGGAATGAATGGTTTTATATTTAAACCATTTGACCCTGAAGACTTAATGAATCAAATTGAACTTGCTCTTAAAGACAAACTAAAACCATAATTTCTAAATAAAATTTTACACAAAAAAACGCTCAAAATAGAGCGTTTTTTTTAAATATATTTAAAGTAAAATCTAGTTATTAGATATTTTCAGCCAACCAATCACCAACTTCTTTTGTTCCGTAAGATTTACCACCATCAGCTAAATCTTCAGTTACAATTCCTTTATTTAAAGCATTGTTTACAGCATCTCTAATTGCTTTTCCTTCTGCTTGTAAACCAAAGTTTTCAAACATCATCGCAGCAGATAAAACTGTTGCCATTGGGTTAGCAATATTTAATCCTGTTGCTTGAGGATAAGAACCGTGTATTGGCTCAAATAAGCCAATATTAGACCCTAAAGATGCACTTGGCATTAATCCCATAGAACCAGAAATTACAGAAGCTTCATCCGTTAAAATATCTCCAAATAAGTTTTCAGTAATTAACACATCATAACTATTCGGCCATTGAACCAATCGCATAGCAACTGCATCTACAAATTCATAAGCAACCTCAACTTCTGGATAATCTTTTTCCATAGCTTGTACAGTTTCTCTCCATAAACGTGATGTTTCTAACACGTTTGCTTTATCAACACAACATAATTTCTTACCGCGTGTCATTGCCAATTCAAAACCTTTTTTTGCTAGTCTCTGCACTTCAGCTCTTGTGTATACACAATTATCAAATGCTGTTTCACCTTCATCTCTTCTACCTTTTTCTCCAAAATAAATTCCTCCAGTTAATTCACGTAAAAAAACCAAATCTGTTCCTTCTATACGTTCTCTTTTTAAAGGTGATTTATCTAATAAAGAAGGGAATGTAAATGTTGGCCTTACATTTGCAAACAAGCCTAATTTTTTACGCATTTTTAATAAACCTTGCTCTGGACGAACTTTTGCAGAAGGATCATTATCAAAACGTGGATGCCCAATTGCTCCAAACAAAACTGCATCCGAAGAAGCACAAATTTCGTGTGTTTCATCTGGATAAGGTTCTCCAACAGCATCAATTGCTGCTGCTCCTGTTAAAGCAGGTCTCCAATTAATTTCGTGATTGAACTTTTTTGCAATTGCATCAGATACTTTTACTGCTTGGTCTATAACTTCTGGACCAATACCATCTCCTGCTAATAATGCTATATTTAATTTCATTGATTGTTATTTTAATTCGTCATTATAAGTTTACAAAGCAATCTGTTTGTTTAATAAAAGAGATTCCTTTAGTCATATATTATTCGGAATGACAAATAGTTATTTTATTTTTATAATTTTAATATATTCTCAATTCAGTTTTCTAAAAAAAATCAAAAATCATTTGAACCCACAAACTCTTCATCGCAAAATTTCTAATTGAAAATTGCAACTGAATATTGCCTATTGAATCAAATAATATTGAGCATTTTTTCTGTAGCTTTAATTGCAGATACTGTTTGATCTGAATCTAAACCACGTGTAATAAACTCTTTTTCAACTAATTCCCAAGTAATAATTGTTTCACATAATGCATCAGAATTACTTCCTGGAGGAATTCTTACAGCATAATCAATTAACTTTGGTAACTCTTTTTTACTGTGTATTTTATATAACTTTTTTAATGCATTCATAAAAGCATCAAACTGTCCATCTCCTTGTGCATGCGCTTCATATTGAATTCCTTCAACTTTTAATTGCAAAGTTGTTGATGGTTTCATTCCTTTTGCATGACCCAAAACATAGTTTTCTACAACAACACATTTTTCAATGGTGTCAGAATCTAAAACATCAGAAATTATGTAAGGTAAATCTTCTTGAGAAACGACTTCTTTTTTATCACCTAATTCAATAATTCTTTGAGTAACTTTTTTAAGTTCTTCATCATTTAAACTTAAACCTAAATCTTGTAAATTCTTTTGAATATTAGCCTTTCCAGATGTTTTTCCTAGTGCATATTTACGTTTTCTACCAAAACGCTCAGGCATCAAATCATTAAAATAAAGATTATTTTTATTGTCTCCATCCGCATGAATTCCTGCAGTTTGTGTAAAAACATTTGCACCAACAACTGGCTTATTTACAGGAATTCTAAAGCCTGAAAAAGTTTCTACCAACTTACTTACTTTATTTAATGCAGTTTCATTTACAGAAATTTCAATCTCTTTTAAAAAATCATTTATAACAGCAATTACACTTGCCATTGGTGCATTTCCAGCACGTTCTCCCATTCCATTTATAGTTAAATGTAAGCCGTTTACACCTGCTTTTATAGCTTCCATAACGTTGGCAACACCTAGGTCATAATCATTATGACCGTGAAAATCTATATGTGTATTTGGATATTTTTGATGAACTTCTTCAATAAAATTATAAGTTTCTATTGGTGTTAAAACACCTAAAGTGTCTGGTAATAAAATACGTTCAATATTTTGAGTAGTTAAAAAATCTAGATATTCAAAAACATACTCTTTAGAGTTTCGCATTCCATTAGACCAATCTTCTAAATATACATTGGTTTTGATATTATTTTTGGCGGCTAATTCAATGTTAGCTTTAATATCTGAAAAATGTTCAGCAGGTGTTTTTTTAAGTTGATGAGTTAGATGATTTAAAGAACCTTTGGTTAATAAATTCTGAACTTTTGCTCCAGATGACAACATCCAATCAATAGATTTTCCTCCATCAACAAAAGTTAATACCTCAATTTTTTCTAATAGATTATTTTCTGAAGCCCAATTAGTAATTTTTTGGACAGCTTCTAATTCTCCTTTAGAAACTCTTGCAGATGCAATTTCTAAGCGATCAACCTTTAATTCTTCTAAAAGTAATTTTGCTATTGTTAGTTTTTCAGAAACTGAAAACGACACTCCTGATGTTTGTTCTCCATCACGTAATGTCGTATCCATTATTTCAATCTTTCTACTTGCCATTTATCTAACTTAAGAGATTGTTCACTTCTTTTTTTCTCGTTCTTAATGAAAAAAGTTTAAAAAGGTCTAGTTTCAGCAAATGCAGAAATTTCGTTTTCAATGTTTTTTAAGTAATCAATATCATCAAAACCATTTAACATATTGTCTTTTTTATAGCTATTGATTTCAAAAGATTCAGACTCACCAGTTGCAACTAAAGTAACAGTTTGATTTGGTAAATCAACTTTGATTTCTGTTTTTGGATCAGCCAAAATTGCTGCAAATAAAGTGTCTGCAAAATCTGGAGAAACTTGCACAGGCAACACCCCAACATTTAAACAATTTCCTTTAAAAATATCTGCAAAAGCAGAAGAAATTACGCAACGTAATCCAAAATCATACACAGACCAAGCTGCATGTTCTCTTGAAGAACCTGAACCAAAATTTCTACCTCCTACTAATATTTTAGAACCTGCATAAATTTCTTTGTTTAAAGGAAAATCTGCTTTTGGTGTTCCGTCTTGATTGTATCTCCAATCACGAAAAAAGTTTTTATCAAAATCTACACGCTTAGTTGCTTTTAAAAAACGAGCAGGTATAATTTGATCTGTATCTACATTTTCTATTGGTAATGGATATGCAGTACTTGTTAATACATTAAATTTATCGTAAGCCATTGTTTATTGCTTTATGCCTAAGCTATAGCTTTAGGCGTATAATTGTTTTTAAGCTTGTAGCATAAAAAGCTTTAAGCTATTATTTTAATAATGTTCTTGGATCAGTAACAACTCCTTGAACTGCAGAAGCTGCAGCTACTAAAGGACTTGCTAATAATGTTCTTGATCCTGGTCCTTGTCTCCCTTCAAAGTTTCTATTAGATGTTGAAACTGATAATTTTCCAGAAGGAATTTTATCATCATTCATTGCCAAACAAGCAGAACAACCTGGTTCTCTTAAAACAAAACCAGCATCTGTTATTATTTTATCTAACCCTTCTGCATTAATTTGATCTACTACTTTATGAGATCCTGGCACTAACCAAGCAGTTACATTGTCTGCTTTTTTACGCCCTTCAACAATAGAACAAAAAGCTCTAAAATCTTCAATTCTACCATTTGTACAAGAACCTAAGAAAACAAAATCTATTTCTTTACCAATCATAGAATCGCCTTCATTAAAAGACATATATCCTAATGATTTTTTATAGGTTTCTACTCCGCCTTCTACATTTTCAGCATTTGGAATCGATTTAGTAACACCAATTCCCATTCCTGGATTTGTTCCATAAGTAATCATTGGTTCAATATCTGAAGCTTCGTAATTAAACTCAACATCAAACTCAGCTCCTTCATCAGTAGATAAAGTTTCCCAATATTTCATGGCTTTATCCCAATCTGCTCCTTTAGGTGTTTGAGAACGACCTTTAATATATTCAAATGTTTTAGCATCTGGAGCAATCATACCTCCTCTTGCACCCATTTCTATAGACAAATTACAAACTGTCATTCGCCCTTCCATAGTCATATCTTCAAAAACGTCACCTGCATATTCTACAAAATAACCTGTTGCCCCTGAAGTTGTTTGCTTAGAAATAATATACAAAGCAACATCTTTTGGAGTAACTCCCAAACCTAATTTTCCATTTACGTTAATACGCATTTTTTTAGGTTTTGGTTGCATAATACATTGTGTAGACAATACCATTTCTACTTCTGATGTACCAATACCAAAGGCAATTGCACCAAAAGCACCATGAGTTGATGTATGAGAATCTCCACAAACAATAGTTGCTCCAGGTAATGTAATTCCATTTTCTGGACCAACAACGTGTACAATTCCGTTATTTTTATCACCTAAACCCCAGTGAGAAATTCCATGTTTAGCAGAATTTCTTTCTAAAGCATCTAATTGATTTGCAGACAATGCATCTGCTACTGGTAAATGTTGATTTATAGTTGGTGTATTATGATCTGCCGTAGCAAATGTACGCTCAGGATATACAACACTGTTTCCTCTACTTTCTAATCCTAAGAAAGCTACAGGACTTGTAACTTCGTGGATAAAATGACGGTCTATAAAAAACACATCTGGCCCGTCTTTTACACTACGTACCACGTGCGAATCCCATACTTTGTCAAATAATGTTTTTGCCATTTTTCTTGATATTTATTGATATTATTAGGTATCAGCTACCAAAAATAAGAATTATTTAGGTTTTATTGGTGTTTAAACGTTATAATAAATGATACCTAACTATTAAAAAAACACCTAAACATTTAACAAACAGTATTTTAAATTGTTTTAAAATACGATGTCTATTTAACAAGAAGGATATTATATTTTTTATAAAATGAGTTTGCTATCATTTTTAACAACTTTAATACAACAAACCTCTTTTTTTGTTCGAAAAAAAGAAACAAAAATTTAAACTGATTATATTTTTCTTAAACTCTAATTCTTATGCAAAACACAAAAACTTTTTTAAACTAAACTCTTTTAAAAATTATAGTAACTAATTTAATTAGATGTTAAAAACTGTAACAAAAACTATAAATTAGTCGTCTAAAAGTTACAAATTTTTTAACTTACTAAACATGAAAAACTATTTATTCTCAATTTTAATCATCTTAATTTTTGCAGGTTGTACTTCGCAAAAAAATTCTGAAGAATTTATAAATGCAACTTCTGGACGATATTTATTTAATGCCAATGAAGTTTTAGAGATCTATTTTAAAGAGCAAGTTTTACACGCAAAATGGCGTGGCAATGATAATATAGCGTTGTTAAAAGTAAATGACAGTTCTTTTTACATGAAGGAGTTAAATGAAAAAATGTTGTTTGTAAGCAAACCAGAAATGCATATAGAATTAGCTCCTAAAACAGAACATGATGGAGTTATTTATCATTTTAAAAAACTTACTAAAGGAGAGAAAACTGCCAGTGAATATTTTAAAGACAAGGAGTATAACAATGCGTTAATTGCCTTTAAAAAAATTCAAGAAAAAGATTCTTTAAATCCAGAAATAAAAGAAAGAAGAATTAATAGATTAGGCTATAATTACATTAGAAATAAAGAGATTGATGCTGCTATAGAAATTTTTAAAATAAACATAGCTTTATATCCTAATAGCTCAAATGTTTATGATAGTATGGGTGATGCGTTTTTATCAAAAAAAGATACAGCAGCAGCAATAACCTATTACAAGAAAGCAATAAGCATAAACCCTGAAAACTCGAGTGCAAAAAAAGCTTATAAAAAACTTACTTCCAAATAAAAATTATGACAATAGAAGAATTAAAATACCCAATTGGTCAAGCAAATATCCCTGAAAAAATCACCCAAAAAAACATTGAAGAATGGATTTCTATATTGGAAAAATTTCCGCAAGAATTGGAATTCTTAACAAGAGATTTATCTGATAACCAATTAGACACTCCATACAGAAAAGATGGTTGGTCTATAAGGCAAGTTGTACACCATTGTTATGATAGTCACATGAACTCTTACATCCGTTTTAAATGGACTTTAACTGAAGACAAACCAATTATAAAAGCCTATTATGAAGAAAAATGGGCAGATTTGTTTGACACTAAAGAAGCACCAATTTCTTTGTCTATTGATGGTTTAAAAGCATTACATGCCAAATGGGTATATCTTTTAAAAGGATTAAAAAATGAAGATTTAGAACACTACTTTATTCATCCAGAGAGCAAAGCACAAGTTACTTTAAAAGAAAATATTGGTATTTATGCATGGCATTGCAATCATCATTTTGCTCACATAGAGCAATTAATGATTCGAGAAAATTGGAAATAACAAACATTGTCTGTTTTAGTATTAAAAAAATACTCATATCTTTAAATTCTAAAATTAAAGTCATGAAAACAGCTCAAGAATATTTTGATGAATATGCTGTAAGCCATCAAAATGAAACAAATAAAGCCATCCATTATATCTGTGTACCCTTAATTTTCTTCAGCATTATTGGCCTACTAATGAATATACCAACAACTTTTTTAGAAAACACATTGGGCTTATATAATCCGTTATTAGAAAACTGGGCTGCCATTATTGGAATCGTAATTTCTGTTTTTTATTTAAAACTAGGGTTTTGGTATTTCTTAGAAATGTTGTTTGTTATTTTACTTTGTATTATTGGTAACTTTTGGCTTGGTAATAACTTTCATTTATTTTATGCGTCTATTATCATTTTTGTTTTAGCTTGGATTGGTCAGTTCTATGGTCATAAAGTTGAAGGTGCAAAACCATCATTTTTAAAAGATCTAGAATTTTTGTTGATTGGTCCTTTATGGGTAATTCAAAAATTAGGCAAAAAGAAAAAATAGTACTAATTAGTTATTGCGAATAATTATAAAACAAACTATCTATTTTAAAAAAAACTTAGCCATATTTTGTGATAATGATTAAAAAAAGAAAATGAAAAAAGAAATTACATTCGAAGATTTTTTAAAGGTTGATATTAGAATAGGAACTATTATTGAGGTCAATGATTTTCCGAAAGCTAGAAAACCCGCTTATCAACTTACCGTAGATTTTGGAGATTTAGGTATTAAAAAATCAAGTGCACAAATAACAGATTTATACACAAAAGAAGAATTACTTAATAAACAAGTTTCTGCAATTGTTAATTTTAAACCAAGACAAATTGCAAATTTTATGAGTGAAATCTTAGTAATTGGCGTTTATAATACTAATGGAAATGTAGTTTTACTTCAAGCTTCTAAAGCTATTAAGAATGGAGAACAGGTTTCATAAACTTGGTATTGTATTTGATAGTTTATATCAAAAAAAACAGACATGAAATTTTTTACCTTTTTACTCCTTTTCATTTCTTTAACAAGCTATAGTCAATATAAAACAATTACAATTCTTGATTCACTATCCAAAAAACCTATTGATTTAGTGCATATTACTTATTCTAATTCTTCTACTGGAAATATTAGTAATTCAGATGGAAAAGTAAAAGTAAACCTACAAAAAGATTCTATTTTTATTAGTCATATAAACTACAAAAACAGCTCTTATACGGCAAAAAAAATACTTAATAGAGATACTCTTTATATTCAATCGAAATTGAACACTTTAGATGAAATAGTAATGTACAATTATGATTTAAAGGAAAAGCTAAAAGAGATTTTAGAAAATTATAAGAAATATTATTATACGGGTCAGTTAACAAATACAGTAACTTATAAAGAAAATTTTGAAGTAAATGATACATTGGTGAGATTATTTCAAGCTCAATATAAATGGTGGACAAAACATAATTTTCTGGACTTTAAGAACGATATAAAAAAACAGAATAAATTATCTTTAGAAAAGGTAGATTTTTCTAAAATAGCTTCAATTGAAAATGATGAAAGAAATGGAGGTTTTATGCAAAGTATTCCATTAATTAAATTCTCTAATTTAAATTTTAATTTAGTTCTCCTAGTCAATGGAACAAAAGATGTTTTTATTAATTCTATTAATAAAAACAAACAGACAACAGACATCAATTTTGATGCTGATTATTTTGAAGGTGATAATAATCTCTTTAATTATAAAAACTGTGTAATTTCTTTTGATAACAAATCTAAAGGGATAAAATATGTACTTTTAAATATGGTTTATAAGAATAATAGAAAAAAAGGTTTATCAAGAAAAGCTAAAATTCCTTATACCTCTGAAACAAAACACCATAAAATTGAAATGTTCTTCAAAAAATTTAAAAAGAAACATTCTTTAAGTTATTTTACATCTGAATTAGATGGGGATTTTACAATTAATAATATTAGAAATAAGTATTTTGGCACACAAAAATTTTTAATTACTAACACTGAAAAAGGTAAGAAAAACAAAAAGTTACAAGGAATAAATTTAGATTTACCACTTTATGATTACATCCCTTTAAATAAAGACAAGGAAATAGAAATTTTGCTTACAACAAAAGAAGAAAACTTTATTAAGAAATAATCTTAACTATTAGGATTATTTAAAATTACTAAAGCCCCAATTACACCAGGAATCCAGCCACAAAGCGTTAATAAAAAAATAATAAAGAAAGAACCACAACCTTTATCTAAAACAGAAAGTGGTGGAAAAATAATAGCAAATAAAACTCTAAAAAAACTCATTTATATAATTAGTTGGTTACATAAAAAAGACGTTTTACAATAGAATTTGTTACAAAATTAATTCCAATACATTAAGCTTTACTAAAAACTAAAACCTACATTTTATCGCCAAAGAAAACAGCATTCATTAATAATTTATTGGTACCAAACCAAAAAGCCCTAAAATTAGTATTATCAGTAAAAATAATAACCCTACCCCTACCGAGTCTTTGTACTTTAAAAGGAACAGTATTTTTAATCACTTTTGAATTCTCTTTAGAAATATATCCACTTAATAATGGATTTGAAGTATATTGAATTGGGTTGTTATAACTCTTTTTATCTGCCTTAATAAACATCGTAGAATTTCTAAATAAAGCTATTTTATCATTCTTATATCCAAAATTAATTGGGTGAGAACGATCTACTTTTGCCTCAAAAATTGCACCACCAATATATTGTGCTCCAGATTGTAAAGAACGTTCTTCAAAAGAGACATCTTTTATTGTATCGATTTTAGAACTTTCAAAGTTTAAACTAATCATTTTATTACTGGCCAACCACCTTGCTGTGTTTTTATAACCAATAATAATTCCTCCATTTTTTACCCAAGTTTTCAATTTTTCTACAGCAGATTTATCTAATCTACTACTCGGAATTACAATGTGTGAGTATTTTGCAATATTAATTCTATTAAAATCACGCGTATCTAAACGTGTTATATGCATATCAAAACGTTGATCAAACAAATGCCATATTTCTCCAGAATCATAACTTGTAATTCCATCACCAACTATCATAGCAACTTTTGGTTTTTTTATAGCACTAAAATTATTGCTTCCTAAATCAATACCATCATTTAAACCTGTGTTTACACCATTTATTTTTACATGACTTTCTGTTGCTGTTTTTTCTAAGAATTGATACAACTCAACAGCATTTAACTTTTGATTTTGAACAGGAATAAAAACAGTTCCGTAATCATAAGAAATACCACCGTTTTTAAAATTCTTCATAGAAACTTTAGCACGCAAACCTTTTTGTAAAATAGCGTTCAAAGCCTTAGGAGTGTAATATTCATTCCATGGCATTAAATATCCATAATCACTTTTAAAAGAAACACTTCCTGCATTCATTTTTAAATCAACAATTTCATTTCCAGCTTTAGCCAACGAAACGTTTTCTGTATAATCAACTCCAAAAGCATGATTAAATGTCCACGCAGAAACATCATAAAACAAACTATCTTTAAAGGTTTTACGTACATCAAACATTGCTTTTACCAAACGTTGATTTTTCTGATTCATAGGCACTACATAACTGTATCCTTTTTTGAAATTTTTTCCATTAGATGAAAAATCATCTTTTACTTCATGAATTTTTATTTTGTGTCTTTTTAAAACTTCTGCTAAATGAAAACTTTTTGCAGCATCTTTTTCATCACCAAAAACAATAGCTTTTTTCTCTCCAGAATTTCTAGATTCTTTATAAAAATCTTGTTGATATTGTAAGATTTTAGTTCTCATTTTATTAGCAGCTTCTAAAGTAGATAAAGCCGCAGTAAATTGATTTCTTATTGTAAACGGAAAAGTTAAAATTCCGTTTACAGTTTCTTGTGCATGCCCTCTAGAACTAGCTTGTTCAAACAAAATACCAATACTACCATTAATGTCCGGAAAAGTTGAACCTTTACCATAATAAAAGTCATCAAAACTCTCTTCAGAATAATACAAAGAACCTATTTTATCTAACGCTTTTGCATGGTAAGTTGCAATTTCTTTGGTTAAATCTTGATTCATTTTTGGTGTTAACGGGTTAGTTCTACTAGGAATTCCTGGTTGAAAAAAGAAGCTAGAATTACTTCCCATTTCATGATGATCTGTTAAAATATTTGGCAACCATTTATGAAAACTTTCAATTCTAGCCTTACTTTCTGGTAATTGAACTGGCAGCCAATCTCTATTCATATCAAACTGATAATGATTAGTTCTTCCTCTTGGCCAAATCTCAGAATATTCTCTATCATTTGGATCTGGATTAATATTTTTACTTCTGTTTGTATTTGCCCAATAAGCAAAACGTTGCAATCCATCAGGATTAAAAGAAGGGTCAAAAAGAATAACCGTATTATTTAATAAATCATCAATTCCTTGTGCTGCTGCTAAATAATAAGCAACTGCCAAGGCAGCGTTAGAACCACTTGCCTCATTTCCATGAATAGAAAAACCTTGATAAACAACTATTGGATTATTAGTAACATCAACTAAATTATTAGTAGCATCTATATGTTTTTTCCTAATTACTTCTATATTTTTATGATTTTCTGGCGATGTAATTGTCAATAAAATTAAAGGTCTATCTTCATAAGTTTTACCTCTATTTTCAATAGAAATTCTATTGGAAGCAGCAGCTAAAGCTTTCATATACTCCACTAACTTATCATGTGTAATATGCCACTCTCCTACTTCATGACCAATTACTGATTTTGGCGTTGGTATTTTTTGATCATAAGTTACATCTTTAGGAAGATAATAAGATAAATCTACTTTTTGAGCGGAAAATGAGGCAGATATAAACAATATTAAAAACAGAAACTTTTTCATTTGTGATTTGAATTTAGTTATTCCAAATATATGAATTCAAAAAGTTTATATTTGATACTTTAACAATATTTTTTATGTATACTAAAAGATTTTTTCCTGTAAAAGGAGTCATAAAATGGACAAGAAGACACATTTTACTTTTTTTATTAATAGCCACAATACCAGTATTTTTATTTGATATTGCTGGCTTAAAATGGCTACATGTACCTTGGTTACCTTTAGGAGTTTTAGGAACTGCAATTTCATTTTTAATTAGTTTTAAAAATAACGCTTCTTATGATAGGTTATGGGAAGCACGTAAAATTTGGGGAGGAATTGTAAACACCTCTAGATCTTGGACCATTATGGTCAAAGATTTTATAGACAATACGCATGCTAAAAATCCAAAATCAGATAAAGAGTTACAAAACATAAAAAAAGAAATAGTTCATAGACATATTGCATGGTTAACAGCCTTACGCTATCAATTACGTGCAGAAAAACCATGGGAATCTCATATTAAAAATGATAAGGGAAATAATGAATTTAGAGAAGCTCATTATTTAGTTTGTGAAGATGTAAATGAAATAGAAACTGCTATTAAACCTTATATTTCAGATGATGAATACAAAGAGGTTTTTGCTAAAGGAAATAAACCCTCACAAATACTAGGTATACAATCGCGTAAACTAAAAGAATTGATGAATGAAGGGTTGATAGAAGATTTTCGTCATATGGAAATGATGAATGTTCTTGTAGAGTTTTACACCTTACAAGGTAAAAGCGAACGCATTAAAAATTTTCCGTACCCTAGACAATATGCAACAATAAACTATGTATTTGTTTGGATTTTTATTATTCTTTTACCTTTCGGAATTATGAGTGGTTTTGAAGGGATTGGAGAACATATTTTAGAAGATTTAGCAAAACACGCTTCACATTCTTCTTTTACTCATAAATTACAAGAAGCTATTGCAAACCATTTTGTGTGGTTTTCTATTCCTTTTAGCGCTTTATTATCTTGGGTTTTTCATACCATGGAAAAAATTGGAGAAAACACAGAAAATCCTTTTGAAGGTGGACCAAATGATGTGCCAATTACAGATTTAAGTAGAGGAATTGAAATAGATATAAGACAACTAATTGATGATACTGATATACCAGAGCCATATACTTGGAGAAATGATATTGTAATGTAACAATAATCTTATTTATTTTTTTTTACATAAACTGAACATAACAATATAAAGCAAAACTATATTTACAACAACCATTAAAGAAAAATCAACAATATTATAATTCTATTTTTATCAAATTAACAAAAATTCAGAAACTCTGTAACGATTCTGTTTTAATGATAATTTTATTCAGATATTTGTAAATTAGATACTTTTACATTTTTTGATGATTGATAATTCTACTTTAAAAAACTTACACAACTCACTTTCTGGTGATGTTCTTTTTGATGATTTACATAAAACTTTATACGCAACGGATGCTTCTGTTTACAGAAAAATTCCGTTAGCGGTTGCTTTTCCAAAAGATGAAAAAGACATTCAAGTTTTAATTAATTTTGCAATAAAAAATAGTATCACTTTAATACCAAGAACAGCTGGTACATCACTTGCAGGTCAGTGCGTTGGAGACGGAATTGTAGTAGATGTTTCTAAACATTTTACAAACATCCTTACTTTTGATGAACAAGCAAAAGTTATTAAATTAGAACCAGGAATTATTAGAGATGATTTAAACCGATTTCTAAAACCTTATGGATTATTTTTTGGGCCAAACACATCAACATCAAATAGATGTATGATTGGTGGAATGGTTGGTAATAACTCATCCGGAAGCACCTCAATAAAATATGGAGTTACACGTGACAAAGTATTGCAAATTGACACTATTTTAAGCGACGGAAGCAAGGCTATTTTTAAAGAAATAACATCTGCAGAATTCTTAAAAAAAACAAAAGAAAACACTCTAGAAGGTAAAATCTATCAATCTATTTTTGAAGAACTTTCTTCTGTAGAAAATCAGCAAGAAATTAAAGAACAGTTTCCAAAAGAAAAAATTCATAGAAGATGTACAGGATATGCTGTAGATGAATTCTTAAAATCCGATTTATTTGGAGGAACATTACCAACTATTAACGTTGCAAAATTCTTATCAGGAAGCGAAGGTACATTGGCATTTTCTACGTCAATCACGCTACAATTAGATGATATAGCTCCAACAGAAAGCATAATGGTTTGTACTCATTTTAAGAGTATTAATGAAAGTTTAAAAGCCACTATTATTGCAATGAATCACAATTTGTACAATTGTGAATTAATGGATAAAACTATTTTAGATTGTACAAAAAACAATCGTGAATTGGCAAAAAACAGGTTCTTTTTAAAAGGAGATCCCGAAGCAGTTTTAATGTTAGAAGTATCTGCAAATACCATTGAAGAAGCAGAAATATTAGCAGATAATTTAATTACTGATTTAGAAAAAAACAACTTCGGATATCATCATCCAAAGGTTTATGGAGCGGATCTTGCTAAGGTGCATTATTTACGTAAAGCAGGTTTAGGAGCATTGGCAAATATTATTGGTGATAAAAAAGCAGTTGCCTGTATAGAAGATACTGCAGTTGCATTAGAAGACTTGCCAAATTATATTGAAGAGTTTACCAAAATTATGGACAAATATCAGCAAAACGCGGTGTATTATGCACATGCAGGTGCTGGAGAGTTACATTTACGCCCAATTTTAAATTTAAAAAAGAAAGAAGATGTTGTTTTATTTAGAAAAATTACAACTGAAACAGCTAAACTTGTAAAGAAATATAAAGGTTCTTTTTCTGGAGAACATGGAGACGGAATTGTACGCGCAGAGTTTATTCCTTTAATGATTGGCGATAAAAATTATCAATTATTAAGAAGGATAAAAAAATCATTTGACCCTAACAATATTTTTAACCAAGGAAAAATTACAGATGCCTTTTCTATGGATAAAAGCCTTCGTTATGAAGTTGATAGAAATGAACCTGTAATAAAAACAATACAAGATTTTTCTGATAATGAAGGAATTTTAAAACTCGCTGAAAAATGCAATGGTTCTGGAGATTGTAGAAAATCTGCTGAAGCTGGCGGTACAATGTGCCCAAGTTATAGAGCCACAAAAAACGAAAAAGATACAACACGTGCTAGAGCAAACACCTTGCGTGAATTTTTAACAAATTCTGATGAATCTAATAAATTTAATCATAAAGAATTAAAACAGGTTTTTGATTTATGCTTAAGCTGTAAAGCTTGCGCTTCTGAATGCCCAAGTAATGTTGATGTTGCTGCTTTAAAAGCAGAATTTTTATATCAATATCAAGAAACAAATGGGTATACTTTTAGAAGTAAATTATTTGCAAATAATGCCAAATACAATAAATTAGGAAGTAAAATTCCAGCAATTACAAACCTTTTAACAAATACTGGTTTGGCTAAAAAAATAATGGGAGTAGCGCAAGAAAGAAGCGTTCCTAAACTTTCTAGTCAAACATTAGATGCTTGGTTAAGAAAACATCAACCTAAAAAAACAGATAAAAAAGTATATTTATTTAATGATGAGTTTACTAATTTTTATGATACTGAAGTTGGTAAAGATGCCGTTTTTCTATTAGAAAAATTAGGATATACGGTCTTATCTGTAGATCATTTAGAAAGTGCTAGAAGCTATCTTTCTAAGGGTTTTTTAAAAGAAGCTAAAGAAATTTGTAATAAAAACATAACAATTTTTAAAGATTTAATTACTAATAAAACACCTTTAATTGGTGTTGAACCTTCAGCAATTTTAACCTTTAGAGACGAATATTTACGTTTATCTGATGATAAACAATCTGCAGAAAAAATTGCTAAAAATACATTTACTTTTGAAGAGTTTTTAGCCAAAGAACTAGAAAACAAGAATATAGGCACTAAGTTATTTACAAAAGAATCTAAGGTTATAAAAATTCATGGACATTGTCATCAAAAAGCATTATCTAGCACACACGCTTCTTTTTCTATTTTAAACATTCCTAAAAACTACAATGTTAGCATTTTAAATACTGGTTGTTGTGGTATGGCTGGTTCTTTTGGTTATGAAAAAGAACATTATAAAGTAAGTATGCAAGTTGGTGAGGATACTCTTTTCCCTAAAGTAAGAAATTGTAGTTCTGATACAGAAATTGCTGCAGCTGGAACCAGTTGTAGACATCAAATTTTTGATGGTACAAAACGAGTTGCTAAACACCCTATTACTATTTTAAAAGAAGCCCTACTCTAAAATATACCCCTTCAAATTAAAAATTTGAAGGGGTGTTATATCACTTCTGAATTAAGGCTTGTTGCGTTTGGTGGTTTAGCGTAAAGTTAGCAATAAGATTTATACTTTGTTTTAATTAGTTATTTTTCGTCTAATTTTAAATAGTAAAGTTTTGCGGCTTCTTGAATTTCAGAATCTAAACTATCGTCAAATGCGTATGAATATAATACCCATTTATCGTTTGGTTTATAAAATTTAAAAATGAATCGAATTGGTTGTCTATCATATTTTATCATATACGAATATAATTCAAAGCTTTCTGAGAATTTTTTCTTTGTAATGATTTCATACCCATAATATTTCCCCATATAACTTTCCGTAAAACCATTTACAGTTCCCACTATTTTATCAATGTCATCTTTTATTCTTTCGGTCCATTTATTAGTTGCATATAATTCTTTCACAGCTTTTCCAGCATCTTTTTCATAAGTGGTAAAAAAGGTATTAATTAAATCTTGTGGACTTGATTGAGCTAAAACGTTTCCTGATATTGAAATAAATAAGACAAATAATATTTTTTTCATAATTTTCTTTTTTTTAAAAGGATTTTAGTAATTACATACAACAATAAATATTCTTATTGTAAACTTGCCAAACTACTTTTAATAGTTTCAATTTTTGCAATTGTATCAGACTCTTTTTTACGCTCTAATTCTAACACTTTTTCTGGAGCATTATTTACAAAACGTACGTTAGATAGTTTTTTATTGATTCCAACCAAGAAACCTTCTGCTCTTGTAAGTTCTGCTTCCAATTTCTTAATTTCAGCTTCTACATCAATATTTTCAATAGAAATCGGCACAAAATATTCATTAGATTTTACTCTAAATGAAGCGCCTTCTACTTTTTCTGAAACGTAGTTTATGCTAGCTGTATTTGTTAATTTCTGAATCACAAGATCAAATGTTTTAGTGCTTTTATCATTATCAATTACAAATAATTCTACAGCATCTTTAAAAGAAATGTTTTTGTCTTTTCTAATCGTTCTAATTCCAGATACAACATTTGCTGCAAACTCAAAATCAGAAATAATTGCAGTATTAAATTCTTTTTGCTCAGGATATTTTGCAATAATCAAAGCTTCTTCAGGAGCTCTATCTGTAACGTATTGCCAAATTTCTTCAGATAAAAATGGCATAAATGGATGTAAAACTTTTAAGTTATTTTCTAAAACTTCAATAATAGCATCAAATGTCTTTTTATCAATTGGTTGTTGATAAGCAGGCTTAACTATTTCTAATAACCACGAAGAAAAATCATCATTAATTAGTTTATAAATTGCCATTAAAACATCTGATAAACGGTATTTAGAGAAATGATCTTCTATTTCTGCCAACGTTTTTTGAAACTTAGCTTCATACCATTCTAAACCAATTTTAGAAGTTTCTGGTTGCGGTAAAGTTTCATCAACTTCCCAACCTTTTATCAAACGGAAAGCATTCCAAATTTTGTTTGCAAATCCTTTTCCTTGCTGACATAAATCTTCATCAAACATTAAATCGTTACCAGCTGCAGAACTTAGTAAAAGTCCAACTCTTACACCATCAGCACCATACTCTTTAATTAACTTTAAAGCATCAGGAGAGTTTCCTAATTGTTTAGACATTTTTCTTCTTTGTTTGTCTCTAACTAAACCTGTTAAATAAACATTTTCGAAAGGTTTTTCATCTTTATATTCATACCCTGCAACAATCATTCTTGCAACCCAAAAGAATAAAATATCTGGACCAGTAACTAAATCGTTTGTTGGATAATAATATTTAATTTCTTTGTTTTCTGGGTTTCTAATTCCATCAAAAACAGACATTGGCCATAACCAAGAAGAAAACCAAGTATCTAAAGCATCTTCATCTTGAGTTAAGTCGTTAGTTGTTAATTGTTGGTTATTAGTTTTCTTTTTCGCAAGCTCTAGAGCTGCTTCAATATTCTCTGCTACTATAAAATCTTCTTTTCCGTCTCCATAGAAATATGCAGGAATTTGTTGTCCCCACCAAAGTTGACGAGAAATATTCCAATCACGAACATTTTCCATCCAATGACGATATGTGTTTTCAAATTTCTTTGGATATAAATTGATATCAGTATCATCACCTAAAACCGCTTTAATTGCAGGTTTCGCCAATTCTTCCATCTTTAAAAACCATTGATCTGATAATCTTGGTTCTATAACTGCTTTAGTTCTTTCTGATGTACCAACTTTATTGGTATGCACTTCAGTTTTTATTAAAATTCCTTTTTCTTCTAACTCTTTAACAACTTCTTTACGAACTACAAAACGGTCTTTTCCTTGATAATGTAAACCAAAAGAATTTAAAGAAGCGTCATCATTAAAAATATCAATTACTTCTAATTTGTGCTTATCTCCTAAATTTTTATCATTTTCATCGTGTGCAGGTGTAACTTTTAAACAACCTGTACCAAACTCTATATCTACATATTCATCTTCAATAATAGGAATAACTCTATTACATAAAGGTACAATGGCTTTTTTACCTTTTAAATGAGTAAAGCGGTCATCATTAGGATTGATACAAATTGCAGTATCTCCAAAAATAGTTTCTGGTCTTGTAGTTGCAATAGTTAACCTATCATCAGAACCTTCAATTTTATATTCTAAATAATACAAGTTCCCTTGTCTTTCTTCATGAATTACTTCTTCATCAGAAAGTGTTGTTTTTGCTTCAGGGTCCCAGTTTACCATTCTGTAACCTCTGTAAATTAAACCTTTGTTGTATAAATCAACAAAAACTTTAATTACAGATTCAGACATTTCTGGATCCATTGTAAAGGCCGTTCTTTCCCAATCGCAAGAAGCTCCTAACTTTTTTAATTGTTCTAAAATGATTCCTCCATATTCATTTTTCCAATCAAAAGCATGTTGTAAAAATTCCTCACGTGTTAAATCACTTTTAGAAATTCCTTGTTCTTTTAACTTAGCAACAACTTTTGCTTCTGTAGCTATAGACGCGTGATCTGTACCAGGAACCCAACAAGCATTTTTACCTAATAAACGTGCACGCCTAATTAATACATCTTGAATTGTATTATTTAACATATGCCCCATGTGTAAAACTCCTGTTACGTTTGGTGGCGGGATTACAATTGTGTAAGGCTCTCTTTCATCTGGTGTTGAATGAAAGTAGTTATTTTTCATCCAATATTCATACCATTTATCTTCTACTTTACTTGCATCATATTTAGATGGAATATTCATACTTTGGAATAATTTTTGATATATAGTTGACAAAAATACAACTATCTGTTAGCAACAAAAAAAAACTGTTAACTTTTTAATTTAAAAAAAAAGTTTAATTTTACATTATTAAATCTCATTCATACAATGAAAACTTATTTTACTTTATTACTAATTTTTACTCTTTCTTTATCTTTTAATGCTCAAGAATTTAAATTTGAAAAAGAAACTATAGATTATGGAAAAATCGCAAAAGGTTCAGAACGTGAAAGAACATTTGTTTTTACTAATATTGGAGATCAACCATTAATTATAAAAAACATTAAATCTAGTTGTGGATGTACAATTCCTGAAAAACCTAAAGAACCAGTTATGCCTGGTGCAGAAGGAAAAATTAAGGTTTCTTATAATACTAACAGGCTTGGTGGATTTTCTAAATCTATTACCATTTTTTCAAATGCTAAAAGTGAAAGGAAAATTATAAAAATTAAAGGCTTTGTTGATAAAGGTATTTCTTTAGAAAAAGAAAAAAGTTTACTATCTGAAAATTAAAAATATATTATATTTTTTGTTCTAAACGAAATTCAAACTTTAAAGTTTCTTCATTTCTCTTAACTGTAATTCTAACTTTTTTATTTACTTTTTCTTGAAATTTATTGATAATATCTGATAACTTGAATTGATGTGCTGGTTTATTATTTATTTTTAATATAAAATCACCTTTTTTAATTCCTACCTTATCCGCAGGAGAGTTTTTAACAACATTTCTAATCATAAATAAAGGTTTAAATTCATAGGAATAACGGGTAATTAAATTGATAGAGTTTCTTTGATTGTTTTGATTTTTAAAGGTATTTGCATGAACTTTTTCATCAATTTCTTTTACAAGTTGTTTCCCATAATACATAACATCCAAGCCACTCATATTATAATTAAACTCATCTTTAAATGAAGCATTCTTTTTAAGAACCATTTTTTTATTTGGATAATCTATCCAAACTTTAAACCTTTTTAAAACATTGCCACCAATGCTACCATTTCTAGATTTAAAGTGTCTTGCATTATGTGTAGAAACTGAATCTAAAAAAGAAACTGTTGGCTTTTTAATTTCAAATGAACCTAGTTTAATTTTTGGAATTCTACTTCTATTGCCATAAATAGTACCGCTTAAACCTTCGCCAAGAATATCTTTAAAAAAGCGAATTGGAGTTTGTATGTTTTTTTTTGTTCCTTCAAATAACCATATTGCATCACTTCCTCCAGAATCTACCAACAATTTTACATCGGTTAACTTACTTCCAATAGTATCAAGTTGAACTTTTGCATCTATATATGGCTTTTTCCTAAAAAAAGATAAAGGAAAAGTTTCGCACTTATTACAATTTTTATAATTGTATAATTTTGGATTATAAAAGTCGATTACTTTCGATCTATAATTTATTTTAACAATAAAATTCTTTAATAAATTATAACCAATAATACCATGAATGGTTACTCCCATTTTAGCTGAAAAATCAAAATAATCATTAAGCACCACATAAACTGTTTCATTATACCCCTTCATTTTTTTTAAAGACAACTTGTTATTTTTTGATACCAATGCATTAACAGCAACACCTTCTCCTAAACCTTGCAAAGCAACTTTCTTTACACTATTTAAACCTATACTATCATTTTGAGAGATATTAAAAAGTATGGTTTTATTAACACCAGTATCTAAAATAAAAGAAAGTTTTTTATTATTAATTTCTAAAGGAATAATTATTAAGTTATTAATTAACTTAAAACTTACTCTTTGTCGTTTTTGGTTTTCATTTAAAAACCGAAAACCATCTTGCCCATTAACTGTTAGTTGAGAATTAAAAATGAAGATTATAAAAAATAAAAGTACTTTTTTCAATGAAAAATGTTAAAATGAAAAAGTAAGATACAAACTTTAAGATGTTCTTTTATTTTTTTTAGCAAAAGTTTAACCTTTTAAAGATTCCAAAATAGAAGTGAGAAATAAAATATATTTCGCAAATTTGCATACACATTAAATCAAAAAATATTATGCCTTTAATATCTAAAAAAGGAATTCAAATGCCAGAATCTCCTATCAGGAAATTGGTACCATTTGCAGAAGATGCTAAAAAAAGAGGTGTTAATGTTTTTCATTTAAATATTGGGCAACCAGATATTAAAACACCACAAATTGCTTTAGACGCAGTAAAAAACAACACAATTAAAACATTATCTTACGCTCGTTCTGAAGGTTCTGAAGAATACAGAATAAAATTGGCAAACTACTATAGAAACAAAAGTATGCATGTTTCTGCAAATAATATAATTGCAACAACTGGCGGGTCTGAAGCTTTGCTTTTTACAATTGGAAGTATTACAGATCCTGGTGATGAAATAATTATACCAGAGCCTTTTTATGCAAATTATAACGGTTTTTCAACAGCATCTGGGGTAACTGTAGTTCCTGTAATTTCTAAAATTGAAGATAATTTTGAGCTTCCGAAAATTGAAGAGTTTGAAAAACTAATTACAAAAAAAACAAAAGCAATTTTAATTTGTAATCCAGGAAATCCTACAGGATATTTATATTCAAAAGAAGAAATAGAAAAGCTAAAACAAATTGTTTTAAAGCATGATTTATTTTTAATTGCTGATGAAGTTTACAGAGAATTCACTTATGATGGTTTAGAACATCATTCAATAATGTCTTTTGATGGCTTAGAGGAAAACGCTATAATTATTGATTCTGTATCAAAAAGATACAGTATGTGTGGAGCTAGAATTGGTTGCATCGTTTCTAAAAATAATACTTTTATTAAAACTGCTATAAAATTTGCACAAGCAAGACTAAGTCCACCAACATATGCATTACTAGCAAGTGAAGCTGCTTTAGACACCCCGCAAAGCTATTTTGATGAAGTTATTGATGAATATGTAGAAAGAAGAGATACTTTGATTAACGAGTTGCAAAAAATTGAGGGTATAAAAGTTGCCAAACCAAAAGGAGCTTTTTACTGTATTGCTGAGTTACCCGTTAATGATTCTGATGATTTTGCTCAATGGTTGTTGGAAAAATTTAACCATAATAATGAAACTGTTATGGTTGCACCTGCAAGTGGATTTTATTCTACTCCAGGAGAAGGTAAAAATCAAGTTAGAATTGCTTATGTATTGAACAAAAAGAATTTAATTAAATCTGTAGAAATTTTAGCAGAAGCCTTAAAAAAATATAAAAATTAGTTGAAAATTTCACAAAACATATCGCTTAAAAATTATAATACTTTTGGTATAAATGTAACTGCAAAACGTTTTATTTCTATTGATTCTGTTTATGAATTACAACAACTTTTAAAAGTTGAAAAAGATATTTTTTTAATTTCTGGTGGAAGTAATATGTTACTAACAAAAGATATTGAAAATTTAGTAGTACATATTAATATCAAAGGAATTTCTATTGATAAAGAAAACAATAACGATGTTTATTTAACCGTAAATGCTGGTGAAAATTGGCACGAATTTGTACTTTGGTGTGTAGAAAACAATTATGGCGGAATTGAAAATCTATCATTGATTCCTGGCAATGTTGGTACATGTCCAATACAAAACATTGGCGCTTACGGAATTGAAGTAAAAGACACAATTACAAAAGTAGAAGCGATAGAAATTAAGACTGGAAAATTGGTTCAATTTTCTAATCAAGAATGTGATTTTGGTTACCGAAACTCAATTTTTAAGAATGATAAAAAAGGAAAATATATTATTTGTTCTGTAAGCTTTCATTTAACAAAATCAAACCATAATTTAAATAGTTCTTATGGTGCAATCGAAACAGAATTAGCTTCCAATAAAATTACAAATCCTACTTTAAAAGATATTTCTGATGCAGTAATTGCTATCAGAAAATCTAAATTACCCGATCCTAAAGAAATTGGAAATAGTGGTAGTTTTTTTAAAAACCCAGTAATTTCAAGAACTCAGTTTTTAAAACTTCAAAAAAAACACCCTAATATTCCAAGTTATATAGTTTCAAGTACTGAAACTAAAGTACCTGCTGGATGGTTAATAGAACAAGCTGGATTTAAAGGGAAACGATTTGGAGAATATGGCGTTCATGAAAAACAGGCTTTAGTTCTTGTAAATTATGGTAAAGCTACAGGAAAAGAAATTTATGAGTTAGCTAAAAAAATTCAAGACACAATCTTTAAAAAATTTGAAATTCCTTTAGAAATAGAGGTAAATATTATTCAATAAAAAAGACTTCAAACCTAAGTAAGAAGTCCTTTCATCGAATTAACCCAATTCAATTTTAATCTTTAGATGTTTTAAAAAATAAAAACTTGCGGTAAAAGTTTATTTATTTTAATAATTTTAAAATTTCTTAAAAAAAGAAGTCCTGTATATAAATATACAAGACTTCCTAAAACTTAAAATAATTATCCCAACAATTATTTTATCTTTAGATGTATTAAAAAATAAAAACTTGCGGTAAAAGTTTATTTATTTTTAAAACGATATATATATTTTAATCCTACTATATTTTTAGTGTCAGGTAAATCAACATTTAACTCTTTTTCTATTCTGTAAAAAGCACCTATTTTTCCAAAATCTTTTAAATTATAATCAGTTCCAAGAGTTAATCTATATTTATTAAATCCATTATCTTTTCCTTCTTGAAACCTATTAAAAATTTCTGCAGAAAACTTTGGATCTAATTTCCAATTATTAATATCATATTCTATTGAGGTTTTAAAACGAAGGTTTTGATTCACAAAATCACCTTCAGCATAAGAAACTCCTATTTCATTTTTATTTTGATAACGCAGCCTATATCCTAATTTAAAATTTTTAATTTGGTGTTTATAGCTTGCATCAATATTAAACCTAAAGTAATTATCATACCCTTGTACATTACCTGTATTATCATTTTCGCTAATATAACGTAGACCTGCTCCAATTTTAAAACCTTTAAATAATTTATAAGCACCACTTAACTCTGTAAAGTATTCATCAACAACAGAAATATTTTCTTTGAAACGTAATTGCCCTGCAAAACCAAAACTTAACTTATTGTTTAATTTATAATCTACACCAACTGTATTCCAAGAAGCCCAATCTGTATCTCCTTCTGTTTGAGCATAATTTATTGTGGTAAAAAGTACTAAAATTACAAGTAATATTTTTTTGATTGTATTTTTCATAATGTTTGTTATTAGGTATATTATTTATTGTAATAATAGATAGTAAGAACTGCGGTATCTCTTAAAAAATCTATATTACCAATTTTAATATTATTTATTACTAAACCTGTTCTTTCTTCTAAATCTTCTTTTAATAAGTTATAATTTTGAGGTTTTATATTGTCTACATTTTCATAAACAATTTCTTTTGAAATTTCATGTTTTAAATGCCATACTTTTTCAATAATAGCTATAGATAATACAATTATACTATTTGCTATTATTATTTCTGTTAAACTCATTTTTCTGTTAGCTAAAGAGTTCATTACAGATACACCTATTACAACAAATAAATAGGTCATTTCTTTAATATTTATAGCATCGGTTCTATATCTAATAATACCAAAAATTGCAAAAAGACCAAGTGCCATACCAATATCTAACTCAAACTTTTTAAGGGTAAAACATAAGAAAAAAACAATAAAACTAATCATGTAAAAAGTAAAAAGATAATCTTTACGTTTTGTTTTTGAGTAATACAGCCATCTTATAATTAGTGTTAAAAAGGTTAGGTTTATTAAAAAACGAAATGACATTTTATAAAAGTCGTCATCAAAAAGTGGTATGTTTAAAAATTCCATAATTATGCTATTGTTTTATTTATTCTTATTAATTTTTTCTTGAAAATATTATATTTTAAATCTTTGTAAAGACTAATCATACCAATACAATATTTACTAATACTGTAAGGGTGTTGTTTAATTGATTTTAAAGCTTTTACTATTTTAGATTTTCTATTAAAGCGTTCTTGTTTTACCTCTACAACTACTAGGTTTTCATAGCTTTTTTTAATTTCATTTATTTTGTATGTTAAATTTAAATCTATTGTTACTCTTTCTTTGTTTTTTAAATTTACCAGTGTAATTCTATTAAAACCATTCCATAAACTTGGCTCTAAATCATATTGTGTATTTGTAGTATTTAAAATAAATTCTTTTGAAGATTTTGATAAATCTATTTCAAAATCATTTACAGGAATTCTTGTTTTATTCGTTTCTCCTTTACCATTTTTTTGTTTAATCTCTAAAAAACATAAATCAGATTCTATATATTTTCTTTGCCTTATTTTTGTTCTATTATTTTTTCCGTTATGATGATCATTGTAAAATTTATTTTCTGAAGTATCAAAATATAATGATGAATAACTCATGATTCTGTCAGTATTAATTTCTAATACATTATAATCATTTTTAATATTCTTTAGAATTAAGTTCAGTTCACTTTTGTTAATTACAAATTTTGTATCCGTCCTTTTCATTAACGCAACACTATTCATTTCTTTTAAAGAAATAGGTAAAAAATCTTTAATTAATATTTGAATATCATTTAACATTTTATATAAATTTGTTTTAACTTCTTTATTTTTTTAGATCATTATATTCTATAAAACTTATGATTAAAGCTTTAAATAGAAGAAAAAAACGCCTTATCTTTTTACAGATAAAGCATTTTATTTGTAATAACCCCCACAATTATTACAATTCTTTTTGTAGAGATTTTATATCTGTTATTAACTGAGCTATAGAAGCTCGGTTTAACCCATTATAAATACCTCTTATATGTTTTTTCTTATCTATTAATAAAAAGTTTTCTGTGTGTAAAAAATCATCAATACTTTTTTCTTCTCCTAAATCATTTTCAACAAAATAATAATCTCTTCCTAAATTATAAATTTGTTTTTTATCTCCTGTTACTAAATGCCATTTTTTATCAATAACACCATTATTTTCAGCATAATTTTTAAGAACTTCAACATTATCAACAGAAGGCATTACAGAATGTGATAGCAACAAAATTTCTGAATCATTTTTAAATTCTTCTTGAATTTTAAACATATTACTTGTCATTTTTGGACAAATACCTTTACATGTTGCAAAAAAGAAATCTGTAATAAATATTTTATTTTCAAATGTTTTTTCTGAAATAGAATCTCCTAATTGATTTATTAAATTAAAATCTGGAATTTTATGAAACTTTTTTTCTTCTTTAGAACCAGGTTTTAGCCAGTTAGGAGTAAAAGTTTCATCTTTATAATAAGGTAAATACTCTACCCTACTAGTTTCAGCTATTTTAATATTTTCTTTTTTAATTTGTTTTTTACAACTAAAAGTAATTACAAATAAAAAAAAGAATAAAATTCTATATATTTTTTTTCCTAATAATAACTTCATCTTCAAGTTTAAAACATGAGTTTGCTCTTCTCATACCAAAAATACGTCCATTTTTAGCCTCATAATTAACATATAATTTTCCGTTTGCTAACCAAGCTTTTTGAAAACCTTGTTCTTTACCATCAACAAGATTTCTTAACTTAGATAATTGCCCATCTGAAAACCATTTCTTTTGTACTCCTTGTATTACGCCATTCTCATAAAAAGATTGACTGGCTAAAGTGCCATTTTCCCACCAAGTTTTATACTCGCTATTTAAACGGTTATTTTTATAATAAGATTCTACTTGAAGTTTTCCATTTTTAGTCCAACGCTTAGCAATACCTTCTCTTCTACCATTATAAAAACCCCATTTTTCTTCTAAAACACCATTTGAGTAATATTTTAAAGAATAACCATTAAAAGGTTTTCCTTTATAATACCACTTACCTTTATTACTATTAAGAACCAATGCTTTTTTTAGTACCTCAACATCATCAACAACTATAAACCTATCTTCTACAACTATCTTACCTATAGTATTTTTAGATATGTTTTTTTTACAACCAGTTATTGAAAAAGTAATAAATATTAAAAGAAAAATTGCTCTCATTGTTTAATATTTTAGTATCCTTGAAATGGCCCAGCAAAAAGTACAATCGCAGGTTGGTATGCATAATTGGCAGCTGGGTATTCTTCATTAATAATATGGTAATGATAAATTTCTTCACTTTCATATTGTGTTGTAGAAGTATGCCCTCCAGAAGCATCTAAATCTGTTGGAGTATCTCCGGTTGAGTTACATTTTCTTCCATAAAGAAAAACACCATCCATTAATATACCCACCAAACTTTCATCATCGCTAGTAATAGGTGTAGGTTCTAAGTGATAATGATATACACCTGGACCTTTATGAGCTCCAGCCCAATCTAAACTACCAGCTGCACTATCTAGATCTCCGCTTCCTTCTTGGTCATTAAAAATAGCTGCTCCACTAACGGCTATCCCTATTGTATTTAACTCTGTTGCAACAGCAGCACCTGTTAAGTTGGGTGTCGAGTCAACTATAAAACTAGACGCTTCACCTGTACCTCCACCAATATATGTATTCTGAGTTGTTTTTGTAACACCTTCGCTAGTTTCATCAATATAAAGAGGGTTATCAGTTTCCCAGTAAATTGATGTATGATTTGGATAGCCTGTTGTTTCAATTAAAATTTCAGTTCCGTCATCAGATAAAGTTACAGTAACTGCATCTGAAAACTGGTCAAAAGCACTACTTAATTCTGTAATACCCTCCTCTGTTTCAACTTCAACTTCTGTTTCAATTTCATCATCTGAACTACAAGAAACAATACCAAAAAATAAGATTGATAAAAAAAATATGCTCTTAAAAAATTGATTTTTCATAATGTTGATTTGTTTTAATTATTAATGTATTGTTTAGATACTAGATCTAAAAAACTTGCGGTTTTAGTCTAAATAACTTTCTACAGCGTTTTTTCTAGAAGTAACGTGTGCGTTTAATTCGCTAATTGCAGATTGAAAGTCTAAAGTATTATCTAAAAAAGTATAGCCAGATAATTCTGAAGTAGCATAAGATTCTATTAAAGAAGCGTAACTTGTATATAACGATTGAATTGTAGTTTCATTAAATGCGCCATCAATTACTTCTTGAACATACGTGTCATACTTTTCTTTATACACTTCATCTTGATAAAGGTAACCGATTAATGGCCATTCAGAAGCGTTTAATCCTGAAAAATCTAAATTATAAGAACCTCCTTGTTTACCTGTTTGTAAAGCTTCATTATTATCCCAAGGAATCCAAGTTAGTTTACTCGTGTCTGGATTATTGTATAAAAAATAATTATGCGTCATTCTTCCATAAGTATCCCAATTTTGAATAACTGTATTTACTGCTAAATACTTTAAAAATACATCTGTATCAAAAACTGTTTCTAAATTTGCTCTCCAAGTTGCAGCATCTGTTGTTCTTGTAGCATCATGAATTATAGATAACAGATTAGAAACGTCTGTAAAATCCGCCTCATCTTCGTTTGTTTTTTTAACATACTCATCTTCATCAAAAGTGCTGATAGCAAAGGAAGCAGCATCTCCATCTGGTTTGTATAAATTACCATCATCACTTGAAAATTGAGTTTCTATAACAGTATCATCCACTTCTTCAACTAAAGTGTACAACCCAAAATATATTGGCCCATTTCCATAATCTACATATAAAGTATAAAAAGCTGCATGAGAAGATGCTAAACCTGCGTTTCTAAAAACATCTGTAGCTACTTTTTCTCTTAAAAAGGATTTATCATCAAAATTATTTTTAAGGCTAAATTTTTTAAATCCATAAAAACGTTGATTATCTATTTGAGGGTATTCGTCTTCATATTCATCAAAATCCATCTTAAAAGATAATTTTAAATTTCCTTCAGCCCAAGTTCTTGCTAAACTAGAATTTCCTTTAAATCGTAAACCAACTCTATACCATTGTTTTCCTTCATAAAAAACTTCTCCAGGTACAAATATAGGATCATCATCATCATCAGAGAAACTCCCATTTCCATTCCCGAAAGTTCCGTATAAAGATGTCATGTCATCTAACATATTTTGCCAACGCTCTTCAGTTATCACAAAATCTAATCTTTTTACAGTATTGTCTTCAAATACTTCATCAAAATCAGGTTCTGCATCCTTACTGTGTGTATCTGTTGTCCAATCTGTAGCTGTAAAATCTGTATCATCGATAACAACTACTTCTTCCTCTTCTACTGTTTCTGTACTATCATCTTTTGAACATGAAAATAATGATAGAGAAACAAGTAAAAAAAATAATATTTTTTTTAAATAATTCATAAAAGTTAATTTTAATTGATTTTTTTTAGTTTTCTCTTCTTTTTGGTTTAGGAGCATTTTTTAATTCTTTTTGAGAAATAAATCCATCTTCGTTGGTATCAATCTCATTAAAATCTTTTTTTAATGGCCCTTTTGCTTCTTTAAAAGAAATTTTTCCATCTTTATTTGTATCTAAATCTTTTAATATTTGTTTTACAGACGGTGGCCCATCAGGGCGCTTATTATCATTATTTTCTTGTCCCAACACCACAATTGATGTTAAAACTGTAAAACTGATTGTTAATATTGATTTTATCATTTTTTATTCTTTTTAACTGTTATATATTTTGATGTAGTTAATTTAAATAACCTCTGCATGTTAACTTTACGTTAACATAAAAAAGCCTTGTAAAAAAATGACAGGACTATCAGAAACTTTCCTTCAAAACTTCCTTATAATTTTATTCATTTTTTATTTTCCTCAAATAATATAGGGTTTTCTGTATGGTTAGGTAAATCTGTTGTTTTAAAAAAATATTGTAACCCAATTTACAATACCAAATATTACCTCCAAACTATAAAACCTTATAAAACCAGCCTAATTCTGTAACAGCCTTTTCTTCTATCAAAGAAAATTACAAGACGTCATTAAAAAAAATTGATGATTTTGTAATATTTAATTCTGTATGTAATTAAATAAATCAACCTTGTTTTTTTATTTAGACCCTTTAAATTATAAATAGTTTATTTTTTTTTTAAAATTATCTTGGAGGTGGTGGCATACCTCTTTCTCTATGTGGATGATTTTTTTGGCCATGCCTTGGAGGCCCATGTTTACCTCCCTTTAAAGCTTGTTTTATTATAAGATCAAACTTTACTTGTTGCTCTTTTGTGCAAATTTTTCTTATTGAACTAAAAAAACGAAATATTTCTAAATCTTTTTTAGCTTCTAATGCTCCAATAATTTTACTTATAGAGTCTAAGTTTTTAGAAGTATTTGAAAAAGAACTAAAAAGTAAATCTCTTTGTTTTCTAATATCATCATCTAAGCCCATCATTGTCTCTTTATGAGGTTGATCTAAATATCTAAACTTAACATTTTGATCATCAGAAAAATTAAGTTCTTTAGTAATAAATTTTCTATGTGAAACTTTAGTTTTTATACGTGATTTATTAATCAACATAAAAATTAAAACACCATTTAATAAAACTAAAACAACTAATAATATTGGAAGTAATTTTGATTTCATATTTGTTATTTTAAAAGAGAATCATTTTTAGATCGTAAAGAGTATTCTTGTGCAAAAATATCTAAATCAGAAGTAGATGTGTTTTCAGTGATAGAAAATGCATAAAAAATAGCTCCAATATTTAACAATAAAACAATACTTAGTGTTGCTAACTGAAAATTAGGTGTAAACCAACTAAATTTAATCGGTTTTACCACTTCAATATCAGTATTTATTTTTTGTAAAACTTTATGTTTGAAAAAATGATTTACTTTAACTTTTTCGATTTTATCTAATACATTAAAAGTATCATCAACCTGATTATTAATATGTTGTTTATTTTCCATTTTACTTTATTCTAAAATAACTGATAATTATTAAGATGCTATTAATTATAAAAACTTGTACATTTTTTTCATTAATAATTTTCTTTTTTATAAAATTTTTCTAATTTTTTCTGTAATCCTTTTTTTGCTCTGAACATAACAGATTCTACTGATGCTAAACTTTTACCTGTAATTTCAACTATTTCCTGATAACTTTTACCGTCAATTTTAGCCAATGTAAAAATTACCCTTTGTGTTTCAGGTAAAGTATTAATTGCCTTAAAAATAGTTGCTGCTTTTTCTTTATTCTCTAATAAAATTCCTGGATGAGAAAACTCTGTAAAATAACTTGTTTTATCAATAGGTATTTCATTTCCAAAAATAGTTTGCATAAAAGCAGAACGTTTTTTAGTATTTTTTTTTCTAATAAACTCTAAACATTTATTGGTTGTAATTTTATAAATCCAAGTGGATAATTTAGAGTCTCCTTTAAATTTAGAAATTGATTTATAAACCTCTAAAAAAACTTCTTGTGCAATATCTTCTGCATCTTCTTTATTAGGAACAAAAGAAATACAAGTACTAAAAACTTTTTGCTGATAAGCATCTAAAAGCTTAGCAAAAGAATTTTGATTTCCTTTAATTAATTGTTCAATAAATTGTTGTTCTTCCAAAGTTTTATAAAAAAGTAAACATACAAAAAAACCAGATATTCATAAACGAATATCTGGTTTTCAATTTCATTTTAAATAAAACTACTCCTTATCAAACAAAACTTTATATATTAAACCTGCAACAATTGCACCAGCTATTGGAGCCACCCAAAACAACCAAGATTGCGTTAAATAACTACCACCAGCAAATATAGCCTGACTCATAGAACGAGCTGGATTAACAGATGTATTAGTTATAGGAATACTAATTAAATGAATTAAAGTTAAACCCAAACCTATTGCTATTGGTGCAAAACCTTTTGGGGCTCTTTCATTTGTGCTTCCTAAAATAATTAACAAGAAAAACATAGTTAATAAAAACTCAGCAACAAAAGCTGACTGCATGCTATATCCATCAGGAGACAACTCTGCATAACCATTAGCAGCAAAACTACCTATAGTTTCAAAACCAGATTTTCCAGAAAAAATAAGATATAAGGCTGATGCAGCTAAAATTGCACCAACTAGTTGAGAAACAATGTAAGGTATTAATTCTTTAGCAGAAAACTTACCTCCAGCCCATAGACCAAATGAAACTGCTGGGTTAAAATGCCCACCAGAAATATGACCTACAGCATAAGCCATTGTTAAAACTGTTAAACCAAAAGCAAGAGAAACCCCTACAAAACCAATTCCTAATTCAGGGTAACCAGCAGCAAAAATTGCACTACCACAACCACCAAAAACAAGCCAAAATGTTCCGAAAAGTTCGGCAAAGTATTTTTTCATAATATCAATATTTAATTAATAATTTTTTTCTAAAGTTACTGTTTTTATTTTTTAAATAAAAAATGCAGCTAATTTTGAAAATTTGCTGCATTTACTATAAAATTAAATTTATTATTATTTTATCATCGTAACAACCCTTTGTGGTAAAGGTGCTTCGTAATTTGCAGCACCTAAAGCTTCAACAATTTTTTGTCTAGTATCCCAATAAACATCCCAATAATTTTCACAGTTAGCATATGGCATTGCTAATAGCTCTACTCCATTTGCCCCTAAATTATTAACAGCAACTCTTGGTAAAAAACCTTCTTTACTTAACACATTTTTATCACTTGATAATACATCTGAAACAATTTGCTTTGCTTTAGCTATATCTGCACCATATCTAATACCAAAAGGCATATCGATACGTAAATTTCCAATCTTTGTTAAATTTGTAATCTTATTTGCTGTAACAGCTGAATTAGGTATAATTTCTGTTTCATTTTGAAAAGTTTCTATAACAGTTACAAAAACAGATATCTCTTTTACAAAACCAAAAGCATCATTGGTTTTAATTAAATCTCCAACTTTAAAAGGTCTAAATATCAACAACATAACTCCTGAAGCAATATGCCCCAAAGAACCATTAAATGCTGCTCCAATTGCTAAACCAACCCCTGCTAGCAAGGCTGCAAAAGAAGCCATCGGAAAACCTACAATACCTGCTATAGAAATAATTAATAATAATTTTAATATAAACCCTAGAGCAGTTAATAAAAATGGTTGTAAAGTTTCATCTATACTTCTTTTTTCGAAAATTTTAGAAATTGCATTCATCAATATTCTTATCACCCAAAGACCAATAATAAGTGCAGCTATTGCTCCAATTAATTGTAATCCCCAATTTCCTAATCCTGATGAAATTGTATTGTAAAAACTCTTTAACGCTTCTGTAATTGTATCCATATTTATTTTTTTTAATTAGTTGTTTTTTTGACACTAAAAAAAACAATAAGTCACCAATAAATATTTTTTATAAGAATAATTAACATCAGAATTAGAATATGTATATTTGTATTATAATTTATTTACAATGAAATTATTTCTTCTTACTTTAGGTTTATTATCACTTGCAGTTGCAGGAATTGCTATAAAAATTTGGGTAAAAAAAGATGGTAAATTTGCAGGTACTTGTGCTAGTCAAAACCCAATGTTAAATAAAGATGGAGACGCTTGCGGTTTTTGCGGAAAAACCCCTGATCAGTTTGACAACTGTGCTGAACCACAACATAATTAACATCTTATTTTAAATGATTTTACTTGTATTTTTCTACGCTTTTGTAGTTTTTACATGGATTCAAATCATTTATTATTTGATCTTTTCTTCCATTTTTAAGAAAAATAACACAACAAAAAAAACACTTAACAACAATCCTATTTCTATTATTATTTTTGCAAAAAATAATGGGGAAAACCTGGAGAGATTTATTCCTTTTATAATAAATCAAGACTATCCAAAATTTGAAGTTATTTTAATTAATAATGCTTCAAATGATAATACAGATGAAATTGTAGCTTCTTTAAAAGAAAAATATTCCAAAATTAGAATTATTGATGTTGAAAATAATGAGGCCTTTTGGGGAAGTAAAAAATATGCTTTGACTTTAGGAATAAAAGTTGCAAAACACGACCTTTTACTTTTTACTGAAGCTAATTGCAAACCCGTTTCAAAAAGTTGGATTAAGGAAATGAATAATCATTTTACACAAAAGAAAAGCATAGTTATTGGTTATCATAAATTTAAAAAAGAAAATTCGCTTTTAAATATATTGGCTAGATACAAGAACTTACTTACTTCTATTAAATATTTAAGTGCTATAAAAATGGGATTTCCATATAAGGCAGCAAAACAAAATTTTGGTTATGAAAAATCTGAGTTTTTTAATGTAAATGGTTTTATAAATCATATAAATTTAAAAGATGGCGAAGATGATTTATTTATACAAGATGCAGCAAAAAAAGAAAATACTACTTTTTGTATAAGTAAAAATAGTTTTACTGAATCTAAATCTCCAAGCACTTTTATAAACTGGTTTCAACAAATTAAAATAGATAATAGTACTCAAAAACATTATAAATTTGGTCATCAATTTTATTTAAAAATTTTCTTATTTACAAAATCTTTCACTTACATATTATCAACTGTATTATTTTTCTTTTATCCTTGGAAAATAATTTTAGCAATTTTATCAATATATTTTATTGTTCAATTTTTAGTGATTGGCTTTTTAACAAAAAAACTAAATGAACCACAAGTTACTTTCTTCTTACCAATCTTAGAAATTGGTTTACTTATTTTTCATTTTAGTATATTTATCACTAATTTGATTTCAAAACGAAATAATTGAAAATAGACAATAAAAATATTGAATTGTATATATTAGAAGCTAAAACAGGAAGTCAATCTGCTTTTCGCTTTCTATTAAATACTTTTTGGGCTGATGTTTATAATTTTCAATTAAAACGTACAAAAAGCGAAAATGATGCTGAAGATATTACCATTCAAACCTTTTCTAAAGCATTTGATAAAATACATAGTTTTGATGAAAACTACATATTTAAAACATGGTTGATTACCATATCTAAAAATGTTCATATTGATATTCTTCGTAAAAAAAAGATATCAATTACTACAGAAACCACCAATGAACAAGAGAGTAAAGTATATTTAGTTGTGGATGATAACCCAACTCCGGAAGATAAAATTATTAGACAACAAAATTTAGAAAAATTATTAAGAGACATCAAAAAATTAAAGCCTAAATATAAAGAAATCATACATCTACGTTATTTTCAAGAGTTGAGTTACAAAGAAATTTCTGAACATATTAACGAACCAATGAATAACGTAAAAGTAAAGTTATTACGAGCAAAAAAATTATTGGCAGAGATTATTAAGGAATCTTAAAAATGAACAAAAAAACAATATTACAATCTTTAGGACCTGGCTTATTATTTGCTGGAGCTGCTATTGGAGTTTCGCATTTAGTACAATCTACAAGAGCGGGTGCTGAATTTGGTTTTGGTTTATTATGGGCTTTATTATTAGTTAATCTTTTTAAATATCCTTTTTTTCAATTTGGACCAAGATATGCAGCTGCAACCGGAGAAACTCTATTAGATGGTTATCAAAAATTAGGTAAAGGGGTTTTAGTAGCCTATTTTATTTTAAATTTTGCAACTATGTTTACTATTCAAGCAGCTGTAACAGTAGTTACTGCTGGCTTGGCATCACAACTATTTGGCATTACTAATGATTTGGTTTTGTGGTCATCCATTTTAATGCTTATAAGTTTAATTATTCTATTACTTGGTAAATATAAATTGCTAGACAATTTAATGAAATACATTATCGCTATATTAACTACAAGTACAATTGTAGCTGTTAGTGTTGCATTATTTAGCACAAAAGATGCCTTTGATGTTACTCAAATATTACCATCCGGAACTGTAGAAATCACTTTTTTAATTGCTTTTTTAGGCTGGATGCCTGCTCCTTTAGATGTTTCTATTTGGCACTCTATTTGGAGTATCGAAAAAAATAAAAATAGTTTTCAAAAATTAAACCCTAAAGATGCCATTTTCGACTTTAACATTGGCTACATAAGCACTTTATTTTTAGGAATTTGCTTTGTTCTTTTAGGAGCTTTAGTAATGTATAAATCTGGAGAAAACTTCTCTAATAAAGGAGGTGTTTTTGCATCACAATTAATTAAACTATATACTAAAAACCTTGGTGATTTTTCATATATATTTATTGCCATTGCTGCTTTTACCACTATGTTTAGTACTACAATTACAACCTTAGATGCTTCACCAAGAGCTATGGCAAAAACTACAAATTTGCTATTTGCTAAACAAACAAAACTAAATTATTGGTTTTGGATTATTTTTCTTTTTGTTGGTACTTTTATAATTCTAAAATTCTTTTTAGCTAATATGGGACTTTTGGTTAAAATTGCAACCATTTTATCGTTTATAACAGCTCCATTCTATGCCATTTTAAATTATATTTTAATCACAGGAACAAACACACCAAAAGAACATCAACCAAAACTATTTTTAAAGACTTTAAGTATTATTGGAATTCTATTTCTAGTGGGGTTTAGTATTTGGTATATATTTATTATATTTTAATTGGTTTTTTCATTAAAAAACCAATAAAATTCTTCTTATTCTAAACAATATTATTTCTTATTTTTCTTTGTAAATTTGCAATTCAATTTATATGAATATGGCAACAGAATCTGTAATACTTCCTGAAAGAGTAAAAAAACCTAAATGGCTTCGTGTTAAATTACCTGTAGGTAAAAAATATACTGAACTTAGAGGATTAGTAGATAAATATAAATTGAATACAATTTGTACTAGTGGAAGTTGCCCTAATATGGGAGAATGTTGGGGAGAAGGAACTGCTACATTTATGATACTTGGAAACACTTGTACACGTTCTTGTGGGTTTTGTGGTGTAAAAACTGGTAGACCCGATACTGTAGAATGGGATGAGCCTGAGAAAGTTGCACGTTCAATTAAAATAATGGGGATTAAACATGCGGTTATAACATCAGTAGATAGAGATGATTTAAAAGATGGAGGATCCATTATTTGGGCAGAAACTGTTGATGCAATTAGAAGAGCAAACCCAACAACAACTTTAGAAACTTTAATTCCAGATTTTCAAGGAGATAGAAAACTAATTGACAGGATTATTGAAGTACACCCAGAAGTAGTGTCTCATAATATGGAAACAGTTAGAAGATTAACTCGTGAAGTAAGGATACAAGCAAAATACGATAGAAGCTTAGGTGTTTTAAAGTATTTAAAAGAACAAGGAATGCGTACCAAATCTGGTATAATGCTTGGCTTAGGAGAAACTGAAGAGGAAGTAATACAAACCATGAAAGATGTAAGAAATGTTGGTTTAGATGTAATTACAATTGGTCAATACCTTCAACCTTCAAAAAAACATTTACCTGTAAAAGAATTTATTACTCCTGAGCAATTTAAAAAATATGAAAATTTAGGTTTAGAGATGGGTTTTATGTATGTAGAAAGTGGTGCTTTAGTGCGTTCTTCTTACAAAGCGCATAAACATGCACAATAATTGTTAAATATTTACAAAAATAAAATTCAAATATTTTTTGGCACAAAAATTGTTTATTAATAATTAAGAGACTTTGTAAACCTCTTTTTGTAAATTATTTGAATTAGTTGATAAAAAAACCATCTCATTTGAGATGGTTTTATATTTTATAGTGCCCTATAGTGTTATAAAAAAATCGTTTTAAAACTAATTTAAAACGATTTTTTAATTCAAAATATACAAATTCCCCAGTTTATATAACATTTTGTTTAATTTCTTTTAACACTACAAATTAACAAGTTTTTTATTTTTACAACTTAGAATAAAAGTTGAAATGCATTTTAAAATAGATGAATGTAAGTTATTGTTAGTTAATCTTGTTCTTTCTATAAATAATTGGAAGAAAATTTTTTATAAAAATTAGAACAAAAGAAAAGCGTTTAAAATTTCTTTTAAACGCTTTGAATAAAATTTATAAATCCCCCAACTCATAAATTAATTACTGCAAATATAGAACTTTTATAAACTTTAAAAAACACATCTGTCGATAAAATTATATTTAATTTCGACGAATAACAAGTTACTTGCGTTTGTTTACATTTTAACAAAAAAATAAAAAGCTGTTAAAGATTAATCTCTAACAGCTTTAATATAATGATTTATAAATCCCCCAATCTATAAATCATAATAAAAATAAAAAACAAATAGATTTTTGACAAAAATTTTCGATGAATTACTTCATTTATTCGTTGAACCTTAATGAAAAATAGTTGAAAAAATATAAATATTTAATCTATTAGAAAACACTTATAATATCATAATTTATATAATTGGCAGCTCCTTATTTCTTAATCAACAAAAACAGCTTTACATTCTTTAATAATCAATTTAAAAATAAATTTTAATTTTACTGTTTATTTAACAATCGAAATGGCTTTCTCATAATTTCTTTAATACCTTTATCAGCTTTAAATGATAAAACAGAATCATGAATCTATCAAACAAAACTACTTCTGTATTTTCATAGGTAACTTCTGTAATATTTCCACCTAGTTTTAAATCTTAATAAGATAAAAAAATTAATTAAGCAAATTTAATAGACTTTGAAGGATTAATTTTTGTGATGATATATGAAGGGATAATCAACATTAAAAAGCACAAAACTAATGTACCTATATTTAATAATAAAATAGCTGTAAAAGAAATATAAACAGGCATTATCGACACATAATAAGTTTCTGGGTTTAAAGTAATTATTTTAAAAAAATATTGAATCCCAATAATTGACAAACCAATAATATTACCCCAAAAAAGACCTTTTAAAATCAGGTAAGACGCATTGTATAAAAACACTTTTCTAATACTAGCATTAGTACTTCCTAGAGCTTTTAAAATCCCAATCATTTGTACTCTTTCTAATATTAAAACAAGTAATGCTGTAATCATATTTATACCAGCAACCACTATCATGATAATAATAATAAACCAAACATTATTATCAAAAAGTTTAATCCAATCAAATACATTTGGGTAACTATCAACAATAGTTTTCTTATTCAAGGTCAATCCTATTTCACTATAAATCTCTCTTCCTTTTTCTTCTATACTGTCAAAATCATCTAGTAAAACTTCAAAACCTCCAACTTCATTTTCTGTCCATTTATTTAATTTCTGAACTTCTCTAATATCACCAATCATCATACTATTGTCAAATTCAGCCAAACCTGTATTATAAATACCTACAATTACATACTTTTTATTAGAAGGTAATTTACTCTCTGTAGTTTTTATAAAAGTTGCTAAAATGGTGTCATTTAATTTTAACTGTAATCGGTTTACAATTGTTTGAGATAATAATACATCTCTAACTCTTTGTTGATTAAAATCTGGTATAGTACCTTCAACCAAATAATCTTTAAAAAAGCCCCAATCATAATCTGTAGAAACCCCTTTAAAAACAATACCTTCAAAACTATTTTCTGTTCTTAAAATGCCTGCTTTATTAGCAAAAACTTGCACATTTTTAATACCATCTATATCATTAAACTTTGGATAAAAATCTTGCTCTTTTTTTACTGGTGTTGTAGAAACATCCGAATTATTAAAATCGTAGTTAACAATCTGAATATGACCTTTAAAACCAGCCATTTTATCTCGAATTTTATATTGCAAACCAGCCGCAGTTGCAACAGAAATCAACATAATTATAATACCTAACGCAATTGCAGTGATTGCAATTTTTATTATTGGTGATGAAATGCTATTTTTATACTTTTTGCCAGCAATAATACGTTTTGCAATAAATAACTCGTAATTCAAATTGATGAAATATTTTATACCTTTCAAAAGTACATATTTATTCTTATTTTTATTAATGAATTTTCATCTGATTTCATGCGCTCAAAAGTCGAAAATTCAGAATTCAAAAGTGAATACTCCCAAAAAAAATGAACGTTTAAAAATTACACCAGGAGCAGATAGAACCGATAAATATCTAAAATTTTTAAAAGGGAAAAATGTAGCTATAGTTGCCAACCAAACTTCTGTTTTGTCAGTTTTTAAAAGTGTAGATGTAGCTGATAATCATATAGATTCTAAAAACGCTACACAGCATTTAGTTGATTTTTTACATGATTATAATGATATTTCTGTAAAAAAAGTTTTTTCACCTGAACATGGTTTTCGAGGAAAAGCAGATGCAGGTGCTCTTGTAGAAGATGGTGTAGATTCAAAAACTGGGCTACCCATTTTATCACTTCATGGAAAAAACAAAAAACCAACAGCCAAACAATTAGAAAATATTGATGTTGTTGTTTTTGATATTCAAGATGTTGGGGTTCGTTTTTACACCTACATTTCAACTTTACATTATGTTATGGAAGCTTGTGCAGAAGCTGGAATTCCTGTAATTATTTTAGACAGACCAAACCCAAATGCCCATTATATTGATGGCCCTGTTTTAGAGCCAAAACATTCTAGCTTTTTGGGTAAACATCCAGTTCCTGTAGTTTATGGAATGACTATCGGCGAATACGGACAAATGATTAATGGCGAAAAATGGTTGAAAAACGATGTCAAATGCGATTTAAAAGTGATTTCTTTAGAAAATTACGATCATCAATCTAAATATAGTTTATCCATAAAACCATCACCAAATTTACCCAATGATAAAAGTATAAACCTATATCCTAGTTTAGGCTTTTTTGAAGGAACAACTATAAATGCTGGACGTGGAACTGAATTTCAGTTTCAAAGATATGGAGCGCCAGATTTTAAAAAAACTAACTTCTCTTACACTCCAAAAGCCAACGAAGGCGCAAAATACCCAAAACATAAAGGAAAAATGTGCAACGGAATTGATTTAAGTACAACTAAATATTTATCAAAAATTAACGTAACCTTTTTAATTGATGCTTATAAAAGAACATCTAAAAAGGAAACATTTTTTGGAAAAACGTTTACAATTCATGCAGGTACAAAAAAACTACAAAAACAAATTGAACAAGGCTCATCTGCAGAAGAAATTAGAGAAACTTGGAAAAAAGGTTTAGAAGATTTTCATGTAATCAGAAAAAAATATTTGATATATAAATAAACTATCTTCTGGTTTTCTTCTCATTATATTTATAAGGAACTTTCTTTTTTAATGCCTCAACAATATTGTATGTTGCCGGACAAACAAATGTGTTATTAACAGTTAACTCAGTAATTTGTATAAATTTTTTACGGTTTGTATGCGGATATTCTGAGCAAGCTTTTGGTCTTACATCATAAATAAAACAAGTATTGTCAGATTCATCAAAAAAAGAACATGGTGCTGTTTTTAATACCATAAAATCATCCTGATCTCTTTCTAAATAAGTATCTACAAAATCAGCAGCTTTCATTTTTAAATGCTTAGAAATACGCTCAATATCTTTAGCTATAAAAATAGGACTTGTAGTTTTACAGCAATTTCCACAATCTAAACAATCTGTTTTTGCAAATTCTTTTTCATGCAAATCTTGCATAATATAATCTAAGTTTTTAGGAGTTCTTTTTCTTAAATTTACAAAATATTTTAAGTTTTCTTTTTTAGCTTCTTCAGCTAATTTTGGTAGTTGTTCCAAACGTTTTTCCATGTCTGAAAATT
Source organism: uncultured Polaribacter sp. (assembly GCF_947500975.1). Taxonomy (GTDB): domain Bacteria; phylum Bacteroidota; class Bacteroidia; order Flavobacteriales; family Flavobacteriaceae; genus Polaribacter. Next base: position 396,594 of record NZ_CANMUE010000001.1, read on the forward strand.
ACAATTAATTCTACAAAATTTACACTAAATTTTCGTAAATTTGCAGCTTAATTTTTTAAGCGCAAATGAATATTCAAAACCTCATAGAGATCAAAGTAAAAGAAGCTTTTTTAGCTTTGTACCAAATTGAAATTCCAACTATAGAATTCCAAGCAACTCGTAAAGAGTTTGAAGGTGATATTACTGTAGTTGTTTTTCCTATGTTGCGTTATAAAAAAGGGAATCCTGTTCAAATTGGTGAAGACTTAGGGAAATATATTGTTGAAAATGTTGTTGAAATTACAAAGTACAATGTTGTAAAAGGTTTTTTAAACTTAGTTGTTAATGATATTTTTTACCTTAATTTCTTTAACTCAATTTATTCTGATTCAAATTTTGGTTTTGTTACTACAAAGTCAGATGAAAAGGCAGTGATGATTGAATATTCTTCTCCAAATACAAACAAACCTTTACATTTAGGACATGTCCGTAATAATTTATTAGGTTTTTCAGTTTCTGAGATTATAAAAGCAGCTGGTAAAAAAGTTTATAAAACCCAAATTATAAACGATAGAGGAATTCATATTTGTAAATCGATGTTAGCATGGCAAAAATTTGGCAACAACGAAACTCCAGAATCTTCTGGTTTAAAAGGAGATAAATTGGTTGGAAATTACTATGTAAAATTTGACCAAGAATATAAAAAAGAAATTTCGAAATTAATTTCTGAAGGAAAAACAGAAGAAGAAGCCAAAAAAGAAGCACCTCTTCTACTTGAAGCACAACAAATGCTTTTAAAATGGGAATCTGGAGATGAACAAGTTATTTCTCTTTGGAAAACTATGAATTCTTGGGTTTATAGTGGTTTTGATATTACCTACAAAAATATGGGTGTTAATTTTGACACTCTTTATTATGAAAGCGATACCTATTTATTGGGAAAAGATGTTGTTGAGCAGGGTATAGAAAAAGGTGTTTTTTACAAAAAAGAAGACGGATCTGTTTGGATAGACTTAACAGATGAAGGCTTAGATGAAAAAATTGTTTTACGTTCAGACGGAACAGCAGTTTACATGACACAAGATATTGGAACTGCTATACAACGTGTAAAAGATTTTGAAGATGTTGGCGGCATGGTTTATACGGTTGGTAATGAGCAAGATTATCATTTTCAAGTGTTGTTTTTAATTCTTAAAAAACTAGGTTTTGATTGGGCAAAACAATTACATCATTTAAGTTACGGAATGGTAGATTTACCTTCTGGAAAAATGAAATCTAGAGAAGGAACTGTTGTAGATGCTGATGATTTAATGGCTGAAATGACTTCTACTGCAAAAGAAATTTCAGAAGAACTTGGTAAATTAGATGGTTATTCTAATCAAGAAAAAGAAGAATTACACAAAACAATTGGATTAGGCGCTTTAAAGTATTTTATCTTAAAAGTAGACCCTAAAAAAAGAATTTTATTTGACCCAAAATCCTCTGTAGATTTTCAAGGCAACACAGGTCCTTTTATTCAATATACATATGCTAGAATTAAATCTATAATTAGAAAGGCAAATTTTGATTACTCAAACCCTGTTTCTATAGATTTACACGAAAAAGAAAAAGAGTTATTAAAACAACTAGAATTATTTCCTGAAACTGTACAACAAGCTGCAGCTAATTTTTCGCCGGCAGTTATTGCAAATTACACATACGATTTGGTAAAAGAATTTAATTCCTTTTATCAAAATGTATCAATATTAGGAGAAGAAAATCAAGATAAAAAAACATTTAGAGTTCAACTAGCTAAAAAAGTTGCTGATACAATAAAACTTTCATTTTCATTGTTAGGAATTCAAGTTCCAGAGAGAATGTAAAAAAATAAAATATTAAATTTGCTTAACAAACAACTATAAAAAGTACTATTATGAAATACGACATCATTATTATCGGAAGTGGACCAGGAGGATATGTAACAGGAATTAGAGCATCACAATTAGGCTTTAAAGTTGCAATCGTTGAAAAAGAAAACTTAGGTGGTATTTGCTTAAATTGGGGATGTATACCTACAAAAGCATTATTAAAATCTGCACAGGTTTATGATTATTTAAAACATGTTGATGAATATGGTTTAAAAGCAGAAGCAATTGATAAAGATTTTGATGCAGTTATTAAACGTAGTCGTGGTGTTGCTGATGGAATGAGCAAAGGTGTTGCTTTTTTAATGAAGAAAAACAAAATCGATATTATTGATGGTTTTGGAAAAATAAAAACTGGTAAAAAAGTTGATGTTACTGCTGCAGACGGAACTGTAACAGAATATAGTGCAGATAATATAATTATAGCAACAGGTGCTCGTTCTCGTGAGTTACCAAACTTACCTCAAGACGGTAAAAAAGTAATTGGTTATAGACAAGCTATGAGTTTACCAAATCAACCAAAATCTATGATAGTTGTTGGTTCTGGAGCAATTGGTGTTGAGTTTGCTCATTTCTATAATTCTATGGGAACAGATGTAACAATTGTAGAATACATGCCAAATTTAGTACCAGTTGAAGATATTGATGTTTCAAAACAATTTGAACGTTCAATTAAAAAAGCAGGAATTAAAGTGATGACAAATTCATCTGTAGAATCTGTTAACACTTCTGGTGATGGGGTTGTAGCAACTGTAAAAACTAAAAAAGGAGAACAAACTTTAGAAGCTGATATTTTATTATCTGCTGTTGGAATTAAATCTAATATTGAAAACATTGGTTTAGAAGATGTTGGAATTATTGTTGATAGAGATAAAATTTTAGTAAATGATTTTTATCAAACTAACATTCCAGGTTATTATGCAATCGGTGATGTTGTACCTGGACAAGCTTTAGCACACGTTGCCTCTGCAGAAGGAATTACTTGTGTAGAAAAATTAGCTGGTTTACATACAGAACCAATAGATTATGGTAATGTTCCTGGTTGTACATATGCTACTCCAGAGATCGCATCAGTTGGTTTAACTGAAGCAAAAGCAAAAGAAGCTGGATATGAATTAAAAGTTGGTAAGTTTCCTTTCTCTGCCTCAGGAAAAGCAAAAGCTGCTGGAACACCTGATGGATTTGTAAAAGTTATTTTTGATGCAAAATATGGTGAGTGGTTAGGTTGCCATATGATTGGTGCTGGAGTTACAGATATGATTGCTGAAGCTGTATTAGGTAGAAAACTTGAAACAACAGGTCATGAAGTACTAAAAACAATACACCCACATCCAACAATGAGTGAGGCTGTAATGGAAGCAGTAGCTGATGCTTATGATGAAGTAATTCACTTGTAAAATATAAAAGTTTTTTTTAACTTTTTTGAATAAAAAAAACTCGAAGCAGAAGCTTCGAGTTTTTTATTAACTTATATTTTTATTTTAGAAATCTAGTTTTTTAATATAACTTAATTTTTCTTTCCAAATTAATAGGTCTTCTTTATACTCTTCTACCCTATTTTTCACATTAATTACTAAAGGATTATCATCAGTCGCATTTGAAAAGAAACCTAAATTATTTTCTAACTGCTGAATTTCTTTTACAATTTCATCAATCTTTTTTCTAATAAAAAATTGTTCAGACTCTAACTTTCTTGCATCCTTATCCTCAGCATAACCATCAACAACATTCATAAACTTTAACATTGAAATTTCATTTTTATCCAATGATAATGTGTCTAATATTTTATCTACCTGCTTATTAAATTTACCATCTAAATGACGTGCATTTCTAGGCAATCTTCCTAAGTTTTTCCACTTATTAATTACTTCTAAAACAGCTTCTTTACTAGAATTCTCTTCAACTTTTAATTCTTCTAAAAATTGTTTTTTTGCATTTACTATTTCTTGCTGCTCTATACTAACAGCATTTTTTTGTTCATTAAGTTTATCAAAATAATGATTACAGGCTCCTTTAAAACGTTTCCAAATGTCATCAGAAAATTTACGAGGAACATGACCTATTTCTTTCCAATCAGATTGAATTTTTTTCATGGTACTTGTTGCCAATTCCCAATCTTTACTATCCTTTAATGATTCTGCAATTTCAATTAATTTATTTTTCTTCTCTAAGTTTTCTTGCTGAATCTTTTTTTCTTGTTTGTAAAAAATATTTTTAGAGGCATTAAATTTCTTTGTAGCGTTTTTAAATTTTTGCCAAACTTCTTCACTTTTAGAATAAGGTAATTTTCCAGAACTAAAATATTGCTGTCTTAAATTATCTATTATTTTAATGCTATTCTGCCAATCTTTATGTGTACGATTCTTAGAAGTATCAAATTCATCAATTTGCTTAATAATTTGATGCTTTTCATCTATAACTTCCTGAAATTTAGAACGTAATTCTTTGTAGTGCTCATGTCTTTTATTATGAACCTTTCTAGTTACATCTTTAAATTTTTGCCAAACCTCTTCTCTCATTTCACGAGAAACAGGGCCAATTTCTTCTTTCCAAATTTTGTGTAAATCTTGTAATTCTTTTGAAGCATAATTAATATCTGGCTCATCAATTAAAGCTTCAGCTCTTAAAATAATTTTTAGTTTTTCATCTAAATTATGTTTAAAATCTAAATCTCTAAAATCGTTACTTAAATGTAATAAATCATAAAAACGCTCTACATGATGATGATAAATTTTCCAGGTATCATTATAACGAGTTTTAGAAACAGGGCCAATTGTTCTCCAAGAATCTTGTATTTCTTTGAAGTTTTTATACATAGTAGTACTATCTGCCTCTTCAATTAGTTTTTTTAAATTTTCAATTACAACTAATCTTTTTTGCAAATTTTCATTTAATTTATTCTCTAACTCTTTATAATAAGCATCTCTACTCTTTTTATAATCAGACAATAAACTATTATACTCAGATTTAATTGGACTAGAAAAATGAAAATCTATTGAATTACCACCTTCAGCTAGAAAAACTTCTTTTTTCTCATTAATTAAAGCACCAAACTTTACATTAAATGCATTTTTAATTGCATCAACTTGAGCTTTAATTTTTTGAACTGGATTATTTGCTATTGTATTTTTAAGTTCCTTTGCTAACTCTTCTAAACTAAATTTAGAATAATCTATAACTTCTTTTTCCTCTTCATTAAACTCTTCTTTTTCAGCATTTTCAGCAACAGAATTTTCAATTTCAATTAAAACTTCATCATTTTCATCTGATTCTTCTTTATTTGAAACCTTTATTTGCTCCAAATTTTCAATTAAATCTTGATTTTCTGAAATATAATTAATTTCTTCAGTTGTAATTACATCCTTATTTTTTAAGGCTTCATCATTATTTTCTAACATATTTACAATGTTTAAGGTCTTTTATTTAATACAAAAACTAATAATTTATAAAGATACAGACAACTTATATACTTTACAAGCAATCAATTTATTATAAGTAAAATTAAATAAATTACATATTCCAAATTCTCCAAGATTCTTCTGCTTGTAACTCTAACATTTCGTATCCATTTTTAATAGTTGCTCCATTTTCTTTTCCTTTTGATAAAAAAGTAGAAATTTCTGGATTGTAAATTAAATCGAATAATAGATGTTTATTAGTTATGAATTCATAGGGTATATTTGGGCATTTTTCTATATCAGGAGATGTTCCTAACGGAGTACAATTTATAATAACGGTATATTTTTTTAAACTTTTTTCTGAAAGACTTTCATAGGAAATTTGTTTTTTTGAAGAAGGTTTTCTTGATACAAATTTAAACTTTATCTTATTTTTTTTTAATGCAAATGCTATTGCCTTTGATGCACCTCCTGTACCCAAAATTAAAGCCTTTTTGTGATGTTTTTTTAAGAAAGGTTTTATTGAGTTTTCAAACCCCACTACATCTGTATTAAATCCTTTTAATTTTCCTTTTTTTGTAAATTTAATGGTATTTACTGCACCAATTTTTTTAGCAGTTTTATCAAAAGTATCTAAATATTGCATTACATCTTCTTTATAAGGAATTGTAATATTGATACCTTTAATGTTTTTATCTTTTAAAACTGCCGGAAAATCTTCTATTTGCTGAAGATCAAAATTTACATATTCATTTTTATTAAGACCTAGATCTTTAAACTTTTCTGTAAAATATCCTCTTGAAAAAGAGTAAGAAATATTTTTACCTAATAAACCAAATTTATTTTCTTTTTTTTCCTCCATAATAATCTAATACAACAATTAATGCAAATCCAATAATAATCCAAAAAACAGCAATATAAGTTTCTAAACTTGTAAAATCTGGAATAAATCTCTGAAAATTTTCAACAATTTTATTTCCTTTTTGGTCTAAAAGAAAATTACCATTTTCTTGTAAATAAATAGTTTTTTTCCAAGGCCAAACAATACCTAAAGATCCTGTAATAAAACCAATAATAATAGCAGTAACAATTTCTTTCCATCTTTTTAAGACATATCCTAAAATATGAGAAATTGAAATCAAACCAAATAATGAACCCGTAGAAAAAACAGTTATAATTTTTAAATACCTTACTTTTATTGGATCAGATAATACTTGAAAATTTCCTGAAAACAAATTTGTAATAACATTTAATAAAACATTTACAGAATCTACTAAAAGTAAAACATAATTACCTAATAAAATTAGAATGAAAGACCCTGAAAGCCCAGGTAGAGTCATTCCTGTTACACCAATAACCCCGCATACAAACACAAACCAAAGTGCATCATTTTCTTTTGCAGGTGTTAAAAAACTGATTCCTATTCCAATTAAAATTCCAATTATTAATGAGATGGTATTTTTTGTATTCCAATCTCCAAAATCTTTACCAATATGATTTATAGATCCTATTATCATTCCAAAAAACCAACTCCATACATAAAGTTCATAATGTTGTAAAAAATAATCTAAAACTAATGAAATACTGAAGTAACTAAAAATGCTACCACCCATTATTAAAATTAGAAACTGGGTGTTTGTATATTTATAGAACTCCTTAAACTCTCCTTTTATTAATAATTTTAAAGCTTTAAAGTTTATTCTTTTAAAAGAGTAAATTAATTCTTCATAAAAACCTAAAACAAAAGACACGGTACCTCCAGAAACACCAGGAACTTTATTGGCAACTCCCATGGCTAATCCTTTTAAAAAAAAGGTAAGTTTTTGAAGTAGGGATCTTTCTTTGTGCATTTATTTTTTTTGTACTGCTAACTTTTCCATTAATAAAATAAGAGCAAAACCTATAATTGCAAAAATAATAGCCATTGTTAGTTCAGATTCTCCATTGTAAGAAAAAGGCGAAATACTTTGTTCTAACAAAGGTTTTGTTTCTCCATGACTATTTATATAAGTAGAAACTGTTTTTTTCCAAGGCCAAACTTTATTTAATGAACCTAACATTAAACCTGTTAATACCACCAACATTTCTTGCTTAAAATTAGCAAAAAGCCATTTTAAAAGTTTAGAAAATGACAGTAAACCTACAACAACACCAACACCAATTGCTGAAATTATTTTAAGATCTCTATTGGTTATTGCCGTCATTACAATTGGATAAATTCCTATTAATAATAAAATATATGAACCCGAAATACCTGGTAATATCATTGCGCAAGAAGCAATGGCACCAGCAAAAACTAAAAATAAATAGTTAATTTCTGATGTATTTGTTGCTGGTATTATAGTAATTACATAACCAAAAACAACACCAATAATTCCTAAAATTATAATTTTAAAATCCCACTTTTCAACTTGTTTACCTATATAAATTATACTTGCCAATACCAAACCAAAAAAGAAAGACCACAATAAGATTGGTTGGTTCTCTAATAAATATTTAATAGCTTTTGCCAAAGAAACAACACTTATAAAAACTCCAATAAAAAGTGATAATAGAAAATTCCCATTTACTTGTTTCCAAGCAGCCTTAAAACCTTTATTTTTTAAAGTTTTAAACATACTTAAATTTACATTGCTAATTGAGCCTAACAACTCTTCATAAATACCAGAAATAAAAGCAATTGTTCCTCCAGAAACTCCCGGCACTACATCTGCTGCACCCATTGCCATTCCTTTAAAGCCAATTACTAGATAATCTTTAATTGTTCTTCTCATTCTTAAGTTTCATTTTTAAAAAAACGAAGATAAAATAATTTAAAAGAATTTTTAGTTTGTATTTTGATTTAAAACTTTCAAAAATTTAAGGTTAAAAAACCTATTCTAAAGCCTTTTTATAATCAATTAAAAGTTTTTGGATTTTTGAATTTTCATAAACCGTTGGATACAACTCGCTTAAAACAATATGATAATCATAATCTAATTTTAAGCCATTTATAAGATGTGAAATTGCATATTTTTCTTTATTTAAAATAAAAAACAAACCTGTAAACCTATATTCTATTTCTGCTAAATTTCCGTAAGTTTTTTGGGCTTTAAATAAAACATTTATTGCATCATTAAATTCGCCTAAAAAAGATAAAACATCAATTAAACCAATGTAAACTTCTAAAGCATTATCATTTAAAAGTAAGCAATTTTCAAAACCAGAAACTGCTTCTTCAAAGAAATTAAGTTTAAGTTTTATTTCTGAATATCGTCTCCAATATTTAGAATTATCTTCATCAATTTTTAAAGCCTTAGAAATATAGTATGATGCTTTTTGATAATTTTCTTGCTCATAAAACAAGTTTGTTAATAAAATCCAACCTCTATCTAACAACGGATCTTCATGAACAGCTTTTTTATAATAAGAAACTGCGGCATCCATTTTATTTATTTTCTGGTAGCATTCTCCAATTCTAACATAAGCAAACGCAGTTGGATCATCCAAATCTAAAGTTATAAGATAGTTATCTATTGCTTCTTGATATCTTTTTAACTCTTCTAAAGTTTTTGCTTTTTCTAAATAACCACCAATAAAAGATTCATCTATTAAAACCGCATAATCAAAAGCTTCTAGTGCTTGTGTAAACATTTGTAAAATAAAATACTGCCTACCTAATTGGTGCCAAGCAACTTCACAATAAGGATTTTTATCAATATAATTATTTAAATATACAATTGCTTCTTCATGTTTTTTCTCCATGTCAAAACAATACACAATATTATATAGCGCTGAATAGTCTTCTATATCTTCTTCTACACAGTTCTTAAAATTGAAACAAGCATTTTCAAAATCGTCTAAATACAAATATTCCATACCTAATAAAGACCAAACATCTACTTTATCATCAGTTAAAGAAAGTGCTTTTTTAAGGTTGATAATTGCTTCTGTATGTAATCCTTTTTTGGAATTTATTGCTGCTTTTTGAATAAAAACTTCATCATTTGTTGGTTCTAACCGCTCAATTCTTTTTAACAACAAAATAGCTTTATTCAACTCATTTTCAAATATATAAATTTCTACTTGAAGTAATCTTAGCTCAACAGATTCTGGGTGTTGCTCCAAACCAAGTTTTACTGCTTTTTTAGCCAAAGCATGTTTACCAACATCTAAATAATGAACAATTATTTCTTCAAACTCAACCAAATCAAAAAAATAAACATTGTTTGTTTTGAGCATTGATTCAAACTTTAATAGAGACATAACTAATAGATTTGAATTATAAATTAAAAGTAACATAAGTCTAAGAAACCTTGTTAAAAAGTGCTTTTTGTTTTCAACAATTTAATTAACAACAGTTATATGTATTTTGCTCTTTTAAATTTTGCTTATACATTTATTTGCAGTAATTTTGATTTTCAATAGCTATCAACTAAAATTTGATAGAATTCTTATGAGCAGAAAAACATTACTTAACTCTAAAGATATTGAAATCATTCTGCATAGATTGGCTTGTCAGCTAATTGAAAATCACAATAGTTTTACAAATACAGTTTTAATTGGTTTACAACCAAGAGGTTCTTATTTAGCTAAAAGATTGTCCAATTTACTAAAAGAAGAATACAATATTACTGACTTACAATTAGGTCTTTTAGACATTACTTTTTATAGAGATGATTTTAGACGAAAAGAAACACCTTTAGCAGCTGAAGCCACAGAAATAGATTTTTTAATTGAAGGTAAAAAAGTAGTAATAATTGATGATGTTTTATATTCTGGAAGAAGCGTTAGGGCCGCATTAACCGCAATTCAATCTTTTGGAAGACCAAAAAATATTGAACTTTTAGTACTAATTGATAGACGATTTAGTAGGCATTTACCAATTCAACCAAACTATAGAGGAAGGCAAGTTGATGCTATAAATGAAGAAAAAGTGTTAGTAACTTGGTCAGAAACACATAATAAAGACGCAGTTTATATAGAACAAAAATAACTATGGATCAACTAAGTGTAGAACATTTATTAGGCATAAAATATCTAAACATAAATGATATTGACCTTATTTTTAAAACTGCAGATCATTTTAAGGAAGTCATAAACAGACCAATTAAAAAAGTACCTTCTCTTAGAGATATTACCATTGCTAATTTATTTTTTGAAAACAGCACAAGAACAAAACTTTCTTTTGAGCTAGCTGAAAAAAGACTTTCTGCTGATGTAATTAATTTTTCTGCAAGTCAATCATCAGTAAAAAAAGGAGAAACTTTAATTGATACCGTAAACAACATTTTATCTATGAAAGTAGATATTGTTGTTATGAGACACGGAAATGTTGGTGCTGGTGTTTTTTTATCAAAACATGTAAATGCTAAAATTATAAATGCTGGAGACGGAACTCATGAACACCCAACTCAAGCTTTATTAGATTCTTATTCAATCAGAGAAAAACTAGGATCAGTAAAAGGTAAAAAAATTGTTATTGTTGGTGATATTTTACATTCTAGAGTTGCGTTATCTAATATATACGCATTACAATTACAAGGTGCAAAAGTAAAGGTTTGTGGGCCTACAACCCTAATACCAAAATACATTACAAGTTTAGGTGTAGAAGTAGAAACCAACTTAAAAAAAGCCTTAGAATGGTGTGATGTTGCCAATGTTTTACGTGTACAACATGAAAGAATGGATATTAAATATTTTCCTTCAACAAGAGAATACACACAACTTTTTGGCATTAATAAAGAAATTTTAGATAATCTTGGCAAGAAAATTGTAATAATGCACCCAGGGCCAATAAACCGTGGTGTAGAAATTACCAGCGATGTTGCAGACTCTAATCAATCTATCATTTTAAATCAAGTTGAAAATGGTGTTGCAATTAGAATGGCAGTAATTTATTTATTAGCCCAACAAATTAAAAGGTAATCTATGTTAATTACAAAAAAAGAAAACTATATACTTATTACTTCTGACGAGAATTCATTCTCTGAGTTTTATAAATCATTTTCTGAACAAGAAAAAGAACTAGAAAAAGAACATTTAATTTTAAACTTTTCTAATAAAATTAACATTTCAAGTAAAGATTTTTTATTATTTTTGAAGTATGCTCAATTAAAAAAAGAAAGTGGCACATCATTTGTTATAATATCTTCATCTGGGAATGTAGATGATTTTCCAGAAAATTTTAATATTGTTCCTACTTTAATTGAAGCTGAAGATATAATAGAAATGGAAGCGATCGAAAGAGAGTTAGGCTTTTAAACCCTCAAAAAACATGATAAAAAAAATACTTTTTATTTTATTTTTAAGTGTAATAACTGTAAGCTTTTCTCAAGAAAAAACTCTTGAGGGATTATCTGCAGCGCCAAATCCGTTTACAAATTTCACTAACATCAGTTATACAACAAATTCGGCTTCAAAAATTACTTTAAGTGTAAAGAATGTTTTAGGAAAAAATGTTTTTAATAAAGTTTACGCTTCAAAAAATGGAAAAAATACAATTCCATTTTATAAAGATAATTTATCGTCTGGTGTTTATATTTATAGTATAAAAAGTGATGATAAAATTGTTTCAAAACGTCTTGTTATTAAATGAGTTTAAAGCTAACTATTTTAGGCTGTCATTCTGCTACACCACGTGTTAACGCTTTTCCAACTTCACAATATTTAGAGATTAACAATCGTCATTTTTTAATAGATTGTGGCGAGGGAACTCAGCGTCTAATGAGAAAGTATAAAGTGGGTTTTTCTAAAATAAATCATATATTTATTTCACATTTACACGGAGATCATTTTTATGGCTTAATAGGCTTATTATCTACTTATGGTATTTTAAGCAGAGAAAAAGAATTACACATTTACGGCCCCAAAGGTATTAAAGAGGTTACTCTATTACAATTAAAAATTTCTCAATCTCACGCTAAATTTCCTATGATTTTTCATGAGTTATCATCTAAAGAAAGTGAACTAATTTTTGAAGATGATAAAGTTTCTGTAAGAACAATACCACTAAGTCATAGAGTATATACAAATGGATATTTATTTACAGAGAAAGAAAAACCACGTAAATTAAATATGATAAATATTGGTGGTTATGAAGAAATTGGTAGAGCTGATTTTTTAAATATAAAAGCAGGTAAAGATGTTGTTTTATCAAATGGTAAAATTATTTCAAACAAAGAATTAACAATTGCCCCTAAAAAGAGCTTATCTTATGCTTTTTGTAGTGATACTAAATACAAGCCAGATATTGTTCCAATAATTGAAAATACTGATTTGTTATATCATGAAGCAACTTTTTTATCTGATAAAGAAGATTTAGCAAAAAAAACAAAACATTCTACAGCTGAACAAGCTGCTAAAATTGCAAAAAAAGCCAATGTAAATCAACTAATAATAGGTCATTATTCTGGTAGATACTCAAATCTATCTTTATTTAAAGAAGAAGCTCAACTTACTTTTAAAAATACTGATATTGCTGAAACTGGAAAAATTTTTAGTATTGATTAGTTGATAATAAAACCAAAGTACAGGCAATCTCTGCTATTATATTTTTTTCTTGTAATAATTTTATAAACTCCAAATTCTCTGTTCCTGGATTAAAAATTACCCTTCTTGGCTTTAAGCTAATTATATAATTATAATACTCTATTTGCCTTTTCGGATTTAAATACAAAGTAACCGTATCTATATTTTTATAAGGCATTTTCTCATCATCAATGAAAACATTTCCAACCTTCCCTTTTCTTAATCCTATTGCAACTGTATCTAATTCTTTATCAATCAAACTTTTGATAGCAATATTAGAGTATCTATTAGAATTTAAAGATGCTCCTATTACTAATGTTACATTTTTCATACTGTTAATATTTCGTTAAATACTGTTAATTATGGTAACAAATATATCAATTGATACGTCTATTTAGGAATTAATCAAGAAAAACAAACACCTGAAATGAAAAAATTATTACTATTATTTATGTTAATTGCCTCTGTAAATTCTTTTGCGCAATTACCAAAAAACAAACTACCTAAACCAGGTACAGTATCTGGTAAAGTAATCGACAAAAACTCTAAAGAACCTTTACCTTATGTAAATATTGTTATATATGATATGGCAAAAAAAATTATTACTGGTGGTATTACTGATGATAATGGAACTTTTATAATTAAAGACATTCCTAAAGGAAAAAGTATTACTGAAGTTCAATTTATAGGTTTTGAAACTTTTTCTAAAGAAATTGAAGTTACAGATAAAAATAAAAACATCAAACTGGGTACTATATCATTAAAAGAAAATAACACTTCTTTAGATGAAATAGTAGTAAGGGCAGAAACCTCTACTGTTGTTCAAAAAGTTGATAGAAAAGTTATTAATGTTGGTAAAGATTTAACTTCTGCAGGAACTACTGCTTCTGAGTTATTAAACAATGTACAATCTGTAAGTGTAGACAGCCAAACAGGGGCTTTAAGTTTACGAGGTAATGATAATGTACGTGTTTTAGTAGATGGAAAACCAACCAATATTTCTACTGCTGAATTGTTAAAACAGATTCCTTCTACCTCAATAAAAAGTATAGAATTAATTACAAATCCTTCAGCAAAATACAACCCAGAAGGAATGAGTGGTATCATCAATATTATACTTAATAAAAATGCAAATATGGGTTTTAATGGCTCTATAAATGCAGGTTTAACTGCTGGTCATTATGTTCGTTCAAACTTTTCTACTAACATGAACTATAAAACCGGAAAAGTAAATTTCTTTGCAAACTATGGCTATAATGGTGGAGATAACTTTAATTATGGATTTGTTGATAGACCTGAGTCTAACATTTTACAAAACTTTCAATTTATAAATGTCAATCAATCTCATTTATTAAAAGTGGGTGCAGATGTATATATAAACGATAAAAACACACTATCTTTTTACACAACACAAAATAAATTTACAGGTGGCGGAAATGGTAGTACTTTAATTACTCAAAATGATGTTCTAACCTCAAATGCAGCAAACATTCAAGACCAAAAAAGTAATACAGGCACATACAATGTAAACTATAAAATAGACTTTAAAAAAGAAGGTCATAATTTAGAATTTGAAGCTACATATTCTAATACTAACAACCCAGAAGATGCTACAAACAGTGATTCATATAGTAATTCATCAGACACTAACTACAAAGTTTTTAATTACTATAATGACATAGAAAACGAAAGAAACAATACTTTAATTAATATTGATTATACAAACCCTGTTTCAGAAAAAGGAAAATTAGAATTAGGTTTAGAGTATAGAACCAACAATACAGCAAACATAAACCTTACAGATCAAGAAGGCGAAGTTATAGATGTTGATGGTAATGTAACAGGTTATGACCGTATAGGAAATTCATCTTTTGATTATGATAGAAAAATTTATTCTGGTTATATAAATTATGGTCATAAATTTGGAAAAGTAACCATGCAATTAGGCGCAAGATTAGAACAGTATGAAATTGAAGGTACTTTTAATTTAGAGAACTCTGATAAAGAAACAATTACTGATGATATTTTTTCTATCTACCCATCTGCTTTTTTTACTTTTAATCCTTCAGAAAAAAACCAATGGCAATTTAGCTATAGTAGACGTGTAGATAGACCAGGAATTGGACAAGTTAATCCAATTAGAGAATGGAGTACACCATTAATTACATCTGTGGGTAACCCAGAATTAGATCCACAGTTTACCAATTCTTTCGAAGTAAATTATACCCGTAAAATAAAAAACGGATCATTAACTTTTGGCACTTTTTATAGAAAAATTAATGATAATATTTCTCGTGTAACCTACGCAGATCCTTTAGATGTTGAAGGTGTTAGACAAATACTATCTTTTACAAATTTTGAAAGCACAGATGCCTACGGATTAGAAGTATCTTCTAATTATAAAGTAAATAAATGGTGGAGAATTAATACAAGTATGGATTTTTATTCTCAAACTCAACAAGGTATTGTAGATTTAACAAACGATAATGCACAACAAATAGAAGTACAAAACAATGTTTTTAATGCAAGAATTAGCAATAGCTTTAAAGCAACTAAAAACTTAAGTTTACAGTTATTTGCAATGTATAGAGGTCCTTCTGAAGATATACAATGGTCTGTTGAAAATATGTGGATGGTAAATACTGGCGCTAGTTTAAATGTTTTAAAAGGTAAAGGAACTATTAATTTTAGAGTAAATGATATTTTTAGTGGAATGAAGTTTGCCTTTAACTCTACTTCTCCTTACGCTCAAAATGGTAGATTTAACTGGGAAAGCAGAACTGCATTTTTAGGCTTTAATTATAGATTTGGAAGCGGAAAAAACAAAGCTAAAAGAAGAAGGCAAAGAGATGATAACGAAAAACAAAATAGTGGCGGATTCTAGTAAAAACAAATGATTACTTAATTTACTTCACTCAAAAAATTACATATAATAAGCCTCAAATTTTGCAATGCAGAATTTGAGGTTTTTTTTATAAACACTAAAATTTTCTTTTTTTTTCTAAACTAAAAAAAGATAACTTAGCTAACTTATGATAAAAGTTATTAAGACAGAGTCATATCGGTTTTAAAATTAAGTCTAATTAAAACTACTCGTAATGAAATATTGTCTATTTGTTACTTTAATTATAATAACTAATTGCGCAAGTAAAATGAACAAACATTCTATACCCTACAATAAACAATTAAAAAAAAATAGAGCTTTCAGATATCACATTCAATATTATACCACTAGCAGAAATTCCAGAACCATACTTTAAAGATTACTCTCATCATCAGAGTGAAACAGCAAGAAATTACAAGTCATATGACAAAATGGGTTTTAGAGAAATTATATTAGAAAACATATCAAATCAATTAAAAAATAAAGTTTTAAAACTATTTATCATTACACCGAAAGATACAGAACTTCCTTATGATGCTTTTGCTTATTTAACCAATAAAGAAATAATTGCACTACATTTTGAGAACAAAGGAAATTTTAAATTATGGATGGATATAATCTTTAAGAAACAATATCAAAAACTTGAAAAGAACAGCGTAAATGGTCAATTTGAAAAACAACCAGAACTCAATCAAAACCCACAATTTATGCTTGTTTTAGGAAAAGGAGAATTTTCTCAAAAACGAGTAAACTCAGGAATGCTAATAGATGAAAAACCTTATAAGAATACTGGAGCATATTTATACAAGAATGCACCCAAACAATATAATCAAGCTAAAATTGCCAAAGAAAAGCAGAACTATATTAAAAAATATATAAATACTTATGTTGAAAATCTTGACACAATTCAATTACAGAAACTATTTAACAAATTTATTAGTACAAGAAAAATAAAACCAAACCCACCTAAAAACAATCAAAAGATTTATAATGAGTTTGAATCTTTAGCAAACTATAAATTTCCAGAAGAATTGAGAATATTACTCAACAATCATAATGGAATTGAAAACACAGGATTTTTAACTGCTGAAGAAATATTAAACGAGTGGAAAAATTGGAAGATGATTTATGATGATGTTAATTGGATGTTGATAGACTTAACTGGAAATAATCATCCAGACGGAAGAAAAACCATAGGTATTTATACCAACCCATATTGGATTCCATTTTTAAGTACAGGTGGTGGTAATTTTATCGCTATAGATTATGCTCCAGGAAGTAAAGGAAAATCTGGACAAATTATTGCTTTTGGTACAGATGAAACTAAAATTCGGTTTATAGATAAAAGTATGGTTAGTTTTCTAGAATATCTCATAGATGGAAAAGATGTTTTTAATAATGGGTTTTAAAAATAACTATAAAATTGTAAATTTAGCTAAGTTTTAAACTGAAAGTAAACATTTTTTAATCCCTAACTAATTCTTACAATCACATTAACTTAGCAACACGTGAGCTAAATGTAAAATAGATGATTTATTCGTATGAAAAAAGCAGAACATTTAGTGAATTAAAGTGCTAAATTTCAATTCATTAACAAACTATCTACTTATGGTTTCTGATGATTAAATTATAGAAATTTTCTGTTCTTTCGATGATTTCATGAAAGAATTTAACTCAATTCTAGATAAAAACAGTATCTCTGATGATTCAACCACAAAAAAACGTAATAGATAATTCAAAATGAGTAAAAGTGAGATAATGACTATTATGGTTATTTTTCATTTAAAATCACATCCTAATCTAAAGCACTTTTATCTTTATCTATGTATCTAAACATATGGATGATTACTTCCCTGATTTAGTTTCTTATAATCGTTTTGTTGAATTACAAAAATCAGTAATTCAACCTTTAGCTGTTTATTTAAAGCTTTGTGGTTTAGGCAAATGTTCTGGCATTTCTTTTATCGATTCTACAGCTCTTAAAGTATGTCATAACAAAAGAGAAAAACAGAACAAAGTTTTTCAAGGAATTGTTGAGAAAAGTTATGGAACATTAGGTTGGTTTTACGGCTTTAAAATACATTTAGTTAGTAATGACAAGGGGCAAATTATAGATTTTTTGCTTACTAAAGCAAATGTAGATGATAGATATCCACTTAAAAATAAAAGCTTTCACGATAAAATATTTGGAAAAATATATGGTGATAAGGGATATTGGGTAAAGATTTATTTGATAAATTATTTATTGGCGATATCCATTTAGTAACCAAACTAAGAAAGAATATGAAGAAAAAAGTGCTCGATTTTATGGATAAAATTTATCTTAGAAAAAGAGCAGTTATAGAGTCTGTGAACGATGTACTAAAAATACTTGTCAAATAGAACATTCTAGACATCGATCATTTGATAACTTTTTAGGGAATTTAATCGCAGGTTTAACAGCTTATTCTTTTCTTGATAAGAAACCTAGTATTAAAATTCAAACATTTTTACCTAATACAAACACAAGTTAATTCGAACTCACGTTATGATAATAAAGGAGAGCGTATATGTGATATAATACATTATGAAGAAAAATAAAGTTGTCTATAAATTTAACTCATAAAAAAACTCCTTTTCTAAGTTTAGAAAAGGAGTTTTAAATTTTATAATTATAGATTCTCACTTAAAAAAAGAATCTACAAACTCAGTTTTATTAAACACTTGTAAATCATCTATACCTTCTCCTACTCCAATATATTTTACTGGTATTTGAAATTGATCTGAAATACCAATTACAACTCCACCTTTTGCTGTACCATCTAATTTAGTAACAGCCAAAGAAGTAACTTCTGTTGCCAATGTAAACTGTTTAGCTTGCTCAAATGCATTTTGTCCAGTAGAACCATCTAAAACTAATAAAACATCATGTGGGGAATTATCTACTACTTTTTGCATCACTCGTTTAATTTTTGTTAACTCGTTCATTAAATTAACTTTATTATGCAAACGACCAGCAGTATCAATAATTACAACATCTGCACCTTGTGTTACTGCAGAAGTTAAAGTATCAAAAGCTACGGAAGCTGGATCAGAACCCATTTCTTGACGTACAATTGGCACACCAGTTCTGTCTGCCCAAACTTGTAATTGATCTATAGCCGCAGCTCTAAATGTATCTGCCGCACCTAAAACTACTTTTAACCCTTGTTTTTTAAACTGACTTGCTAACTTACCTATTGTAGTTGTTTTACCTACTCCATTAACACCAACAACCATTAAAACATAAGGCATTTTATTGCCATTTTTATTTTTAGGTATATCCGGAATTGAAAATTCTGTTTCATTACCAAGATTTGTTTCTGATAACAAACCTGCAATTTCTTCTCGAAGAATTTTGTTTAACTCATCTGTACCAACATATTTATCTTTTGCAACACGCTCTTCAATTCTAGTAATAATTTTAAGTGTTGTATTTACACCAACATCAGACGCAACTAAAACCTCTTCTAAATTATCTAAAACATCATCATCTACCTTTGATTTTCCTGCTACTGCTTTTGACAACTTTCCAAAGAAACTCTCTTTGGTCTTTTCTAAACCTTTATCTAAGGTTTCTTTTTTTTCTTTTGAAAATATCTTTTTAAAAAAACTCATTTTTATTTTTTATCCTATACAATAGTACATTAAAAAACGTGCCATTAGTTGGGGTTGGTCAAATTGTCATTAAAGTTGCTATCGTAAACTATTGAAGCTTTCTTAGAGCTTTAAAAAATATCGATTGTAAAAGCACAACTTTTTCCTTATATTTTTTTGTAGATAAAAGGAATGCTCAAAAATACGCAATTATAAAGCACAAAAAAAACTACTTTCTAAAATTAGAAAGTAGTTTTAATATATTTTATATTTTTTAACTTATTTCTTTGCTAAAAAATCATTCACTGCAGAAGGGTCCATAATAGATTCTACAAATGTATAAGCCCCAGATTTTGGAGACTTTACCATTTTTATAGCTTTAGTTAATCTTTTTGAAGATGTCTGTAACGATGCAACTGTTTTCTTTGCCATGATATAGTATTTTTAATCTATGTACTCTATTCTGAGTTCTAGATAGTTTAAATTATTTAATTTCTTTGTGAACAGTCATTTTCTTTAAGATAGGATTGAATTTTTTAATTTCCATTCTATCTGGAGTGTTCTTTTTGTTCTTAGTTGTAATGTATCTAGAAGTACCTCTTTGACCTGATGCTTTATGCTCTGTACATTCTAAAATTACCTGAACTCTGTTTCCTTTTTTTGCCATCTCTGTATAATTTTATAGCTTGGATTATTTTGTTAAAAAACCGTTAGCTCTTGCTTCTTTTATTACTGCAGAAATTCCTTTTCTGTTAATATTTTTTAAAGCAGAAGCAGATATTTTTAAAGTAATCCACTTATCTTCTTCTGGAATATAAAAACGCTTTGTCATTAAATTAGCGTCAAACCTTCTTTTGGTTCTATTCATGGCATGAGAAACATTGTTTCCTACCATTGCTTTTTTTCCTGTTAATTCACAAACTCTAGACATCTTCTTACAGTTTTTATAGTATTATCTCTAAACGAGGTGCAAATCTACAAATAATTCTAATTGTGAACAAAACAATTTTACTAATTTTTTAATATTTCTTTTTGTAAAATTTCTAAAGATTTATTTACTGTTTTATCAATTACCCTTCCTCTTGGTTTTCCAAAATTAAATTCTTCTACAATTATCTCTTTATCTGTTGCAATAGCAATAAAAACAACACCTACACTTTTATCCGTTTCATCCGTTGTTGGCCCAGCATTGCCTGTAACTGCTACCGCATAGTTTGTTTGTAATTTTTCTTTGGCATTTTTTGCCATTTCTACAGCTACTTCTTTACTAACAACTGTATATTTTTTTATCACTTCAGAAGAAACATTTAATAAATTAATTTTTACTTCTTTAGAATATGCAACAATACTTCCTTTAAAATAATTGGATGAACCAGGAATTGAAACTAAAGCTGAAGCAATTTTCCCTCCAGTTACACTTTCTGCAGTACAAACTGTTTTACCTTTTTCTGCCAACAACTGTCCTACTCTTTTTTCAATGGTTCCTCCATCATCAATTCCAGTTATAATATCAGGAATTATTTTATATAATTTTACAATTTGTTCTTGTAAACTATCTTCAATCAGTTTTTTATTTTCGCCTTTGGCGGATAAACGTAAACGAACTTTACCATAATTTGGTAAATAAGCTAGTTTTATAAATGATGGTAAATTATTTTCGAAACCTTCAATTCTCTCTGCTAAAGAACTTTCACCCAAACCATACGTTAAAATAGTTTTATGAATAATAAATGGCAACTTAAATTCTTGTTGAATTTTAGGTAATACTTTCTCAGTCATTATGCCTTTCATTTCATTGGGCACCCCTGGTAAGGAAACAAAAACAGTATTATTTTCATTAAACCACATTCCTGGAGCAGTACCAAAATTGTTTTTTAAATAAGTGGCTTTAGTGGGTATCATCCCTTGTAAACGATTTAATTCACCAAAAGGAATCTTATATTTTGCAAACAATTCTTTAATATGATTTACAACATCTTTATTCAATGTTAAAGTGTCATTAAAAAACTCTGCAATAGTATGTTTTGTAATATCGTCTTTTGTAGGCCCTAATCCTCCAGTAATAATAACGATATCCACTCTTTCTTGAGCTTCTTTAAAAGCGTTTAAAATATGTTGCTTATCATCTTGAATAGAAGAAATTTGATATACAGAAACTCCAATTTTATTCAACTCAGTTCCTATCCATTGAGAATTTGTGTCTACGATTTGACCAATTAAAATCTCATCTCCTATAGTTATTATTTCTGCTTTCATTTTTTATAAAGTTGCTAAATTTCAGAATTCAAAATCAAATTTTGAAACCTTGAAGCTAATTAATATACTATTTCACTCTAATTTTAAAAGCTTCTTTACCTTCAATAACTCCTTTTAAAACATCATTTTCAACAACTTTTCCAACTCCTGAAGGAGTTCCTGTAAAAATAACATCTCCTTTTTTTAAGGTAAAATATTGAGAAACATAAGAAATTAATTCATCAGTTTTCCAAAGCATAGCATTTGTATTTCCATCTTGAACAACCTCATCGTTCTTATATAATTGAAACTTTAAATTCTCTAAATCGAATTGTTCTTTTGGGTAAAACTCACCAATAAATGCACTTCCGTCAAACGCTTTTGCTTTTTCCCAAGGCAACCCTTTTTCTTTGCATTTTGCTTGTACATCTCTTGCTGTAAAATCGATTCCTAATCCAATTTCATCATAATATTTATGAGCAAACTTAGCATCTATATGCTTACCTACTTTATTTATTTTTACTAAAACCTCTACCTCATAATGTACATCATCAGAAAAAGGCGGAATAAAAAATGGATTTTTTCTTGGTAAAATAGCAGAATCTGGTTTTAGAAAAACAACAGGGTTTTCTGGTCTTTCGTTTGCTAATTCTTTTATGTGTTTTGCGTAATTGCGCCCAATGCAAATTATTTTCATATTCAATTAAGAATTGTTAATTACATATTTAAGATAGTAGATTCCATATAATTTATTCTACTCTCCAGCTTCTGGAAAAACAATCGCTTTATTTCCTGAAACAATTATTTGATTTTGCAAATGACTTTTTACCGCTCTTGCCAATACCAACCTTTCAATATCGGCACCAATTCTTTTTAACGTTTTTAGTGTACTTTCATGTGTAACTGGCTCTACGTCTTGCTCTATAATTGGCCCTTCATCTAAATCTTCTGTTGCGTAATGAGCAGTTGCTCCAATTAATTTTACACCTCTGTCGTAAGCTCTTTTATACGGGTTTGCACCTTGAAAAGCTGGTAAAAAAGAATGATGAATATTTATAATCTTATCTGGATAATGATTGATAAAATTTGATGACAAAATTTGCATATACCTTGCCATAATAATTAAATCTATTTCATTAGCATCTAACAAATTAATAACTTGAGATTCCTGTTCTTGCTTTGTACTTTTAGTTACAGGTAAGTAATGATAAGGAATTCCAAACATATCTGCTATAGGTCTTAACTTATCATGGTTACTAATAATCATTTTAATATTACATACTAAGCTTCCTTCTCTATGGCGCTCTAATAAATCATATAAGTTATGACTTGTATGAGATACCATAATGGCTACGTTTTGTTTTTTATCGCCGTAATTAACAGACCATTTAAACTGTAAAGGTTCTGCTAATTCCATAAAGTTTTCCTCTAACTCTTTTTTAGAGATTTCTGTTCCATCTGCGTTCAAACGAATTCTCATAAAATATTTGTCTTCAATTGAATTTACATATTGCTGACAACTTAAAATATTGAATCCTTTTTCAAAAAAAAAGCTGGTAATTTTTGCTACCAAACCTTTTTGATCTGGACATTTTATTAAAAAAGTTACTACTTGTGATTTCATTCTAATTAATTTTTAATTACAAATACTGATAATTCGTAATTTTTAATTTTATATATAGTAATTGATTATGGTATCCATTTTTTAGGAAAATTTGGTTTTCTTTTTTCAAGAAAAGCATCTCTTCCTTCTTTTGCTTCATCTGTCATATATGCCAACCTTGTTGCTTCTCCTGCAAAAACTTGCTGACCAACCATACCATCATCAGTTAAATTCATTGCAAATTTTAACATTTTTATAGATGTTGGACTTTTTTCTAAAATTTCTTGCGCCCATTGGTAAGCAGTACTTTCTAATTCTTCATGAGGGATTACAGCATTTACCATTCCCATTTCATAAGCCTCTTGAGCATTATAATTTCTTCCTAAAAAGAAGATTTCACGTGCTTTTTTCTGACCTACCATTTTTGCTAAATACGCAGAACCATAACCACCGTCAAAAGAAGTTACATCTGCATCTGTTTGCTTAAAAATTGCGTGTTCTTTTGACGCTAAAGTTAAATCGCAAACTACGTGTAAACTATGTCCGCCACCAACTGCCCAACCAGGAACTACACAAATAACGGCTTTTGGCATAAACCGAATTAACCTTTGAACCTCTAAAATATTTAGTCTATGATAACCATCGTCTCCAACATAACCTTGATGCCCTCTTGCTTTTTGATCTCCACCAGAACAAAAAGAATAAATTCCGTCTTTTGTACTTGGTCCTTCTGCAGAAAGTAAAACAACTCCAATATTTACATCTTCGCCAGCATCATAAAAAGCGTCATACAATTCTTTGGTTGTTTTTGGACGAAAAGCATTTCTAACATTTGGTCTGTTAAAAGCTATTCTTGCAATTCCATTGCATTTTTTATATGTAATATCTTCATATTCTTTGGCTGTTTTCCATTCTGGTTGTATCATATTTTTGTATTTTAGTCGTTCTTATTATTACAAATCAAAATGTAATAGTCTACAAAAATAAACAATCTAACTTATGATAAAGAAAACGCTGACATTAATATTTACTCTTTTTTGTTTCATTGGTTTTTCTCAAAAAATCATTAATAAAAAATTAGAATCAGATATTTTAGAAACCGACAGAAATATAAAAATCTATATTCCTGAGGGATATGAAAAAGATAGCATTAAAAATTATCCTATTTCTATTGTATTAGACGAAGAATATTTGTTTGATGTATATGTTGGAAACTCGGTATTATTTGCAAAAAAAGACAAAGCACCTAAACAAATTATTGTTGGTGTATCTATGGAAAAAACAAAAGGAAAAGACATTTCTTTTGATGTAAACTCAGGCGGATTAACCACTAGTTCCAAAAATTTTTATAGTTTTTTAATAGATGAAGTATTGTTCTATATGGAAAGTAATTATAGAACATCTCCTTTTATTACTATGGTTGCTCAAGGATATTCTGCTAATTTAATTACTCATTTTTTACAAGAACCTTCTGCTTTTATCAATTCTTACATTTGTATAAACCCTAGTTTTTCTGATTATATAGGCCAACAACTACAATCGTATAATTTACCTAGATTAGAAAAAGAAGACAATACTTTTTACTATTATCTTAACAACTCTAGTTCTTTATCTCCCCAAAAACAAACTAAAATAGACCAAGTTCAATCAGGTTTATCTGCTTTA
This sequence comes from uncultured Polaribacter sp., assembly GCF_947500975.1. GTDB lineage: Bacteria > Bacteroidota > Bacteroidia > Flavobacteriales > Flavobacteriaceae > Polaribacter. The sequence goes on from NZ_CANMUE010000001.1 coordinate 421,386, forward strand.
AAAATTAAAAACGTGAATATTGTTGCAGATAAATTGACTACATCTAGTTCAATTTCTGCCATTGGTGAAGCGATTCCGAGAGCATTAACTAAAATATTTGAAATCTACTCCGCAATTTCTAAAGAGGAATATGAAAAAAATATAAAAGATTTAAATCCTTTGGATGCCATTACCTATTTAGAAAATAAATATTTAGAAATCGAATTTCTATTTGGAAGCGATTTAGGTATTAGAGAAAAAGATATTTATGCTATTGAAAAAATTATTATCGAAAAAGAAAACGGTGATCGTTTACGTGATTTTGGCAAAATGATTCTAAAATTATTTCCTGCCTCTCATTTAGGCGATTATTATATTGGTAAATATTACGAAACAGGAAACATGTATAAAAAAGCCCTAAAACATTATAAAATAGGTTATGGCAAAATGGATCCATCAGACCCAAATGTTGATGCTTTTTATGAAAACATTTTAAGAATTGGAGGTCAATAAACCACTTAACTAAAATAAAAATCCTCTACTTTACTACTACTCTTTTATCAATTCTATTCTATCTTCTTTAATGGCAATTAGTTTTTGTTTGTATAAATTTCCAACAGCTTTTTTAAATGCTTTTTTGCTCATTTTCATATGAAAACGAATAGAATCTGGAGAGCTTTTATCAGTTAACAAAATAAAACCTTCTCTACTATCTTTTAATTTTTGAAGCACTTTTTCCACATCAGAACCTATTACGTTTCTAAAACCTTGGGGTCTTAAAGAAACATCTATTTTACCATCTTCTCTAATATTTTTGATATAACCAGTAACTTCCATGTTTTCTTCTAAATCCTCAAAAACCTCACTTCTAAATAACAAGCCATCAAACTCGTCATTAATTAAAACGGTATAACCTAAATTTGTTTCTGTTTCAATAATCAATTGCACTTTATCTCCTTCTACTAAATTCATTTCTCTTTCTTGAGAATCTTCTTGTAAATCCATTATTGTATATATTTAAAATAATCTTTTAATAATAAGTAATTTTCTTCACTTGGTGTAAAAATTTCTAACATTTTTGGTTTTTCAGATACTTCAAAAAATGCACTCAATTGATCATTTACAGTTTCTGTTGAAAATGCTTTTTGATACTCAAAACTATGCATTTTACACAAATATTCAGCGGTTAAACAATGCGGAGTTTCAAAGTATTTTAAAGCATTTGTTGATGATGGTCCAGGAATGATTTTAAAAATTCCACCACCTGAATTATTGATTAAGATAATTCTAAAATTATTAGGAATATTCTTATTCCACAAAGCATTAGAGTCATAGAAGAAACTTAAATCTCCAGTAATAAAAACTGTTTGATTTTTAGTAGCAAAAGCAGCGCCAATTGCAGTACTTGTACTACCATCAATACCGCTTGTTCCTCTATTACAAAAAACACGTAATGAATCTTTTATACTAAATAACTGCGCATATCTAATTATTGAACTATTACTAATTTGTAATTGACAATAATTAGGAATACTCTCTAAAACTTGTTCAAAAACTTTAAAGTCTGAATGTTCTAATTTTGATAAATACTCCTTGTGTTTTGTTCTTTTTTTATCACGAACCTGCAACCATTTCGATTGGTAAGTGCTTTCTTTTTTTGTGATGATTTTATTAAATTTTAAAAAGAAATCTACAGGTTTGGTTTGTATAAATTCCGACAAACAAAAAAATGTGTTTGTCGCTTTTTTCTCATCAATATTCCAGTGATGTTTTGGTTGATATGCTCTTAAAAATTGTTTTATTTTTTTAGAAACAATCATACCTCCAAAAGTTATAAGTACATCTGGTTGCAAATCTTTAAATTGAGTTTCATTCAAAGAAAAAATTAACTGATCTATCGAGTTAATGGCTTTTTTATGATGTAGATTTGATGTAGTTTCTGTTAAAATTAATACAGAATCATCTTCTGCATATAAATCTATTAAATTGTGTAATTCCTCATCAGGATAATTTACACCTACTAAAATCATTTTCTTTTCTGCAACACTCCAAATTTTAGATAATTCATCATAATTAATATGAAAATTATCTAAAGAACTCATAGAAATATTAGGAAAATGAAATTCTTGCAACTCATCTACAGTTTTATACAAAGGTTCATCAAAAGGAACATTTATATGAACGGGACCTTTTTTAGAAGTTGCCAATTGCAATGCTTCTCCAATTAATTGTGAATTTCTGGTTTTAAATTTTTCGTTTTCAACCAAATTTGCTGAAAACAAAATATGATTTTCAAACACATTTTCTTGACGAATAGTTTGTCCATCACCAATATCAATTAAGTGTTTTGGTCTATCGGCAGAAATTATTACCAAAGGAATATTACTATAAAAAGCTTCTGCAATTGCAGGATAATAATTTAACAAAGCAGAACCAGAGGTACACAAAACAGCTACAGGTTTTTGGGTTTGCTGTGCAATACCTAAAGCAAAAAAAGCAGCACTTCTTTCATCTACAATACTTAAAGTTTTGATTTCTGGATGATTAGAAAAACCAATTGTTAAAGGTGCATTTCTAGAACCAGGAGAAATTACAACTGTATCAATAAAAAATTGATGACAAGCTGAAATTACAAGCTGCGCTAAGGGTTTCTTTGGATACATTTAGTATAATTGCAAAGTCTAAAAATTATAAAGTCGTAAAGTTAAAAACATCAATTTAAGGCTTTGTAACTTTACGACTTTATAATTTTTACTCTTTTAATTCCCATTTTGATAATCTGCTAAAAACTTAGCCAAACCACTATCTGTTAATGGATGTCTTAACAAACCTTCAATAGCACTTAAAGGACCGGTCATAACATCAGAGCCTAGTTTTGCACAATCAATAATATGCATTGTATGGCGTACAGAAGCTGCTAAAATCTGAGTTCCAAAACAATAATTGTTATAGATTTGACGAATCTCTGCAATTAAGTTTAAACCATCTGTAGAAATATCATCTAATCTACCAATAAAAGGCGACACATAAGTTGCTCCTGCTTTTGCAGCCAATAATGCTTGACCTGCCGAAAACACTAACGTAACGTTTGTTTTAATCCCTTTTGAAGAAAAATATTTACATGCCTTAACACCATCTTTTATCATTGGTAATTTTACCACAATTTGCGGATTTAAAGCCGCTAAAGCTTCACCTTCTCTCACCATTCCTTCAAAATCTGTAGAAATTACTTCTGCAGAAACATCTCCATCTACCAACTCACAAATTGCTTTGTAGTGGTTTATAATATTTGCCTCCCCAGTTATTCCTTCTTTTGCCATTAAAGATGGGTTTGTAGTAACTCCGTCTAAAATACCTAAAGCTTGCGCTTCTTTAATTTGCTCTAAATTTGCTGTATCTATAAAAAATTTCATTTGTAAATATTTACGTGTTATATTTTATTTTTAGGGCATTCCCCAAGGGTCGGGCTTTTTGTACTCGCTTTTTGTTCATTCTTCACAAAAGAGCTCAAACAAATGCTACAATCCCTAATGCAAAGATAGTTACTCCTTATTATTATTGGGTAATAACAATAACTATTTATTGACCATTTATAAACAATTGAGTATTAATAATTTTAAGAAGAAAAGTAATATTTATAGAGGCTTAATAAAACGAAACTTTAGGGCACAAAAAATGGCAAGCTATCTACATCACACTGCTACAACCTAATACCCTTGCTGCGTTCCCACCCTGGGGGATTCAAAGGGAGCTAGTTGTGTAGGACTTGCCGCTGCAAATTTACAATAGATTTTTATTCTAGCAATTAAAAAAAGAATTATTTTTTTGTAACAAATTCAATAAGTTGAATACTAATGAATTGTTTAGATAGATTACAAACTTTATAAAAAAGAAAAACTATCTAAATGAAATGAATATATTTGTATAACTAACTAAAATAAAAAAAATGGAAAATCAAGCAAATAGCAAAAGTATTATTTTAAATTATGGATTATATTATGGATTAGTATCAGTAATATTAAGTTTAATAATGTATGCATTAGGAATGCACTTAGAGCAAAATATTGTACAGATGCTTTTGGGTTTTGCTATTATGATAGCTTTTATAATTTTAGCTTCAAAAAAGTTTAAAAATGATAATGGAGGTTTTATGTCTTGGGGTCAAGGTGTAAAAATTGGAATGGGAATAATTCTAATTGGAATAATCATATCAGCATTATATACATATCTTTTTACTTCTTTTATAGAACCAGACTTTAAAAATCAAATAATCGAAAAATCTATAGTTCAATGGGAAGATGCTGGTATGTCATCTGATCAAATAGAAATGTCTCTAAAAATGACAGAAGATTATTTTTATCTTTCTTTATTTGGAGGTATGGTAATTGGAGGTCTAGTTTTAGGTTTTATATTCTCTGCAATTACTTCTGCAATTATAAAACATACTGAAGAAGAAACTTACTAGAAACCTAAAAGTTAATTAAACTTTATTACAAAAAACATGAATATTTCGGTAGTAATACCACTTCTTAACGAAGAAGAATCTTTACAAGAATTACACGATTGGATTGCAAAAGTTATGCAATCCAATCGTTATTTATATGAAATTATTTTTATTGATGATGGTAGTACAGATGCTTCTTGGAATGTTATCCAAAAATTATCAGAACAAAATAATTCGGTAAAAGGAATTCGTTTTCAAAAAAACTACGGTAAATCTCAAGCTTTAGATGCTGGTTTTGAATTAGCGCAAGGTAAGGTTGTAATAACTATGGATGCTGACTTACAAGACAATCCAGATGAAATACCTGAGTTATATAACTTAATTATAAATGAAAATTTCGATTTAATTTCTGGATGGAAAAAGAAACGTTTTGATAATGTAATTACCAAAAACATACCCTCAAAATTATTTAATACAGCTGCCAGAAAAACATCAGGTTTAAAATTACATGATTTTAACTGTGGCTTAAAAGCCTATAAAAATGAAGTAATAAAAGCCGTAAAAGTTAGTGGAGAAATGCACAGATACATTCCTGTTTTAGCAAAAAACGAAGGTTTTAATAAAATTGGAGAAAAAGTAGTACAACATCAAGCTAGAAAATATGGAGAAACCAAATTTGGGATGGATCGTTTTATTAATGGTTTTTTAGATTTAATTACCATTTCATTTCTTTCTAAATTTGGTAAAAGACCAATGCACATATTTGGTCTTTGGGGTACTTTTATGTTCATATTTGGAACAACTTTAGCTTTCTATATTGGCGTTACAAAAATTTACAAATTATATAACGGCATAAAAACGATTTTGGTAACAGATAACCCTTGGTTTTACATAGCCTTAACCTCAATGGTTTTAGGAACCCTGTTATTTGTTGCAGGTTTTATTGGAGAACTTGTAATTAGAACCAAAAAAGAAGAAAAACACTATAAAGTAAAGGAAAAACTCAATTTCTAAACATTATCTTTACATTTTATTTTTTACTATGGACAATATTTTAAACAAAGCAAAACAATGGTTAACCCCAACCTTTGATATTGAAACTCAAACAGAAGTTAAAGCTTTAATTGATTCAAAATCTGATGATTTAGCAGACAGATTCTATAAAGATATGGAGTTTGGAACTGGTGGTATGCGTGGAGTAATGGGCGCAGGGACTAACAGAATTAACAAATATACACTTGGTAGGGCTACACAAGGTTTATCAAATTACTTAATAAAAAACATACAAACAGAACAAATAAAAGTTGTTATCGCTTACGATTGTAGACACAATAGTAAAAAATTTGCAAAAGTAGTTGCTGATGTTTTTTCAGCAAACAACATAAAAGTATTTTTATTTGAAGACTTGCGTGCAACTCCAGAATTATCTTTTGCTGTAAAACACCTAAGCTGTGATGCCGGTATTGTTTTAACGGCCTCCCATAATCCACCAGAATATAATGGTTACAAAGTTTATTGGGCTGATGGCGGACAAATTGTACCTCCACATGACAGTGGCATTATTGGTAATGTAAATTCGTTAGATTTTTCTGAAATTAAGTTTGATGCAAATGATAATTTAATTGAAATTATTGGTAAAGATGTTGATGAGGCTTTTATTGAAGCTTCTGTAAAAAACGGTTCTTTATCTGAGAAAATTGATAGAGAAAATTTAAAAATTGTATTCACTTCTTTACACGGAACTTCAATTGTTTCTGTACCTGATGCGTTAGCAAAAGCGGGTTATACTGATGTTCATATTGTTGAAGAGCAAAGAGTACCTAATGGTAATTTTCCAACTGTTAAATCTCCAAATCCAGAAGAGCCAGAAGCCTTAGAAATGGCTACTAATTTAGCTAACAAAATTGGCGCTGATATTGTTATTGGCACCGATCCAGATTGTGATCGATTAGGTGTGGCTATCAGAGATTTAGACGGCAATATGAAGTTGATGAATGGAAACCAAACCATGGTTGTAATGACAGGTTTTTTATTAAAAAAATGGAAAGAAGAAGGCAAATTAAATGGAAAACAATTTGTAGGTTCTACAATTGTTTCTTCGGAGTTGGTAAATGATGTTGCTGCAAATTATAGTGTTGAAACTAAAGTTGGCTTAACTGGCTTTAAATGGATAGCTAAAATGGTTAGGGACTCTCCGGAACTAGATTTTATTGGTGGTGGTGAAGAAAGTTTTGGTTATATGGTTGGTGATTTTGTAAGAGATAAAGATGCTGTTACCGCCACTCTTTTAGCTTGTGAAGTTGCTGCATTTGCAAAACAAAACGGTAGTTCTTTTTATGAAGAATTATTAGATATTTATGTAAATAATAAATTTTATAAAGAACATTTAATTTCTATCACTAAAAAAGGAATGGATGGTGCTGCAGAAATACAACAAATGTTGAGTGACATGCGTAACAATCCATTAACAGAAATTGATGAAGAAAAAATTGAATCACTTTCGGATTACCAAGCATCAACTAAGAAAAATTTAATTACTGGTAAGGTTACCAATATAGATTTACCTAAATCTAATGTTTTAATTTATCAAACAGCAAAAGGTACAAGAATAGCTGCAAGACCTAGTGGAACTGAACCTAAAATTAAATTCTATTTTAGTGTAAATTCTTCTTTAGATTCAAAAGAAAATGCAGAAAAAGTAGAAGCTGAATTAGATGTTAAAATTCAAAGAATTATTAAAGAAATGAAATTGAATTAATGGGATATTTTAAAGACATTTTAAAATACGAGAAAAAGTATAGAAAGTTTACAGTATTAAATATTGTCTTTAATATTTTCTACGCTATTTTTAATGTTTTATCTGTTTTAGCTTTTATTCCTGTTTTAGGAATTCTTTTTGAGAGGGAACAAAAAGTTTCTATAAAGCCTGTTTATGAAGGAATTGGAAATGCTGGAGACTTTATAAAAAACAATTTCTATTATTTTATTTCTCAGAAAATTGATAATGATGGTAATATAAAAACACTGGTTTTTATTTGTTTATTAGCATTGTCATTATTTTTTCTAAAAAACTTTTTTAGATATTTAGCTTCTTATGTAATTACTTTTTTAAGAACAGGTATTGTCAAAGATTTACGCGATAATTTGTATAGTAAAATCGTAGAATTACCTCTTTCGTATTTTACAGAAAAACGAAAAGGAGACATTATTGCACGTATGACTTCTGATGTACAAGAAGTAGAAAATTCAATTTTAAGTTCTGTACAAGTTATTGTTAGAGAACCTTTAACTGTAATTATTTCGATCTCTATAATGCTCTATATGAGTTTACAATTAACGCTCTTTGTTTTTATTTTACTACCTGTTTCTGGTTTTATTATTTCCTCAATTAGTAAAAAATTAAAATCTAAATCAAAAAAGGCACAAAAGGAAACTGGTAATTTTCTTTCTTTTATAGAAGAAACATTATCTGGTTTAAGAATTATAAAAGGTTTTAATGCAGAAAAAGTTATTGAAGATAAATTTATAACATCAACCCAAAATTTTAAGAAACTTACAACTAGTGTTTTTCACAGACAAACATTGGCCTCACCAATGAGTGAATTTTTAGGTTCTGCAACAATTATTGCCATTCTTTGGTATGGAGGTTCTGAAGTTTTATCTAACACTAGCGCTTTACAACCTGATGAATTCTTTGGGTATATTGTGTTGTTTTACACAGTTTTAAATCCTATTAAATTAATTACCACAACATTTTACAACATTCAAAAAGGAGAAGCCTCAGCAGAAAGAATCATGTCTGTCTTAAATACAGAAAACAGCATAAAAGACAAACCAAACGCAACAATTAAAGAAGATTTTAATAATCAAATTGAATTCAGAAATATTTCATTTAAATATAAGGATGAATTTGTTTTAGAGAATTTTTCTTTAACGATTAACAAAGGGGAAACTGTTGCATTAGTTGGGCAATCTGGAAGTGGAAAATCTACATTAGCAAACCTAATAACTCGTTTTTATGATGTTAATAAAGGGGAGGTAATCATCGATGAAAATAACATTAAAGACATTACTAAAAAATCTTTACGTGATTTAATGGGAATCGTTTCGCAAGATTCAATTCTATTTAATGATGCAATTGCGAACAACATTAAATTAGGAACGCAAAATGCAACAGATGAAGCTATTTTAGAAGCTGCAAAAATTGCAAATGCAGATGAGTTTATTCAGAACTTGCCAAATAAATACAATACAAATATTGGTGATAGTGGAAACATACTTTCTGGCGGACAAAAACAACGTTTATCTATTGCTAGAGCTGTTTTAAAAAATCCGCCGATAATGATTTTAGATGAAGCAACTTCTGCTTTAGACACTGAATCTGAACAATTGGTGCAAGTTGCTTTAGAAAAAATGATGCAAAATAGAACTTCGTTAGTTATTGCTCACAGATTATCTACTATTCAAAAAGCTGATAAGATTGTTGTTATGAAAAAGGGTAAAATTGTTGAACAAGGAAAACATGACGAATTACTTGCCAAAAAAGGCGAATATTTTAAATTGGTTTCTATGCAGAGTTTGAGTTAAGTTTTATTAATTGATTTTTTTTAATCCATTTAAACAGAAAAAATCATTTTTCTCTATTTTCTTTTTTAAAACATTTTTATTAAATTTCAAATCTTCTTGAGAATATTTACCTTTATGATAAAGGTGATATACTATTGCTTTATTTTTTACGGACTTTTCTTTTATTTTTATACATTTAAGTCTCCATTCCACATCATTATCCTCTCCAACAGCTGCTCTAACATAATCTTCATCAAAACCATTTATCATTAATAAAGTCTTTTTTGATATACCCCAATTACAACCTATCAACCATTTTTTATTACTCTTATAAGATAAATTAAAATATGGGCTGTAAAAACCATTTTTTTTCTTCTCGCTTTTAGAAAATAAAATATTTAAAAAATTTAATGTTTTTAAATTAAGAGTCATTTTTAAATGTGTGGTAATTTTTTCAGAAAGCATTACTCTTCGTCCTTTTAATACTGCTTGTTCTTCAAAATTATTTAAATAAGATTTTATAAAATGTTTATGAGGTACACAATCTCCATCAATAAAAATCAAAAAAGTACCATTAGCAACTTTTACAGATTTGTTTAACATTTTATTTTTCCTAAAACCTAAATCCTCATTTTGATGTGTATGTTTTATTATAAAAGTATAGCTGTTTTTAGCTTCTTTTAAAAAAACAAATGTTTCTTCGTTATAATCATCCTCTGAAACAATAACTTCAAATTTTTTTACACTTTGGTTTTCTAAAGCCAAAAAAATTAGCTTGAGATTTTCTAAATTTTTGTAATATGAAATAATTACGGAAAACTTCATTCTATTTACTATTAAAAAAATATTTATAAAAAGCTAATTTAGTAATTATGTGTTTGAAGGAAAACCCTTAATATTTGCTTTGACAAATTACAAAAAAACACATTTTTTAATTAAAATATAGGCTTATAAAATTAGATAACTACACTTAACCCAAGTCCCTGCCCCTTTTCAATCATAAAATCATAAGAAGCTTGGTGTTCATTAGGTATTTTTCCATCTAAAATAGCTTCTTTTATTGCTTCTTTTATTTGACCAATTTCTCTACAAGGCTTTAAGTTAAAAGCTTTCATAATTTCCTCTCCAGTAACTGGTGGTTGAAAATTACGCACTTTATCTCGTTCTTCAACTTCTTTTATTTTAGAACGAACAACTTCAAAATTTTGATGATATCTTTTAAACTTCTTTGGATTTTTAGTAGTAATATCTGCCTCACATAAAGTCATTAAGGAATTAATATCATCACCAGCATCAAAAACTAAACGTCTTACAGCAGAATCTGTAACATCCGAAGCTAAAACAATTGGTCGTGAACTTAAGAGTACCATTTTTTGAACAAACTTCATCTTATTATTCAAAGGCATTTTTAATCGCTTAAATAATTTATATACCATTTTAGAACCTACAAATTCATGAGCATGAAAAGTCCATCCAACTTTTTTACTGAACTTTTTGGTTGGTGCTTTTCCAATATCATGCAGTAAAGCAGCCCAACGCAACCAAAGATCATTTGTGTTTTCGCAAATATTATCTACAACCTCTAAAGAATGGTAAAAATTATCTTTATGTTTTTGCCCTTCAACTTCCTCTACTCCTTTTAATGCAACTAACTCAGGTAAAATTTGCTTTAATAAGCCTGTTTTTTCTAATAATAAAAAACCTATTGATGGTTTTATTGATGATAAAACTTTATTCAATTCATCAATAATCCTTTCTCTTGTAATTATTTTTAATCTGTCTGAATTTTTAGAAATCGCATCCAAAGATGTTTTTTCAATCTTAAAATTTAATTGAGTTGCAAAACGAATTGCACGCATCATTCTCAAAGGATCATCAGAATAAGTAATATCTGGGTTTAAGGGCGTTCTTATAATCTTATCTTTTAAGTCTTTAATTCCATTAAAAGGATCTAAAAGCGTTCCAAAATCATCTTGGTTCAAACTTAAAGCAAGTGCATTTATAGTAAAATCTCTCCTATTTTGGTCATCTTGCAATGTACCTTCCACAACCTCAGGGTTCCTACTATCCTCTGTATAAGATTCTTTCCTTGCGCCAACAAATTCTATCTCAATATCTTTATAACGTAACATTGCTGTTCCGTAAGTTTTAAAAACTTGAACCTTAGGTTTATTAGCTAATAAACTAGCAACTTTTTCTGCTAATTCAATTCCACTTCCAACTGCAACAACATCTATATCTTTTGCTGTACCTCTTTTTAAAAAAAAATCACGCACAAAACCACCAATTACATAACTTTTAATTTGTAATTGCTGAGATGCGGTTGAGATTGTACTAAATATTTCTGACGAAATTGCTTCTTGATGGAATTGATTTTGCATTTATTTTAAACTCTTAAGACCCAAATGATATTTTCATCATTATTTATAATAGTTGATGATTTAGTGTTTAATCTATTTTGTGGTAAATTTACTATATAATAAACACCTTGCAAAATTGGATTCATTATTTATTAAAATGAATAATAACATTTTAATAAATAGTAAAAATAGTACCTTTGATTTTTTTATACTAAAAGTATGTTTTTAAAAATTCCGAATTATATAAAATACATTTTTATAAATGTATTTTCTCTTTTTGTTTTCGTTCTTTTTTTTAGATTTTTTTTCTATCTTTTTTTTGCTAATTTAGATACTGCAGATTTTAAAGAAACAGAAAAGGCTATTTTATTAGGTATTCGTTTTGACTTGAGATTATCTATCCTTAGTTTTTCTCCTCTAGCTATATTAGTTTTAATTACAAACTATAATTTTTTTGAAAATATTATTTATAAAAAAATAGCGAATTTTTATTTAGTTTTAACATACTTAATCCTTACTGTTTTTTACTTATTTGATTTTGGTTATTATGAATATTTAATTATTCGGTTAGATGCTTCTTCTCTACGTTTCTTGAGTAATTTAAAAACATCAACTCAGGTTTTAATTGAGAGTTATCCTATTTACAAAGGTCTTTTTAGTTTAATTATTTTATCTTTCATTATTTATAAATTTTCTAGTTTCTTATATAGATCATTATCAAAAACAAATCAAAAAATAACAAAAAAATTAAAAGCAGTTTTTTTTACATTTACGTTTCTTTTTTTATCTTTTGGTATTTATAATAGTGTTACACATTATCCTTTAAGGTGGAGTGAAGCTTTTTTCTCAAAAAACAATTCAGTGAATCAATTTGCTTTAAATCCTGTTTTATATTTTTTTGACAGTTTTGCTTTTAGAAGTGAAGGTTTAGATACAGAAAAGTTCCAAACTTATTATCCGGTAATTGCAAAACATTTAAATCTATCCTTAGACACAATAAATTTTGAACAGAAAGTAATTTTTAAAGAACCATATAAAGAAAAACCTAATCTGATTTTTGTAATGTTAGAGTCAACAGGAACAGCATCTATGAGTTTCTACGGTAATCCATTAAATAGTACTCCAAAAATGGACTCGATAATTAAAAAAAGTTTAAGTTTTTCAAAATTTTACGTTCATAAACCTGGAACCGCTGGAAGTGTTTTTGCTAGCATTACAGGATTACCAGATATTGAAGATGTTAAAACAGCTTCAAGAAATCCTTTGATTATTGACCAACGTATTATTTTTGATCAAATCAAAGGATATGAAAAATCGTATTTTATTGGAGGTTCTGCTAATTGGGCTAATATAAGAGGTGTTTTTCAATCAAACATAAAAGGATTAAAAATTTATGAAGAAGGTCTTTTTGAAGAAGAAAACAGAGCAGATGTTTGGGGAATTGATGATTACGACTTATTTAAAGAAGCAGATAAAAAATTAAAAAAATTACATGATGAAGGAAAACCATTTGTTACTTACATACAAACAGCAACAAATCATATGCCTTTTACAGTACCAGATAAAAAAGAAAGCTACACACCTATTTTAAAAGATGATATTAACGAAAAAACATTACTTTCAGGAGGGTTTAGATCTTTAGGCCAACTTAACGCAATCCGTTATTTAGATTTTAATATTGCCCGTTTTTTAGAAAGAACTAAAGAGTCTGGCTATTACGAAAATTCTATTTTTGTGTTTTTTGGAGATCATAGAGGAGGAATGAAAAAATTAAATTTCTTAAAAGATAATGAAAATGATTTAGGGATTCAAGTACATCATGTTCCATTTTTTATTAATGCTCCAAAATACATAAAACCTCAAATTATAGATAAGTATGCTAAATTAATTGATATTTTTCCTACTGCAACAAGTTTAGCAAAAATTGATTATACAAACTACACTTTAGGAAGGAACCTATTAGACACTACCATAATAAATACTGCAGCTTTTGTTTACATTCAAAACAAAGGGGAAAAAGCTGTTGGCCTAATAAAAGATGGACATTACTATGAAAAAACAAATATCTCCCAAAAAGCAAGTTTGTTTAATTTAAAATCAAAAATAATTAAAGATATCAAACTAGATAAACCAAATATTACAAAGCAAATGGACAGTCTTTTATCTGCATATTATCATACAACTAAGTATTTATATTTTAACAATAAGAAAGTATCTAAATAGCAATTTTTTATTGATTTATAATTTCCATTTAATCAATTGTATTTATTAGAAAGCCATTTTTTTATGAAACTTAATTTTTCTTCAGAGCACTGGTCTAAACTTTGCAAGCATAAAAAAAGTTTATTTTTGTCTTTTTCTGATCTTTTAAGTTTACTTTTTATCCACCAAAAAGGTTTGTTATAATTTTGAAAATAAACTAATTGATAATCACCTTTTAAAACAACAGTCTTATTTTTTATTTCTATATGATTTGCCAAAGTCTGAAATAAAAACTGATTACCATTTCTTAATTTATATTTTATATTATTAACTCTAATCGTCTCGTTTTTGTTGAAAAAAATCTCTAAAGTAGATTTTCTTATAGGTTGCCCAGTATGATGAAATTTAAAATATTTTTTAAAACCACTTAGTTTTGCCCCATTTTGTTGTGCAATTTTATGTCCATTTTTTTTTGCCCCATATTTACCTTGAAAAAAATACCTGATTTTTTTTATAAAAATATCTTCACTAAATTTTTTCCACTTTCCTCTTAGTATAGGGTATCCATCAATAAAAAAATCATTTACATTGGTTTCTTTTAATAACATAATATCATCATTAAAGTAAATAAAATGCTCTGCTAAATTAGGTATTTTAGAAAGCTGAGTTTCTATAGATCTACTATTAAAAGTAGGTAAATATTGGTTATAACCTTCAAAAATAGTTTTATGATCGACAATAAAAACACTTGAAAACTCTTTTCCCGATTTTTCATTACCTTTTAAGAAGTCAGGAACCTGATTATCAGTAACTATATAAATATTTCTAACGAATTTAGCATATTTTAAAATAGATTTTACAGTAAACTCAATTTCATTCACTTGTCCAAATCTCATTTTAATAGATTTTTTATCAAATGAAGTAGTATTGTTCTTTAAATAATTTTCAATTTTCTTTTTGTGTACAGGATCGTTTCCATTCACCCAAGTAATTACAGCATCTACAACAATATTCTCCATCTTAACTAATCTTTTTATTGAGTAACCACAACTTAACGTACCTTGTAAAAACTCCATAAGCTTGTGTTTTTGCAACCAAAAACCCAGTAAAACCATCTAAAAACCCAAGACGAATTACATAATGTATAAAAAACCTAACAACAGGTTTTATTATTATATGATAAATATTTACTTTTTTCTTTTTTTCATGTAATTGCTTAGCTCTTAGAGCAGCATAATGATTTAATTTTGAAATATAATGATCGTAATTTCTATATGAAAAATGATCAATTTTACCTTTAAAAAAACCTAGTTCACCATTTGTTTTTATGGTTTCATGAACAACTCCTTGATATTTACATTCTGTTTTTAAAAACAAACGAACTACTTTATCTCTTTGCCAACCAGAATAGTTAATTTTTTTTCCAGCAAAATAAAAAGTTCTTCTAACATAAAACCCTACACAACCATTAGGGTTTTTAACAGCTTCTAAAATTTCTTTTTCTACTTCTGACGTTACACGTTCATCGGCATCTAAAATGTAAATCCAATCATGTTTGGCTTTTTGAATAGCAAAGTTTTTTTGAGAAGAAAAATCATCAAACTTTCGCTTGATGATTTTTACATTTAATTTCTCTGCTATTTCTAGTGTTTTATCTGTACTATAAGAATCTATAACAATAATTTCATCTGCAAAACCCACTGATTTTATAGCTTCTTCTATATGAATTTCTTCATTTAAAGTAGGAATAATTGCAGTAATTTTTGTCATAGCTTTTTTTAAATCTTAAACAGCAACATCGTATTCACGAAGCGCATCGTTTAAAGAGGTTTTTTTGTTTGTACTCTCTTTTCTTTTTCCAATAATTAACGCACATGGTACATTGTATTCACCTGCAGCAAACTTTTTAGTATAACTTCCTGGTATTACTACAGAACGAGGTGGAACAGCACCTTTTGTTTCCACTGGTACATCACCAGTAACATCAATAATTTTAGTACTCATAGTTAACACAACATTAGCTCCTAAAACAGCTTCTTTACCTACCCTAACACCTTCTACAACAATACATCTAGAACCAATAAAAGCACCATCTTCTATAATAACAGGGGCGGCTTGTAAAGGCTCTAAAACACCACCAATACCTACACCTCCTGAAAGATGAACGTTTTTACCAATTTGTGCACAAGAACCTACAGTTGCCCAAGTATCAATCATAGTCCCTTCATCTACATAGGCACCAATATTTACGTAACTTGGCATTAAAATAGTACCCGCAGAAAGATAAGAACCTTGACGAGCGGAAGCTCCAGGAACCACACGAACTCCCTGTGCTTCATAGTCTGTTTTTAAAGGCATTTTATCATGATATTCAAAAATACCAGCTTCTAATGTTTGCATTTTTTGTATTGGAAAATATAAAACTACCGCTTTTTTTACCCATTCGTTTACTTGCCAACCATCTGTAGTAGGTTCTGCAACTCTTAACTCTCCTTTATCTAATAAATCAATAACTTTTCTAATCGTATTAATCGTGTTCTCTTCTTTTAATAACTCACGATTATTCCAAGCTGACTCTATGATTTCTCTAATTTCTTCCATGATAATAATTTAGTTTTTGCAAATATAAATTGAATATAAAAAACCAAGGCGAATATATGTTTTTTTAAACAGATATCCATCCTTTGTTAAAAATACAAAGACTACAATGCTTTAATTTATTAAAATTTAATTATTTAAAGTATAAACTTTATTTTTGTATAAAAATATTTATTTTGGGGAGAATTTTAGCCATTGACTTTGGAAAAAAAAGAACAGGAATAGCAATTACAGACGAACTACAAATTATAGCATCTGGATTAACTACTGTTTTTACCGAAGACTTAATAACTTTTTTAAAAGACTATGTTTTGAAAGAAAAAGTTGAGCTTTTTTTAGTTGGAAAGCCAAAACAGATGGATTATTCTGATAGTGAAAGTGAAGCTTTAATTATTCCTTTTTTAAAAGAATTATCAAAAAAAATACCGCAAATACCTGTACAAAGAGTTGATGAGCGGTTTACATCTAAAATGGCATTTCAAACTATGATTGATGGTGGATTAAAAAAAAATCAACGAAAAAACAAAGCTTTAATTGATGAAATTAGCGCAACTATAATTTTACAATCGTATTTATACAGTAAATAATTTTATACGCTAACCAAACTTTGTATTATTGCATTCGTAAAAAATTAAAAAATGATTTTACCAATTGTTGCTTATGGAGATCCTGTTTTAAGAAAAATAGGAAAAGAGATAGATAAGGATTATCCTAATTTATCAGAATTAATTACTAACATGAAAGAAACAATGTACAATGCCTCTGGTGTTGGGTTGGCTGCGCCTCAGATTGGTAAAGCAATTCGTTTGTTTTTAATTGATGCTTCTCCTTTTGCTGAAGATGAAGATTTATCTGAAAAAGATAGAGAAGCTTTAAAAACATTTAACCATGTTTTTATAAATGCTAAGATAATTAAAGAAGAAGGTGAAGAATGGACTTTTAATGAAGGGTGTTTAAGTATTCCTGATGTTAGAGAAGATGTAAAACGTCAACCCAAAATTACAATTGAATATCAAGATGAAAACTTTAAAAAGCACACAAAAGTTTTAGATGGCTTAGCTGCAAGGGTTTTTCAACATGAATATGACCATATTGAAGGGGTATTATTTACAGACAAACTTTCATCACTTAAAAAACGATTGATTAAAAAGAAATTGGAAAATATTTCTAAAGGGAAAATAAATGCAGATTATAGAATGCGTTACCCAAAACTAAAAAATAAATAAAATCTTTAAAATAAGATAAAAAACATATACATGGAATTTAATAAAATTATTTCTGTTTCTGGTAAACCAGGGTTATACCAAGTAATGTCTCAATCTAAAAACGCTATAATTGTAGAAGCTTTAGCAGATCAAAAACGATTGGCAATTAACTCTACACAAAATGTAAGTTTATTAGAAAACATTGCGATATATACTTATGAAGAAGACATTCCTTTATTAACTATTTTCAAAACAATGTTTGAAAAAACGGAAGGAAAAGAAGCAATATCTCACAAAGAAAGTGGAAAAAAATTAACTGCTTTTTTTGCTGAAGTACTACCAAATTATGATGATGAAAGAGTGTACACATCAAATATTAAGAAAGTAATACAATGGTTTAACATTTTAGTTACTGCAGGTATGGATTTTTCTAAAACTGAAGCTTCTCAAGAAGAAACTGAAAGTTAATAATACCATTTTAAATAGCTGTTTTCTTACTCAACTTTGTGAATCTAAAATATTACACTAGTAAATCTGGTTATAAAAAATGAACTCTAGAAAACAACAATTAGCAGCATTTAATAGATTATTAGACATCATGGATGACCTCCGTGAAAAATGTCCTTGGGATAAAAAACAAACTCTTGAAAGTTTGCGTCATTTAACCATTGAAGAAACATATGAACTAGCAGACGCCATTCTTGATAATGACTTGCAAGAAATAAAAAAAGAGTTAGGTGATGTTTTATTGCACATCGTTTTTTATGCAAAAATAGGAAGCGAAAAAAATGCTTTTGATATTGCTGATGTTGCAAATTCTATATCTGATAAATTAATTGACAGGCATCCTCATATTTATGGTGATGTAGTAGTCGAAAATGAAGCAGATGTAAAACGAAACTGGGAACAATTAAAACTAAAAGAAGGTAAAGAATCTGTTTTAGAAGGTGTACCCAAAAGTTTGCCCGCTGTTGTAAAAGCTAGTAGAATTCAAGAAAAAGTTGCTGGAGTTGGCTTTGACTGGGAAAAACCAGAACAGGTTTGGGAAAAAGTACAAGAAGAACTTACTGAACTAAATGAAGAAATTAAAGCTGATAATAAAGAAAATACAGAAAAAGAATTTGGCGACGTGTTATTTTCAATGATTAATTATGCACGTTTTATTGATGTAAACCCTGAGAACGCTTTAGAAAAAACGAATAAGAAATTTATTAATCGTTTTCAATATTTAGAAAAAGAAGCAAAAAAAGAAGGCAAACAAATTACTGATATGTCTTTAACAGAAATGGATGTCTATTGGGAAAAATCAAAAGAGTTTTTTAAATAAATATTTTTTATAAAAAAAACGCTACTCATTTTTAAACTTTATTTTTCATTCAAACTTGTTTTATCAAAATTGAAATACCCTAAAAAGAAGAATAAAACAATTAAGGAAACAACGTGAACAATATTTAAAGAAACATCGTTTAAAATATCGTAAGTAATTTTAAAAATAGTTAAAGAAGTAACAATTAAAATAATTTTACTTTGCTTATTTATCGCCTTAAACACGAACGATAATGAGAAAAATAGCACCAAAATACAGCCAATAAAATTCAACCATAAATAACTAATTATGGGTTCTAAACCTTGTTGCTCTAAACTATAAATACCAAAATAATAGATAGAGCATAT
The DNA here is from genome assembly GCF_947500975.1 of uncultured Polaribacter sp. GTDB lineage: Bacteria > Bacteroidota > Bacteroidia > Flavobacteriales > Flavobacteriaceae > Polaribacter. The sequence goes on from NZ_CANMUE010000001.1 coordinate 440,414, forward strand.
TAATATTTGTGTAATTAATGCTGATCTAAAAACAGCAGTTCCATTTACTTTTTTAAAGAAAAATGCCAATAAGAAAATACCTAAAACGTTTCCATAAAAAATAGAGCCAATAATATTAACTAATTGAATTAAATTATCAAATAAATTAGCTATACAAGCCACTAAAATTGCAATTAAACCCCAAAGTAAAGTAAACCATTTTGAAGCTTTTACAAAATGTGCTTCGCTCTTTTCTTCTTTTACATTTCGTTTGTATAAATCCATTGCCGTGGTACTTGCCAAGGCATTTAGTTCTGATGCTGTAGATGACATTGCTGCAGATAAAATAACAGCTAATAAAAGCCCAATTAATCCACGTGGTAAATTGTTTAAAATAAAATGAATAAACACATAGTCTTTATCATTAGATTCTATTTTATCAAGCGTATTTTCTTCGTCAATTTTATCAATAATAACTTTTGATTTAGCTTTTAAAGCCAAATCTCTTTCATTTAATTCTTGAATTTGTTGTTTTTCTTTCGCTTGAAAACCATCAGAAAATAATGCTTTTTTTGTATTTTCAATCTCTATATGTTCAGCTTCTAACTCCTGATATTCAGCAACATATTTTGATTTCTGAACCTGTTCATTTGCACCTGGATTAAAATTTAATGGTGACGGATTAAATTGATAAAACACAAAAACCATTACACCAATTAACAATATAAAGAACTGCATTGGCACTTTTAACAACCCGTTAAAAATCAAGCCCAACTGACTTTCTCTTACCGATTTGCCAGACAAGTAACGCTGAACCTGACTTTGATCTGTTCCAAAATAAGACAGCATTAAAAATGTTCCACCTAAAATCCCTGTCCAAACTGTGTATCTATTGCTCAAATCAAAAGAAAAATCCAACACCTCCATTTTATCACTTGCACCAGCAATTTCAAGTGCATTTGTAAAGGTTATGTTTGCAGGAAGCTGGCTCATAATCATAAAAAAAGCAATTAGCATTCCTATAAAAATGATAATCATTTGCTGCTTTTGAGTTACGTTTACCGCTTTTGTACCTCCAGAAACCGTATAAATAATTACTAAAAAACCAATGATAATATTTAGCGTTAACAAATCCCAACCTAAAACTGCCGATAAAATAATTGCAGGTGCAAAAATGGTAATTCCTGCAGCCAAACCTCTTTGAATTAAGAATAAAATTGCCGCTAAACTTCTGGTCTTTAAATCAAACCTACCCTCTAGAAACTCATATGCTGTATATACTTTTAACTTGTGATAAATAGGGATAAACACCACGCAAATGATTACCATTGCAATTGGCAACCCAAAGTAAAATTGCACAAAGCCCATTCCGCTATGAAATGCTTGCCCCGGCGTTGATAAAAACGTAATTGCACTTGCCTGCGTAGCCATTACAGACAGCCCAATAGTCCACCATTTACTATCGCTCCCTCCTTTTATATAATCTGTTACGTTGGTATTTTTTCTAGTTACATACGTTCCATAAGCAACAATAAATATTAAGGTTACTGATAAAATAATCCAATCTATTGCGTGTAATTTACTTTCTATTTCCATAAACTAAACTGTAAAATATTTTTTAATAAAATAAAATGCTATCAAGTAAATTACATTAGCTATCAAAACCAAAGTATATTCTTTTTTCCAAGTGTATTTTTCTTTCATTCTATGTTTTTTTTTGTAGCTATTTCCTGCTTTTCACTATATCTTTTTATGTTGTTATAATTGCTAAGCCTGTTTTTATAAATTTTAGCAAGTTCATCATTAAAAGACAGATTGCTTCGTTCCTCGCAATTACGCTTATTTATTTTGAGCATAAAAAGGATGTCGTTTCAATCAGGGCTAAACTTATTTGCCAACTTTTATGATTATCTAAATCTAAACGAACTTATTATAGATTCCTGTTTTACAGAAAGTTACAAAACAGACCTTACTTTTTAAGTATTTGTTTAACCTCTATTTTTTCTTTGCCTACAGACAACATATTTGCAAACAATTTATACGCCCCAGAAACTCCTGCTGGCAATTCTCTAAAAAAACTTAAACCTGTGTATATATAATTTCCTTTACCATATTTTGCAATTAATAGGCTTCCTTTTTTTGCTGATTCACCTTTATCATTCATAGATAAAATTGGAGTAAACTCTTTCCCCCAAGAATCAGGAAAATACAAACCACGTTCTTGTACCCAATATTTAAAATCATTTTGCGTAATTTTATTTGGGAAGTTTAACAACTCATGGTTTTTTTCTAAAATTCTAACTTCAGCAAATTCGTCTGTAACTCTATCTCTAGAAAGGTTTAATGCATAAGGTGCAGCAACATCTACTCTTCTGTTGGTATTGTATTGTACAATCATATTACCGCCATTTTCAACATAATTAAGCAAGAATTTTTGTTTAAATTTTAACTCTTTTACTACATTGTAAGCTCTAATTCCTAAAACAATAGCATCATATTTTTGAAGGGTTTTATCATCAATCTCAGTTGGATTTATCTCTACAACCGTATAACCAATTTGTCGTAAACTTTCTGGAACAGCATCTCCTGCACCTTTTATATAACCAATATAATTACCTGATTTTTTTATATCTAAACGAACAATTTTAGCCTCAGAATTTAATAAAACCGATTGTTTTGGAATGTGATTGTAATTGATTTCAACCAATTGTTTTTTATAGTTTTTTCCATTGGAAACAGCTACCACTTTTAACTTTCCTTCAGATTGATTTTTAGGAGGAGAAACTAAAAACTCAACAGTTTGTTTGTCATTTTTTTGTTTGATATTAAATGAGGTTTTTTGGGGAGTAACTTCCCAACCTGTTGGCACTTTTAGACTCACATCTCCAGTCACATTATTTGCACCAGCTCTTACCTCTACTACAACTTTCTGTTGAGAATCATCAGAAAAAATAATTACTTTATCTTTTAACTTTGTAGTAATTAGTGGTAAAATTTCAAAAGGTTCATAAATTTCACCTTTATCTCTTTCTGCATATCTTCTTACTACATTTTTTGTAATAGTAATTGGCACATTATCAATTAATAAATCAAAATCAATTTTTGCAGGTCTTGGCGTTTCAGGATTTCCAATTAAATTCTGATTATCAACCATGTACATTCCTAAAGAAGCTTGTTTTTTTAACCAATAAGGATCAGAAAAGGCATTCACTTTTAACGTTATCGTCTCTTTAAAATTTATTTTTTTATTAGATAATAATTCAATTTCTTTTTTAACTTTTTTTGCATCAATTGTTGATGTTATTGAAATTAAATCTATGTTTACATCACTCCTATTTAAAACCTCAAAATCAACATCAACCTTAGAATTTGGCGTTCCAGAAGCACTAATTGCAGAAGCTTCTAAATATAAACCCGCGCAAGCTTCTATGATTTCTTTAATTTGCTTTTCTTTAATTTTTCTCCAATGCTTATCTTCTAGTTTTTGAATTTTTAAATAGGCTTCCATAAGTTTAGGCAAATGCTTAGACGGGTTTACAAAATCGTAATTCTCTTCTAAATCATATAAAATAGCACCAATTTCCCCTCCATCTTTAATCCGATTCCAAGTAGTATTTATACCTGAAAAAACATCATTTTTATCTTTCAAAGGATTACCTTTTAAAAACTCTACATACTCCGCTTGTTCCCCTCTTGTAGTTAACCTGCCAAAACCTTGACATAAATGTTGGCTACTTGCTATTGAAGCTAACTCATTGTTTGATAATCCTTTTAATGGATAATACACGCCAATATCAAACTTTGTAAAATCTTTTGCTATCTTTTTAAATTCTGCTTCTCTACCTCTATAAAACCAAGAAGAAGTATTGTGAAACAACCGTTTAGGCTGCCAAGTTTCAGTATATTTTAATTGCTCAGAAAATTTAGATTTATCATTTACCAAGTCAAAAGCCTCTACGCTTAACATGGCAGAACTTGTATGGTGCCCATGAGTTGTACCAGGTGTTCTATGATTAAACCTATTAATAATTACATCTGGTTTAAAAGTTCTAATTGCCCAAACAACATCACTTAAAACTTTTTCTTTGTCCCAAATTTGTAGCGTTTCATCGGGGTGTTTAGAGTATCCAAAATCGTTTGCTCTTGTAAAAAACTGTTCACCTCCGTCAACTCTTCTTGCAGCCAATAATTCTTGTGTTCTAATTACCCCTAACAGCTCTCTAATTTCCGAGCCAATTAAATTCTGCCCCCCATCACCTCTTGTTAAAGATAAATAGCCGGTTCTTGCTTTTACATTATTTGCTAAATAAGCAATTAAACGCGTGTTTTCGTCATCTGGATGTGCAGCAATGTATAAAGCAGTACCTAAAAAATTTAGTTTTTGAATTTTTTCGTAAATCTGATTTGAGTTTAATTTACTGGGTTTTTGAGCCGATATTGATAATGAAATCAATAAAAAAGAAAGCGCTAAAAAAGTTTTTTTTTTCATTGGGTTAGTTTGATGAATATAACAAAAATAGTTTTTTTTATTTCCTAAAACACATCAATTAACATAATTATAACGTTTTAAATTTCATTAACAAAATGAGTATAACCTGTTGATAAATTAATTTTTAAAGTCACTTATTTAGAATATATTTGTAAAACAAATTAAGAAAAGAAATTACATGAAATTTATTGTATCAAGTTCACAATTATTAAAACAATTACAAGTTTTAGGTGGCGTTATAAATAGTAACAACACTTTACCAATTTTAGACAATTTTTTATTTGAAATTTCTAAAAACCAATTGAAAGTTTCTGCATCAGATTTAGAAACAACAATGAGTTCTGTAGTTGATATAGAAAGTGACAGTACTGGTTCTATTGCAGTTTCAGCACGTTTATTATTAGATACATTAAAAACTTTTCCTGACCAACCGTTAACCTTTAAAACTGAAGGAGACAATACTATTGAAATCAGCTCTAATCAAGGAAAATATGATATGGCTTATTTTGGTGGAGATGAATTTCCAAAAGCAGTTTCTTTACCTTCTCCAAGTAAAACAATAGTTCCTGGTCATATTTTAGGTACAGCAATTTCTAAAACAATTTTTGCTGCTGGTAATGATGATTTAAGACCAGTAATGAGTGGAGTATTTTTTCAGTTCAGTTCTCAAAGCTTAACTTTTGTAGCTACTGATGCTCATAAATTAGTAAAGTATTCTAGAACAGATGTTACTGCAGATCAAACAGCAGAATTTATAATGCCAAAAAAGCCTTTAAACTTATTAAAAGGGATTTTAGGTGGTTCAGATAGTGAAGTTACAATTGAATATAATGATGCAAACGCAAAATTTACATTTGAAAATGTAGTTTTAGTTTGTAGATTAATTGATGGAAAATACCCTAATTACGAGGCTGTAATTCCAAAAGAAAACCCAAATAAATTAACCGTTGATAGAGCTTCTTTTTTAAACTCTGTAAGACGTGTTTCTATTTTCTCTAGTAAAACTACACATCAAATTCGTTTAAAAATGGCAGGAACAGAATTAAATATTTCTGCTGAAGATTTAGATTTTGCAAATAAAGCTGACGAACGATTAAGTTGTGATTATCAAGGCGATGACATGCAAATTGGTTTCAACTCACGTTTTTTAAGCGAAATGTTAAACAACCTAAGTTCTAGTGAAGTTCTAATTGAAATGAGTTTACCAAATAGAGCTGGTATTTTAACTCCTATTGATGGTACAGATGAAGGCGAACAACTTACAATGTTAGTAATGCCAGTGATGTTGAATAGTTAAGAAATATCCTTATCTATTTTTAGGTAAAAAACTATAATATTTAAAACCACAATCTAATTGATTGTGGTTTTTTGTTTACATTTACTTTCATGAATTTCCTAGCACATTTATACTTATCACAAAACAACACTAATATTATGATTGGTAATTTTATTGCAGATCATATTAAAGGAAATAATTATGAAGGTTTTTCAAAAGAAATTCAGCAAGGTATTTTTTTACATAGAGAAATTGATACATTTACAGATACTCATAAAATTGTTAGAAAAAGCAAAAGACGATTACACGAACGTTACAAACACTATGATGGTGTAATTATAGATATTTTTTACGATTATTATTTAGCTAAAAATTGGAGTAATTATTCAGCAATTCCGTTAGATGTATATACAAATTCTATCAATCAAATGTTTGGTAATATCTCATCTGAGTTACCTGTAAAATCTCAACAATTTATTAAGTATATGATTGAATATAACATCCTTTTCAATTATCAATTTAAAAATGGAATTGAGCGTGTTTTAACAGGAATGAACAACAGAACAAAAGGTAAATCTCAAATGAATTTAGCTATTGAAGACTTAATTGAATTAGAACATGAGTTTCAAGAAGATTTTACAATCTTCTTTGATGATTTACAAGAGTTTTGCAACTTAAAATTAAAAGAAATAAGCCAACCAAATTTATAATTATGAAACAAATATTTTCACTTCTTGTAATTTCAATTGCATTATTTAATTGTAAAACTACAACAAAGAAAGAAAAAATTACAGGTTTAATTACTGAAAAAGCAATGGTTGTTTCTGCACGTGAAGAAGCTTCTAAAATTGGCGTAGACATTCTAAAAAAAGGAGGTAATGCCTTTGATGCAATGGTTGCAACAGAGTTAGCATTAGCAGTTGCTTATCCTTATGCAGGTAATATTGGTGGTGGTGGTTTTATGGTTTATCGTAAAAATGATGGAGAAATTGGTGCTTTAGATTATAGAGAAAAAGCTCCTTTAGCTGCTGAAAAAGATATGTATTTAGATGATAATGGTAATGTTATTAAAGGAAAAAGTACTATCGGAGCAATGGCTGTTGGTATTCCTGGCACTGTTGCCGGAGTTTTTGCTGCTCATAAAAAATTTGGTACACTTTCTATTCAAGAAATTTTACAACCCGTTATAGAATTGGCTAATAAAGGTGTTATTGTTACAAAGAAACAAGAGGCTCGAATTAAAAAATATCAACCTGCATTTAAAAAAGCAAACAAGTCTTTAATTATTTTAGATAGTGTTTGGAAAGAAAATGATATTATTAAATACAATGCTTTAGCAGCAACATTAGAAAGGATTTCTAAAAACGGGAGGGATGAATTTTACAAAGGTGAAACCGCAGAACGTTTAGTGAAATTTATGCAAGCAAATGGCGGAATTATGACGCTTGAAGATTTAGCAAAATACGAAGTAAAATGGCGTAAACCAATCACATTTAATTATGATGATTTAAAAATAATTTCTATGTCTCCACCTTCTAGTGGAGGAATTTGCTTAGCACAAATAATGAATGGAATTGAGTCTTATGATTTAGATAAATTTGGTCATAACTCTACAAAAGCAATTCAAGTTATTACAGAAGCCGAAAGACGTGCTTATGCGGATAGAAGTTTCTTTTTAGGAGATCCAGATTTTGTAAATATCCCGTTAGAAACTTTAATTTCTAAAGAGTATACTAATGGAAGAATGGATAATTTTTCTTTTGAAAAAGCTACAAAATCAGAAGATGTTGCACATGGAACTGTAGAAATGATTGAAAGCGATGAAACAACCCATTATGCTATTGTAGATCAATTTGGAAATGCTGTTTCGGTTACCACTACTTTAAATGGCGCGTATGGTTCTAAAATGTATTGCTCAGATTTAGGTTTCTTCCTAAATAACGAAATGGACGATTTTTCTAGCAAACCTGGTGTACCAAATATGTTTGGTTTAATTGGGGCAAAGGCAAATGAAATTGCACCTCAAAAAAGAATGTTAAGCTCTATGACACCCACTATTGTAGAAAAAGATGGTAAACTTTGGATGGTGGTAGGAACTCCAGGTGGCTCAACAATTATAACCTCTGTATTGCAAACTATTTTAAACGTGCACGAGTTTGGTTTTGGTATGCAAGAGGCTGTGAATCAGCCTCGTTTTCATCATCAATGGTTACCAGATGTAATTATGATGGAACCTAACAAATTTGATAAAAAAACAATAACTGAACTTGAAAAAGTAGGTTATAAAATTAATCAGAAAGATGCTCCTGTTATTGGTAAAGTAGAAGGTATTTTGGTTTTACAAAATGGAAAACTAGAAGGCGGTGCAGATCCTAGAGGCGACGATAAAGCTTTAGGGTATTAATAAGAAGTAAACATAATAACAACTTTGAAACTTAAAAATGATACAACCATTCCATTTAGCAATACCCGTTCAAAATTTAGAAAAATGTAGAACTTTTTATAGAGATGTTTTAAATTGTAAAGAAGGACGTTCTACTGAAAATTGGGTAGATTTTAATTTCTTTGGGCATCAATTAGTAATTCATCAAAAAGATGGATTTAACCCTGAAAGAATTTCAAATCCTGTTGATGGGCATGATGTACCTGTTCCACATTTTGGTGTGGTTTTAACTTGGGATGTTTGGCAAGATTTATCAAAAAGATTAATTGCTGTTAACACAAAATTCATCATTGAACCTTGTATCCGTTTTGAAGGAAAAGTTGGTGAACAAGCAACCATGTTTTTTAACGACCCAGAAAATAATGCATTAGAATTTAAAGCTTTTAAAGATATTGGACAATTGTTTGCCAAATAATGCAATTATCAGAAACTCATATTGCTAAAATATTAGAAAACCCGATTCGGTTTCAAGAATATGCTGTTGGAATTTTTAACACAACTCCCACAAAATCAGCCATAAAAAAAGCAATCAAAAAAGAGCTTATTTATATTGATGGAATTCTAGCCACAACTTCCAAATATATTTCTGGTGGAGAAAAAATAGATTTATATCAATCAGAAAAATCATCAACTTTTAAAAGATTAAAATTAGATTTAGAAGTCTTATTTGAAGATGATTATTTAGCAATTATTTATAAACCAGCTGGAATTTTAGTCAGCGGAAATAAATTTGTAACGATTGCTAATGGCCTTTCTCAAAACTTACAAAAAAGTAATCAAATTGATACGGTTAAACCACAACCAATTCACAGGCTAGATTATGCAACAAGTGGTGTTTTAGTAATTGGAAAAACAAGTTCAGCTATTTTAAAACTGGGTAAATTATTTGAGAATAAACAAATCGAAAAAATATATTACGCCGTTACTATTGGTAAAATGAACACAACAGGAAGTATTGATTTTACTATTGATGAAAAAAAATCGCATACAGCATATGAAGTCTTACAATCAGAAACATCTGAACGATTTAAGTATTTAAACTTGGTAAAATTAAAACCAAAAACAGGAAGAAAACATCAGCTAAGAAAGCATTTATCTGCCATTGGAAATCAAATTTTAGGTGATAAAGAATATGGAAATTCTACTTTATTTTTAAACGGAAAAGGTTTGTATTTACATGCTTCAACTCTTAAATTTATTCATCCGTTTACAAAAGAAAATATTTCAATTACTAAAGAATTACCAAGAAAATTTTCTAAGATCTTTGAGTTTAACAATCAAAATAAAGAATAAAGAGAAATTTAAAAATTATCATTTCTTATTTCTTTCATCGTTTTAAACAACCTGTTCATCAACTCGTAAATTTCTTTTTCATCATAAGCAGCAAACCCGATTCTTATACTATTATGGCCAATTTTGGCATTATCATAACGTTGCCAATCACCTATATTAAGTTTGTTTATTTTTGCAATTTCTGTAACTTTTTTCCAAGAATATTTCTTATTTAACTTTACCCAAACAGCCATTCCACCTTTTGGGATTTCAAATTGAAAAACATCAGAAAAATTATCAATCAAAAGCTTACAAAATAAATCTCTTCTTTGTTTGTAAATTTTCATTACTTTTTTAATATGCCTGTCTAAATCGCCATTTTTAATAAACTCTTCAAAGGTTAATTCAAGTAACGCATCACCTTGCCTATCAATAAATCTTCGCTGATTTGCTGCTTCATTTACAAATTCTTTTGAAGCAATTAAATAGCCAACTCTAAAAACTGGTGCAACAGTTTTGCAAACAGAACCAATATAAATTACGTTTCCGTTAGTATCATGACTTGCCAAAGGTAAAATTGGCGAATATTGATAATTAAAATCGTAGTCATAATCATCTTCTATAATGGCAAAATTATAAGTTTTAGACAGGTTTAACAGATGAATTCTTCTTTCTGCAGACAACGTTACCGTTGTTGGATGATGGTGATGAGAAGTCACATAAACAGCCTTTATTTGCTGTTCCTTGCAAATAGTTTCAATCTTACTAATTACCAAACCATTTTCATCAACAGGAACTCTTAAAAGTTTAGCCTCTTGCTGTAAAAAACTTGTATCCGCAGATGTATAATTTGTTTCGCCAACAATAATAACATCCTCTTTTTGCAATAATAATTTTGCAGATAAATGAATGCCCATTTGGCTACCTCTAGTAATTAAAATATTACTGATTGTTGTATTTAATCCGCGTGTTTTGTTTAAATATTCAGAAAGTGTTTTTCGTAGTTTTTCATTTCCAAAAAGTGATCCATAAGACATTTCTTTATAAATAAGTTTTCTACCTGAAATTCGTCTATAAATCCTTGCTAGATCTATTATTGGTGTTAATCTAACATCAGAAACTCCATCGTTTAAAGACATAAAACCTTCTTGCAATTTTGGTGATTTACGTTCTAACTTTTTATCCGTATAAAATTGAAATCCAGCAGAATTACTCTTAAACTCATCATCTAAAACTTGTTTTTCTTTTTGATATAACTCTGGCAAATCGGCATGTACAAAAGTTCCCTTTTTAGAAATGCTTTCCACCCATCCTTGTGCTAATAATTCATCATAACAGGCAACAACAGTTTTTCTGTGTACTTCTAATAAACTTGCTAAAGTTCTACTTCCTGGTAATTTTGTACTTGGCAAAAGTTTTTTATCTTTTATTAATATAATAAATTGATTTGCTAGTTGTAAGTACAAGGCTTGTTTGCTATTTCTATCAAACTGAATTATGGTTTTATAAGGAATCATAAACTGGACTATTATTTATTTTTAATCTGGATGATTATAACAGTCCATAAAAATACTATTTTTGAACTATAAAATGATAAAAAATGCAAAAACAGGAATTAACATCAAAAGAATATAATTCATACTATAAAAGATATATAGAATTAGTACCTGAAACTACAGATTTAAAAACTGGTTTAGAAGATGATAAAAAAATGGTTAATGACTTCTTTTCATCAATACCTGAAGAAAAGCTAATTTTTAGTTACGCCCTTAAAAAATGGACTGTAAAAGAAATTTTACAACATATAATAGATACCGAGCGTATTTTTACTCATCGTTTATTTAGTATCTCAAGACAAGACAAAACACCTTTACCTAGTTATGAACAAGATGATTATATAGATCCTTCTGAAGCAAATAATAAAACTTTAGAAGAATTATTACACGAATTTACAGTAACTCGTTTATACACTACAAATATTATCAACAGTATTTCTGATGAAAATTTAAGTAATATGGGCATAGTTAGCAATTCTCCAATGTCAGCAAGAGCATGTGCTTTTTTACTTTTAGGACACAGTATTTGGCATATAAAAATCATTAAAGAAAGGTATTTATAATGTTAGAAATTAGACCTAATTGCGAGCATTGTAATAAAGATTTACCAAATACATCAACAGAAGCAATGATTTGCTCTTTTGAATGTACTTATTGCAAAACTTGTGCTTTAGAAGTTTTTGATAATGTTTGCCCAAGTTGTATTGGCAATTTTGTTGAACGCCCAATTCGTCCACTAAAAATGATTGTAAAATACCCTGCATCAACAAAAATAATTTTTAAACCTAAAAATTTAGAAATTTCGAAAATGAATTCAGAACAATATAAAAACATAACCCCGCAAAAAAGATAAAGATGATTACAATTAGAAAAGCTACAACAGCAGACGCTACGCATATTGCTTTATTAGGGAGAATTACCTACACAGAATCTCACGGAAATTATATTAAAGAAAAGGAAGATTTATTAAAATTTTATGAGGAATATTATTCAGTTTCTAGAATAAGAGAAGAAATAAATGATGTAGAAAATATATTTTGGATTGTTTTTTCTGATGAATTACCTATTGGTTTTGCAAAACTTTCTTTAAATATAAGTTACACAAAAACATCCGAAATAAACTCTTGTAAACTACAAAGATTATATGTATTAAATGATTTTATTGGATTTAAAATAGGGTCTCAATTACAAGAAATCATTTTAAAAGAGGCTAAGGATTTAAACTTTAAAAACATCTGGCTAACAGCTTATTACAAAAATAAAAAAGGAATTAAATTTTATAAAAGATACGGTTTCAAAGAAATTGGAAGTATCGACTTTATTGTAGGAAAAAGTAATTATCCAAATTTAGTATTCTCTAAAAAATTATAAAAAATGAAAGAATATCAAAAATCAAAATTAAACAGAGTAAAAAGAGGTGCAAACAGAGCAACTTATAATATTGAAAAAATAAATACCATTTTAGATGCTGGTTGTATTGGTTATGTTGCATACAATTATAACGGAACAGCAATTACAATTCCGATGGCTTATGGCAGAATGGATAACAAAATCATTTTGCATGGCTCCAACGCAAATAGAATGCTTACTTCACTTTTAGATCAAGAACAAATGAGTATGACAGTAATGCATTTAGATGCCTTGGTTTTAGCACGTTCTGGTTTTCATCATTCTGTAAATTATAGATCTGCAACCATATTTGGCAAAGCTAAAAAAATTGAAGACCCTATAGCTAAAAATGATGCTCTTTTCTGTTTTATGGAACATATGATGAAAGGTCGTTGGGATGGAGTTCGTAAAATGACAAAAGAAGAATTTGACAGAACTTTAACTATAGAAATGACCATAGAAACTGCTTCTGCAAAAGTGAGAGATACTGGTGTTTCAGATGAACCAGAAGATTATGATTTAGATGTTTGGGCAGGCTTGGTACCTATAAAACAGGTTGCAGAATACCCAATTCCTGATAAAGGAAAACCCGAAAACATGAAAATACCTAAACATGTTTTAGAATATTATGAGCAAAACAAATAATGAATGCGTAAAAAATGATAAATTAGCTTCTTAATTTATCATTTTTTTTATGAAAACGTTTTTCAAAATAATAGGAAGTATTTTAGTACTGATTATAGTTAGTGGAGCCATATATTTTTTTACAAATAATGAAGCTTTACCTGAAGGCAAAAAAGGAAAAGAAGCTGATGATTTGGCAGTAAAAATGTTTACCGCCATTAATTATAAAGCCTTTGAAAGTACTAAAATTTTAGAATGGTCCTTTAGAAATAAACATCATTACAAATGGAATAAACAAGAAAATATTGTTCATATATCTTGGAATGAATACAAGGTGACTTTAAATACAAAGCAATACGAAAAATCTGAAGTTTATATTGATGGGAAAATTTCTGAGAACAAAGAATTAATACAAAAAGCTAAAGATTTTTTTAACAATGATTCTTTTTGGTTAGTAGCTCATTATAAAATTTTTGATTCTGGAACAGAAAGAAGTATTGTAAAACACAATGATAAAGAGGCTTTATTAATTACCTATACTTCTGGAGGAACAACTCCTGGTGATTCTTATTTGTGGATTTTGGATGACAACTACTTTCCTACTTCTTATAAAATGTGGACGAGTATTATTCCTATTGGCGGCGTATCTGCAACTTGGAATGATCTAAAAAAAACAGAGTCTGGTATTTTTCTTCCAACAAAACATAAACTTTCTCTTTTTGGAATGGAAATTCCAATGGGAGATGTAAAAAGCTATAATTAATGAACTCAAAAATCATTGCAAACGGAATTTTAAGAGCACTAACTATTATACTTAGTTTAGTTTTACTATTATTCTTTTTATTTAAAATACAATCAGTAATTGTTTATATACTAATTGCCGCAATTTTATCTTTAATTGCAAGACCAATTATTCTTTTTTTAAGAAGAAAATTAAAGTTTCCTAACACATTATCAGTAGTTACAACAATGCTATTAATGTTAGGACTTTTATCTGGTTTAATTGGCATGTTTATTCCTTTAATTATTAAACAAAGTGAAAGTTTATCACTATTACATGTAGATGAGCTTCAAAGTAATATTCAAAATATATTTAACCAAATAACTGCTTATTTTTCATCAAAAGGTATTGACGTTTTAAGTGAATTAAAAAACCTAAACTTTGCTTCTGAATTTAAACAAATACCAAATTTATTAAACTCTTTTTTAAGTGCAATTGGTTCCTTAAGTGTTGGGTTATTTTCTGTACTATTTATTTCTTTTTTCTTTATGAAAGATAGTAAACTTTTAAAAAATGGAGTTATGACAATTATTCCAAATAAAACAGAAAATCGTTTTTCAAAATCATTAGAAATTATAAATGATTTACTTTCTAGGTACTTTATTGGTTTAATATTTCAAATCACCATTTTATTTATCATTTACACAATTATTTTATTAGTTTTTGATATTGATAATGCAATTGTTATTGCCTTTTTATGTGCATTATTAAACTTAATCCCTTATGTAGGACCAATGATTGGTGCTGTAATTATGTTTATTTTATCAATGACAAGTAATATTGGTTTAGATTTTCAAACAGAAATTTTACCAACTTCTTTATGGATTATGTTCTGGTATTTAATTGCTCAATTGGTAGATAATTTTGCAAGTCAGCCACTAATATTTTCAAAAACAACAAAATCTCATCCTTTAGAAATTTTTTTAATTATTATAATTGGCGGGTTACTTTTTGGTATTACTGGAATGATAACTGCAGTACCATGTTACACTGCTTTAAAAGTAATTTTAAAAGAATTTTTATCAGAAAATAAAATTGTAAAATCATTAACTAAAGATATTTAATTTCTTTTGAATCTTACTATTCTACATGCTGATGTTCAGAAATTTATAGATGATAATTTAAAAACAGATATTACAAAACTGATTTTAAAAGGAAGTCCATTTAAAAATATTTCTGTACAAGAATTAGCCAATCAAATTTCTGCTAAACAAAAAGCAAAACACAAATTACCAACATGGTTTGCTACAAAAAACATCTATTTTCCGTCAAAAATTAGTATAGAACAAACATCATCAGAAATTACTTCAGATTATAAATCAACTTTAGTTTCTGGAAACACAATTATTGATATTACAGGTGGTTTTGGGGTTGATTGTTTATATTTTTCTAAGCAATTTAAAAAAGTAATTTATTGTGAAATAAATGATGAACTGTCAACAATTGTAAAATATAATTATCAACAATTAAAGTGTAATAATATTGCAACACTTTCTGGCAACGGAATTGATTTTCTTAAAAAATCAGATACTTTTTTTGATTGTATTTACATAGATCCATCAAGAAGAAATGACCTAAAAGGTAAAGTTTTTTTATTAAAAGACTGCTTACCAAATGTACCAGAAAATATTCATTTTTTATTCACCAAAACAAACCAAATATTACTTAAAAATTCGCCAATATTAGATATTACAAGTACAATAAATGAGCTTAAATTTGTCAAAGAGATTCATATCATTGCTGTTAATAATGAAGTAAAAGAGTTGTTGTTTTTATTAGAAAAAAACTACAAAAACAATATCAATATTAAAACAATCAATATTGATAAAAAAGGAAATCAAACTTTTAACTTTGAGTTTCAAGAAAATGTACAATCTACATATTCGAAACCTCTCTCCTATTTATACGAACCAAATGCTGCTATTCTAAAATCTGGAGCATTTCATCACATATCAGAAAAATTAAATATTTATAAATTACAACAACATTCACATTTATATACTTCAGATCTTTTAATTGATTTTCCAGGAAGGCGTTTTAAAATTATCAATGTAATTTCTTACAAAAAGAAAAATATTCAAAAATTATTACCTCAAAAGAAAGCAAACATTACAACAAGAAACTTTCCGAAAACTGTTGCACAAATTAGAAAAGAAACAAAAATAAAAGACGGTGGAAATCTTTTTTTATTTTTCACTACAAATATTGAGAATGAACATATTGTTATCATTTGCGAAAAAGGCTAAATAAAACTAACATTTATTTTAAATTATCTTTTAATTTAAAATGGTGTCGATTTTAATAGGAACCTTTTTTATACAATCACTTTTCATTAAGTTTGTATCTATGCAAACTCAAAAATATGAAGCCTTAAAAATTGCACAACTAAAACAAGAAGTAATTACAGATAATTTAGTTGTAGAAAGCGCTTTACAAATAAACATTAATCAAGAGCCTTATACAGTTGTTATGAGAACTCCAAATAACGATTTAGAATTAATAAGAGGGTTGCTTTTTGCGGAAGATATTTATAAAAAAAATGAACAGCTGAAATTTGAAATAATTGAACAAGAAAACAAAATTAACAAAATAATAAATGCTACAATCTCTAAAGGTCATCTAGGAAAAGGGTATTTAAATAAACGAACATTATTATCAGTTTCGTCTTGTGGTATTTGTGGTAAACAAGAATTAAAAGATTTAAAAGTAGATGAAAAAAAACTGAATAAATCATTTTCTTTTTCAATAACAATTATAAAAAAAATGTTGCAGAAGATGAATAATTTTCAACAGGTATTTGAAATTACAGGTGGTAGTCATGCAGCAGCAATTTTTGATAAAAAACAGAATTTATTATCTATAAAAGAAGATCTTGGAAGACATAATGCCGTAGATAAAGTTGTAGGCGATTTATTAATAAAAAACAAACTACAATCTGCAAATTATTTATTGGTTAGTGGTCGTGTTTCATATGAAATAGTAACCAAAGCATTTATTGCAAAAATTCCAGTAATCATTGCAATTTCGGCATGTTCATCACTAGCTGTAGATTTTGCAAAAGAGTTTGGCATTTGTTTAATTGGTTTTACAAGAAATGAAAAAATGACCATCTATTCTAATCCAAATTATATTACTAAATTAGAGCATGCATAAAAAAACAGACGCACAACCTCCAGAAAAACTAACAGGAATTCAAACTATTGACATTCCAAAATCTGCAGTTGGTGCAAAAGCTATAAAATCTGCATTAGCACATATTAATGATGAAGTTGGTATTATAAAAGGAATTGGGTTATTAAAAAGCTTAAACCAAAAAAATGGTTTTGATTGCCCAGGTTGCGCTTGGCCAGATCCTGATGCAAAACGTGCTTTTTTAGCTGAATATTGTGAAAATGGAGCTAAAGCAGTTGCTGAAGAAGCTACAAAAAATAAAGTTTCTCCTTTATTTTTTGCAACGCATTCGGTCAAAGAATTATCTAAATTATCAGATTATGAAATTGGTAAAAGTGGACGAATTACCCATCCAATGTATTTGCCGGAAGGTAAAGATAATTATGAAGAAATTTCTTGGAATAATGCGTTTAAAATTATTGGCAATGAGTTAAATGCTTTAGATTCTCCTGATGAAGCTATTTTTTATACTTCAGGAAGAACCAGTAATGAAGCTGCTTTTTTATATCAATTATTTGTGCGTCAGTTTGGTACTAATAATTTACCAGATTGCTCTAACATGTGCCATGAATCTAGTGGCGCAGCACTTTCTGAAACTTTAGGAATTGGCAAAGGCTCTGTTACTTTAGATGATTTCAACCACACAGATTTGGTAATTGTTATTGGTCAAAACCCAGGAACAAACCATCCAAGGATGTTAACTGCTTTAAGTGAAACTAAAAAGAAAGGTGGCAAAATTATTACCATAAACCCATTACCCGAAGTTGGTTTACTTAATTATAAAGATCCACAAAATCCTTTAAAATGGATTGGTTCTGGACAAAATTTAACAGATCTATTTCTACAAATAAAAATTAATGGTGATGTAGCTTTGCTAAAAGTTATCTTAAAATTGATGAAAGAAAAAGAAGATGCTGAGCCATATTCAGTTTTTAATCATCAATTTATTGAAGAAAAAACAGCAGGTTTAGACATTCTTTTAAAAGATTTAGATAACTATTCAATAAATGAATTACTACCTCAAACGGGTTTAACTTTAGCCCAAATAAAAGAAGCTACAAACCTAATTATCAACAATGAAAAAATAATTTTTTGTTGGGCAATGGGTTTAACACAACATAAAAATGGGGTTGATAATATTAGAGAAATCGTAAATATTTTATTATTAAAAGGAAGTATTGGAAAACAAGGTGCAGGAACTTGCCCTGTTCGCGGACATTCTAATGTTCAAGGAGATAGAACAATGGGAATTTGGGAAAAACCACTTGCTTCTTTTTTAGATAATTTAGAAAAAGAATTCAGTTTTAAAGCGCCAAGAAAACACGGTTTTGATGTTGTTGATGCCATTGAAGCAATGCATCAAAAAAAGGCAAAAGTATTTTTTGGAATGGGTGGTAATTTTATTTCTGCAACTCCAGATACAGAATTTACTGCGGAAGCTTTACAGAATTGTAATTTAACCGTTCAGGTTTCAACTAAATTAAATAGAAGCCATTTGATTCATGGAAAAAAAGCATTGATTTTACCTTGTTTAGGTCGTTCTGAAAAAGATTTTCAAGCTTCTGGAGAGCAATTTATTTCTGTTGAAAACTCTATGGGAATTGTTCATCAATCTCATGGTCATTTAGAACCTTGTTCAGAAAAATTATTAAGCGAACCTGCAATAGTAGCTGGTTTAGCAAATGTTACTTTAAAAAATTCAACCACAAATTGGAGTAAACTAATTTCAAATTACGACTTAATTCGTAATAAAATTGAAGCAACCATTCCGGGTTTTCAAAATTTTAATAAACGAGTTAGAGTTAAAGGAGGTTTTTACCTACCTAACAATGCTAGAGAAAATAATTTTGAACCTACTAAAACTGGTAAAGCAAATTTCAGTATCAACAAACCATCAGAAATTAAATTGAAAAAAAATCATTTTTTGATGATGACTATAAGAACTCATGATCAATACAACACTACTATTTATGGCTTAAATGATAGGTATAGAGGAGTTTTAAATGAACGTAGAGTGATTTTTATGAATCAAGAAGATATGAATTATTTAGGTATAAAAAAGTTAGATTTAGTAGATTTAATAAGTCATTTTAATGATGAAAAAAGAGAAGCAAAAGGTTTTTTAGCAGTTCCTTATAATATACCTAAACAATGCACAGCAACTTATTTTCCTGAAGCAAACGTACTCGTACCAATAAAAAGCAAAGCTGATATTAGTAATACACCAACATCCAAAACAGTAATTATTACCATTCATAAAAGATAAATGAAAAAGTATATTTTAATATTTACAATCACGGTTATTAGCCAGTTCTCACTTGCTCAAAACGACATTATCCCTGAAATAAAAACTCAAAAAGGTTTTGCCAAAATTAATTTTCTTTCGATTAATATGCCAGAAACCTCAATTGTAAATGAAGCAAATATGGGGTTTACAGGAATTCATTATAATTTAATGCTAAATGACTGGGCCTATGCTGGTGTAGGTATCTACGGTGCTGTTAGCGGAGAAAGAGGTGGTTTTTTTACTTTGGGTATAAATGCTGGTATAAAAAAACACATAACCGATCGTTTTTATACAGACGCTGGTTTTCACTTTGGTGGTGGTGGTGGTGCATCAGCACCAGATGGTGGTGGCGCATTTATTTTACCTCATTTTAATTTAGGCTATGATTTTAATACTTTTTCAATAAATTCAGGTTGGAGTTATGTTGATTTTTTTGATGGTGGAGAAATTAAAGGACATCAATTAAATATTGGTATAGAAATTCCTTTAGATTATGATCATGCAAATTATAATTCATCAGAAAGTGAGTATGATTTTGATGAATTAAAAAAGTCTGATTGGAATATACCTACCAAAAGAAATTCTTTAATGTTTCATGCAAATAACTTAAAAATTAAAGGAAATACGCAACAATCAAGTGGTGTAAAATATAATGGAGAAACCATACGATTAGCAGGTTTTGAATTTGCCTCTTACCTAACAGAAAATTGGTTTGCTTTTGTAAAGGTTGATGGTGCTTACGATGGTATAAAAGCGGGTTATATGGATGTTTTTTTAGGTGGCGGATATCACTATGCTTTTAACAAAAACAGGACTAACATTATAGCCAAATTTGGTGTTGGAGCTGGCGGTGGTGGCGGAATTGACACAAAAGGAGGTTTTTTAATTTATCCTGATATATCTATTGAGCAAAAATTATTTAACGATCTTTTTATCGCAATTAATACAGGTTATGTAATGTCTACAAATTCAGATGTTTTTACTTCTTCTTATGGTATAGGACTTAAATATTATGTTGAAAGAAGTGGCATTATTTCAAACAAAAATATATTTTCAAAAGGAATATTTAAAGGGCTAAATGTAATTGTAAAACAAGATGTTTATATAAATGCAGACAGAGATGCTATCTCAGCTGAAAATATGCATCAAATATCTTTACAAGTAAATTTAGATATAAATAAAAACCTATATGTAGCTGGTCAAACATCATTTGCTAATTTTGGAAATGCCGGAGCTTATGCAGAAGGTATTGTAGGTTTAGGTGCAAAAACAAATCCGATTTTAAATGATAAAGCAACCCTTTTTGTACAAACTTTAGCTGGTGCTGCTGGAGGTGGCGGCATTAGTACTGGCGAAGGTTTGATTGTAAAACCTAGCGCAGGTTTAAATTATCAAATAAATAATAATCTTGGTATTAGAAGTGCTGTTGGATTTGTAAAAGCAAAAGGAGGTAATTTAAGTAGTCCCTTTGTGAATTTTGGTATTAACTATCATTTAGCATTTCTAAAAATGAATAAATGATGTACTTATAATATCTCTTAATATCTTAAAGCATTATCCAAGAGATTTACATTGGTAAATAAAAAATTATATTGCAATTAATAAACAACTAACTTATGATTAATTTAAGCACACTAGATTATATTTTAATTTTCACTTTTTTTGCGATAACACTTTCCATTGGAATTTATGTTTCTAAAAAATCTGGGAAAAATTCTACTGAGTTTTTTCTTTCTGGTAGAACCATGCCTTGGTGGTTATTAGGAATATCTATGGTTGCCACAACTTTTTCTACAGATACACCAAATTTTGTAACAGATATTGTTAGAAAAGATGGAGTATCTTCTAATTGGATGTGGTGGGCTTTTTTAATTACTGGTTTATTAACTGTTTTTGTGTATGCAAAACTATGGAGAAAATCAAATGTAAAAACTGATATCGAATTTTATGAATTACGATATGGAGGAAAACCTGCAAAGTTTTTAAGAGCTTTTAGAGCACTTTACCTGGGATTACTTTTTAACGTATTTGCAATGGCTGGTGTAACTTTAGCCGCAATAAAAATTGGAAGTATTATGTTAGGTTTACAACCTTGGGAAACTATTATTTATGCAGGTTCTGTAACTGTAATATTTAGCGCCCTTGGTGGTTTTAAAGGGGTTGTTTACACAGATTTTTTATTGTTTTTTGTTGCGATGTCTGGTGCTATAGGGGCAGCATATTACTTGGTTAATTTACCTGAAGTTGGAGGAATTGACGCTTTAATATCACATAAAAACGTAGTTAACAAATTATCAATTTTACCTGATTTTAATAATACAGAAGCTGTTATTACTTTATTAATAATTCCTTTATCTGTACAATGGTGGAGCTCATGGTATCCTGGCGCAGAACCAGGTGGTGGAGGTTATATTGCTCAAAGAATGCTAGCTGCAAAAGATGAAAACCATGCAATTGGGGCTACTTTTTTCTTTAATATTATGCATTATGCTTTACGTCCATGGCCTTGGATTTTAGTGGCATTGGCTTCATTAATTATCTATCCAGACATTGCAAGTATTCAAGAAGCTTTTCCTAATATTTCTCAAGATAAACTTGGGCATGATTTAGCCTATTCAGCAATGCTAACAAAACTACCAAGTGGTTTATTGGGGTTAGTTTTAGCATCATTAATAGCAGCTTATATGTCAACAATTTCTACACATTTAAATTGGGGATCATCCTATATTGTAAATGATTTTTATAAACAGCAGATAAATAAAAGTGCATCAGAAAAAGAATTAGTTTCTGTTGGAAGAGTTTCAACAGTTATACTAATGATTTTAAGTGCATTATTCGCTTTATACTTGCAAAATGCAAAACAACTTTTTGATATTATTATAATGTTTGGAGCAGGAACTGGATTAATATTTATTTTAAGATGGTTTTGGTGGCGTATAAATGCTTGGAGTGAAATTTCAGCAATGATCGTTTCTGGTATTATTTCTTTAGTGTTTTCTTCACAAACAATAAGTAATAGTTTTTTTGGAACCGAAGGATATATGCCAAGTTGGGCCAAATTTCCAATGGTTGTTTTATTAACAACAATTATATGGATTGTAGTTACTTATTTAACAAAACCAGAAAGTAATGAGGTACTTGAAAATTTCTATTTAAAAACTGAGCCAGGTGGGCCAGGTTGGAAAAAAATTATAAACTCAGTAAAACTAAAATCTAAAAAAGATACTGCTTGGAATGTGCCTTCAGGTATATTAGCAATGCTTTTGGGTTGTATATTAATTTATAGCTGCATGTTTGCAACTGGATATTGGATTTATGGAGAAACTCAATTAGCTATAATTATTTCATTTATAGCCTTAATAGCTATGATTTTTCTAATAAAAACTTGGAAAAAAATAAAAGGTACATTTTTCTAAAAAAATGTTTTATAGTTCTCTTTAATATATAATCATACTCCATAAAACTAAGGTTGAAATAAATTTTATTTGTAAATGTTATAACCTTTTATAAAATGTAGGTTATAACGTTTAGAATAAAATCTTTTATAATGCTATAAAAGAGCTTTCATCTTTTGTAAATATTTTAATTACAAAGTTAACATAAATTGTTTGTAAAATTTGTCCATAAAAAAAGCCTTTGCAAATTGCAAAGGCTTTTAAAATTTATAGATACCTACAATGGTGTAGGATTCACAACTAATTAGAAATTATTATTTCTTTTTTGCTGCATTTTCCATTTTCTTTTTTAAATCTGCAAGACCACCAATATCACCTAAGGTAGTTTTTTCTGCATCTGCTGCTTTTTGAACTGCTGCTTTTACATTTTTCTTTTCTTGCTCTTTAAAGATAGACGTATGAGAAACTACTACTCTTCTGTATTCTTTAGAGAATTCTAAAACTACAAATTTAAGTGTTTCACCTTTACCCAATTTAGTACCATCTTCTTTTTCTAAGAATCTACTTGGTGCAAAACCTTCTACTCCATCAGCAAAAGTTACAACTGCTCCTTTATCATTCTTATCTTTAACAACACCTTCATGAACAGAACCTATTGTGTAAGTTTCTTCATGAGCATCCCAAGGATTTTCTTGTGTTTGTTTATGTCCTAAATTAAGTTTTCTGTTATCAACATCTAATTCTAAAACCTGAACTTCTAGTTTGTCACCTACAGTCACAAAATCTGAAGGATGTTTCACTTTCTTAGTCCAAGATAAATCAGAAATATAAACTAAACCATCAATTCCTTCTTCTAACTCTACAAACACACCAAAGTTTGTGTAATTTCTTACAGTACCAGTATGTGTAGAACCTACTGGGAATTTAGTTGTAATATCTGTCCAAGGATCCGGGTGTAATTGTTTGATACCTAAAGACATTTTACGGTCTTCTCTATCTAAAGTTAAAACTTGCGCTTCAACTTTATCACCAACTTTTACGAAATCTTGTGCAGAACGTAAATGAGTTGACCAAGACATTTCAGAAACGTGAATCAATCCTTCTACTCCTTGTTCTACTTCAACAAACGCACCATAATCAGCAATTACAACTACTTCACCTGTTACTTTATCACCAATTTTTAAATCAGTATTTAAAGCTTCCCAAGGATGAGCAGATAATTGTTTTAATCCTAATTGAATTCTAGATTTGTTATCATCAAAATCTAAAATTACAACGTTTAATTTTTGATCTAATTCTACAACCTCATTTGGATGGTTGATTCTAGACCAAGATAAATCAGTAATATGTACTAATCCATCAACACCACCTAAATCAACAAAGACACCATAAGAAGTAATATTTTTAACAATACCTTCTAATACTTGTCCTTTTTCTAATTGACCAATAATTTCTTTTTTCTGTAATTCAATATCAGCTTCAATAAGAGCTTTATGAGATACAACAACGTTTTTAAATTCGTGGTTGATTTTCACAACTTTGAATTCCATTGTTTTCTCTACATATTGATCGTAATCTCTAATTGGCTTAACATCAATTTGAGAACCTGGTAAGAATGCTTCGATTCCGAAAACATCTACAATCATACCACCTCTTGTTCTACATTTAACAAAACCATTAACTACTTCTCCAGTTTCATGAGCATTGTTAACACGCTCCCAAGCTTTAATTACTCTTGCTTTTTTGTGAGATAATACTAATTGACCAGAAGAATCTTCTCTTTTATCAACCAATACTTCTACTTTATCTCCTTCAGCTAAACCTTGGTTGTAACGAAATTCGTTTAAAGAAATAACTCCTTCAGATTTAGAGTTGATATCGATGATTGCATCTCTATCAGTAATTCTGATTACAGTTCCTTCAATTACATCACGTTCGTTTACAAAACCTACAGTTCCTTCTAACGCTTTTTCAAAAGCTTCTAATTTTGCTTCATCAACAGCTTCAATACCTTGTTCGTATTTGTGCCAGTTAAAATCTGCTAAAAATTGTTCAGTATTTACAGTTTCTTCAACTGTTTCAACTACAGGAGTTGCAGTTTCTTGTACTTCAGCAGCAACTACTTGCTCTTCAGTGTTTTTTGTTTCTTCAGACATGTGTCTAAAATAATTTTGTATCTTATTGTTATCCAGATTTTTAACGATAAAAACGCAAAGAGTTGTTTTTATAAATTGTTTTATTTAATTCCTTTTATAAATCTGTTATCGTAAAAAGGAGTGCAAATTTACAAAATTTTGTTGATTATTAAGTATTTAGAATTAAATTATTATTCTTTTTATTCTTGATAATCAAAAAACTACCTTTGCATTTTTTAAAACCTTTTTGGTTGATATTAATGTAGATGGATAAAGAAACAAAAGATTTAGTAGACAAAGGGATAATGCTTCCACTTATGGAAGAATTTTATACAATTCAAGGTGAAGGTTCGCATACAGGAACCGCTGCTTATTTTATAAGAGTTGGTGGTTGCGATGTAGGTTGTCATTGGTGTGATGTAAAAGAAAGTTGGAATGCAGATTTACATCCACCTACTTTAGCAAACACAATTGTGCAAAATGTAAAAAAATACGCTAATACTGTTGTTATTACTGGTGGTGAACCTTTAATGTGGTCAATGGATTTTATAACTAATTTACTTCAAAAAGAGAATATCAAAACACATATAGAAACCTCAGGTGCTTATTCTTTTTCTGGTAAATGGGATTGGTTTTGTCTTTCACCTAAGAAAACAAAATTACCTTTAGCCGAAGTATACCCACATGCAGATGAATTAAAAATGATTATTCATAATAGATCAGATTTTGATTTTGCTGAAGAACAAGCTGCAAAAGTTGGTGAAAAATGTCAACTTTTTTTACAACCTGAATGGAGTAAAAAAGAAAAAATGACAGAAGAAATTGTAGATTATGTAATGAAAAATCCTAAGTGGAAAATTTCTTTACAAACTCATAAATATCTAAATATACCTTAAAACATAATATTTTCAACTTTAAAATGATAAACGATTCTGTTTATCTTTATTTGAAGCTATTTCCTGTTTTCCACTATATCTTTTTTATGCGAAATTTATTTCAGCATCTTATATTTAGTGAAAAACAATATGATTATTTTAAAATTTATTGAATAAAGTTGGCATAAAAAAGGATGCCGTTTCAACCAGGGCTAAACTAGTTTATTCATTTTTAGCCTCTAAGAAAATTTTCTATCTACTAAAGCACAAATTCTATCAAACTGTTCTGTAATTCCCATATCTGAATTATCAAATTCAATTGCATCATCAGCTTTAATTAATGGAGAATCTTTTCTAGTAGAATCTATCCTATCTCGCTCTTGTACATTAAAAAGAATTTCATCAAAACTAACATTATCTCCTCTGTCTAACAATTCTTTATACCTTCTTGTAGCTCTTTTATCTGCAGAAGCCGTCATAAATAATTTTAAATCAGCCTTAGGAAAAACTACTGTTCCTATATCTCTACCATCCATAACAACTCCACCATTCACTCCCATTTTCTGTTGCTCAGCAACTAACTTTTTTCTAACTTCAGATATAGCAGCAACTTTACTTACCAATTGTGATACTTCTAAAGTTCTTATTTCATTTTCAACATTAACTCCATTCAAAAACATTTCTGCAAAACCAAATTCTTTATTAAAGTTAAAAGACAAAGTAATATTTTCTAGATTATTAACAAGCTCTTCAATATTTAAAAAAGCTTTACTTACAAAATTATTATTTTTTGCAAATAATGTAACGGCTCTATACATAGCACCAGAATCTACATAAATGTAATTATACTTGTTAGCTATTAATTTAGCAATAGTACTTTTTCCTGTTGAAGAAAAACCATCAATTGCAATAGTAATTTTATTATTCATATCAATATTTATCTAAATTAATTTGTAAACTAAATGTACTTGCATTTGTTGCAGAATGAAATTTAGAATACGCATAATTGAATTTAATTTTATTAACTTTTAACCCAAAGCCAAAAGAAATACCTCCAAAAGTTCTTACATTTTGTAATTTTAATTCTGAAGATCTTCTAAAGTTATAACCTAATCTTAAATTAATAGCACTTTCAGGAAATAATTCAGCACCAATAACTATATGCCTCATAGCATTCTCAAAAAAACTAATACTTTCGTTAATTATATTACCTTCAAAATCTATAGTTTGTTCAGAAGGGTTTGCAACTGAAATATTCCATTGTTGCAAATTATCAATAGTTAAATGCCATTTTAAAGGAACATATTTTAATTGATAAGAAGCTCCTAAAGACACTTTAAAAGGAAATTCTTCACTGATTCCATTAAAAGTTTTAATTTGTGTTCCTATATTTCTAACAACTATAGTCAAAGAAAAAGGTTTATATGGGCTATAATATATTAAAGAAAAATCAGCAGCAACTCCTATAGAAGTGTAACTACTTATGTTAGAATTAATTAATTTTAAATTGGATCCAAAATAAAAATTAGTCCAAGGTAAGTTAAGAGCATAACCAATAGAAATTGCAATATCATTTGCATTAAAATTTCCAGTTTCATTCCCTTGATCATCAGCACCAATTAAACTTCCATAATCCAAATACTTTATACTTCCATGAATAGTACCAAATCTTCTGGATATCAATTTTGAATATGCTATACTTCCTACATTAATTCCAGCTAAATAACTTGAATAATTTGCAGAAAATTGATTATCTAAATCAACATTTATCACGGCTGGATTCCAAATTGGTTGATTTACATCATCAATCAAAGTCAAAACTTCGCCTCCAAGAGCAACTTGTCTTGCAGAAGTAGATAAGTTTAAAAATTGATAAACCTGTTCTCCACCAACTTGAGCAATTATACTAGTTGAAAAAAACAGAATTAGTAATAAAAAACGAATCAATTTCATAAAGAAAACAAAGAAACAAAGTATAAAACAAATAACGAAAATAATTTATAATATTTCATTTTTAAATTATAAATAATAGATTACTTATAATTCTATTATTTAATAAAACATCAAATAATTATATTTTAGATTTATTGTATAAAAAAACCTCAATTCAAGAAGAATTGAGGTTTATAAATCTT
>NZ_CANMUE010000002.1 GCF_947500975.1 uncultured Polaribacter sp.
TACCAAGTATTTCTAGACTTTATATTTTCATTACAAAGCCGAATTATTTCTGTAACTCGGTTTTTTCTTGTGGTTTCCCCGCTCCGCAAAGTCTCCCGACTTTGCGGCACTATGTTGAAGCGGCTAAAGATAGTAACGGCACATAAACAAATTTGAGCATTTTTGAATACTAGTAATAAACGAATGAATTAAAATAAAAGAATACAAAAATTGAAAGAAGGCTACATTATAAGAGACCAAGAAAAAATACATTTTATTACGTGCACAGTAGTAGACTGGGTAGATGTGTTTACGCGCAAAACTTATAAAGATGTAGTAATAGAGTGTTTAGATTATTGTGTTAAAAATAAAGGAATGTTAGTTTACGCTTATGTTATAATGAGCAATCATATACATTTAATTATACAAAGTAAAGAAGGTAAATTATCAGATTTAGTACGAGATTTTAAAAAATTTACGGCTAAAACAATTTTAGATAAAATACTAAATGAGTCTGAAAGCAGAAGAGAATGGATGTTAGAATGTTTTAAAAAAGCTACAAAAACACATAGTAGAAATAAAAACTATCAGTTTTGGCAATATGGCAACCATGCCGAAGAGATATACTCAAATAAATTTATATGGTCTAAGTTAGATTATATTCATTTAAACCCAGTACGTGCTGCAATTGTAGAAAAGGCTTCGCATTATAGATATTCTAGTGCAAGTAACTATGTAAATAATAAAGGTTTAGTTACTATTGAAATTGTTGATAATCCTGTTATTGATGTTTTAAAAAAGTCATCAATAACAAAATACAATCAGTATTAAAATATGAATTTAAAAGAGAATAGAGGTTGGAAATTATATGGCTCAAAGTCAGGAGACTTTGCGCAGCGGGAGAATAGAAGTGGAAAATTAGATAACTCAAAGTCAGGAGACTTTGCGCAGCGGGTTATTTAATCGTAAAGTTATTTCCGTAATTTTTCCTCATGGAGCAATTTTAAGATTGCCCTAGAAAAATTACAGAATAACTTTACTTACACACTTTTTGGTTTAGTACCTTATGAGTGGATTGTAATTAATTACCAAGTATTTCTAGACTTTATATTTTCATTACAAAGCCGAATTATTTCTGTAACTCGGTTTTTTCTTGTGGTTTCTCTTTTTGCTTGATTCAACCAATACAAATAACTTTTTCTATAACTTGGCGCAAAGTTTTTGAAGTTTTCAAAAGCAGTTTTATTTTTATCGAATTCAATTTGTAGTTCTTCAGGAATAATTCCTTTTTCAACGTTATCTAAAGCTGTCCAAGAACCATTTTGCTTGCCAATTTTAATAATTTCTAAACCACTTTTATGCATTAAATTATTTGCGGTTAATTCTTTTATGTATTTTTTATTTAATGCGCTCCATACACTTTTTGTGTTTCTAGGGCAAAAATATTGTCTTCGTTTTCCGTTTTCAAGACTTTTAACTGTAGCATCTATCCACCCAAAACAAAGAGCAACTTTTACAGCTTCTTCCCAGCGCATAGAAGCCTCTTTATTTTCAACCTTGTAGAAAATAAGATATATGCCTTTTGATAAGTTATGGTTTTCTGATAACCAGTTACGCCATTCTGTATCACTTCATGTTTAAAGTTAATTTATCTTTTAGATGTATGTTGATATTTTTAAAAACAATGTTTTGTTTATTATCTTATTTTTTTACTATCTTAGATCAAAATAAGTAACATTTACTTTATTTTGTTAAAAATGTTATTTTAGTTTTAGAGTTTCCCCATAACTATGTTATAATAAAATGTTATGAGGAAAAAAACTGCTTTTTTTATTGTTTTCTTTTTAAGTGTATTCAAGTTATTTGCTAATGTTGGTTTAAATAATAATGATTTTATTGAAAAAAAAGATTCAATAATTTTAAAGAATAAAGTTAAAACTAAATCCTTTGAAGAGTTTGATAAGATTGTAAATACTAATATAATACAGTATCAAACTAGTACGAGTGAGTTTAATCAAACTTATATTTCCGAAAATTTTCCATTAGATAGTATTGCTAATAATAAAATCCTTATGGCAAAAGCTGTAATGGATGATTTAGATACTTCACAAAACTATGTTGATTTAGTCTCTCCAGACGATTTGGTAACACTACCTATTGGTGTTAAAAAAGATATTGGTAATATCACTTATACATTGGGTATTAGTCAAGCCCGTATTACTCCAGAATATACAGAAGTAACTGCCTTTGTAAGGATTATTATTCCACAATTAGATGCGCAAGGCAATCAAAAGCAATTGTTTTTTGGCGCTAACAATATCAAACTATCTCATAAAGGGGGTATTTATGGTGATGCAAACTTGGTTCTTTTAGGAGATGTACCAATCCCAATAAATGGCGGTAATTCTATGGTGGTACTCAAGGGTGGGTTTGATATGCAAACAGGTAATGTAGCAGATTTAACTTATGTAACTGTTGATTGTGGTGGTTTTAAAGAGTTAGGTATTACTGCAGATGTGTTATTTCCTAGAAGCATGTTGGAGCCAGTAGATAGTAATTACACTGTAGTACCTGAAGGGCATAAAAAAAATGGAAAATTAGATGATAAAGTCACAGGATATTTTCAAACCATTGTAAGTGATTGGAATGATATTTTGGTAGAGGTTAGTTTACCTCCATTTCAATTAACAAAAGAAAATAGTACTGACGGTAGTGGAAAAGCAGGACTTATTTTTGAACTTAATACAGCAGTCTTTGATTTTAGTGATGTACGAAATTCTCCAAATGTAGATTTTCCTGATGGATACGATCAATATTTAGTTCCAGGTAATAAAGAATTATGGAGAGGGGTATATGTAAAAACGTTAACCGTTGTATTGCCAAAACAATTTAAAAAAAGAAAAAGTGAAGAGCGAGTTGTATTTAAAGCTTCTCATTTGCTTATAGATGGTATGGGGGTTTCTGGGGAGTTCTCTGTAGATCATATTTTACCTATTACAGAAGGAGATGCATCTAAATGGCAATTTTCTGTAGATCATATTGAAGCTAAATTTGTAACTAATAATTTAATAGGAGCTGGTTTTGATGGGAAAATAGTATTACCTATATCAAATGAAATTACACAATCTGAAAGTACAGATTCTACAGCTGTAAAAAGAAAAACATTAGCTTATAAAGCTATTATTGATCCCGTAAATGATGATTATCTACTTACTGTAGCGACACAGGATTCCTTGTCTTTTAGTGTGTTTAAAGCAAAAGCTACTTTAACACCAAATTCTTATATAGAACTTCGGGTTTCAGAAAATAAATTTAGACCAAAAGCAGTTTTGCATGGAAATTTAGCTATTAAGGGAAGTAATAGCACTACCAATCCAGATAAGGCAACAATAGACTTTAAAGGCATAACCTTTCAAAACTTACAATTGCAAACAGAATCTCCTTATTTTCAAGTCGATTATATGGGCTATAACGGCGAAGTTAAATTTGCTAATTTCCCAGTAACAATTTCAGAAATTGGAGTTACTGCAAACGATAATATAGCAGCATTACATTTTGACATTGATATTAATTTAATGGAAAGTGGTTTTTCAGGTGAAACATCACTATCCATTGTAGGAAAATTTAATGAGAATGATGAACTACAGCGATGGCAATACGATCGTATTGATATGAGTCGCATTGCTATTGGTGCTGATTTAGGTTCTATTCAAATTAATGGCTTTGTAGATATCAAAGATGATGACCCTGTTTATGGAGATGGTTTTTATGGCGAATTGGGCGCTACTTTTAATGGAATTAGTGTAGAAGCTTCTGCTTGGTTTGGTAAAACAGATTTTAGATATTGGTATGTAGATGCATATGCAAATTTATCTGAAAAAAATGTAAAAATTGGCCCAACATTAAAAGTTAATGGTTTTGGTGGTGGTGCATATTATCATATGTCAAAAGCACCCAACCCTCCTATGCAAATATATGATGGAAAACCGGTGACTACTCCTGGGCCACCTTCAGGTGTAAATTATTACCCAGATGTTCAAGCAGGTTTAGGTTTTAGAGCATTATTAGGTTTCGCATTAGCTAATGAAAAAGCTTTTAATGGTAAAGTAGGGTTCGAGATGGCTTTTAATACAAGTGGAGGATTAAATAGAGTGCTATTTTTTGGAGAGGGACATATGATGAAAGTTGTAGATTTTAAATTTGGAGATAAATTTAAAGAAAAACTGACTAAACTGGAAGATAAGATTAATAGTTTAGGAGAAAATAATGAAGCTATAAATAGTCTTAAAGAGTCCAATTTAGTGGATTACAGTAAAGTTGCTTTTCCTCAAGATGGACTTACTTTTGATGTGGGTATCGACGCTCATTTCTCGATGGAAATGGACTTTCAAAATGATACATTCCATGCAGAAATGGAAACTTTTGTAAATACACCTGGAGGTTTCTTTAAAGGTGTTGGTCCTCAGGGAAGAGCAGGATGGGCAGTTTTTCATATTGCACCAAGCGAATGGTATCTTCATTTAGGAACTCCTCAAGATAGAATAGGTCTTAAATTAGGAATAGGAAGTTTTAATGTACAAGCTACTACTTATTTAATGATAGGAGATAATATACCTGGAAGTCCTCCGCCACCTGATATTGTTGCTGATATATTAGGAGTGCAATTAGAAACGTTAGATTATATGCGAGATTTAAACGCGTTAGGTGATGGACGTGGTTTTGCTTTTGGTGCAGATTTAAGTGTAGATACAGGTGATATGACTTTTTTAGTCTTCTATGCTCGTTTTCAAGCTGGTTTAGGTTTTGATATTATGGTAAAAGATTATGGAGAAACAGCCTGTGAAGGAAGTGGCGCTATTGGAATTGATGGTTGGTATGCCAATGGGCAAGCTTATGCGTATTTACAAGGAGAATTAGGAATTAAAGTGAAGTTACTTTTTATACGAAAAAAAATACCAATAATTAAAGCAGGAGCAGCAGTGTTGTTACAAGCTAAACTTCCTAATCCAGCTTGGTTTAGAGGTTATGTAGGTGGGCATTTTAATCTTTTAGGAGGCTTAGTTAAAGGGCGTTTTCGTTTTAAAATAGAATTGGGAGAAGAATGTGAAATTGTAGGAGGAGCTCCATTAGGTGGACTTAAAGTAATTTCAGACGTTAAACCAGATGATGGAACAAATGATGTTGATGTATTTACTGTACCACAAGCGGTATTTAATATGCGAATTAATCATCCTTTTGATTTAGAAGATGATAAAGGTGTAAAAACCTACCGTATATTATTAGAAGAATACACTATAACCAAAGAAGGTGTGCCTATTGAAGGTGATTTACAATGGAATGAAAATAATGATGTAGTAAATTTTGTTTCTTCAGATATTTTACCACCTAATACTTCTTTAAATATTAAAGTGAAAGTAAATTTCCAAGAGTTACAAGGTGGTTATTGGGTGACGCTGACCCAAAATGGGAAGCCAGCTGTAGAGATAGAAGAACGTAATTTTACTACAGGGGAAGCACCAGATTATATTCCGCTTACTAATATAGTATATTCTTATCCAGTAATTGACCAAGATTATTTTTATCAAAATGAACGATCATCTGGTTATGTGAAATTAGTTAGAGGGCAACCTTATTTATTTACTCCAGAAACTGATTGGACTCAAACTATTCAATTTGAAAGTGATTTAGGTATAGAAAACGGTGCAAATGTATCTTATAGTCAAAGTCAGAGACTTGTTAATTTTGATTTTCCAACTTTTGAAAATCAAAAAGAATATACATTACGTATAGTAAGTACTTCTCCTAATCAAGATGATACTAATTCAAATGAAGAAGATACTTATACCTCTCAAAATACAGGTCAAGATGGAACAACAATTGAAGTCAGAAACAGAGAAGCAGAAACAGTAGTTCGTGAGGCTGAAGATGTAGAAATATTAGTTTATAATTTTAAAACAAGTGCTCATAATACCTTTGCAGAAAAAATTCAAGCAAAACAAGCTACACAACACTACTTAGAGCCTATTTATTCTGATGTACATACTATACAAACAGATGTACAATCATCAGAACGTTTTAGTCTTTTAGAACTAAACGGAGATGACAGTACCAATTATAAAGCATTAGTAGAAACTGAAGCTGTTTTAGATGACGCATATTATACTAATAGTATTTATCAATTAATTTATCAAGGATATCCATTGCAACCTCAATTTACAGTGGATAGAGATGTAACAGAATTAGGAATACCTCCTAAAAAAGGGATAAATATTTTGACATGGTATCCTAGTTATTTAGAAAATAATTCATCTTTTTCTCTATTAGATACACGTATCCCATATCGTTACTATCTGCCATATCATTACAAACAAGATTTTATTGATATTCAATATAAAGTTGTTAATGCGTATTTAAACAATACATCACAATATCAGAGCCAAATTCAACAGTACAACTATATTATTAATGGTGTATTTCCATCAATAAAAACAGGTAATTACAAAGTAAAAATGCAATATATTTTGCCTGGAGATATTAAAGGGAGTTCTGCTATATTTAATTATAATAATCCGTTTTAATGAGAAAGTTTAATAGTATACAGTTTTTAGTAAATAGTTTGCAGTATAAAGCAGACAGCAGTAAGTATTTAAAGTTTCTGCTTACAGTCTACTGCTTACTGATATACTGCCAACTGGCAAAAGCACAAGAGCAAGATACATTAGCAGTTAAAAATTCTCAAATTGTAGTAATGGCTCGTCCACAACAAGATGGTAAAATTATGCTTCGTTGGGCGGTAACGAATGCAAAAGCATGGCGAAAATTAAATACTTATGGTTACAATGTTAAGCGCTATACTATAAGTAGAAATAAAAAAACTTTACCCCAACCAGTAGAAAAAAGTATTGGTGTTTTTAAACCCAAACCTTTAGAAGAGTGGATGCTTTTAATTGAAGAAAATAACAATGCAGCAATAATGGCACAGTCTTTATATGGAGATAGTTTTGATGTGGAAGGTGTAGATGAACTTTCAGCAATAATTAACCTAGCAGAAGAACAAGAACAGCGTTTTACTTGGGGATTATATGCTGCTGATCAAGATTATACAACAGCTCAAATGGCAGGTTTGGGTTTTATTGACGATACTGTACTTGCTAGTGAAAAATATGTATATAAAATAGCATCCTTAGTACCCGAAAGTGAACTAAAAATTGAAGACGGTGGTGTTTTTATAGGTTTACAAGATTATGAAGCATTACCTAAGCCTTTAGATTTGGCAGGTGTTTTTTTAGACAGTAAAACTATGTTGAGTTGGAATTATGCTATCCATAATAAAACCTATAATAGTTATTTTATTGAGCGTTCGGAAGATGGAACAAATTTTAATCGCTTAAATGATTTACCATTAACTAGTTTAAATAATAGTAATAAAACAGACCCTAAGCGAATGTTTTATATTGATTCTATAAGTAACGGGAAAAAATATCATTATCGTATTCTAGGAAAAACTCCTTTTGGAGAATTAAGTCCTGTCTCAGAAACGGTATCAGGTAAAGGAGAAAAAATTTTAGCCTATGTACCTAGAATTACCACTAAAAATTATTTAGATGATAAAAGCATCATTTTAGAATGGGAGTTTTTAGAAGAAGGTAACCAACATATTAAAGAATTTCAATTAAACCGAAGTGATAAAGCAAATGGTAAGTATAAGGTAATCTTAAAAAATATCCCTCCTGAAGCCCGTAAAATACAATACGATAGTTTACAACCTACCAATTATATGACTATTACAGCTATTGGAAAAAATGGAAGTAGCCGTACATCGTTTCCAGCACTTATTCAACCTGTGGATTCTGTACCCCCAGTAAAACCAATAGGTTTTAAAGGAGAAATTGATAGTTTGGGTATTGTAACCTTAAAATGGGATGCTAATAAAGAAGAAGACATGCTAGGTTATCGTGTATTTAGAGGAAATAATAAAACGGAAGAATATTCTCAGATTACCGTTTCACCACATCGTGGAGAAGTGTATTATGATAGTATATCGGTAAAAAACTTAAACTCTAAAGTATATTATAAATTAATTGCAGTAGATATGCGTTTTAATATGTCTGAGCCTTCAGAAATCCTAGAAGTAAAAAAACCGGATTTTATAAAACCAACACAACCTGTTTTTAAATCGTATACTATTAATAAAGGTAATGTAAACTTTACTTGGGCAAATAGTTCTAGTGAAGATGTTGTAAAACACGAAATCTATAGAAAAGAAAAAGATAGTTTAGATTGGAAGTTAGTCTATACAGTGGATAGTAAGCAGTTGGCAGTCGGCAGTAAGCAGAATTCAGTAAGCAGTACGCAGCCCACTACCTCACTACCTACTGAAGAACTGCCAACAGAGTTACTGCCTACTACCAACTGGACAGATGAAAGTGTAGAAGAAACCAAACAATATAGTTATACCATTATAGCGATAGATGATAGCGAATTAGAATCTGACCCTGCACCACCTCTAACAGTAGTAATACCAAAAACTAGTATGTTGCCATCAGTAGAGGGTTTAGATGCTTATATTGATAAAAAAAATGGTTATATAGAACTTTATTGGAAAACCTATAAAGAAGATAATGTTGCTCATTTATCTATTTATAAGGGGATAAATAACAAACCAGTATCATTATTGAGAAATGTTTTACCAATAACAAAACGTATTGTAGATGATAAAGTAAAACCTAATAATGAATATGTATATATGATACGAGCTATTTTTAAAGATGGTAGTGCTAGTGAAATTGCAAAGTTTAAAGTTAAATATTAAGAAAATGAAAAAAGTATTATTTTTAGTTTTTTTGTTTATTTTTTTTAAAGTACAATCGCAACAATATTATTTACAATTTAACTTTAGTATTGAATATGATAATGCTTGTGTACTTGAGACTCAAGACGGAGAATATATAGATGTTAATATTTATAATCAAAATAATCAATTGATTAAAAGTATTACGAACATAGCTCATGATGATTTAGAAAATAGTAATTCTATAGAAATATATTCTTATTCTTCTGAAATAATTACATTAGATGAAAGACCTTATAAAATAACTGCTTATTATAATCCTGGTACTTCTTGTTCTTACGATTGCAATGGTTCTAATATTTTTTGTGAAAACTTGGTGTTTAATCATGGAGGTTTTCATGACTATGATTATCAAAATACCAGTACTAGTGAACCTATACGAACTACTTTAGATGCTACAATAAGCCCCGTGTTGAGTAACCCTCAACCCGATGGAGGCAATATTTGTCCTGATGAATTAATTTATACAAGTGGAACTCCTGAGATTGTAAATGGATTAACATGGTATTTTTTTAATGATAATAATAATTGGGAGCAGTTAGAAAATTATAGTAATTATTATCCTCTAAAATATTCTGTAGAAGATATAATTGGAAACGATTATTTATCAAGAACAGGTTCAAATGCAATAAAATTAAAATATAAATATCAATACAATTCTTCATCTGAAATACTAGAATCTGAAACTATAATTGTAAATATTGAAACCTGCTCCCCAGAACTCCTATCATTTACACCAACAAGCACAAGTTGCTCTTACACAGATGATGGTAGTTTTAGTATGATTTTAGACAGAAATTTAAATACAAATGAAAAGTTAGTAGCAAGTTTATTTTTTGAAAATGAATTTATATCTGGTGAATACAATTTGCTAACTCAAAAAGTAACAGAAACTTTAATAGATAACGGAAATGACACCTATACTTATAATTGGCCAAGTGATACACCAATTTTAGCAGGTAATTATAAAGTTAGATATCAAACATTAAATGTTTCTGAAGCTAACCCAGTTTGGAGTAGTCTAGAAGGTACAGAAGATGGTTTTACAATTGACAACCCATTACCAGTAACATTTTCTGCCACAAAATTAAATGATGTGTTTTGTAATGGAGGAAGTGATGCTAAAATTGAATTAGAAGTAAAAGGTGGTATAGGTAATTATAAATATTTTTTAAATGAGGCAATAACAGGAATTCCATTTACCAATACTGGTATAGGTACAAGTAGTTTATCAATATTTCATACTATTTCTGGGCTACCAAAAGGGACTAAAAAAATAAAAGTACAAGATGCAAATGGTTGTACGGAAAAGGAATAAAATTATGAGGAAAGGAATGTTTTTTTTATTAACTTTTTTTACTCTTTGTAAAATGCAAGGACAAGTTCAATATAATCTTAAATTTAGCTTTAGTATAGATTATAGTAATGATACTTGTGGGCATTACCCAAACGAAACAGATGACGGTGAATTTGTATATGTAATTATTTATAATGAAGCAGATATTGAAATTAATACTTTAGAAGTAGAATATTATGATGTAAAAGAAAATAATAATGTAGATTCTTTTTCTTCTGAAATAATTACTTTAAGCGAAAGACCTTATAGAATAGAAATAAATTATATTAATGATGTTGGAGGAGTATCTGGTTTTGATTTTTGTAATAGTGGATATAGTGATGTTTTTTATAATGATTTACTTTTTAATCATGGAAATTTTCATGACTATGATTCTAAAACAATTAATCACCCTAATGGTGTTCGTACGTTTATTGATGCCACAATAAGCCCTATTATTGAGACTCCTAATGATAGCAATATTTGCCCAAACGAAATAATTTATTCTGACATAGAAGATTCAGAATTTATAAATGGATTAACATGGTATTTTTTTAATGATAATAATAATTGGGAGCAGTTAGAAAATTATAGTAATTATTATCCTCTAAAATATTCTGTAGAAGATATAATTGGAAACGATTATTTATCAAGAACAGGTTCAAATGCAATAAAATTAAAATATAAATATCAATACAATTCTTCATCTGAAATACTAGAATCTGATATTGTAATTATAAATATTGAAACCTGCTCTCCGAAAATTCTATCGTTCACTCCAACTGACACCCAATGTTCCTATAGCAGTGATGGTGGTTTTACAACAACTTTTGATAGAGCACTTAATGCAGGAGAGGAATTGATAATGACATTGTGGAAAATAGAAGGGGTAAGTCAAATATTAATTGATCAAACTGATCCAGGAGAAGTAACCTCTTTAGGTGCTGGAAATACCTATAATTGGCCTATTTCACAAGCTTCTGGAAACTATTTAGTAAAATACCAAACAAAAACAGGGAGTACATTTTCTAGTTTAGAAACCTCTAGGCAGTTTACCATTGATAATCCATTACCAATAACATTTTCTGCCACAAAATTAAATGATGTGTATTGTAATGGAGGAAGTGATGGAGTTATACAACTAAATGCTTCAGGAGGTGTAGGTGGTTTTAAATATGAGTTGAATAATACTAATATTTGGTTGCCTTTTTCTGCAGCAAATACACACAGTATAACAGGGCTACCAAAAGGAACCAAAAAAATAAAAGTACAAGATGCAAATGGTTGTACGGAAAAAGAATAAAATTATGAGAAAAAGAATACTTTTTATATGCTTTTTTGCTATATCTTTTTTAGTTAAAGCGCAAACAGATAAAGTAATTACAATTGAAATTACAGAGCCTGAAGCTTTAACTTTAACACTAATTAATAAAAATAACCCATCAGCTTTTGCAGGTGTAGATGGTTCTATTACAATTCAAATAGATGGTGGTACTGCAGCTAGTGATGATAGTTATACGGTAGAATGGAGAAATAGTTCTAATACACTATTAACAACAACTGAAGCAGAAGTTTATGGTTCGGGTTATAGAACTACTTTAGATACTATTGGTGATGGCGCTTATACAGTTACCGTATTTGATAATGCATACGGATCTTCAAATTCTTCTAATAATGCGGGTTGTAGTATTCAAAATAGTTATACATTAACTCAGCCAGATGAGTTAACTGTATCTATAAGTCAAGAAGCTATAAATCAAATAAGATGTAATGGAGGTACAAGTATTTTAACTGCAAATCCGGATGGTGGTATAAGTCCTTATAAGTATAAATGGTATAAAATATTGAATGGAAATAGTACTTTACTTACCCCAACCACACAAACTATTTCTAATTTAAGTGCTGGGCTTTATAAAGTAGAAGTAATAGATAATGATGGTAACGGTATTACTAAAGAATCTTCTAAACTTATAACTGAACCTACCCAATTAGCATTTTCTAGTTCTAAAACAAATGCATTGTGCAAAGGGGAAGCTTCGGGAGCAATTGATATTACAGTTAGTGGAGGTACTCCTCCGTATGATTATTTGTGGAGTAATGGAGCAACCGCACAAGATATTTCTGGTCTAAATTCAGGGGTTTATTCTTTAAATATAAAAGATGGAAATGGATGTATATTAAACACATCAGGGATAACAATAACAGAGCCTCAGAATGCACTTTCAATAACTACGGATAACTCTCAAAATGTATCTAGTAATAGTGGTAATGATGGCGCTATTGCTATTACGGTTTCGGGAGGTACACAGCCATATTCATACCAATGGGTAAAAGATGGTGTTAATGGTACTTTTTCTACTAATCAAGATTTATCTAATCTTTCTAAAGGGGTTTATAC
The DNA here is from genome assembly GCF_947500975.1 of uncultured Polaribacter sp. Lineage (GTDB taxonomy): Bacteria > Bacteroidota > Bacteroidia > Flavobacteriales > Flavobacteriaceae > Polaribacter. Next base: position 12,565 of record NZ_CANMUE010000002.1, read on the forward strand.
AGTAACCATAAGAGATAATAATGGATGTGAAATTGTTAAAATATATACAATTACGGAGCCTTTACCTTTAACTGTAGAGCTTGAAATTACAAATGAAATCTCTTGTTTTAATGCTTCAAACGGTAAAGTAACTGCCACGGGATCTGGTGGTGCACAAATTTTAAATGTTGGTTACACATACCAATGGTTTAAAGAAACTGGAGGTGTTTTTACAAGTACAGTTGGTAATTCAAATTCAATCACAAGTCTTGAAAAAGGTAATTATAAAGTTGTAATTACAGATGATAATGGAAATCAAGCAGAAGATACAATCACCCTTTTAGAACCTAGTCAATTAAGTTTTTCTTCTTTAACAAGACAAGATGTACTATGTAAAGGTGAAGCAAGCGGTAGTATTATTGTCTCTGTATCTGGCGGAACACCAAATTATACATTTAGTTGGACTGATAGTAGCGGCTCTGAAATTTCTACAAATCAAAATATTAGTAATCTAATTGCTGGCACTTATCATTTAGAAGTAAGAGATAGTAGAAACTGTGTTATAACACAAGGGGTTACAATAACAGAGCCTAGTAATACACTCCAATTAACGTTAGATTCAAAAACAAACCCTACAGTATTTCAATCTACAGATGGTAGCATAAACATTACAATAATAGGTGGTAGTAGTCCTTATACTTATGAATGGAAAGATAGTTTAAATAATATTGTTGGAACTACAGAAGATATTTCTGGAATTGGTGGAGGTACGTATACTGTTACCGTTAAAGATGCAAACTTTAATTCAACAACAGGTAATTCAGGATGTACTGTAAATGAAACTATTACATTAGTAGAACCAGCATTATTAAAGATTGATAAAATAGATGAAACAAATTCTATTTCTTGTTTTGGAGATAGCAACGGAGCTTTAAAGGCTAATGTTTCTGGTGGAATTGCACCTTACACTTATGAATGGTTTATAATTGAAGAAGACGGTACAAGTACTTCTTTAAATTTAACTGACCAACAAATTTCTAACCTACCAGAAGGCAAGTATCAAGTAAAAGTAACCGACGCCAATCTTATTTCTATAACAGGCAATAAAGATTTAATTGCACCAGAAGTATTAAGTGTTGCGCCAATTAACATTACACATGTTTTATGTAATGGAGATAGCACTGGAGCAATTGATATTACTGTAAATGGAGGAACTGCTCCTTATACTTATTTTTGGAACTATGGAGGGGTAATGACTCAAGACATATCAGGCTTACCTTCTGGAACGTATAGCGTTACTATTACAGATGATAATGGTTGTGAAATTGTTCAAAATGATATTATAGTAAATCAACCATTAGCTCCGTTAAGTATAGACAATTCAACAGTAACACCTTTAAGTGGATTTGAAACAAACGATGGTAAAATTGAAGTTTCTGTTCTAGGTGGAACCGCACCATATACTTACTCTTGGGTAAAAGTAGGAACAACTACAGAGCTTTCAACAAGTTCTGAAGTAACAGGATTAGCTATTGGTAATTATCAAGTAACAATTACAGATAACAATTTGTGTAAACTTACTCAAGTCTTTGAAGTTACACAGCCAGATAAATTAGTGGTAGAAATTGAACAAACCTTATTAAATTTATGTTTTAATGATTCTTTAGCAACTATTAAAGCTAATACAACAGGAGGCGTATTAGACTACTCTTACCTATGGTACAATATGAATGATACCTCTGTATCTATAGGGACCAATAAGGAACTAGCAAATATTATGGCTGGTACTTATGGGGTAACTATAACCGATGCAAATGGTAATGAAGCTTCAGATACTATTACTATAAATCAACCAGACCAATTAACGGTTAATAATACAATAACTCATGTTTTATGCTTTGGCGAACAAACAGGAGCAATTGATATTACTGTAAATGGTGGCACTATTGCAAATGCTTACAAATATATTTGGAGTAATGGAGCAACTACTGAAGATATTTCTGGCTTATCTTCAGGAACTTATAGTGTAACTATTACAGATGATAATAATTGTAGTGTTACAGAAACTTATATAATTACACAACCAAACGCTCAATTACAAATTTCAAATACAATAATAACAGCACCTTTAGGTTTTGGCTTATCAAACGGAAGTATTTCAATTACTATGCAAGAAGGTACACCCGGGTATAGTTATACTTGGTTTAATAGCTCAAATACAGAACTAACAGAAACTACTAATACATTAAACAATATAGAGGTAGGAAACTATTCAGTTAGAGTTACAGATGCAAATAATTGTATTTTAGAACAACAATTTACTGTTGAACAACCACCATTATTAGAAGTTTCTATAACAAATGACCCTATTAACTGTAAAGGGGAAACAGGAACGTTAATAGCTGAAGCTTATGGAGGTTTATTATTAAATAATGAATCTTACAACTATCAATGGTATGATAGCAACTTTACTCCTTTAAGTGATTCAGCCACATTATCAGATGCTTTTGCAGGAAATTATTATGTAATTGTTACCGATAGTAATGGTATAACAGTACAAGATGAATTTGATTTAACAGAACCAGATGAATTAGAAATTACCAATACTATAGAAACAAACGTTTTATGTTATGGAGAACAAACTGGAGCAATAGATATTACTGTAAATGGAGGTACAGGAACTTATACTTATAGTTGGAGTAATGCAGCTACTACCCAAGATATTAATGAACTAAGCTCAGGAGAATATACTGTTACAATTATTGATGAAAATAATTGTACTATTTCAGAAACATATACAATTACGCAACCCGTATTATATGATATTTCAAGTGTATCATTAATGAGACCAACAGGAAATAACTTAGATGGAAGTATCTCTATAGAAGTTACAGGAGGAGAAGCTCCATTTACATATCAATGGTATAATAGTTCAGGAGTATTAGTAAATGAAACAACAAACAGTACTTCAAATACTAATGTTCTTAATAATCTAGAACCAGAAACCTATACCATAATTATAACTGATAATATTGGGTGTGTACATGAAGAAACCTATAATCTAGCAAACCCTGGTGAGTTAATTACAGATATTGAACAAACTCAAGAAATTAGTTGTTTTGGAGGAAGCGATGGTCAATTAATGGCAAATAGTATTGGAGGTTCAGGAGGAAATCAATATACTTGGTATAATGCAGATACTAATATGATAGTTGGTACAGACAGTGATTTTCTATCAAATATTCCTGTGGGGTCTTATTATGTAATTGTAAGTAATGCTGATGGTATACAAGAACAAAGTTCAATATTAACTATTACACAACCAGACATTGTTCAAGTTACCTCTACCTCTCAAAACGTATCATGTTATCAAGAAGATAATGGTACTATTTTATTACAGGCTACTGGGGGAACAAATGTGTTTGAATATCGCATGCGTTTAAATTCAAACTCATATAGTAATTGGTTATCTTTTACAGAAAACTCAATTCTTATTGAAAATTTAATCAGTGGAAATTATGAATTACAAGTCCGAGATTCCAATCAATGTAATTTTGAAATAAATGGAAATATACAAACTATAGCCATTACTATTACCCAACCCAACCTTCTAGAAATAGAAACTAACACTGTAAATGATGCAACAGGTTTTGGCTTATCAAACGGATCTGTTGAAGTATCAATAATAGGAGGAACATTACCTTATGCCATTTCTTGGAGAGATGCTAATGGGGTTCAACAATCTTCTACAACAGATATACTTTCTAATATACCGGCAGGTACATATACAGTTGATATTACAGATGCTCAAGGATGTACAATTGCAGATACATATACTATAACAGAACCTGATTTATTAGAAGTTACGGTAGATACTCAAAATATTATTCTTTGTAACGGAGATCAAGATGGTAGTATAATAGCTTCAGTAACCGGTGGTGTTCCGTTTACAAGTGGAAGTTCATACTTATATAATTGGTTTGAACAAGGAAATACAACACCTTTAGGTACAAATGTTATTTTAGAAGACTTAGTGGCAGGAACCTATTTTGTGATTGTAGAAGATCAAAATGGAAATACCGCTCAAAGTAATGCCTTTGAATTAACCCAGCCAGAGGTGTTAATAGCTACTTTAGATGGAAACTATATAAATTGTGGTACAGATAATGACTGGACGATAAGTACACAAGTTTCAGGCGGGACACCACCTTATTCTTATAGTTGGAATACTGGTGATAACACTTCAGAAATTGTAAACGTAAAACCTGGTAATTATTTGGTAATTATAACAGATGCGTTTGGATGTGAAATTATTGAAACTTATAATGTAGATGTTCCCGAAGTTTTAAATGTTGATGCCAATATAACTCAAGTTAATTGTGCAGATGCTTGCGAAGGAGTTATAGATTTAAATATTACAGGAGGTGTTGCACCATATACTATCAATTGGGAAACAGGAGATACAACAAACTCTATTAGCAACATTTGTCCAGGTGATTATAGGGTAAGTGTTGTGGATCAACAAGAGTGTGAAGTTATATTAAACTTAACTATTGAGAACCCTGAAGTTATTACATTAGATTTAGGAGAAGACAGAACTTTATGTAATGGACAATCTCATGATTTAGATATTAGTATCGATGATCCTAACGCAACCTATCTATGGACATCAAATAACGGTTTTACAAGTAGTTCTCCTTCTATTTCTTTAACTGAAGCAGGTATTTATACTGCAACAGTAACAACTGTTTTGGGTTGTACAGGTACAGATAGTATAGAAATAGTACAATCTAATGTAGGTATAAACTCCCAGTTTTTAATTACAACACAGGCTTTTGCTGAAGAAGATATTCTTCTAATCAATACCAGTAATCCAATAAGTACCAATGTACAATGGATTTTACCAAATGAGGCACAAATAATTGAAGAGAATAATGAAACCATAACACTACGTTTTGATATTCCAGGCGCTTATGAAATTACTTTACGCTCTTTTCAAGGTAATTGTTTTCAAGATTATACAAAACCAGTTATTGTAGAAGAAGCTAGAGATTTACCAGACATTGGTGATGCAGATACACCTTTTATTATCGATTTTGTTACCTATCCAAATCCAACTACAGGCGAGTTTGAAGTAAATATTACATTACTAGAAGAAGCTTCAATTTCCTTACGCTTGTTTAGTTTAGTTTCCAATGTACCTTTAGATGATAGATATGCGCATAGTGCTAGTGAGTATAATTTAAAATATAATGTCAGTTTATCAACTGGTATTTATTTCTTATTATTAGAAACCGCAAAAGGAAATGAAATTCGTAAAATTATTATCGAATGAGAAAATTAGTCTATAGTCTACAGTTTACAGTTTACAGTACGCAGTTTACAGTATGGAAATCCTATTGGAGAAAACTGCCCACTTTCCACTGCCTACTGCTTACTGTATACTGCCTACTAATAATAAGCTGTTCGGAAAGTAGAGAACAAGCGATACCTGTTATTACTGATTTTGAGATTCAAGTAGTTGATAACGATTATTCAGTACCAGTTCAGGTAAGAATTACCAATACTACAGAAGGTGCCGATACTTATAATTGGGCATTTACTGGAGCCAGTCCAACAAGTTCTACAGATAGAAATCCAGGAACAATAACCTATACAGAAGCAGGAGATTATACCATTCGTTTAGATGCTTCAAACCAAGATGAAAGCACAGATTCAAAAGAAATTACGATTTCTATTGATGCAGAAGTTGTTATTGGTTTTACTAAAGAAATTTTAGTAGATAATTTTCCTCCTATGGAAGTTGCTTTAACCAATACTACTATTGGAGCAGATAACTATAGTTGGACGTTTCAAAATGGATCACCTACTTCATCAACCAATCAACATCCAAACAATGTTATCTTTAACGACCCCGGTGAACATACTATTACTTTAGAAGTCAGTAATGGATTGGAAACGTATCAAACAGAGCAAACCGTTACTGTTGCACCACATTTGGTTGCGGCTTTTGATTATGAAGTTGCTTTTGAAGATGATGACTTTCAAGCACCAGTTACGTTAACTATGATAAACAACAGCATTAGTGCAACCGATTATACATGGACATTTACTGGAGGAACACCTAGCACGAGTACAGAAGAAAATCCAACGGTTACTTTTAATTCAGCAGGAACATATACATTAGAATTAGAAGCTACAAACGGAAAAGAAACACTATCTACTTCTCAAAATATAACTGTAGTAGTCAATACTAATATTAGAACATTTCAAGACATACAGCTAGGAATCAATACAGCACATAACAATAATACCATTGGTACTTTTTTTTCAACAACAACGCGTAAGGTTTATAAAAAAGAAGATGTAACAGCAGATAATGGTGCTGCTATTGATATTGCTTTTTTTGGATTGAATCAAAGTTTCACTTTTAACAAATTTGTATCTCCAGACGAAGTACAAACACTCACTTTTGATGCCATTCCAAACGCAACATATACCAAGTTTATTAATTTGCAAGAATCTTGTGGTTGTCCCGCTTCTATGAGCCTAGCAGAATTTGATGCTATGACAGACGATACACTTTTAGAGGCATTAACCATTACTGAAACCACAGAAGGCTTACAAGATTTTGATAATACAATAGTTCCAAGAATTGTATTATTTGAAACTCAAGATGGACGTAAAGGAGCAATTAAAATTAAAAATTTTGTAGTTGACGGTGATAATTCGTATATAGTAATTGATATTAAGGTGATGAAGCAGTAGGGGAAGTAGGTAGTAAAGCAGTATGCCAGTAGAGCAGTAAAAGCAGTAGGCAGTACTCAGTAAAAAAGTAAGCAGTAAAAGAGTAGGCAGTAAAAGAGTAGGCAGTGAAACAGTGAAAAAGTAGGCAGTAAAAAAAGAGTAAATGGATTTTAAAAGTTTAAAAGCATATCAGAAAGCATTTAAATTGGCGATGAAGATATTTGAAATATCAAAATCGTTTCCAAAAGAAGAACGCTATGCTCTTATAGATCAAATGAGAAGAAGTTCTCGTTCTGTTTGTGCAAATATTGCTGAAGGATATAGAAAACGTTTGTATCCTAAACATTTTATAGCTAAGTTGTCTGATGCTGATATGGAAAATAGTGAAACAAGTGTTTGGATAGATTTTGCATTAGCTTGTAAATATATAAATCAAACAATACATAGCGATTTAATAAAAGAATCCACAGAAATTGGAAAATTACTTGGATACATGATTCAAAATCCTGAAAAATTTAGCAATAAATGAAAAAGTTATTTAAAAATAGTATTCAGTTTGCAGTAGGCAGTTTACAGTATTTAGTATGCAGTGTGCAGTTTGCAGTATGGGTTGTGCAGTGTGCGGTATTTAGCATGCAGTCTAAGATTAGTAAAAAATCAAAAAAAGTCCTGCGTAAAGTCAACATTTTACAGCCTAATGCCTACTACCAACTACCTACTGAACACTGCCTACTACCTACAGTAAACTGCCTACTGCCTACTGTAAAACTGCCCACTGCCAACCGCCTATTACAAACCAGCAAGCTGCAAACTGCAAAACTACTAATTGCCATACTGCTAACTGCATACTCCCAAATAGCAACCGCTCAAACCTATCCAGTACAAGTAAACCCACAGCTAGTACCACCATATAGTTTAAAATTATCTGATTATCAAACCACTTCTGCCGAAAAACTGTTTGTTAATTTATTATTGACTGATACACAGGAACTAGGGCGTCAGGTACGTTTGAAAATGTATATAGAAGGACAAGGGTTAAACATAGAAACCTTAGATTTTGTTGCAGGAGCAACTCCTATTTTTTTAGACGGAGGTATTAACCAACGATTATCAAACCTTGATTTACGATCATATTTTAACCTTAATAATCTTTTAGGGCTTACACCACAACAATATAACCAAGCCTTACCAGATGGACGTTACAATTTTTGTTTTGAAGTGTACGATTTCCTGTCTGGACAGCTAATATCTCGTAAAAGCTGTTTTTCTGTCTATTTAATATTGAACGATCCACCAATCTTAAACACTCCAAATAGTGGCGATTTGGTAACCGCACAAAATCCGCAGAACATTATTTTTAATTGGACACCGCGTCATTTAAATGCTACAGGTGTACAATATGAGTTTACCATTAAAGAATTATGGGACACAAGTATAGACCCACAAGCCGCTTTTTTAGCAAGTCCAGCATTAGCCCAAACCACTACCTTTGCAACAACCTTGCTCTACGGCCCTGCGGATACCCAACTTTTAGAAGGTAAAACCTATGGTTGGCAAGTACGAGCTTTAGTGAGCGATGGTATAAGCGAAACCTCTGTATTTAGAAATAATGGTTATAGTGAAATTAATCATTTTAAATACGAAGGCAACTGCGATACACCTAATTTTATATTATCTGAAGCGCAAGACTCTCAAACTGTAGAAATAACATGGCAATTTTCTGACCATTTACGTTACCAAATACAATACCGTAAAAAAGGGTATGGGGCTGAAGATTGGTTTAGTTTATATGCTTACAACCAACAAAGTAACATTCAAAATTTAGAGGCTGGCGTTACCTATGAGTTTAGAGTGGGTGGAGAATGTACATTTCAAGGAGGCTTTGCATTTTCTCAAATACATGAATTTACTACACCAACGGAAGACGAAGAAGCGTATTATAATTGTGGAATACCACCAGAGATAGACATAACCAACCAAAGTCCTTTGCAAAATATTGGAGCCGGAGAAACATTTAAAGCAAATGATTTCCCTGTAGTCATAGGAGAAGTTACAGGGAGTAGTGGTAGTTTTTCAGGATGGGGATACATTACCATACCTTTTTTAGAAAAATTAAAAACATATGTTGATTTAGTAAATGAAGCTTCAGAAGGCAGTGTTAATATAGGTAAATACACTAGAATTAAAGTTACCTTTAATAATATTGGTATCAATACAGATTATCAACTAATATCTGGTTTTGTTGAAACAGAATATGACCCAGATTGGAAAAGTATTATTGATTTAGATCAAGCATATGACAATGTAACAGATACTCTTTTTGGAGATGATGGAAAGTTTGATGAAGTACAAACTGATATTATAATTGACGAAATTCGAGTAGATGATAATGGAGATGTTATTGTTACCAATGCAGAAGGAAATTCCTTAATTTTAAATATAACGCCTCCTGCAATTGTTACAGACGGAAGTGAACCGCAAAAAAAATGGGAAGTAGATAAAGATGGTAATGTTACACCATTAGGAGAAGAAGCCGAAGGGGGTGCACCAACATCTAATAATACCAATGGAGCGAGTAACAATGGTAACGTAAATAGTATAACAGCTAAAGATGTATCTATATTATTTTCTAATGAAGGGTTTTATAGTAGTGATCAGTTACGACAAAGTATTACCGATACAAAATTTAGAAAAAAATACGAAACTATAGCTATTGCAAACGAGGGTAACTATAATGTGCTTTATAAAGCAATTTCTGATATAAAAGATCATACAGAAGATTTTTTAACAGCTAAAGCCACATTTAGTAATGGTAAAACTTCTGATGATATTGTTTTTAAAACCAAACAAGGGGTTAATATACCAGCTACATGGAATGGTAATACTGCTACGATCCCTTTAAAAAAACGTCTCAAATTTGCTAAAGAAGAAATTTTAGCCACTGTAAAACCTGTAGACTCTACAGCAAAGTATAATATTGCTGGTAAAGTAAATATATGGCATTTGGCACAACAGCAAGTAAATGTAACTTTAGTTCCAGTAGGCAGTGGGTCAGTTGGTAGTGCTATAGCCGATGAGTTAAATGCTATTTACAATACTGCTGGCGTACAATTTAATGTAACAATAGATACCCCGTTTACCATAAACCAAAGTATTTGGGATGTAGAAAAACCTAACGGACAATTAAATATTGGCGATAGTAATACTTTAGCAAATTATACCATAGAAGAACGTGCAATTTATAACCACTATAAAACGCAACGCACCTTACAAGACCAAATGTATTACATCTTTGTATTAGGTGATGACATTTCTACTACAGATAGCGCTACTGAAGGCTTTATGCCGCTAAAACGCCAATATGGTTTTGTGTTTAACCCAACTAATAAAAGCCGTACCATAGCGCATGAGCTGGGGCATGGTATTTTTGGTTTAGAACACCCATTTACTGAGTATGCTATTACCCAAGGTACTACCAATTTATTAATGGATTATTGCGATCCTCTTGAACAACAACAAGGTTTAAGATGCGAAGACAAAATAGCCTTTACCCACATGGATTGGCAAAAAATTCATGCGCCTGGGTTGCAATTGTATATTTTTCAAGGTGATGAGGATGGAGAGAGTACTACTGAAAATGACTATAAAACAATAGAGAACATTGTTTTAAATTTAATGAATCATATTAAAGATTCTTATAATGGAGGAGAAAGTAGTTTAGAATGGGAAGAATTAGTTAGAGGTAAATGTTATAATTATAATGACTGTTTAATTACAGGATCGAAAGAAATAGTAATTGATGGAGAAACACTCAATTTTAGAATTAAAATTGCTCCTTCTCTTCCTTATGAAACAATAAAAATTGAAAAAGACAAAGAAACACTTAAAATCAGAAAAAACAGGTTTTCATGGCTGGTAGGTGTTACAGATATAGTTTACCGCTTAAACCTAGAAAGTAATGGTAAACTAGCTTTTCAATTTGAATTCGATCATCATGATGAAATTGAACTATTTTGTAAAACTCTAGGTATAAATGGAGAAACTATTCAGATTTCAGAAGAAACTAAAACTTATAATCAAAACGAAAAGGATGAAGCTAATAAAGATTATGATGTTAAAAACCAAAACGAATTAAAAAATGTTATATCAAATGATTCATCTATTAACGAGATAATATTAGATGAAGTTGTAATTATCGCCACTAAAAGAACAAACGTTTCTAAGAAAATAAGAAGTTATTTAGACGAAAAACTTCTTCCTGCTACAATTACAGAAAATACCGATTGTAATGATATAGATGTTTACTTTGCAGAAGCTCCTACTTTTCATATTAAAGCAAAAGGGGAAGATCTCTTATGGAATGCGCTTAAGTCTTTACTAAATTGTACTATAGACGAATGGGGTACAAACGAAGAAGTTGCTATTTTATCTATTTTAAAAGCTTTAGGTAAAACTTCTTCTGAAAATTTAATGAAAGGCTTGTTAGATAAGTTAAGTAATAATAGTACTATTTTGGAAGTACTTTGGCAGAGGTTAGACGATTATGGTGGCGAAGATAATTTTACAGCACTAATAAAACTACTACAGAACCATTGGAACGACTCTAGCTATAGTCAAACACAATATGAAATAATTCCATACAATAGTACCAAAGTTTTAGGTTTTTATTCCAGTAGGTATGTTTTAAGATGGGATGGAGAAATTATTGATGTCTTTTACAATAATAATGCTAGTTCCTCAGATGCCGATTACAACCCAGACACTTTTAATTACAGTTTAGCCACACATATAAAAGATTATAATATCTACGATCCTGTAATTTTAATAAATTATAAAAATATAGACTCCGACCTTAATATTAAAAAAACCGCATTACTACCTATGTTTATGGTACAGGCTATGAGCACTAAAAATGCTACGGTAAATTTAGAGTCTAGTATAATTTTAGGAGTTGATGTTATAAGTACTGTTAGTGGTATTGGTAATTTGGGAAAACTTAGGCATCTAAAAAACTTAAGTAAATTACAAAAACAGTTAAAAGTAACTTTAGCAACAGCAGAAGTTACTACAGGCTCATTAGGTATAATGGTAGATTTATTAAAGGACGAAATATGCCCAGATGAAAGCTCTAACAATAACAAAACAACATGCGATAAAGTAAGAACCTTTTTAACAATACTAGAATTAGCGTCTTTAAGTGCTGATGGTTTATTAACACAAGTCTTAAAAAAATCTGCCGATGATGCACTTGCAGTAATAGATGATTTACCCAGTAGCGTATCTGATGTAAACAAAAATGCAATAAAAAACGATTTACAAAAATTGGCTAACGCGGGGGATGAATTGGCTGATTTAGCAAGAACCTTTAAAGGTGATATACCAAATTTTTATAATTCTGTTAAAAAAGCTGGGCATAAAGTTGAAAAGTCTGGAAATATTATAAAAGTTTATGCCAATAGTGGAACAGAAGTTTTAGCAGAGATATCAGAGAATAGTATACGACTTAAATATAAAGGTTGGGGAAGTGATGTTGTTACAAAATCTGATAGAACTACTACTTGTATTGCAAAGTTTGATGACCAATTAGACGCCCCAGGTTCTCAATTTATAAAAAATGAATTACCTGAGGGTGCTTTCGGAAGAGGTACCGTTAATAATGGAGGGGTAAATATTCTTGATGTAGATGAAGTAATATATGGGAAGTTGAAGGATGAAGCAAGAGATATATTGGAATCGTCTGGAAAGTCTTTTACGAACGATGATGTAATTGCATCAGCTAATGAAATATTTTGGAATCGATATAATTTACCATTTTTGGAGGAAGCTTTTAAAAGAGGTGATGATGTTCGATTATTATCAGATCCGACTACTTTATTTGGTTCTACAGGTTTTTATCAAAGAGAAATAGAAGTGATTACTCAAGGTTGGACAAAAGCAGATGGAACATTAGTTTCTCCATTAAAAACAAAATACAATTATAAATTTAATGAATTAACTAAGACTTATGAAAAAATTAACTAGCATTGAATTTACAAAAGACAATATTTTAATAAATAAAATAACACTTGGGATAAATGATGATATTATTAAATGGATTGAAAAAAAATGTGAATGTGAGTATACTATAGAGAATTACATTGAGCAATCGCCAAATCGGAAAGAAATCAAATTTCAAGGAGTTGATGGATTTGCGATTTATATAAAAGGCGAAAGCATTGATAGAATTTCAATTTATCCTTATTTACCAAATGATTCAAGAAATAAATTTGAAGGAGAGGTTGTCGTTTTCGGTCAAGTATTGCCTAAACCGTTTTTATCAGATGATATTGAGGATTATTTTCCCGACATCAGAATAGAAAAACCACCTAGAGGGTATTGGGAAAGATTTAAGGCTTGGGAATCTGTAAATTTTCCTATAAATGAATTTAGTGAAATCGAAATTTCAATGAATAGAATACCTAAATATGTTGGGGCTTTGAATTTAAGAAGAAAATACAATAATCCCCGCTCCGCAAAGTCTCCCGACTTTGAGGCGTAGTATAAAAAACGAAAAGACAAATAATTAAAATAAAAAAATTGAAAGAAGGTTACATTATACGAGATCAAGAAAAAATACATTTTATTACAGCTACAGTAGTAAATTGGGTAGATGTATTTACAAGAAAGTCTTACAAAGATGTAGCTATGGGCACGAGCATGATGCTCGCGCTGGCAGAATATTTTAAACATTAAAAAAGCACAAAAAACGAGTAACAAATAACATGAACAATCATTTACCACAACCATCTGTAGATAAACTGTATACCGCTATTAGTTCGCTTATCATTGAAGCGCGTAATACAGTTTATAAAACGGCAAATACCCAAATGGTAAAAGCCTATTGTAATATTGGTAAAATGATTGTAGAAGAAGAGCAAAATGGCAACGATAGAGCCGAATATGGTAAGGCTGTAATTGATGAATTATCAAAACGATTAACCAATACTCACGGAAAAGGTTTTACAAAATCTAACTTATCATATATGAGACAATTCTATAATGCTTTTCCAATTTTCCACGCACTGCGTGATGAATTAAGCTGGACTCATTATAAATTACTGTTAAAAGTACCCAATGAAGCTGCCAGAATATTTTATTTAGAGGAAGCCATACAACAAAATTGGAGTACTAGAACGCTGGAACGACAAATAAATAGTTTGTATCACCAACGATTGTTGGCTACGAAAAAAGAGAATCAAGATTTAGTAAAGGATGAGGCAAAAAAACAGGTAGAAAAATTACAAGCCTCAGATTTTATTAAAGACCCTTATGTTTTAGAATTCACAGGAATACAGTCAAAGGCTCATTTTTACGAGAAAGAATTAGAACAAGCTATTATTGATGAGCTTCATGATTTTTTGTTGGAACTAGGAAAGGGTTTTGCATTTGTAGCACGACAAAAACGCATAAGTTTTGATAATGAACATTTTTATATCGATTTAGTTTTTTACAACTACATTCTTAAATGCTTTCTACTAATTGATTTAAAAACAGGAAAATTAACCCATCAAGATATTGGTCAAATGGATAGTTATATTCGAGTTTTTGAAGATAAAATAAAACAACCTATAGACAACCCAACTATTGGATTGATACTATGTTCAGAAAAAAATCAATCATTAGCAAAATATAGTTTGTTAAATGATAGTGAGCAGATTTTTGCCTCAAAATATGTAACCTATTTGCCAACCGAAGAAGAATTACAAAACCAAATAGACAGTAAGCGAAAACAAATAGAATTAGAAAAAAAATTAAAAAACTAAAATGAATGTCTGCTCCGCAAAGTCTTCCAACTTAGCAGAACAATCGTTCCGCTTACGCTAACAGGGAAATAAAAATAAGAAAATTGAATACAAATTTTGAAGAAAAAAAATCATATAAATACAATATTAGGGGTTTTGTTATATTTAATAACAACTACAAGCTTTTGTCAAAACGTAGATTTAGAAAATCTAGGAGGTTTTATTGGTAAAGGAAAACCTTTAAAAATAAGTGGCGGTATTGCTGCAAATAGTATATTTTATAACTCTAACCAAGATACAGGCAGAGAAGCCTTTACCTATTTTATACAAGGAAACCTTAATATTAGTTATATGGCTTTAAGCGTGCCTTTAAGCTATAGTTATAGCAACCAAGGGAGTCAATTAGAGTATCAATTACCATTTAAGTTTAACCGTTTAAGTTTACATCCCAAATACAAATGGGTACAAGCCCATATTGGAGATGTTGCTATGACATTTTCGCCATATACCTTAAGTGGTCATCAATTTACAGGTGGTGGTGTAGAATTAACACCAAAAGGAAATTTTAAAATTGCTGCTATGGCGGGGCGTTTATTAAAAGCTACAGAAGATAATGACGATGCACGTACCATACCTGCTTTTTATCGTTTTGGTTATGGTGCAAAATTTGGGTATGAAAAAGAAAAATACGCTATTGCTATTACAGGTTTTTACGCCAAAGACAATATAAACTCTATTGCTTTAGTACCCGATGAAAAAGGAGTTACACCAAAAGAAAATTTGGTAATAAGTATAGATGGTTCTTATAAAGTTATGGAAGGCCTAGAGGTAAAAGCAGAATATGCTTCTACAGCCATTACTCAAGATTTACGTGCAGAAACTTCTAATGAAGATGGGCAAGGTTTAGCAGGTTTATTATTTAATAATAGAGCATCTACAGAATATTACAAAGCCTTAAAAGCGGGTTTTGATTATAGTTTTGGTAAGTCTACCGTAGGTGTTGCCTATGAGCGTATAGATCCAGGTTATGAAACCTTAGGAGCTTATTTTTTTAATAATGATTTTGAAAATATTACTTTAAATTATAGCTCAACGTTGTTTAAAGATAAAATAAATTATTCTTTTAATATAGGCTATCAAAGAGACGATTTAGAAAACCAAAAAGAGCAAACTACTAGTAGAACCGTAGGTTCTGTAAACGCAACCTATACTGCTTCTGATAAATTAACAATTACAGGTTCGTATTCTAATTTTAGTACGTTTACGAATGCTAGGGTTAACCAGTTTGATAATATTAATGATGATAATTTATTAGACAATATAGATGAGCAATTTGATTATAAACAGCTTTCTCAAAACGCCAATATAAATGTAAATTATGTACTTTCTAAAAAAGAAGATTTACAACAAAATTTGAATTTAAATTACGCTCTTGCAGATGTAGCTAATGAGCAAGATGGTATTGTACGTATTGGAGATGCTTCTACTTTTCATAACATGAATACGTCTTATACTTTAGGTTTTCCAAAGCAAAGTTTAAATATTACAACTGCATTAAACGGAACGTTAAATACAATTGGTAGAGAAAATGCTACAACATGGGGGCCAACACTAAGCCTAAATAAAAAATTCTTTGAAAATAAATTAAACAGCAGTTTTGCAGCGTCTTATAATACAAGTGATACTCAATCTGGTACTACAAGTGTTACTAATTTTAGAGCTAGTGCTTCTTATGTGTATAAAGAGAAACATAATTTTAATTTAAATGCCATACAGTTGTTTAAAACTTTGCCAACGGCAAACAACCAAGATTTAACTATTACTTTTGGATATAATTATACTTTTGATTTGAACGCCCCAAAACTTAAGAAAAAGAAAAAAGAGAAGGAGTTTTCTTTTTCTTATAAGTCACATATATTTTCGGGTAGTCATAGTAAAATTAGTAAAGATATTACAAGTATTGTTAAAGGTAAAGAGTTTGAAACTATTAAAAACATTAAGAGTATTGTAGATAAGTTATCAGAATTAGAAGCTGAAATGATTGGTGCTCAAAAAAAATCTGATAAATTTTATAAAAAAAGAGCACTAAATTATTTAGATTATTTATATAAACACAAAGATTATTTAGATACATACCATCAATTAGTTTTTTCAGGTTTAAAAAAGTTGTATAAAGAAGCTAAAGTTTTAGACTATTCTATAAAACAAGATTTTTTTGATTATGCAGCTGCTATAAATGAAGAAAAAAGTAAAGGAAAAAAGATTAGTGAAAAAGAAAAAAAGAATCTAGAGATAAAAGAAAGGAAATATAAAGCTCATAAATGGATGCAAGAACAAATAAATGTACTTTCTATTAATGATGTTATAGAAGATAAAGGGTTTTTTAAGGAATTTAAAAAAATGTACTTATCTAAAGTATTTGAAATGTTACAAAAAGGGAAAACAAACAATGAGCTTATTTCTTACTTAGAAATAAAATTAGCCGATTTTTATCATAAAAAAACGAGAAAAATATAGGTTTAAATAATGGACACAAAATAGTGGATAGTGTCTTAAAGACCTTTATGGTAATTTTATGAGTAGATTGTATTTTACTACCAAGTATTTCTAGATTTTATATTTTCATTACAAAGTCTAATTATTTCTGTAACTCGTTTTTTTCTGGTGGTTTCTCTTTTTGCTTGATTCAACCAAAACAAATAATTTTTTCTATAGCTTGGCGCAAAGTTTTTAAAGTTTTCAAAAGCAGTTTTATTTTTATCAAATTCAATTTGTAATTCTTCAGGAATAATTCCTTTTTCAACGTTATCTAATGCTGTCCAAGAACCATTTTGCTTGCCAATTTTAATAATTTCTAAACCACTTTTATGCATTAAATTATTTGCGGTTAATTCTTTTATGTATTTTTTATTTAATGCGCTCCATACACTTTTTGTGTTTCTAGGGCAAAAATATTGTCTTCGTTTTCCGTTTCCAAGACTTTTAACTGTAGCATCTATCCACCCAAAACAAAGAGCAACTTTTACAGCTTCTTCCCAGCGCATAGAAGCCTCTTTATTTTCAACCTTGTAGAAAATAAGATATATACCTTTTGATAAGTTATGGTTTTCTGATAGCCAGTTACGCCATTCTGTATCATTTTTAAAATAAAGCTCTTGTTTATTTAACATTTTATAAATGTAATGATTATAAATAAAAATGTCATTTTAAAAATAGGAGATACTATTGATTTTTATTTGTGCTTTGTTTTAAAAAAATATAAAAAAACCACTTCATTATTTTGAAGCGGTTTATGGTAAAATGTGTATAGATTTATTATTCTTTGTCTAATTTTTTTGTTAGGTTAAAACCAGTAAATAAACCAACTCCAGCCATTAAAAAAATCATTGCTGGGTAAATGGCATCACTATCTAAGCCAGTATAAGTTTCTAATATTAACGCTAAAAATACGCCTAAACCTATCCCTATTAATAGTAGTGATAAATTTAAAATAAAAACTTTTCCTAAAGAACTGCTACCTTTAGATTTTGCAGACATAAATATACTTGCATCTACTCCTTTTTCAATTAAAGCCAAACGCTCTTTATTTCTTGTTGAAAAGAACAAATAGAATATTCCAAAGATGCTACCAAATACTATAATTAAAACTCCGATTTCCATAATTTATAATTTTAAGTTTAAAAATGATTAATTTTATTGTGTTTGTAGCTTTGACGATAACATTTGAATAAAGGTTACAAAAAAATAAAAAAAATATTTTTTCAAAAAAAACTGTAACCTATTTATAGGTTAGATCGTCAAAGATAAAATGACAACCAACAAAGACCAACTAATTATTAATAAAGTATTAAAAGGGGATGCAAATGCGTTTGCATATCTTGTTGATACATATAAGGATATGGTGTTTAGTTTGGCGTTTAAAATGACAAAGAAAAGAGAAGAAGCAGAAGAAGTAAGTCAGGATACATTTATAAAAGCATATAAAAATTTAGGTAAGTTTAAAGGCGATTCTAAATTTAGTACTTGGTTGTACAGAATTGCCTATCATGCAAGTTTAGATGCTATTAAAAAAAATAAAAATCATAATAATTCATTTGAAATAAATGAAATAACATACAATCAAATACAATCTGTAGATACTATTTTACAAGGAATAGAAAGAAAAGAAAGAGCTAAAGTAATGAACGATTGTTTGTTAAAATTACCAGAAGAAGAACGCTCTTTAATTTGGATGTTTTATTTTGATGAATTAAGTTTGAGAGAAATTATAGAAGTAACTTCAATTTCTGAAGCAAATTTAAAAGTAAAATTACATAGAGCAAGAAAAAAACTATTAGCTATTGTACAAGAAAATGTAGAACCAGAATTAATAAGTCATTATGGGAGAAAATAAACATATTAAAGAACTAGATGCTTTTGCAAAAAAATATGTAAGAGAAATTCAATCAGAAAGCCCATCAAAAGATTTTACAAATTCTTTGATGCAAGCTATTTTGGCTGAAAGTAAAAGTACAGTTTTTAAACCTACTGTTTTAATATCTAAAAAAGTATGGTTTTTAATTTTTGGGTTGATAGTTGCCGTAATTTTTATTCCTTTTAATTCATCAGAAAAAAGTTTTATAAACTTACCAAAAGTAGATTTTTCTTTTTTTGATAAAATTCAGATTCCTAATTTTTTAGAGTCAATAGCAATTTCAAATACAGTTTTGTACTCGGTTTTTTTCTTCGGATTGATGATTATTGCGCAAGTTGTATTCTTAAAAAATCATTTTAACAAAAGGTTAGAATAAGGTTTTTTACATCTTTATTTGTTGGATGTAAAAATGATTTTTATATCGCCAAAAAAAATAAAGCTACTTGTTTTATTTATCGGTTTTTAATTTAATGTTTTTGTTAAAAGGAACCTTAAGTTGATACAAAATATCTTGATCTCTAGAATCGTCTAATAAATCTAAGCCAAACTTTACTTTCTTAGGATCATCATAAGTTAATGTGCCAAACATTCTGTCCCAAATAGAAAAGATATTTCCAAAATTAGTATCTGTCCAAGGCATCACATGATGATGATGAAACTTGTGCATATTTGGAGTTACAAAAATATAACTGATGATTTTGTCTAGCTTTTTAGGCATGTAAAAATTGGCATGTGTAAAGTAACTAAAAAACACTGTAGCCATTCTGTAAAATAAATAGTAGGCAAGTGGAACACCAAAAATAATGATTACAATTAACGCAAAAATTTCTCTAAAAGCATAATCTCCAGGGTGATGTCTCGTTGCGCTTGTTGCGTCCACAGTAGTGTCACTATGATGTATCATATGAAAACGCCACATAAATGGTACTTTATGTAATAAATAATGCACAAGATATTGTGCAGAAAAATCTAAAGCGGCAATTGCAATTAGTAATTCTACCCAAATAGGCAAGTCAATCATATTTAAAACACCAAAATTGTTTGTAGAAAGCCAAACAAAAATACCAACAGATAAAACACCAAAAATTAAATTTAAACTTACATCCATGGCAAGAAAAACCATATTTACACCTGCGTGTTTCCATTTTTTATAATCAAATTTTACTAATGGAATTATTAATTCAACAATCCAATTAGCAGAAATACAGATAAAAATCCAAAGTAATTTTTGCCAAGAAGGCATGGTTTCAAAAAAGTTTAAAAAATTTTCCATTAGTAGATTTTAAATTAACGGATTGTAATATAACAATTTTTAGTCTTTGATTTTAAAGAATTTTAAAATTAAAATAGAAAAAATATAGAAATTATTAATTCTTGTTTTATTTTCTGCTTAAAAAATCTTCATAAGAATTTTGTGTAATTGCTTTGCCTAAAGAATCTAATTGTGATGAGTTTTTACCTAATTTAAAAATTGCCTTATTACTAACATAATCATACAGGTATTCATCGTTTTTTGTTACAACTCCAAAACCTTTGTTAAAAACATAATGAGCAAATTGTTTATCAGAAGTATTAAAAATATTTTTACTGAATTTAAATTCTGTATTATCGCCTTTTAACATATCTAATAAAGTATAAGAAAAATCTACTTGACTAGAAATATTGTTGTTTTGAATGCCTGTTTTAGATAAAGCACCACCTAACCAAAGCATAGGAATATGAAATTTTTTAGAAGAAAAATAAGGGCCTTCATGTTTTGGAGAACTATGTCCATGATCAGCCATAATAACAATTAAAGTATTTTTATACCAATCTTGTTGTTTGGCAAACTCTATAAAATTACCAATAACTTTATCTGTATAAAAATGCGAACTTCTAAATTTATTGTCTTCAGTGTCTTTACCAAATTTATATTCACCTTTTATTTCATAAGGTTCATGACTACTTAGTGTTAAGGCTATTTTAAAGAAAGGAGTTTTTTGTTTAGTTGCTAAATCTTTAGCAAATCGCTTCATAAAAACATCATCATGTGCACCCCATTTTGAATTCCAATCTTTTTTATCAAAATAACTGCCATCCACAAAATTATTGATTCCAGCATTTCGTAAATATGTATTCATATTTCCAAAATTTAAATCTCCGCCATAATAAAAGGAAGTTTCATATCCTAAATCTTGCATTTTTTTAGGTAACATAGGCAAACTTCTGGTTTTGTTTGGCATGCGCATAATTTTCTTAACAGGTTGAGGATAGTAACCACTTAAAATGGCCGGAATTCCTTTGTCAGTTCTATCTCCATTTGAATAAAAATTAGTAAACAAGACTCCTTCTTTAGATAATTTATTAAGGTTTGGTGTTACATTTTCTTCACCATTTAAAGATCCTACAATCTTTGCAGGTAAACTTTCCCAAATTATTAATATAATATTGGGTTTTTGGGTGTTTAAAATAGAATCTGTATTAGCTTCTAAAAGTTTGTTTCTTGTTTTATTAATAATATTTAAAGCTGTTTTATTATCAAAATGTTTATAAGGATTTGTGCCATCTGTTTTATGTGTAATTGTGTTAAAAAAGTTCCAAATAAAATTTATAGACGCATGATTAGCAAACATATTATCAGAAAAATATACATTACTCTGATTTACAGGTATTGTTTGCAAACCACCTCTTAGAGGTAGAATTAAAAGTACTGTTACAAATAGCAGAATTGGAATTTCTAACCAAGTTCCAAAATCTATTTTGGTTATTTTTTTGAGATGAAATTTCTTGAATATTTTGATAAAAATGTAAGAAATTAAAACCCAGAAAAAGATTCCAGAAATTAACTGAAAGTTAGATGCAGAAGAAATCATTAGTTCTGGAGTGTTTAAATAAGGTAGAAGAGAAGTATCTAATCTAACACCCCAAGCTTGGTACAAGCCAGCATCAATTAAAAGTAATAAACTTATAAAAGTGATGACTATTATGGTAAACCATTTTATTAATTTTTCAATGATTTTTGAATTGATAAAAGCTGAAAAGGCGATTAATAAAAAAGGAATTAAAGAAATATATGCTGCAAAAGAAGTATCTAATTGTAACCCATATAAAAAAGTTTTTAAAGTTGTTAAAAAACCTAATTCTTGTGTTTTTTCAAAATGATTTAAAAGAAAGAATAAGCGAGCAAAAACAAAATAAACAATCCAAAAAAGATAGTAATATAGGTTGTAAAGTAGTTTACTTGTTAAGTTTTTCATTTATTATTAATCATAAAGTATTAGTTTTTTTATAACCCAAAATGGTTATTCAGTAACTTTTAATCTTGCTTTTGCAGTTACAGAAACATCAGCATAATCATCATTTAAATATTTTAAATAGCCAGCAATAGCAATCATTGCTGCATTGTCTGTGGTATATTCAAATTTAGGTATATAAGTTTTCCAGCCCAAATGTTTTTCTGCCGTTAACAAACGTTTTCTAATATCAGAATTTGCAGATACACCACCCGCAATAGCAATATGTTTTATTCCTGTTTTTTTTACAGCATTTTTTAATTTTTCCATCAAAATTTCAACAATCGTATATTGTATTGATGCACAAATGTCATGTAGATTTTCTTTAACAAAATTAGGGTTTATACGTTGTTGCTTTTGAATAAAATATAAAATTCCAGTTTTTAATCCGCTAAAACTAAAATCTAAATCTCCAACTTTTGGTTTTGTAAACGGAAATGCTTTTGGGTTTCCAAGTTGTGCGTATTTATCAATCAAAGGTCCTCCAGGATAAGGGAGTCCTAATATTTTTGCCGATTTGTCAAAAGCCTCGCCAACTGCATCATCAATTGTTTCACCTAAAATTTCCATTTCAAAATGATTTGTTACTTTTACAATTTGAGTATGTCCACCACTTATTGTTAAGCAAATAAATGGAAAAGAAGGAATTTTACTTTCTTCATCATCTTTAATAAAATGTGCTAAAATATGCGCTTGCATATGGTTAACATCAATTAAAGGAATTTGTAAACCTAAGGCCAAAGATTTTGCAAAAGAAGTGCCAACTAGTAATGAGCCCATTAATCCGGGTCCTTTAGTAAAAGCAATTGCAGTTAAATCTTTTTTATGAATATTTGCCTGTTCTATTGCTTGCTGTACAACAGGTACAATATTTTGTTGATGCGCTCTAGATGCCAATTCTGGAACAACTCCACCATATTTTGAGTGTACTTCTTGATTCGCAACAACGTTACTGAGAATTTTATTATCACAAATTACGGAAGCACTTGTATCATCACAAGAAGATTCTATCCCTAAAATATAAACTGATTTTTCCATTAGAAAAAGTAAATTAGTTGCAAAATTAAGTATAATTTTATCTATGCTTCGTTTTTTAATAATAGAAATTTAATAGTTTGTTAAATTTGCACGTTCTTTGTAATAAATGGCAGCATTTTTGCTTATAAAGATTGAACTATAACTACTCTAAATTAAAATAGATATCAAACAAATTGGAAAAAAAATACTAAAATGGCTAGGGTACATTGTACTCTTTTTGTTGTTGATTAGTGTATTGTTTTCAATTCCAACAGTACAAACAAAAATAGGAAGCTACTTAACGAATAAAGTTAATGAAGAATATGGTACTAACTTGTCTATTGAAAAAGTAGATTTTTCTTTTTTAGGAAGTGTACAATTGGGCAATGTACAAATTAGAGATCATCATAAAGACACTTTAATTTTTGTAAAAAAAATAAACACATCGCTTTTAAATGCCAAAAGAGTTTTAGATAATGAAGTTACTTTAAAAAGTATTTCTTTAGATGGTATTGATTTTAATATGAAAACCTATAAAGGAGAAATAGATGACAATATGAATATTTTTATCAAAGCTTTTGATAACGGTAAGTCTAAAGATTCATTAAAAAAACCTTTTGTTCTACAAACTTCAAATGTTTATATAAATAATTTAAATTTTAAGCTGATAAATCAAAATAAGAAAGACTCCATAATTTATTCGGCTACGAATACTGGTGGTAATTTACAAGATCTATCAATTGTTGGGCCTGATTTTTCTTCAAAAATTAGAGGTTTGTATTTTAAAGATTATTATGGTTTGGAAATTAATAATTTAACCACAGACTTTACGTATTCTAAAACTGCAATGCATTTTAAAAACACAACTTTGCAAACAAAAAATTCATTGATAAAAGGCGATGTTGATTTTAGTTACAAAAGAGAAGATTTTATATTTTTTAATGATAAAGTTCAAATAGATGCCCATTTTGATAAAAGTAAAATAGCAGTAAAAGATCTTAATAAGTTTTATAACGAATTAAAAGGTAATGATAACTTAAATTTTAATGGAGATTTTAATGGTAAAATAAATAATTTTAATTTAAATAATTTAAAATTATCATCAGAAAGAGGCCTTGTAATTAATGGCGATTTAGCATTTAGAAATGCTTTAAGTAGAGATAGAGGTTTTATTTTTAATGGCAAATTAAATAATGTAACCGCAACTTATAAAGAATTAAAAAATATTTTACCAAATGTTTTAGGACACACTTTGCCAAGTGAATTTGATAAACTGGGTAAGTTTACTTTAAGAGGATACGTAGCTTTAACTCCTGAAAATGTGGAAGCAAATGTAAATGTAAAATCAGAAATTGGTACTACTGTTTCAGATTTGCAAATTACCAATATAAATGATATTGATTTTGCCTCTTATGATGGAAATGTAGAATTAATAAATTTTAATATTGGACGTTTTTTTAATAACCCATTATTTGGTGAAGTTTCTTTAAAAGGAAAGGTAATTGGAAGTGGTTTTAAATTAGATAACATAAAAACTTCATTTGTAGGAAACGTTTCTCAGATAGATTTTAAGAAATATAACTATCAAAATATTGATGTTAATGGTCAATATCAGAATAACAAATTTGATGGAGATATAGCTATTGATGATGAAAATTTTAAAATGGTTTTTAATGGCTTGGCAGATTTGTCTTCTACGGTAAATAAATTCGATTTTAAATCAGATATTGAACTTTTAAATTTAAAAGCTACAAACTTATTTGTAAGAGATAGTATTTCTGTCTTAAAAGGAAATATTCAACTGGATGTAGAGGGAAATACTTTTGATGATATTGTAGGAAAAGCAACTTTTAAAAATATTTTATATACCAATCAAAAAAAGGAATTTACTTTTAAAGAATTTATAGTAACATCTTCTTTAAAAGACAGTATAAAAACGGTAAATGTAGACTCAAAAGATATTGCAAATGGATCACTATCAGGTAAGTTTACTTTGTCAGAATTATTACCTGTAGCACAAAATGCATTAGGTAGTATTTATACAAATTATCAACCTTATGATGTAGCTCCAAATCAATTTTTAGATTTTAATTTTACAGTTTATAATCAAATTGTAAGCGTATTTTATCCAGAAATTTCTATTGATAATAAAACAGAAATAAAAGGAAAAATAGCATCTAATAAAAATTTATTGAAGCTTAAGTTTTCATCACCCAGAATTGAAGCTTATGGTAACGAAGTAAAAGATGTTTTGTTAAGAACGGATAATCAAAACCCGCTCTATAATTCTCATTTAACTGCATCTGAAGTTAATACTAAATACTATAAAGTTTCTAAATTAAATTTATTAAATAGAACACAAAATGATACCTTGTATTTTAAATCAGTTTTTAAAGGAGGTAAAAAAAATAATGAGAATTTTAATTTCGATTTTTTCTACACGTTTAATCCAGAAGGAAAATCGGTTTTAGGATTTGAAAAATCATCATTTTTATTTAAAGATAATGTTTGGAATATTAATCCTGACGCTACAAATACTGATAAAATTACCTTTGATTTAAAAGAGGAAGAATTTAATTTTAGTCAGTTTAAATTAATTTCTGGTGAGCAAAAAATTGCTTTTTCAGGGAGTTTAAAAGGAGATTCTGAAAAGGTATTATTGGCAGATTTTACCAATGTAAAATTAGAAAGTTTTTTACCTAAAATAGATAGTTTAAAGTTAAAAGGTAACTTAACAGGAAATTTAGATTTTGTTCAAAAAGATAACATTTATACATCAGAAGCTGTTTTAAAGGTCAAAAATTTTGAAGTTAATAATTTTAATCAAGGAGATTTGACTATAAATATTAAAGGACAAAATTCTTACAAAGAATATGAGGTTAATTTATCAATAGAAAACAAAAAAGTAAAAAGTATTGCTGCAATTGGTAGTTTAGACTTTTCTAGAAAACGCCCATTAATGGACTTAAATGTTTTTTTAGAAGATTTTAAATTAGAGGCATTTAGTCCTTTGGGTAAAGACGTTTTATCCTCTCTTAGAGGAGATGTTTCAGGAGATTTTAATTTAAAAGGTTTTATTGGCAATCCAGATATGGAAGGAACTTTAAGAATTAATAATGCAGGTTTAAAATTTCCCTATTTAAATGTTGATTATGATTTTGAAGGTGAATCTATAGTCTCTTTACAAGAGCAATCATTTATTATAGAAGATGTTACTTTGTTAGATACTAAACATAATACTAACGGAAGGTTATTGGGTAGTATTTCTCATTTTAATTTTAATCAATGGTTTTTAGATTTAGAAATTGTTACTGATAATTTATTGGTTTTAGATACAAAAGACACCGATGAAGCCCTGTATTTTGGATCTGCTTTTATGGAAGGTTCTGCAAGAATAACTGGCTTAACAGATAAATTAACTATAGATGTAAATGCTAAAACAAAACCAGGAACCGTTTTTGTAGTTCCATTAAAAGAAATTGAAACTGTTGATAATTTTAAGTTAATTCATTTTAAATCTGATGAAACTAAGTTTAAAGATAAACAAAGAGAAATTGCTCAAGAAGCAATAAAAGGGTTGGATTTAAATATTGATTTAGAGGTTACAAAAGATGCAAAAGCACAAGTGGTTATTGATGAGGTAAATGGGAGCCAGTTAACAGGTAGAGGTTCTGGTAATTTAAGAATTGAAATTAATACAAGAGGTAGATTTAACATGTATGGAGATTATTTGATAGATAATGGTGTATATGATTTTAGATATGGAGGTTTTATTAGTAAGCCTTTTTTAATTCAAAAAGGAGGTACTATTTCTTGGAACGGAAACCCTTATGAAGCAAATTTAGATGTAACCGCAATTTATAAAGCCAAAGCCAATCCGGCTGTTTTATTAGATAATTTTAATTCAAACAGAAAAGAAGAGATAGATTTAGTAACCAAAATTACTGGTGGGCTATTTAGTTCTAAACAAGAATTAGATATTCAATTAACAAATGTAGATCCAACTATTGCAAGTGAATTAGAGTTTATTTTAAATGATAATAATGTAAATGAAAAAACAACACAATTTATATCATTGTTAGCATTTGGTTCTTTTAGAAATCCTGATAAAGTAGATTTCGATGTAAATAATACATTAACAAGTACAGCTACTAGTGCAATTGCAGCAGCATTTTCTAGTTTATTAAACAACCCTGAAAGTAAATTTCAATTAGGTGTAGATTATCAACAAGGGTCAGCGGATAATGATTTAGAAAGATTAAATATAGATAATCAAGTTGATTTATCAGTTAGTACACAATTAAGTGACAGAATTATTATTAATGGAAAAGTTGGAGTACCCGTAGGATCAGAAACGCAATCTAGTGTAGTTGGAGAAGTTAAGATTGAAATTTTAATGAATAAAGAAGGAAACCTAAGGGTAATCGTTTTCAATCGTCAAAACGAAATTCAATATTCAACAGAAGAAGAAGGTTATACACAAGGATTAGGTTTAACTTATCAAGTAAACTTTAATACTATTTATGATTTACTTTCTAAAATTGGAATAAAAAATAAAGTGAAAAGAAATAGTAAAAAGAACCTTAAAAAAGATGCTAATAAGGTTAAAGAAAATGAAATAGATAATTTCGAAGGAAATTAATTTTCAAAAGATTAAGCAATAGATTTTATATTTTTTTTAAAGTTAAAAACAAAGTGTAATTAAGCATAATTTAAGCTCGATTATGTTGGGTTTAAGGCTAAAACGATTTCGTAAGTTTTTTATTTTAAATAGTTTAAAAGCACTAATTTTACATCATATTATATGGGAAAAATCAAAAAAATAGGAGTGATGACCTCTGGAGGAGATTCTCCAGGAATGAATGCAGCGATTAGATCTGTAGTAAGAACTTGTGCATTTTATAATCTTGAAAGTGTAGGTATTTATAGAGGTTATGAAGGGATGATTGAAGGAGATTTTATTGAATTAAATGCCAGAAGTGTTAAAGGGATTATAAACAAAGGTGGAACTTTTTTAAAATCTGCAAGGTCAAAAGAATTTAGAACTAAAGAAGGAAGGCAAGAGGCTTATAATCAGCTTAAAAAAGAAAATATTGATGCACTTGTAACTATTGGAGGAGATGGAACTTTTACAGGAGCTTTAATTTTTAATAAAGAATTTAATTTTCCAGTAATTGGAATTCCTGGTACAATAGATAATGATATTGCTGGTACTTCTCATACCTTAGGATATGATACAGCTTTAAATACTGTTGTAGATGTAATTGATAAAATTAGAGATACAGCTTCATCACACAATAGATTATTTTTTATTGAAGTGATGGGTAGAGATGTTGGACATATAGCTTTAAATGCTGGAGTTGGAGCAGGAGCAGAAGAAATTTTGATTCCTGAAGAAAATTTAGGATTAGATCGTTTAGTAGAATCCTTACAAAGAAGTAAAGAATCTGGTAAATCTTCAAGTATTGTTGTAGTTGCAGAAGGTGATAAAACAGGAAGCAATGTTTTTGAACTAAAAGATTATATTAATGAGCATATGCCAGAATATGATGTAAGAGTATCAGTTTTAGGTCATATGCAAAGAGGAGGTTCTCCTTCTTGTTTTGATAGAGTTTTAGCAAGTAGAATGGGAGTAAAATCAGTTGAATGTTTATTAGAAGGGCAATCTAACTTAATGGTTGGTTTAATAAATGATAAAATTTCTACAACACCTTTAGATAAAGCAATTAAAGGTCAATCAAAAATAAATAAAGAATTAATTAGAGTTTCAGACATAATGTCTACTTAAAAATAAAAAAAATGATAAAAATAGGAATTAACGGATTTGGAAGAATAGGAAGATTAGCTTTTAGATCTGCAGTAAAAAGAGATAATGTACAAGTAGTTGCAATTAACGATTTATTAGATGTAGATTATTTAGCATATATGTTAAAGTACGATTCTGTACATGGAGCTTTTGATGGTACTGTAGAAGTGGCTGATGGTAAGTTGGTTGTTGATGGTAATGAAATTAGAATTTCTGCAGAACGTAACCCTGCTGATTTAAAATGGGATGAAGTTGGAGTTGAGTATGTTTTAGAATGTACAGGTATTTTTAAAAGTTTAGAGCAAGCAAATTTACATATACAAGGTGGAGCTAAAAAAGTTGCAATTTCTGCACCTTCTGGAGATGCACCGATGTTTGTTATGGGTGTAAACCATACAAAGTTACAAGCATCAGACACTATTTTTTCTAACGCTTCATGTACAACAAACTGTTTAGCGCCAATTGCTAAAGTTTTAAATGATAAATTCGGAATTTCTGAAGGTTTAATGACAACAGTTCATGCTGCAACAGCAACACAAAAAACAGTTGATAGCCCATCTAATAAAGATTGGAGAGGCGGTAGAGCTGCAATACATAATATTATTCCTTCTTCTACTGGGGCGGCTAAAGCTGTTGGAAAAGTAATTCCAGAATTAAATGGAAAATTAACAGGTATGGCTTTTAGAGTACCAACTATGGATGTTTCTGTAGTAGATTTAACTGTAAAGTTAGAAAAAGGAGCTTCTTATGAAGAAATTAAAGCAGCAATGAAATCTGCTTCAGAAAATGAAATGGAAGGTGTTTTAGGATATACTGAAGAGTTAGTTGTTTCTCAAGATTTTGTTGGGGATACTCGTACATCTGTTTTTGATGCCAATGCAGGTATCGCCTTAAATGATAACTTTGTAAAAGTTGTTTCTTGGTATGATAATGAAATTGGGTACTCAACTAAATTAGTAGATTTAGTAGAATATTCTGCATCACTATAAATAGAATAGATTTTAAATTTAAAAAACCTGATAGCATTAATTTTCTATCAGGTTTTTTAGTTTTGGTCTAAAAGTAAATGCTTATTTTATAGCAATCATGCTAATTTCTACATTCACAAACTTAGGTAGGTTTGCAACTTCTACAGTTTCTCTAGCGGGTGCAGTTTCATCATTAAAATACTGACCGTAGATTTTATTAATTTCTGCAAAATTATTCATGTCAGAAATAAATATTGATGTTTTTATAACGTTTTCAAAATTCATTTCAGCAGCTTCTAAAACAGCTTTCATGTTTTCCATAACTTGAACTGTTTCTTTTTCTAAAGAATCTATAACTAATTCTCCAGTTTCTGGATGCAAGGCAATTTGACCAGAAGTATATAAAGTATTTCCTGTTAAAATAGCTTGATTATATGGTCCTATAGGTGCTGGAGCTTTTGATGTTGATATTATTTTTTTCATTTGAGTATATTATTGTTAAAAAAGAGTTCTGTCTGCTGGCTTAGTTTTATCCCATTTTAAATCAGAAAGAGTTGATGATTTTACACCAATAAAAAATGTGTAGGAAGAATTTGTTCCAAAAGGAACCCAATTAAAGTTAAACTGCCAACTATCTAAATCTCTTGTAAAATTAAATCTAGAGAAAGAAAACGCTCCGTTTACTACATCATAACCAGAACTGTAACCAATTTTCCATTTTGGAGATAAGTCAATATTTCCACTAAAGCCAAGAGTATGTACTCCAATTTCACCAGGATCTACACCATTGTTAGTATAACTTGCAGAATAAACTAAATTAATTGACCAAGGTATTTTAGAGTTATATAGTTCAGTTTTTTGAGTTTTACCGTTATTGGTATCATTTCTTTGCCTATTATTTCTAGCAGTTGGATCAATTTCTGCCCCTAAAGTATCGGTAGGGTTATTTGCTCCATTACCATTTTTGTTTTCATTAGTACCTTTTTTGCTTTTATCAAAATCTGAACTAGAAATAGAATAATTTGCTGTTAATGATGCTCTTGATAGTCGAGGAAAAGAATTAAATTGATTTATACTGATACCATTTTCATCTACTTGGTAAGGGTTAAAAGTACCACTAAAATTAACTGCTAATTTATCTTTTAGTAATCTAGTACCTGCAGAAAGGCTAATGTTAGACCAGCGCAAACTATCTGCTGCAATATTGTAGCTAGTGTTAAAATTTAAGTTGTTAAAGATCATAACTTTTTTATCTTCTTCATCGCTATCTGGGTCTTTTGGGGCTACTTTTGCCTCTAAAACATTGTTTACAGAAATTCCAATAGAATTACTTAAACCACTAGAAGGAGAACCATAAATTCCTTGATCAAAAACTGTATATTCTTCAAAATCAGTTTCATCTTCACTTTGCTGTACTTGTTTTATGTATTTGTCTTTAAAATCAGGTCTATAAGAATAAGATATAGATGGCCTAACTGTATGTCTAATTGCTTTTAATCTTCCTTTTTTAAAATTAAAGGTTCCGTAAATGTTGGTAGATAAACTCATTCCTACATTATATTCTCTGTAGGTTTTAAAACCACGTAAAGTGTCAGTTACAACTTCATTTTCAGTACTATCGTATTCTTTATTTATATAATCAAATTGCCAAGTTTCTTCATAATTTGCACTTGGCGACAATGTAAAATACTTAAATGCTTTTATATTGGTGCTTGTACTTGTTGAATGTTGTACACCAGACCTTGCAGTTTCAAACATCTTACTAGAAAGAAACTCGTCATCTGTAGTATTTATTAAGTATTGTCCTTTCATGTTATAGTTAAATCCCATTTTTTGAATTGGATTTTTCTTAATACCACCTTTACCAGCAAATGGGTAAACTCTGTTCATATTTAAAGTTAATGAAGGCAAAGTCATTGTTATTTCTTCGGTATTTGTATTTTGTTGATGAGAAGCAGTAACTGCCATGTTAAAAGGAGTGCCAACAAAAGTTTTACTATAATTTATAGAAGAATTTAAAGTGTTATTTTGTGTTTGCGAAATATTATACTGGTTTAAAGATTCTCTAAAAAAACTACTACTACCCATATTTACAGAAGCAGAAAATCTTGAGTTAGGGCTTGCTTTTGAATCTTGACTATGAGACCATCTAATATTAAAATTATTTGATTTACTAAAATCATCAAAACCTCTTATGCCACTAATATTACTTTCATAATTAAAGGCAAATGTTCCATTAAACCTATATCTTTTTACATAATTAGTAGACATTCTTGTACTCCAGCTTCCATTAGTATACACATCTCCTTGTACTGTTAAATCGGCATAGTCACTTAAAGCAAAATAATATCCACCGTTTTGAAAACCAATTCCTCTATCACTACTTCCTGTATCAAATGAAGGTATTATAAAACCAGAAACACTAGTTTCAGTCATTGGAAAATAAGCAAAAGGTAAAAATAAAGGT
The DNA here is from genome assembly GCF_947500975.1 of uncultured Polaribacter sp. GTDB lineage: Bacteria > Bacteroidota > Bacteroidia > Flavobacteriales > Flavobacteriaceae > Polaribacter. Next base: position 45,016 of record NZ_CANMUE010000002.1, read on the forward strand.
GTAGGAACATCGGCTATAAAAAGTTGACTAGTACCTACTATTATTTTTTTACCCGGAACTAATTTTGCTTTATCTGTTGCAATATAATAATCTGGATTTTCTTTTTCTGAAGTTGTAAACCTAATTTTTCTAACATAAATGGTTGAATCATTTACACGTTTTGTTTTTTCGCCATAAGTAAACATTTCTCCTTGTTTGGTTTTTAAACCATAAATTAATGCACGTTTACTTTTAAAGTTATAAATTATAGAATCTTGTTCAGATTCTTGACTTCCTTGAATAAAAACTGGCCTTTGTACATAACCAGTACTGTCTTTAATACCTTTTGCAAAGAGTGTGTTTTTTTTGTAATCAATAATAATTATACCAGCTTTTAAATCAATATCAGTATATTTAATATTGGCTTCATTATATAAAGTTACAGTTTTATTTTTAGCATTTTGTATTGTATAATCTTTTGCGGTATGTATTATAATATCTTCTAATGATTCTTTTGGTTTAATAGAGTCATTAACAATAGTGTCTTTATTTTGTAATAATAACGAATCTTTTTTCTTAGACAATAAACTATCCTTTTTAACAATTGGAATAATTGTTTGCTTATTTGTTTTAGTATCTTGAGAAAAACCTATCTGAGTGTAAAAAAAACAGAAAAATAAAAGTATATATGATATGTTTGATTTCAAGGCTATAAGTACTATTTTTGTCTGTGAGTAAAAGTATGGCTCAATATTTGAAGCACCAAATTTAAGTTGCCAAAAATAGTTAAATTTTATTGATGCATTTTTTAGAAAACCACAAATTTTATACCAAGTTTAAAAGCCAATTATTTTTAATATTTTTTGGAGTATTTATGATTACTTCGTTTACAGGGTTTGCTCAAAAAAACTATACTGTTGTTATAGATGCTGGTCATGGTGGTAAAGATCCAGGTAATTTAGGAAATGGATACAAAGAAAAAATAATTGCTTTAAAAGTAGCATTAATTGTTGGTAAAAGACTTGCTGCTAATAAAGATATTAACGTTATATATACTAGAAAAAAAGATGTTTACCCAACTTTATGGAAAAGAGGAGAGATCGCAAATAATGCAAAAGCAGATTTATTTGTGTCTATTCATTGCGACTCTCATACATCAAATGCTTACGGAGCAGGAACTTTTGTATTAGGATTAAGAGGAAACAAAAAAAACTTAGAAATTGCTAAAAGAGAAAATGCTTCTATTTTATTATATGAAGATAATTATCTAGATAAGTATAAAGGTTTTGACCCAAACTCTGCAGAATCTATGATTGGTTTATCGCTTTTACAAGAAGAAAACTTAGATAAAAGTTTAGAAATTGCAAGTTTAATTCAAAATAATTTTGCTGTTAAGCTAAAAAGAAATGACAGAAAAGTTAAGCAAGATAATTTCCAAGTATTAAGAGAAACTATTATGCCAAGTGTTTTGGTGGAGCTAGGTTTTTTAACAAATAAGAAAGAAGGTAAATATTTAAATTCTAAAAAAGGTCAAGCTCAAATGGGAAAATCAATTGCAGATGCAATTGTAAGTTATATAGATCATCTAAAATTAAATAGAGTAGTAGATGATAATGATAGTTTGATTTTTAATGAAGATATTAAAAAGAGTGAAATTGTTTTTAAAGTACAAATATCTTCAGGAAAAAATAAACTAGCTACAAAATCATATAACTTTAAGGGTTTAAGAGATGTTGAAAGAGTAAAAGTAGGATCATTTTATAAATATTATTATGGTGTTTCTACTAAATATACTCATGCTTCAAAGTCTTTAAAAGAAGCAAAAGCAAAAGGTTTTTCATCTGCATTTATGGTAGCTTTTAAAAACGGTGAAAAAATCTCTGTAACAGCTGCAAAGAAAATGCTGTTAAATTAAGGGGCATCTACAAAAAATATTTAGTAATTTTGTTTCCAAATTACTATTCATGTCAAAAGAATTAAAAACAGGAATTATTATAACTATTATTATAGTTGGTTTTGTTTGGGCTTTCAATTTTATGAAAGGACAAGATTTATTTCAACCCAATAATAGGTATTATAAAGTTGAGTATAAAAATGTAGGAGGCTTAACCGAAGCCTCTTTAGTAACCATAAATGGTTTTAAAGTAGGTAAGGTAGAAGATATCGATTTTAATGATGATCCTAAAAAAAGAGGAGAATTAATTGTTAAATTTAGTGTTGATAATGACTTTGAATTCTCAAGAAACAGTATTGTTAAAATTTATTCTCCCAGCCCAATTTCTGGTTCTAATTTAGCAATTATACCTAATTACGATGGAGATTTAGCAGTTACGGGAGATTTGCTAAAAGGTGAAATTGAATCTACTTTATTTACTTCCATAGGTGAAAAACTAGATCCAATTCAAGCAAAATTAGAAAGAGTTTTAGTTAGTGCAGATACTCTTTTTCAAAGAGTTAATCATGTTTTAGATCAAAAAACAACAAATAGCATACAAAAATCGGTTAAAGGTATAGAACATACAATTGCAGAGTTTAAACAAACTTTAATTTCTGTAAACTCAATCTTAGACTCAAGTTCTGAAGATTTAGAACTTTCTTTAAAAAACACAAAGAAGATAACAGATAATTTAGCAAAAGTTTCGGATACACTTTCAAATGTAAATATTAGCCAAATTGTTAGAAATACAGAAGGCATTTTAACATCTGTAAATTCACTATTAGATGGTATAGATAAAGGAAAAGGCTCTTTAGGAAAGTTAGTTAATGATGATACAATGTATAATAACTTAACAAATATGTCTAAAGAACTAGAAGAGTTATTAAGAGAAATGAAGTTAAATCCGAAGAGATTTGTACATTTTTCTTTATTCGGAAAAAAAGCAAAAGCTTACGATCCAGAAAAGAACATTAATAATGAAACTAATGAATAAAACTAGTTTTCATTTTTTAACTTAAATACACATAATGCAATACTTACCAAACATATTTTTTGCAATAGCACTTGTTGCTGGAATTGGCTTTTTTGTGATGAATATTCGCAAATTAATAAGAAACATTAAGCTAGGAAAAGATGTAAACAGAACCGATAGAAAACCTGAGCGTTTAAAAAATATGGTAATGATTGCTTTAGGACAATCAAAAATGGTGAAAAGACCTTTTTCAGGATTTTTACATATTATAGTTTACCTTGGTTTTATCATCATAAATATTGAAGTTGTAGAAATTATTATTGATGGATTGTTTGGTACACATAGAGTTTTTCAGGGGCTTTTAGGTAATGGTTTTTATGCCTTTTTAATTGGAACTTTTGAAGTTTTAGCAGTTTTGGTTTTTGTTGCTGTTGTACTTTTTTGGTTAAGAAGAAATATAGCAAATATCAAACGTTTTTTAAGCTCAGAAATGAAAGGTTGGCCTAAAAACGACGGAAATATTATTTTATATTTTGAAATGGTTTTAATGTCGTTATTTTTGATAATGAATGCCACAGATACAGCATTTCAAACTGCTGGAATAGGAAATCCAATAAGTCAATTTATAGCACCATTTTTTGATGGGTTTTCATCAGAAGCGTTACATATAATAGAAAGAACAGCTTGGTGGATTCATATTTTAGGGATCTTAACATTCTTAAATTATTTATACTATTCAAAGCATTTACACATTCTTTTAGCATTTCCAAACACTTATTTTGCCAATTTAAATCCAAAAGGACAGTTTACAAATTTAGATTCTGTTACTGCTGAGGTTAAGTTAATGATGGATCCAGATGCTGATCCGTATGCAATGCCAGAAGAAGGAGCTGAAGAAACCGTTCCAGAAAAATTTGGAGCATCTGATGTTACAGATTTAAATTGGGTGCAGTTGCTAAACTCTTACACATGTACAGAGTGTGGTAGATGTACATCTTCTTGCCCTGCAAATTTAACCGGTAAAAAACTATCTCCTCGTAAAATTATGATGGATACAAGAGATAGACTAGAAGAAGTTGGTGAAAATATTGATGCTAATAATGGCGTTTTTAAAGATGATGGAAAGCAGTTATTAAACGATTATATTTCTCCAGAAGAATTGTGGGCTTGTACAAGTTGTAATGCTTGTGTAGAAGAATGTCCAGTAAATATAGATCCATTATCTATCATAACAGATATGAGAAGGTATTTAGTAATGGAAGAAAGTGCAGCTCCACAAGAACTAAATATGATGATGACAAATGTTGAGAATAATGGAGCTCCATGGCAATACAATCAACAAGATAGATTAAACTGGAAAGACGAAGAGTAAAAAAATAAAATAAAAATGAAAAAGATTGTAAGCTTTTTAATGTTTAGTTTTTTAGTATTGATAAGTGTTAAAGGTTTAGCACAAAGTTCTAAAGAAAAAGTAAATACGTTAGCAAAACAGATGTTTGTTGATATGAATAATAGAGACTATGAAGCTGTTTTAGCAATGACACATCCTAAAGTTTTCGAGTTCGCTTCAAAAGAACAAATAAAAACAGCTTTAAAGATTGTATTTGAAGGGAATAGTGAATATTCTGTTGAAATATCTAATTCAATACCTGATTTTGAGGTGTCTGAGATTTTTACAGGAGATAATAATTTAGAATGTGGATTTGTTGTTTATGATTTGGGTATGAAAATGACTTTTCATAATCAGAAATTTGATGAAGCAACAAAGAATATGATGATAACTACTATGAAAGCTAAAGAAATGGATGTAACTTTTACTTCTGATAATTCTATGAATATATCTATGAAGAATAAAATTACAGCAATTTTAAAAGAAGAGGCAACCAACAATGAATGGGTAATGGTAAATTACGATCCGTATTCACCATTATTTGGAAAAATACTTTCACCTAAAGTTTTAGAAGAAGTGAAAGCATATAAAGAAAAATTACTCTTTAATAAGTAGTAAGAAAAGTAAATATTAATAACCAAAATCAATATTATGAACGTACCAACGATGGCAGAAATGATGGCTCAAGGTAAACAACCAGAAGTTTTGTTTTGGGTTGGAGCAGCAGGAAGTTATGATGATAGAGCAAAAAAAATATCTAGGGCATTTGTAAAAATTTTACATGAAGCTAAAGTAGATTTTGCAGTTTTAGGTACAGAAGAATCATCAACAGGTGATGCAGCAAAAAGAGCAGGAAACGAATTTTTGTTTCAAATGCAAGCCATGATGAATATTGAAGTTTTAAATGGTTATGAGGTTAAAAAAATTGTTACTTGCGATCCACATTCATTTAATACTTTAAAAAACGAATATCCAAGTTTAGGAGGTAAATACGAAGTTTTTCATCATACACAGTTTATTCAAAAATTAATTTCAGAAGGCAGAATATCATTAAATGATACTACTTTAAAAGGAAAAAAAGTTACGTTTCATGATCCTTGTTATTTAGGTCGTGCCAATGAAGTATTTGAATCTCCAAGAGATTTAATAAAAAGATTAGGGGTTAACCTTACTGAAATGAAGCGTAATAAACAGTCCGCTTTATGTTGCGGCGCAGGAGGAGCACAAATGTTTAAAGAGCCTGAAAAAGGCGATAAAGATATTAATGTATTAAGAACAGAAGATGCTTTAGCCACCAAACCTAATATTATTGCTACTGGTTGTCCTTATTGCAATACAATGATGACTGATGGAATTAAATTCAAAGAAAAAGAAACTCAAGTTTTAGTAAAGGATATTGCAGAATTAATTGCTGAGGCTAATAACCTGTAATAAATATTTGTCATTCTTGTGAAAGCAGGAATCTATTTTAAAATGATAAAAAACTATATAAAAGCTGCACGTTTAAGAACACTTCCTTTATCGATTTCTGGAATTATTGTAGGTAGTTTTTTAGGGGTTTGGAAAATAGATAATTCACTTTCAAAAAAAATATTAGAAAACCTTAATGAAAATGAAACAATGTTTATTGTTAAACATATTGAAGTTGAGCTTTCATTTTTAATATTTTTTTTAGCAATCCTAACCACAATAGGCTTTCAAGTTTTATCTAATTTTGCAAATGATTATGGTGATGGCATCAAAGGTTCTGATAAAAACAGAACAGGAGAAGCAAGGATGGTTGCTTCTGGAGCAATAACTCCAAAACAAATGAAATCAGCAATGATTGTAACTACAATCATCACTTTAATAATTGCTTTATTACTAATTTATACAGCTTTTGGAAAAGACAATTTTGGCTATTCTATCTTGTTTTTCGGATTAGGAGTTGCCTCAATTGCAGCAGCAATCAAATACACAGTGGGTAAAACGGCATATGGTTACTCTGGCTTTGGAGATGTATTTGTCTTTATTTTCTTTGGCTTGTTAAGTGTTGTGGGGAGTTATTTCTTGTATACAAAGCATATTAATTTTGAAGTCTTTTTACCCGCAATTTCAATAGGTTTGTTAAGTGTTTCAGTCTTAAATTTGAATAATATGAGAGATCAAATTGAAGATAAAAAGAATAACAAAAACACATTAGTCGTTTTTTTAGGAAGTCAAAAAGCAAAAATGTATCATTACTTTTTAATTTTAGGAGCTTTTGTAGCTGCTATTATTTATGTGCTTTTAAATTATAATTCACCTTTACAATTTCTATTTTTAATTGCTTTTGTTCCTCTTGGATTAAATGTAATTACTGTAGCTAAAAACATTATCTATGCAGATTTAGATAGCGAACTGAAAAAAGTAGCTTTAAGTACTTTTTTGTTTGCAATTCTTTTTGGAATAGGAAATACTATATTTTAATATAATTATGAAAAAAATAAAAATAATTTTAGGAATAATTACAGCAATAACTCTTGTGTTTTTTGCAACAGGTTTGTTTGTGAAAGAAACTAATTATACTACAGAAATAACTATAAATAAGCCTGTTAATGAGGTTTTTGAAATTTTTAATACTCCAAACAATGTAAAAAATTGGATTCCAGAAATTAAGTCAATTAAAACATTAAATGAGAATTTAGGTAAAACTGGGAGTTTGTATCAAATTGTAGTGATGAGCCAAGAAGAAGAAATAACTATGACAGAAAAAGTGATGGCTTATGTACCAAATGAAAAAGTTACACTTTTTTTTGATGCAGAAAATATGTTAAAAACGGATGATTATGTTTTTACAGAAAAAGATGGTAAAACAACAATTACATTAAATTCAAGTTGCAAAAGTGACTCTTATATTATGGCATGTATGTTTCCGTATTTTAAAGGCACTTTTATAGAGCAAGATCAATTATACTTAAATAATTTTAAAGATTTTGTAGAAAAAAAATAACTTTATAAAGTGATAAAAGCCAGTTATAAAAAATACACTCTAAATTTTAAAAACCCAAGTGGAACTTCACGCGGAATTTTAAAAACAAAAGAGACTTGGTTTATTATTTTAGAAAAAAACAATAAAAAAGGAATTGGAGAAACAGGTCTTTTTAGAGGTTTAAGTATTGATGATGTTTCACATTATGAAGAAAAACTAAAATGGGTTTGTCAAAATATAAACAAAGGTTTAGGGTTTTTATTGAATCAACTTTTAGAGTTTCCTTCAATTCAATTTGGATTAGAACAAGCTTTTTTGTCACTTAAAAGTAAAGATAAATTTGAATTATTTCCATCAGAATTTACAAATGGAAATGAAGCAATTGCTATTAATGGTTTAATTTGGATGGGAGATAAGCAGTTTATGAAATCTCAAATTAAAGAGAAATTAAAAACAGGTTTTTCTTGTATTAAAATGAAAATTGGCGCCATTGATTTTGAATCAGAAATTGAGTTGCTAAAATCGATTAGAAAAGAATTTTCTTCCAAAGAAATAGAATTAAGAGTGGATGCAAATGGTGCTTTTAAACCTTATGAGGCTTTAGAAAAATTAAAACGATTATCAGAGTTTGATATACATTCTATTGAGCAACCAATAAAACAAGGTCAAATTGAAGAAATGGCCAATTTATGTAAAAAAACACCTTTATCAATTGCTTTAGATGAAGAGTTAATAGGTGTATTTACATCCGAAGAAAAAAGAAAATTAATAACAACAATAAATCCTCAATACATTATTTTAAAACCTAGTTTAATTGGCGGTTTTGCTGGTAGTGAAGAATGGATTAATTTAGCAAAAGAAAACAATACCGATTGGTGGATAACTTCTGCCTTGGAAAGTAATATTGGACTGAATGCAATTGCGCAATTTACCTTTAGATTACAAAGTGTTTTACCACAAGGTTTAGGAACTGGAGGTTTATTTACTAATAATTTTAAAAGCCCTTTAGAGGTCATAAACGGGGCATTACAATATAATCCTAACCAAAGTTGGGATTTTAATTTAATATAAAAATGAATTTTATACAACAAGCTTTTTCTGGTAAAACTGATTGGTATCATTGGGTTTTAACAATTTTGTTAGTCTTTACAGGCTGGCAAATTTTAGGTGTTTTACCTTTGTTGATAGCTGCCATTATGCATTCAGCAAGTATTTCTGAGTTTACAGAGGCGGCGTTGACTAATTTTATGTCGTTAGGTATAGATAAAAATCTATTTTTATTTTTAATGATTTTATCATTTGCTATTGGTTTGTTTTTTTTATTTTTAGGAATAAAATACATACATAAAAGAACTTTTTTATCTATAGTAACTAGTAGAAAATCGATAGACTGGAAACGTTTTTGGTTTGGTTTTTTAAGTTGGGGTTTATTACTTTTAGTGCTTTCTATTATTGGAATTTTAATTGCTCCTGAAGACTATACCTACAATTTTAATCCAGTTCCATTTTTTATTTTGTTAGCTATTTCCTTTTTGTTTTTACCATTACAAACAAGTTTAGAAGAACTATTGTTTAGAGGGTATTTTATGCAAGGTTTAGGTATTGCAACAATTAATAAAAAATTTCCTTTTTATTTTGTCTTTACTATAGTTTCAGTTTCAATTTTCGTTTTTCGTGATTTTTTTGAACTTGACTCTTTTATTTTATTTATTATTATTAGTTTTATATCTGTTTTACAGTTTTTTCTACTTAAGGATAGTTTTTTTGACTCTAAATTCAATTTATTATTAACGAATTTTTTTAGTTCCAAATTAACACCATTAATAGTAACTTCAGTTTGTTTTGGCCTGTTGCATGGAGCAAATCCTGAGGTTCAAAAGCTAGGAAGCATAACAATGGTTTTCTATATTGGAACAGGTCTTTTTTATGGAATTACAACTTTAATGGATGAAGGAACTGAAATTGCTTTGGGTTTACATGCAGCAAATAATATTCTAGCTGCATTTTTAATCACAACAGATTGGATGGTTTTTCAAACTGATGCTTTATTTATTGATACTTCAGAGCCTTCTGTTTCTTGGGAAATGTTTTTACCTGTTTTTGTTTTATATCCATTAATGTTAATTCTTTTTTCAAAAAAATATAAATGGAGTAATTGGTTAGAAAAATTAACAGGTAAAATTGAAAAACCAGTAATTTTAAAAGAAAATTATAGAATTTTAGAGGATATTGGAGAATAAAACATTTCATAATCGTTTTCAATTAAATGGAAAATCTTTTTCTTCTGTTGATGAATTACTTGTTTATACTCATAATTTTTCTAGTGATATTCACCATTTTTTAGAAGATTGGTTTTCTACTGATGATTGCATAACTGTACAAACTTCAGGTTCTACAGGAACACCAAAGTCAATTTCACTTCAAAAAGAATTTGTTGTAAATTCTGCAAAAACAACAGGTAATTATTTTAATTTACTAGAAAATACAACAGCGTTATTATGTTTGCCAATAGCTTATATTGCTGGTAAAATGATGTTGATAAGAGCAATCATTCTAGGTTGGCATATAGATATTATTGAATCTAGTTCTTTTCCTTTAAAAAGTATTACAAAGCAGTATGATTTTTCTGCAATGGTTCCTCTACAGCTAGAAAACTCTTTGTCTAAAATAAGTTTAGTAAAAAAGTTAATTGTTGGAGGAGGAGTTGTTTCAAAAAAAATAGAAGACAAAATTCAAGGCATTTCAACTTCAGTTTTTTTAACTTATGGTATGACTGAAACCATTACTCATATTGCTGTTAAAAAATTAAATAAGAGTAATAAAAAACTAGCTTTTTATGAAGTTTTACCAAATGTAACAATTTATAAAGATGATAGAAATTGTTTAGTGATTGATGCTAAAAAGGTATCTAAAGAAATTGTTTTTACAAATGATGTTGTACAGTTGGTTTCTGATGAAGAATTTGAATGGTTAGGTCGTTTTGATAATGTAATTAATTCTGGTGGAATAAAATTACATCCAGAAAGAATAGAAGAGGAGTTGTCAAAAATAATATCAAATCGTTTTTTTGTTGCTGGAATTTCTGATGAAAAACTGGGTGAAAAATTAATTTTAATTGTTGAAGGGGATAAACAAAATATCAATTTTAAAAATGTAAACCTTTCTAAATATCAAATTCCAAAAGAAGTTTATTTTCTAAATCAATTTGTAGAAACTGCCACAAAAAAAGTTCAACGTTTTAAAACCTTGAGCTTAATTCAGTTTTAATTCTCCCTAAATTTAAACTTTAAAGCCTCTTTAAATGTTTACTTTTTTAAATTTATCTGATGTAAAATAAATTTATATATCTGATTTATAGTTTTTTTCTTTTTTGTGTAACGTTTGTTTTTTTAATTTAAAAAAGTATATATTTGGGTACCCAATTTGGGTGCCCAAAAAAAACAAACAAAAATCGAAGCTAAAATTATATTTATTATGGGAGTTTCTGGTGTTGGAAAAAGCACCATAGGAAATTTGCTGTCAAAAAAATTAAATATTCCATTTTTTGATGGAGATGATTTTCATCCAGAAGAAAATGTTTTAAAAATGTCAAAAGGGAAGGCCTTAAACGATAGTGATAGATTAGGTTGGTTAAAAGTGTTAAATAACTTAGCCATAGAAAAACTAAAAGAAACGGGTTGTGTTATAGTTTGTTCTGCCTTAAAACAAAGTTATCGAAATATTTTAAGCACAAATATTAATCAAAGTGTAAAATGGGTTTACCTCAGTGGTTCTTTTGAAATAATTGAAGAAAGAATTAATAATCGTGAAGGTCATTTTATGAGTTCAGCATTATTAAAGTCCCAATTTGATATTTTAGAAGAACCAAAAAATGCAATTAAAATAGATATTAATTTAACCCCTAATGAAATTATAAAAGTGATAGAAAAAGAACTATTAAATAAATCAGAATTTGGATTATTTGGACTTGGAGTAATGGGGAAAAGTTTAACTAGAAACCTTGCAAATAATAAGGTTCGGTTATCAATTTTTAACAGACATGTTGATGGGGTAGAAGAAGATGTGGCAAAAAACTTTAAAAATCAATTTGAAGAGTTATCTAAAGCTTTACCTTTTGATAGTATAGAGCCTTTTGTAAAATCTTTAGAAAAACCAAGAAAGATTATGTTGATGGTTAATGCAGGTAAAATAGTAGATTTAGTTATTGAAGATCTTTTACCTTTTCTTGACGCAGGAGATATTTTAATTGATGGAGGTAATTCTAATTATAACAAAACAAAAGAACGATTTGACTATTTAAAATCTAAAAATATCCATTTTTTGGGTGCTGGAGTTTCTGGTGGTGAAGAAGGAGCTTTAAAGGGGCCTTCGATTATGCCTGGTGGAGAAAAAGATGCTTATAAAGAAGTGAAGCCTTTTTTAGAAGCAATAGCTGCAAAAGACGTAAATAATTTACCTTGTTGCACACATATAGGAAGTGATGGAAGTGGTCATTTTGTAAAAATGGTTCATAATGGAATTGAGTATGTAGAAATGCAATTATTGGTAGAAGTTTTTGTGATGTTAAAATCCTTAGGGAATAATCCAGACGAAATTGCTAACATTTTAGAATCTTGGAAAGAATCTACAAATAGTTATTTATTAGAAATAACAATTGATATTCTAAGAAAAAAGGAGGGTGATGATTGGTTAGTAAATAAAATAATGGACAAAGCAGGTAATAAAGGAACCGGAAATTGGACAACAATTACAACTGCCCAATTAGGAGTGCCAAGTACAATGATTGCTTCCGCATTATTTACACGTTATATTTCTTTTTATAAAGAAGAACGAATTCACTTGAGTAAAAGTTTTGAAAAAGATGAAACTCTTAATCTAAATATTGAAAATACTGATATCTTAAAAGCATATCAATTTGCAAGAATTATAAATCATTATCAAGGTTTTAAATTAATTTATGAAGCATCTGTAAATTATAAATGGGATTTGAATTTAAGTGAATTATCTCGAATTTGGACAAATGGCTGTATTATTAAATCAGATTTAATGTTAGAACTGGTTACCGTTTTTAAAACAACTAATAATATTTTAACTGATAAAGGAATCATTGAAAAGTTAAAAACACTAAAACCAAGTGTTAAAAAAGTAGTTTCAGAATGTATTTTAAATGAATTACCAATTCCTAATTTTAGTGAATCTATTAATTTTTTTAATGGCTTTAAAGTAGCAAATTCATCAGCAAATTTAATACAAGCTCAGCGAGATTATTTTGGTGCTCATACGTATCAAAGAATTGATGATACTTCAAATAAATTTTATCATACTAATTGGAAAAAATAATTAAATTATGGCAACAACTAAAAGTGAAAATTCATTTATAAAAAAAATTATTGCAATTATTTTAGGCTTTGGTCCAGGAATTTTTGCTATTGGTTATACCATAGGTACAGGTAGTGTAACCTCTATGATTGTTGCAGGAAGCAAATTTAATATGCAATTATTATGGGTGCTTTTATTAAGTTGTGTTTTTTCTGGAGTTTTAATGTTTGCATATGGAAACTACGCTTTGTTAACTGGTGAAACTGCACTTTTTGGATTTAAAAAGCATTTGAAATTTGGTAAAGCTTTAGCAATTTTAGTTATAGTTGGTATTACATTTGGACAATGGAATTCGTTAATGGGGATTTTAGGAATTTCATCAAATATAATTTTTGAAATACTTGCAGTTAATTTTGAAGAAATAAGTTCTTATAAATATGAAACTGTTTTAATTATAGCAATTATAATAATTGTTATTTTTTACTTATTAATGCTAGTAGGAAAGTATACTTTTTTTGAGAAAATATTGGTGATTTTTGTAACTCTAATGGGTTTATCCTTTGTTTTATCATTATGCTTTGTACAACCATTAACTGTAGATGTTGTAAAAGGATTATTACCAACAATTCCTGATATTCCGGGAGGTAAAATGTTGGTTGCTGCCTTTGTTGGAACAACTATGGCGTCTGCAACATTTTTGTCAAGACCTTTATTTGTGAAAGGTAAAGGATGGACAATTAAAAATTTAAACCAACAAAAAAAAGATTCAATTACAGCAGCTATTTTAATATTTGTAATAAGTGCTACAATAATGGCTGTAGCTGCAGGAGCTTTATTTTATGAAGGTAAAGAAGTAACACATGTTTTAGATATGGCAAATACTTTAGAGCCAGTTGCTGGTAAATGGGCTGTTACTATTTTCTTTTTTGGTGCTTTAAGTGCAGGTTTGTCTTCAATATTTCCTTGTTTGTTAATTGCACCATTATTAATTGCAGATTATCAATCTGGAACTTTAGATACTAAATCACGTCAGTTTAGAATTATTACAGCAATAGCTTGTTTGGTTGCTTTAATTGGACCAGCATTTGGCGCAAATCCTATAGAAATTCAAATTTTATCACAAGTATTTAATGTCTTTGTTTTACCAGTTGTAATTTTAGGAATTATATTAATGTTAAGTAGTAAAAAAGTAATGAAAGATTACAAAACGAGTATGGGAGTTTACATTGGTATGTATGCAGCTTTGTTTTTTTCTTTGGTGATTTCTTACAATGGAATACTAGCTCTTTTAGATTATTTTTAAAATATAAAATTATATGAAAATTAGTTTAATAGACAATCATGCAAATAGAACATTGCAAAATGTTGTTATTTCTAAGATTAGAGATTTAATTAACGCTAAAAACTTAGAAAGTGGAGATAAATTACCTTCTGAGAGAATTATGTCAGAAAAATTTGATGTAAAAAGAAATCATATTAGAGAAGCTATTAGAAAGTTAGAATTTTATGGGGTTTTAAGATCAATATCGCAAAGCGGAACTTTCTTAGCTATTGGATTAACTGGATTTAATGGTATTATTGATGAAATAATTTCTTTAGATGTTCCTTCTTTTAATGAACTTGTAGAAACAAGAATATCTTTAGAGTTTAAAACGGTTAGGCTAGCGTCTAAAAGACGTACAGATATTGATTTAAAAAGAATAAAAGAAGCCTTAGTTGCTTTTAAAACTAAAATTATTGCTGGTGATGATTATTTAGAAGAAGATTTATTATTTCATTTAGCAATTGCAAAAGCTAGTAAAAATAATACTATGGTTTCGTTAATGCTTTTATTAATCCCGCCAATTCTTAAAACTTATGAAAGAGATACCGTTTGTGAAGGAGATCAAATAAGTTCTGAAATAAAGAAACATGAAAACATTTTTTTAGCAATTGAAGCTAAAGACCCAGAACTTGCAACAAAAATGATGAATGAACATTTTTATAAACTATCAAGACATATAAAAAAAATATAGATTCAAATGAAAAATAATATGAAACTAAGCAACAAAAAAATGATTTCAAAAGTATCTAATTTATTAAAAATAAGTATTTTGTTGGTACTTTTTAGTTGTAATCAAAAGGCCAAAAAAACTGATTCATCAATAATAAATTCTGATAAAAAAGAGCCAAAAAACAATGTTTATGCAAGTGATGTTATTCCTTTTTTTGATCATTGGAAATTAATTTTAGGAGATGGATCAAATGCCGGAATAGCAAATAATTTTGAAAATAAAGATTTCTTTTTCACCTCAAATGATGGTAAAAATGATTGGGTTGTTTTTAAAGCTCCAAATGGAGGAGATACTCACGGAACATCAAACAATACAAGAACAGAATTGGCACAGGCAAAAAAATGGTATCCAAAAACTGCTGATGATAAATTAACAGCCTCTCTTAAGGTAATGAATGTTTCTGCAACGGGTGATGCTAGGGTAGCAGCTTCATATTCTGTAGTTGTAGGGCAAATTCATAGCGCAGATGGTCATGAAAACGAGCCTCTTAAAATATTTTACAAAAAGTTTCCTGGTCATACTAAAGGTTCTGTTTTTTGGCATTATGAAATCAATACAAAAGGAGAAGATAATTCTGGTAGATGGGATTTTTCATCAGCAGTTTGGGGTTATGATTTTTCAGTAGTGGGTACTGATGTAAATACTTATCCGGAAGAGCCTAAAGATGGTATTTCTTTAGGAGAAGAGTTTAGTTATGAAATAAAGGTGAAAGATGGAATTATGACCTTAAAATTTATGAGTGAAGGTCATGAAACTAAAACCTTTTCAAAAAACTTAATTAAATCAGAATACACAACAAAAGCAGATATTCCGTTACAAACACAAAAGTTATTTGTTCCAATTGGTCAAGATGGTGTAGAACGTAAGGAAGCTTATACAGGAGAAGGTTGTTTTTTTAAATTAGGTGCATATAATCAAACCAATGGAAAATCTCCTGAGGTAAATAAAAATTGGTGTTCTGGAGCAGAAATTCATGGTGGCGATATTCAAAAACAATATGAAGATGGTAACTATGCCGAAGTTTGGTTTAAAACAGCGAGTATATATATTAGTAACACTGCTGTTTCAAACAAAGAATATTTTACTAAAAATGATTAATTAAAAATATAAAAATAAATCATGAATAACTTACATAAATTAGAAGGAAAAAATGTTTTAATAACTGCTGGCGCACAAGGAATTGGAGAGTCAATTACAAAGCACTTTATTGATAGTGGTGCAAATGTTGCTATTCATTATTTTTCTAGTGCGGATACAGCCAAAAAATTAGCAGATTATGCCATAAACAAGGGGCAGAAAGCGGTAGTTATAAGTGGAGATTTAACTAAAGAAAAAGATGCTAATCTATTGGTTGAAAAAACAATAGAAGCCTTTGGAAGTTTAGAAATATTGATAAATAACGCAGGGTCGCTTGTTGCAAGAAGAATGTTGGATGAAATGGAAACTGATTTTTGGCATAAAGTAATGGATATTAACATGACATCAATGATGTTAGTTACAAGAGCAGCAGGGCCTTATTTAGCAATGAATAAAAATAGTAGTATTGTTAATTTAGCATCACTTGCAGGACGTAAAGGAGGGCATCCAGGGTCTTTAGTGTATGCTACAAGTAAAGGAGCTATTTTAACGTTTACAAGAGCACTTGCTACAGAGTTTGGGCCGCAAGGTACAAAAGTGAATGCTGTTGCCCCTGGTCTTATTTTAGGTACTTCATTTCATAATACTCATACAACTAGAGAGTCTGCAAATGAAACAATTGCAGGTATTCCAATTAAAAGAGCAGGTAATGCTGCTGATGTAGCTAGAGCTGTTTTATTTCTTGCGTCTGAATATGATGGATTTATTACTGGAGCTACCTTAGATATTAATGGAGGCGTTTACAATATGTAAAATATTAGTTTGCTATTTAATACTATTAATAAAAAACACCTATTAAGTTTTATCAAAGCTTAATAGGTGTTTTTTTACTTCATTCTTTTTGGGGTACTTTAACTAAACTTTTATTTTTTAAAAAGCTAATACCTTGTTTATTCAAATATAAAAAAAAGGTTTACAACTTTTAAAGCTGTAAACCTTTTTAACTTAATTCAAATAATATTTTTTTAAAAATTAATTAGTAATATTAGGAAGAACAGCTAATTCATCTTGTGGTAATGGTGTATCATAATCTACAGCAGAGTTCCAATCAGGTTTGTCACCTTCATAACCTGATGCTCCAAAAACTTCATCACCTAAACGTCTTCTTTTAATATCATACCATCTCTTACCTTCAAAAGCAAGTTCTATCCTACGTTCTTCTAACACGTCTTCAACTGTAATTGAAGTAAGATCAGCAGGTATAGTGCTAGCTGCTATTGTTTGTTCTACATAACCTCCATTGGTTGAATTACCTCCATTTCTAGCTCTACCTCTTACTTCATTTAAAAGACTTAAAGCGTCTCCAGCTCCAATTTCTACACCTGCTTCAGCTGCTATTAATAAAACCTCTGCATAGCGTAACATAGAATAATTATGACTAGTTGCTCTTTTATTACCTCTAGCATATTCACCTGGATAACGTGAATATTTCGCTATATATGGTTGATTTGCAGCATGTGCGTGACCACTTATAGAGAATTCTGAATAATCTACAGTAACTCCACCAATTGTTGCTTCTGTTTGGAAACTAACGCGTGTTCTGTAATCATCTTTGTCAAAAGAATCATATACAGCCATAGTAGGAACGGCAACCGACCAACCTTGGTCATCATCATCCCCTCTAATACCAGTCATAGGTGATATTTGATCATAAGCATTATTGTCTGCCTCTACATTGTTATAATCTAAAGCAAAAATTGGTTCTACAGATCCATCAATTAAATCAGCATTAAATAATGTTTGAAAATCTGGATCCAAATCTACACCGTAAATACTTTTATTATTAATTACTTCTTTTGCTTTATCATATGCTAATTGAAAATTTGCAGTCCCATCTGTTCCTGCCATCGTTAAATAGACTAAAGCTAAATAAGACTTAGCTGCTGCTTTAGAAGGTAGTGCTCTAGTAGCAACGGTATTAGGTAACCATTCTTCAGCATACTTTAAATCTGATATTATTTTTGTATAAACATCAGCTTCTGATGTACTTGTTATCTCAGATGTAGCTTGGCTATTACTACTATCAATTACATAATCGATATAAGGAACATCTCCAAATAACCTAACTAAATGAAAATAATAAAAAGCTCTTATAAAATAAGCCTGAGCAATAACAGGGTTTTTTGTTGACTCATCAACATCAACTAATTTTGCGCCTTCAATGGCTGTATTAGCTGCTGCAATACCTAGCCAAATTCTACGCCAAGGATCATAAACCATTTCATTGTCATCTGTAATTGTATGCATATTCATTTCAACTCTTCTAGTTTGAGTAGATTGAAGATTAACCATGTCTGAACGTAACATTAAAGCTACAGATAATTTCCTACCCCAAATCTCTTCATTAATTGCATGAGTATAAGCTCCATTTACAGCTGTTTGAATATCATCAGTTGTTTGAAAAATTCCTTCAGGAGACAATAGACTTACTGGCTCTTCAACTAAATCAGAACATCCTGTTATTGACAATCCTATCAATAACAATAAAAATTTATATATTTTTCTCATTTTTTTTATTTAAAATTTAATATTAACACCAAAAGTGAATGATTTTACTGTTGGATAATTACCGAAATCAAATCCTCTAACTGTGTTAGAAGCTGTATTATTATTTCCAGCAGCTCCAAAATAATTTACTTCAGGATCTAAACCTGAATAATTAGTAAAAGTTAATAAGTTTTGAGCACTGAAAGAAAGTCTTACTTGTTCTAACCCTATATTTTCTAATAAATCTGAAGATAAATTATATCCTAAAGCAATATTTTTTAACCTTACATAACTTCCATCTTCAACAAATCGAGAAGATATTTCTCTTGAACTATTATTTCCTACACGAGGAGCGTTAGTATTAGTGTTTGTTGTTGTCCAAGCGCTATTGTAGTAATCGTAAGTAGTATTAGCATCACCATTGTTTAATTGAACGTTAGTCATATTAAAAATTTCTCCACCTTGAGACCCCTGAAAGAAGATATTTAAATCAAAATCTTTATATGTGAAACTATTTGTAATACCCCAAGTAAAATCAGGATTTGGATTACCAATAATGGTTCTATCATCGGTTCCAATATCTCCACTATCATCAAGATCTACAAATAGAGGGTCTCCTGCTACCCCACCTGGTAATGTTGAGGTACCACTTGGCAAAGTTGTTCCATCATATACTCCTGCATATTCATAACCATAAAAAAGTCCTACTTCTTCTCCTTCACGTAATAAAGAATTATTATCTACACTAAAATAACTTGGCGCACCATTATTAAAGACATCAATACCTCCGTTTAAAGCAACTACTTTATTTTTATTTTTAGCAAATACAAAATCTGTATTCCAGCTAAAGTTATCATTACTTATATTACGTGTGTTTAAAGAAACTTCTATACCTCTATTATTGATTTCTCCTGCATTTACATATGTATTTGGATTAAAGAAACCGAAAAGGTCTGCTTGTTCATTATTCACCATAATAACATCTTTAGTATCTATATTATAATAATCTAAAGACAGTGATACTGCATTATTATATAAACCTAAATCCAAACCTATATTTGTTTGATAAGAAGATTCCCATTTTAAATCAGGATTAGCAGGTTGATTAGGAGTAAAAGCTGAAACTGTTTCTCCATTAACTGAAGCATATAAACTAGCTAAGCTTGCTAGAGATTGATATGGTGCAATAGATGGATCTCCAGTAACACCATAACTAGTTCTTAGTTTTAAATTAGAAATAGCTTTAACATCCTCCATAAACTTCTCATTATTAATTCTCCAACCAAAAGCAGCAGAAGGAAATGTTGCATATTTATGATTTGCAGCAAAATTAGAAGCTCCATCACGTCTTACCGTAAAAGTAAGTAAATATTTATCGTCATAATCATAATTTACTCTACCAAAAAGAGATTGTAACTCTTTCTCATTTATATAAACGTCTCCACCTGTTCCATTTATTAAATTTGTAGCTGTCCATAATCCATAATAAGAGAAAGAATCAGATATTGTACCTGTAGCCTCAGAATAAAATCCTTTATTTGTGATTTTTTGATATGAATAACCTCCCAATAAAGTTAAATCACCTTTTCCTATTTCTTTCTTATATGTTAAGTAATTTTCAGATAAAATAATTTTGGTATTATCATCATTCATGATAGCTCTACCATCAACTCCATTACCAGCAGTAACAGATAATGTTCTTGGCATATACCTACCTCTAAAACTATTCTGAGAGCTTAATCCAAAAGTTGTTTTAAAGTTTAGGCCTTCTAAAATCTGATAATCAGCGTAAAAATTCCCTCTAAACTTATCTATTTCTGTATCATCATCTCTTTGTGTGGCAACAGCCCAAGGGTTATCCACTTCATCACCTATTTGGTCATTAGTTGAGAAACTGCCATCTGCATTATAAATTCCTTTATCAGGTGCAAAACGCATTGCTAAAGAAACAACATCATCACCTCCTACAGTTACAGAGCCATCAGATTGAGTTGTTACTCCATTTTTCTCACCTAAACTACCAGTTAGATTCATACCTACTTTTAATTTATCAGTTAGTTGTGCATCTATGTTAGATAAAAAAGAGATTCTTTCAAATCCTGAATTAATTAACACACCCTCTTGTTTAAAGTAAGTTGCAGAAGCATAGTAATTTAATTTATCAGTACCCCCTGAAAAAGATAATTGATGATTTGAAATACTACCTGATCTATAAATTTGATCTTGCCAATCTGTGTCATAATCTCCTTGTACGTATGGTACAAATGGATCACCACTTGTTATAGCTTCATTTGCCCTAACAGCATTTTGATAATCTGCAAAGTCATCAGCATTTAATAAATCTAATCTATTGGAAACTGTATTAACAGAATAAGATGAATTTATTTCTATGTTCATTTTTCCAGCCTTACCTTTTTTAGTGGTTACCATTACAACACCATTAGCTGCTTGTGAACCATAAATAGCAGTAGAAGATGCATCTTTTAAAACCTCTATAGATTTAATATCTCCTGCTTGTGGCATAGTTGCCCCAACAAAACCATCTACTACTATAAGAGGTGAACTACTACCGTTAATAGATGAATTACCTCTAATACTCATACTTATAGGTGCTCCAGGCTCTCCTCCATTATTTGATTGAACAACTACCCCCGCTGCACGACCTTGAAGTGCTTGTTGAGCATTTAATACAGGAAAAGCATTTAATTCCTCTGATTTAATTGAAGAAACTGCTCCAGTTAAATCACTTTTCTTACGAGAACCATAACCTACAACTACAACTTCGTCAAGCGAATTTGAATCTTCGATTAATGTTACGTTTACTTCAGATCTTCCATTTACACTAACTTCCTTGGTAGCAAAACCAAGGTACCTTAATACTAAGATGGCATCAGAGTTAGTGACAGTAATAGAATAGTTACCATCAAAATCTGTTGTTGTACCTGTAGAGGTACCTTTAATTTGAATACTAACTTCTGGTAAGCCAGTATTACTTTCTCCGTCAGTTACTTTACCAGTAACTTTTTGTTGAGCAAAAGCCATTACTGATGCAAATAGAACAATGCAAGTAATGATTTTCTTGAATAAGTTGTTTTTTAACATAAATTAAAATTATATAGATTAAATATTTTTTGGTAAACCAATTTGGTTTACCAGATTGGTTTGCCAAATATAATATTTTTTTCATAAAAAGCAAATGGTTTGTGGAGTATGTTGTGTTATTGAAAATTAATTAATGTAATTATTATGGATTTACAGCTATTAACGCATGTAAATTATATTATTTGTATTATCTGTTTTTTGCTATATTACTATTGTTTTTTATGTTTGAATTTCAAGGTTAAATTATTTTAATTTTTGTTTAAAAGGAAAGGAAAATATTATTTGACATATATTTTATTCGTAAAATATATTTGATTTAAAGAAATTAATTTTTAATACAGTGTTTTAGTTTTAGATTTTTAATGTATATTTGGTTTACCAAATTGGTTTACCAGTTTGTTTTTTTTCAAAAAACAAGGTATAGTAATGTTAATTTAAAATGTTTAAATGATTTAAACTTTTTAAAAACAACGTATATCTCAATATATTATTAATACATTAATCATAATTCATGAAAAAATCATTTCTAATTATCAATTTAATTATACTGTTTGTTTCTTGTAGTAAGAAATCCACAAATGTTATCTTAGTAAGTAATAATTTAGAATTAAATGAAGCTATTACAAACGCTAAAGCTGGAGATAACATAGTGCTTAAAAACGGCGTTTATAAAGATGTAAATATTAAACTTATAGGTGAGGGAAATGAGAAAAACCCTATAACTTTAAAAGCTGAAACTCCGGGGGAAGTCTTTATAGAAGGTGTTTCTAATTTAGAAATTAGTGGTAATTATTTAAATGTTAATGGTTTATTTTTTAGAAACGGACATTCTCCAACAGCAAATGTAATTGCATTTAGAACAAGTAAGAAGGAGGTTGCAAATCATAGTAGCGTAACAAATTGCGTGATTTTAGATTTTAATAATTTAGAACGTGACCAAGATAATCTTTGGGTTCAGTTTTATGGGAAACATAATACTTTAGCTAACTGTTATTTAGCGGGTAAAACTAACGGTGGGCCAACTGTAAGGGTAGACTTAAAAGGAAACCAAAGTATTAGAAATTATCATCAAATTGTAAATAATCATTTTGGGCCAAGACCAAGAAAAGGTGGTGCTAGAGGAGAAACTATTCAATTAGGTAGTAGTTTTACATCAATGTCTCCAAGTAATACAACGATTGCGAATAATTTATTTGAAGAATGTAATGGAGAAGTAGAAATTATATCAAGCAAAACCAATTTTAATATCATAAAAAATAATGTTTTTTATAAGAGTGAAGGTTCTGTAGTTACAAGGCATGGAAATTATGTTTTGGTAGATGGGAATTATTTTATTGGTGATGGAGTAAATGAACAATTTGGTGGAATTAGAATTATAAATACAGGTCATTGGGTTACAAATAATCTTTTTTATAAAATTAAAGGTAAGAATTTTAGAAGCCCAATTGCAATTATGAATGGAATTCCAAAGTCACCATTAAATAGGTATAATCAAGTTACAGATGTTGTTGTAGCTTATAATACATTTGTAGATTCGGATTCTCCATGGCAATTTGGTGTTGGTACCAATATTGCTCAAGCGGCAGTTTTACCAAAATCTGAAATTAGATCTGCAAGGCCTTTAAGAACTGAGGTTGTAAATAATGTAATCTATAATTCTAAAGGGGATGAAAATCCAATTATTGAGCATGATAAAGCAGATGGTGTTACTTTTAAAAGTAATATAATTGATAATAATGGAGTTGAATTTGCAAAACGTGATGGTTTATCACCTGTAAAACTAACCTTAACAGATATTGGTACTGATATTTCTGTGCCAGTAAATGGGTTTAGTGATGTGGAGGTTTATAATGGCTTTGATTTTGAAACAATTACTGGAGATTTATTAGGAGCTTCTAGAAGTAAATCTAATCAAATTGGTGCTATTTTGAGTTCAGAAAACATCAACTTAAATTTATTAGATAAATCAAAATATGGAGCAACATGGTTTTCTAATGAAGTTAAAGCAAAAGAAGCAAAAACACATGCTGTTATAAATAGTGATGAGTTAATTGTTAAACTTAATGAAGCTGAAAGTGGAGATATTATCGATTTAAATGATGGAGTGTATGCACTTTCAAAATCATTGGTTATTAACAAATCAATAACAATTCAATCAAAAGGAAAAGCAGAAATTTTATATACTGGAGAAAAAAATACGCCAGCTTTGGAGCTGTATCCTTATGGTAAATTAACTTTAAAGAATATTAAATTAAAAGGAACAGATTCACAATTTGCATTTGCAAGTTTAAAAAAGAATATGTCTAATCATTTTGGTTTAGAGGTTTTAGATTCTGAAATTAGTAATTTTAATTATGCTTTAAAAGTTTACAAGCAATCTTTTTCAGAAGAAATAACTTTTAAAAATACATCTATTTTAAATTGTGAAAACGGTATAGAATTATCTGAAGAGACGAATGATAGAGGAGATTATAATACAGAATATTTAACAATAGAAAATTGTAACTTTAATAATGTAAAACAAAATGTTATAGATTATTATAGAGGTGGTTATGATGAATCTACAATTGGTGGAAATTTATTAGTTTCAAATAGCACATTTACTAACTGTGGTAGTAAAGAAAAAAACAAAATGTTATTAAATCACAGAGGTATTGTAAATGTAAATATTACAAAAAATACATTTAAAAATAATTCTGTTCAGTTTGTTTCTATCTTATGGGGAGCAAAAAATAATATTGAATCTGAGAATACTTTAAGTAATTCTGGAAAAATAAAAACTGAAGAAAACTTAGTAATGAAATTAATGTACTAAAATGATAAGGTTGTTTAAAATAATTTTTCTTTTACTATTTACATTAACTGTTTATGGTCAAAAAATACCTAGTAAAAAAGTTTTAAATGTTACTGAATTGCCTAACTTTTTAAAGAATGATGTAAAAAATCAGTTATTAGATAAAGGTGAACTTTCTGTAGAAAAGCTTGCTAGTTATTTTAGAGAAAAATTTTCTGAGCGATATTATTATGATTATAAAACTGTAGAAAAACGTTTTGCTTTGTATTCAGTTTTATATCCTAAGTCTGAAAAAAGTCATAAAGCAAGAGGGTTAGATCATTTAACAAAATATTCATCAAATCCTAAATGGAAACTGCCTTTTAATTATCAAAACGGAAAACCTGTAAATGCCTATGCATTAAGGCATTTGGCGCGTCAGCATAAAATGGTCGATATTGCTTTTAATTATTTTTATGAAAATAAGAATCCTAAATATATCAATTATTTTAAGGGGCAAATGCAGTCTTTAAATACAGCCTTACATCAAAATAAATTTGAAATTATTGAGGATGGAAATGGTGTTTACGAAGCATTTAGGTCTGGTTACAGGGTTTTGAATTGGTTGCAAATTCACAATCTTTTTTTAGGAGAAAAAGGATATACAGATAAAGATCAATTGAAAACTATTGCAACTTTATTACAGCATGCTTCTTATTTATATGAACGAAATAAAGAGTTTAAGTCTGGTAATCATCAAACAAGAGGTTTGTCTGCCTTAGCAATGGTTTCTATTTTATTAAGAGATTTTGTAGATACAGATGTATGGTATAAGCATTCTATGAAACTGTTAGCAGAACATTTACGTAAAGAAATTAACGAAGATGGTTTTCAGTTTGAGAGAACGGTACATTATCATTTAAGTGATATAGGTAATTATTTCTTTGTATATCAATTAGCCAAGAATAGCAATTTAAAAGTAGATACTTACTGGAAAAATAAATTGGAATCTTTATTTACAACATTAACTAAAATTTCATTTCCAGATAAATCTGCACCAGTTTTTTCTGATGACACTGACGCTCCTTGGGCAGAGAAAAATGATATTTCAGACGGACTTACTTTAGGGTATTTGTTGTTTGAAAATCCAACTTTTGGATACTTTGCTAATAATAAGTTAAGTAGTAGAATGTATTGGTATGCGAGCGGTAAACAATTAGAAAATTTAAGGAATATTCAGCAAGAGAAGCCAAAAGTAAAGTCATACTCTTTTGATGATACTGGGTATTATTTTATGCGTGAAGGTTGGAATAAAAACGATAAAATGTTAGTCGTTTCAGCTGGCTTAGATACTAAAAAGCCAGATCATCAACACGGAGATATGTTGGGTATCCAGGCTTTTGCTAATAAAAATGTGATTCTACCTAATTACCAAGTTCGTTATTCTTTAAAAGATTTAGAACTTTTTAAAAATTCAATGACCAAAAATGTAGCTTTGGTTGATAACGAGCTGCAAGGCAAAAAATATACTTCAAATAAAGGGGGTAGTGGTTTTGGTAAATTTAAACAACTACCTAATCCAAAGGTAATTGGTTTTCAGAAAGATAAAGATATCGAAGTTTTTATAGGTTCGCATGATGGTTTTGAGAATGTTGGAGTTCAGTATTCAAGACAGATATTTAATGTAGAAAATATTTTTTGGTTAGTAAAAGATAATTTTTCATCCGAAGAGAAGCATACATATAAACAAGTTTGGCAAGGTCATTATAGTTTAGAGAATTCACCAAACTTATTACGTTCTAGTTTTCAAAATAGTTCTGGTTTAGATATTTATCAATTAGAAAAAATAGATAAAGTTACCACAGAAGGGGCTAGAGGAAAAGAGTGGTCCATAGTTTCTAAAGAAGGAGTTGAAAATTTTAATTTTATAACTGTTTTATTTCCTTTTTCTAAATATGATGATAGAATTGATGAAGAAAATACTAACCCAAAAATCAAAGGTTGGAGTATTAATTCTAATCAATTAAAATCAGACGCTTCACAAGTACTTTCAAAATCTGATAAACACATTTTATTTGGTGTTACAGAAGTGGTTTTTAAAAATAAGAAACTTCAATTTTCAGAAAAAGTAGATGTTTTTTTAGATATTAAAAACAATGAAATAAAGTTGCAATCATTATTTTATAAATCTTTTGAAGTTATGATTTTAGGTACAAGTAAAACTCAGGTAATAGAGCCTCTAAGTTATTGTGCTATTAATTAATTTTCTAAAATACTTGTAGCTAGTTTTTTAATTTATTTTATTACTGTTTTTATTTACAAAGATATTTTTTGTACTTTTGGTAAACCAATTTGGTTTACCAATTTTATTTATAAACTATTTTAATTTAACGATTATGAAGAAAACATTACTTTTTATTGCTATACTATTTGCTGTAAATTTAGCGTTTGGTCAGCAAATTTTACATGAGCCTTTTGATTATACTGTTGGAGAGTCACTTACTGGGCAAACTTTAACTACGAGTAATGTTTGGGTTGAAAAAAATGGGGCTACGAGTGGAGATATGTTAATTGTGGCTCAACCTACTTGGAGTGATTTTGGAATTCCTTTACCTACAGGTAATGCAGTTGGTTATGAAGGTGGTGGAGATGATTTAAAGCTTCCTTTTACTGAGGTTAATTCTGGAACTATATATTTTTCTTTTTTAATGAATGTAGTAACTTACAAGGATCCAAGTAGTATTGATATATATAGGCAGGTAGTACTTTTAAATAGTACAGGAAATGCTGGTCCAGCTCTTTTTATAAAAGCTGGAAGTAAAGATAATACTTTTAATGTAGGTTATGGATCTACAGATACAACTAGTAAAGCTGTATTTACTTCTACGGATTATGATTTTGGTACTCAATTTTTCTTTGTGATAAGTTATAAATTTGATGGAACAATTGGTAAATTATGGGTAAACCCAACAGTTTCAGCTGCAGAACCTGTTTCAGATCTTACACTTGAAACTATTGATAAAACAAGGAATGAATTTGTTGCTATTAGTATGGAGGCTAGTTCTAATGCAAGAACACCAAATTCTGTTATTGATGAAATTAGAATTGGTACTACTTGGGAATCTGTAATATCTGATCCAACCGCATCCGTAGACGAAGTTTTTTCTTCTAAGTTTAGTGTTTATCCAAACCCAGCAAGTGAGTTTGTAACTATTTCTTCAGAACTAGAAGTTAATAAAGTTGAAATTTTTAACTTATTAGGTAAAAGGGTAATCAGCAAAACAATATTAAGTACTGGTAATTTAGATATTTCTTCATTATCTAAAGGGGTTTATTTGATGAAACTTACTAGTGGAGACTCTGTAGCTTCTAAGAAATTAATTAAGAACTAAACATTTTAATACTATAAAAAAAGCTTTGAAATATTTTTATTTTGAAGCTTTTCTAATTTAATTTATCAACTTTTTTCTATGTTAAAAATCTCAAACTTTCTTTTAATTCTTTTAATTATTTTTTCGTGTGCTAAGAATACAGGTCAAAATTCAAATTATAATGTTGAGTTAAATGCTAACAGTGAGCATCCAAAATTAATTTTAACCAAACAAGGTGTTAAAGATATTAGAGCACAATTGGGTAATATTCCAATTTTTGATAAAACATTAGAAAAAGTAAAAGCAGAAATAGATGCGGAAATTGAATTAGGAATTGAAACTCCAATACCTGTTCATTATTCTGGTGGTTATACACATGTTCGTCATAAACGTAATATGGTAGTTTTACAAAAAGCAGGTGTTTTGTATCAAATCTTAGATGATGCTAAATATGCTAAATATGTAAAAGACATGTTAATGCAGTATGAAAAAATGTATAAAACATTGCCCTTACACCCAAAAACAAGATCTTATGCAAGAGGTAAATTATTTTGGCAATGTTTAAATGATTCTAATTGGTTAGTATACGTTAGTCAGGCTTATGATTGTATTTATAATTATTTGTCTTTAGAAGAACGAAATAAGTTAGAAACAAACCTGTTTAAGCCATTTGCAGATCATATTTCTGTTGATAGTCCTCAGTTTTATCAAAGAGTTCATAATCATAGTACCTGGGGTAATGCAGCTGTAGGTATGATTGGATTAGTGATGGATGATCAAGAATTAATTGATCGTGCGCTATATGGTATTAAAGGCTTAAAATTAAATACAAAAGAAAAAGATGATGATGGTGGTTTTTTAAATAAAGATGGAAAAGCAGGTTTTTTGGCTAATATTGAAGAGCCTTTTTCTCCAGATGGTTATTATAATGAAGGTCCTTATTACCAGCGTTATGCAATGTATCCTTTTTTAATTTTTGCTGAAGCTTTACATAATGTTAAACCAGAATTAAAAATATTTGAATACAAAGAAGGAGTATTGTTAAAATCAATAAACGCTTTATTAAATTTATCTGATGCAGATGGAGATTTTTTTCCTCTTAATGATGGTCAAAAAGGGATGTCATATTATACAAGTGCTTTAGTGACTGCTGTTGATATTTCTTATCATTTTGGTGGGCAAGATCCAGGTTTACTTTCAATAGCAACAGAGCAAGATCGTGTTTTATTAGACGATTCTGGCCTAGCTGTAGCTCTTGGTATTAAAAATAGTAAGGCAGAACCTTTTAGTAAAAAATCTATTAATCTTTCTGATGGTCCAAAAGGAAATCAGGGAGGAGTAGCAATATTAAGAAATGAAGATATTGAATTGGTTTTTAAATATGCGGCACAAGGTTCTAGTCACGGGCATTATGATAAATTATCTTATTCATTATATGAAGATGGTGAGGAAATTTTACAAGATTATGGGTTATCTCGTTTTGTTAATATTGAGCAAAAAGGTGGTGGAAACTATTTAAAAGAAAATAAAACTTGGGCAAAACAAACCATAGCTCACAATACGGTTGTGCAAAATGAAACTTCTCATTTTAATGCCAAATATGAAATTGGTAGTAAACATCATTCAGTTTTAAACTATTATTCTTCGGAAAATAATCATGTACAAGTTGCAAGTGCAAGAGAGAGTAATGCTTACCCAGGAACAGAAATGTTAAGAACCATGGCGGTAATAAAGGATGAAGATTTAGAAAAGCCTTATATGTTAGATATTATGAAGATTTCTTCTGATAAAGCTAATAAATATGATTTTCCTTACTACTTTCTAGGACAGGTTATTCAAACAAATTTTGAATATAAAACACCAAAAACATTAAATACTTTCGGAGATAGAAATGGATATCAGCACCTTTTTGTTGAAGGGCAAGGAAAACCATCTAGCGATAATAGTAAATTATCTTGGTTGAATAAAGGAAAGTTTTATACATTAACTTCTGTTACTAACAATAATGATGAATTGTTTTTTACAAGAATTGGGGCAAATGATCCAAAATTTAATTTGAGAAGAGATGCTGCATTAATATTAAGGCGAAATAATATAAAAAATACACTTTTTGTTTCTACTATTGAGGCGCATGGAAGTTATAGTCCAGTTACAGAGTCAGCTATAAATTCGAACAGTAGTATAAAAGAATTAAAAGTTGTTTTAGATTCTGATAATTATACAGCAATAAAAATCACTAATATAAACGGTAAAACTAAATTGTTTATAACTGCAAACTCTAACAATAATTCAAAACACAATGTAAATATTAATGGTAATAATTACCAGTGGACTGGTGGTTATTATTTTAAATAAATAAAAACTAATAAACTTATAAAAATGAAAAGATTTAGTGAAAAGTATGTCATTGCAAAAGAAATGGAATGGGAAGCTCTTGGAGGAGGAGTATCAAGAAAATTTTTAGGTTATGATAATCAAATTATGATGGTTAGTGTAAAGTTTGAAAAAGGAGCTTTAGGTTCACCACATCAACATTTTCATACGCAAGCAACTTATTGTGTTTCAGGTAAGTTTGAATTTGAAATTGATGGAGTAAAACAAATTATAGAAGCAGGAGATGGTGTGTATATTGAGCCTAATTTATTGCATAGTGCAGTTTGTTTAGAAGAAGGGCAGTTGATTGATACTTTTAGTCCTGTTAGAGAAGATTTTTTAAGTGGAGATGGAGTTTCTTATTTTGGAGATAAAGAGTCGTAGGGGACTCATCACTACAAAGCATTTGTTATAATATACGCAATTATTTGTAAATTAATTGTATCTATTTTTCAAAAGTTTAGTAATTCTATTTTTTATAATATTTTATGAATTAATTAACAAAAGCTTGTTATTTAATAAAATTAAATTATATTTGGTAAACCAAATTGGTTTACCAATTTTTTTTATAATAAAATCAATAAATATTAAAGTAGAAGTGTAGTTGTGTTTTATTCTTTTAGGAGGGGTGTTAAAATGTAAAGTAGCTAATTTATTATTTTAAAGATTTTATTTATTGAAATTGTTTAACCTAAATTCCAATATTTATTGGAAAAAAAATATTTTTTTAAACAAAAACAACATTATGAGATTAAAATTTAAAATAACATTATTGTTATTGATGTTAGTAAACGTTTTTGCTTATGCACAAGATGCATACACCATTAAAGGTGTAGTTTTGGCAAAGGCAGACAATTCTCCGCTTCCCGGGGTTACAATTAGAATTTTGAAAACTACTAAAGGAGTTCAAACAGATTTTGATGGTAATTACTCATTAAAAGTGAAAAGTGGAGATGTGTTGCAGTTTTCTTATTTAGGATACTCATCACAAACAATTATTGTAAATGGGCAAAAAACATTAAATGTAAGTCTAACAGAAGATGTTGCTTCTTTAGATGAAATTGTAGTAGTTGGTTATGGCTCTCAGAAAAAATCTACAGTAACAGGGGCGATATCAAAAGTAACAAACGAGAAGTTAGATCAAATAGCAGTTGCTCGTGTTGATGAAGCTTTAATTGGTCAGGTTTCAGGTGTTAATATACAAACAACAAATGCCGAGGCAGGTGCGGCGCCAAGTATTCAAATTCGTGGATTAGGCTCAGTTTCTGCATCAACAGGTCCTGCTTTGGTGGTTGATGGTATTGTAGTTGATTCTGATTTTTTGTCAAATATAGATATGAATGATGTGGAGTCTTTTGAGGTTTTAAAAGATGCAGCATCTTCTGCTATTTATGGTTCGGAAGGAGCAAATGGTGTAATCATTATTACAACAAAAAGTGGTAAGGATGGAAAAGTAAAATTTGGATACCAAACGTATTTTGGTATTAAAGAAGCTCATGACAGTAAAGGGTATAAAAAATCAGTTGCAGATTGGGCTGCGTATGAGTTTGAGCAAACAGGTGAATATTCAGAAAGAACTCAATACATGCAGTTGTTAGTTGATGCTTTAGGTGTTGATAGAGATTGGCAAGAAGTTTTCTTTAACGGTGGAACTGTAGAAAGTCATTCTTTTTCTGCTAGAGGTGGAAATAGTAGTACTAAGTTTTCAGCTTCGTTAAGATACTTAGGAGATGAAGGGGTTGTAATTACAGATGATTACAAGTTATATTCAGCTAATATAAAGGTTGATACAAAGATAAACGATAAATTAAAGTTTGGTATTACGGCAACACCTTCTTATTCTAAAAGAAGAAGATTGCCTACTTCTATCCATAACCCAATCAGACAATCTCCTTGGTTGCCAATTTATCATACCGAAGAGTCTTTACAATTTGTAAATTTTGACAATTACCCTGATGTTGCAGTAGGTGATTATTTTTATGAAGATCATTTAATAGAGTTAGATTTAGACGGCGATGGTTCTGATACTAGACCACGTACTTCAGGAGATTCTAACCCTTATGCACAGTATGTAGAAAGAGAGCATTATGAATACAAAACTAAAATTTTTGGTAAAACTTATTTTGAATATAAGTTTGATGATAATTTTAAATTCAAGACTCAGTTAGGTGTTACTTTAGAGAACAGAAGAAGACATAGGTATGATGGTGTTAATTATCATGCTAATGGAGCTTCTAGATCTCAACTAAATTATCAAAACAGAAATCAAACTAGAATTGTAAATGATAATTTATTAACATATAATAATAGTTTTGGAGATCATGATTTAAATGTATTATTAGGTTTAACTGTTCAACAAAGAAGAGTTGAAGATGCTCAGACAACAGGTGTAGGTTATACAAATGATTTGGTAAAAACTTTAAATGCAGCAACTTCTATTTCTGGATGGTCAGAGTATAATGAAACTAGAAGGAAAATAGGTTATTTTGCAAGGTTAAATTATTCTTACAAAGAAAAATACTTGTTTAATGCTTCAGTTAGACGTGACGGTAGTTCGGTTTTTGGTGTAGATTCTAAATGGGGTATATTTCCAGCGGTATCAGTTGGGTGGAATATTCATAACGAAACCTTCTTAGAAGAAACTGATTTCATAAGTAAACTAAAAATAAGAGGTAGTTATGGTTTAACAGGAAATGAAAACTTTGGAGGAGATAATTTATCTACACAATACTTTCCATATTTAGCATTACTTTCATCAAATACTTATGGGGTTGATAATGTTTCTGTTACGGCAATTAGTCCTGCTAATCTTCCTAACCCTAGTTTACAATGGGAAGCTAATGAAGATTTAAGTATTGGTTTAGATTATGGTTTGTTTAATAATAAAATATCAGGATCATTCGATTGGTATACAAGAAATAGTAGTAAATTACTATTAGAGAACCCTGTAGGAGCAGTAACAGGTTTTTATTCAGGTCTTGTTAATATTGGAGAAGTTAGTAATACAGGTTTTGAAATGGAAGTTAAGTCAAGAAATATTTCAAATGAGAATTTTTCATGGACTACTACTTTAATAGGGACCACTTTAAAGAATGAATTGGTAAATTTAGCAGATTCTGATGGGCAAATTTTACAAGATACTTACGATAGAAATACAGAGTGGATTAATGCTGTAGGACAACCAATATCTGCATTTTATGGGTATGTAGTAGATGAAGCTACACCTTTACCAAATGAGTATTGGGATACACCTTACTTTCCAATAAATGGAGTTTCCGAGCAAGTTGTTGTAAAAGATTTAAATGGAGATGGTCTTATTACAGATGATGATAAAACTGTTCTTGGTGATCCTTATCCAGATTTAATTTGGTCATTAACAAATGAATTTAAGTTTGGAGCAGTTGATTTTTCTTTTATGTTACAAGGAAGCCATGGGGCACAAGTAAGAAATGTTGGAGATCAGTATTTTGGTACACATTGGCAAGGAGGTACAATTGATCAAGGTGCTGCTTTAGCAGTTACCAATAATGTAATTCCTCATGAAACATTTTTACAAGATAGAGTATTAACAAATGATATTGTACAAGGTGCTGGTTATATATCTTTACGTAATGTTAATGTTGGTTTTAATTTTCCAAAAGATGTAACATCTAAATTAAAATTAGAATCTTTAAGGTTATATGCTACTGGTCAAAACTTGTTGTATTTACCAACAGACCCAGATTATAACGGTTTCAATCCAGAACATTCAGACACTAATGCTGATGCTGTTTTAACAGCTGGAGGACAAAGAGCAGGAACACCTCAGTATAAAACCGTAACAATAGGTTTAAATGTTAACTTTTAATTTAAAACAACAACAGATATGAAATATATAAAATTTATAGCTTTTGCGCTATTAGGATTGACATACTCTTGTGATGTTGATGAATTCTTAAACCCAGATCCAGAATCATTAGTAACAAATTCAACATTTTTTAGCACTGATGCAGATGTAGAGCAAGGTGTTTTAGGAGTATATGATGCTGTACAAGGTATACCAGAAGAAACAACAGGTAGTGTTATTACAACAAATAAAGGAGTTCAATTTGAATATTTACTAACAGAACACCGTACTGATAATACAAGATCGGCTACTATTGAAGGATCTAAGGCTGATTTTCATAGATATATTGTAGAACCAACAAACAGTGAGTCTACAGATTATTACCAAAGTATGTATGAGGTGATTTTTAGAGCCAATAATATCTTAGAATATGTAGATGTAGCTGATGAGGCTAATCAAACGGCTTATACTGCAGAATTAAGGTTTTTAAGAGCTTATGCTTATTTTAATTTAGTCAGATTGTATGGAGATGTACCTTTAGTGTTAAGTACTGTAAGTCCTAATAATTCTGAAGAATTATACACAAGAGATGATTCAACAGAGATTTATGATGCTATTATAGCAGATTTAGAATACGCAGCAACAAATTTGGGAGTTGCTACAACTAAAAATAGAGCAAGTAAACCTGCGGCACAAGGATTGTTAGCTAAAGCTTATTTGTCTATAGCAACTCCAAATTATACTGGGGCAAGACAAATGTGTGAAGCAATAATTAATTCTGGTGCCTATATTTTAGAAGCAGATTATAATGATGTTTTTTATAATGAAACAGGTAATGATGAGGTTATTTTTTCTATTGGATATATTTCTGGTGTAGACAATGATTCTCAAGGTTTTTCTTCTGAGTTTGATTCTGACGTAGGAAGACAAGATGGTTTAAACATTCCAAATGATAATTTAGTTAGTGCCTTTACTGGAGATACAGGAACTGTAAGAAGCGATTTTTCATACAGAGTTTCTCTAAATGATTTAGATTTATACGAAGTTGGAAAGTACTTTCCTGACGGAATTTCGGATGGAGATTTTAGTTCAATTATTCCTCGTAAGGCAGGTAATGACTGGATTGTGTTAAGATATGCAGATGTTTTATTATTACATGTAGAAGCTATTATGGCAGGAGCCAATACTACTACAGATGGCAGTGCTTTAGCATCATTTAATGCAATTAGAGCGAGAGCAGTAGGTGCAGAAGATGATTATGCATTAATTACTCAAGATGATTTATTATTAGAAAGAAGGTTAGAATTAGCATTTGAAAATCAACGTTTATTTGACTTACAAAGGTTTGGTTTAGATGCTCAAGTTTTACAAGATCATGCTACAGAAATGGGTTACACTTTTTCAACTACCGATTTGTTGTTACCGATACCTCAAAGTGAGATTAACTTAAGTAACGGTTTGTTAACTCAAAACCCTGGATATTAATAATTTATAAATTTTAACTATCATGAAAAAATTATTTAAAAATATTTTAAAAATAAATTTAATACTGCTATGTGTTATTACACTTTGTAGTTTGGTGAGTTGTGATGAGGATCTTTTTGCTTTTGATTTACCTGAAGCAGGTTCTATTGAAGATACTACACCACCTACAGCTGCTTTTACTTATTTAGCAGATCCTGCTGGGTTTTATGTAATTAATTTTACAAATACATCTTCAGAAGCTATTTCTTTTTTATGGGAGTTTCCTGATGGATCTACCACTACAGATGTAAATACACAATATACATTCCCAGAAGCTGAGGATGTATATCAAGTAACTTTAACTGCTACAGATGGAAACGGAGTTAGTAATACAGGTACTTTTGATGTAAATGTAGTGCCAGGTCCAGTAACTCCAGTGATTTTAAATCCAGATTTTGATGCTGGAACTGATGATTGGAGAGTTTCAAGCTTTTCAGATGGTACTACTACACCATTCAATACAAGTTCTGATGGGTCTCCAACAAATTATGATGGGGAAGCTAGTGGTTTAACAAAAACAGCAGGAGCTAAATGGACAAGTGCTACTTCAATAAATGTAGCCGCTGATGGAACTATTACAAGAGACAATGCTTCAAGATTTGCATATCAAGCAATAACGATAACTGCAGGAGAACCATACATTTTAGAGTTAGAATATTCAATTAAAGATGATGTAGCGACAGATCCAGAAGGAGGTAGAAAAATTATTGCAGAAATGTTAGGTGGTACTTTTACAGATGGAGCTGATGCTTTTGCTGCTTCTCAAGGAAATGCTACACAACTTTTGGGTAGAGCAGAAGGTACAGTTGTTGATGGTAAAGGAGTTTTTAATAAACTTTATGTAGAGTTCGTTGCGCCAGCATCTGGTGAGGCATCTATATGGATTTCAGCTTCAACTCCTGTTGATGCGTATGTTGATAACGTTAAAGTTTATCCAGTAAACTAGTTTTTACTTGATATATAACAAATAAAAAATAAAATATGATGAATTTATTAAATAAAGGAGTAAAAGCTTTGTTATTGGCGGTTCTTATGGTCGGTTGTGTCAATGATGATAATGATTTTAGACCTACAACAACTACTGGTACAGGTATTACTAAAGTTGTGTTGTCTAGTTTTGAAGCTGTTATTAGTGGAGATGGTACAGTAGTTACTGTAACACCATTATCTGTTGGTGCAGATTCATATGAAGTAGATTTTGGAGATGATACAAGTACCGAAGATGTATTAACTATATCGGAACAAAATGGATCGGTTACTTATGATTACCCTAATGAATTAGAAACAGTAGATTATACAATTTCTGTAGTTGGTAAATCAAATGGACAAACTTCAGATAGTGATGTAAAATCAGAAGTTATAGAAATTACACATACACCAACAACTTTAACAACTGCACCAACATCACCAGCTGTAGCTGATTTAGATGTATTATCTATATTTAGTGATGGTACAGAGATTGATGATGTTTTTACAGCTTATTCAACAGCAGTAGATTCTGACTTTGAAGCAGGTACTGCTCAATATAGTCTTGTAGAAGTTGGAGATGGATTAAACAATGTTATTCAATATTCTAGATTACGTGGCACTACAACAGCATCTATTACTTTTGATAGCAGTATTGTTGTTGCAGATGCTTATGGAGCGGGTCAAAGTGCTGATAGTCTTCATATAGATCTTCATTCTATTCATAATATAGGTGTAGATAAAGTTAAAATATCTTTAGGAGGTAAAACTTTTGAACAAGATTTAGTAAGTGATGAATGGACAGCTTTTGATATTGATTTAGCGGCTGAAGGTATTACAACTATTGATGATATAGTATTTGAATTAGGAACAAATGGTACAGCAAGTGATGAGGCAACACTTAATATAGATAATGTTTATTTGTATAGAGAATCTCTTTCTACTCCTAGTTTTACTTTTGATGAAGATGATACTGATTATTCAGTAACGTTTACAGATGCTTCAGAATTAGCAACCAGTTACAGTTGGGATTTTGGAGATGGTTCTGGAACATCAACGGAAGCTAGTCCTACCTATGTCTATACAGATGGTGGTGTTGAAGCTACTTATACTGTAACATTAACAACAACAAATAGTTTAGGTAAAACCACTTCAGTTTCACAAGATGTGACAGTAGGAGTAGTTCCAACTGGCCCAATCAATCCTGTAATTAACCATGGAGATTTTAATTTAAATGACTCTTCAATGTCAGATGCTTGGAAAATTGCAAATCCAGCATCAGGTAAGAGTGATCCTTTTGGGCGTAGTTCTGATGGTTCATGTACAGATTATGATGGTACTGCAACTACATCAAAAACAAGAGGTGCAAAATGGTCAAGTAGTCAAGGTGCTTCAAATATAGATGGTTCACCTGTATCTGGTAACACAAGATACGCATATCAAGCGGTTACATTAAGTCCAAATACAGATTATGTTTTTGAATATGAATATGCAATAAGAACAGGAGGTTCTGATGATAACAGAGTTGTTGGTTTAATTTTAAATGGTCATTTTGAAGATAGTGATGTTGCTTTAGAAAGTAACCCATTGATAAAACATATTGGAACCGTAGCTAATGGTAAATTTGGTGATAATTCTTGTTCAGGAGGAACAGTAGTTAAAGAAACATTTAGATCTAATGCTGTAGGAGAGGTTGCAATTTTCTTTTACACGTTTAATGATAAAGATGCTTATATAGATAATGTTAAAATTTATCCAGCAGATTAAATTATTATGAGGTATTGTTTTAAAACTTTAATTCTTTTTTTAGCAGTAACATTATCTGTATCTATTGATACTATCGGTCAAACAAAGACCGATAGTATTTCTAAAGAAATAGTTAATCTTACAAAAAAAGATAAAAAGAAGAAAAAAAAGAAAAGGAAAAAAAAGAAGAAAAAAGTTAAACTTCCTAAAATAGATTTAAGTCATTGGAAAGTAACTCTACCTGTTGCAAACGAAAAAGGAAAGCCTTATAATATTGAGCCACCAGAAATATTAGATTTTGCTAAAAACGAAATAGCAAAACCTTATATGTATATTGATTCTACTAGGGGAGCTATTGTATTTCATGCAATGCCAACTAACTCTAAAACAAGAAATACAAAATATACACGATCTGAGTTAAGAGAGCAAATGGTTCCTGGAAGTAATAAAAAGAATTGGACGTTTGAAGACGGTGGTTATATGAGAGCTAAAATAGCAATGGACGCCTCATCTAAAGATTCTAAAGGGAAATACCATAGAACTATAATCATGCAAATCCATGGAAGATTAACAGATGAACAACGAGATTTAATAGGAGAAGATGATAATAATGCACCACCAATTCTAAAGATATATTGGGATAAAGGAAAAATAAGAATCAAAACAAAAGTTCTTAAAAACCTAAATGCCACTTATGAAGAAATGTTGCATGAAGATGCTTGGGGTAATGATAAAGGTTTTAACTTTGAACAAGAAGTTGGTTTTAAAAAATTTACTTTAGAAGTAAAAGTATCTAAAGGAAAAATGGTTATTATTTTAAATAAAAATGAGTACAAAGTGTATGAGGATATACACATGAGAAAATGGGGGATTTTTGAAAATTACTTTAAAGCAGGAAATTATTTTCAATCTAGAGATAAAGGATCTTTTTCAAAAGTTAGATTTTATGAATTAGAAGTTAGTCATTAATATAAATTTATTTTGTTTATTTGATTTTCTTATAGACAAAAAGTTTTTCAAAAGATTATGAAATTAGAAATATTAACCAAATCAGAAAATTTTAATATTCAAAAAGATATTTTATCTAAGATTAAAGATTTAATAAACTTTAAGAATTTAGAACCTGGTGATAAACTCCCTTCAGAAAGAATGCTTTCTGAAAAGTTTGGTGTTTCTAGGAGTAATGTAAGAGAAGCAATACAAAAGTTAGAATTTTATGGTATTTTAAAATCGATACCACAAAGTGGAACTTTTGTTGCCAACATTGGTGTCATTGCCATGAACGGAATGATTGATGATATTTTAAGATTAGATGAACCAGATTTTAAATCGTTAGTAGAAACAAGAATTTTACTAGAATTAAAAACTGCAAGACTTGCAGCTTTAAGAAGAACAGAAGAAGATTTAATAAAATTAAAAGCAGCATTAGACGCTTATAAAGAAAAAGTTTTAAATGGAGAAGATGCAGTTCAAGAAGATTTATTATTTCATTTAGCTATTGCAAAAGCAAGTGGTAATAGTTCTATGAATACTTTTATGTTGATAATCACTCCAGAAATAATTACAAATTTTAAAGAATATCATGTTTGCGATGCAGGCTTAGCTCAAAGAGGTATAGCTGATCATCAAGCAATTTTTGATGCAATTAAAGAACAAAACCCAAAATTAGCAAAGCAAAAGATGAAAGAGCACTTTAAAGAGCTTTACATTTATTGCTATAACTTAAACGAATAAATAAAAAACTATTTAAGATGAAATTAAAAGGATTACGATGGTGGATTATAGCTCTCATATTTATTGCAACTGTAATAAATTATATTGATAGAACAGCTTTTGCTTTATTATGGCCAGAAATGGGAAAAGATCTTGGCATGGATAATACAGATTATGCTATTATGTTAAATGTCTTTATGGCAGCTTATGCGGCAGGAAAATTTCTTTCAGGAAAATTATATGATCAAATTGGTACAAGGTTAGGGTTTACAGTTTCTATTATAGTTTGGTCTGTAGCTTCTGCTCTTCACGCTTTTACTGCAGGTTTAGTTTCTTTGTCTATTGTAAGGGGGCTTTTAGGTTTAGGTGAAGCAGGTAATTGGCCAGGAGCTGTAAAAAGTAATGGTGAATGGTTTCCTATCAAAGAAAGAGCTATAGCGCAAGGTATTTTTAATTCTGGAGCATCTATTGGAAATGTAATTGCTCCATTTATAATTGTATGGTTATATTCAAGTTTCGGTTGGAAGTCTACATATATTATATTAGGTTCAGTTGGTGTATTATGGGTAATTCCTTGGTTGTTCTTAAATAAATCTACACCAGAAAAACACCCTTGGGTTACTCAAGAAGAAAGGGATTTAATACTCGCTGATAAGATTGAAAAAGACGAATTAGTAAATGGTAAGAAAGTGAAAGGATTAAGTGTAGGCAAAATATTAAGCTATAAAGAATCTTGGGGAGTACTATTATGTAGATTTTTTATGGAACCTATTTGGTGGTTTTTTGCAGGTTGGATGCCAATTTATTTAAATAAAACATTTGGTTTAAGTATTGAAGAAATTGCAGCCACTATGTGGATATCATATTTAATGGCTGCTGCTGGTAGTATTGTAGGAGGATGGTTTTCTGGTTTTTTAATGAAAACAAAATCTGTTGATTCTGCTAGAAAATTAACAATATCTACTGGAGGATTACTTGTTTTTATTGGTTTTGTATGTATCATACTTTTTGTAGGTGAAGATAATTTTATGACATTTATTTATTTAGCAGGTTTAGTCCTTTTTGGGTTTCAGTTTGCTATTGGAAATGTACAAACAATATCTAGTGATTTATTTAGAGGCCCATCTGTAGGTACTCTTGCTGGTTTAGCTGGTACAGTTGCAGCAGTTTCTCCAATGATTATGAATTGGTTTATAGGTACTATAACATCAGAAGGTTCTTACACTCCTGCATTTATAGCTATAACTGTTTCTGTTATTTTAGGAGTTTTAGCTATTTATATTTTAATAAAACAGATAGGACCTGTAAGAAAAATAGCAGATTAAATAATAATTTCTATAAATTAAATAAAACAACAAAAATTAAATTAATATAATATGAGTAAATTAGAAGGAAAGGTAGCTGTAATTACAGGAGCTACTGGTGGTATAGGTTTTGAAGTAGCAAAAAGATTAGGTAATGATGGTTTTACCGTAATTTTAAATGGTATTCAAGATGAAGAAGGTGCAAGTAGAGTTGCTGAACTTACGGCAGAAGGAATTACTGCTGAGTACTATGGTTTTGATGTTACAAAAGAAGAAGAAGTAACAGCAAACATTAATAAAATTGGAGAGAAGTACGGTAAAATTGATGTACTTGTAAACAATGCTGGAGGTTTAGGTGGTAGATCTCGTTTTGAAGAAATGACAACTGATTTTTACAGATTTGTAATGGCATTAAATCTTGATTCTGCATTTTTTGCTTCAAGAGCAGCTATTCCTTATTTAAAGAAAAGTGATTATGCTTCAATAATTAACTATACATCTAATGCAGGATGGAATGCAGGTGGACCAGGTGCTGGTATCTATGGAACATCTAAAGCAGGTGTACATGCAATTACAAGAGCTCTAGCTAAAGATTTAGCTGAGTATGGTATTAGAGTTAATGCAGTATCTCCAGGAACTATTGATACTCCATTTCACGCACAAATTAAATCTACTAAACCAGAAGTTTTTGCTTCTTGGGCAAACAATATTATGTTAGGTAGATTAGGTCAACCTGAAGATGTTGCTGGTGTTGTTTCTTTCTTAGCTGGTAAAGATTCTGCTTTCTTAACAGCAGAAACTATCCAAGTTGGTGGTGGACAAGCTTTAGGTATTTAAGAAAATAATATTTTTTTTGAATTTGATTAAAAGTCGTTTTGAAATTTTCAAAACGGCTTTTATTTTTATTATTTTAATCCTACCTTTTTATGAAAAAAAATAAAGCAATTTTTTATATGATTTTTAGTGTAATTGCTTTTGCAGTTATGAATGCAATTGTAAAATATTTAAATGTATTTAATGTATATCAAATTGTTTTTTTTAGATCAATTGGTACTTTAGCAATTACTATCCCTTTAGTTGTAAAAAATAAAATCCCTTTTTTAGGTACTAAAAGAAAGTTATTGCTCTTGAGAGGAATTGCAGGTGTAATTTCTTTAACTTGTTTTTTTCAATCCTTAAACTATTTAGCCGTTGGTACAGCAGTTTCTTTAAGGTATACTTCACCAATTTTCGCTGCTATTTTTGCAATGTTTTTTTTGAAAGAAAAGGTAAAACCTATTCAATGGTTGTTATTTATAATCGCATTTATAGGTGTTTTAATAATTAAAGGTTTTGGGGTAGATGTTGATACTACTGGACTTCTGTTAGTTATTTGTTCTGCAATTTTTTTAGGATTTATATTTGTTATTATTCGCAAAATTGGAGGAAAAGAAAATCCTTTAGTGATTATTAATTATTTTATGATAATCGCTTTTATTTTTGGAGGATTTATGTCCATTAATAACTGGGTAAGCCCAAATTTTTTAGAATGGATGCTACTATTTAGCTTAGGTGTTTTTGGTTATGTAGGTCAATTATATATGACCAAAGCTTTTCAATCAGATGAAACAAGTATGATTGCACCATTGAAATATTTAGAAGTTATCTTTATGATTATTATTGGTGCTACTTGGTTTAAAGAAGTTTATAATCTTTATACTCTATTTGGAGTTTTCTTAATTTTATTGGGTTTAATTTATAATATTTATATTAAAAATCAATCGAAGTAGTAAAGTTATTTTTCTTTTTTAAATGAAGATTCTCGTACTAAGAGTTCGGCCTTTAAAATAATCTTATTTAAAGATTGAGAAAAATTATTTTTATCAGCATAATTTAAAAAAGCTTCAGCAGCAATTCTACCTATATTATATGCATGCTGATTTACACTTGTTATAGTAGGTGTTACCATAGAAGTAAAAGGTTCATTACCAAAACCAACCAAAGCAATTTCGTTTGGTATGGCTATGTTTTGCTCATTTAAAATTTGTAGAGCGCCTAAAGCAGCATAATCTCCAGCTACATAAACAGCATCAGGCCTATTTTTTAAAGCTAGTAATTGCAGCATTTTTTTTCTTCCATCTTCAATAGTCAAATTACTTTCTATAATAAGTTCTTCGTCTAACGAAAGATTATGTTTTTTAATAGCATCTACATAACCTTTAATTCTATTGTTGTAAATTCTTGTACGTTTAAAACCACCAATATGAGCAATTCTTTTACAGCCTTGATCTACTAAGTGATTTACAATAAGATGACTACTATTATAATCATCAATACCTATATAATCTACATTTAAATCATTTTCTCCACGATCAAAAGTAATTAGTGGTATTCCTGCAGATTTTATTTTTTCAAAATATTCCAAATCAACAGTTTCATTTGCCATAGAAGCTATAATTCCATCAACTTGAGTATATAATAAGGTATCAATATTTTTACATTCTTTTTCATAAGATTCGTTAGATTGAGTTATAATAACATTATAACCTTTTTCATTTAAAACTTCTTCTATATTGTGAATTGCTGATGAAAAAAAATTGCTATTTGTTTTGGGTACAATAACACCAACCAACTTACTTTTACCACTTCTAAGCGCACTTGCTAGGTGATTTGGTTGATAATTTAAGTTTTCTGCTACTTGTTTTACAGCTTTTTTAGTCTTATCACTAATTCTAGAATCATTATGTAAGGCTTTTGAAACGGCTGCTGCAGAAATATTTAACACGTTTGCAATATCTTTTATGGTAGTTTTCTTTTTATTTGTCAAATTTTTATATATTTGCTTAAACGTTTAAACAAATATACAGTTTAATCATTAAAGTCAAAACAAATAAGCTTATTATACGTTTTGATTTTTATTTTAACAACTGCTTAAACGTTTAACCAAATTCAATTTTAATAAAAGATATAATAAATTATGGGTAAAGTAGTAACATTTGGAGAAATCATGTTAAGATTAGCTCCACAAGGATTTTTAAGGTTTTCACAAGCAAATAACTTTGATGCTGTTTATGGAGGAGGAGAATCTAAC
This sequence comes from uncultured Polaribacter sp., assembly GCF_947500975.1. Taxonomy (GTDB): domain Bacteria; phylum Bacteroidota; class Bacteroidia; order Flavobacteriales; family Flavobacteriaceae; genus Polaribacter. The sequence continues at coordinate 89,009 of NZ_CANMUE010000002.1, forward strand.
GTAGCGGTTTCATTAGCAAATTATGGGGTTGATGTAGATTTTGTAACACGTTTACCTAAAAATGATATCGGTGCTTGTGCAATGATGGAGATGCGTAAAAGAGGTGTTGGTGTTGATAAAATTGTTTACGGAGGAGATCGTTTAGGTATTTATTTTTTAGAAACTGGTGCTGTATCAAGAGGAAGTAAAGTAGTTTATGATAGAGCTCATTCTGCTATTGCTGAAATAGAATCTGGTATGATTGATTGGGATTCAGTTTTTGAAGGATGTGAGTGGTTTCATTGGACAGGTATTATCCCTGCTATTTCACAAGGAGCAGCAGATGTAACTTTAGAAGCTTTAAAAGCAGCAAGTGCTAAAGGAATAACTATTTCTACAGATTTAAATTATAGAGCTAAGCTTTGGAAATTTTGTGATGATGCGCATAGAGAAAAAATTATGACAGAATTAACTTCTTATTGTGATATTGTTTTAGGTAATGAAGAAGATGCAGAAATGCATTTTGGAATTAAGCCAGAAGGAATTTCTGTGCAAACAGAGGGGCATAATGTAAAAGCAGAAGCATTTTTATCAGTTTGTGAGCAAATGATGGTAAAGTTTCCAAGAGCTAAAAAGGTAATAACTACTTTAAGAGGTTCTATATCAGCTTCTCATAACACTTGGGCGGGAGTTTTATATGATGGTAAAACATTATATCAAACACGTCAATATCAAATTACTGATATTGTAGATAGAGTTGGTGGTGGAGATTCATTTATGGGAGGTTTAATTTACGGATTATTAAAATACCCAGAAGATGATCAAAATGCATTAGACTTTGCAGTTGCTGCATCTTGTTTAAAACATACTATAAAAGGTGATGCCAACTTAGTAACAGTTTCTGAAGTAGAAAAGTTAATGGGAGGTGATGCTTCAGGTAGAGTTGCACGTTAAAAAAATAATATAATTATTTGAATTTAATTGAGTTTTCAATTAACTAATTGAAAACTCAATTTTTAAATTAAAAATATAATATGGCACAATTTTCAAGATTAGAAGTTGCACAAGTAATGAAAGATACAGGTATGGTACCTTTATTTTTTCATAGTGATATAGAAGTTAGTAAAAAAGTATTAAAAGCATGTTATGATGGTGGAGCTCGTTTAATGGAGTTTACCGCAAGAGGAGATTTCGCACATGAAGTTTTTGGTGAATTAACTAAATATGCAGTTAAAGAATTACCAGGTATGGTAATGGGTGTTGGCTCTGTAACTGATGGTGCTGCAGCATCTTTATATATGGCTTTAGGAGCAAACTTTATTGTAACTCCTGTTTTAAGAGAAGATATTGCAATTGCATGTAATCGTAAAAAAGTTTTATGGTCTCCTGGTTGTGGAACATTAACAGAAATTGCAAGAGCTGAAGAATTAGGATGCGAAATAGTAAAGTTATTTCCTGGTGATATTTATGGACCTCAATTTGTTAAAGGAATAAAAGGCCCTCAACCTTGGACTAGTATTATGCCAACTGGTGGAGTTTCTCCAACTAAAGAAAATTTAGAAGGTTGGTTTAATGCAGGTGTAACTTGTGTAGGAATGGGATCTAAATTAATGGCTAAAAACTCTGATGGAAGTTTTAATTATGCTAAGATTTCTGAACTTACAAAAGGAGCTATAGAAATCATTAAAGATTTAAGAAAAAAATAGTTTTATAGAAAGTGATTAGTTTGTAAAACAGTAAAACTCGAAGTTGAAAGACTTCGAGTTTTTTACTTTTATAATCATTTTAAATATGTGTTTTTATTATTTTTAAATGTTATAACCACCTGTAATTGAGTGTTTTCTGATTTAAAACACTTTAAGTATAAGTAATTCAACTATGAAAAATAGTATTTCGTCTATATAAAAGTTGTTTTTATCATCGAAAAAAAAAAAAAAAAAAATATAAATTAATTTTGTACATGCGTATTTAGTGTACAATGTTTAAAAGAAAATTAAAAATCTTATTAATTGAAGACGATAGAATAGAAGTTCTTAAGTTAAAGAGAGCTATTTCTGGAGGTTTCGATGATTACCAAATAACCTTGGCAGATAACGGAGATGATGCTTTAAATAAACTTGAAACTTTTCTTCCAGACATTATTCTTTTAGATTTGAATATGCCAGATACAAATGGTATTGAATTTCTTACAATTTTAAAAGAAAACGAAGATTTAAAGCATATTCCTGCAATTGTATTAACTACTTCTGATAACAAAAATGACATTTTTGAATGTTATAAATTAGGGATTTCTGGTTACCTTTTAAAACCATTAAGATTTGAAGAATACGAAAAAAAGATTCATATTTTAATGAACTATTTAAGAATGAATGAATCTTTTCCTTCTTAAGAAGTACTCTTTTTAGATCTATTTTTAAAAAAAATAAAACTTTTAACTTAGATGTATAATCATTTGATCTGTATTTTACACTTAAGTCATTTGTAGTTATTGTTTTAGTGATTTTTATGCGTTTTTAATATTAAAAAAAAAACAATGAAGGGAATTGTTTTTACAGAATTTTTAGATTTAGTTGAAACCAAATTTGGTTTCGAAATGGTTGATAAAATAATAATGCAATCTAAGTTAGAATCTAATGGAGTTTATACCTCAATAGGTACTTATAAGTTTTCTGAAATGTTACATTTACTTCAAAATTTAAATAAGAATACAGGTATTTCAATTGATAATTTATTAGAAGTTTATGCAGAACATTTTTTTGAAGTAATTAAAGTAAGTTACCCAGGCCTTTTATCAACCTATAATGACCCAATAGAGATGTTAGCATCAATTGAAAATCATATTCATGTAGAAGTAAGAAAAATATATCCAGACGCAGAATTGCCTGTTTTTATTGTAGAAAGCAAAACAGAAACATCGTTAATAATGCTTTATAAATCTAATAGAGCCATGCATCATTTTGGCTTAGGGTTAATGAATAAAACGTTTGAATATTTTAATGCTAAAGCAACAATTGTTTTAGAAAAGATTAAAAAAGATGGTACTGAAGTAAGGTTTGTAATTAATAAAAATTAGTGAGTCAAGAAAAAATTGACATATTACTTAGGGCTGTTGAGCGTCAAAAAGGTGCTAGAAAAGCAGCTGAAAAAATTCTAGAAGAAAAATCTTTAGAACTCTATAATATTTCTAAAGAATTAAAAAGAGCAAACGATCAATTAGAAAATCTTCTAAGTGAAAAAACAATACAGCTAAAAGGAATTTTTCAAAATATAAATGATGCATATATTGTTATTGATATTAATGGCAACGTACTTAAAATTAATGATAATGCTATAGGTTTATTTGGTTATCAAAATATTAAAAATTTAAATGCTACTAATTTAATTTATCAAGAAGATTTAACTTATGCAAGGCAATCATTTAGAGAATTATTAAATAAAGGTAGTTTTTCTAATTTCAGCTCAAGAATTGTAACAAAAACAAACCAAATAAAATGGGTGCAGATAAATGCGAGTGTTGTTTATGATGAAAATAATAAAGCAATTGCAGTTCAGGGAATTATAAGGGATGTAACTGTACAAAGAGAAAAAAGATTAATCATTGATATGACCATTGATATTGTAAAATCTATTCTTGGAAAAGAAGATATTTATGAAATTGCTTGGGAAATCACCAATAGTATTGTTAATTATTTAGCAACTAATGATTGTGTAATCTATTTGGTAGATTACGAGACTAATACTTTAGAGCAAATTGCAGCTTATAAAAACAAAGCAAGTTCTGATAAAAAAATAATAAATAAAATTAGAATTCCAATAGGAGAAGGAATTGTAGGTTATGTAGCACAAACTGGTAAGTCTGAAATTATAAAAAACACTTCAAAAGATAAAAGATACATAATTGATGATGATATTAGATTATCTGAAATTACAGTACCAATTATTAGTGAAGGCAAAGTAATAGCAGTAATAGATTCTGAACATAAAGAGAAAAATTACTTCACTAAAGAGCAAAAAGTAACTATTGAAAATATGGCAAATTTAGTAGCTATTCAATTAAAAAGTGCAATTAATATTAGAGAAAGAAATAGAGTGGAAATTAAAAATACGGAACTGCTTAAAAAACTAGAAAAAAGTAATGAAGAATTAAAAGAATATGCACATATAGTTTCTCATGATTTAAAATCGCCATTAAGAAGTTTAGCTGCATTAACTTATTGGATTAAAACCGATAATTTAGAGAAGTTTGATCAAGCAAGTCTTCAAAATTTTGAAGACATAGATATAACTCTTAAAACAATGGATAATTTAATTTCTGATGTTTTAAAATATTCTAGATTAGATACAATTGGAAATGAAAATCAAGAAATTGATTTTAATGTTTTAATCAAAGACTTGATTCATGTTTTATATATTCCTAAAAATATTTCAATTAATATTTTAAATAAATTACCAACTTTTTATGGTGATAAAACAAAGTTTCAGCAGTTATTTCAAAATTTAATTAGTAACGCTATAAAATTTAATAATAAAGAAAAGGGAATTATAAATATTGATGTTGAAGATCATAAAACTTTTTACAAGTTTTCTGTAAAAGATAATGGTATAGGTATTCAGAAAAAGCATTTTAATAAGATTTTTAAAATATTTCAGTCATTAAAAAAATCAAAAAAATCATCTGGAATTGGATTATCTATCGTAAAAAAAATTGTTGATATTTATAAAGGAGAAGTTTGGTTAGAGTCTGAAATAAATAAAGAAACCACTTTTTATTTTACTATAAAAAAATAAAAATGGAACAACCTAATTTATCATATATAAAAAAAATATCTAAAGGAGAAATTGAATTTGAACAAACTTTATTAGAAATTATAAATGAAGAATTATCGGGAGAAATAGATAATTATTATAAGTTTTTACAAGAAAATAATTTTGAAAAAGCAAAATTCTATATACACAGAATTAAGCACAAAATGAGTATATTAGGTTTAGAAAAAAGCTATGAGATAACAAATGTTTTTGAAAAAAGCATAAAAAAAGGCGATTTTAAAAACAAAGAATATTTTGAAAGTATATTACCAATTATGCTAAAGTTTTTACAAAAGTTATAAATTAATAATATGAAAGGTATAATAGTAGACGACGAATTATCGGCAAGATTGATTTTAAAACAAGTTGCTATAAATGTGCCAAATTTAGATATTGTAGCAGATTTTGAAAATGCATTGCAAGCCTTAAAATATCTTAATAAAAATGTAGTTGATGTGATTTTTTTAGATATTCATATGCCAGATTTTACAGGTTTCGATTTTATTGAAAGTTTAAAGAATCCACCAAAAGTAGTTTTAACAACATCTGATAGAAATTTTGCACTTGAAGCTTTTGAATATAAAATTGTAGTTGATTATTTATTGAAACCTATAGAGTTAAATCGATTTGAAAAAGCTATAGAAAAGGTAAAAACAATTAATTTAGTAGAAGATGTAACACGGACAAAAATAAAAAACGAACCTAAGGTTAAAGCCAATGAAACTGATGATACATTATATGTAAATATTGATAGAAGGTTGGTGAAAATTGATTTATCTAGTATTTGTGTTATAGAAGCAAAAGGAGATTATATTAAGATAATTACAGAGAATAAAAATTATATTGTACATAGTTCTTTAAAAAAGATTGAAGAGAAACTGCCTCATGAAATGTTTTTAAAAGTACATAGGTCTTATGTTATAAATATTAAAAAAATTATTGACATTGAAGATAATAGTGTTCTTATCAACAAAGATGTAATTCCGGTAAGTAGGGTTAATAGAAATGAGTTAAAAAGAAGATTAAATCTTTTATAACCATTTAGCAGTACTTATATACTAATTATCTTAACAAAGTATTTCTCTTGTCGATTTAGAAATTCTAAAAACCTTATTTTACTTAAATTTGTGGTATCAAAACAAGTTTTTTTAATACTCAAATAATCATCAAAAAATATAAGTTTTAAAAAAAGCTATTGGGCTTCTAATTTAAAATTTTAATAAATATATATCTTAAATAGTTCCTCATAAAGTAATTTCTATTTTTTTAAACTCAAGATAATATCTTGAGTTTTTTTATTTAACATTCATTTTTTGATAAATAAATATAATTTCAAGAATCATTTTTAATATTCATTACTCTCTTCGGAATTAGTTTTTACTTAAATAACTACTGTTTAACTATAAAATATAAGAATAAGTTTATAGACGAATGACATTGGTCAAAAGTAATAAGGCAATTATCTAATTTTTATATTAAAACACTTTAAATGAAGATAAATTAGTAATCAATTAATTATAATGATTATGATAAATATCTTTAACAGTTCAATTAGTTTTAATGTAGAGCAAGGTTTAATTTTTGTATTTGTAGCTTTTTTAGTTGCAATGATAATTTCATATTTATCGCATCCTATTGTAATAAAAGTTTCTAATTTAAAAGGTTTGCTGCCACAAATAAATAATAGAAGTATTCATGTTAATAAAACACCAAGTTTAGGAGGAATAGGGATTTTTTTAGCTTTAAACTTAACGATAACATTTTTAGGAAACTATTTAGGTAATTATAAATTATTAATTTTTTTAGGTTCTTTAACTATAATGTTTTTTGTAGGTTTGGTAGATGATTTAATTACTATTAGCGCTAAAAGTAAGATTGTTTTTCAAGTAATAGCTGCATCATATTTTATATTAATTACAAATGTTAAAATAGAGGGCTTACAAGGTTTATTTGGTATTTATGAATTTCCTTATTTTATTTCTGTAATTGTAACAATTATATTTTTTGTTGTTCTAATCAATGCATATAATTTAATAGACGGAGTTGATGGTTTAGCAGGCTGTTTTGCAATTGTTATTTCATTGTTTTTTGGTAGTCTTTTTTACCTTACACGAAATTATTTTATGTTTGTTTTAAGTGTAATATTAATAGGAGCTATTATTCCTTTTCTTATTTATAATTTCTCAAAGAAAAATAAAATATTTATGGGAGATACAGGATCAATGACAATAGGTTTTGTTCTAGCATATCAGGCAATTAATTTTATTTCTACTGATATATCTGAAATAACGATGTTTGCTAATTCAAAATCTTTAATTTGTTTTTTAGCCCTTTTTAGTTTTCCTTTAATAGATACAATGCGTATATTTTATATTAGATTAAAAGCTGGTGTAAGTCCTTTTAAAGCAGATAAAAATCATTTACATCATGTTTTATTAAGTAAGGGATTTAAGCATGCCGAAATTTCATTAATAGTTTGTGCTTATACAATTCTAATGGTTCTTAGTACTTTTGTTTTTAAAGAATTAGCAATTATTAAGCAAGTAGTTATACTTGGGATAATTTGGCTTTTAACAGTAACAGTAATTGATAATTTAAAACTCGATGTATTATTCAAAAATTTAAAATCTAAATCAAAAGTAATTGATTTACCAGATACTGCTAATAATAAAAAAGATACAATTTTTAATCTTAACGAATTAGTTTCTTAATTTATATTTAATAATATAACTCTTAAATAGAAAGAAACCTTTTTTAATTTACTAATTCGTCTTTTATTCTAAAACAGTTTTCAGTTCCTAAAAATTTTGGATCTCCAAATTCTTCAGACCAAAAACCTTCCAAAATATCTTTAGTTAAGCATTTATATACAACAACACCTTTATAGGTTGTGTTTTCATCTCCTTGATAAGTAAAATTAATGACTAAAATATTATTTTTAAAAAAACCAACTCCAAATTGTGGTTGACTTTTGTTTATTATCCACTTAGCAAATATTCTTTGATCTTTATTTAAAGAGAATTCTAATTCACCTTTATAGGTGTTGACATCATTGTTTTGATTACTCCCAATTATTGAGAATTTTCCTACTAAATCTTCAATTTTCATTAAATATATTAATATGCTTTGTATTTACTAACTAAAGAATTTATAAAAAAAGTGTTTAAATATTAAAGAGATTTAGCATTAAAAGTGTCTCCCTGACTAAAATCACCAGTCTCAAAACCTTTTGTAAACCATCGCATTCTTTGAGCAGAAGTTCCATGTGTAAAAGAGTCAGGTACAACTCTACCCGTAGACTTTTTTTGTAAACGATCATCACCAATTGCGTTTGCTGCATTTAATGCTTCTTGTAAATCCCCTTTTTCCATGATCTTAGTCATTTTTTGAGAATGATGAGCCCAAACACCAGCATAAAAATCTGCTTGTAATTCTAACATCACTGAATATCTATTATATTCGGTTTTACTTACTTGCCTTCGTAAACGATTTAATTTATCGGTGGTACCCATTAACTTTTGAATATGATGACCTACTTCATGAGCAATTACATAAGCTTGAGCAAAATCTCCAGGAGCATTTAGCCTGGTTTCCATTTCTTTAAAAAAACTTAAATCGATATATAAAGTTTGATCTCCAGGACAATAAAAAGGACCTGTAGCACTAGATGCAGAACCACAAGCAGAAGTAACTGAATTTGTAAAAAGCACCAATTTTGGTTCTTTATATCCTTTTAAAAGTTGATTCCAAATATCTTCTGTGTTAGCTAAAATTGTTGAGCTAAACTCTGCCAATTCATTTTCTTCGGCAGTTCCTTTATAAGTAGATGAATTTGTAATTTGATTTGATGAACCTCCAGTTAATAATTGAAGAGGATTATTACCAGTAAAATACATTACTCCTAAAACAATAGCAACAATTATCAATCCTTTTTTGGTTGTAATCACTTTTAAAAGTAAAGGAATTAATAGTTTGCCTAAACTACTTCCGCCAATACCAGTAAAGTTTCTACCAGAACTAGCACCTCTTCTATCATCAACATTAGAACTTTTACGCCTACCTTGCCATTTCATTTACTTAGATTTTTTGTTAGTTTTTAAAAGTACTACTAATTTAACAATTTTAAAAAAATGATAAACTAAAAATTAATACCAACGTTTTTTATTCTTTTTAGAAGCTTCAGATTTTCTTCCTTTTTTGTGTTTGCTAATGGTGTTTGGCTGAATTTTTACTTTTTTTGGTTGTGTTAAAGGATAAGGATGATCTGTAATTACTTTAATGGTAGTTTCTAAAATTTCTTCAATTTTAAATAGATACACATCTTCATCTGGACTACAAAAAGAAAAGGCAATTCCGGATTTACCAGCTCTACCAGTTCTACCAATTCTATGAATGTAAGTTTCTGGTACGTTTGGTATATCAAAATTAATAATTGCATCTACATTGCTAATATCAATTCCTCGAGCAGCAACATCCGTTGCAATTAAAATGCTGTCTTTTTTGCTTTTAAAGTTATGTATGGCTTTATTTCTAATAATTTGAGTTTTATCACCATGAATACTAAATACATTGTAATTATTTTTGATAAGTGTTTGTTCTAATTTATCTACACCAAATTTTGTGCGTCTAAAAATTAGAATTCTACCATTAATGGTGTTGCGTAATAAATGCAAACATAAATCGGTCTTATTCTTTTTTGGGAGTTTATAAACTAATTGTCCAATATTTTTAGCAGTAGTTTCTTCAGGGTTTATTTCAATTTTTACAGGATTTTTTAATGTAGATTTTGCTAATGCAACTATTTTATCAGGCATGGTTGCAGAAAAAAGTAAGGTCTGTTTTTTAGCAGGACATAATTTTTCTATTTTCTTAACATCGTTTATAAAACCCATGTCTAGCATTAAATCTGCTTCATCTAAAACAAATATTTGTAAAAAACTAAGATCAACAAAACCTTGTATTTCTAAGTCAATTAACCTTCCAGGTGTTGCTACTAAAATATCAATTCCTTTTTTTAAAATCTCTTTTTGAGGTTCTAAAGAAACACCACCAAAAACAGCAGTAGTTTCTAAATCTGTATACTTTGTAAAGCTTTTAAAGTTTTCTTCAATCTGAATTGCCAATTCGCGAGTTGGAGTAATTACTAAAGCTTTAATTTTTTTACTTTTCTTCTCGGAACCTTCCTTATCCAGCAAAAGTTGGGTAATTGGCAATGCAAATGCAGCTGTTTTTCCAGTACCAGTTTGTGCAGCAACAATAACATTTTTATTTTCTAAAATAACAGGAATCGCTTTCTCTTGTACTAAAGTTGGTGTGTGAAATCGTTCTTCTTTTACTGCTTTTAAAATTGATTTATCTAATGGTAATTCTGAAAACTGCATTATTGTTTTTTTTTGCAAAGATAGTTTAAAAGTGATGAAGCTGATTGTGTTTTCATTTGCATAAAAAAAATCTCAAGTTTACACTTGAGATTTTAAAAATTTTATAAGAAAGGAGGTCAATTTACATTGCTCCCCATTCTTTTAATGAAGCCTTGTTCATTTTAATATAACCAGCATTTTTTGCTTTTTCAGCAAGCATTAAAGAAGTTTTTGCCGCTGCAATTGCGCTTTTTTTATTTCCTGTTTTTGCATGAATTAAAGCCTGTTTACGATACATCCAAAATTTAGGATCTTTACTCGTCATTTCTATCGCTTTATCAACCCAAATTTTTGCATCACTCATATTTTTATTAGTATCTAAATTATAAGAAGCAGCAGCGTAATAATCACTTGCTGAAGGTCCATTCATAATTTGCGTAATTTGTTTAGTAACCATTGCGTCAGTTGGTGTTTCAAACTGTAAACCAACATATGTTTTCTCCCACATAATACCTATAACTGCAGAATTGTTTGTTAAATCATCAAAAGTAATTGTAAACGTTTCAATATCAATAGGTATTTCTAAAGGTGTAACTTTTACTTTAGCTGCAACTTTAGATTCGTCCCAATTTTTTGGAGTTCCCCCATTTGTAGCATCAGTATATAAAATTATATCCCAAGTTTTTTCTCCAGGAATTGTATATAGGGCATAGGTTCCTTTTTTCATTTTTTTTCCGTCAATTGTAAAATCAGTAGAAAATGCAAGCTTTGTGTTTGCATTTGCACCAGTTCTCCAAACTTTCCCAAAATCTACTAATCCACCAAATATTTTTCTTCCTTTCATACTTGGTCTAGAATATTCTAAAGTAACGTCTGTTAAACCTACTTTTTGTTCTGTTTTTTGAAACGGACTTGGTGCTGGGGTTTTTATTTGAGCGTTTACAGAAAATGTAAAAGCAGCTACAAATAATGATAATATAGTTTTTTTCATGATTATTTAATTTTAATTAGTTATCTCAAAATTACGATTTCAAAAAACGAGAAATGTTAACAAAATCTTAAAATAAGGGATTGTATCTTTGTATTTTATTTGTCATTTGAATTAAAATGAAAGATTTTAAAATAAATCCTTTAGTTAGTTGAAATAAATATAAAATTAAATATGAAGAAATACATATCAGAATTTATTGGCACTTTTTCTATGATTTTCTGCGGAACAGGAGCAATGACAATTAATGAAGTTACTGGTGGTGATGTTACGCATGTTGGTATTGCAATTACTTGGGGGTTAATAGTTATGGCTATGATTTATGCCTTTGGAGAAACATCTGGAGCACATTTTAATCCTGCAGTTACCATTGCTTTTGCCTACGCAAAAAAGTTTGCTTGGAAAGAAGTACCTAAATATATTTTTGCGCAAGTTTTAGGCGGGCTTTTAGCTAGTTTAATTCTTTGGTTTTTATTTCCAACAAGTGAGTTTTTAGGCGCTACAATTTCTACTGTTGATGTTTATAGAGCTTTTGTTTTAGAGTTATTATTAACGTTTTTCTTAATGGTTGTAATTATAAATGTATCTACAGGAAGTAAAGAAATTGGTGTTGTTGCAGGTATTGCAATTGGTGGTGTTGTATTGTTAGAGGCCATGTTTGCTGGTCCTATAACAAATGCTTCAATGAATCCAGCACGTTCTTTTGCTCCAGCATTAGTTTCTGGAAATTTACAGCATTTATGGATGTATATTTTGGCTCCAATTTTAGGAGCTTTATTAGCTGTAGTTTCTTGTAGGTTAGTAAAAGACGAAAATTGTTGTGAACATGAATGTTAGTATTTTAGGTTGTGGTTGGTTGGGTAAACCTTTGGCGGTTTCATTGTTAGATGAAGGTTTTACTGTAAAAGGCTCTACAACTTCAGAAGAAAAATTAGAAACTTTAGCTTTTTTAGATATTGATGCTTATTTGGTTGATATTACTTCTTTTGAAGAGTTTGATGATTTTTTAAATACCGATATCTTAATTATTGCTATTACTTGTAAAGATGTTGATGCTTTTGAAAACTTTATTTCTCAAATTCAAAATTCTCCTGTTCAGAAAGTAATTTTTATTAGCTCCACTTCAGTATATGGGCGGATTAATAAAGTAATGACTGAAGAAGATATTGTTTTAGAAACTCCGATAACAGAAATTGAAAATTTATTTAGAGAAAACACCTTTTTTGAAACAACAATAATTAGATTTGCTGGTTTATTTGCTGGTGAAAGACATCCTGCGAACTGGTTTAAAAACGGACGTAAAATTCCTCAACCAAACGGGTTTGTAAATATGATTCATCAAGAAGATTGTATAGAAATTATTCAAGAAATTATTGACCAAAATTGTTGGAATGAAACTTTTAATGCATGTTCAAATCATCATCCAACAAGAAAAGAGTTTTATATAAATGCTAGAAAAAGTAAAGGTTTTAAGTTGCCTGAATTTGAAGAGAATGAAATATACCAATGGAAAATAATAAGTTCTAAAAAAGTGCAACAAACTTTAGATTACACTTTTATTCATGACGATTTGTTAAATATTTAATTTTCAAAATTTAGTGTTTAGATTCTAGTATTATATAGTGTTAGCTATACTTTTTCTTTCTCAAGAAATTAAAAATAAACCCAAATACAAATAATAAAATTATTGGTAAGCCAACATTTAAAAATTGCCAAAAAACTCTTTCTTTGAAGGCTTTTTTCTTATCAAGCATGTTCACTTTTAAAGTTTTATTTCTTAACTGCATTAAGCCAACATCGTCTAATAAATAATCAATAGAATTTAGTAAAAACTCTTTATTTCCAAATTCTTCATTTGTCCATTTATCTCTTGATAAATTTGTAGGCTTTCCTTTTAAAATTTGATTTTTGCCAACATCACCATCAGAAATTACAATCATTTTGTTACCAGTTGCGTTTTCTTTAAAAAGTGAGGTTTTAAAAGGTTTTATTCGGCTTTTATAAGCAGATTTAAAATTGCCTTCTAATAAAGCTGCAAATAGTTGATTTCCAGAAGTGTAATCCTCTTCTTTTGGTTCTTCAGAAATAGATTGTAATTCAATAAAATTAGGAGTTCCTATTTTTTGTGTTAAAGGAGAACTCATTAATAAAGGTGTTTTTTTAATATTGTTTTTTAAAATATCAATTTGATTTGCAAATTGTAATCTAACGGGAGTTAGGTTTTTTGTAATTGTATGATTAGGGTTTCCGTTAACCAAAGGATGGTAAAACCAATCTAAATTTTGAAACTGAGTTTGGTTACCAACTGTGCCAGTTGCTAAAGCAATTTTAGCAGCATATAAATCTTTTATCAATGTTGTGTTGATTCTAATTCCGTAAGAAAATAATAAATCTGTAAGGTTTAAATCTCTTGGAAAAGCTAACATTTTTCCGCTAGAAAGTAAACTGTCTTGGTCTGCTTGCACATTGTCTAACATCCATAAAGTTTTACCGCCATTTGTAATAAATTGATCTAAAGTAAATTTTTCTTTTGCTGTAAATTTTTGAGTTGGTTTTGCAATAATTGCTAAATCTATCGAAGTTAAATCTTGCAAAGTTTGTTGCGGGTTTGTTGCAACTGAATCTAAAGTAAACTTTGCTAATTTATATTTTTTAGCAACTTCACTCAAAAAACTATATTGATAAATGTCTGCCAACTCTCCGTTACCAGTAATAATGGCAACACTTTTTTGTATTTTTTGACAAATAGAATTAATAGCGTTGCTAAAACTGTATTCTAAATTTTCTATTGCTTTTTGAAATTGTTCTTCTTGCGATGCAACAATGGCTGTTGGTAATAAAGAAACAATTTGAGTTTTATTTTTATAACTAATTTCTGCCCAAGGGAAAATAATTGCTTCAGATAGTTTTCCATCTTCCTCAACTGTTAATTGACTTGGCATCATTCCTTTTTTAATCAAGTTTTCACGCTGATGATCTGGATTCTCAAAATGAATTTTTACATTACTGTTTTCTGCCGATAATTCTTCTAAATATTGTTTGGTTTCAATTTGTAAACGTTTAAATTCTGATGGAAAATTGCCTTCTAAATAAACCGTTATAAAAAGAGGTTTATCAATATTATTAATAATAGAGTTTGTAATTTTAGAAAGAGTGTAGCGTTTATCTGCCGTTAAATCAAAACGTTTATAAAATGATTGATTTATAAGGTTTAAAACGAATAATCCAATACTTATAAAAACAATGTTTTTTATGTTTTTATTCATTTTCTAATCTTGTTTTAGTGATGAATAAAAAGAAAAAAGTAACACTAAGAAAATAAATAATATCTCTTGTATCAATAACGCCTCTAGAAATACTTTTAAAATGTTCGTTAATTCCTAGTTTTTTAATGATGATTGCATCGTTTCCAAAGGAATTTGAAATAGAATCAAATCCGTAGAAAAGAATAAAAGTGATAAAAACACCCAATATAAAAGCAACAATTTGATTTTTAGATAAAGTAGACGTAAATAAGCCAATTGATGTATATGTTGCTGCTAAAAATAGCAAGCCGATATATGACCCAATTGTGCTGCCAAAATCAATATTTCCAACAGGGTTTCCTAATCGAAAAATAGTATATACATAGGTTAATGTTGGTGTTAAGGCAATGATAATTAATAGAAGTGAAGCCCAAAATTTACCTAAAACTATTTGCCAAATTGTTAATGGCTTTGTTTTTAAAAGCTCAATTGTACCATTACTAAACTCATCTGCAAAACTTTTCATTGTTATTGCAGGTATCAAAAAAAGAAAAACCCAAGGTGCTAAATAAAAGAAAGAATTTATATCTGCAAAACCTGCGTTTAAAATATTAAAATCGTCATTAAAAATCCACAGAAATAAACCGTTAATTAATAAGAAAACACCAATAACTAAATAAGCAATTGGGCTTGCAAAAAATGAGTTGAATTCTTTTTTTAAAATGGCTATCAATTTATATTTCTAATTTAAAAATTCTATTAAAATCAAAAGTATTACATTTTCTTTCTTCTTGAAAAACAAAATTGTGTTTCTCTAACAACGCAATAGAAGATGAATTATTTTTGTGAGTATAGGCTTCAACAGTTTTTAGGGTTAATTCTTTAAATGCGAATTTTAAAATCACTTTAAAAACTTCACTCATAAATCCTTTTTTCTGAAATTCTGGTTTTAGTTTATAACCGATTTCTCCATATTTTTTTTCTAAAGAAATGTTATGTAAAACAATAGTTCCTATTATTTTTTGTTGATATTCGATTCCCCATAAAATACGATTTTTTACTTTATAAAGCTCATCACATTTTATAATAAAGTCTTTTGCTTCTTTGTTATTTTGAACTCTTTTTGTACCAATAAATTTGTTGATTTCTTTACTAGAACGTAAGTTAAAAATGACATCAACATCATTAAAAGTAATTTCTCTTAAAATTAATCTTTCTGTTTTTAAAACAGGAAATTTAGTAAAGTTAAAGCTCATTATTGCAAACTTACTTTTTTATCTACACTCCAAGCTTCTGGCTTGTTATTAAAATATGTTTTGGTTTGTTTCCATACTTTTTTAAAAAAATCAGAATTCTTGTAGTTTTCTAAATCGCTTTCATTTTGCCAATAGGAATATGTGAAAAATATTTCTGGATTGTTTTTATCTTGATATAATTCTAAAAAAGTACATCCATCAAAACCTCTAATGAATTCTTTTTTTTGATGAAACATTTCTAAAAACTCTTCAATCTTAGCAGATTGAAAACTCATTTTTACAATTCTTACAAACATAAAATTTATGATATAGGTGTGTATTCTGGTTTAGATTCTATGAAAAAATCAATAATAATAGGGTCTCTGTATTCTAAACCTAAAAGTGTTGATGCACCACCAACTGTTTTTAAATTACTTCTATAAATGGCAACTTCTAAATAACCAGCAGAATTAAATAGCGCTAACTTATTGCCGTCAAATTGACTAGAGTTTACAGCGTTATTTCCAGTAATTTCATTGTATTTACTAAAAATTTTTGTAAAAGAATAACGAGAAACTGTTATTTTAAAACTTCTGCCTTTGCCTATTTCTTGGAACATTTTTTTACTAATATTACTAATTACATTTCCGTAATTATCTATGTATAAAACGCCTCCAATAATTTGATCTTTATTTTGATTTACTTTTGGTTGAATTTCAACGAGCTTTTTATATTCTTTAATTTCTTTTCCAATAACTGTTAAATTTCCACCTCTTGCAATAAAACAAGCAACATTTACAAAAACATCTAAAACAGGAAAGCTACTTTCAATTCGGTCATGAATATTAATTTCTACAATTTTTGTTGGTTGAATTTCAGATGCAATCATAGAGATTAACCCATTGTCTGGACATACAAAAAAATGATTATCTAATTCTAGCGCAATGTGTTTGTTTTCTGTACTTAACTCAGAATCTACACCAACAATATGAATGGTTCCTTCAGGAAAACTTTTATAAGAGTTTTTTAAAATATACGCAGTTTCTGTGATGTTAAAAGGAGATACTTGGTGTGTTATATCAATAATTTTAGCATCAGAAAGCTGTGTGTAAATAGCGCCTTTAACAGCACCAACAAAGTGGTCTTTTGTTCCAAAATCTGTAGTTAATGTAATAAAAGACATTAATTTTTTGCTGTTAATTAATTGTGTAAAAGTTGTGAATTATTTTAAGCAAATCTAATCAATTTAGAAATTTTAATTGCTATTTTTAGTTTATAATTTAAAAGAACCATTTAATAAAATTAATCATTTGAACGAACGCATTATTGAGTTAACGGAAATTAATCCAAAAGATTTCTTTGGTACACAAAACAGTACAGTAGAACAGTTAAAAAGATACTTCCCAAAAATTAAAATTGTAGCAAGAGGTAATAAACTTAAAATTTATGGAGAGTCAGATATTTTAGACGAATTTGAAGTTCGTTTTCAACGTTTAATTAAATATTTTGATAGATATAACAAGTTGGATGAAAACAGTATTGAGCGTATTTTAACATCCTCAGGAAATGAAGAAAAAACAGTTGCTACAAAAAACGCAAAAGATATTTTGGTACATGGAGTCAATGGAAAATTGATTAAACCTAAAACTGAGAATCAACGTAAAATGGTTGCTTTAATGAGTAAAAATGATATGTTGTTTGCGGTTGGCCCTGCAGGAACGGGTAAAACTTATACAGCTGTTGCTTTGGCAGTAAAAGCATTAAAAGAAAAAGAAGTAAGAAGGATTATTTTAACAAGACCCGCTGTAGAATCTGGCGAAAATTTGGGTTTTCTACCTGGAGATTTAAAAGAAAAATTAGATCCTTATATGCAACCTTTATATGATGCTTTAAGAGATATGATTCCGCATGAAAGATTAGAATCTCATTTAGAAAAAGGAGTCATACAGATTGCGCCTTTGGCATTTATGAGAGGTAGAACTTTAGACAATGCATTTGTAATTTTAGACGAAGCTCAAAATACAACTCATAATCAAATGAAAATGTTTTTAACAAGAATGGGTATGCATGCAAAGTTTATTATTACTGGTGATCCAGGTCAAATTGATTTGCCTAGAAAACAAGTTTCTGGTTTAAAAGAATCTTTATTGGCATTAAAAGACATTGATGGAATTGCACAAGTATATTTAGATGACAAAGATGTAGTAAGACACAGATTGGTTAAAAAAATTATTACTGCTTATAAAAGTATTGAAACGGAATGATTAAAATAGATAAAGAGAAATTAGGTCTACAAGATTATTTTTACATTGGGTACTTGTATCTTATTATTTTAGGTATTGTTAGTGATGCTATTTTTTACGGAGTTTTTGGTATATCTTATTTAAATTATACAACAATTTTAGATGCATTAATTTCTCCTATTAGTTTGTTAACCAATAATTGGTATATTTCTTTAATTTTAGCAATAATGTTCTGGTTAATGTACATGTATTTTAATAAATGGATGTTTAAATTATATGCCTATTTTAGAGAAAAAAAGTGGTATCAAAAAATATATAATATAGAGAAATGGGATAAGAGATATGAGGATTTATCAAAAAAAGAAAATAAATTTACCGGATTAATGTTTATCTTTTTTTTATTATTTGTTTCAATGAGAACGGGAATGGGGATTGGGATTAAGCAAAAATATCAATCAAAAGAAATAGTACCAAACTACTCTTTAATTTTTAAAGATAATACTCGTTTAGATGTTCGAAAAATTGGACAAAATTCTGCCTATTTTTTCTATTTTATTCCTGGTGAAAAAGTAATTACTGCTACTCCTATTACAGATAATTTAAAGCAAATAAAAATACTTGAAAAGAAAGAAAAATAAGAAGTAAAACTTATTTTTGCAGTAACAACAACATAACAAAAAAATGAATACAATTAACGAAACCAATTTTCAGTTTCCAAATCAAAAGTCTGTTTACAAAGGCAAAGTAAGAGAAGTTTATAATATAAATGATAAGCTTTTAGTGATGATAGCAACAGATAGATTATCTGCTTTTGATGTAATTTTACCAAGACAAATTCCGTTTAAAGGTCAGATTTTAAATCAGATTGCTACAAAAATGATGAATGAAACTGCAGATATTGTTCCTAATTGGTTAATTTCAAATCCAGATGAAAATGTTGCAGTAGGGCATTTATGCGAACCTTTTAAAGTAGAAATGGTAATCCGAGGATATTTATCTGGTCATGCAGCAAGAGAATACAAAGCAGGTAAAAGAGTTTTATGTGGTGTAGAAATGGCAGAAGGATTAAAAGAAAATGATAAGTTTCCAAATCCTATAATAACACCATCAACAAAAGCCGATAATGGAGATCATGATGAAGATATCTCTAGAGAAAATATTTTATCTCAAGGAATTGTATCAGAAGAAGACTATATCATTTTAGAAAAATACACAAGAGCATTATTTGAAAGAGGAACAGAAATTGCAGCAAAAAGAGGTTTGATTTTAGTAGACACAAAATACGAGTTTGGTAAAACCAAAGATGGAAAAATTGTGTTAATTGATGAAATTCATACTCCAGATTCTTCTCGTTATTTTTATGCTGATGGATATCAAGAAAGACAAGATAAAGGAGAGGCTCAAAAGCAATTATCTAAAGAATTTGTAAGACAATGGTTGATTGAAAATGGTTTTCAGGGCAAAGAAAATCAGCAAATACCAACAATGTCTGATGATAAAATTATCGAAATTTCTAATAGATATATTGAGTTATACGAACAAATTACAGGGGAAACTTTTATAAAAGCTTCTACAGAAAATGTATTAAAAAGAATTGAAAACAATGTAAATTCTTTTTTAAAAATCTAAAACATACAATATGATTATAGAACCAAGAACAAGAGGCTTTATTTGTTTAACATCACACCCTGTTGGTTGTGAGCAAAATGTTAAGAATCAAATAAAGTACATAAAATCTAAAGGTAAAATAGAAGGGCCAAAAAGAGTGTTAGTTTTAGGAGCATCTACAGGTTTTGGATTGGCATCCAGAATTACTTCAGCATTTGGTTCAGATGCTGCAACAATTGGTGTTTTCTTTGATAAACCTGCAACTGCAGGAAGACCAGCTTCACCTGGATATTACAATACTGCTGCTTTTGAAAAGCATGCTCATAAAGCGGGTTTGTATGCAAAAAGTATTAATGGCGATGCATTTTCGAATGAAATAAAACAACAAGTTGTTGATTTAATAAAAGAAGATTTAGGACAAATAGATTTAATAATTTATAGTTTAGCATCACCAGTAAGAACGCATCCAAACACTGGAAAAAGGTTTAAATCAGTTTTAAAACCAATTGGAGAAGTTTTTACCAATAAAACCGTTGATTTTCATACAGGAAAAATTTCAGAGATTTCTATAAATCCTGCTGAAGGAGATGATGTTAAAAACACTGTTACTGTAATGGGTGGTGAAGATTGGAAAATGTGGATTGATGCTTTAAAATCTGAAAATTTATTAGCAGATGGAGCTACTACAGTTGCATATTCATACATTGGCCCAGAAGTTACAAAACCTGTATATAGAAATGGAACAATTGGAGCGGCAAAAGACCATTTAGAAGCTACAGCTTTTACAATTACAAATGATTTAAAATCAATTGGAGGTAAAGCTTATGTTTCTGTAAATAAAGCTTTGGTAACTCAAGCTAGTTCAGCAATTCCTGTAATACCATTGTATATTTCTTTATTATTTAAAATAATGAAAGAAAATGGAACTCACGAAGGCTGTATTGAGCAAATACAACGTTTATATAGCCAACGATTATTTGGAGGTGATTTATCTTTGGATGAAAAAGGAAGAATTAGAGTTGATGATTGGGAAATGCGAGAAGATGTACAAGCAAAAATTACAGATCTTTGGAAAAAAGCAACAACCGAGAATCTATCTGATATTGGTGATTTAGAAGGATACAACAATGAGTTTTTTAACCTATTTGGTTTTAGAGTTGATGGTGTAGATTATAATGCAGATGTTAATGAACTGGTTGTAATACCTAGTGAAAAATAAAGAAAAAGAAAAACCTCACTTGTTTAAAGCTTGTGAGGTTTTTTATTAAATAAAAGTATTTGAAAGCTGTAACAATAAAACAACTAAAAGATGAACTCTCTCACAAATCTGCTTTAGAGTTAAAAGAGTTGTGTTTACACTTGTCTCGTTTTAAAAAGGAGAATAAAGAGTTACTTACTTATTTGTTATTTGAATCTCATGATGAGGATTCTTACATTCAGAGTATTAAAGATCAAATGGATGTTCTGTTTTCTGAAGTAAATACCAAAAGTTTTTTTTACATTAGAAAAAGTATCAGAAAAATTTTAACTCTCACAAAAAAGTATATTAGATATTCTAAAAAGAAAGAAACTGAAGCAGAGTTGCTTCTTTATTTCTGTAAAAAATTAAAAGCTTTTAGACCATCAATTAAAAGAAGTCAGCGTTTGCAAAATGTTTTTGATAGTCAAATTAAAATGATTAAAAAAGCAATTGAAAAATTACATGAAGATTTGCAATATGATTTTCATTTAGAATTAGATAATTTACTTGATAATGAATAAAGAGAGACCCATTTTGTCAGATTTAGTAAATGAAGGAACTTCTGATATAGAAAAATTTCAGAATGAGGTAATTCGTCCTATCATAAAAATGCAACATCAATTATTAATTTCTTCCTTTAAATACTATCTTGTAAAAAGGAAAATTGATTTGGCAGTTTTATCAGAAAATAAAAAAAGAAGTAGAGTTTCGTCTGTGTTTAAAACAGATAATAATTATAAGAATTTAACATTAGGTTTTATAATTGGCCACTTTACTGAGAAAGAGTTTTTATTTTACTTAAATTCATCATCAGAAATTAATAGAAGAATTTTACAAATAATTTCTGAAAGAATTAAAGGAAGTATTTCTGAATTAGCATAAAAAAAGTCGTTGTAATAAATACAACGACTTTTTTATGAAAGTTAATAAAACTATTTATTTTGTTCTGCTAATAATTTTTTCTGGTATTTCCCTTGTACAACATCAACAATTACTAAAATTGCAAGTACAAAATAGAAGGTTGTTTTACTCATTGGTACAATTTCTTCTCCAAAGAGTTTAATATGTGCTAAATGCCCACCTTCTGTAACTAGCATTATTCCAACTATAAAAAGTATAAATAAACCCAATACTTCGTACATTCTGTTTTTTGCTAAAAACGTAGATATTCTATCCGCTAAAAATAACATTAACAATCCGCTAATTACAATAGCAATTGCCATTACAATAAAAGCTGTTGTAGAATTTTCTATTTCGCTAGTAAGCCCAATTGCAGCTAAAATAGAATCGAAAGAAAAAACTAAATTCATTAAAACGATACTGGTAATTACTGCATTGGAAGATTTACTGCTTTTTGAATTTCCATCAATAGAATGTTCTAAATTACTAGAACCAATCATATGCCATATTTCTTTTATAGCAGTATAAATTATAAAACCTCCACCAACTAAAACGATAATACTATGTCCGTTAAATGCAAAATGAACAATATCTTTTATTTCGCCTGTAAGAAAAGAAAAAGGTTCTTGAAAAAAATCGATAATAGAAACAAGTACAAATAATAAAACGATTCTTAAAACGATTGCAATTAGAATTCCGGTTTTTCTAACTTTTTTTTGATCAGCTTCTGGCGCTTTTTTCGATTCTAAAGAAATGTAAAGTAAATTGTCAAAACCAAGAACGGCTTGTAATAAAACTAACATTATTAATGTAAAAACAACTTCTAACATATTATTTTTTTTGATTAATTTATTTGAAAAATTTCAACTTCAAATATATTTAAAGAAATTAAATGATACTGTATTTTTTACAATAAATACGCATTTAAAATTAGATTATTTATAAATGTTGTTTAGTTTATTGTATTTATAATTTTAATGGATTAGTTGTAACTTAAATACTTTTATGTCGTCTTATTAAAAATCAATTAACTTAAAATAATCTATAAATGAAAACGACTTCTTTTTTTAAACCAATAATTTTAAGCTTTTTTTGTGTATTATTTTTTAATGTAAGTCATGCACAAAGTTTAGAGTCTAAAATAGACAAAATAGTAAGCAATCAATTTAAAAGTAATGAAACTGGGGTAGCTGCTTTGGTTGCAAAAGATGGGAAAATTATTTACAGAAAAGCATTTGGTAAAGCTAATTTAGAGTTGGATGTTAATATGACGCCAGATAATGTTTTTGAGGTTGGTTCTATTACAAAACAATTTACCGCAGTTTCAATTTTAATATTATTAGAAGAAGGAAAATTAAAATTGGATGATGAAATTACAAAGTTTATTCCAGATTATCCAACGAATGGGAATAAGATAACGATTCATCATTTATTAACACATACCTCTGGAATTAAGAGTTATACTTCGATGCAGGAGTTTGGTAAAGTGATGACAATTGATCAATCTCCATTAAAATTTATCGACTTTTTTAAAAATACGCCAATAGATTTTAAACCAGGAGAAAAATATAAATACAATAACTCTGGATATTTTATTTTAGGATATATTATAGAAAAAGTTAGTGGTATGTCTTATCCGAAGTTTATCAAAGAAAGAATTTTTGATAAAATAAAGATGAGTAACTCTTATTATGGAAGCCACTCTAAATTGATAAAAAATAGAGCCTCAGGTTATCAAAAAAGGGGTGAGTTTTCTAATGCACAATATATAAGTTTAACATTGCCATATGCTGCAGGTTCTATTATGTCTAACGTAGATGATATGTTAAAATGGCAAACAGCAATTACAAATAATGTTTTTGTAAAGAAAACGACCATAGAAAAAGCGTTTACAAACCATACATTAAACAATGGAGATAAGATAAATTATGGTTATGGTTGGAGTATAAATGAAATAAATGATTTACCTACGCTTGAACATGGAGGTGCAATTCCTGGGTATTTATCAATGGGTGTTTTTGTGCCAAGTAAAAACATATATGTAATTGTATTTTCTAATTGTGGTTGTCAATCACCTACAAATATAGCTTTAGAAATAGCTGCTTTAGCTAGTGATAAACCAAAATTAGTAAAAGAAAATGCTGTAAAATTATCAACAGAAGAATTAAAAAAATGGGTTGGAGCATATCAATTTGATAATGAGGTGGTAAGGTATATCACTTTAAAAGAAGGGCAATTATATAGTAAAAGAGAGGGGAGTTCTCAAGATTTTAAAATTCACCCAACTTCTAAAAATACTTTTTCTTTTGAAGAGGGATTTATTTCTTATAGTTTTTCAATGAAAGATGGGAAAAAAATAGCACTATTTAAGAATAGAATTAACAAAGAAAAAGGTGTTTTTGTTGATAAAAAAGTACTAAAAGCAAAAGAAACTATTGTAGTTTCTGCAGAGGTTTTAAAAACATATGATGGAGCTTATGAATTACAACCCGGTTTTGTAATAACAGTTACTTCTAAAGGAAATCAATTATTTGCACAAGCAACTGGTCAACCTCAATTTGAATTATTTGCTGAATCTGAAACCAAATTTTATTTAAAAGTAGTAAAAGCAAATATAGAATTTCATAAAAATGAAGAAGGGCAAATTAATGCACTAACCCTAAACCAAGGAGGAAGAGCGATGAAAGCGGAAAAGAAATAATTAAAACAAATATTTAAATAAAATTCTAATACTTACAAAGGCAATCAAAAAAGCGGTTGCCTTTTTTAGTTGAATAGGGGTAAAGAACTTATTACTCATTCTACAACCAATTTGTCCACCAATAAAAACAGTAATTAATAAGATTGATGTTAAATTCCAATCGATATAAAAATCAGGGTTAGAGTATTGTCCAGCCAAACCAGCAATAGAATTTACCAAAATAAAGAAGCTTGCAGTTGCAGCAATTTTTTTTGGAGTATCCCAATTGGTAAGATGTAAAAGAGGTGCTAAAAAAATACCACCTCCAATGCCAACCATTCCAGAAACAAAACCAATAACACCTCCGTAAGTTCCATTTTTTATTGATTTCTGGTTGGTGTTTTTTTCATCCGAAGAAATAATTTGTTGAGAAATCCACATTGTAATTGCAGCAAAAAGCAAAGTAAAACCTAATAAAATAAAAAATAATGGCTGACTAATTTTTAAATATCCGCCTAAAAAAGCAAACGGAATACTTAATAAAACTAACGGAATTATTTTTTTCCAATCTAATTTTTTCTGTTGATAAAACAAAAAAACATTTCCTAAAACTACTACAATATTACACAATAATGAAGTTGCTCTAATTTGTGTAAATGCAATTCCTGTTAAAGCTATAATGGCCAAATAACTAGATCCGCCACCAAAACCAACAGAAGAATATAGCACAGCAACTATAAAAAATAGCAAAATGATGTGCCAATAATTAAAAAAAGATTCAAAAATGATTTGAATGTCCATAAAGCAAATATAATTTTCTATTTTTAGAATCTATTATAAACATGCTAACTTAATTATGAGTAACTACCACATTAAACATTTAGAAGAATACTATCAAGTTTACAGAAAATCGATTCGTGAGCCAGAGAATTTTTGGGAAGAAATTGCTGAAGAACACTTTATGTGGAGAAAAAAATGGGATAAAGTTTTAGAATGGGATTTTTCTACACCAAAAATAAAATGGTTTGAAGGAGCAAAATTGAACATTACAGAAAATTGTATTGATAGACATTTAGCTACAAGAGGCAATAAAACAGCTATTTTATTTGAGCCCAACAATCCAGATGAAAAAACGCAGCATATTACTTATGAAGATTTATATAAAAGAGTAAATCAGTTTGCAAATGTTTTAAAAGAAAACGGAATAAAAAAAGGCGATAGGGTTTGTATTTATGTGCCTATGATTCCTGAATTAGCGATTGCTACTTTGGCATGTGCTAGAGTTGGAGCTATTCATTCAGTTGTTTTTGCTGGTTTTTCAGCAACAGCATTGGCAACCAGAATAAATGATTCTGATTGTAAAATGGTTATTACTTCTGATGGTTCTTATAGAGGTTCAAAAACCATAGATTTAAAAGGGATTGTAGATGAAGCATTAGAAAAATGTACTTGTGTAGAAACAGTTTTAGTGGTAAAAAGAATCAATTCTGAAATTTACATGAAACAAGGAAGAGATCAGTGGTTACAACCTTTGTTAGACAAAGCATCAACTGAATGTGAAGCAGAAATTATGAATGCAGAAGATCCTCTTTTTATTTTATACACTTCAGGTTCTACAGGAATGCCAAAAGGAATGGTGCATACAACTGCTGGTTATATGGTATATACAGCCTATACTTTTAAAAATGCATTTCAATACAAAGAAAATGATGTGTATTGGTGTACTGCCGATATTGGTTGGATTACAGGTCATTCTTATATTGTTTATGGCCCGCTAGCAAATGGAGCAACCACAGTTATGTTTGAAGGTGTGCCAAGTTATCCAGATTTTGGACGTTTTTGGGAGATTGTAGAAAAACATAAAGTAAATCAATTTTATACCGCTCCAACAGCTATTAGAGCTTTAGCAAAACACGGAACAGAATTGGTAGATAAATATGATTTGTCATCTTTAAAGGTTTTAGGCTCTGTTGGAGAACCTATCAATGAAGAAGCTTGGCACTGGTATAATGATAATATTGGTAAAGGTAAAAGTCCAATTATTGATACGTGGTGGCAAACAGAAACTGGCGGAATGATGATTACACCAATACCTTATGTTACGCCAACAAAACCCACCTATGCTACTTTGCCTTTTATTGGAATTCAACCTTGTTTGATGGATGAAAATGGTAAGGAGTTAGAAGGGAATCAAGTAGAGGGGAGATTATGTATTAAATTTCCTTGGCCAAGTATTGCAAGAACTATTTGGGGTAATCACAAGCGTTATAAAGAAACCTATTTCTCTGCTTTTGAAAATAATTATTTTACTGGTGATGGAGCCTTGCGAGATGAGGTTGGTTATTACAGAATTACAGGTAGAGTAGATGATGTGATTATTGTTTCTGGTCATAATTTAGGAACTGCGCCAATTGAAGATGCAATAAATGAACATCCTGCTGTAGCAGAATCGGCTATTGTTGGTTTTCCTCATGATATAAAAGGTAGTGCTTTATACGGTTATATTACTTTAAAAGATTCAGGAGAAAGTAGAAATCATGATAATTTACGAAAAGAAATCAATCAACTAATCACAGATAGAATAGGTCCAATTGCAAAGTTGGATAAAATTCAGTTTACTGAAGGATTGCCAAAAACGCGTTCTGGAAAAATTATGAGACGTATTTTACGTAAAATAGCTGCCAATGAAATGGATAATTTAGGCGATGTTTCTACACTATTAAATCCTGATTGTGTTCAGAGTATTATCGATAAAAGAATTTAATTGTCATATTTTAAAGTATATTTTGTTAATCTGTCATACTTTTTTATTGGCACATAAATTGACAATCATTATTTATCTATATTCTTAAAATAATTTATGCAGTATCTTAAAGATAAATCAGAAAATAAAAAGAAACCAAAAGTAACTTTAAAACAAGCTTTTAAAACCATTATTTGGCCAAGAAGAAACTTAGTGTTTTTAGGTTTAATTTTAATTATTATTAGAAGTTTGTCAGGTTTTATTTTACCATTACAAAGTAAAGTGTTGTTAGATGAAGTGGTGCCTAGTAAAAATTATGATCAATTATATACTTTAATATTAATTGTAATTAGCGCTATTTTAGTGCAAGCAGTAACTTCTTTTTTATTAACAAAAGTGTTAAGTATACAAGCACAATATTTAATATCAGAATTAAGAGCAGAAGTTCAAAAGAAAGTGTTGACTTTACCTATTCATTTTTTTGATAACACAAAATCTGGTGCTTTAGTGTCTAGAATTATGACTGATGTTGAAGGTGTTCGGAATTTAATTGGAACCGGTTTAGTTCAATTAATAGGAGGTTCGTTTACTGCAATTATAACTTTAGTTATTTTAATTAAAATGAATGTTTGGATGACTATTTTTACTTTTGTACCATTATCAATATTCGGGTTAATCGCTTTAAAATCATTTAAATATATTCGTCCAATTTTTAGAGCAAGAGGGAAAATAAATGCAGAGGTAAAAGGGCGTTTAACAGAAACTTTAGGAGGTATTAGAGTTATAAAAGCTTTTAATGCAGAAGAGCAAGAAAGTAAAATTTTTGAAAAAGGAGTTGCAGATATTTTTACAAACGTTAAAAAAAGTATGACAGCAACTGCTATAATGACAAGTTCGTCTACTTTTTTAATTGGTTTAGCAACTACGGGTGTTATGGGAATTGGCGGTTATTATATGATGCAAGGTACAATGACTTTTGGAGATTTTATTCAGTTTACGTTTCTATTAGCTTTTATGGTGGCGCCAATTGTACAAATGAGTAATGTTGGTAGTCAATTAACCGAGGCTTTGGCAGGTTTAGACCGAACAGAAGAGTTGATGAATATGTCAGCCGAAGAAGATGATGAAGAAAGAACAATTGTTTTAGAAAAGATAAA
Source organism: uncultured Polaribacter sp. (assembly GCF_947500975.1). Taxonomy (GTDB): domain Bacteria; phylum Bacteroidota; class Bacteroidia; order Flavobacteriales; family Flavobacteriaceae; genus Polaribacter. The sequence continues at coordinate 117,193 of NZ_CANMUE010000002.1, forward strand.
GGGAGAAATTATTTTTGATGATGTTTCTTTTGCTTATGAAGAAGGAAAAGAAGTGTTGAGTAATATCAATTTTCAAGTTCCTGCGGGTTCTGTAACTGCTTTAGTGGGGAGTTCTGGTTCTGGTAAGTCTACAATTGCAGGCTTATCTGCAACATTTTTAAATCCTCAATCTGGTAAAATTACAATTGACAATAAAGATATGTCTAAAGTAAAATTATCTAGTTATCGTAAAAACTTAGGTGTGGTTTTACAAGATGAATTTTTATTTGAAGGAACTATTAGAGAAAATATTTTATTTCCAAGACCAAATGCAACTGAAGAAGAATTACAAAATGCTGTAAAAGCTGCATATGTAAATGAGTTTACAGATCGTTTTGATGATGGTTTAGATACCTTAATTGGAGAAAGAGGAGTGAAGCTTTCTGGTGGTCAGCGACAAAGATTGGCAATTGCAAGGGCTATTTTGGCAAACCCTAAAATTATTATTTTAGATGAAGCAACTTCTAGTTTAGATACCGAAAGTGAATCTTTAATTCAGAAAAGTTTATCAGAATTGGTAAAAGATAGAACAACTATTGTTATTGCGCACAGATTAAGTACAATAAAACAAGCGGATCAAATTTTAGTAATAGAATCTGGAAACATTGCAGAAAGAGGAACACATGATGAATTGATAGCTTTAAAAGGACGATACTTTGACTTGTATACGTATCAAGCAAAAATTTAATTGAAAAATAAATCTTCTTACTCCACAGAAATTATCATTTTAAATGAAAAGGTTATTAAGATAAAGATTTTTTAATTTTGTAAGCTCATATTTAAAAATTCGACTTTAAAAAAAACAAATAAAAATGAAGAAAATATTTCTATTATCATTAATAATTATTGGAGTTTCATGTAAAAACGGAGCTAAAAAAGAGGTTGCTAAAGAGACTAAAAAAGAAACCTTTCCTAATGAATTAGCAAAGGTTTTTGAAAAGCATGGAGGAATCAATACTTGGAGAAAAGCAAAAGTATTATCATTTAATAAAGGTGAAGAAGTACATACTTCAGATTTACATTCGCGTAAAATTATTATCAATTCGCCAAAATATTCTTTAGGTTTTAATGGGCAAGAAGTTTGGTTAGATCAGGTGGATTCTACTGCTTTTAAAGGAAATAAAGATTTTTATTATAATTTGTACTTCTACTTTTATGCAATGCCTTTTGTTTTGGCAGATGATGGAATTACCTACGAAAAAGTGGATGATTTATCTTTTGAAGGAATAAACTACCCTGGATATAAAATCTCTTATGCTTCAGATAAAGGAACTTCTCCTGATGATAATTATATTGTGTATTATAACCCAAAAACATATCAAATGGAATGGTTGGCGTACACTGTTACGTTTAGATCTAAAAAGCCAAGTGATAAATATAAAATTATAAAATACAATAAGTGGGAAAACGTAAACGGACTTCTTTTACCAAAAGAAATTACTTGGTATAAAAAAGATGAAAACGGAACTCCAACTGAACCTGCAAGACCAGCAACAGTATTTACTTTACCACTAGTAAGTCAAGCTAAATTAGCAGATTCATTTTATGAGAAGCCAGTAGAATAAGTTTATTGGAATTATTTTAAAAAGTTGAAATAATTTTATCATAAACAGAAACATAATAATCATGAAACCTTGGGAGCAAAATGTTTTCAAGGTTTTTTGTGTTTTTTAAAGTAGATAAATCAAACAATTTAATGTCATCAACTTCTTCTGTTTGAATTTTTAATGTTGATATATCTGTTTTTAATTCTGCAATAAAAACATGATGGAACTCATTATCTTGAATTCCGTTTTTATGAGAAATTTGATGTTTTCTTGTACCAATTTTAATAAGATCTTCTTCTTGTATTTCTAAGCCAATTTCTTCTAAAACTTCTCTTTTTGCGGAAGTTAAAATATTTTCTCCCGCTCCAATATGTCCTGCAACAGAAATATCCCACAAACCAGGAAATACCTTTTTAGTCAATGCTCTTTTTTGAAGTAGTATTTTTTTATCAGAAGTAAAAATCCAAACATGAACAGTTGCATGAAACCAACCATTTTTATGTGCTTCAGATTTTAAAGCAGTTTTATCTGTTGGTTCTCCTTCTGATGTTAAAATATCTATTAATTCATCCATAGAAAAAGGTGCGAATTTTATGAATAGAGAATCAGGTTGTCATTTCGACTTTATGGAGAAAACTAAAAAAAATAAAAGTTGAGATTTCTCAATTACACTGCGTTTCATCCGAAATGACAAACGAATGTCATTACGAGGAAGAATGACGAAGTAATCTCTTTTTAATGAAAAGATTGCTTCGTTCCTCGCAATGACGTTTGTCTTTTTTATTTAATCAAAATAAGAAAAAGTTTCTCCGTTTTTAATATTTAAAAGAGTTTCATAAATTATTTTAATTACGTTTTCTACATCATCTCTATGTACCATTTCTACAGTTGTGTGCATGTACCTTAAGGGTAAAGAAATTAATGCAGATGCAACACCACCATTACTATATGCAAAGGCATCCGTATCTGTACCTGTAGCTCTAGAAAGCGCAGAACGTTGAAAAGGAATTTTTTTAGCTTCAGCAGTTTCAGTAATTAAATCTCTTAATTTTTGTTGTACAGCAGGTGCATAAGCTACAACAGGTCCTTTACCAATTTCTAATAAACCAGCTTTTTTTTGTTCAATCATTGGTGTGGTTGTGTCGTGAGTAACGTCTGTTACAATTGCTACATTTGGTTTAATGGTTTGGGTTATCATTTCTGCACCTCGTAAACCAATTTCTTCTTGAACAGAATTTGTAATGTACAATCCAAAAGGTAATTCTTTCTTATTTTCTTTTAATAAACGAGCAACTTCTGCAATCATAAAACCACCCATTCTATTGTCTAGTGCTCTACAAACAAATTTATCGCCATTTAAAATATGAAATTCATCTGGATAGGTAATTACACACCCAACGTGTACTCCTAAATCTTCAACTTCTTTTTTAGTTGCACAACCTGTATCAATAAAGATATTATCTGGTTTTGGAGCTTCTTCATTAGCTCTATTTCTTGTATGAATTGCTGGCCAACCAAAAATACCTTTTACAATTCCGTTTTTGGTATGAATATTTACAACTTTACTTGGTGCAATTTGATGATCTGAACCGCCATTTCTGATGACATAAATCAACCCATTATCTGAAATATAATTTACATACCAAGAAATTTCGTCTGCATGCCCTTCAATAACAACTTTGTATTTTGCATCCGGATTTATAACACCTACTGCTGTGCCATAGGTATCTGTAATAAAAGTGTCTACATAAGGTTTTAAATAGTCCATCCAAATTTTTTGACCTTCCCATTCATAACCTGTTGGAGCAGCATTGTTTAAATACTTTTCTAAAAAGGTTAGCGATTTTTTATTTAAAATTGATTTTTTCGACATTATTTATATATTTATAAAAATTAATTTTTTCTTGATAATTGTAAAAATAAAACGAATTTTTATGATTATCATTAAAAAAATCACAAAAAAGTGTAACAGAAGTGCTTACTTTTACATTAATTAAAAAGTAGAAAAACTAAAACCAATATAATGAAGTTAGTAATTAGTAATTTGACAAAAACATACAAAAATGGTGTAAAAGCTATTGATGATTTAAGTATAGAAATTGGAACAGGAATGTTTGGTTTGTTAGGTCCAAATGGTGCAGGAAAATCGTCTTTAATGAGAACTATTGCAACTTTACAAAGTCCAGATTCTGGCTCAATTATGTTTGGTGATATTAATGTTTTAGAAGATAATATGTCGCTCAGAAAAGTATTGGGGTATTTACCGCAATCCTTTGGTGTATACCCAAAAATGTCTGCTGAAGATTTGTTAGATTATTTTGCTACTTTAAAAGGAGTATCTAATAAAACAGAAAGAAATGCAATTGTAAAAGAAGTGTTAGAAATTACTAATTTATATGATGTAAGGCGCAAGCAAGTGGCAGGTTATTCCGGTGGAATGAAACAACGTTTTGGAATTGCACAGCTGCTTTTAAACAACCCAAAATTAATTATTGTTGATGAGCCAACTGCTGGTTTAGACCCTGCAGAAAGACACCGATTTTTAAATGTTTTACGAGAAGTTGGTACTAATTGTACTGTTATTTTTTCTACGCATATTGTTGAAGATGTAAAAGAATTGTGTAATGAAATGGCAATTTTAAATGGTGGTAGAATTTTAAAACATACAACTCCGCAAGAAGCAACTAAAGAATTGGAGAACACAATTTGGACAAAAACAATAGAAAGAGATGATTTAGAGGAGGAAGAAAAAAACTATAATGTTTTATCATCAAACTACAATCAAGATAATACGTTAAATATTAGAGTACATTCGGTAGAAAAACCATCTGATGATTTTGTAGAAGTAGCTCCTCAATTAGATGATGTATATTTTATTGCTTTAAAACAAGATGAACCAGTATTAACAAGTTAATAGTTTTTAATTATGAGTTTTAAGTTAAAATAAATTTAGATTTTAATTTTAAAACCCAACAAAAACTCATCACTAATAACTCATCATTCATAACTTTATTAATTATGTTTACAACAATATTTAAACAAGAATTAAAATACTGGTTTCAAAAACCTGCGTTTTATATTTATATATCAATTTTTTTATTATTATCATTTTTTCTATCAGCTACAACTGCTGGTTTTTTTGATTCTATAACGGCAACAACGGGTTCTTCTAGGATTGTAAATTCGCCAATAGGAGTTACAGGATTATTTAATACTTTAACTATTTTAATCTTTTTCCTATTTCCTTCAATAGTAGGGGTTTCTATTTATAGAGATTTTAAAAGCGAAATGCACACCATTTTATATTCTTATCCATTTACAAAAGCCAACTATTTATTTGCGAAGTTTTTTAGCTCAATTTTAATAGTTTCTTTAATTGCATTAGCAATTGTATTAGGTATGATTATTGGTTTTCGATTTCCAGGAACCAACCCTGATATCGTTGGTCCTTTAAATGCTATTACTTATTTACAAACGTATTTTGTGTTTATTTTGCCAAATATTTTATTGTTTGGCGCTATTGTATTTGCAGTTGTTGCTTTTACAAGAAATATTGCGGCAGGTTTTATAACCGTAATTATTTTAATGTTTGGTCAAGGAGTTTTAGAAAGCTTACTTTCTGAACCAGAGCATAGAACCTTAGCTGCAATATTAGATCCTTTTGGAGCAGCTGCATCTAACTATTATACAAAGTATTGGACACCATCAGAACAAAATGAATTGCAAATCCCTATAAAAGAAATGATTGTTTACAATCGTTTATTATGGTTGGCAATTTCAACAATAATATTTGGTTTGGTGTATAAGTTTTTTACTTTTAGTCAGCATTCAATATCTATTTCTTTTCGAAAACCAAAAGCTGAAAGAAGTACAAAATCTAACATTAGTGGGATTACAAAAATTGTTTTACCAAAAGTAAATTACAATTATTCTTTTATCCAGAATTTAAAAACAACATGGAAATTATCTAACATCGATTTTAAATATATTGTTAAAAGTTGGGCATTTATTAGTATAGTTTTAGTTGGTTTGGTTTTAATGATTGTTACACTTTCTGAAGTTGGTAATATTTTTGGAACACCAACATTACCAGTTACCTGGAAGATGTTAAATGTTGGAAATGTTTTTTCTTTATCTATAAATATTTGTACATTTTTATATGCGGGTATGTTGGTGCATAGAGCCAAAATTGCAAGGGCTAATCATATTATTGATGTAACTCCAATTCCTAATTGGACGTTGTTATTTTCAAAAGTAATTGCATTGATAAAAATGCAAATAGTTTTATTGGCAGTGATTATGATTTCTGGAATGATTTTTCAAATTTATAAAGGATATTATAATTTTGAATTTACCCATTATATTAAAGAATTATTTTTATTAAGTATTTTAGGATATTTAGCTTGGGCGTTTTTATCAATCTTTATTCAAACCTTAATTGGTAATCCATATTTAGGTTTATTTGTTTTGTTAGTAATTTCTATTGGAATGCCATTTTTATCATTAGCAGGTGTAGAGCAAGATATTTTTAAATATAATCAAGGCCCAGGATTTAGCTATTCAGATATGAATGGTTATGGAGTTTTAACGCCATTTTTGGCATATAAGTTTTATTGGATTTTATGCGGTTTGGTTTTGTTAATTACATCCGCATTATTTTGGGTTCGTGGAATTCCGAATTCATTTGCTGAAAGATTTTCGATTGCAAAAAAACGATTTAAAGGAGCTTATGCTATTGGTTTTGCATTGTTTTTAATGATGTTTCTTGGTCTTGGGTTTTCAATTTATCAAGAAACGGCAAGTAAAGGAAAAAGAACATCATCAAAAGAAGCTGAATTAAGACAAGTTGAATGGGAAAAAAAGTACAAAAAGTTTGAAGGTTATGAGCAACCAAGAATTGTTTCCGTTAAAACGGATGTAAATATTTTTCCGAAGAAAAGAAATTTTGATGCGGCTGCAACTTTTGTAATGGTAAACAAAACGAATCAAGAAATTGATAGTATTTTTTTAAATCATAATTCATTAGAAAGTACATTTGTTTTTAACAAGCCAAATAACTTGGTTTTAGAAGACACAATTCAAAATTTTGATATTTATCAATTTGATAAAAAAATAATGCCTGGCGATACTTTAGAGTTGGCAATTACTATAAAAAGCAAAGAAAATACAACATATAGAAGAAATTCTCCAGTAAGAGAAAACGGAACATTTATTAGTAGTTTTTCAATGTTTCCTCGTTTAGGGTATTCATCTGAAGGAGAGTTGAGAGATAATAAAACGCGTAAAAAATACGATTTACCTCCAAATAATTTACAAGCACATCCTTCAGATTCAACAGCTTTAGGTGATACGTACATTTCTAAAGATTCCGATTGGATAGATTTTGAAGCAACAGTATCAACATCTAAAGATCAAATTGCAATTGCCCCAGGATATTTACAGAAAGAATGGGAAGAAGACGGGCGCAAGTATTTTCATTATAAAATGGATAGTAAAATCTTAAATTTCTATGCTTTTAATTCTGCAAGGTATGAAGTGAAAAAAGAAATGTATAAAGGTATAAGTTTAGAAATTTATTATCACAAACCTCATGATTTTAATTTAGATAGAATGATGAAAGGGATGAAAAATTCATTAGATTACAATGCAAATAATTTTAGTCCTTATCAGCATAAACAGGCAAGAATTATTGAGTTTCCAAGAACTGGAGGAACGTTCGCGCAATCTTTTGCAAATACAATTCCATTTTCTGAAGGTTTTGGTTTTATTGCAGATGTAGATGAAGAAAATGATGATGGAGTAGATTATCCTTTTGCAGTAACTGTTCATGAAGTTGCACATCAATGGTGGGCACATCAAGTTATCGGAGCAGATGTTTTAGGAGCAACAATGTTATCAGAAAGTATGTCTGAATATGTGGCTTTAAAAGTGTTAGAACATCAACATGGAAAAGCTAAAATGAGAACCTTTTTAAAGAAGGCTTTAGATGATTATTTATTGCAAAGAACTTTAGAAAGAAAACGAGAAAATGCGTTAATGTATAATGACGGACAAGGATATATTCGTTATCAAAAAGGATCGTTAGTTTTTTATGCGTTGAGTGATTATATTGGAGAAGCAAACTTAAATGGAGCTCTAAAAAAGTATGTAGAAAAAGTAAAGTTTCAAGAACCACCATATACAACATCTATAGAAATGGTAAATTATATAAGAGAAGTAACTCCAGATTCTTTACAATATGTAATTAAAGATATGTTTGAGACAATTACGCTATATAGAAATAGGGTTTTAGATGCAAAAACTACGCAATTAGAAAACGGAAAATACCAAGTAGATATTGAGTTTGAAGTTTCGAAATATAGAAATGATGAAAAAGGAAAACGTTATTATGGTGAGAAAGTAGGAGATACTTTAAGTTATAAAACAGATAAAATGAAAAAACCAATTTTATCAGTTCCGTTAGCAGATTATATTGACGTTGGTATTTTTACTGAAGAAGAAATTGATGGAAAAATGAAAGAAGTAGAGTTGTATTTTAAGAAACATAAAATTACAGCAATCAATAATAAAATTACCATTATTGTTGATAAAAAACCTACTGAGGTTGGTATAGATCCTTATAATAAATTAATTGATACTGTTTCTGAAGATAATAGAAGAAAGCTTTAAAAAAAATATAAAATAAAGGAAAATAGCAATTGTTTCAATATTATTTTTTGTAATTAAGATTAATCAAATTATAATATTGGAACTTCAAACAAATAAAAGTATTTTTACATAGTTAAAAGTGAAGATTTGATTAGTATTTTAAAAATTAAAGAAGTTTTAATAAAAAAACAATTTAGAAAAACTCTTATAGAAAAAGAGAATAATAGAGTTGTTTGCCATAAAGAAATTAAAAGTGTTGGTATTTTAACTACAGAAGAAATTTCTAAAAACTTAAATGTAAAGGATAAAGTTGAAGAGATTTTAGGGCTTAAAAATGCTAAAATATATAGTTACAAACCCCAAATTAAAAAGGAAGAAGTTTCTTTTGTGAATTTTTCTGAAATAGATTTTAAATGGAACGGACAAGTAGCTCAGCCAAATTTTAAGAGCTTTATAGATGAACCTTTTGATTTGTTAATAGGTTTTTTTAATAAAGAAAACTTGTATTTAGAAAATGCAGTTTTACAATCTAATGCCAAATTTAAAGTAGGTTTATCTAAAGTAAACCAACAATTATTTGATATAGAGTTTGATGTATCTGTTTCTAATATTGAAAAATTTTTACAAGAGTTAAAAAAGTATTTATTAATACTTAAAAAACTAAAAAATTAAACTTCAAAAACAAAGTTGTTTATTCTTCATCAAAAGTGTTTATTTATCTTTTAGATTAAACTGAATATTGTAATTTTACAGCTACAAAAATATTCAGGATGCAAAAATTTATTGGTACAGGTGTTGCTTTAATTACTCCATTTAAAGAAGATTTAACTGTAGATGTTGAAGCGCTTATAAAATTGGTGAATTTCAATATAGATAATGGTACAAATTATTTAGTAATTAATGGTACAACTGCAGAAAGTGCAACAATTTCTAAAGAAGAAAAGTTATTAATAATTGATGTAATTGTAAAAGCAAATAACAAGCGTTTACCATTAGTTTTAGGTGTTGGAGGTAACAATACCTTAGAAGTGGTAAAAGAATTACAAACTAGTAATTTATCAGAAATTGATGGAATTCTTTCTGTTGCACCTTATTACAGCAAGCCAACCCAAGAAGGTTTTTACCAACATTTTAAGGCTATTGCTGAAGCTACTGATAAACCAATAATTTTATACAACGTTCCAGGTAGAACCGCTAAAAATATGGAGCCAACAACAACTTTACGTTTGGCAAAAGATTTTAGCAATGTGGTTGCGGTAAAAGAAGCAGGTAATAATCAACAACAGTATAATGCTTTATTAAAAGACAAGCCAGCTGATTTTTTAATTATTTCTGGTGATGATGATTTAGCTTTAGGTGTAGCTCTTGCAGGAGGTTCAGGTGTAATTTCTGTAATTGGACAAGCATTTCCGAAAGAATTTTCTAAAATGATTCAATTAGGATTAGAAGGTAAAAACAAAGAAGCTTATGATATTCATTTTAAAATGATGGATATTGTTGATTATATTTTTGAAGAAAATAACCCAGCAGGCATTAAAACGGTTTTACAAGAACTAGGTATTTGTAATAATACAGTTCGCTTACCATTAGTAAAAGCAAGTACACAACTTCATTCAAAAATTAGTAAATTTGTTTCAGAATTTTAAATAAACAAATTATTATGTTAAAAACTATAATTGAAGAGGCTTTAAACAAACAAGTAGTAGTTGAGGCACAATCTTCTCAAGTATATTTATCTATGGCTTCTTGGGCAGAAACTCAAGGTTTTGAAGGGGTTGCTCAATTTATGTATGCACAATCTGATGAAGAAAGAATGCATATGTTAAAATTAGTGAAGTTTATAAATGAAAGAGGAGGGCATGCAAAAGTATCAGCTTTAACTACACCACCAGAGTCATTTGGATCTTTTAAAGAAATGTTTCAAGAATTATTGAATCATGAAATTGCTGTGTCAGAATCAATAAATAGTTTAGTAGATATTAGTTTGCAAGAAAAAGATTATGCAACACATAACTTTTTACAATGGTATGTTGCAGAGCAAATTGAAGAAGAAGCTTTGGCAAGAACTATTTTAGATAAAATTAACTTAATTGGCGATGATAAAGGAGGTTTCTATTTGTTTGATAATGATATTAAACAACTAATTCCTACTGATACTTTAGAACCTTAACAAACATTTAGCATCAATTTACCATTTATTTAAGTCTTTTTTTGTGATTATTGCATCACACAAATTAGCATAAAAGAATGTGTTTTATTTTGTTGAAATAATCATCTTTAAAACTTGTAGTTCCTCATTTTTTTGAGGTATTTAAAGTTTTAAATAAAAAGAATTATTTCATGAAAAATAAATACTTTTATTATCCATTATTAATCACTAATTTTGCCCGATGCAAAAAATGAAAAAAATAGCGTTTTTATTACTGTTTAGCCTTTTGTTAACTTCTTGTGGAGAATACCAAAAAGTGTTAAATAAAGGAACTATTGAAGAGCAATATAAAATGGCTGTAAAAATGTACGAAAGTAAAGAGTACAGTAAAGCTTTGCGTTTGTTCGAAAAAATCACACCTTCATATAGAGGAAAACCACAAATGGAGCGTATTCAATTTATGGTTGGTCAATCTAATTTTAATGAAAAAAATTATAGCATAGCTGGATATTATTTTGATCGTTTTACAAATAATTACCCTAAAAGTTCTAAAAAAGCAGAAGCTGCATTCTTATCAGCTTATAGTTACAAATTAGCATCTCCGGTTTTTAGTAAAGACCCAACAGATACAAAAAAAGCATTAGAAGCATTTCAAAATTTTATAAATAATTATCCTGATTCTGATAAAATAGTAGAAGCTAACAAACATTATAAAGAGTTAAACTACAAGCTTCAAAAAAAATCTTTTGAAATTGCTAAAACGTATTATACAACAGCTGATTACGATTTAAGAAATTATAAAGCTGCTATACAGGCTTTTGATAACTTATTGTCAGATCACTTAGGTTCATACTTTAAAGAAGAAGCTTTGTATTACAGATTAAAATCTGCACATGACTTTGTTTTAAAAAGTACTGATAGAAGAAAACCAGAAAGAATTTCAGATGCAATTGAAGCATATGAAAAGCTTAAAAGAAATTTTCCGGAAACTAAATACAAAAAAGATTCAGATAAAATGTTAGCAAAAATGCAATCTGAAAAAGAAAGATTAGATAACATTATTGCTAAAATAAAAGAATTAGAAAACTCAACAGAGAAATAAAAACATTATGGATTATAAAGATACAAATGCTGCCATGAGTACTATTACTTATGATAAAAATGAAATTGAAGCTACTACAGGAAATATCTATGAAGCAATTTCTATCATTTCAAAAAGAGCTGAACAAATTAATAATGATTTGAAAAAAGAGTTAGTAGATAAATTAGAAGAATTTGCTACTTATAATGATAGTTTAGAAGAAGTTTTTGAAAATAAAGAGCAAATTGAAGTTTCTAAATTTTATGAGCGTTTACCAAAACCAACTGCTCTTGCTGTTGATGAGTGGTTAAATGGTAAAGTATATCACAGAACACCAGAAACAGAATAATGTCTGTTTTAAGCGGAAAAAAAATTCTTTTAGGCATTACAGCTGGAATTGCCGCTTATAAAACAGCTAGTTTAGTCCGTTTTTTTATAAAACTAGGCGCAGAAGTTAAAGTTATAATGACTCCTGCGTCTAAAGATTTTATAACACCTCTTACACTTTCTACACTTTCTAAAAACCCAGTTCATTCTACTTTTTACTCCAAAGAAGATGAAAATGAATTATGGAATAATCATGTAGATTTAGGTCTTTGGGCAGACTATATGTTAATTGCCCCAGCAACAGCAAATACACTTTCTAAAATGGCAAATGGTGTTTGTAATAATTTATTATTAGCCACCTATTTATCTGCAAAATGCCCTGTTTATTTTGCTCCTGCAATGGATTTAGATATGTATAAACACCCATCAACTAAAGAAAGTTTAGAAAAATTACAATCTTTTAATAATGTAATGATCCCAGCAACTTCAGGAGAACTAGCTAGTGGTTTAGTTGGGGAAGGTAGAATGGCAGAACCTAAGGATATAGTTTCTTTTATTGAAAACGATATACTATTAAAGTTACCCCTTAAAGGTAAAAAAGTTTTAATTACTGCTGGGCCAACTTATGAAGCAATAGATCCTGTACGTTTTATTGGAAATCATTCTTCTGGAAAAATGGGTTTTGCTTTGGCAAAAGTGGCAGCAAATTTAGGTGCTGAGGTTTTTTTAATTAGTGGACCTAGTCATCAACAAATAAAACATTCATTTGTAAAAAGAGTCGATGTTGTTTCTGCTGCTGAGATGTATACAGCTTCTCATCAATATTTTAATGATTGTGATATTGCAATTTTATCTGCAGCCGTAGCAGACTACAGACCAAAAAATATTGTAAGTCAGAAAATAAAGAAGAAGGATGCTACGTTAAACATAGAGTTAGAACCAACAAAAGATATTTTAGCGTCTTTAGGAGAAATTAAAAAACATCAATTTTTAGTAGGCTTTGCATTAGAAACAAATAATGAAATTGAAAATGCAAAAAGTAAGATAAAGCGTAAAAATTTAGATGCTATCGTTTTAAATTCTTTACAAGATAAAGGTGCAGGTTTTGCTACTAACACAAATAAAATTACTATTATTGATAAAAATTTGAATGAAAAACCATTTGAGTTAAAATCAAAAACAGATGTTGCTGTTGATATTATCAATGAAATTATTATAAAACTAAATGCGTAAACTTTTTATATTTTTCTATTTATGTTTAATTACAATCAATATTAATTCTCAAGAATTAAATTGTTTGGTAAATGTGAATTATGACCAAATAGGAGGGTCAAATAGGCAGGTTTTTACAACATTACAAAGTTCTTTAACCGAGTTTGTCAATCAAACAAAATGGACAAATAGAATTGTAAAAACGGAAGAAAAAATTGATTGTGCTATGACAATTATTATTACTGCTAGAGATAATAATACGTTTACTGCAACTTTACAAGTACAATCTACCAGACCAGTTTATGGATCTAGTTATGCCACTCCTATTATAAATATTAAAGACAATGATTTTACATTTAAGTATAATGAATTTGATCCATTAATTTATAATAAGAATTCATTTGATAGCAACTTAATTTCAACCATCGTTTTTTATGTGAATATTATTTTAGGGGTTGATGCTGATACTTTTGCTTTAAATGGTGGGAGTAATGAGTTAAAAGAAGCGCAAAATGTTATGTTACAAGCACAACAAAGTAATATAGAGGCATGGCAAAATGTTGTTGGTGAGCAAAATCGTTTCTTGTTGATTGACAATTTATTATCGCCAAAATTAACTAGATTCAGAAAAATTCTTTACGATTATCATATGTTAGGTTTAGATAATTTTGTTGATAATAAAGAAACTGGAAAGCAAAAAATAGAAGATAGCCTTTTAGATTTAGAAAGTATTTATAATAAAACGATTGGTAATTTTTTAATCAGAAGTTTTTTTGATGCAAAAGCCGATGAGGTTGTAAATATTTATTCTGATGGTCCAAGAACAAGAAAAGCGGATCGATTAAAGGCAGTTTTACGTAAAATTTCTCCAAACAATAATACTAAGTGGAGAAATATTGAGTAATCTTTTTTTTACTATTTTTTCTAAACTAAAATAGCTACTTTTATTCTTTAAAAATTAGAGAATTTGCTAACACAACTTACCATAAATAACTACGCATTAATCAATCAGTTATCTATTGATTTTTCTTCAGGATTATCAATAATTACTGGAGAAACTGGTGCAGGAAAATCTATTCTTTTAGGAGCTTTAGGTTTGGTTCTGGGTAATAGAGCAGATTTATCTTCTTTAAAAGATACTTCAAGAAAATGTATTGTAGAGGCTAAAATTGCTGTTTCAAACTATAACTTAAAATCTTTTTTTGAAGATGAAGATTTAGATTATGAAGATTTAACAATAATAAGGCGAGAGATTCTTCCTTCAGGAAAATCGCGTGCTTTTGTAAATGATACTCCTGTAAAACTATCGATTTTAAATGAATTAAAAACCAAATTGATTGATGTGCATTCTCAACATCAAACAATGCAGTTATCAGATTCTAACTTTCAGTTTTCTGTAATTGATGCTTTGGCAAAAAATGAAGCAAAAGTAGATTCTTACAAACGAGGTTTAAAGAAATTAAATCAATTGAATAAAGAGTTGCATCAATTAGAAGAAATACAAAGAGAGGCAAATCAACAATATGATTATAATTTTCATTTGTGTAAAGAGTTAGAAGAAGCAAATTTAAAAGTTGATGAACAAAAAGATTTAGAAGAAACTTTAGATAAGCTAAATAATATTGAAGACATAAAAAGTAATTTATCTGAATCTTTAGAAATTTCTGTAAATGAAGAAATTGGAATTCAGAATTTGCTAAACACTTTAGAAAATAGATTATTAAAAATAGCCGCTTTTTCTAAAGAATATCAAGAGTTATCGGCAAGAATTACAAGCGTAAAAATTGAAGTTGATGACATTGTTGCGGAATTGGAAAATGCTAATGAAAATGTCGATTTTAATCCTAATGAAGCAGAAAAAATTAATGATCGATTACAACTAATTTACAATTTACAGAAAAAACATTACGTAAATTCTAATGAAGAATTGTTATTGGTTTTTGAAAGTTTATCTGAGAAAGTTTCTCAAGTAGAAAATGGGGAAGAAGTTATCAATAAAAAGAATGAAGAAATTAATAAAGTATCTAAACAATTAGATCAATTAGCAAGTGTTATTTCTGCAAATAGAACTAAAGTCATTCCCAATTTAAAAACTGAATTAGAATTCTTATTATCAGATTTGGGAATGGAAAATGCTCGCTTTTCAATCAATATAAAACCAGTAAAAAATTATTTTTTAAACGGAAAAGACGAATTAGAGTTTTTATTCTCAGCCAATAAAGGCGGTAATTTTGGTGAACTTAAAAAAGTAGCTTCTGGTGGAGAACTATCAAGAATTATGTTATCAGTAAAAAAGGTATTATCTGAAAACACACAATTACCAACTATTATTTTTGATGAAATAGATACTGGAGTTTCAGGTGAAGTTTCTAACAAAATAGCTGCTATTATGAAGCAAATGAGTAAAAATATGCAAGTAATAGCAATTACACATTTACCTCAAATTGCTGCAAAAGGTCAAAATCATTATAAGGTTTTTAAAGAAGAAATTAATAGTATAACAACTACCAATTTAAGGCAGCTAAATAAAGACGAAAGAATTGTAGAAATTGCTGAAATGTTAAGTGGTAAAAATATTTCTGAAACTGCAATTACACATGCAAAAGAATTATTAAATTAATTTTTTGCCAACTAATGTTAATTTGTAGAAGTCTAAAACTCTTGTAAACAATAAAACAATTACAACTAATATTTTACAGTTATGTACAATTTATTAAAAGGAAAAAAAGGAATTATTTTTGGAGCTTTAAACGAACATTCAATCGCTTGGAAAGTTGCAGAAAGAGCGCATGAAGAAGGTGCTGAGTTTGTATTAACAAATGCGCCAATTGCTTTAAGAATGGGCGAATTAAATGCTTTGGCAGAAAAAACAGGCTCTCAAGTTATTGGAGCAGATGCCACATCAATAGACGATTTAAATAATCTTGTAGAAAAATCTATGGAGATTTTAGGCGGAAAAATAGACTTTGTTTTGCATTCAATTGGCATGTCTGTAAACGTTAGAAAAGGAAAACATTATACAGACCCTAAATATGATTTTACCACCAAAGGTTGGGATATTTCAGCAGTTTCTTTTCATAAAGTAATGAATGTTTTATACAACAAAAATGCCATGAGCGAGTGGGGCTCTATAGTTGCTTTAACTTATATGGCTGCGCAAAGAGTTTTTCCAGATTACAATGATATGGCCGATAATAAGGCATATTTAGAAAGTATTGCGCGTAGTTTTGGCTACTTTTTTGGTAGAGATCATAAAGTTCGTGTAAATACAATTTCTCAGTCGCCAACCCCAACAACTGCAGGTAGTGGAGTAAAAGGTTTTGATGGTTTTATTGAGTATGCAGAAAAAATGTCTCCATTAGGAAATGCAACTGCTTTAGAATGTGCGGATTATACAATTACCATGTTTTCAGATTTGACGAAAAAAGTTACTTTACAAAACTTATTTCATGATGGCGGATTCTCTAACATGGGAGTTTCAGATCCGATTATGGATAAATTTATAGGGGAACAGTAGAAAATTAATTTAGGTTCATAAAGTATTTGTGGTTTTTTGAAGCTATTTCCTGCTTTCACTACTCGCTTTTTTCGTGCCTCAAAAGAGCTCAAACAAATCGTTCAATCAGGGCTAAGCAATTTTACTAGCTTTTATGAAATTTAAAAATATAAAATGCAAATCTATTTAGGTTTGCGTTTTTTGTTTTTTTACATTTACAATATCATAATTTTAGCATAAAAAATTTTGAATCCTTCAGAACTTATTTTTTCTATAATAATTCCAGTTTACAATCGTCCGCAAGAAATAGACGAGTTGTTAGAAAGCTTAATAAAACAAAATTTTTCTGACGATTTTGAGGTTTTAATCATAGAAGATGGTTCAACTAAAAAAAGTGATAAAATTGTAGAGAAATACAAATCAACTTTAAATTTAAAATACTTTTTTAAAGAAAATACAGGAGCAGGCGCAAGCCGTAATTTCGGAATGCAAAAAGCCTCTGGAAATTATTTTATCATTTTAGATTCAGATGTAATTGTTCCAAATCAATACTTGTTTGAAGTAAAAAAAGCTTTAAAAGAAAAGTATACTGATGCTTTTGGTGGTCCAGACGCAGCACATAAAAGCTTTACATGGCTACAGAAAGCAATTAATTATTCTATGACCTCAGTGTTAACAACAGGCGGAATTCGTGGTAAGAAACAAGCGGTTGGTAAATTTCAACCAAGAAGTTTTAATTTAGGAATTTCTAAGAAAGCATTTCAAGAAACACAAGGGTTTTCAAAAATGAAAAATGGAGAAGATATAGATTTAACATTTCGTCTTTGGAAAAATAGTTTTGAAACACAGTTGATTGAAAAAGCTTTTGTTTATCATAAACGAAGAAGTAGTATTCAGCAGTTTTTTAACCAAACTTTTGGTTTTGGAACTGCAAGACCAATTTTAAATAAAAAACACCCCAAAACCTCTAAAATTACTTATTGGTTTCCAAGTCTATTTATTTTAGGTTTAGATGTTAGTATTATTTTATCTGTTTTTGGTTATCATCAATTATTATATTTCTATGGATTTTATTTTATAGTAATTTTTGTAGATTCTTTATTTCAAAATAAAAACATCTATGTTGCTTTTTTAAGTATAATTACTTCTCTAGTACAATTTTTAGGTTATGGTTTAGGTTTTTTGCAATCACAATTTTTTAATAAAAAATAAAACCCAAAACAATTAAGTTTTGGGTTTTATTAAATTTATTGAAAGAAAATTACTTTTCTATTTCTTTTGTCTTGCTTGTTGTTCTTGCGCTTGTTTCATAGCAGTATCAATACGCTGTCTAAATTTGCTCTTTGCTTTTTCAGGACGTTTTTTATTTTCTTCTATTTGCGCATGAATTTTATCTTCATCAATTACAAAATTTTTAATTACTAACATAATTGCTATTGTTAGTAAGTTAGAAATAAAGTAATACAAACTTAAAGAACTTGCATAATTGTTAAAGAAAAATAACATCATAATAGGAGAGAAGTAAATCATATACTTCATCATTTTACTCATATCGGGCATTCCTTCTTGTGCAGGAGCTTGCATATTTGCTTGCTGACTTTGGTTCATTTTCATGTAAAAGAAAATTGCAATTGAAGCCAAAATAGGAAATAAACTTACGTGATCTCCATAAAAAGGAATTGAAAAAGGAAGTTTAAAAATGGTATCGTAAGAAGATAAATCATTTGCCCATAAAAATTTTTCTTGTCTTAATGATAAGTTGGTAGGAAAAAATTTAAACAATGCAAAGAATACTGGCATTTGTAACAATGCTGGTATACAACCAGACATCATACTAACTCCAGCTTTTCGTTGAATAGCCATGGTTTCTTGCTGGCGCTTCATAGCGTTTTCTTTACCAGGATATTTTTCATTTAAGGCAGTTAACTCAGGTCTTATCACCTTCATTTTTGCACTTGACAAATAAGATTTATAAACTAGTGGAGACATAATTAAACGAACCACAATAGTCATTAAAATAATAATCAATCCGTAGTTTGATAAAAAAACTTTTAAGAAATTAAATACAGGATAAAATACAGTTCTGTTTAAGAAACCAAAAATACCCCAACCTAAATCTGCTGTTTCATCTAAATCTGTACCCTCAAAAGTTTTTAATAAATTATAATCGCTTGGTCCGTAAAACCATTTCATGTTATAATTTAATTCTCCACCTGTTAAAGCCAAAGGTGTTTTTAATTCATATCTTTTTGTAAAAACAGTATCAATTTTTTCATCTTCTACTAAATCAGTAGAAGTTACTGTTGCATTATTAAAAGGAGTATCTGTTAATAAATTAGAAGTAAAAAAATGTTGTTTGTAAGCAACCCAATCTACATCATTTATAATTTCAGATTTCCCAGCATTTAAATAATCAACTTCATCTTCGGTTTTATAATAATAGTAAGAGTACATTGTGTTTTCTGTACGAATACTTTTTTCATTTCTAAACCCATTTAAAGACCAATCTAAATTAATTGTATTAGATGAATTGATAACATTACTTAATCCTTGTGATCTAACAGAGAAATCAACCATATAATTTTTAGGTTTCATTTCATATCTATATTCTAAAAACTGAGTGTCAGAAACTTTTAGTTTCATTGATAATACTTGATTATCTCCGTTTTTAGTTAAGGAAGGCTCAAAAAGTAAATCTTTTGTGTTTAAAATTCTGTTATCTGTTGTTCCAAAATTAATGTTAAAAGACGAGTTGTTGTCTTTAATCATATATAAAGGTAAAGAATCGTAGGTTTTGTAGTTTTTAATTAAAGCTTCTACAATTTGCCCACCTTTATTATCAATGGTTAATTTAACTAAATCATTTTCTAAAACTGAACTACCATCAGAACCATTAATAGCACTTTGTGCAAAAGCTCCTAGTTTATTTTGAAAAGCAATTTGTTTTAAGGAATCATTTTCAAATATTTGAACAGTATTTTTTGCATCTTCTTTTTTGTTATTTGATACATTTACTACTTCTTCATTGTTAATTTCTTCAGGGTTTTCTTTTGGTGCATTCGTATTAAAATACCACAACATAATTCCTCCTAAAAGAATCATTCCTATAAAAGAATTGTAATCGAATTTTTTTTGTTCCATGTTTTTATTTGGTGTCAATTTGTCATAAAGTCAAGACGAAATCTTGATAAAAAAACGACAAATGTAGTTAAAAAGCAATTTTTATATGATGTTTACTACTTTAAATTATATACTATTTAATAGTTCAAATAGTATTCCTTTTTTTACTAAATTAACTTTTTGATTGTTTTAAAGCCGCTTTTATAAAATTCACAAATAATGGATGCGGTTTTAAAACGGTACTTTTATATTCTGGATGATATTGTACACCGACAAACCAAGGGTGGTTAGGGATTTCAACAACTTCAACTAAACCAGTTTTAGGGTTTATTCCTGTAGCTTTCATTCCAGCAGCTTCAATTTGAGCTAAATAGTCATTATTAAATTCAAAACGATGTCTGTGACGTTCACTAATAAATTCAGATTTGTAAGCATTATAAACTTTTGAGCCTTTAGATATATTACAATCCCAGGCTCCTAAACGCATTGTACCACCTTTTTCTGTTACATTTTTTTGACTTTCCATCAAATTAATAACTGGGTGTTTTGTGCTTTTATTCATTTCTGTAGAACTAGCATTTTCTAAATTCAATACATTTCTAGCAAATTCAATAACCGCCATCTGCATTCCTAAACAAATTCCAAAAAACGGAATGTTATTTTCTCTGGCATACTTTACAGCTTTAATTTTACCTTCAATACCTCTATCACCAAAACCAGGCGCAACTAAAATTCCGTTTAATCCTTGTAATTTTTTCTCAACATTTTTAGGAGTTAAGCTTTCAGAATGAATCCATCTAACTTTTACTTTTGTTTCATGAGATGAACCTGCATGAATAAAAGCTTCGGTAATTGATTTATAAGAATCTTGTAGCTCAATATATTTACCAATTAACCCAATTTCTACTTCAGAAGTTGGGTTTTTATGTTTCTGAACAAAATTGTTCCAAACTTTTAATTCTGGTTTTAAAGGTGATGATAATTTTAGTTTCTTTAAAACTACTTCATCTAAACCTTGTTCTAACATTAAATTAGGAACATCATAAATAGTTTCTGCATCTATAGATTGTATTACATCTTCTTTTTTAACATTACAAAAAAGGGCTAATTTTCTTTTAATATCATCAGAAATTTCATGCTCAGTTCTACACACTAAAATATTTGGTCCTACACCACTTTGCATCAACATTTTAACTGAGTGTTGTGTAGGTTTTGTTTTTAATTCACCCGCTGCAGCTAAATAAGGCACTAAGGTTAAGTGAATTACTATTGCGTTTTCTTCTCCTTTTTCCCACAACATTTGTCTTACAGACTCAACATAAGGTAGAGATTCTATATCCCCAACTGTTCCTCCAATTTCAGTAATAACAATATCAAAATCGCCAGTTTCACCTAAAATTTGAATTCTACGTTTAATTTCATCAGTAATATGAGGAATAACTTGAACCGTTTTTCCTAAAAACTCTCCTTTTCTTTCCTTATTTATTACAGATTGATAAACTCTACCAGTAGTAACATTGTTAGCTTGACTTGTAGGGATATTTAAAAAACGCTCATAATGTCCTAAATCTAAATCAGTTTCAGCACCATCATCAGTTACATAGCACTCGCCATGTTCATAAGGGTTTAAGGTTCCTGGATCTATATTAATATATGGGTCTAATTTTTGGATAGTAACAGAAAATCCTCTTTCTTGTAATAATTTAGCTAAAGAAGCAGCAATAATTCCTTTTCCAAGTGATGATGTTACGCCCCCTGTTACAAAAACGTATTTAGTGTTGTGCATGGTAGTCTTAGGTTTGCGCAAAAGTACTAACTCTAGTTTTTATCACAAATAAAAAAGAGATAAAATTATAATTTTTGATTGTTTAATTTAAATTTAAATTTAAATTTGAAAAAAAATGTTATGAAAAAAATAATTGTAATAACTTTCCTTTTCTTTTCTTTTTCTTTGTTTTCTCAGGCTTTAGGTAAAACAATTGAAAGATCTTTAAATAGTATTCAAATTGGTACTGTTGGAGGATGGTTTAATAATGAAGTTAGGTTTGCAGATCAATTTACATTAAGAACTGAAATTGGTTTGTATTCTGAAATCACAGCAGGAGTTGGCTTTTTTCTTGCGCCAGAAGTAAATTTAGAACCACGTTGGTATTATAATTTTAAAAAACGTGCTAAAAAAAGTTTAAATGTAACAAATAATTCAGCTAATTTTTTAACAGTTAAAACAAGTTATAGATCTAGTTTATTTGAAATTTCTTCTTTTGATGATAACTTAAATAGAGCAGAAGATAGTTTTTCAATTATACCAAAATGGGGAATTAGAAGAAGTTTAAGTATGAAAATAAACTACGAATTAGGTCTAGGTTTGGGGTATTTATTTTATATAAATCAAAAGTACCCAAGTGTTAGCGAGTCTGATGGTCTAGTAGTTGATCTTCACATAAGAATTGGATATAATTTTTAGTTTTGAAATATAAATATTTAATATTTTTTTGTGGGCTATTTTTTTCTTGTTCGGTTTTGTTTCCAAAAGGGATAACTTTTAACCTAGCAGATTATAACTATGATTATTTAACGTTTAATAAAAAGTTAGATAGAAATAATGTAAAATATATATAAAACCATACAACTATAGGTAAGTCTAATTTTAATAATGGGACAAATTTTCCTTTTATTTTTAAGTTTTTTCAAGATGAATTGAAAGAAAATGTAATCAAAAAAAACCAGTATAAAAATAATATAGGTAAATTATGCATACCTTTTTCAATTGATTATGATATTACAAATAAAAATGTTCAATTTCTAAAACAGTATACAGATTTTGATTATATTATTTTAACTAAAATTCAATATTTAGAGGAATTAGATAAAAACACTTTAACTTCGTTAAATAAAAAAAGATTATCGAGTTCAAAAGCTGGTGCAATTTCATTTATTAAAATTTTTGACATAAAAAATAATCAAATATTTATTGAAATGAGTTGTACAGCTGACGTTACTATTAATGAAACACGAAATATTTATTCTGGTATTAGAGAGTTTCAACCAATTTCAATTCATAAAAAGTCTTATGACTTAGGAGAAAAATCAATGAAAAAGTTGTTAAATAGAATAAAGTGAAAATATTTAATTTTTTTTGAAATTGTATTTGCCATAAATAAAAACAGTTGTATATTTGCACACGCTTTTGGTTAGGTATAAAACTGTGAAGCAAAAAATAATAAAAGAAGATTTTTAAAAATACATATAATGCCGAAAAGAACGTATCAACCATCAAAGAGAAAGAGAAGAAACAAACATGGTTTCATGGAAAGAATGGCTTCTGCTAATGGTAGAAAAGTTTTAGCTAGAAGAAGAGCTAAAGGAAGAAAGAAAATATCTGTTTCATCTGAAGCAAGACCAAAAAGATAATGATTAACAATTTGTTAATAATAAAGGTGTTACTATTCGTAGTAACACCTTTTTTTATACCTAAGACCTAATTATTTTTACAACTTAATAAAACACAGTTAATTACGATGCCAAAAAGAAAAGACTTAAACTCCATTTTAATTATTGGATCAGGACCTATTGTTATTGGGCAAGCATGCGAATTTGATTATTCAGGATCACAATCTCTACGTTCTTTAAGAGAAGATGGAATTGAAACTATTTTAATCAATTCTAATCCAGCAACTATTATGACAGATCCTTCAATGGCTGATCATGTATACTTGTTGCCTTTAACAACAAAATCAATTATTCAAATTTTAAAAGAGCATCCTCAAATTGATGCAGTTTTACCAACAATGGGTGGTCAAACAGCATTAAATTTATGTATTGAAGCAGATGATAAAGGAATTTGGAAAGATTTTGATGTACAATTAATTGGTGTTGATATTGACGCAATTAATGTTACTGAAGATAGAGAGCAATTTAGAGAGTTGATGTTGAAGATTGATGTGCCAATGGCGCCACAAGCCACAGCTACATCTTTCTTAAAAGGAAAAGAAATTGCACAAGAATATGGTTTTCCGTTAGTTATTCGTTCATCATATACTTTAGGTGGAGCAGGAGCATCAATAGTATATGATCCAAAAGATTTTGACGAATTATTGAGCAGAGGTTTAGAAGCATCACCCATACATGAGGTGATGATTGATAAAGCAATGATGGGATGGAAAGAGTATGAATTAGAATTATTACGTGATAAAAATGATAACGTAGTAATTATCTGTTCAATCGAAAATATGGATCCGATGGGTATTCATACAGGAGATTCAATAACAGTTGCTCCGGCAATGACATTATCAGATAAAACTTACCAAAAAATGCGTGATATGGCAATTCATATGATGCGATCAATTGGTGATTTTGAAGGAGGTTGTAACGTTCAGTTTGCTGTTTCTCCAGATGAAAAAGAAGATATTATTGCAATTGAAATTAATCCACGTGTTTCACGTTCTTCAGCTTTAGCTAGTAAAGCAACGGGTTACCCTATTGCAAAAGTAGCTACAAAATTAGCTATTGGTTATACATTAGATGAATTAGAAAACGGAATTACAAAATCTACTTCAGCTTTATTTGAGCCAACTTTAGATTATGTAATTGTAAAAATACCACGTTGGAATTTTGATAAATTCGAAGGGTCAGATAGAACTTTAGGTTTACAAATGAAGGCCGTTGGAGAAGTTATGGGAATTGGACGTTCTTTCCAAGAGGCATTACACAAAGCAACACAATCTTTAGAAATTAAAAGAAACGGGTTAGGAGCAGATGGTAAAGGTTATAAAGATTACAACCAAGTAATTGATAAATTAACCAATGCAAGTTGGGATCGTGTTTTTGCAATTTATGATGCAATTGCAATGGGTATTCCTCTAAGTCAGATTTATGATATCACAAAAATTGATATGTGGTATTTAAAACAATATGAAGAGTTATTTCAACTAGAAAAAGAAATTTCTACCTATACAATTGATACGCTTCAAAGAGATTTATTATTAGAAGCTAAGCAAAAAGGTTATGGTGATAGGCAATTAGCGCATATGTTAGGTTGTTTAGAAAGTGAAGTTTATAGTAAAAGAGAAGATTTAAAAGTACAGCGTGTTTTTAAGTTAGTAGATACTTGTGCGGCAGAGTTTACCGCAAAAACACCTTATTATTATTCAACTTTTGAAAACGAAATTGAAACTGCTGATGGAGAAATTATCATTGCAAATGAAAGTGTTGTTACAGATAAAAAGAAAGTTATTGTTTTAGGATCTGGACCGAACAGAATTGGACAAGGTATTGAGTTTGATTATTGTTGTGTACACGGAGTTTTAGCTGCTGCAGAATGTGGTTATGAAACGATAATGATTAACTGTAACCCTGAAACAGTTTCTACTGATTTTGATACAGCTGATAAGTTATATTTTGAGCCAGTTTTTTGGGAGCATATTTATGACATTATTCGTCACGAAAAACCAGAAGGTGTAATTGTTCAATTAGGAGGGCAAACTGCATTAAAGTTAGCAGAAAAATTAACTAAATACGGTATTAAAATTATTGGTACTTCTTTTGAAGCTTTAGATATTGCTGAAGATAGAGGAAGATTCTCATCAATGTTAAAAAACAATAAAATTCCTTTTCCTAAGTATGGTATCGCAGAAACTGCAGATGAAGCTTTGGTTTTAGCTGATGAATTAGATTTTCCTATTTTGGTAAGACCTTCGTATGTTTTAGGAGGACAGGGGATGAAAATTGTAATCAATAAAGAAGAATTAGTTGAGCATGTTGTGGATTTATTAGGTAGAATGCCAAATAATAAGTTGTTGTTAGATCATTATTTAGATGGAGCAATTGAAGCGGAAGCTGATGCAATTTGTGATGCTGATGGAAATGTTTACATCATCGGAATTATGGAGCACATAGAGCCTTGTGGAATTCATTCAGGAGATTCTAATGCAACTTTACCAGCTTTTAATTTAGGAGAATTTGTAATGCAACAAATTAAAGATCATACTCACACTATAGCAAGAGAATTAAAAACCGTTGGTTTAATTAATATTCAGTTTGCTATAAAAGATGATACTGTTTATATTATTGAAGCTAATCCTAGAGCATCTAGAACTGTACCGTTTATAGCAAAAGCTTATAAAGAGCCTTATGTAAACTATGCAACTAAAGTTATGTTAGGAGAAAAGAAAGTAACAGACTTTAATTTTAATCCTCAATTAGAAGGTTTTGCAATTAAACAACCAGTTTTTTCTTTTAATAAGTTTCCTAATGTAAATAAAAAATTAGGTCCAGAAATGAAATCGACAGGAGAAAGTATTCTGTTTATTGATAGTTTAAAAGATGATGAATTTTATAATTTATATTCAAGACGTAAAATGTATTTGAATAAATAAGTCAAAATTTGATTAAAAAAAAGCAACCAATAGGTTGCTTTTTTTGTTTAAGTATGTACTTGTTTATTTTTTATAAACTTCTTAAATTTAAAATATTCTTAAATATTTTACTTAGTAAAAGAAAAATATTTATTGTAAAAGTAAGTAATGTAAAAAATAATAGTAAAGTTACAATTCCATCAAAAATAGTTTTTATGTTGCTGATAGCTGTAATATAACTACCAGTAAAGTAGATTATTACTGAGGTTATTAAAAGAATGAATAATTCTTTGGTTATATCTTGATTCATAGTCTAATTATTATAAAAGTTGGTTTTATTCTATATTTATTTAGACAATATATTTTATAAAAAGTCACAGTTTAATTGAAAGAGAATGAGCCTAGTTAATGTTAGAAAGTATTCCGTTTTTTCAAATTTATGTTTAAATACTAGGTTTTAAGGCTAGAGTATTAACTTTTTTGAATAAAATAATGATATAAAAAAAATGAAAAAATATTAAATATTAGCCTTTATCATTCTATCATTACCAAATAAATCTTTTTTTAACTCAATGTTTTTAAAACCTTTGTTTGCTAACATTTTTACTGTTTCTTTTCCTAAATATTGATTTATTTCAAAAAATAACAAACCATTTTTGGTAAGATGTTGTTTTGCTAAATCAGCAATTTTATCATAAAATAATAAAGGATCTTCATCAGAAACAAATAACGCTAAATGAGGCTCGTTTTGTAAAACATTATTTTTTATCTCAACTTTTTCTAATTCTCTAATATAAGGGGGATTTGAGACAATAATGTCAAACTCTAATTTGTTATTATGATTGGTTTCCGACGAAATAATCTTATTATTACCAGATTGCTTCATTTCATTCGCAATGACATTTAAAGAAGTAGTTGTTAAAATATTTTTTTGCAAAAAATTAATATCGACATTATTTATTTTTGCATTTTTATTTGCAATAATCAATGCTTCATCAGAAATATCAATGGCAGAAATTTTTGAGTTTGGTAAGTTTTTGGCCAATGATATAGGAATACAACCAGAACCTGTTCCAATATCAAGAATTGACAATTTATCCGTTTTAAAACTTTGAGGTTTTGCAACTTCTTCTAAAATCCATTCTACTAATTCTTCAGTTTCTGGCCTTGGTATTAATGTGTTTTTATCAACCAAAAAAGGTAGACCGTAAAACTCGGTATTTCCAATTATGAACTGTATAGGTTCTTCTTTTTTTAATCTTTCTAAAGTTGTTTTTAATATGATAATTTTATCATCATTAATTGTAAAATCTGGTTTTAAAACAGTGTCAATTCTTTTTAAATTTAAATATTCATCTATCAAAATAAAAAAGAAAGAATCTATTTCAGTTGCTGGATAAATTTCAGAAAGTTGTTCTGTGAAAAAAAGTCGAAATTCTTTTAAAATCATAATGTTTTTATCATCCAAACATTGCAAGAATAATGTCCAGTATTACCCATTGGCTGCTCTAAGTTTACAAAACCATTTTTAGCATATAATGCTCTTGCAGCAGTCATATAAGGCATTGTTTCTAAATAGCATTGGTTAAAACCAAGTAGTTTTGCTTTTTGTAAACAGGTCGAAATTAATTTAGAGCCTAATCCTTTTCCGCGAGTTATTGGTAAAAAATACATTTTTTGTAGTTCGCAGGTTTTACCTTCAAAATTATCTAATTGTGCAATACCTGCGCCGCCAACAACTTTGTTTTTATGCTCTATTACATAGTACACAGAAGTGTGTTTGTCAAAGTTTTCAAACATTTTATCGGTAGCTTTATCTTCAAAAGCTGTACCTATTTTTGGAGCTCCAAACTCAACCAAAACATTACGGATTACTTGAGCAATTTCTGGATTATCTTTAGGCTTAATTTCTCTGATGATAAAATCTTCTGTTGTCATTTATTCCTGTATTTTTGCAGTAGCAAGTTACCTAATTTTTTTAAATATTTATTATGAAAAAAGGACTCTATTTTTTAGTGTTATTTTTATTTATTTTCAGTTGTTCAGTTAATAAGAGCCCCGTTTTTATTAAGGTTGATAATTTAAAACTAATTTCTGTAGCTTCAGATACAATCCGTTTATCTGCAAATGCTTTTTTTGAAAACCCTAATGATGTTGGAGGTAAGATATCAACAGATGAAATTAAAGTGATTGTAAATGATACTGAAGTAGCACAAGTTTCTTCGGATGAGTTTAAAGTTCCTGTAAGAAGTGAGTTTCAAGTTCCGTTAAAAGTAGTAATTCCTACACATAAAATTTTTGGTAAAAATAAAAATGGAATTTTAGGAGGTTTGTTAAAATCGGTTTTTAATAAATCAATAAAAATACAGTTTAAAGGAGAAATAAAGTATAAGGTATTAGGTTTTTCTAGTACTTATCCTATAGATCAAACTCAAGATTTAAAAATTAAATTCTAAGTTATCAAACACGAATTTTACATAAAACGTTGTTTACAAGTAGCAAAAAACGGAATTGGAAATACACGCCCAAATCCTTCTGTTGGAGCAGTTATTGTTCATCAAAATAAAATTATTGGTGAAGGTTTTACATCTGAATATGGTAATAATCATGCAGAGGTTAATGCGGTAAACTCTGTTGAGAACAAAGTACTATTAAAGGAGGCAACTATTTATGTTACACTTGAACCATGTTCACATTTTGGAAAAACGCCACCTTGTGCAGATTTATTGGTTAAACATCAATTTAAAAATGTAGTTATTGGTTGTGTTGATACAAATAGTTTGGTTGCAGGAAAAGGGATTGAACGTTTGAGAAATGCAGGAATTAATGTTATTATAGGTGTGTTAGAGGATGAATGTAAAGAGCATCATAAACGATTTTTTACTGTACAGAATAAAAAAAGGCCTTATATTATTTTAAAATGGGCTGAAACTATTGATGGTTTTATTGCGCCTTTATCTAAACTTGAGCAAAAGCCAATTTGGATTTCCAATAAATATTCGCAACAATTAGTGCATAAATTAAGGAGTAATGAGCATGCGATTTTGGTAGGTACAAATACTGTTATTGCTGATAATCCTAAATTGAATGTTAGAAGTTGGTTTGGAAACAATCCAACAAGAATCATTCTGGATAAAACTTTACGAATTCCATCAGATTTTAGTGTTTTTGATGGAACAGTAAAAACAATTGTTTTAACTGGGGATGATAATAAGCTTGAAAATAAAATAGAAAATGTAATTTTTGAAAGAATAGATTTTAATAGTAATCTTGCCCAACAAATTTGTATAGTTTTACAAAAACACAATATTCAATCTGTAATTATTGAAGGGGGTTCGCAGACATTACAAACATTTATTGATGAAAAATTATGGGATGAAGCTCATGTTTTTATGGGTGGATTTTCTTTTGAAAACGGTGTTAAAGCACCTGTTTTTTCAGGAAATGTAACATCAGAAAAAAGAATTAAAAACGACATTTTAAAAATATATAAGAATGATTAAAAACATCATTTTCGATTTTGGAGATATATTTATCAATCTTGATAAATTTGCAACTTTTAATGAAATGGCAAAATTAGGAGTTACAAATATTACTGATGAAATGATTGGAATGTATCATCAGTACGAAAAAGGTTTGATATCTACAGATAATTTTATCAACTTCTTTAATGGTAAATTTAAAATACCAAAAGAAAACTTAGTTTTCGCGTGGAATGCTATTCTGTTAGATTTTCCTCAAAAAAGATTGAATTTTTTAAAAGAATTATCTGCAAGTAAAAAATACAGGTTGTTTTTGTTGAGCAACACAAACGATTTACACATAAAACGGATTCAAAACTCTTTAGGAGAAAAATTTTATAATGAATTTAAAAATTGCTTTGAGCGGTTTTATTTATCACATGAAATTAATTTTAGAAAACCAGATTCAGAAATTTATGAGTATGTTTTAAAGGAAAATAAACTAATTGCCGATGAAACTTTATTTGTAGATGACTTAAAAGAAAACACTAATACAGCCAATAAATTAGGGATTCATGTGTGGAATTTAATTCCAGGTGAAGAAGATGTAACTGAATTATTTACAAAAAATATTATCTATTGATTTATCTATTTTTAAGTATACTTTTTTCTTCAGGATTGTTTGTCATTTTTAAATATTTTGGCATTTATAAAGTTGATGTTTTGAAGGCTATTTTTGTTAACTATATTGTTGCTTTTACAATGGGTTTTACTCTAGATAAAAGTAGTTTTTCAATATCAGAAGTGCCTAATCAACCTTGGTTTTTTGGAGCCGTTTGTTTAGGAGCCTTGTTTGTATCTATCTTTTTTGTAATGGCAATGACATCACAAAAAAATGGAGTATCTGTCGCGTCAGTTGCAGGAAAAATGTCAGTAGTTATCCCTGTTTTTTTTGGAGTGTTTTTGTATAGTGAATCTGTTACTTTCTTAAAAATTGTTGGAATCGTTATAGCTCTATTTGCCGTATACTTTACTTCTGCAAAAGAAGAAAAGTCAGTAAATAAAAATGCTGGTTTGTTATTTCCTATTCTACTGTTTTTTGGTTCAGGAGCTATAGATACTATTTTAAAATATGTAGAGGTTACTTTTGTGCCAAAGGAAGATGTTTCTGTTTTTTCTGGGAGTTTGTTTGGTATTGCTGCTGTTTTTGGGTTTATTATTTTATTAATAAAAACGATAAAGAAAAGAACTCCTTTTGGTGTTAAAAATATTATTGCAGGTATAGTTTTAGGAATTCCAAATTATTATTCTATTGTCTTTTTAATTAAAGCTTTACAAGCTGATAGTTTTGAAAGTTCTACATTATTTACGATTAATAATGTTGGTATTGTTATTCTTTCTACAATAATTGGAGTTTTGCTTTTTAAAGAAAAATTTACTTTTAAAAATAAAATTGGTATTGTCTTGGCTATATTTGGAATTATAATTGTAGCAATTGCCTAATGGAAAAAGATGCGTATAAGACGATAGAAAATCCTTCTGAAGAAACACTTTTTAAAGATAAAAACAGTAAGTTTTTTGGCTATGCATTTCCAGTTTTTAATGAAGATGATGTTAAAAATGCTATTGATGGATTGAGGAAAAAACATCATTCTGCCCGTCATTTTTGTTATGCATATCAAATTGGAGTAGAACAAAAAAAGTTTAGAGCAAATGATGATGGAGAGCCTAGTAATTCTGCAGGAATGCCAATTTATGGACAAATTCAATCTTTTGAAGTTACCAATATTTTAATTGTTTCTGTTCGTTATTTTGGAGGGACAAAATTAGGTGTTGGTGGTTTAATAAATGCTTATAAAAACTCTGCACAGTTAGCTTTATTAGCATCTAAAATTGTTGATAAAACAATTGACATTCTTTATAAACTAAAATTTAGTTACGATTTAATGAATAAAGTAATGAGAATTGTAAAGGAGAAAAACATAAATATAGTTGCTCAAAAGCTAGAAATGGATTGTGAGTATACAATATCTATTAGAAAAAAAGACGCTCAAACTATTTTTGATATTTTTAATAATTTGTATAAAGTTGAGATAAAAGAGTTAAAAATCTAAACTTTCCAATAAATAATTTGGACACCTTGTAGGTTTGCTTGTTTTCATATTCATAAATGCTAAAACTGAACTTCCGGTACAAATTAATTCGTTGTTTTGATTTGTAACTTTATAATCAAACTCAATTTTTACCATTGGTTTTTTCTTAAGTACAGTTTCAATAGTTAAAACATCATCATATAAAGCAGATTTGATAAAATTACAGGTTAATGAAATAACAGGAAGCATTATTCCGTTGATTTCCATATCTTTGTATGTAACCCCTAAAGAACGTAACCATTCTGTTCTTCCTAATTCAAAAAATTGAGCGTAGTTTCCGTGATAAACAACGCCCATTTGATCAGTTTCAGAATAACGAACTCTAGTTTTTGTTAATGATTTTTTCAAAACTTATGAATAATTAATTTTTGAGTATTTTACGTAAAAAATAATTAATAATCAATAGCAAATTCATTTTTTTATACTGAATTTTATTCACACTTTTGTAAGGCTATTGAAAAGGCCTCTTTTTTGACCTTTTATCAGAATTATTAATAAAAAAATTACTAAAATTTAGAATGACTTTAACTGCTGACTCAGTTTGGAATGAATGTTTGACTTTTATAAAAGACAACATTAAACCCCAAGCATATAAAACATGGTTTGAACCTATAAAACCAGTAAAACTTTCAGGAGAAGCGTTAACAATACAAGTACCAAGTAAATTTTTTTATGAATGGTTGGAAGAGCACTATATCAAACTTTTAAGAGTTGCATTAGTTAGGCAATTAGGCAATGATGCTAAATTGATTTACGATGTTAAAATGGAAAACAATTATAGTTCTAACAGACCACAAATTGTTAAAATTCCGAGTTCTAATAGAGACCCTTTAAAACCACAAAAAGTAACAGTTCCTTTAGAATCCAATAAGAGAGAATTAAGAAATCCGTTTATTATTCCGGGTTTACAGAAGGTAAAAATAGAATCGCAATTAAATCCTAATTATAATTTTGTAAACTTTATTGAAGGAGATTCAAATAGATTAGCACGTTCTGCAGGAATGGCTGTTGCTAACAAGCCAGGAGGGACTTCTTTTAACCCATTGTTAATTTATGGTGGAGTGGGTTTAGGAAAAACACATTTAGCACACGCAATAGGTGTTGATATTAAAGATAAATATCCTGATAAAACTGTTTTATATATTTCTTCGGAAAAATTTACACAACAGTTTATAGATTCTGTAAAATCGAATACTAGAAATGATTTTATTCATTTTTATCAAATGATAGATGTTTTAATTATTGATGATGTTCAATTTTTATCTGGTAAAGCTGGTACGCAAGATGTATTTTTCCATATTTTTAATCATTTACATCAAAACGGAAAGCAAGTAATTTTAACTTCAGATAAAGCGCCTGTAGATATGCAAGACATTGAGCAGCGTTTATTATCTCGTTTTAAATGGGGATTATCAGCAGAATTACAAGCACCAGATTACGAAACTAGAATTTCTATCTTACAAAACAAATTGTATAGGGATGGTGTTGAAATGCCAGAAGAAATTATAGAATATATTGCAAAAAATATAAAATCTAACGTTAGAGAATTAGAAGGTGTTTTAATTTCTATGATAGCTCAAGCATCTTTTAATAGAAGAGAGTTTTCTATAGAATTGGCAAAACAAATTGTAGATAAATTTGTGAAAAACACCAAAAAAGAAGTTTCTATAGATTATATACAAAAAGAAGTTTCTAAGTATTTTGATATGGATGTGGCTACATTACAATCAAAAACTAGAAAACGGCATATTGTGCAAGCAAGACAGTTAGCTATGTTTTTTGCAAAAAGATTAACAAAAACTTCATTAGCAAGTATTGGTAATCAAATTGGACAAAGAGATCATGCAACTGTGTTACATGCTTGTAAAACAGTAGACAACTTAACAGAAACTGACAAGCAGTTTAGAAAATACGTAGACGATTTAACAAAGAAATTAACTTTCTAAAACCTTGCTTTTATGATAAAAGTATTGATGGTTTGTTTGGGGAACATTTGTAGATCTCCGCTAGCTGAAGGTATCTTGAAATCCAAAGTATATACCGATAAAATTGTTATTGATTCCGCAGGAACTGTTGCCTATCATGTTGGTAATTTACCAGATAAACGCTCTATTGAAGTAGCTAAAAACTATGGCATCAGCATTAATGATCAAAGAGCAAGAAAATTTGTAGTTAAAGATTTTGATGAATTTGATTATATTTATGCAATGGATGAAAGCAATTATCAAAATATTTTAAAGCTTTCTAGAAATGAAAATGACTCAAAAAAAGTAAGGCTAATCTTAAATGAGTCTTATCCAAATGAAAATTTATCTGTTCCAGATCCATATTATGGAGGAGATCAAGGTTTTGTAGATGTTTATAAAATGTTAGATGAAGCTTGTGAGATAATTGCAAATAAATTAGCCTCTAAATAAATAATTATGATTGGTAAACTCTATTTAATTCCCACAACTTTAGGAGATACAGAGCCTTTAGAGGTAATGCCTTTATCAGTAAAAAAAGTGGTAGAGCAAATAGATTATTATATTGTTGAAAATGAGAAATCTGCAAGAAGGTTTATCAAGAAAATATCACCAAAAAAACAACAACCTTCATTGCATTTAATGTTGTTAGATAAGTATGCTGAAGAAATTGAAACCAATAAATATTTAGATGTTTGTAAAGATGGTATTAACGTTGGTTTATTGTCGGAAGCTGGGGTTCCTGCAGTTGCAGATCCTGGAGCAAGTATTGTAAAACTAGCACATCAAAAAAATATACAAGTGGTACCTTTAGTTGGGCCATCATCAATACTAATGGCAATGATGAGTTCTGGAATGAATGGTCAAAACTTTGCTTTTAATGGGTATTTGCCAATTGATAAGAGCGAAAGGAAACGTAAACTTAAAGAGTTAGAGAAGTTTTCTTTAGATAAAAATCAATCGCAAATTTTTATAGAAACTCCGTATAGAAACGAAAAAATGCTTGCCGATTTAAAGACAATTTTATCACCAACAACTTCTTTATGTATTGCTGCAGATATAACATTACCAACAGAGTATATTAAAACAAAGATGGTAAAAGATTGGAAAAATCAACAACCAGACTTACATAAAAAGCCTGCAATTTTTATTATTCAGAAGTAATTAAACCGTTGCTTTTCTATTAGCTTCAATGATAGAAACATCATAACCAGCAAACTTTCTTAGGTAAGACTGAATTGAAGCTCCATAAGCATCAGAGAACTTTTGAATTCCATTGCTTCGTAAGAATTTCTTTACATTACCTGCACCACTTAAATGTGCAGCCGCTAAAATTCCTGACTCAGTAATTTTAATTCCGTTTATAGTTTTACCAACAGACCGATTAATATCTTTTCTTAAAATCCATTTGTTTACTTTACATAAAGCAACAAAAGCTTTTTCTTGTAACTCAGGGTTTTGAAGAAATTCATTTGTATTGTAAATTTTAAATCTTTTAAGTGTAGATTTTCCAAATTGATATTTACCTAAATACCCTAATGTGTTTATTACACCGTATTTGCCTTGAGATTCTTTAAAAGCTACAGCTTCTTTAAAAGCCATAAAGTTATTTGTTAAATATGGAATATTATAATCTACATATTTAGGATAAGTAACCTTTTTAGTTTCTACCTTTTTATTTGTGAATTCTATTGCATTTGTAAATAGAAAAATAACACTAACTAAAAATAATATCTTTTTAATAACTTGAGCCTTTTTGTTAAGCGGTGCAAATTTATAACATTATTTAAATATACTGATAATCAAATAATTAATTTCGTCGAAATTATAAATAGTGTAGTAAAAAAGTGCTTTTACCTAGGTAAAAAGGTAATTTATTTGTTTTATTTTTGAAGTTTTCAATAAAAATGATTTTTTATTGTGAATTTAATTTTTTATCTATTTACACCTTGACTGTTTATCCACCTATGATATTTTGCTGCATTATTATTGTGTTGAGCAAGTGTTTTAGCAAACGAATGATACCCAATTTTATCAACATTAGCACACATATACATGTAGTTATGTTTTTGTGAATTTAATACACCATCAATACTAGAAATATCTGGCATTGCAATTAAGGTAGGAGGTAATCCTTTATTTTTGTAAGTATTATAAGGAGAATTTAAAGCTAAATCAGCAGTTAAAACTCTTTTAACAACATAATCTTGCCCTTTTATTTCTTTAACACAATATATAATTGTTGGATCAGCTTGTAAAGGCCACCCTTTTTTTAGGCGATTTAAATACAAACCAGCAACAATAGGTCTTTCTTCTTTTTTTGCAGTTTCTTTTTGTACGATTGAAGCTAAAGTAATTACCTCACTCTTTGTCATATTTAAAGCTTTAGCTTTTTTAATTCTTGAAGAATTCCAAAAACGATTATATTCTAATAATAATTTATTTCTAAATTTATCGGCAGAGGTAGTCCAGTAAAATTCATAACTATTAGGGATACAAATTTGTAATACTGATTTTTTTGTGAGTTTATTTTTTGATAGAAACTCTTTATTTGTAAAAGAATTTATAATAGAAACAGAATCTATTTCTAATTGTTCAGCAATTCTACCAGCAAATTTTTCTAATGTATCTTGATTATTAAAGGAGATTTTTAATGGTGTTTGATTTCCACTCCTTAGCATGTTTACTAATTCATTATTAGACATACCTTTTTTTAAAAAATATCTTCCGCTTTTTGGTTTTGTAAAATTTTTCTTTGAAGCAATTAGCAAAAATGCATTTGCATGCTCTGAAAAAGGAGCTAATTTATTTTTTATATCAGTTAAAGTATCAGAAGAATTTACAAAAATAACACTGTCTTTAGTAATTGTTTTTCCAAATATTTTTTGGTAATAATTATTTGCTATTACTCCACTAACAATAATAATTATTGCAATAATACTGTATATAAGCTTTTTTCTCAATGTGTTCAATTTTTTTAGAATAGCAAAATTACTCATTTATCAATTGAAATAAAATTTCATGTTTAAATTTTCCTTCAGATAAAATCCAATCTTTTTTAATTCCAACTTTTTTAAACTGTTGTTTTTCAAATAAAGAAATGCTTTTAGAATTATCTGAAGTAATATTTGCATATAATTGATGCAATTGTAAATGAGAAAAAGAATATGAAATTAAAAGAGATAGAGCTTCTGTTGCAAAACCTTTTTGCTGAAAATCTGGCTGAATTAAAATGCCAATACCTGCTCTTTTATGTTGCGGATTAAAATCAAACAAATCAATCATACCAATTTGTTTTTTTGTTGATGCATCTTCAATTAGTAAACGCAGTTGTTTAGCCTCAAAAATATCTAAATGTGCGTTTTCAATATATTGTTTTAAAATATATTTAGAAAACGGAGCTTGAGTGTGACTTACTTCCCAAAAAGATTCATTGTTTTCTATATTGAATAAAAACTCTAAATCTTCAGGTTCTAGAGCTCTTAAATTTATTTTATTATTAGATAGTATCATCTTTAAAATTTTAAATATTAAAGTGTAATTTAGAGAAGATCCGCTAAGATTGTTGAATCTAATTATTCTTCGTCCATAAATTCATTTATTAACTTTATCTGTCCTTCTAGCATTGCTATTCCTTTATGAATTTTACAACCTTTTTCAATCGCTTGTTTTAAAGTACAGGTGATTTCTGGGCTTATTATTATTTCTGCAACAATAGTTTTAGGTTTAAGGTTTGAGAGTGATAATATAGGTTTATCATTTTCTTTCATTCCAATAGGGGTAGCGTTAATTAGAATATCGGTATCCTCAGAAATTTGCTCATCGTAAACTATTTCTAAATTCGGATAGTGCGCTTTTAAGTTTTGAATTAAGTTATAAGCTTTAGTTTTTGACCTATTATAAATTGTCAACTTTCTTATTCCATTAGCGCAAAGTGAATATGCAATTCCTGATGCAGCTCCACCTGCGCCCAGTAAAAATATATTTTTTGATTTAACTGAAAGGGTATGATTTTTTAAACCTTCTACAAATCCATTTCCGTCTAATACTGTTCCTTTTATAAGTCCTTTAGATGTCCTTTTTATAACATTACAAGCTCCAACTTTTTTAACTTCGTCCGAAACTTCATCAAGATATTTAACTATTCCTGTCTTATGGGGCATTGTAATAACTGCACCTTTAAAGTTTTGAATATTTTTTAGTCCTTCAATTGTTGATTTCAAGGAAAGTTTATTAACGTGAAGTGGTATTAGAATTTTATTCTCATTTTTTTTATTGAAAATAGTATTCATTAATGCTGGTGTTGCGACTTGTTGAATCGGGTCTCCTATTATTCCATAAATTATAGTTTTTCCGTTAATTTCCATTAGGCTGCTTTAATTGCACACAACGTTAATGCGAATATGCAACGTTTAAATGTTTTATATTGGTAATTAGCGAAGTTATAAGAAAACAAGTTTAGATACAAACTTAATTTTAAACAGTAATGCTTCCTGTAAAAACAAACTGTGCAGGCCCTTTTAAAAATACATTTTTATAAGTGCCGTTTTCTTCAATAAATGAAACTTCTAAAAGGCCACCTTCAACAGGTAAAGATACTAGGTTACTTTTTGTTTTATTGGTTTTATGCATTGCAATAGCTACAGCTGTAACACCAGTTCCACAAGCTAAAGTTTCGTCTTCTACACCTTTTTCATAGGTTCTAACTCTAAAAGTAGCATCATCTATTTGCTGAACAAAATTTACATTGCTTCCTGGGTTTTCGTATGAATATCTAATTTTTTTCCCTTTTTCATAAATAGGAAAATCAGTTAACTCATTCACCATTTCTACATGATGTTGCGTTCCTGTATACATAAAAACGGAGTTTTTATTTACTTTTATGTCATCAACATCAATCATTTGTAGAGAAATAATACCATCATTAATTTCAGCAAAATGTTCTCCGTCAATGGCTAAAAATGTAGTTTTATTTTTAATAATATTTAAAAACTTTGCAAAAGCAACTGCGCATCTTGCACCGTTTCCACAAAAAGTCTGACTCCCATCCGCATTAAAATAAATCATTTTAAAATCGAAGTCATTATCATTTTCTATCAAAATAATTCCATCAGCACCAATACCAAAATGTCTGTCACAAATTTGTGAAATTTTGTCAGTATTTTTTTTTGGAAAGATTTTTGTTCGATTATCAATCATAACAAAATCATTTCCTGTTCCTTGATATTTATAAAATGTCAAATTCATAGAGCAAAGATAATGATTTCAAGTTCAAAAAAAGTCTGTTAATACAAGGTTAAAATGCGTTAAAAGCAAGTTAAACAGATTTTTTGTAAATGTTAAAATTATATATTTGAGTTATTAAAAATTTAGAATTATGAAGAAATTTTTTGGTTTATTAGGAATGTCCATTTTAGGAGGAGTTTTAACTTTAGTAGGTTATAAAACTTTTTTTAACGATACAGTTGTAATAGAAAGAGAAATGCCATCAAAAATGCAAACTGTACAAACAAGTTATAATCCAGCAATTAACACTATTGCTGATGATGTAGCTTCTACAGATTTTACTTTGGCTGCTGAGAGATCTTTAAACTCAGTTGTGCACGTTAAAAACACAGCAATAAGAACACAATCTAATCCTCTAGATATCTTTTTTGGAAATAGAAATGGAACGAGAAAGTTTGAGCAAGTTGGTACAGGAAGTGGTGTAATTATTTCATCTGATGGATATATTGTAACCAATAATCATGTAATTGATTCAGCTAATGAAATTGAAATTACATTAAATAATAAGAAAAAATACAAAGCAGAATTAATAGGGACAGATAAAAGTAATGACATTGCTTTGTTAAAAATTGATGCAGATATTGATTTACCTTACGTTCCGTTTGCAGATTCTAACAATGTTAAAGTTGGGGAATGGGTGTTGGCAGTTGGTAATCCTTACAATTTAACATCTACTGTAACCGCCGGAATTGTAAGTGCAAAAGGAAGAGATTTAGAAGGAAACGGAAATATAGAGTCTTTTATTCAAACAGATGCTGCTGTAAATCCAGGTAATAGTGGAGGAGCCTTGGTTAATATACGTGGAGAATTAGTAGGAATTAATACAGCAATTTCATCTAAAACAGGTTCTTTTGTGGGGTATTCATTTGCAGTACCATCAAATATTGCTAAAAAAGTTGTGGATGATTTATTAGAATTTGGAGCTGTGCAAGAGGCTTTAATCGGTTTTTTTCCTTTTGAAGATAAAGAAGGTAATATTGAAGGTGTAAAAATTGCAAGAATAGATGAAGAAAGTTTGGCTTTAAAATCTGGTTTAAAAGAAGGTGATATTATTACTAAAATTAATAATGTTAAAATTACAAAGTTTTCTGAGCTAAAAGGACAATTAACTACAAAAAGACCTGGTGATTTTGTTGATGTTACCATAAAAAGAAGCGGTGAATTATTAAACAAAAAAGTTAAATTGAGTAAAAGAGAAAAATTGATTGTTGCAAAATCTTTTGGATGGCAATTAAAAGACTTATCTGAAAAGGATAAGAAAAAAAGTAAAGTTAAAAAAGGTGTAAAGATTGTTAGAACTGCAGATGAAAGAAACGATTTAACAGGTTATATAATTACAAAAATTAACGATAAAGAAGTAAATAATGCAGAAGAAGCTGCTAAATTAATAGACCAGTTATCTTCATCTAGATATGCAAATAACCTAATTGAATTGGTTAATTTAAAAGGAGAGAAAGAAAAGTTTCGTTTTTAATTATTTTAATTAAATTGGTTAAAAATCCTGATAATTTATCAGGATTTTTTTATGTTTAAAATTTTTACGAAATCGATTTCGTATTTTAAAAAAAAGAAATACTTTTGCCGAAAATTAATTTAGATACATCTTAATTATGTCAGTAAATATAAATTACGAAAAAGAAGTTGCTTTACAAGCAAAAAATAGAAGAGCTACAGTTGAATTTATTAATATCGTAAACGATTTATGGTATGATAAATCAATTGAATTAGTTTTATTTAGAAATCCTTTAGTAGATAAAAGAGCAAGTGAAGTTTTAAATTTAATTGATTATGCTAAAGAGTTTGTAAACAAGCCTATTACTATTCAAGATGCGTTAAGTATAGCAAAAGCAATACAGCAAATAGAATTACCTTCATCAAAATTAGACATAGGTAAATTAGCTTATGAGAGTTATTTAAATCCAAAATCTAATGAAGATAAAGTAGCATTTGTACAAAAGAAACTTAAAGGTGCAACAGCATCAACAAATATAGAACCTAAAGATGTTGTTTTATATGGCTTTGGTAGAATTGGGCGTTTGTTGGCAAGAGAATTAATGTCTAAAATGGGCAAAGGTTCTCAATTACGATTAAGAGCAATTGTTACTCGTGGAGAAATTACACAATCTGTTTTAGAAAAAAGAGCTTCTTTGTTAA
Organism: uncultured Polaribacter sp.; assembly: GCF_947500975.1. Taxonomy (GTDB): domain Bacteria; phylum Bacteroidota; class Bacteroidia; order Flavobacteriales; family Flavobacteriaceae; genus Polaribacter. The sequence goes on from NZ_CANMUE010000002.1 coordinate 158,183, forward strand.
GTATAGATTCTGTTCATGGAGATTTTTTAGGAACAGTACAAACTGATATAGAAAACAAAGCATTAATTATAAACGGTACAACAGTTTATATAATTTCGGCAAATAAGCCAGAAGATATAGATTATACAAAATACGGAATTAATGAGGCGTTAATTATTGATAATACAGGTGCTTTTAGAGATGATGTTGCTTTAAAAAGGCATTTAGTTGCCAAAGGAGCAAGTAAAGTTTTATTAACAGCACCAGGAAAAGGGATCCCCAATATTGTTCATGGGGTAAATCATAAATTATACAATCCAGATTCTGAAAGTATTTTTTCAGCAGCATCATGTACTACCAATGCAATTACACCAGTTTTAAAAGTTTTGGAAGATAATTTTGGTATAAAAAAAGGACATTTAGAAACTATACATGCCTATACAAATGACCAAAATTTGGTAGACAATATGCATGGTAAATATAGAAGAGGTAGAGCAGCGGGTTTAAATATGGTAATTACAGAAACGGGTGCAGGAGCTGCAGTTTCAAAAGCCATTCCAGTTTTGGCAGGTAAATTAACATCCAATGCAATTAGAGTTCCAGTACCTAATGGATCTTTAGCAATTTTAAGCTTACAATTAAGAACAATAGTTTCTAAAGACATTATTAATTCTACATTAAAAAAATATGCTTTAGAAGGTGATTTGGTAGAACAAATTAAATATTCCATTGATAATGAGTTAGTTTCATCAGATATTATAGGTACTACAGCACCTTCAATTTTTGACAGTAAAGCAACCATTGCAGATGGAGAAACTATTGTTATATACATTTGGTATGATAACGAATATGGGTATTCTCATCAAGTAATGCGTTTAGCAAAACACATTGCCAAAGTTAGAAGATTTACATATTATTAAAATATTCTTAGTGCAAAATTCATTCAATAAAAGAGTGAAGATTAAAATTCGAAACTTTATTGTTTCGGATTTTTTTTTGCAGCAATTTCCTACTTTTCACTATATCTTTTTATAGTTATTAATATTCAGTTTTTTTGTTAGCCATCTAAATTTCTTACTTATTTTATATAATTATTGCTTAGAAACTATAAAAAGGATGCCGTTTCAATCAGGGCTAAGCTTATTTACTAAGTTTTGTACTATTAGATAATTAACTCAATATCAATTATTTATTTCAAATAAGTTCCGTGGATTTATTTTCCTTGGTAAATAAATGTTATTTCACTAAATTTGTTAAATACTAAAAAATATTAAAAATGAAAATAACAAAAATTATTTACTATATTTCTACAGTTTTATTAACATTATTAATGCTTTTTTCAGCAGGAATGTATTTTTTTAATCACGCTGAAGTAGCGTTAATGTTTACCAATTTTGGTTATCCAACTTATATTATTTATCCATATGCAATTGTAAAGTTATTAGGTATAACCGTTTTGTGGCTTTTTAGTAATAAAGTAATTAAAGAGTGGGCTTATGCAGGTTTTTTCTTTGCTTTTATTTTAGCATTTTTTGCACATATAATGATCAATGATGGAGAACAAGCAGGTGCTATTTTGGCTTTGATTCTTTTAATAATTTCTTACTTTTCACAAAAGAAAATGTTAAATGGCAAAAACTAAAACATCAGAAGTTATTTTAACAGAAAAAAAATATTTAGCAGAAGCTAAAGTTAGAAATCATTTTTTGGTAATTGATGAGCCGTTAAGCTCTGGAGGTGGAAATACAGCACCAACACCAGTTGAATATTTACTAACTGCAGTTGGAGGATGTGTTTCAATTACTTTAAGATTATATGCAGAGAGGAAAAATTGGGATTTAGGTAGAATAACTGTAAATGTTACTCAAAAAGAGCAATTAACACCAAAGGGAATTAAAAAGTCTTTGATAGAAGAAATTTCTTTTGAAAAGGAAGTTACAGATGAGCAAAGAAAAAAGCTGTTAGATATTGCAGGTAAATGTCCTGTTGCTAAAATGATAAAAGGAGAAACAGAAATAGAATCAAAAATTAGGTAAACCTTTCTTAAACTTTTAAAGTAGTAAGAATTAAAAAACACAAAATGAAAAAAATATTAGCATTTGCAGGCAGTACAAGCTCAACTTCAATCAACAAGCAATTAGCAATATTTGCAGCACAAAATTTAGATAAAATTACTTTTGATGTGATTGATTTAAGAGATTATCAATTACCAATTTATAGTACGGATGAAGAACAAAATGGAGTGCCAAAAGAGGCACAAAAATTCTCTTCATTATTAGATAATTATGACGGTTTTATACTTTCTTTAGCTGAACATAATGGATCTTATACAGCAGCTTTTAAAAATATTTTTGATTGGAGTTCAAGAGTAGAAAAAAAAGTGTTTAGAGACAAACCTTTATTATTAATGGCAACTTCTCCCGGAGGAAGAGGTGGAGCAACTGTATTAAAATCCGCAGCCGCATCTTTTCCGCATATGGGAGCAAATTCTATAACAACTTTTTCTTTACCAAATTTTTATGATAATTTTAAAGACGGTAAAATAGTAAATGAAGACTTAGTAAAGGAGCTAAAAAATAAAGTAAATCAATTCGAAAAATTATTAAATTAATTATAAATGAAACTAGTTTTATACGGGAAACAAGGTCATGCTTACACTGTTGCATTTAAAAATTTTTTAAATTCATTAGATGAATCATATATTTATAAAGATGTTACAAAAGACCTTGATGCAAGAGAACACAGTAAAAAATTATATGGAGGACTTTTAAAATTCCCAACCCTGTTTGTTGGTGATAAAGTCTATTTAACTCCTTCAACTGAAGAGTTTAATAAAATAATGCATGATTTAAAGTTAAGAGCATAAATATGGGTGATATATCTAAAGACATAAAATCTAAGTTTGTTAATAATAAAATTAAGGCTTTTATAAATATTAAATACACCTCTAACTGGTTAAGTAGTAAAGAAAATGTTTTTTTTAAACCTTATGGAATTTCTCCTCAGCAATATAATATATTAAGAATTTTAAGAGGAGCAAAAGAAAAAATTAAGGTGCAAATTGTAAAAGGCAGAATGATAGAAAGAGCCCCAAATGCAACTCGTTTAATGGATAAATTATGTGATAAAAATTTAATTGAAAGAGAGCGTTGTGAACACGATAGAAGAGTGGTTTATGTAAAAATTGCACAAGCAGGTTTAGATATTTTATCTACAATAGATAAAAATAAAAACCTCTCTTTTTTAGAAAATTTAACAGAAGAGGAAGCAGAAATTTTAAGTAATTTATTAGACAAAATAAGGTGAAAAATTTAAAAATAATTCAACATAAAGTAACAAGTCCTATAGTAAATATGGGGCCGATAAAATTACGTCAACCTTTACCAATAGAAGGTGTAGAAAATGTAGATCCGTTTTTATTATTACATCATTATGGACCTTATGCAATTTCAGAATTTAACAATCCGTTTGATTTAGGGCCACATCCACATAGGGGGTTTGAGCCTATAACTTTATTGTTTAAAGGAGAACAGTTACATAGAGATTCTTTGGGAAATGAAATGATTGTAAAAGCAGGCGGAGTTCAATGGACAACTGCTGGTCATGGAATTATTCATGCAGAAGCACCAACCAAAGAGTTTGTAAAAAAAGGGGGTGAGTTAGAAGGAATTCAGTTGTGGTTGAATTTGCCTGCAAAAGATAAAATGATAACACCAAATTATCAACATTTAGAGGAAGAACAAATTCCAACAATTTTTTCTGATGATAAAAAAGTGAAGTTAAATATTATTGCAGGAAAGCAATCTGATAAAACAGGATTGATACAAACTCAAACTGTTGTTAATGTGTTTACAGTAAATGCTGATGAAAATGGTCAAATGGAAATTGAAATTCCTGAGAATCATAACTCCCTAATTTATTTGTTAGAAGGAGAAGTTTTAGTAAATAACTCCGCATTTTTAATAAAAGGAGAAAATCAAATGATAACATTTAATAAAGATGGAAACTTTATTGAATTTAAAGCAAAACAAAAAAGTACATTATTAATTTTATCAGGAGAGCCTATTAACGAAAAAATAAAACAGTATGGTCCTTTTGTAATGAATACACAAACTGAAATTTTAGAAGCAATGCGTGATTATCAACAAGGAAAAATGGGATATTTGTATTAGAAGTTTAAAAAAACAGATAATTGTTCCTAAATCAACAAATAAAAATGAATTATTAGTAATTGTTGCAGCCATGTATTAAACTAAAGGTTGAATACTTTTAAAAAGCCAAAGAATCAATTTCTTTGGCTTTTTCTTTTCATAAAATAAACATATATTGCATAACTATTATGCGTGCATAATAAATTTAAAATAAAAAGATGAAATACAAACATATTTTTGAGCCATTAGATTTAGGATTTACAACCTTAAAAAACAGAATCTTAATGGGGTCTATGCATACAGGTTTAGAAGAGGAGAAAAATGGAATTGATAAAATTGCTACCTATTATGCAGAAAGAGCTAGAGGTGGAGTAGGTTTAATAGTTACTGGAGGGATATCGCCAAATATTCAGGGTTGGACTGGACCATTTGCGGCAAGAATGAGCACAAAAAAGCATGCTAAACATCATCAAAAAATAACAGAAGCTGTACACAAAGAAGGAGGTAAAATTTGTATGCAAATTTTACATTCAGGTAGATATGGTTATCATCCTTTTAATGTTGCTCCTTCAAAAATAAAATCACCGATAACACCATTTAAGCCTTTTAAATTAACACAATCTGGAATAAAAAGAACTATAAAAGATTTTGTAAACTGTGCAAAATTATCAAAAGTAGCAGGGTATGATGGTGTAGAAATCATGGGCTCTGAAGGGTATTTAATCAATCAATTTATAGCGAAAAGAACCAATAAAAGAACAGATAATTATGGTGGAGCATATGAAAATAGAATGCGTTTACCAATTGAATTAGTAAAACAAACAAGAGAAGCTGTAGGTAAAGATTTTATTATTATTTACAGGTTATCGATGTTAGATTTGGTTGAACAAGGGAGTTCTTGGGAAGAAGTTGTTCAATTAGGGAAAGAAATTGAAAAAGCAGGAGCAACCATTATCAATACAGGAATTGGTTGGCATGAAGCAAGAATACCAACGATTGCTACATCAGTTCCTAGAGCCGCATTTACTTGGGTTACTAAGAAAATGAAAAAAGAATTAACAATTCCGTTAATTACTTCTAACAGAATTAATATGCCAGAAACTGCTGAAAAAATATTATCGGAAGGTGATGCAGATATGATTTCTATGGCACGTCCTTTTTTAGCCGATCCAGAATGGGTAAATAAAGCCGAGGCAAATAAAAGTGATGAAATAAATACTTGTATTGGTTGTAATCAAGCATGTTTAGATCATGTTTTTCAACAAAAAGTAGCCAGTTGTTTGGTAAACCCTAGAGCTTGTCATGAAACAGAATTAAATTATCATCCCACAGAAAATAAGAAAAAAATAGCGGTTATTGGTGCTGGTCCTGCTGGTTTAGCTGCTTCAACAATTGCTGCACAAAGAGGGCACAGTGTTACTTTGTTTGATGCAGATAAAGAAATTGGTGGTCAATTTAATATAGCAAAACAAATTCCTGGTAAAGAAGAGTTTTACGAAACCCTTAGATATTTTAACAAGCAAATTGAATTGCATAATGTTGAATTAAAACTAAATACTAAAGTTTCTACAGATGATTTATTAAAATCAGATTTTGATGAAATTGTGATTGCTACTGGGATTAAACCAAGAACTCCAAGAATTGAAGGTATAGAAAACAAAAAAGTATTGAGTTATTTAGATGTTTTAAAACATAAAAAGCCTGTTGGTAAAAGAGTTGCTGTAATTGGAGCTGGTGGAATTGGTTTTGACGTTTCTGAGTACTTATCTCATGAAGGAGAGTCTACTTCTCAAAATATAGATGCTTGGTTAAAAGAATGGGGAATTGATAAAACTTTAGAAGCTAGAAGTGGAATTGAAGGAATGAAAACTGAAGTTTATCCATCTCCAAGAGAGATTTTTATGTTTAAAAGAAGTGCTGGGAAATTTGGAGGGAATCTTGGTAAAACTACTGGGTGGATTCATAGATCAACATTAAAGAAAAAGAAAGTGCAATTCATAGGAGAGGTTTCTTATGATAAAATTGACGATAAAGGGTTACATTTTACTCAAAATGAAGAACAAAAAACTTTAGAGGTAGATAACATTGTTATTTGTGCAGGTCAAACTCCATTTAAAGAATTATATCAGCCTTTGTTAGATGCAAATAGAAATGTACATGTTATTGGAGGAGCAGATTTTGCTTCAGAATTAGATGCGAAAAGAGCAATTAATCAAGGGGCTAGATTAGGTGCTATTTTATAATATATAAAAAACCTTCACTTATTTTTTTAGTGAAGGTTTTAAGTTGGGGCATTTAAAATTTATAGAGGGTTTTTATTTATTACAATAATATCTCAAAAATTTATATATCAAATTTAAAGTTTTATAATTCGTTATTTTAATTAAAATACGACGTAAGGTTTGTTTTTTTAATTATTTTCTTCTCAAAAACGCCATTTTTTTTATTAATTTACATTTTGTAAACAAATAACAACTATTATTTATTAATTCTTAATTGATTTGTTTTAGTAATTAATTGTCATACAGTAGTTTATTTTATCCCTAATTTAAAATTCTTATTTATACTTCAGCTAAAATTTAAAATTACTTTTTTATAGAGATTTAATTTCTTTATTTACTACGAAAGTATATTTTAAAAACTATAGTTATTAACTGTTATAAGTAATTATTTTTTTGAATAAAAACAATGAAAAATATTTTTTTTAACAAGTATCTAATTTTAAGTTTTATTATTTCTTTTTTAAGTTGTCAACCTAAAAAAGAAACTTTTATTGGAAGTAATGAAGAAAAAGTTATTACTGAAAAAGAATTTGATTCGATACAAAAAATATTATGGGTTGACCATAAACCTTTTTTAACTTCTAAGTTAGTAAATAGACTTTCAAAAGATAATTATAAAAACCCAGAAGATAAATTAAAAGTTTATCGTTTGTTGTTTGGTTATTATATGTTAATTTCTGATTATGAGAATAGCAATATTTATGCAGACAAAATGATGGAGCACTTGAGAAAAGAAAATCAATGGGAGCGTTATGTTGTTGCTTCTAAATCTGTTGCTATGTCATATCGAGGAGAAAAAAGATATGATGAAATTGAAAAATTATTAAAAGAAACGATTCAAATTGCAAAAGAAAAAAAAGTAGGTGTAAAAGAAATTTTACCAATTCATGAATTATCAGTTTTTTATACTTATGATGTTTCAAATCATAAAGAAGCAATAAAGTATGGAGAGATTTATTTTGCTAAAATTGCAAAATACGATTCAATAATAAAGACTAATAAAAGGTACAAAAATATGGTTAAAGCAACCCTTAGTGTACTTAATTTAACTCTTGGTAAGTCGTATACAAAAGCAAATAACTTAGATAAAGCTTATATTCATTTAAAAAAAGCCGAGAATTTTTATACACAAAAATGGGATTTAGAAAAATTAACTCGAGCTCATAGTAATCTATTAGATTATTATATTTTAAAGAATGATTTAAAAAATATCACCCTTCATAAAAATAAATTTTTACATTTTACTACTAAACATAAAGATTCATTAATAAAAACGTTTACAAATGTAAGTCATACAGAAAAAGAAATAGCCGAAGATGAGAAAGAGGAAATTGTTTTATCTGAAAAAAATAAAAGAAAAAATTTAATTGGATTTGCAATTGCTTTGCTTGTAATTTTAGTATTATTATTTCAATTTTATTTTTTAAAATTAAGATTTAAATTAAAAAGAGAACAAGAGTTTAAAAAGTTTAGATCGTCCCTTTTTGTAAATATCGCTCACGAAATAAGAACACCTTTATCATTAATACTAGGATATTTAGATTTGTCTTTAGAAAAAAATATAAGTAAAGAAGATTCAAAAAAATACCTTCATATAATTAAAGATAACAGTAAAAAAATTATAAGAAATGTGTCTGATGTAATTACTCTACTAAAAGAAAATAAAACAGAAGAGAAACTACCATTAGAAAACATTATTATAGAACCAGTTTTGCAAATGTTGTTTTTTTGTTTTGAAAGTGTAGCAAAATTGAAAAATATAACTCTAAATTACAATGCAACCCTGCCTGTTAATTATGTTTTATTAACAAATATAGATAAGTTAGAAAGTGTTATTAATAACTTGGTTTATAATGCAATTAAATTTTCACCAAAAAACTCAGAAGTATTTTTCAATACTTTTATAAAGGATAATTTTTTTCATATCCATATTACGGACCATGGTATTGGTATAAGTAAACAAAATCAAAAAAACATTTTTAATAAATTTTATCAAGAAGATGGTGAACAAAAAGCAGAAGGATTTGGTATTGGTTTAGCAATTGTAAAAGATATTATAGATAAATTTAATGGAACTATTACTGCAAATAGTGTAGCAGGTGAAGGGACAACTTTTAGGGTAGCATTACCAATAAATAAAAATGATGAACAATCAGAATTAAAAGTAATTTCAAAAAAAATAAATAAGTTTAATCGTAATATTCATGATAAAGTATTAGAAAAAACTATTAATTTATTAATAGTTGAAGATAATTCTTATTTATTAGATTATTATAATAAGATTTTATCACCTAAATACAACTGTACTTTTGCTTTGAATGGAGTAGAAGGTTTAGAAAAATTTACAAATAATGATTTTGATTTAGTAATATCAGATATGTTAATGCCAGAGATGAATGGTATAGAGTTAAGAAAAAGATTAAAAAAAGATTCCAAAGGTAAAAATACGCCATTTATTATGGTAACAGCATTAGACTATGAAGAAAATAAAATTGAAGCATATAATGTTGGAGTTGATGATTATATTATTAAACCTTTTTATAAGAATGAGTTAATAGCAAGAATTAATAACCTAATCAGTAATAAAGAAATAAGAAAAACTTGGCAAGAAAGTCTTGATGAAAAAGATGAAACCACTCAAGTTGAATCTTTTGATGATAAAATGTTAAAGCAGTTATATGATTTTGTAATTGAACATTTAGATGATGAGGAGTATTCAGTGACTAAAATGGCTGAGCAAGCAAATTTTAGTAAAAGAAAGTTAGAAAGGGTAATTAAAAAAATAACTGGACTCACACCTGTAAAATTTATTTTAGAAGTGAGGTTGCAACAAGCATATAAAAAAATTAAAAATAAAGAAGAGGCAGATATTAATAGTGTTAGATATTCAGTAGGTATAAAGAGTGCATCTTATTTTTCTGTGAAATTTAAAAGTCGTTTTGGAGTAAGTCCTAAAAAATTAATGAATGATAATTAATTATTTTTTAAGATAATACAAGTTTTTTAGATGTTTTACATCTAAAAAACTAATAATTAACTTAATTAATTGATAATGAAAAAAATATTTTATTTTGCAATTTTACTATTAAATTTTAGTCTTTATGCTCAACCCCCGGGAGGAAATGGAGGAGTTCAAAGAAGTGGTTCTATGCAAAATCAACAAGATGATAGAGATCACAAAAAGCCTAAAGAGTTTAAATCAAGTGAAGCGGCTGGATTATTTTATTATGAAATAGATAAAGTTTTAAAAAAGTTAAAAATAAAAAATGATGATTCTAAATATAAGGTTAGTAAAGCTTTAAGGGAGTATAATTTTAAAATTAGAGAAATTTCTTTTTTAAATTCTGAAAAATTATCAGACCTTGATCTTGTAATAAATTCATTTCCTAAAAGAGATGATAATGAGAGTAGAAGAGAAATGCGTGTAAAAGTAGATGAAGTAATTCGTCCGATAAGAGATGAGGTTCATGAAAATGAAATAAAACTAAATAATGATTTAGAAAGTTTATTATCGGAGAAGCAGAATAAAAAATGGTTAAAATATCAAAAGAAAAAGAAAGAAAGTTTAAAACCTAAAAAGTCTGAGAATAGAAATAATCAAAACTCTCGACCAAGTGGTGGTAGAGGAGGGGAACAAAGAAGGCAGTAAATAAATATCCTATGTTTAAGCATAGGATTTTTTATTTAAATGAAAAATAATTGTCGATATTTGCTTTTCTAACTAAATAATTAAAATAATATGAGTATGAATAAAAATACAGTTCTTGGGTGGGCTACATTTTTAATGATTTTGATGGGAGTTGTACTAATTTTAATGGGTGCATATAGATACGAAGATGTTGCTGGTTGGGGGTTTGCAACAGTAGGAATAGGATTTTTCTGTATAGCTTGGGTTTTTAACGCCCTAAAAGGAAGAGTATAAAATAAGTCTTCAATAACAATTTTCATTTTAAAATTTATAAAAAAATAAAAGTAATGAGTGATGATAAGAAAGTAATCTTTTCGATGAATAAGTTATCTAAAACATACCAATCTACAGGTAAACAAGTTTTAAAAGACATTTATTTAAGCTTCTTTTATGGAGCAAAAATTGGAATTTTAGGTTTAAATGGATCAGGAAAATCAACTTTATTAAAAATTATAGCTGGCGTAGAAAAGAATTATCAAGGAGATGTAACTTTTTCTCCAGGTTATAACGTTGGATATTTAGAACAAGAACCTCAATTAGATCCAGAAAAAACAGTTTTAGAAATTGTAAAAGAAGGAGTTGCAGAAACAGTTGCAATTCTTGATGAGTACAATAAAATCAATGACATGTTTGGTTTAGAAGAAGTCTATTCAGATGCTGATAAGATGGAAAAACTAATGAATCAACAAGCGGAACTTCAAGATAAAATTGATGCTGCAAATGCTTGGGAGTTAGATACCAAATTAGAAATTGCAATGGATGCCTTAAGAACACCAGATTCCGATAAAAAAGTAGGTGTTCTCTCTGGAGGTGAAAAACGACGTGTTGCTTTATGTAGATTATTATTACAAGAACCAGAAATATTATTATTAGATGAGCCTACCAATCACTTGGATGCAGAGTCTGTACATTGGTTAGAGCATCATTTAGCACAATATAAAGGTACTGTTATTGCAGTAACGCATGATAGGTACTTCTTAGATAATGTTGCAGGTTGGATTCTTGAATTAGACAGAGGAGAAGGAATTCCTTGGAAAGGAAATTACTCTTCATGGTTAGATCAAAAATCTCAAAGAATGGCGCAAGAAAGCAAAACTGCTTCTAAACGTCAAAAAACTTTAGAAAGAGAGTTAGATTGGGTTCGTCAAGGAGCAAAAGGTCGTCAAACAAAGCAAAAAGCGCGTTTAAAAAATTATGACAAGTTAATGAGTCAAGACCAAAAACAAGTTGATGAAAAATTAGAAATCTTTATTCCTAACGGTCCACGTTTAGGAACAAATGTAATTGAGGCTACTGGTGTTTCTAAAGCTTATGGAAATAAATTATTATATGATAATTTAGAATTTAATCTTCCTCAAGCAGGAATTGTTGGAATTATTGGGCCAAATGGTGCTGGTAAAACAACAATTTTTAAAATGATTATGGGGGAAGAAAATCCTGATAATGGAAGTTTTAAAGTAGGTGAAACTGCTAAAATTGCTTATGTAGATCAAGCACATTCAGATATTAATCCCGAAAAAACAATTTGGGAAAACTTTTCTGATGGACAAGATTTGGTAATGATGGGTGGAAAGCAAGTAAACTCTCGTGCATATTTAAGTCGTTTTAATTTTTCTGGAAGTGAGCAAAATAAGAAAGTAAATACACTTTCAGGAGGTGAACGTAATAGGTTGCATTTAGCAATGACGCTTAAAGAGGAAGGGAATGTACTTTTATTAGATGAGCCTACCAATGATTTAGATGTAAATACATTAAGAGCATTAGAAGAAGGTTTAGAAAACTTTGCAGGTTGTGCAGTAGTAATTAGTCACGATAGATGGTTTTTAGATAGAATTTGTACACATATTTTAGCTTTTGAAGGGAATAGTGAAGTATATTTCTTTGAAGGCTCTTTTTCTGATTATGAAGAAAATAAAAAGAAACGTTTAGGAGGAGATTTAATGCCAAAACGAATTAAATATAAAAAATTGATTAGATAAAAAAGCCTCATTTTAAAAATGAAGCTTTATAATCTGGGATAGGTACTATATATTTTGATAACATTCAAAACTAAATTTATTTTATCAGATTTATATAGGTAAAACATCTTCTTTATAATAGAAAAATCACGCTTTAAAAGCGTGATTTTTCTATTAAAGTCATTTAAATATACACATTTAACTTTAATTTTTTCTACTATTTTCTTTTTCAGAAGATGATCTTGAGTTTTTTTCTGATTTTTGAGTTTTAATGTTTCTATTAAAATTGGTGTTAGAAGTTCTTTTAGTATGTTTTCTAACATCTTTTTTTATAGAACCTGTGTTTCTTTCTACTCTTACATTGTTGTTATTTCTGTTGGTAATAGAATTTGTATTTCTTTTAGTTCCATTTTTAACATTACTATTCCTAGTAATATTTGATTTTCTATAAGAGTTATTATTGTTTCTAGAAATTATTTTTCTATTATTGATGACAGAACTTGGTTTCCTTCTTTTTAAAATTCTACTTCTTTTTCCAATTTTTGCATTTTTATTTGCTTTATAATAAAAGAAATTATTGTCTTCTCTAAATTGAGAGTAGTTACTTCTAAAATCGTTTCTATAAAAATATGCATCGTTATAATCACAAACATCACCAAAATTAATATTAAAACGAATACCATCATTATAGTAATATTCTTTTACATTTCCATAAAAGACAGGAAATCCTCTTCTATCATATCGTACTCTTAAATCTCCTACATTTGTAAGTCTATTTCCATTATATCTTATAAAAATGTTTCCAATTCTTGTTACATTTCCTCTATAATCATAATTTATATTAACATTTCCTACACTTCTAATTACACCATTAAAATCTCTATTAATTCTTACTCTGTTTGATCTAGAATTTCTATTGTTATAATTTGAATTATAAGTTTCAAAATCAAAATCTCCATTTGTAAAAACATAAAACTCTATTCCTCTTTCAATAAAATTTACAGCATTGTTGTATGAGTAATTTAGATTAAACCTCTCTGGATTATTTTTGTTATTTGTAGCTTCAACAGTTGAAACCATCATAAACATCCCTAAAATAATAAGTACACTTTTTTTCATAATATATGGTTTTTTTTGTTTTGCTTACTCTAATTGCTTTTCGGCTTCCGCATTTGATATGATAATTTCAAATAGCGTGCCAAGTTTTAAAATAGGTGTTTTAAAACTATTATAACTAAACTTTAAATGTTGGTAAAGTGTTTATTTTAAATGTTTTAGGTTGTTTTTTTTATTTTGTTTTAACAAAACTAAAAATGTTTTCGTTTTGCTTAATATAAGCTTCAACACAATTTGTAGGATGTATAAAACTATAATTTATTTGGGGATTAAAATCTATTTTGTTGATTGCAAATAATGCTTCAAAATCTTTTTCTCCCTTTAAATTATATCTAGCAATTTTATACTTTTTTGTATCTATTTGTTCAGTGATTTGAAACCAAGCACCACTACCAATACCACCAAGCCAGGTGCCGTTTTCTAAATTAAATATTTCTCTATCAGGTAATTCGGTCCCTTTTAGATTTGGTTCTACATCAAATTTATTAAAAAATGATTCTTTGTATTCTTTTAAAATTGATCTGTTTTTATAGTCATTTATTTTTTGATTATATACTTCGTATATTTTATTATCACAATTACCTTTAATAACATTTCCAATAGGGCTAGGTGTTAACAAGTTAGAACTCTTTAATTTTTGTTTTATCTTTTTTTGATTACATGATTGTATAAGGATTTCAGTTACAAATCTTGCACAATTAGAACCACCTTTAATGAAAGCACCATAAGGTATTTCCTTTTTTTTAATTAAATTATTAATATATTTTTCTGCTTTTTTGTAATCTATCTTTGTATTTACACTAACAATTAATTTACCTTCTCCATGTGTTTTTTCTGGATGTCTTTCTAACCATAATAGTATATTATTTAGATTTGATAATTCTCCATTTTTAAATTCTGGTGTAATTGGTATTTCTAATTCAGGGTCAGTATCTTTACTTCTTACACGTCCATTACCATAAGTAGTAATATACCTACCAAAATCAAAATAATTAATGCTTAAATTCTCTTTATTAATTAAAACCAATGCTGCATGACCAGCTTGTACAGCATGTTTGCTACCTATCCCTATTTTGGGCCATATTTTACTTGATGGCTCCCAGTAAGCAGGTCTTACTATAGTGTCTGGATAGGAAAGAATTATGATAATCCCATCAGAATTTGACATATTTATTTTGTATAATTATTAAATATTGCATTAGAAATTACTTTAAAGGTTTTAAATGTAAAATATAAAGTAAAAATTAATAGTATTATACTGATTAAAAATAAACCATATGCAAAATAAATTTCAGGAGATTCTGTGAATTTTTTTATGGCTTTAAAGCTCATTGTTAAAATAATTGGGGTAAGTATAAAAAGAAGAATTAAAATTCCTAAACGAATTAAACCTTTACCTAATAAGTTTAAATCAGTACTCATTTTTTATAATTTTTAATGGCATTTCTAACATTACCATATTTCTGTAATAATTTACTTGCCGTTTCTTGATTGATATTTAGTTCTTTAACTAACATTCTTTCACCTCTATCTACCAATTTTTTGTTAGATAATTGCATGTCAACCATTTTGTTTCCTTTAATTTTTCCAAGTTGAATCATTGTTGTTGTAGAAAGCATATTTAAAACTATTTTTTGTGCAGTACCAGCTTTCATTCTTGAGCTTCCTGTAACAAATTCTGGCCCAACAATAACTTCAATAGGATATTTAGCAACTAATGATAAAGGGCTATTTTTATTACATGTAATACAACCCGTAATAATATTGTTTTCATTGCATTTTTTTAAAGCAGCAATTACATAAGGTGTTGTACCTGATGCGGCAATGCCTATTATAACATCTTTTTCAGATATATTGTATTCATGTAAATCTAGCCAGCCTTGAGTTTTAGAATCTTCAGCAAATTCAACAGCCTTTCTAATTGCAATATCACCACCTGCAATCAAACCAACAACTAATTCATGCGGAACACCAAAAGTTGGTGGGCATTCTGAAGCATCTAAAATTCCTAATCTACCAGAAGTACCAGCACCGATATAAAATAGCCTTCCTCCATTTTTAAGTTTATTAGCTATTTGAACTGTAAGGTTTTCTATTTGTGGTAAAGCTTTTTCTACTGCTAATGGTACAGTTTTATCTTCATTATTAATATTTTGTAATAATTCTGAAATAGACATCTTTTCAAGATGATTGTATTTAGAATCTTGCTCTGTAGTTTTTGTAAAAGTCATCATTCAAAAATACCAAATTTCATACAAATAGTAGTATTATTTTCCTTCAATTAATTTTATTAAGATTTATTTTATATAAAGTTAAATGTATTATTTATACAACGTTAATGTAGTATTATCTTCCATAATTAATCTCCATGAGTAAATTTATTTGTCCTATTATGGAAACCATAATCTCGTCTAAATCTTGTCTTAAATTATTTTTATCGAGGTCTTCATATATTGAATTTAGGTCATTTAAATAGGAGTAATTTAAATACGAACGAATATCATAACTCAGAGTTCCTCTTGCTTTTAAAAGTCGTTTTATTTTCTTTTGCTCTTCTTCATATTTCATTTTTTGTTCCAGATCATCCAAAAAGAAAGTTCCTGTATAAATATCAAATTTTTTAATTTCTTCGTCAGTAAACTTTGGGTTGTCAGAAAATCGCCATAAATCGTAATTACCTGTTTCTACCATTTTACAGATACAGCTTTCATAAAAGGCTATCTGTTGATATTTATTTGGTAGTTTACAGTAGAATTCCAGTTGTTTCTCTGTATACAAGTCTAAATTGTTTTCTTGTAATAATTTTTTAGCTTCTTTAAATCTGCCTTGTGTATTGTAGATTCGAACAAGCAATAAGATAAAAGGATATCTTTCTTGATTTGCCGTGATTTTTTTTTCATCAGGAAAATAATCAAGAGATTTTAGAAGAATTTCATCTAACTGAATATCATTTCTATGAATATTATCACTGTCATATTTGAATAAAGTATCTAGATTAAATATTTCAACAATAAATTGATAATCAATTGTTTTTTTAGCAGAAAGGTGTTTTACCAGTTTGGGCAATGCTGACATTAATTCTACAAACTCAGATAATTTTTTGAAATAATCTGAATCAATACAAAGCCACCATTCATTTGACGTATATTCTTTTGTAATACCAAAATTCTTTCCTTTTAACCAATTAATATTATCATAGGAATGATAAAAGCCAGGCTCTAAAATGGCTTCCTTAATGAAGAGTTGTAGATAAAGAAATAATAATCCCTTAAAATGATTTCTCTTTTTTGTAATTTCATTTTTAGATAAGCTCTTTTCTGGGGCAATTAATTCTTGTAAGTTGTGTAATCTAAAACCACGTTTAGGGTCAAATCCTCTAGCTCCTAACCAACAACTATCCCATAATTTTTGTAGAGTTTCTGATACCTCAATTTCTATAATTTTTTCTGATTCCAATAACTTTTTGATTTCTTTATTTGGAAAACCGCAAAGCGCTTCTTTTTTTGCATCTTCATTTAAACTTTTATTGGTTAATGGATTATTGTAGGTTTTAGTTGTACTTTTTAATTTAGCTTGATTTATAAAAAGATTCAGCAGCAATTCTTTTTTGGGTTCTTCATCAAAAATGTCATACAACCAATTTCCATCCTTTGTCATAAAAGCTGGTGCACCAAGTTCAGTAACATCCCAACCAACTATTAATGATTTGATAAAGTTTAAATCTTTAGGTTTAACTTCAATTACTTTTAATTCAGAGTATTTTTCAGGCCAAATCCAAGTTCCAGTTTCCTTCATTTAGTTGTATTATAATGCTGCAAACGTTTTTGAATAAACTTTGTTTGAGTGGTTAAAAAAATGAATTTACTAAATAAAACACAAACAGTGAAATTCCGAAGGAATTCCCTAAATGAACTATAAATATCAATAAAAATTATAGGGTGTTGGCAATGGTAATTTGTTTATCAAACTGCTCAATTTCATTATAATATTCAAGAACTCTAATAGTTAATGGTTCTTTTTTTATTAAATTAGGTCGGTTTTCCTGGTGTCATTTTTTATTATTATCAACTTCTTTTAATGTATAAATAGAACAGCTGCAGTTGAAATTTATGCTGCTTCTAAAATTTCTTTAAATTGTAGAAATATTTATGAATCCAAAAACTGATTTAGCTAAACTAAATTTAGTTGACGATGTTTATGATGAAATAATTGATATAAAGAAGTAAAATTTTCTATGTAATAATTTTAATCCTTTTTAACTAAATCAACAGTAACTTTATCAATCTCTGAAATATGAAAATAACCTAAAGGAAAATTATCTTCATTAGTGGTGTTTATCATATTGCCTAAAAGTGATGAAGGTACGGTTTCAAAAGGACCACCTGCATTTTGACCACTTTGATTTTGTAATATTCTAAAATATGTAAAATATTCTTGTGATATTGCAGAAAGAGTTACAATTCTTGTAGAGGGTAAAATTACTTCTTCACTGTCCAAATAATAAGAAAAATTATATTCAGATCCATTAAAAAAACGATCTTCAATTGATACAAATAGGTTTTCTGAGAAATCAAATAAATAATAATTTTCTTGTATTTCATTATCTGTAAAAGAAACTTCTAGTTCGATTTCGTCACCTGAAAACAAAGTGTCATCACCTTGATTTATGCTGTTTATTGTTGTTCCTTTTATTTTAGTTGCATTGCCTTTATAAGTTTCATTTTCATATATAATAGTCAGTTCATATTCAATATCATCTTCAGGTATAAAAGTATTTATAGGGTTGTAATTCCCACTTTCATTTACATCAGTAAAATTAATAATGGAATTGTTTGATAAATTCGTTAAAAATACAACTGCGTTTGTAGCAGCAGGGATTTCATCTTCGAAATAATCTGCTGACAATCTTAGTTTTACAGTAGTGTTTGCTGAAATAGGATTTTCATTAAAATTTATTTCAAAAAAAGCATCAACAATTAATTTTGGTTCAATAGTTGGTAAATTGATATCTACAACTTTCTCGCAATTTGCAAAGAGTAATAGAATTAGTAAAGAAGTTAATTTAATATTTTTCATATGAGTAATTATACTTATTCTCATTTTATGAGTTAAAATTTAAAATTGTAAGTTACAGATGGCACTACACCAAAAATAGATGTTTGTATTGCTTCATTTCTTAAGGTTTCTCTATTTTGTCTAAAATTTATAGAAGCAGCATTTTGTCTACCATATAAATTATAGATACCAAAAATCCATTCTGCTTGCCATTTTCTATTTTTGTTTTTTTCTGGTGTTAATGTTGCTGAAACATCTAATCTATGATATGCAGGTAATCTATCTGCATTTCTTCTATTATCATCATAAATAGGAACATTTAGACCTTGAATTTCATATTGCCCAACTGGATAGTTTGTGGGTTGACCGGTTTGAAACAAAAAGTTGGTATTAAATGTCCACTTTTTCGATAATTTATAACTCGCATTTATAGAAATATCATGTGTTTTATCATAAGCAGTATTATACCATTGACCTTGATTGATTCCTGGTTCATTAGTTGTTAGCCCAGGTGTTTTTTGTTCAGATCTAGATAATGTATATGCTAACCAGCCTTTAAAATTTCCTTCATTCTTTTTTAATAGAAATTCTAAACCATAAGCTCTTGCTTGTCCATTTAAAATTACGGTTTCAATTTCATTATTGGCTATTAAATTAGCACCATTTATATAATCTATTCTGTTTTTAATGTCTTTATAAAAAGCTTCAGTTTCAATGGTATAACTTCCATTTTTGATCGATTTAAAATAACCAACAGCAAATTGATCTAGTTGTTGAGGTTGAATGTATTTTCCGCTAGGAGCCCAAACGTCTAGTGGAGTAGGAGATGCAGTATTAGACAATAAGTGTAAGTATTGTACCATTCTATTGTAACTCATCTTAAAAGAAGTTTCATTATTTAAAAGATATGCAAGAGAAACTCTAGGTTCAATATTATTAAAGTTACTAATTACATCACTCCTTTTAAAGTTTTCTATACCAGTTGTGGTTGCAGATTCATATTTTTTAAATTGCTGATTATATATAACGGGTTTGTTATCTTCATAAATATTAAGTTCATCTTGTCCTAAACGTAAAAAATTGCTAAATCTAGCGCCATATTGTAACGTTAATTTATCATTTATTTTATGTTCTGCATCTAAATACGCAGCAAATTCATTTGCATATTTATTGGTTAATTGTTCTGGTAGAATACCAGAATCTTCTCTATTTGGTACAATCTTCCCAGGATTAAAATTGATATAAATATTATTGATACCATAACTTAATTTAAAATTATCTGTTAAATAATGTTTAAAGTCATATTTTAAATTGAAGTTTGTAATTCCTGAATCCCATTCGAAACCAACAAAATCTAACGTTAAACCATAAAAATAATCTGAATAAATAAGAGACAGGTTAGAAAATATTTTGTCTGAAAATAAGTGGTTCCAGCGTAAGTTTACAACAGCATTACCGTAAGTGTTAACAAAATTATCACTAACACCAAAAACATCTTTTCCAAAATAAGTAGATAAAAAAAGGTTGTTTTTATCATTAAAACGATAATTTACTTTACTATTTAAATCGTAAAAATAAGCTTTGTTTTCGTTGTCAAATAAAGGCAAAAATAAATGAGCATAAGAAGCTCTACCAGCAATAACAAATGAACTTTTTTCTTTTTCAATTGGACCTTCTGCTAATAATCTACTAGAGATTAAACCAATTCCTCCAGTTAAATTAAATTCTTTACTGTTTCCTTCTTTTTGATAAATATCTAATACAGATGATAATCTTCCTCCATATTTTGCTGGAATTCCCCCTTTATATAATTGTACATCTTTTATAACATCTGGATTAAAAACTGAAAAAAAACCAAATAAATGAGATGAATTAAATACGATAGCTTCATCTAATAAAATTAAATTTTGATCAGCTGCACCACCTCTAACATTAAAGCCCGATGCGCCCTCACCAGCACTAGTTACACCAGGTAATAAAATTAGTGATTTAATAATGTCGGCCTCTCCTAAAACAACAGGAATTTGTTTTATTGATTTAGAGGTTAATTTACTAACACTCATTTGAGGGGATTTTACATTCAGTTTTTCTATATTACTTTCAATGATAATTTCATTTAAACTTTCTGTTTCTTCAGTTAAGTTAAAGTTTTTTGTTGTTTTTTTATTAAGTTCAATAGTTTCTATAATTGTTTTATAACCTAGGTAGTTAACTTGAATTTTATAAACCCCTTCAGGGATAGTTATGGAATAAAAACCATATTCATTTGTGGTTGTCCCAGCGTTTATTTCTGGTAAATAAAGTGAAACTCCAATTAAAGTTTCGTTATTGCTTTGATCATAAATTGTACCACTTAAAGTAACTTTTTCTTGAGAAGAAATGGATAATGTGATAAGAAAAAAAAGGAAAAAAATCTTTTTATAATGTCGCATTTTGTTTAATATAATTATTTTTATATTAAACAAAAATACAATTATAAATAATACCAACAACTTCATTTTAAATTTTTATTATATGGTTAACAAAACATTATATAATTAAAAAAGAGTGCTAAAAGCACTCTTTATATTAATATTTTAAAATGATATAGGTATTATCCTATAATACTATTTAAAGTTTCATTAGGTCGCATAGCGTTAGATGCTAAATCTTCATTTGGCATATAATAACCGTTAATATCTAATGAAGTTCCTTGAATTTTATTTAATTCAGCAACTATTTTTTCTTCATTATCACTCAATTTCTTTGCAATAACTGTAAATTCATTTTTTAAATCAGCATTTTTATTTTGATTTGCTAAAGCTTCAGCCCAATATAAAGCTAAATAAAAATGACTACCTCTATTATCTAATTCACCTACTTTTCTTGAAGGTGATTTATCATTGTCTAAGAACTTGTCTGTTGCATCGTCTAAAGTTTCTCCTAAAACTAAAGCTTTTGCATTGTCTGTTGTATTACCTAAGTGTTCTAAAGAAACTGCCAAGGCTAAAAATTCTCCTAAAGAATCCCATCTTAAATGATTTTCTTTTACAAATTGTTGCACATGCTTTGGAGCAGAACCACCTGCACCAGTTTCAAATAATCCTCCACCATTCATTAATGGAACTATAGATAACATTTTTGCTGATGTACCAACTTCTAAAATAGGAAATAAATCTGTTAAGTAATCACGTAAAACATTACCAGAAACAGAAATAGTATCTTCACCTTTTATAATTCTTTCTAAAGTAAATTCAGTTGCTTTTATTGGAGATAAAATTCTTAAATCTAAACCTTCAGTATCATGATTTGGTAAATAAGTGTTTACTTTTTTAATGATTTCAGCATCATGTGCTCTATTCTCATCCAACCAAAAAACTGCTGGAGTTTGAGAAGCTCTTGCTCTTGTAACTGCTAGCTTTACCCAATCTTGAATTGGTAAATCTTTAGTTTGACACATTCTCCAAATATCTCCTTCTTCAACTGAATGCTCAATTAAAACAGTTCCATCTGCATCTACAACTTGAACTCTACCTTTTGCAGCAATCTCAAATGTTTTATCATGAGAACCATATTCTTCAGCTTTTTGAGCCATTAAACCAACATTAGGTACTGTACCCATTGTTGTTGGATCAAAAGCACCATTTTTTTTACAAAAATCTATAGTTGCAGAATAAACTCCTGCATAAGAACTGTCTGGTATAATTGCTTTTGTGTCTTGTAATTTGCCTTCTGCATTCCACATTTGACCAGAAGTTCTAATCATAGCTGGCATTGATGCATCAATAATAACATCAGAAGGAACATGTAGGTTGGTAATCCCTTTATCAGAATTAACCATTGCCAAATCTGCATTTTTAGTAAGAATTACATCAATATCATTTAAAATTTCTGATTTTTTTTCAGCAGAAACTTCATCAAGGTTACTTAGTAAGTTTCCAAAACCATTATTTACATCAACCCCAATTTCTTCAAAAGTTTGAGCGTGTTTTTCAAATAATTCTTTAAAATAAGTTCTAACAGCATGCCCAAAAATAATAGGGTCAGAAACCTTCATCATTGTTGCTTTCATGTGTAATGAAAGTAAAATTCCTTGTTCAGTTGCATCTGTTATTTCTTTATCTAAAAAAGCTAATAAAGCTTTTTTATTCATAACAGTTGCATCTATTATTTCTCCATCTAATAAAGAAACAGTTTCTTTTAAAGTAGATTTTGTACCATCACTTGCTATATGATTTATACTAACATTTGTTGCAGCATTAATAGTAACAGACTTTTCATTATGAGCAAAATCTCCTTCATTCATAGTTGCTACATGCGTTTTAGAATCTGCACTCCATACACCCATTGAATGTGGATTTTTACGAGCATAATTCTTAATTGCTTTTGGTGCTCTTCTGTCAGAATTTCCTTCACGTAAAACAGGGTTTACTGCAGAACCTTTTACTTTATTATATAACGCAGCAACTGCTTTGTCTTCATCCGTATTTATTTCTTCAGGATAATTAGGTATTTTATAACCTAATTGTTGTAGTTCCGAAATAGCTTCTTTTAATTGTGGTACAGATGCGCTAATGTTTGGTAATTTAATAATATTTGCTTCAGGCTTTTTAGCTAATTCACCTAAAACAGCTAAAGCGTCTTCTACTTTTTGATCTTCATTTAAGTAATCAGAAAAGTTAGCTAAAATTCTTCCAGCTAAAGAAATATCTTTTGTTTCAATTTCAATATTTGATGATTTAGTAAATGCTTTTACGATTGGCAAAAAAGAACGGGTTGCTAAAGCTGGCGCTTCATCAGTTTTTGTGTAAATAATCTTAGCTATTTTGCTCATATGTATTGTTTTGAGAATAAATTATTATGAAAATACTTTATTGCGAAAGCCTTTTCGTATAAAGCGGAACAAATTTAGGAATTATTGATGAGATTTTTACTGTGAAATTACGATTAATTACCTGTGTTTTATGTGGTATTAACAATAAATTTATACTTTTTTTACGAAATAAAAAGTATTTAAAGTAAAAGTCATATTTTACAATTTTTTATTAAAATGTATTTATTGAAAAATAAATTTTATTTTATCTATTAAAATAAAATTTAAGTATTTTAAAGTGGTAAAATTGTTCATAAAAAAAGCGTTGTGAAAATTCACAACGCCTTAAAATATTTTTATTTAAAAAGAAATTATTTTCTTCTTTTTTCAGTAATTCTAGCTTTTTTACCAGTAAGACCTCTAAAGTAAAAGATACGTGCTCTTCTAACTTTACCACTTTTATTAACTTCAATTTTTTGAATAGAAGGTAAGTTAACTGGAAAAATTCTTTCTACACCTACTGTACCAGACATTTTTCTGATTGTAAAAGTTTCTGAAAGACCAGATCCTCTTCTTTGAATAACAACTCCTCTAAAAAACTGAGTTCTTACTTTTTCTCCCTCTTTAATTTCATAGTATACAGTAATTGTATCACCAGCTGAAAATTTTGCAAATTCTTTTTTTGTTACAAATTCGTCTTGAACAAATTTTATTAAAGCTTCCATATTTAATATTTATGATTTTGTAAAGTAACTTTCACGATTTTTTCGTCAGAGGTTAATTTAGCGGTTGCAAAAGTAAGAATTATTTTTTGTTGATAAAATAAATTTCAATTATTTTTTAGCTTGATAATTAGTACAATAGAATACCCAAAATTTACGGGATTCTTTATTGTTAATTTTAATAATAATTGGTTCTAATTCTGTTATGTTATCAAAATTGTTCTTTAATAAAGGATTGATAATCCCTTTTTTATCTTTATTTTTAAATCGTTTATCAGAATCTATAAAGATTGCATTTTTATTGTTTAACATTGTTAAATCATCGCCTAAATAGTCAAAATGTAAAGCAGGTAAACCCATAATGTTTTGTGCATAAACTTTATCATCCATAAAAAAGTTTAAACAGGCAGATGTTTTATAATTATCATTAGAAAAAACAAATGTATTTGTATATTTTTCTTTAATAATTTCAATTTCATTAGCTAATTCTTTCCAACCAACCCAAGTGTCATCGCTTTTAATAGGCACTAGATAAAATATAATTTGCAAGCTAAAAAGTACATGAAATACTATTGAAAATATAATTTGAATCTTCAATAATTTTTTACTGATAAACATACCAGCTAAAATAATACCAGTAATATAAGAAGGCATCATCCAATTTAATTTTACCCAATAAATAGGGGTAAGGCTGAAAAAACCAATAAATGTTGGGATAAAAAATGCCAATAAAAACAACGTTTTTGCTTGTGGAATTTTAAATTTAAGCAGCGCTCTTTTTACATATTTATATGTAAAAGTGATAAAAGTTAAAAATAAAACTGGCAGTAATAAAAACATTTGATGCCCAATTGCACCAAAAAAGTATTTTGGAGAAATTTTAAATTTAGAAATTGAACTCGTTCTTTCTGAAGATTGAAAAGCAAAAGAGGCAAATTCGTTTTGATAATTCCACCACCAAACGGGGAATGTTACTGCAACAGAAATAATTAGCGAAATCCAAAGCCAAGGAGAAAGTAATAATTTTCTGTATTGATTAGAAAATACTAAAAAACCTAATAAACCAATTTGTAAAAGTAAAGCTGTGTATTTGCTGTTAAAAGCTAGGCCCATAAAGATTCCGCCTAAAATCCAAAACCATTTTTTATCTTCAAAAATTGCTTTGTACAAACAAATTAAACTTAATGTCCAGAATAATAATAAAGGAACATCTGGAGTAGAATTAAAAGATAAAATAGAAACAAATATGGTAGAAGCTAATAAAACAAGGGCTTTTTGTAGTTTTTCTTTTGATAAAAAGTAAGATGCTAGTTTGTGAAAACTTAATATTGTTAAAGATGTAACTACAAAGTCTGCAAATTTGATAGTAAAAATAGATTGTCCAAAAACTTCTGTAAAAGCTCTTAAAATATAACCTATCATTCCTGGATGGTCAAAATAGGATAGTGATAGGTTTTGACCATATAAATAATAATATGCATCTTGAGGCATTAAGCCCATAAAAGGTAATAATACCAACCTAAAAAGTTGAAACCCTAAAACCCAAGAAATGGCTTTGTTGTTTTTTATGATGGATAAAAATTTATTCATTGTCTAGCAAATCAGGTCTTATTTCTTCTGTTCTTTTGTATGCTTGATCGCTTCTCCAATCATCGATTTTAGGAAAATTACCTGATAATAATACATCTGGAACTTTCATTCCTTCAAACTCTGCTGGTCTTGTATATACTGGAGGTGATAATAAATTGTCTTGAAAAGAATCTGTTAAGGCAGATTGCTCATCGCCAATTACGCCAGGTATTAAACGCACAACTGCATCTACTAAAACTGCAGCAGCTAATTCTCCACCCGTTAAAACATAATCTCCAATAGAAATTTCTTTGGTAATATATTTATCACGAATTCTTTGATCTACACCTTTATAATGCCCCGTTAAAATTAAAATATTTTCTTTTAAAGAAAGTGTATTTGCAGTACCTTGATTTAAGGTTTTTGCATCTGGAGTCATATAAATAACTTCATCGTAATTTCTTTCTTCTTGTAATTTTTTGATACAATTAGAAATAGGTTCAATCATTAAAACCATGCCTGCGCCACCACCAAATTGAGTATCATCAATCTGTTTATAGTTACCTAAACCGTATTTGCGTAAATCGTGCACAACAATTTCTGCCAACCCTTTTTCTTGTGCACGTTTTATAATTGAATGATTGAAAGGGCTTTGTAATAAATCTGGTGCAACTGAAATAATGTCTATTCGCATTTTACAAATGTAATATTTTTGATTGTAGTTTTTAATTTAGAAGAAATTGTTATTCAACAATTAAAGTAAATGGGATTGAATATTTAATGTTTACAGGTTTATTTCCAAAAATAGCCGGAGATGATTTTGGTAACTTTTTCATAACTCTAATTACTTCCTCCTTTATTTTTATATGTGGAGCTCTAACTTTTAATTCAGTAATTTTTCCTTTTTTATTAATTTTAAACCCAATAAAAATTCTTTTTCTACCTGGACTTAACCCTAATTTATTTGGTAACTTTGAATTGAATTTTTTAACAAAATATAATTGTACTTGTTTGCTAAAACATTTTCTTGCATCTTTTGTAGTTTTAGATTTTTTACAGTTAGGTAGAATAGGCGCTCTTTTGTACCCCATAATATCATTTGTTTTAATAATATTTTTGTTATTTTCAAAAATTATAACTGAAGTGAAATAGCGATTCAAGTCTTTTTTGTTAATAAAAGTAAAATTGTTTAACTCATAATTTTTAAATAATGAGATGATTTTTTTTTCTAATTTTTTTGATCTAGAATTTGTTGTAATCTGAAAAGGATTACCATTTTTATTTAACTCGAAGTAAATAGATAATCTTTCATTAATTCTATTCAAATTTGCTTTATTAATTTCTTCTTCTGTAAGATTTTTAGAAAGATACTTGGTAAAATTATTATCTGTAGAAGGTTTAAAAATAGAATCAAAATTTCTAAATATTTTTTCTGTTTTAGGGGCTTCTCCAGTCGTAAAAGATTGAAAAAAAGAATAATCGAAAGAAACAGAATTATTATTAACCGATTTAGGTGTAAAAATTTCTGGAAATTTATCTACAATGTTTTTGATGTGTTCTTGAAATTCTATAGGGACATCATTTTTTTTTATTTTTAAAAAACCATTTTGATCTATAAATAATTTTATATTTAAAGTAACTCTTTTATTATCATTTTCTTTTATTTTAATATTATAATCAATAGATTTATAAAAATATTTTTTTAATTTATCTGTAATGCAACTTTTTATATCTGTATAAAAATCTAAATCTAGACAGGATTCACAATTAGGTGAAGTGATCTCTGTAAGTGAATTACTACAATTAATAACATTAGTATAGTTATCTTTAGTAATAACCTGAAATGAATACTTTTTTCTTGTATCAAATTTTATATTAAATCTTTTGAGAGAATAATTTTCAAAAGCCTCAATTAACGACTCATTTAGTTTTGTGTTTCTTCCCGAGTTAACTTGAATGTTGAAAGGTATAGTGTCTTTATTAACAAAAAAAGAAATTTCTAAAGCAGAATAGTTCTTTGGATAAGTTACACTTTTTAAAAGATGAATAGGTATTTTTTTTTTAAAATAAAGTGATAACTCGTTTTTTGAATTTGGTTCAGAATCTATTTCATAATTATTATTCTCTTGAGAATAACTAAAAAAAAATGTAAACAATAAAAGTAAAGTGATATTTTTCATGAAGCGTTATTTTCTTGCCAAAATACTAAAAAAAATGGATTGAATTTCCTTAATTTTTTAAATAATTATTCTTCAATACTTACATGATACAAAGCATCACCTTTATTAACTATGGGGGTTTTATTGATGCAAAAAATATGACAATTATAAGGTGCGTAAATTTTCTTTTTAAATTCACCAAAAGGATCTTGAATAACCCCTAAAACTTCTTTCTTTTTTACAAAACTACCATTTGCTACTATCACCTTAAACATTCCAGAATTTGAAGCTCTCAACCATTTTGTTTTATTTACAACTATTGGTGCTGCTCTTACAGTAATATCACCTTCTATTAAACCTAAATGAATCAATACATTTCTGGTTCCATTAACACCTTCATTAATAATTGTAGGGTTTAATTCTTTCGATTTTCCACCTTCAAAAAGTAAAACCGTTTTTCCCATTTTGCTCAAAGTATATCTTAACGATTTTGCAATATTGTTAGAGAAAACAATCATTGGAGGATTAAATACTTTGGCTAATTCTAAAGCTTTTTTATCGTCTTTACTACAACGAATTTGAGCAATATTATCGCGTTTGCTACCGCCTGTATGAAAATCGATTACATAATCTACAAAAGGGGCGATTTTTTTTGTAAACTGGTATGCAAATTGGCTAGCCAAAGAACCATTTAAAGTACCTGGGAACATTCTGTTTAAATCCCGTCCGTCTGGAAACTCTCTCGTTTGAATTAAATATCCAAAAATATTAAAAACAGGGATGCAAATAATAGTTCCGTTTTTGGGTTTATTAATTTTTAAATCAATAATTTCTCTAACAATACCAACACCATTAGTTTCATCTCCATGAATACCAGCTAATAACAAAACAACAGGCCCTGGATTTTTAGAACGCTCTATAATTACAGGAACGTTTACAGTTGTTCTTGTATGAAGTTTCGCAATTTTTAAATCGATTACAGTACGTTTTCCTTCAGGTATTTCTTCTCCTAAAAGAACAAAAGGTTTATTCATCGACATGAATTTCTAAATATCTAATAATTTCTTTGGCAATATTTTTTCCTGTGGCAACTTCTATACCTTCTAAACCAGGAGAAGAATTTACTTCTAAAACCAAAGGTCCTTTTGAAGATTGTAACATATCTACACCAGCAACACCTAAACCTAAAGCTTTGGTTGCTTTTAAAGCTGTTTTTTCTTCTTCGTCTGTTAATTCTATTATAGTAGCATTGCCACCTCTGTGAAGATTAGATCGGAACTCGCCTTCTTTTCCTTGTCTTTTCATTGCTCCAATTACTTTACCATCAACAACAAATGCTCTAATATCTGCGCCACCAGCCTCTTTAATAAATTCTTGCGCAATTACTCTGGCACCTAAACCATTAAAAGCTTCTAAAACAGAAGTAGCCGCATTTTTTGTTTCAGCTAAAACGACTCCTAAACCTTGTGTGCCTTCTAATAATTTTAAAACTAAAGGAGCACCACCAACAGAATCTACAACATGCTCTACATCTTTTGTGTAATTAGTAAATACCGTTTTTGGTAAACCAACACCAGCTCTTGCTAAAATTTGTAAACTGCTTAATTTATCTCTAGACCTTGTTAATGCTTGCGAAGAAACTGAAGTAAACACTTTCATCATTTCAAATTGACGAATTACTGCTGTTCCGTAAAATGTAACAGAAGCACCAATTCTTGGAATTATAGCATCAACATTAGAAATATATTCGCCTTTATAATAAATTTTAGGTGATTTTTTTTCTATAACAATGTCACATTTTAAATGATCTACCACTAAAACTTCATGTCCACGTTTTTCGGCAGCTTCAACTAATCTTCTAGTGGAATACAATTTTGGGTTTCTAGATAAAATTACAATTCTCATTTATTTGTTTCTTTTAATTTGAATGATAGATTCTTTTTAGCAGTGTCAATTACAAACTTTTTATTTAAAAATTTTCTTCCTAATAAAATAGGGTATTTCATATCTTTTCTTTCACTTAAAGTTAAAAATATAGGAAATGTTTTATTAAAAATGATAATTTCTGTCCGAATCATAAATCTCGTTTCAGAAATACCATTAGAACTTTTTACAATTGTTGAAGAATAATCTTTTGAAGTGAATTCTTTGTTGTTGTAAAGAAGGTGTTCAGGATCTAAAAGTGTAAATTTAATTAAATTCACTTCATTTTCTGTAATTTCTTGAATATTAGAACAATGAATAGAAGAAGTATAAGCGCCAGAATCTATTTTAATATCAATATTTTCTAATATTAAATCAGGAAAATCAGCCTTGTCTACTCGTCCTATAGTTAATTTCATTTAAATTTTTTAAGATGTCGTAAAGTTATATATAGCTATTGAAATAGCCTTAAAAATTTTTATAATTTTGCGATAGCAGCTTCTGCGCAGCGCTCTCCATCCATAGCTGCTGAAATAATACCACCAGCATAACCACCTCCTTCTCCGCAAGGAAATAATCCTTCGATTTCTGTATGTTCTAAATTTTCTTTTCTTGGAATGTTTACAGGTGATGAAGTTCTAGATTCAACACCAACAATATTCGCTTCATTTGTATAATATCCGTGCATTTTTGAACCAAATGCTGCAAATCCTTTTCTTAATCTACTACCAATAATTTTTGGTAATAAAGAGTGTAGGGGAGCAGATTTTAATCCTGGTTGATAAGAGGTCTCATTTAAATCTGTAGATAGTTTTCCCTCAACAAAATCTACCAACCTTTGTGCGGGCGCAGTTTGTGTTCTTCCGCCAGCAAAAAAAGCAATTTTTTCTAAATCTTTTTGAAATTCTAACCCCTTTAAAGCGCCAAATTTTTCATACTTTTTAAAGTCTTGATCTATATTTAATTCAACTACAATTCCCGAATTCGCAAACCTATTATTACGTCTAGAAGGTGACATTCCATTAACAACAACTTCTCCATTAGCAGTAGCTGCAGGTACAATAAAGCCACCAGGACACATGCAAAAAGAGTATACACCTCTATTATTTACTTGATGTACAAGGCTGTACGCTGCTGCAGGTAAAAGTTCATCTCTTTCTCCTGAACAATGATATTGAATTTGATCTATAATTTGTTGCGGATGCTCTACACGAACTCCCATTGCAAAAGATTTTGCTTTTAAGGTGATTTCTTTTTTGTGCAACAATTGATACATATCTCTTGCCGAATGACCTGTTGCTAAAATAACAGCATTTGCTTGTATTTCTTGTCCGTTTTGAATTTCAATAGCTTTAATTTTATTGTCTTTGATGATAAAATCTGTCACTCTAGTTTCAAAATGAATTTCTCCACCAAATTTTAATATATTTTCACGTATATTTTGGATGATTTTTGGTAGTTTATTGGTTCCAATATGTGGATGTGCATCTACTAAAATTTGTTCTGTTGCTCCATGAAACACTAGGTTTTCAAAAATTCTACGAACATCTCCTCGTTTTAAACTTCTTGTATATAATTTTCCATCAGAATAAGTGCCTGCTCCACCTTCACCAAAACAATAATTAGAATCTTCGTTTACAAAATGATCTTGATTAATGGCTTTTAAATCTCTTCTTCTATCTTGTACATTTTTCCCTCGTTCTAAAACAATTGGTTTGTAGCCTAACTCTATGCAACGTAAGGCTGCGTACATTCCTGCAGGGCCAAAACCAATAATATGAACTTCTTTTGCATTAGAAACATCTTTATAATCAAATATATAATCAGATTTTTCAGGAATTTCTTCGTTGATGTAAACAGCAACTTTATAATTAAAGATGATGTCTTTCTTACGAGCATCTATAGATTTTCTAAGAACTTTTATTGATGATATTTCATTTTTATCAACTTCTAATTGTTTAGAAGCTTTATATAAAAGAATGTTTTCTTTGCGTTCTTCTATTAAATTTACTCGAAGTTGAATTTCTTTAATCATATTGCAAAAATAATTAAATGTAATTGTAAAGAATGATAAAAGATTAAGAATTAATTTAGTATAATTTTTTTATTTTGATTTACTTATATCAATACTTCTTACTGATACAATCGTTGTTTGTTTTTAGCTAATTAATGGTAATATTTTTTCTTTTAATTCTTTTCTGCTTTTAACACCAGTTTTTAAATAGATGTTTCTAATGTGAGATTTTAATGTGTTTAATGATATAAATAATTGATCACTAATAACTGCATTTGAATGTCCTAAAATCAAAAGTTTTAACACTTCTATTTCTCTTAAAGTTAGGGGTTTACTTAATATTTCATGATCTGTTAATAATGCAAAAAAGGGGTCGATATTTTTATTGTTGATCTCTGAATGGGTGGTTTTTTGATCAATTAATTGTTGAAGTTCTAAAGTGTTTTTATTTGCTATTTCTAATTTTTTTTTCATTCTATAACTAATTGCATAGGTAAACACAATTATATCTAACCAACACGCAATTTTAATAATTTTCATGTCTCCTCTAACTTCCCATAAACCAAAGGGGAAGCCAATAATAAAATAAATAGCAAATGGAATTATTAATAAATAACCGATAACATAAAATATAGCATGAGGTATTTTTTTTATATTAATAAGTCCAACAAACCAAAGTATAGGGAATAAACAAATACCAATTGAGTCTGATAAAGCAACAAAGAAATAGTTTTTTGTAATTAAGTATATAATGTAAAAAAATAGAACAAGTATTGGAAGAATAAAAAGAAGTTTTGTAAACTTTGGATATCTTTTATAAATATTTAAAAAGCTTATTGAAAATAATAAAAACCATATTTCATTAAAAAAATGAATTATTAATTCTAAATAATAGTAATTATCGTTTCCTCTAAAATTATTAATTAAATAGCCGTCAATCAATAAAAGTTTAAACAATAATGATGTTAAAAACAGAAAGTAAAAAAGGTATGTTTTTTCTCTAAATTTAAAAAATAAAAAGATATTTAATAAAATTATAATAACACTTGTACCGTAATACAAATTGTTAAAAGCACTTTTTTTAATTACATAATTAACAAACTCATTTTCGTTTATAATTTTTATTGGAAAATTTGTTTCTTTTGGGAAACTAACATATAGATAATATGTATTTTTTTTATTTTTAAATGCCTTAAGCTTAAATGTAGGGTATTGATAATCAATTTCTAGTTGTTTTTTTTGTATGCTATTTCCTGTTGAGGTTTTAAATTGTAATTGATTGTTATCTTCTTTAAAAATATCAATTTTTTTTATTTGATGCGTAGGAATATAAGCAATAAAATCTTCATTTTTTTGATTATTATCCAGTTCTACCTTTATCCAATAATTACCGTTTTTATAACCAAAACTTTTACTAGCTGGAAAAGTCTTAAAAGTCTGCAGTAAGACGTTTTTAGGTGCTAAAGGTTTACTTTCTTTAAAGAAAGATAAGGTGTAAGAGTATTTTAATGTATCTGTTTTTTGTTCAAAATTACTTGTAAAAGTATTTTGAAAACATAAAAAACACATCAAACTTACTAATAAAGTTGTAGTTTGTTTTTTAATTGTAGTAGAGTTTAAATGTTTATTTTAATTTTTTATAACAAATAAACTCAAAGGAGTAAAAAAGTGTAATTTTAATTTGTCTAATTTTTTTGGGGATGTTTTAGTAATCATTTTCTTTGTTTGAAATTGTAAATATTGTTTTGTTTATTAATTTAACACCTTTAAATTATCTAAGATAGATTGGTATTCTAATAAACTTTTTTCTAGAATAGGAAAAATCAAATTAATTTTTGTTTTTATTTCCTCCTCACTTACTTTTTCTTCAGCACTTTTTTCTAAATCTTTAATTTCTTCTATACAAGATACTCCCATTAAAGCTAATGAAGATTTTAAAAAGTGTGATATACTTTTTAATTCTTCGTAATTTACTGATTCTAAACTTTTTTTTAAAGTTTCTAATCTAGGAGAAGTATCAGAAATAAAAACTTCAATTAGTTGTATTAGTAAATTTTTATCTGATGAAAAGTATTCTTTTATAGATGTTAAATTTACAATATCACTAATTAAGATGCTCTGTATATTCATTTTATATTAATGTAGAGTCATTAAAGATTAATTTATAATGTTATAAATATAAATAAAAAATTAAGAGTTTTATTTTTTTTTTAAGATATAATTTATTAGTTCTTTATTTTCTTTAAATTTAGTTTAAAAAAAGAATTTTAAATTAAAATCAATTTATTAATAATACAAAACTTAATTCCGTTTATATTTTATGTTATAAAAAAGATAAGATAATACAAAGCTCTATTTTATTTCAATTCTATTTTAGAATTACTATTTTCAAAAAGCTGTTTATAATCCTCTATTTTAAAGGTTTCTTCGTTAAATCTAGAAGTTCTATTTCTACCTTCTTGTTGTCTTGTAATACTTCTAGCAAAACGTCTAATTTCTTCTTTATTAGTTAAAATAATACCTGGTACAATGGCACTTTTACCATTCTCATCTTTAGCAACCATTGTAAAATATGAAGAGTTACAATGCTTTTTTTCTCCAGTTCTAATATTTTCAGATTCTACACGTAAACCAACGACCATAGAAGTTCTTCCTGTGAAATTAATAGAAGCTTTCATGGTTACTAACTCACCAACTTCAATTGGATTTAAAAAATCTACTTTATTTACAGAAGCTGTAACACAGTAATTACCAGAGTGCTTAGAGGCACAAGCAAAAGCAATTTGGTCCATTAAATTTAAAATATGACCTCCATGAATTTTTCCACTAAAATTTGAGTGAGAAGGTAACATTAACTCAGTAATTGTTAATTGAGACTCATAAATCTGTTTAAAGATTTTGTTGTTTTCTTTCATAACTTCAAAAATACAAATCTTTTTTATCAATGTCTAGTATAGTATAAGGAATAGGTGTTTGATGTTACTTTTAAGAATGAAAGTATGTTGGCAATGTTGTAATAATTTAGCATTTAGATAAACTAGTTATCATTTTAAAGAATATTTATTTTTAAAAAAGAAAGTAATTTCTAATTGTGTTTTTCTATAAATATTTTTTTTACGAGCTATTTAAAGTAAATTTGTGTAACGAAAATAATAAATATGAATTATATTTTATTTGATGGTGATGTTAGAAGTTCTTTATTACCATTTACTTATACAAAGCCGGTTGCAGATTTAAGAATTGGTATACTAACAATAAGAGAAAAATGGGAGAAGTTTTTAGGTTCAACCACAACAACGATTACTGAAGAATATTTAGAAGAAAAATATCCAATGGTAGAGTTGGATCAAAATATATTGATAAATGCATCTTTTTGTCCAACAAAAAAATTAGCTGAAAGCTTGAAAAATTTATCTGAAAATGAAGCCATTTTTAAAGGTGAAGATGTTATCGCATTTTATTCTACAAAAGACCAAGAAGAGGTTGATTTTGAAGCCTATACTCAGATTGAATTTGAAGAGGAGGTACTTCAATTAAAAAACACTTGGGATATTTTTTCATTAAATGATAAAGCTATTCAGCAAGATTTTGATTTAATTACTGAAGGTAGAACCTCACAACCAATACCAGAAGGAACTAGATATATTAATAAAGAAAACATTTTTATAGAAGAGGGTGCAAAAATCACTTTTGCAACTTTAAATGCTTCAAAAGGACCAATTTATATTGGAAAAAATGCAGAAATTATGGAGGGCTCTATTGTTAGAGGAGCTTTAGCTATGTGTGATCATTCTGTATTAAAATTAGGTGCAAAAGTTTATGGTGCAACAACCTTGGGACCTCATTGTAAAGTAGGAGGTGAGATTAGTAATTCTGTTTTAATGGGATTTTCTAGTAAAGGTCATGATGGTTATTTAGGGAATTCTGTTTTAGGAGAATGGTGTAATTTAGGTGCAGATACTAATAATTCTAATCTTAAAAATAACTATGCTGAAGTAAAATTATGGAATTATACCACAGGAAGGTTTGCAAAAACTGGATTGATGTTTTGTGGTTTAATCATGGGAGATCATTCTAAATGTGGAATAAATACCATGTTTAATACAGGTACAGTTGTTGGTGTTTCTGCTAATATTTTTGGTGCCGGTTTTCCAAGAAATTTTATTCCATCTTTTAGTTGGGGAGGAGCATCTGGATTTACAGAATACAAAACAGAAAAAGTTTTTGAAGTAGCAGAAATAGTAATGGAAAGAAGAAAAGTTAATTTTGATGCTCAAGAACAACGAATTTTAGAAAACGTTTTTGAAATTACAAAACAGTATAGAAATTATTAAAAATTGAATATAAAAAAATAAAAAGGCTAATTAAGAATTTTCTTAATTGGCCTTTTTTAATATCTTAATTTTTATCAATTACATCTCCAGAACCAACAGATTTACTATCTACATATTTAGGATTTCCTTTGTAATAAATACTTCCAGAGCCAACTACTTTAGCTTTAATTTTAGTATTTACAGTTGTTTTTATACTACCAGACCCCGCAATGTTTGCGCTAATTTCATCTGTAGTTAAATCATATGCTTTTATACTACCAGAACCCGCAATAGAACATGTAAACTCGTTTGTGTTTCCTGATAAAATAATGTTTCCAGAACCACCAATAGATGATGTAATTTCATCAGAATCTACTTGTAAAGTAATGTTTCCTGAGCCTCCTAAACTTACTTTAAAGTTTTTACTTTTTATAACTCCGTTACTTGTTAAATTTCCTGAACCACCTAATGCAATTTTATCAATATCTGTATAAGTTATGGTTACGGTTAATCCTTTTGTAGTTCTTACATTTATGTTTTTTTCAAATTTTACATATAAAGTATTTCCTTTTACTTCAGTTTCTATATAAGGAATAATGTTTTCTTCCCCTTTAATAGTAATTTTACCTTCTTTACCTTTTATTAATTTCACATCAAAAGAACCTCCAATACTTACATCGTCATAATCAGAAGTAGTTCTTTTTACAGTTACAATATTTCCATTTCCTTTAAT
Organism: uncultured Polaribacter sp.; assembly: GCF_947500975.1. Taxonomy (GTDB): domain Bacteria; phylum Bacteroidota; class Bacteroidia; order Flavobacteriales; family Flavobacteriaceae; genus Polaribacter. Next base: position 194,637 of record NZ_CANMUE010000002.1, read on the forward strand.
TTTTTTACTATTTCCCCACCAATTTTGGGCATTTGTAGAAAATGTAAAAACAATAATTAAGATTGATAAACTAATTTTTTTATACATAATATTTGGTTTTGTGTTGATATGTTTTAATTTTCTCTAATGGTTACACCCCCATATTGAGATCTAATATTTATTTTAGAATTACTAGATCCTTTACCGTATTTACCTTCGTAATATTTTTTTGTAGTCTTTGAAATTTTCTTGTAAAACTCTATTTTTTCATTATCCGTTTTAAAACTAGCATATTGTAAATTTAATTCAAAATCGAAAATAGCATCTGGGTCAACGCCAATTCTAATACCAGCATATTGTCCATCAATAGTTACATTTTTAAAATCTTTTGCTAACCTTTTTACAGAGATAGAACCGTAATCTGTGTCTATGTTTAAATTCTTTTTAACCGTTCCAAAACTCATACTAGTATAGTCCGAATTTCCGATAATATTTTCAGCTTCATTTATAGAAACAGAGCCATAATCAGCATTAAAATTGATGTTGTTCGTTTGTCCAAACTTTAATGTTGAGTAGTCTAAATTTGCTCTAATATCTTCAGAGTTGTCTACAGTAAGCTTAGAATAATCAATATTAATATCACCACTTTTTATATAAGAAATAGTTGAAGAAGAACAATAATCTAAATTGATATTATTTTCAGTTGCAGTTAAATTACCAAGATGAATTTTCCCGTAATCACAATTAATATCAGCTTTTCCAGATAAGTTTTCTAGGAAAATACCACCATAATCGTTGTTTAAATCTACAGAGTTTGTTTCGGGCATTTTTACATAATAATTAATTTTATAACTAATTTTTTTACTTCCTTTAAACCAAGACCAATTACTTTTTTCTTTTTCAAATTGTGTTTTTATGTTAATAAAACTAGTACTAGTATTAAAATCAATTGAAATTTTATTTAAGCTATTTGTAACATCATCAATATCATTTCCTTTTACTGTAATTTTTACTTCAACTTCAACTTTATTTTTATTCCAAGTAGAAATATTTAAATCACCATATTTATTGTCAATAGTTACTTTAGCATCTTTATTTACAGTAAATTCTTTTTTTATTGTTTTGCTTTTTTCTTGTTTTTTATGATCTACATTTCCAAAAATAATCATTGGAGAAATGAAGAGTAGTAAAGTAATTTTATATATAGATTTCATCATTTAAAAGATTAGGATTTTTATTTTTTTCTATTTGTTTTAATACGTTTTCTAAAATTTCTAAACGTTGTTGATAGTTTTTAATCATTACATTTATTAATTTTCTTTGATTACCGTTTTCGTTTAATTCTAGAACAAACAGCCTGTAATCATCTTCTAGTTCTTCTAACTGTTCTAGCGCTTGTTCAATTATTGTTTCAGTTTCTAAATTTCTATTTTTTTCTAAAGATTTTATTTCCTGATGAATAGTTGAAACAAAGTAATTTTGTACTTCTTCCATTTTAGGTGATATATCCGCTAAATCTATAGATTGTTTTTGTTGATTATTGCCTAACCAAAATCCAAAAACCAAAACTACAGAGGCAGCTATACTCAACCATTTCCATGATTTTTTACTTGATTTTTTTGAAGAAGTTATGTTTAATTTTCTTTCAAAACGATCTAAATGACTTTCATGTGGTTCATGAATATCGAATTCATTTTCAGAAAAAAACTTATGTAATTTATCTTCCATATATTTTTAATTCGCTGTTTTCAGCAAGTAAAACTTGCTTTAATTTTTTCTTTGCTCTAGAAACCGTGGTTCTCACATTTTCATTTGTATAATTTAATATTTGTGCAATTTCTTCATAATCATAACCTTCAATTAAATTTAAGGTTAAAACTAATCTGTAATTTTCTTTTAAACTTTGTAAAACGTTTAATACATCTTTTGGGTTTAATCCATTATAATTAATAAATTCATCTTCTGTTTCTTCACTGGTAATCACTTCCATTTTTACTTCTTGATACCTGTTGTTTTTCTTTAATTGAGTTAAACTTTTATTTATTACAATTCTTTTTAACCAAGCACCAAAAGTAACTTCACCTTTATAAGAATTTAACTTTGTAAAAGCGGTTAAAAAAGCTTCTTGCATAATATCTTCTGCCTCATAACTATCTTTTAAAATACGGTGAGCTACATTATACATTGCTCTGTAATAAGCTTTATAAAGCTCTAATTGCGCATTTTTATCAGACGTTTTACAACGTAAAATAAGGTTAGTTATATGTGGTTGGTTAGGTTTCAATTAATAGTTTCTGTATTAATGACAATACTGTTTTTAAATTGTGACAGTTCTATTGAAATTTTTGTAAGTTTTAAAAAATAAATCTAAAAATATTATGGTTTAAAGGTTTTGTAAAATACTTATAATTTCATTTTCAATATTTACTTTTGTGATACTCTATTTTAAATGATATTTAATTTTTTTTCCAATTCTTATTGCCTTTTTAGGACTTAAACATTCTAATTCAATAACTAAATGATTTCCAAAAATACCTACAAATGTTTCATTGTCTAGATAATAAGTTTTAATGTTAGTTTCTTAGTCATTTTTTTCAATAAATATTTTTTTTATGATTTTAAAAACGAGTAAAAAATTATTCTATCCGTTTTTGGAGTAGCTATAATTTTATTTAAGAGTTAGAAATTTTTATTGCTTTTTTTAACTTTTAAAAGGAATTTTTTTATTTTCTGATGCAAAAATGATAAAAATAATTGAAGTATTTAGATTCTAATTGTCAATGGCATAACAATTGACTTAATTAATTATGATAATAAATGTTTAATTATTAAATATTTAATTATCAATAGATTATAATAAATAGAATGATTTTGATTTTTCTCTTTTTTTAAAATCAATGTCAGAATGACAGATATACAACACATGAGTAAAACAAAGATTGTAAAGATAGACAGTTTGTCCTTTCAGAATATAATGAATGAAGATTCTGAATTAATACCTTTAATGACACCAGAAGATGAAGAAATCATTAATAAAGAAAGTGTTCCTGAGGTTTTGCCAATTCTTCCGTTAAGAAATACTGTTTTGTTTCCAGGAGTTGTAATTCCAATTACTGCAGGTAGAGATAAATCTATTCAGTTAATAAAGGATGCAAACAAAGGCGATAAAATTATAGGTGTAGTTGCCCAACGAAATGAAGAGGAAGAAGAACCAACTTTAAAAGACATAAATACAACAGGGGTTGTGGCACAAATATTACGTGTTTTAAAAATGCCTGACGGAAATACAACTGTTATTATTCAAGGAAAAAAACGTTTTGAGATTGATAAAATTATTCAAAATGAACCTTATTTAAAAGCAACTGTAAAAGAAGCTGTAGAAGACAAAGAAATAAATGATAAAAAAGAGTTTGATGCAATTATAGATTCTATTAAAGAACAAGCTTTAGAGGTAATTAAGGAAAACCCAATGTTACCATCAGAAGCGTCTTTTGCAATAAAAAATATTCATTCAAATTCGTTTTTAGTAAATTTTATTGCTTCTAATATGGATTTAAGTGTGATGCAAAAACAAGTAATTTTAGAAAAAGATAGTCTAAAAGAACGTGCATTATTAACACTAAAAAACTTAAACAAAGAGCTTCAGAAATTAAAATTAAAGAATGATATTCAGTCTAAAACACGTGAAGATTTAGATCAACAACAACGTGAATATTATTTACATCAACAATTAAAAACCATTCAAGAAGAATTAGGTGGTGCTTCTAATGATCAAGAATTAGAAGAAATGAGAAAAAAGGCTAAATCTAAAAAATGGACAAAAGAAGTAGGGAAGACTTTTGAAAAAGAGCTGAATCGTTTAAAAAGAATGAATCCGCAAGCTGCTGAGTTTGGCGTACAAAGAAGTTATTTAGAGTTGATGTTAGAATTACCTTGGGGAATTTTTTCAGAAGATAAATTCGATTTAAAACATGCAACAAAAGTATTAGATAAAGACCACTTTGGGTTAGAAAAAGTAAAAGAAAGAATCATTGAGCACTTAGCTGTTTTAAAGTTAAGAAACGATATGAAATCTCCAATTATCTGTTTATACGGGCCTCCAGGAGTTGGTAAAACTTCATTAGGAAAATCTGTAGCAGAAGCTTTAGGACGTAAATATGTTAGAATGTCTTTAGGTGGTTTGCGTGATGAAGCAGAAATTAGAGGTCATAGAAAAACCTATATTGGCGCTATGCCTGGGCGTTTAATTCAGAATTTGAAAAAAGCGGGTACGTCTAATCCTGTTTTTGTTTTAGATGAAATTGATAAATTAGGTCAAAGTCATCAAGGTGACCCTTCATCTGCAATGTTAGAAGTTTTAGACCCTGAACAAAATGAAGCTTTTTATGATAATTATTTAGAGGTAGGTTATGATTTGTCTAAAGTACTTTTTATTGCAACAGCCAATAATTTAGGCCAGATTCCTTGGGCTTTACGTGATAGAATGGAAATTATAAATGTTACTGGTTATACCATTGAAGAAAAAGTAGAAATTGCTAAAAGACATTTATTACCAAAACAATTAGTAGAACATGGTTTAACACCTAAAGATTTAAAATTAGGTAAAAAACAGATTGAACAAATTGTTGAAGGTTATACTCGTGAATCTGGTGTACGTGGTTTGGAAAAGCAAGTAGCTAAAGTAGTTCGTTTTGCAGCAAAAAGTATTGCATTAGAAGAAGAATATGAAATTAATTTATCATCTGAAAAAGTAGAAGATATTTTAGGAACACCAAGAAATAGAGATAAATTTGAAAATAATGATGTTGCTGGTGTTGTTACTGGTTTAGCTTGGACAAGGGTTGGAGGCGATATTTTATTTATAGAATCTATTTTATCAAAAGGGAAAGGAACACTTTCTATAACAGGAAATTTAGGAACTGTTATGAAAGAATCTGCAACAATTGCTTTACAGTTTATAAAATCTAATGCAGTAGAATTTGGCATAAAACCAGAAGTTTTAGAAAAGTTTAATGTGCATATTCATGTCCCTGAAGGTGCAACTCCAAAAGATGGACCAAGTGCAGGAATTACAATGTTAACTTCTTTAGTGTCTTCTTTTACGCAACGTAAAGTAAAAAATAAATTAGCGATGACTGGCGAAATTACCCTAAGAGGTAAAGTATTACCAGTTGGTGGAATTAAAGAAAAAATATTGGCTGCAAAAAGAGCAAATATTAAAGAAATAATTTTGTGTAAAGATAATGAGAAAGATATTTTAGAAATTAAAGAATCTTATTTAAAAGGATTGACTTTTCATTATGTTACAGAAATGAAACAGGTTATTGAAATTGCACTTACAAAACAAAAAGTAAAAAACGCTAAGAAATTAGTGTAATTAAAAAAGCCTCCTGTTTGGAGGCTTTTTTTATAGATGAAATTTGATCATAAAATCTATTTTGTAATTTTAAAAGTATAAGTTGAAATTATTTCATTATTAATATATAAATGAAAATCAAAGAAACCTTTACTTTTAAAAATATGTTTTAAAGTTAAGATATTATTTTGTAACTCTATTTTTGGTGTATAGTTTTTTTCTTCTAATCCATTGTAAATTACAAACTTTATTTTATTCAAATCTATTTGTTTTTTTATTAAATATTGAAATGTAAATACTTCATTTTTTTGTAAAGTATGATGCATTTTAGTAGGGTAGATTTGTTTTTTTAGAATATTAAAAGCTTCACCGTATAAAATAGGAAATTCTAAAAATTTTGAAAAAGTTGAATTCTCTATATTTAGTAATGAATATTTTTGCTCAATAGGGTAATGATTTAGAAAAAAAAGATTTGGTTCCGTTAAAAAATAACCATTATTGTATTTAAATTGAAATTTACCATCATCAGGAAACGAAATACCTGTAGACCATGTAGGGTCACATAAGTACCATTTACTATTTAATTTAACAACATTCCAAGTGTGATTTGGCATTTTTATGTTAGACAAATCTACAGTACTTGTTCTTCCAATTCCATTTACAATTTTAGATTCTATACCAATAACATTACACATTTCTTTTAATAGGTATGCATAGCCTGTACAAATAGTTCTTTTTTTTCGAAGTAATTTTTTAAATAGCTTTTTTTTGAATTTAGAGTTCCAATTATCTAATTTTATAGAGTCGTTTTTATAACGTTTTCTCTTTAGCTCATTCAAAGAATACAATCTAAAATCATTTGCAATATTGTTACAAATCCAAATATAGATAGCACGTACTTTTTCTACATCAGTTTCTAGATTTTTTGTGAGGTCAAAAGTAATTTTATTGAGTTCTAAAATCCTCTTACTTTTGTAAGATTTTGCAATATAATCTGCTTTATTAAAATTAATATGATTAAAGTCTGATTGTTGAGAAAAACAAACTTTTACAAAAAGTAAGAGGAATAAGAATCTAAACTTTTGCATTAATAGTTATTATTAATTACGTTTAGATTTGTAGCGTTTATTAGTGTTTATAGCGCCTAACATTTGATTTTCATCTTCCGTTAAAGTAATATTTAAAAAAGTAGAGTTTTTGGTTATTTTTATTTTTTTTGTGACATAGCCCAAGTAAGAGAATACCAAAATATCACCTATTTTTAATTTTTTAGGAAAAGTAAATACGCCTTTTTTATTAGATGTAGTTCCTGTTTTTGATCCTTGTAAAAAAATGTTGGCGCCATTTAAAGTTTCAGTTTTTTCAAAGTTTTTACCTTTAATAATACCTTCTATTTTTATTTCTTGGGCTTTCATATTTGAAGTAAAAAATAAAGAGAAAAATAATCCTAAGATTAAAAAACTAGATTTTTTTGTTGATACTAATTTTGTTGTTTTCATGATAATTTGTTTTAAAGTTCATTTCAAACCTAACTTAAAATAAACTGTTTAAAAAAGACAAATGAGTAATCTGTTTATTTTAAAAGGTTAAAGTTACTTTTTATTTAGGGAAATTAAAAATTGTTAAAACAAAAATTAAACCTCTTTATGATAATAAAGAGGTTTAAAAAGGTATGTCATTTAAATAAAAAGAAAACTAATCTTTTTTATCTTGTTGTTCTATTATTGGTTGATTTCCAAAAAATGATTTGCATTTACTGCTTATTGAATTTGATATACCAAGCATAAAAGCAGTAATAATTATTAAAAATTTTATTTTTAGCCAATTTAGAATTTGTTTAGGTTTTTCTAAACATTTTTTATTTTTATACATATTAATAATGATAAGTGATGAAGTATTTGTACTATCATTTTATGCTTTTCAGTATCTGCCAAGAACCAGCATATTATTCTAAGCTTTGTATAAATTAGAAAAGTAATTGCTTAAAGTAATTTTATGTATTAAGAAAATATGTTTGTGGTTAAGTAAAGCAATTTTTTGATACAATTGCTTTTGAAGTTTGATGATCAATTGAATTTGTTTTTGAAATTCACTTTTGATATCAATTAAAGGAAAGAAAAAAGTAAGAAAATGTTTTTCGGAAATAAGATTATCATTAAAAACAATGTGTTTGGTGTTTTTAGCACTAAACTTATCTTTATAAATTAATTTTGATGATTGATAATAACTAGAAGAACTTTCTTGAGAATAAACAGTAGACTCTGCAACAGAAATTACTAAAAGAAGTAGAAAAACAAAAAGATGTTTTAGTTGCATTATAAATTAGTTTATAGATATTTTATTAAATTAAAAACCTCTTTGTGTTAACAAAGAGGCTTTAATATTTAAAGCAACTGTATTGCTATTTTATTAATTCGTAAGAACGTTTAATAAAGTCTGTTAACTCTTTACCATGTAAAAGGTTTTGAGATAATTTTGCTAAATCAAAAGCCTGTGAAATTAAATGTTTCTGTGCTACTTCATCTTTATTATTTAAAATATCAGAAACTAATGGACTATTTGTGTTTACCACTAAATTGTACATATCAGGAAAATTACCCATTCCCATCATTCCACCTCCACCACCAGAAGCTTGCATTTCTTTCATTCTACGCATAAATTCTGGTACTGTAATTATAAACGGAGAAGCATCAGAATCCATTGCTTCTAACTGAACCGTGTAAGTTTCTTTAGGAACTGCAGCTTCAATAATTGGTTTTAATGTTTCTTTTTCTTCATCAGATAATTTAGAAATAGCTGCATCTTCTTTTTTGATTAAATTATCAATAAAATCTGCATCAACTCTTGTAAATTTAATTTTAGCATCACCACCTTCTAATTTCTGCATTAAATGAGAAATAATTGGAGAATCTAAAACTAAAACTTCATAACCTTTTGCTGTTGCAGCTTCAATATAACTGTGTTGAGCTTCTTTGTGAGAAGTATATAAAATTACATGATTACCGTCTTTATCAGTCTGAGCATCTTTTGTTTTTTCGATTAATTCATCAAAAGTGAAAAAAGTATCAGCAACTGTTGGGTATAAAGCAAACTTTTTGGCTTTGTCAAAGAATTTATCTTCCGATAACATTCCATATTCGATAATTACTTTAATATCGTTCCATTTAGTTTCAAAATCTGCTCTGTCTTTTTTGAATAAAGAAGCTAATTTATCGCCAACTTTTTTAGTAATGTAACCTGATATTTTCTTCACAGCCCCATCAGCTTGTAAATAAGAACGAGACACATTTAAAGGAATGTCTGGAGAATCTATAACACCTTTTAACATTTGTAAAAAGTCGGGTACAATACCTTCTACATTATCAGTTACATACACCTGGTTTTGATACAATTGTATTTTATCTTTTTGCATATCCATAGAAGTGCTCAACTTTGGAAAAAACAAAATTCCTGTTAAGTTAAAAGGATAATCTACATTTAAGTGTATGTGGAATAATGATTCCTCAAACTGCATTGGATACAACTCTCTATAGAAATTGGTATAATCTTCATCATTTAAATCTGCAGGTGCTTTTGTCCAAGCAGGGTTTGTATTATTAATGATGTCATCTACTTCAATTTGTCTGTGTGGCTCAGTAGTTTCTTTGCCTTCAGCGTCTTTTGTGGTTTTTGGCTCGTGAGTAGGATCGTTTACTTTTTTAGTTCCAAACTTAATTGGCACTTGGTTAAAACGATTGTATTTTGTTAATAAACCTCTAATTTTTCCTTCTTCTAAAAATTCTAAAGAATCCTCTGCAATATGTAAAATAATTTCAGTTCCTCTGTCAGATTTGTCGTGTTCTACTAGCGTGTATTGAGGAGAGCCATCACAAGTCCAATGAGCAGCAGGTTCATCTTTAAAAGACTTTGAAATTAAATCTACTTTATCGGCAACCATAAAAGCAGAATAAAAACCTAAACCAAAATGCCCAATAACACCAGTTTCGTTTTTATCATCTTTATATTTTTCTAAAAATTCTTCAGCTCCAGAAAATGCAATTTGGTTGATGTATTTTTCAACTTCATCCATTGTCATTCCTAAACCTTGATCTTTTATTGTTAATGTTTTCGCATCTTTATCAATACTAATTTCAATTTTAGCATCCCCTAATTCAGTTTTTGCTTCACCTATAGAAATTAAGTGTTTTAGTTTCGTAGTTGCATCTGTTCCATTAGAAATCAATTCACGTAAAAAGATTTCGTGATCAGAATACAAGAATTTTTTTATCAGCGGAAAAATATTTTCTACAGATACATTAATGTTTCCTTTTGCCATTTTATATGTTTTTTGTTTAATTTTATTATTGATGATTAATCAATAGTCAAAAAAAATACCAAAAGAAGTTTTGTGACAAGATGACATAAAAAAGCGTCAACATTTCTGATGAGGCTTTTAACTTACTTAATATTAATTGAACTCAGGTTAAAAGTGATTTGTTTTTACAATAGTTTTTTCTTTTTAAGAAACTGGAGTAGAAATTCCTAGAAAAAGCTTTGCTTTAGATGAAATTGATAAAAGGTATTTCTATTCATAATGTTTGTTTTCATATTTGAAGAGTTACTTTTGTAAAGGTATAAATTAATTAGTATGTTTGATAGTTCAACTTTACAGATAAAATAAAAACTACACACAATATATTATGTATAATTCAAAAATTACGGGTCTTGGGTATTATGTTCCTGAAAATGTTGTTAGTAACAACGATTTAAAGGGGTTTATGGATACATCAGATGAATGGATTCAAGAAAGAACAGGAATAAAAGAGCGTAGGTGGATAGACCCAAAAACAGGAGATACAACTGCCGTAATGGGTGCAAAAGCTGCAAGGATAGCTATAGAAAGATCTGGTTTAACAAAAGATGATATCGATTTTATTGTTTTTGCAACTTTGAGTCCAGATATGTACTTTCCTGGTGGTGGGGTACAAGTACAAGATATGTTAGATATGCCTACAATTGGAGCATTAGATGTGCGTAACCAATGTTCTGGTTTTATTTATGCGATGTCTGTTGCAGATCAATTTATTAAAACAGGAATGTATAAAAACATTTTGGTTATTGGATCAGAAAATCACTCTGGAGGTTTAGAACGTTCTACTAGAGGTAGAGGTGTTACAGTAATTTTTGGAGATGGGGCAGGAGCTGCTGTTTTATCTAGAAGTGAAGAAAAAGGAAAAGGTATTTTATCTTCTCATTTACATTCCGAAGGAAAACATGCTAAAGAATTGGTTTTAGAAGGCCCATCTACACAACGTTGGGTTCCAGAAATTATGGAAGCGAATGATCCTGAAGATCAAACTTATTTTCCTCATATGAATGGGCAATTTGTATTTAAACATGCCATTGGTCGTTTTTCTGAAGCGATTATGGAAGGCTTACAAGCAAATGATTTACAAAAGGAAGATATTGATATGTTAATACCACATCAAGCGAATTTACGTATCGCACAATTTATTCAAAAGAAATTTCAATTATCTGATGATAAGGTGTATAATAATATTATGAAATACGGAAACACAACTGCTGCTTCTGTAATTATAGCTTTAACTGAAGCTTGGGAACTTGGTAAAATAAAAGACAATGATTTGGTTGTTTTAGCTGCTTTTGGTAGTGGATTTACTTGGGGTAGTGTTATTATTCGTTGGTAGATAATTATAAAATTCAAAACTTCTTTTCTAAGTTTAGAAAAGGAGTTTTTTATGAGTTAAATTATAGACAACTTTATTTTTCTTCATAATGTATTATATCACCTATACGCTCTCCTTTATTATTATATGTAATTTTCGTTTTTAGTTGACCATTTTTATGATATGTTTTCCAATCTCCTTTTTTCTGAAAATAATCTACACCAGCATAATCTCCTGTTTCCATTAATTTTCCATTTGGATAATAGGATTCATATGTACCTATTTTATTTCCAAAATCATCATATTGTTGTTTTGTACGTATTTGACCATTATTATAGTAAATAATTAATTTACCTACAAAATCTCCATTTTTGTTATATCGAGCGTCAAGTCGTAATTGACCATTTTTAAAGTATGCAGTATTTTTTTGAATGACACCTTCATTTGTATATTCTGTATGAGATTCAATTTGACCATTGTCAAAATAATTTACCCATTTACCAATGGTTTTGTTTTTTTTGTAGACTCCAATAGATCTTAGTTGCCCATTTTTATAGTAGTCTTCATAATTGCCTTCCATTTCATAAAAACCTTTTCCAGAATAATTACTTTTGGTCTGCAATTGTCCGTTTTGGTAATACATTTTAAAAGGCCCTTTTGGTTTGCCTAGTTTGCTAAAAATTAATTCCATATTTATAGAACCATTTTTTCTATAGTAAATCCATTCTCCATAATTTATGCCTTTACTATTTTTAAACCCAATTACTTTAAGCCCACCATTATTATAATATTCTATATACACATCTTGTTGTGCATTTATGCTATATATATTAAAAATCATAATTATTGTAAAGATTGTTCTTAATAGAATATACATCTTTTTTCTAATTTGTAGTTGGATGTCTCTTAATTGGCTCTTTTTTGTATATGATTAGTTTCGTATTTCTATAAACTAATTTTTTAAATAAATTGAGTGGGGAATAAAATCGGTGATTATTAGTGATTAATTATATATGTTGATGGCATTTTTTTATTTTAATGATCTTTTTTGGATCTTAATTTTCATATTTAACAGTTTCTATTAAATCGCTTTGTTCATTGTAGATTTTCCAAGTACCTACTTTTTTGAAATTTTTATAAGTTCCTATTTTATGAATTTTACCATTTTTAAAATACTGTACATATTTTCCATTATCTACCCCATTCTTAAATTCTCTTTCACAAAGTATATTTCCATTGTCATAATAATATTCCCAAATTCCATCATTTTTACCGTTTCTTTTTTCTCCCCGACTACTTATATTTCCATTTTTAAAATATTTTGTTTGTTCTCCGTAGGGTTTATTGTTGAGGTAATTTTCAACAAAGTTTAGCTCTCCACTATCATAATAACCTTTCCATTCTCCAGTTGCGTTTCCAAAATCATCAAATTTTTTTAAATATTTTAGTTGATTATTTTCTTTTAAAAAACTTTTCCAGGTTCCAGTTTTTTGTCCATTTTTAGATATCCCTTCCATATATAAAACTTGGGAGTAATCCATTTTTTGATAACCGTCTAATTTACCATCTTTATAGTTTCTGATAGATTTAGTTTCACCATTTTCGTAATATGAAACCCATTTGCCAGTTTTTTTATTTTCAAAATGTTGCCCTTCAGTTTTAAGTTCTCCAGAAGTATAGTATTCTTTAAATCTCTTATCTTGCTTAGTGGTTAAAGTTGGTTTTTTTATATTTTCTAAGTTATTTTTTTTATTAATTGTTTTGCATTGAATTAAAACTAGAGATATTAAAATACTCAAAAAGAATGATAAAATATTATTTGTAAAATGCATTTTATTTTTTTGTAGCTTTAATTTTTTATAACGAATTTGCATATACTTTGTAGCATGTTTTAGCAACTAATTTAGTAAATAATTATCGACTAAGAAAGTCTTGGAGAATTTTAGGAGGTAAGCACGAGGTAATAAAATTTATATTAAATGCTAGAGGAAGAAGTATTAAGTAAAACTAAATTCCTTCAACGAATTCCAAAAATACTTCTTTATGGAGTTCAAAATCCCAATTAGGAGAAAGTGAAACACGAGCAATATAATCTTTGTCTCCTTCTTTTGTAGTTCCTTGTGTTGAGGTGGCAGGTATGGTCCAATAACAGCCTTTTAGTTGCCCGTAGCTAACACAATGTTTACTCTCATTAGGGATTTTTGTAATCATTAAATTTATTAATTTATGATTTAATTCTCTTTTATAAACTTCTTTTTCTTCTGGTGTATTTCCTTTCGTAGGTAAATCTAAAGAAAAAACAGATGGTGTAAAACCTTGTTTTGCTAACTCTTCTGAAACAAAATTTATTTTTGCAGTTGGTAAACTCTCTCGAATAAAGTTTACAAATTTACGCGTGTTCTTATAAGCATCTTTAATTCTTTGGTTCATAGAAGGCAATTGTTTTGCCAAAATTTCATATTGAAGCTGTGTAGCTTCGTTATTACAAATTGATAAATGCAATGCTATTTTTTCTATTAAAGTATTTGTTTTTTTATTACCAACTAAATAACCAGCAGTGCATTTTCCACCACTTGGAAACTTAGACCCACTAGCATAAGAAAGAGTTCTAACAGAAGATAATATTCCATCATCACCTAAAAAATGAAAGTTTGGACAAAATGTTTGATCTAAAATAAATACAGGATCAATTGCATTTTTACCGGTTTCTGTTGTACGTTTTTTACTTAAAGCTTTTTCTAATTTTATTAAATTAGGAACTTCTACCCTTGGATTTGTAGGAATCTCTGTAATAATATAAGGTATCGCATTTTCGCTTGCAATTTTTGTTAAAACAGTATCAATACTTTGTACCATATCATTATCGCCATCAACTGGTAAATTTACAACTTCAACATTTTTAATACACGCGGCAACTCTTCTTGCTTGGTCATTTGTACCTCCATAACAGTTAGGCGGAACTATGAATTTAATGTCTTTTTCTGGATGATTTTCTTTTGCATGATGTACTAATCCCATCATAATTGCATATTGAATTGATAAGCCACTAGAACCAATTATTGGTTTTGTAGGAGCTTCAGTAATCTTTGTAATAGAATTTAAAACACTTTTTTTATTTAAATCAATATTATTTTTATTGATTTTAAAAGAAGTGTTCTGTACTAAAGAATTAAGAGCTATTAAAGAATTTTCAGGAGTCATTGAAATTGTTTCTCTTCTTCTAACGTGTTGTATTTCAGAAATATATTTTTTGTTTTTTTCTCCGTTTACCAATATAATACTTCCTAAATCTGTATATATATTTATATAAAAATCAATATTAGATTTTAAATTATTAAGGGAGATTTTTTTTTGTTGAGAAATAAAAATGGTACTTCCATCAAATTTTGAAATGTCATTTTCAGAATCTATCTTCTTAAATTCAAATTGATAACCATAAACACTTTTTAAGATCTCTGTGTCAAAAAAAGTTGGTAATTCATCAGAAAATAATATTTGAGTGTTTTTATTTTCTAATAGATTTTTTCTTAAAACTGCTAAAATAGGAATTGTTTGCGAGGAAAAACTGATTACGTTTTCTGATTTTATTTGATGTAAACTTGCAAATGTCCACTCTAAAATTGAAGATATTGGATGTCCTAATCTTATGTAATCATAAGCTGTTGGTAGTTTATTTAAAGAACTTAATGTAAAGTTATTGTTGGTAAATAAATTTTCAAATTGATTTAGAAAATCAGTTTTTGCTAACTTTTCATTATAAATATCTAATCTATGTGTAGTTAGATTTAACCAGTCAATTGGCATGTTTTCTAATACATTTTTTATATAACTAAGTATTTTATTATCATTCATAATTTCTAGCTTTAGAAAGCACAACAAGATACATTAATTAGGTTTTTATAAAAAATATTACTAAACGTTTTGTTTTTTTGCTGAAGATTTTATGGTTAAAATATTGCTTAAAAAGCGGATTAATTACTTTTTATCAAAATGAGAAAAAACTTTAATTAAGCTGTATCTTTGCAGTCTATTAAGAAAAATAATATGCGTACAAAAACCATCAAACAAAATAAGATTAACGTTGTTACTTTAGGGTGTTCTAAAAATATTTACGATAGTGAAGTTTTAATGGGACAGTTAAAAGCTAATGGTAAAAATGTGGTACATGAAGATGAAAATGATGATGGAAATATTGTTGTAATAAATACTTGTGGTTTTATTGGTAAAGCTAAAGAAGAAAGTATTGATACAATTTTACATTACGCAAATAGAAAAGAAGCGGGAGAAATTGATAAAGTTTTTGTTTCTGGTTGTTTAAGTGAACGTTATAAACCAGATTTAGGAGAGCAAATTCCTAATGTAGACCAATATTTTGGTACGCACGATTTACCTAATTTATTAAAGGTTTTAGAAGCAGATTATAAACATGAATTAATTGGAGAACGGTTAACAACCACACCAAAACATTATGCATATTTAAAAATTGCAGAGGGCTGTGATAGACCTTGTTCTTTTTGTGCAATTCCTTTAATGAGAGGAAAACACAGATCTACACCAATTGAAGATATTATTACTGAAGCAACAAAATTAGCAGAAAAAGGAATTAAAGAAATTATGCTAATTGCCCAAGATTTAACCTATTATGGTTTAGATATTTACAAAAAAAGAGCTTTAGCACAATTATTAGAAGCGTTAGTAAAAGTAGATGGAATTGAGTGGGTAAGAATGCATTATGCTTTTCCAACTGGTTTTCCTATGGACGTTTTAGAGGTAATGAAACGTGAGCCAAAAGTTTGTAATTATTTAGATATTCCATTACAGCATATTAATACGGACTTGTTAAAATCGATGAAAAGAGGAACAACTCATGAAAAAACAACAGCGTTAATTCATAAGTTTAGAGAAGTTGTTCCGGAAATGGCAATTAGAACTACGTTAATTGTTGGTTACCCGGGTGAAACTGAAGAAATGTTTCAAGAATTAAAAGATTGGGTAGAAGAAATGCGTTTTGAACGCTTAGGTGCTTTTGAATATTCTCATGAAGAAAATACTGGTGCTTATGTTTTAGAAGACGATGTACCTGCGGATGTTAAGTTTAAAAGAGTAAATGAGATTATGGAAATTCAATCTCAAATTTCTTGGGAATTGAATCAAGCTAAGGTAGGTAAAACGTTTAAATGTTTATTTGACAGAAAAGATGGCGAATATTTTTATGGTCGTACGGAATCTGATTCACCAGATGTAGATAATGATGTTTTAGTTGATGCAAGAGAAAATTATATTAAAATTGGAGAGTTTATTGATGTTAAAATTCATGAAGCTGGAGATTATGATTTATATGGTGTTCCAGTAAAGAAACAAATAAAACCAGTGCCCTTACATCAAAAAAAGGCTAATAATTAAAACTAAAAAATCGCTCAAAAGAGCGATTTTTTAGTTTTATGATATTCTAGCTTCACGAGTTTTTAAAACAATTGAGGCATTTAATATTATTTCAATTTATCTGAGTTTAAAAAGAAAACTGCATTTGCAACAAATAACTTTCCATTATCCCAAAAAGACCTAAATAAAGGATTATCAACCATGTAAATAATACTTCCTCTTCCTATTTGATCTTCTCCAAATAACAAAGATTTTGGTATATTTTTTCTTGCTTTACTACCTGTATAACCAGAAACGCTTATTGCAGATTCATCAAAATAAGCTACATTAACACCACTTTTTAAATACTCATAAGTAGATCCACTTAATTTTAAAGAATAATAATTATTATTGTAACCAAAAGCTAACGGATGAGTAGTGTCTACTTTACTTTTAAAAATACTCCCAGTAATTAAATTAGCAACATTTTTACGCTCTCTTTCTGCATAAGGTGTTAAGTTGTTTTTTGTAGAATCTTTTTTAGATTCTTTGCGTTTTAATGCAAAACCTTCTTTATTAGCAAAACTGTTTAAGGCGTTTCCAATAGCAATAACTGTTCCTCCTGATTGTACCCAGGTTTTTAGTTTGTTTAACGTTTTTTTGTTTAAAACACTATTGTAATAGCCATTTGGAATTATAATAACATCATATTTAGAAAAATCTACACGACTAAAATAGTCTGAATTTAAAATAGTAACTGGGTACTTTAATTCGGTTTCAAAAAAGTGCCATATCTCTCCAAAACTTAATGATGATGTTCCTTCACCAGAAAGTAAAGCTACTTTTTGTTTGTTAATTGGTTTTACAGAATAAGAACCAAAATCTACACCTTTTGAAACAAAACCAGTAGAAACTGATTGTAAACTTCTTTTATTTTTATCTGCAATTTTAATTAGTTTTTCATCAAAATCACTTGTTTTATTATCGTTTCTTAATACAATAATAGTTCCTTTTTTATATGATTTACTATCAATTGAAAAATCTTTTTCAGTAAAACGGGGTGTTATATTAGCTTGAAGTATTTCACTTAAAAAGGTCGCGTCGTCTAAACTATTCCATTTTAAAATATATGCGTAAGCATTTTTATCAATAAAATTATTTATGTTTTTTTGATCTGTATTTTGCGAAGAATTAACTTTTGATTTTGATGCAACAGAATTAAAACCATGAGCATAAGGCAAAGACCAAGCGGTAATATCATACGTTAAAGAATCTGCTAATTTTGCTTTTGGTTCAAACAAAACTTTTACCATTTTTCCTTTTGGTTGATTTGTATGAATAACTAAATCTCCTTTATTTGTATTGAATTTACCTTCCCTTTGTGTGTTATAAATGTATCCTTTTACAGTTCCATTATTAGCATATTCGTACTTAATTTCATGTTTGTCTAATAATTTTTTTAATCTATCAGTTTTGTCTTGATTTTCATTTTTAAGTACATAACTTTTATATGTTAAATTCTTATTGTCAAAGAATTTTTTAAAATTATTATTTAGTTTTTCGGCATTTTTTGATGAAATTTCAACAGTAGACAAGCCAGTTGTCATGTGATGAATTGCTCTGTCTTTTAAAGTTAAAACTTCTCCTTCATCAGTATTTATACCCAATCCAGCTTTGCCGTGTCCTGCTTGTTCATAGGTCATACCAATTGCTCCCATAAATGTTGGGTAAGTATCTCCATAACTCGGGTATAGTAAATCAAAACTCTCTTTAGTAAAATATAACCAACCTTCTTTGTCAAAATATTTTGCATGGTTTTTTCCAATTTGTGTTTGAAAATCACGTTGCCAATCAGAAATTACTTCATGAAAAGGTTCTGCCGCTGGCGCAAAATAATAAGGGTTATTTATACCTTGTTCGTGAAAATCTACATGAATATGAGGCAACCATTTGTTGTAAATTTTAATTCTTTGTTGAGATTCTACTTGAGTTGCCCAAGCCCAATCTCTATTTAAATCAAATAAATAATGATTTGGTCTTCCTCCTGGCCAAGGTTCATGATGTTCTTTAGCATCTTGAATAATGTTAAAAGGAGTACTTTTTACTTGATTAAACCAGTTTACATATCGATCTCTACCATCAGGATTTATACAAGGATCAATAATTACAATAGTGTTTTTTAACCAATCTTTTTTTGTAGTTAATAATTTATATAATGTTAACATTGAAGCTTCTGTGCTTGATGCTTCATTTCCATGAACATTATAACTTAACCAAACAATTGCAATTTTATTTTCTTGTTTTCCTTCTAAAATTCCAGTTTGAGAAAGATTAGATTTTCTAATGCTTTCTAGGTTATCAATGTTTTCTTGTGATGAAATATAACTCACATACAAAGGTCTGTGTTCGTTTGTTTCTCCGTATTTTTCTAGTTTTACATTAGATGTTTTGTTGCTTACGTATTTAAAATAGTCAACAACTTTATGGTGTCTTGTAAAACGACTACCAATTTCATAACCTAAAAATTCTGATGGTGATTTTATTGATTGAGAAAAAACAGTTCCAAAAGTTAAAAAAAATAATAGTAAAATTGATTTAATTTTCATGAAGTTTAGTTTGATTTTCATCAAAAGTAATGAATAAATTCTACTATAAAAAGTTGATAAATGATGAACAAGTTAAAAATTTGTTAGATTGATTTTGAATTTACGACAAAGCTTAAAATATTCGTATTTTTATCAAAAATTAATCAAACTACATGAATTGTATATCAGATTCTGATTGTTGCCAAAACTGTGTTCTTAAATTATGAAAGTAACACATATACCATTTCAAAAAACAGGTTTTTTTTCAAAAACAATGCATCATTATTTAGAAAAAAATGATGGATTAAAACCTTTTTATAATAATTTTACAGACATTGCAGGTTTTCATAATCAAATTGAAGAAAAGCAAAAATCATATAGGTTACAAACAAGGTTAACGTTGGTTGATGCTTTAAAAAATCAATATAAAAACGTTGATGCTTCTAAGAAAACTTTAGAAAAAATAGAGCTTTTAAAACAGCAAAATACCTTTACGATAACCACAGGTCATCAGCTTAATTTATTTACAGGACCTTTATATTTTTTATATAAAATAATTTCTACGATTAACTTATGTGAAGAATTATCAGAAAAATTTCCCGAACAAAATTTTGTTCCAATTTATTGGATGGCAACAGAAGATCATGATTTTGATGAAATTAATTATTTTAATTTTGATGGCAAAAAAGTGCAATGGAATAGGGGGGATGGTGGAGCTGTTGGGCGTTTCTCAACAGAAGGTTTAGAGGATGTTTTTGAAGTTTTTTCAAATCACTTAGGAAACTCTAAAAATGCTAAGTATTTAAAAAGCCTATTTTCTGATGCTTATTTAAAGCATAAAAAATTAGCAGATGCTACTCGTTTTATTGCAAATGAGTTATTTAGAGACTTTGGTTTAGTAATTGTTGATGGAGATGATTTTCAACTAAAACAATTATTTACGCCATTTGTAAAAGATGAATTAGAAAATGAAACCTCTTATAAAGAAGTGTCAAAATCAATTTTGGAGTTAGAGAAAGAGTATAAGATACAAGTAAATCCTAGAGAAATAAATTTATTTTATTTAGGTGATGATTTTAGAGAGCGTATCATTTTTGAAGACGGTAATTATAAGGTTAATAATACTGATATTTCATTCACAAAAGCAGAAATTTTAAATGAAGTTGAAAAGAATCCTCAAGCATTTTCTCCTAATGTAATTATGAGGCCTTTGTATCAAGAGGTTATTTTACCAAACCTTTGTTATGTTGGAGGTGGTGGAGAGATGGCTTATTGGTTTGAATTAAAGGCCTATTTTGAGAAAGTGAATGTTCCTTTTCCTATTTTATTGCTAAGAAATTCAGTGCAACTTGTTACTCAAAAACAAGAAAAAAAATTACAAAATCTAAATATAGATAAAGAGGAAATATTTTTAAATCAGCACAACTTAATTAGTAAAAAAGTTATAGAAAATTCTGATATTAAAATTAGTTTTAACGATAAAATTTCTTTTTTAGAAACTCAATTTTTAGAATTAAAAGAGGTTGCAAAAAAAACAGATATCTCTTTTTTAAATGCTGTAAATGCACAAGAGAATAAACAAATTAAAGGACTAAAAAAACTAGAAAAACGTTTATTGATTGCTGAAAAGAGAAGGCAAAGTGATTTAGTTTTAAGAATAACTGAGTTGCAGAACCAATTGCTACCAAATCAAAGTTTAGAAGAACGTCAGCGTAATTTTTCTGAATATTATTTGGAGTATGGAAATTCTTTTATCAATAATTTAAAATCATCTTTAAAACCACTTCATTTAGAGTTTACAATTTTAACTCTATAATTATTGTTGTAGATTTGGAGTGCAAGCTATTATGGCTGTAAGTAGATAAAAATAAATGAAAGAAAAACAACTTCACTCCAAAAATAAGTTTTTAAAAGGTTATAATTTTGATGATTTAATTATTAAAAATCCTAGCCTAAAAGAGTTTGTTATTAAAACAAAATTTGATTCTTTAAGTATAGATTTTTCTAATCCTGAATCTGTTAAAGAGCTTAATAAAGCATTGTTATTTACTTATGATAAAATTACTAATTGGGATTTTCCTGATGAAAATTTATGCCCACCAATTCCTGGACGATTAGATTATATTCATCATTTAGCAGATTTACTTTCTTTAGAAGAAGAGGTAACTGTTTTAGATATTGGAACAGGAGCAACTTGTATTTATCCATTATTAGGTGTAGCAGAATATAATTGGAGTTTTGTTGCCACAGATATTGATTTAGATTCTTTAGATACAGCTCAAGATATAATTGATGATAATAATTTAGAGGCTAAAATTAAGCTTCGTCAGCAATTTAATGAACAGCAAATACTAAAAGATATTATTAAAGAAGATGATTTGTTTAGCGCTATTATGTGCAATCCCCCATTTTTTAAATCTGCAGAAGAAGCACAAGGGGCAAATAAGCGTAAGAATAAGAATTTAGGTAATAATGCTGTTAGAAATTTTTCAGGAAACAATAATGAATTGTGGTACGTTGGAGGCGAAAAAGCATTTTTGCACAATTATTTATATGAAAGTTCTTTGTACAAAAAATCTAGTAAATGGTTTACTAGTTTAGTTTCTAAAAAAGAAAATGTAGAAAGTTTAGAAAAATCATCAAAAAAACTAGGTGTTAAAGAATTTAAAGTAATTCCAATGAGTCAAGGAAACAAAGTTACAAGAATTGCTTGTTGGACGTTTTAACTAAAAACAATGTCTTTAATATTCCATTTTTTACAAACAAAATGTAAAATGGTATACACCAACATATGTACAAAAACTAAACATATAAAGGCGTATAAAGGAACTCCTAAAAGTTGGTAAGGCCAATAATAAGTCCAAACTCCTAACTCTATTGTAATTACCTCGCCAAAAGCAGGTAATATTAATGCTAAAATTATGGCTAAAAATATTTTGTTTTTAGCAGATTGATTTGTTAAAAGCGGAATTAAATTTCTTTCTAATTTATATAAATAATGAAAAGCTAACATCCAAGCAAATGGTAGCCATAAAGGTAATTCTCTATTTACTTCATGATATTCCCAATAATTATTAGAAACACCCCAAGTTTCTCCTACTATACCACCAAAGCCAGTTAAAAGCATCCCTTTAAGTAAAATCCAGTTTTTGTTCGTTTTGGGTTTAATAATTTCATTATATAAATTATGAAATATTTTAAGTATTAAAATACATGCAATTATTGTATCGTATGTTTTTAATAATCCAATAAAAACTCCAGCTATGATAAGTTTAATAATTGCTTTTAAAATTTCAACCAAAAACTTCTTCTTATTGCTAATCATTTAATTATTTATCTGAGTATAAAAATAATGTTTTTGATTCATATTTAAATAAATAATAATTTTATTATTCAATGATTACAGTTCTTTTTTTTTGATATATTACTTGGTTTTTTATAAAATAAAAAACCCGAAACTAAAATAGTTTCGGGTTTTAATTTTTTTAATAATCCTTCTTATAAGTTAGGAATAACTAACTCTTGACCTGGGTGAATTACATCAGGGTTTTTTAAAACATCCGTATTAGCATTAAAGATTGCAGTGTATTTACCTGCGCTTCCATAATATTTTTTAGCGATTGCTCCTAAAGTTTCTCCACTTTTAACAGTATGGTTTGCAAAAATAGTAGTGTCTGCAACTTCAATATTTGCTTGAATATCTGTAGGGCTTTCTCCACCAATTTCTTTTATTTTATCCCAAATAAGGTTTTTTTCATATTGGTTTTTTGCTGTACCATTTACATGTAATACACCATTTTCTTCTTTTACATCACCGTTTTGGATTTCTAATTCTTGTCCTAAATCTAAAACACTTTGGTATTTTGCTTTCATTTTTTTTTGTTATTTAATTAATTATTAGTTTTCGATCTAATTTCTTTTTTGGTATTTTTAATTTCAAAAGATATTTTCAATAAAATTTATATCAATTTCTAAGCCAAAATTCTTTTTTTGTTAAATAATTTTTAGAGGTAATCTCTTTTTAATCAAACTTTATAGTTACAATATAGTTTTTTTGTATTTAGGTAAAACTAAAATTTCTCTAATATTTTTAAGATTTGTGTAATCTAAATAATTATAAAGTTTTATCATTAAAATTATATTATTTAAATAATACGTGTTAAGATAGGGAAAATAATGTAAATCAATTTTTTTATTTATGTAAATTTAATCTTTTTTTTAATAAATACAATATAAAAGAAATATTTAAGGGTCTTATTATCGCTCTATTTAAAAGATTAATTTTACAAGTTAACTTGTGTTGATTCTCTATATAAATGAATCAAAATAAAATGATTATGAGTTTAAAAAAAACAAAAGGTAGCAATATAAAATTGCTACCTTTTTTAGGTTGTTATGTGTTTAACGCTATTTTAGAACGTAAAAAGAAGAAATAATATTAAGAAAATATTTTGTCAATTTTTTCTTTCTCTTCTTCTGCTAAAGCAGCATCTACTAAAATACGTCCACTATGTTCGTCAATCGTAATTTTTTTTCTGTTAGCAATTTCCAATTGTACTTGTGGTGGAATTGTAAAATACGAACCTCCAGAAGCACCACGTTCAATAGCAACAACAGCTAAACCGTTTTTTACTTTATTTCTAATTCTAGTATAAGCTGCAAATAAATGCGCATCTAATGATTCAGAAAATTCTTCAGATTTTTTTGCTAATAATTTTTCTTCTTTTTCAGTTTCTTTTAAAATAGCATCTAACTCCGCTTTTTTATGACCTAAATGTTGGTCTTGTTTAGCTAATTTTTCTTTAGTTGCATCAATTACTTCGTTTTTCTGAGCAATTTTAGCTTTATACTCATTGATTCTTTTTTCTGCTAATTGAATTTCTAATTCTTGGTATTCAACTTCTTTAGCTAATGAGTCAAATTCTCTGTTATTTCTAACTTTCTTTTGTTGCTCATCATATTTTTTCATTAACTCTTTAGATTCTTCAATAGCCAATTTTTTATTGTTTATATCAGTTTCTAAATTTGTAACTTCTACTGCTAAATTAGATAACCTTGTATTTAAACCGGCAACTTCATCTTCTAAATCTTCAACCTCTAAAGGTAATTCTCCTCTAACGTTTCTAATTTCATCAATCCTAGAATCGATTAATTGTAGGTCATATAATGCTCTTAATTTCTGTTCAACCGAAATTTCTTTCTTCTTTGCCATGTTTATATATAATAAATTGGATTTGTACTTTTTTGCGATAAAATGACTGCAAAATTAGTGAATTTTTTTGTAAGATAATCAACCAAAAGGTTTTTTGTAAACTGTTCACTTTCATAATGACCTATATCTGTCAATAAAATACTGTTTTCGGCTTTAAAAAAATCATGATATTTAAAATCAGAACTAACATAAGCATCCGCTCCAGCTCTTTTTGCATTAGAAATTGCAAAACTTCCTGACCCTCCTAAAACGGCAACTTTTTTAATTTTTTTGTTCATTAATGCTGAATGACGTACACAATCAGTTTTCATGGTTTGTTTTAGATACTTTAAAAACTCGTTTTCATTCATTTCTTTTGATAATTCACCTATCATTCCCATCCCAATATTCTGATGAATATTTTCTGTAGTTAAAATTTGATATGAAATTTCTTCATAAGGATGATTTTCTTGCAAAGCTTTTAAAATTGCAGTTTCATTTTTACTTTCAAAAACAATAGAAATTTCTACCTCTTTTTCTGTATGAAGTTTACCTTTTTCTCCTAAAGTGGGGTTAGAATTTTCATTACCTCTAAAAGTACCTTTACCTAAAATATTAAATGAACAATTATCATAGTTTCCAATACTACCTGTATTTGCAGCAAAAAGTACCTTTCTTAATTCAGGAGCCTCTTTTTCTGAAACATAAGTAGTTAGTTTTTTGATAATCCCTTTTTTAGGAATTAATATTTTAGGGTTTTGTAACCCCAAAACTTCACACATTTTAGCAGAAACTCCGTTTTTACTATTGTCTAAAGCTGTATGTGTTGCGTAAATTGCAATGTCATTTTTAATTGCTTTTAACACAACACGTTCTACATAATTCTTCCCATTTATTTTTTTTAATCCACTAAAAATAATGGGGTGAAAACTAACAATAAGGTTACAGTTTTTAGCAATAGCTTCATTCACAGTTTCCTCTAATGTGTCTAAAGTTACTAAAATACCAGTTATTTTTGTAGTATAGTTGCCAACTAAAAGACCAACATTGTCAAAATCTTCAGCATAATTTAATGGCGCAAGTTCCTCTAAATAATTTGTAATATCCTTTACAATCATTTTGTAAAATTTGTATGAAAGTCAAAGTTAACATTTTCCATTTATCAATCCATAAAAATGACTTATTTTCGTGCAAATGAAGTTTCTCAGATTTTTATTATTTCCGTTTTCAATTTTATACTTTTTGATTACATCAATAAGAAATATCTTATTTAATATAGGTGTTTTAAAAGAAACTTCTTTTGATACACCAATTATAATTGTTGGTAATTTAAGTGTTGGAGGAACAGGGAAAACTCCACAAATTGAATATTTAGTAAGATTATTAAAGAATAATTTTAAAGTTTCTGTATTAAGCAGAGGATATAAACGAAAAACAAAAGGGTATGTTTTAGTAGATAATTCTCATACTTTTGAAGATGTTGGCGATGAACCTTTGCAGTATTTTAAGAAGTTTAGCTCTATTAATGTTGCTGTTAATGAGAATAGAGTAGAGGGTGTACAAAAATTATTGTCAGAAAAAGAACAAGATGTTATTTTATTGGACGACGCTTTTCAGCATAGAAAAATAAAAGGAAGTTTTTATATTTTGCTAACTAAATTTAACGATTTATTTGTTGATGATTATTTGTTACCAACAGGAAATCTAAGAGAAAGTAGATCAGGAGCAAATAGGGCAGATGTAATTATTGTTACTAAATGCCCATTGAATTTGGAAAAAAGAAGACAGAAGGTTATTAGAAACAGATTGTTAAAATTTAATAAACCAGTATTTTTTACAAGTATTTCTTATGCTAATACTATTGTTGGAGAAAAAAATATAAATATTAATGATTTAAAAAAGTATCAAGTTTTATTAATTACTGGTATTGCTAATCCATTGCCTTTGGTAACCTTTTTAGAAGAAAAAGAAGTGTTCTTTAAACATTTAGAGTTTTCTGACCATCATAATTTTACAGAAGCTGAAATTGTTAAAATAGAAAATGAATTCAATACAATTAAAGGAGATGATAAAATAATTTTAACTACTGAAAAGGACTATACAAGACTTTTTGGTAAAGTAAAAAAACTTAACTACATAGAAATTGAAACTGTATTTTTAGATCATAAAAATGAAGAATTTAATGATATTTTTAATGTTCATATACAAGAAAACCAATGTTAATACATTGGCTTTCTTTTTTTGATTTTTGTTAGAAGTATAAAGTTATCTTCATAGTTTTTTTGACACAATATAATATATAAAGTCACAGTTTTATTATTGGTATTATTTTTGATACTTTTGAAGAAAATAATATAAGATGAGAAAAATTATAAGTTTTTTTATTGGTTGCTTTTTTGTGTCATTTACAAATTTTGCGCAAGAAGATATTGTAACTTCTGTAGATGAGATAGAGAGTGAAGTGGTGCTAAATTGGTCGGAAAATTATAAAAAGGCTTTAAAACAATCAAAAAAAGAAAATAAACCAATTTTAATTTATTTTACGGGTTCAGATTGGTGTGGTCCGTGTCAAGTTTTAGATAGAGACCTGTTTCATACTGAAAAATTTAAAGCTTTCTCTGAAAAAAGTTTAGTTTTATTAGAGGTAGATTTACCAAGAAGGGTAGATTTACTACCAACAAATAAATTAAAAGAAAATTACTATTTAAAGAGTAAGTATAATGTGACCTCTTTTCCAACTTTGATTGTTATTAATGATAAAGAAAAGATAATTGGACAAAGAAAAGGAGTTATTTTAACCGAGTATTATTACCCTTTCTTTGAATCTGTAATTAATAAGTATTAATCCAATTTTATTATAAAAAAAACCGAAGCAATTTGCTTCGGTTTTTTTTATGATTTT
This sequence comes from uncultured Polaribacter sp., assembly GCF_947500975.1. Taxonomy (GTDB): domain Bacteria; phylum Bacteroidota; class Bacteroidia; order Flavobacteriales; family Flavobacteriaceae; genus Polaribacter. The sequence goes on from NZ_CANMUE010000002.1 coordinate 221,677, forward strand.
TTTTGTAAAAAATTATTTTTGATTTACAACTCTAAAAGTAGTTCTTCTGTTTTTAGCATGTTCCGCTTCAGAACAAGTTACACCATCAGAACATCTGTTTAATAACTTAGACTCTCCAAAACCATTACCTGTTAATTGGCTAGATCTAATTCCTTTAGAAATTAAATAGTTTGTTACAGCATTTGCTCTTCTTTCAGATAAATCTTGGTTAGATGCTTTAGATCCTCTCATATCAGTATGAGACTCAATTGCAACAGCTACTCCAGTTTTTAATATTGGTAATAATCTAGTGTCAATAATTCTTTTAGCAGCAGAAGTTAAAGTAGCGCTTCCTAAGTTCCAGTTAATTGGTAAAGGAGTATTGTCTACTAATTCACATTTTACTTCTTTCCATTCACTTAAACCTCCTTTAGTAACTAATACTTCTTTAGATACAGATTTATATTTTGCAGGTACAGTTACTTCTTCTTTCCAAGCATCTTTTACTAAAACTGTTTTTTTAATGCTTCCATATACTGCAGGAACTTCAATAGTTCTTGTAGTTTGAGGTTGTGCTATAACTTTAGTAGTATAAGTTTTGTTAAAACCTGGAACAGGAGTAGATTCTGTTGTTGCATCAGAAGCAAGTACTGTTAAAGGAATTGTTTTATACTCAGCTGGCACTGGTTTAAAACACCAGTATCTACAATCATTTGGGTCATCAGAAGTACAATCTGGTTTTTTATCACTCATTTGCCAAACTGCAGATTCAGATTTAGTTTCAACTGTTTCAGAATCTTTACCAAAACGAGCCTTAATTACACTTAATTTATTAGCGTCTTCTTTAGCTGTATAAGTTATTGTTTTAGTTTCCCAAACTTCAGGAACAACTTCTAAACGCTTATATGCTTCTTTTATCAAAACTTTTTCAGTAACAGTTTTGTATTCAGCAGGGTGAGTAACAATTGTTTTATACTCAGGTGCAACTTGTATAGATACACTTTCGTTTTTCCATACTTCTTCTGTTTTACAAAGTACATAGCATTTTCCTGGTTCAGGGTTAGGTGGTAAAGCTTGTGAGAAGGCAATAGCGCCAATCATCATAAATAGTCCAGTTGATAAAATTTTTTTCATTTTAATTAGTTTTAATTATTAGTATTCATTGTTTAGACACAATCTTTTTTCAAAGTCACTTTATTTCTTAAATGTATTAAAAAAAAGCCAAAACAAAATTGTTTTGGCTTTAAATTTTCTTTTTTTTAAAAAAATTATTTTTGATTTACAACTCTAAAAGTTGTTCTTCTATTAACAGAGTGTTCTGCTTCAGAACAAGTTACATTATCAGAACATTTATTTAACAGCCTAGATTCTCCATAACCTTTTGCATATAGTTGAGTTCTATTTATGCCTTTAGATATTAAATAATCAGTAACAGCTTTAGCTCTTCTTTCAGATAAATCTTGATTATCACTAGAACTACCTCTCATATCGGTATGAGATTCAATAAATACAGCAACACCTGTATTTAAAATAGGTAATAATCTTGCATCTATAATACGTTTTGCACCGTCATTTAAAGTTGCGCTAGAATAATCCCAATTGATAGGTAAAGGAGTGTTGTCAACTAAGGTGCAATCAACAGATTTCCAAGATGTTAGCCCTCCTTTTTGTACTAAAATTTGTTTTGTTATTGATCTGTAAACTGCAGGTACAACAACTTCTTCTGTCCAAGCATCTTTAACTAAAACCGATTTTGTAATCGTTTTATATTCAGCACTAGTTTCTACAATTAAAGTTTTTGGCTTTTTAACCATAACTCTTTTGTTATATGTTCTTTTTATACCTGGCACAGTAACTTTTACAACTTGCGCGTCGCTTATTAATTTTTCTACAGGCATTGTTTTAAACTCTGCTGGAGAAGGTTTATAACACCAATATCTACAATCATCAGGGTTGTCAGATTCGCATCCAGGCATTTTTTCACTCATTTGCCAAGAAGCAGAAGCGGCTTTGGTTTCTACAGTTTCAAAACCATGATTAAAAATTGCGTCTTTAATTTCAAGTCTTGTTCCATCTTCTTTTTCATAATAAGTAACCTCTTCATTACCCCAAACAGCAGGAACAATAGTTATTTGTTGGCCAGCTTCTCTAATTAATACTCTTTCAGTAACTGTTTTGTATGAAGCTGGGTGAGATACTATTTTTTTATATTCAGGAGCAACAGCTACATTTACTGTTTCATTTTTATAAATATCTGGAGTTTTACAACGTACATAACATTTACCTTCTTCTGGATTTTCTGGTAAGTCTTGACTAAAAACCAAAGCACTTAACAATAAAAAACATGTATTGATTAAATATTTTTTCATTTTTAAAATTATTTTTTGAGGTACACTTAAATGTTGCGTCAAAAGTACTAAAAACATTGATAAGTTGATAAACTATAATCAGAAATTATAGCTTATTATAGAATAAACTTTTTATTATCCCGTCAGAAAGCCCAATTTTTGGAACATAAATTTTTCTTGCGCCACTCCATTTCATTGCTGAAAGGTAAATTTTTGTTGCTGGTATTATAACATCTGCTCTATCAGGGTTTAAACTCAATTCAGATATCCGTTCTTGATAACTCATTTGTTTTAAAAACTGGTATTGAGCGTTTAAGTAAATGTAAGAAATTGGTTTTCCTTCAGTTCTACCAGACATTTTAAATAGTTTGTTGATGTTTCCACCAGAACCAATTAACGAGATTTTTTTTAATCCAATTGTATTTTTTTTAATCCACTTTTCAACGTCAGTAAAAATTTCTTTATTCTTAGATTTTTTATTGTTTAATACTCTAACAGTTCCCATTTTAAAAGACTTAGAGTTGATTATTTTGCCATTAGAAAAAATGGTAAACTCTGTGCTTCCACCACCAACATCTACATATAAATATGAGTTATCTCCTTCAATTAACGAGTTTAAATCTGTAAAAGATATAATTGCTGCTTCTTCTTTTCCACCAATTATATCAATTTTTACACCAGTTTTAGTTAATATTTTTTCTGCAATTTCTTTTCCGTTTTTAGCCTCTCTCATTGCAGAAGTAGCACAGGCTTTATAACGTTCTACTTTATGAATCTTCATTAATAGCTTAAATGCTTCCATAGCATCAATCATTCTAGCAACGTTTTCATCACTAATAATTCCATTAACAAAAGCATCTGCACCTAAACGAATTGGAACACGAATTAATGCTGATTTTTTAAACTGAGGTTCTTTGCCTTTTGATACAATAACATTTGATACTAATAATCTTATTGCATTAGAGCCAATATCAATGGCAGCAAATTTTTTAATTTCTAACAATTCTTTATTTATGATTTTTTGGCATTTCTGCCATAAAAGTTTTTCCTTTTTTTATGTTTTTCCAATGGTTTTCTTCAAACTCTATTCCAATTACACCACAAGTTGCTACGTGTGCAATTGGTTTGCTACCAAATTTATTAACAAAAGTATTAATACCATGATCATGACTAAATATAATAGCAGAATTAAAATCATCATCTAACGCTTTAACGGTTTTTACCAAGTATCCATCACTAAAATTATAAAGTTGACGTCTAATTTTCAGGTTAGATAAAGGGTATTTAAAGTTTTCACAGAAAATAACCGCGGTGTGTAAAGCTCTATTTGCGCTACTTGAGATAAAGACATCAGGTCTTTTAATTTCTTTTGATAAAAATTTAGAAATTAAATGAGAATCTTTTATTCCACGTTGTTTTAAAGGTCTGTCAATATCTTCAATTTCTTTATATTTCCAAGAAGATTTTGCATGCCTAACAATGTATAACGTTTTCATTGAATTTTGTTCTTTAATTGTAAATATAAAAAAATTATGATGCTAACCTTTCTAATTTCCAATAAAAATCTTTTGTTAAGGTGTACCTAATTCTGTCGTGCATCCTATTTGGTCTTCCTTGCCAAAATTCAATACTTATAGGTTTAACTAAATATCCGCCCCAGTGTTTTGGGCGCGCAATTTTTTCTCCTTTAAATTTATTTTGAAATGTAATTAAATTTTGATCTAATTCTTTTCTAGAAGATATAACGTTGCTTTGGTTTGAAGCCCAGGCACCTAACTTGCTACCATCTGGTCTTGACTCAAAATAATCGTCAGATAATTTTTCTGATAATCTTTCAGCTTTTCCTTTGATAATAATTTGTTGTTCTAGTTTAGGCCAAAAAAAAGATAAGCACACATTGTTGTTATTATCGATGGCTTTCCCTTTTTCTGAATTATAGTTGGTATAAAAAATAAAACCATCCTGATTATATTTTTTAAGTAAAACAACTCTATTTTTAGGAAAACCATCTATGCCTAAAGTAGAAATTGTCATTGCATTTGTTTCATTAATGAGGTCAGAATTATCTGCATTTAGAAACCATGTTTCAAATAATTCTAATGGGTTTTCTGGGCAATTACTTTCTAAAAGTTCTTGCTTTTCATAAGATTTTCGATAATTACTTAAGTCTTTTGACATTTTTTTTAATTGAATATATATCTAATTCCAATAGAGTTTCTAATACCTGAATTATCAGTTTTATCTGCAAAATGATATGCGGTTTCTAAAACCAAAGCAAAATTTCTAACTGTTTTTAATGGCGTAATTTCTATTTGAAGTGGTAAAAAATAACTTTCCAAAAAGTTAATATTTTCGGAGTGAAAAGGATAAGTAGAACCCCCAAACCCTAAATTTAAATTGTATTCTTCTTTTGAAATTATTTTGTAAAGTAAGCTTAATTCTGAGTTAAACTCTATTCCAAGATTATCATTAGCTCTTAATTCTACTTGAATTTTATTAGAAAATTGGTAAGATAAACCGATTTCAGCATCAAAATATCCAGTAATTTTTAATTGACTAAAAACTGTAGATGATATTAAGATGATAAACAGAAAAAATGTTTTTTTCATTTTAAATTTTTCTTTTAACAAATATAAAAGAATATTTATTTTAAAACGTTTTAAGCTATTTTTTTATTAAAAAAATAAGCAAAATTTTATGTAAAAAACAGATTGCTATTTGTTTGATTTTTTAATCATAATTAATCCAATAAATGTAATTGCTCCGTTTAAGATTAAAAGTGAGAAACCGAAGTCGAAATTAAAATGTTTTAAGCACAGGTAATTCATAAAAAAAGTTAAAAACGGCGATAAAACACATATTACTGGTACTAAATTGTCTTTAACTTTAAGGGTTGTAAATAAACCAAAGGCATATAAGCCTAATAAAGGCCCGTATGTATAATTTGCAAATGTGAATATTTTTGCAATCACACTTTCATCTGCAATAAAATATTTAAAAATTAAAATAGTTGCAATTAATACGAATGAAAATAAAACGTGAATTTTCTTTCTAATTTTTTCTTGTTCAGTTTTATCTTTCTTTTTATCAATTTCTAAAATATCTATACTAAAAGAAGTTGTTAGTGAGGTTAAAGCAGAATCTGCGCTAGAATAAGCAGCAGCAATTAAACCTAATAAAAAGAAAATAGCAGTTGCTAGACCTAATGTTCCTTTTGTAGCTATTATTGGGAATAACTCATCTTTATGTGCATCTATTCCGTTTTTTTGTGCATAATCTGTTAAAAGTACTCCTAAAGCTAAAAAGAAAAAGTTAACAATCACTAAAACAATGGTAAACCAAAACATGTTTTTTTGTGCATCTTTTAAATTTCTACAGGTTAGGTTTTTTTGCATCATATCTTGATCTAAACCTGTCATAACAATAGCAACAAATGCACCAGCTAAGAAACGTTTCCAAAAATAATCGCCTGTTTTTATATCATCAAAAAAGAAGGTTTTAGAAAGTTCACTATCAGCAACATAAGTAAATATATTGCTAATTTGTAGTTCGGCAGAAATTGTATAAATACATACTCCAACAGCAATTAGCATAAATAAGGTTTGTAGAGAGTCTGTCCAAACAATCGTTTTTATCCCTCCTTTAAAAGTATAAAGCCAAATTAATAAAATAGTAATTGTTACTGTTACCCAGAAAGGAATTCCGTAGGCATCAAACAATAATAATTGCAATACGTTTGCTACTAAAAATAATCTAAATGATGCGCCAATTGTTCTTGATAATAAAAAAAAACCAGCTCCTGTTTTGTAAGAATTTTTACCGAATCTGTCTTGTAAATAAGTGTAAATTGATGTTAAATTTAGCTTGTAATAGAGTGGAAGTAGTACAAGACCTATTACGGCATAACCAACAACATACCCCAAAACCATTTGCATATAACTCATGCTTTGTGCTTCTACCCAGCCAGGTACAGATATAAATGTAACTCCAGAAAGTGAAGCTCCAATCATGCCAAAAGCAACTAAATACCATGGAGAAGAGTTATTAGCCTTAAAAAAAGTGTCGTTATTTGCAGATTTACTTGTGATAAATGAGATGAAAATCAACACAGAAAAATAACTTGCTATTAATAGTAAAATATGAATTGGTTGCATTGTGAATTTTGAGTAATAAATTATGAATTACGAATATATGTTTTTCTATCTTCTTTTTGTGATTTGATAATTGATAATTCGTAATTTTGTTGCTTATGGATTTTTCGTCAAAATTATTAGAAAATGCAGTAAATGAAGTTTCTCGTTTACCAGGAATTGGAAAGCGTACAGCTTTACGTTTAGTTTTGCATCTTTTAAAACAACCTAAAGATAATACCACTTTTTTATCTGAAGCTTTGTTGCATTTTAGAAATGATGTAAAAAAATGTAGTAAATGTTATAATATTTCTGATACTGAACTTTGTGAAATATGTAATAATCCAAAAAGAAATTCAGAAATTGTTTGTGTTGTTGAAGATATTAGAGATGTGATGGCTATTGAAAGCACCTTGCAATTTAAAGGTTTATATCATGTTTTGGGAGGTAAAATTTCTCCTATTGAAGGTATTGGGCCACATAATTTAGAAATTGAATCTCTTATTAATAAAGTTGAATCTGGTGAAATTAAAGAGTTAATTTTTGCTTTAAGCTCAACTATGGAAGGTGATACAACTAATTTTTATATTTATAAACAGATAGAAAAATTTAATATTACAACATCAACAATTGCCAGAGGAATTTCTGTTGGGGATGAATTAGAATATGCAGATGAAATTACACTAGGAAGATCTATTTTAAATAGAATCCCTTTTGAACAAAGTATAGGGAATTAATTTTCATTATTTTCTAAAACCTCCTTTTCTGCTTTTTCCCAGGATTTTTTTTCTCTAATTTTTTTGTAGAGTTTAATTCCTAGCATCATTAGAATTCCAAAAAGTATAATTCCTACAACTCCCCAAATCCAATTTATTGCACTTTTTAAAGTAACTAAAAATACAATTGCAAATAAAATTATAGTAGCAACTTCATTCCAAATTCTTAATTGTAAAGCAGAGTATTTAATAATGTTTTTTTGTAGTTGACTAAATATTTTTTGACAAGAATAATGATAAAAATATAAACCTAAAACAAAAGCTAATTTTACATGCATCCAAGGTTCTGATAAGTAGTAAGGGTTTTTGTATAACATCCAAAAAGCAAAAATACTAGCTAAAATTGCAGAAGGCCAGGTAATAATATACCACAATCTTTTACTCATTAATTTGTATTGGGTTTGTAAAATTTCTTTAGCGGGTTCTAATTTTTTTTCTGCTTCAACATGATAAATAAAAAGCCTTATAATATAAAATAACCCGGCAAACCAGGTTACAACAAAGATGATGTGTAATGCTTTTACGTATAGAAAATCCATAATTATGTATTTACTTTTTTAGTTTTTATAATCGTTAGCAAACAAGTCTAGCACTGATTGAAATAACATACTTTTTATTGTTCTTTTATATGTGTCATTGCGAGGTACGAAGCAATTTGTTTCTAATTATGAGATTGCCATAGTTTACAAAAAAGTAAACTTTGCAATGACGGAAATAAAAAGATATAATGTTAAGTTGTAAAATAACTTCTAATAAAATTATTTATTTTTCCAATCATTAATCCATTTTACCATAACATCGACCCAATCATCATTGTCATTCATACAGGGTATGTGTTTGTAATCTGTTCCTCCAGCTTTTAAAAATTCCTCTTTTCCTTCCATGGCAATTTCTTCTAAAGTTTCTAAACAGTCAGAAACAAAAGCAGGAGTAATTACTGCTAATTTTTTCTTTCCTTCGGATGGAAATTTCTCTAATTCAAAATCTGTATAAGGTTTTAACCAAGGGTCTTTTAATAAACGAGATTGAAATGAATTGCTGTAGGTGCCTTCTTTTAAATTTAGTGTTTTTACAATTTCTTTTGTGGTTTCAAAACATTGATGTCTGTAACATGTATGATGTGCTACAGAGTTGCGTTCGCAACAAGAACCGTCAATTTTACAATGATTATTTGTTGGGTCAGATTTTTTAATATGACGTTCTGGAATTCCGTGATAAGAAAATAGAATATGATCGTATTCGAATCCCTTTAAGTGATTTGCTATATTATTACTCATCGCTTTTATGTAGTCAGGTTTGTTGTAAAAAGGAGGTAGTGTGTCTAATTTTATTTGAGGATATTTCTCTGCTAAAATTTGTTCAGCTTTTACAACAACACTTTCGTAGGAAGACATAGCATAATGAGGGTATAATGGAGCTAAAAAGATTTCAGTTACACCTTTTTTAATCAGGTTTTCGATTCCTTTTTCCATAGACATAGAGCCGTAACGCATGGCTAATTCCACAGGAATATCTACTTTTTCTTTTACCTTTTTTGTAAATCTTTCAGAAATTACAACCAAAGGAGAACCTTCATCCCACCAAATTTTTTTGTAAGCCGCTCCAGATTTTTTTGGACGTGTTTTTAAGATAATACCTTTTATAAGTAAAGAACGTTTCCAGTAGGGGATGTCAATTACTCTTTCATCCATTAAAAATTCGCCTAAATACTTTTTAACATCTTTTGTTTCTGTTGAATCTGGCGATCCTAAATTGTTTAATAATATACCTTTCATTTTATGCTGAATTTATTTCAGTATTTTTTTTAATTATTTTTCAATTGATTGGTTACTTCATATAATGAAATAGCCAAACTATGTATTACATTCATGCTAGAGTTTCTGCCAAACATTGGTATAGAAACTGTATAATCTGCTAAATCAATATTATTAATTCCATTTCTTTCACTGCCTAAAAGTAATACTATCTTTTGATGATTTTTAAAATTAAAATCTTGAATTTCAATACTATTATCAGTAATTTCTATTCCAATAATTGTGTTGTTTTCTTCTTTTAATTGATGAATTACTTGTTGAAAATCATCATAAAAAGCGTGTTCTATTTGATTGATTGTGTTTCTGGCAGTATTAATAACCTTTCTGTTTTCTAATGATGGAGAGTTTGTATGTAAAAATATTTTTTGCACACCAAAACTTTCAGCAATTCTAAAACACATTCCTATGTTTTCAGGTGTTCTAATAGCGTCACAAACAATGGTAATAGGAAATTGTTTTTGATTGTTTTCTATGTCGTTGTGTGATAATTGTTTCATTTTGTTTATGATTACAAACCTGTAAATAGTTTATTTATTTAGGCTTATTACATACTGTTTAGGTGTTGTGCCAAATTTCTTTTTAAAAGCTGCTATAAAATGGCTAGCAGTGCTGTAGCCAACCTGTAACCCCACTTCGTTAACATTGTATTGGTTGCTTTCTAATAAACGACGGGAATGCTCCATTTTATAATCAAACAAAAAACTATAAACCGTATCTCCGTAAATTTGTTTAAATCCTTCTTTTAATTTTTTTAAACTCAAACCAATTTCATTTGCTAGTTCTTGTAAACTTGGTGGTTCAGACATTCTATCTATAATAATATCTTTTGCTTTTCTTATTTTTAAAACATTTTGTTCATCTACAAGAAAAGGGCAATATTCACCATCAGCTGTTTCATCTTTTTGAAAATGTAAACTTAGTAACTCATAAATTTTACCCTTTACATATAAATCTCTTATTGAGCTATTGCTATTAGAATTTATAATTTGTTGTAAAACAATAGAAACCATTGGTTTTATTTCGGTGTCATCGTAATATTTTTTGTTACTGTTTTCATCACTTAAAAAAGGAATATAACCTGCTTCTTTAGAAAATAATGAATGAAATTTTTTAATAGAAATTAATAGTGAAACAAGTGTGGTTTTTGGTCTAATCTCTAAATTTATAGGTAATTCTCTTTGCGGATTATACAATAAAATAGATCTGTTATCTAGTACGTCAAAAGTGTATGCGCTATTATTAAATTTGAATTTAGAATTGCCTTTTAAACAAAAATGAATTTGAATAAAAGAGCTATCAATTTCTCTTACAAAATTTTGATTTTCTTTGCTTTCATTCTGAAAATGAAGCAAATAAAATCCGTTTTCTAGATTTATTTCTTCAAAAGTACTTTTGCCGACATTTTTTATCATACAAATTGCATTAATTAAATCTATTTCTATTTAGAATCATTCTATATAAAAATAGTCAAAGATGTTGATTTCATTACAAAAATAACGTTTTTTAGATGTATTTAAAATAAATTAGATCTAAAAAACATATAACGATATAAAAAGTACTTACAGCGATATTTTTATCTGATTGAAGTTTTTACTTTTGACGTGTTTTAAAAAATACATGATAGAAAGTAAACAAACAAATTTTTACAACATTGGTGTTAGTTATAAAAAAGCTGATGGTCATATGCGTGGTAAGTTTTCTCTATCAAAAGAAAATCAAGTTATTTTATTGGAAGAGGCAAAACATGCCGGTTTTGATGGGATTTTTGTTTTGTCTACATGTAATAGAACAGAAATATCTGGTTTTGCAGAACATCCTTATCAGTTAATTCAATTATTGTGTAAGTTTTCTGAAGGAACGGTAGAAGAGTTTGCTAAAATTTCTAATGTTTATAAAGATAAAGAAGCAATTAATCATCTTTTTAGAATTGGTACAGGATTAGAAAGCCAAATTTTAGGAGATTATGAAATTGTAGGTCAATTAAGGCAATCTTTTAAACTTGCAAAAAAATGCAATACTACAAATGCTTATGTAGAAAGGTTGTTAAATAGCGTAATGCAGGCAAGTAAACGTGTTAAAAACGAGACTAAAATAAGTTCTGGTACAACTTCAGTTTCTTATGCTGCAGTACAATATATTATCTCAAATTTATCAGATTATAATTCTAAAAATATTTTGGTTTTTGGTTTAGGTAAAATGGGAAAACATACTTGTAAAAATTTAGCAGAATACACGCAAAATAAATCGGTTTGTTTAATTAATAGAACAGAAGAAAAAGCAACAGAGTTTGTAAAAGAGCATCCTTCAATTAGAAAATCTACAATTAATAATTTAGATGCTGAGGTTGAAAAAGCAGATGTTTTAATAGTGTCTACTGGTGCAGAAAAACCTACCATTACTCAAAAAAATATAAAACAAGGGAAAAAAATATTGGTTTTAGATTTATCTATGCCAGAAAACGTTGCCAAAAATATTACTGATTTTAAAAATGTAAAGTTGGTAAATGTGGATGAACTTTCTAAAATTACTGATGAAACTTTAGAAATTAGAAAACAAGAAATTCCGGTAGCAGAAACTATTATTGAAACGCATAAAACTGAGTTTAATGACTGGTTAAATCATAGAAGATTTACCCCGGCAATTAATGCTTTAAAAGAATCTTTAGAAAATATTAAAAAAGACGAAATTGCTTTTCAAAAAAAGAAAATTAAAAACTTTGATGAAAATCAAGCAGAAATCTTAACATCACGTTTTATCCAAAAAATTACAACACAGTTTGTAAAACATTTAAAAGATGAAGAAATCTCTGCTTCACAAAGTATTCAAGTGATGAAAAAGGTTTTTCAAGCCTAACAATATACCAATGCAAAAAATAATTAGAATAGGTACACGTGATAGTCAATTAGCTCTTTGGCAAGCGGATAAAGTACGAAAAGAGTTAGAATCTTTAGGTTATCAAACAGAAATTGTACCTATAAAATCTACAGGAGATCTTATTTTAGATAAGCCTTTGTATGAGCTTGGTATTACCGGGATTTTTACAAAAAATTTAGATATTGCTCTTTTAAATGGTTCTATTGATATTGCTGTACATTCTTTAAAAGATGTGCCAACTTCTTTGCCAGAAGGTATTGTGCAAGCTGCCGTTTTAAAAAGAGGAAATTATAATGATATTTTAGTTTTAAAAGGTAATGAAGAGTTTTTTGGAGAACCAAATGGAATCATAGCAACAGGAAGTTTGCGAAGAAAAGCCATGTGGTTAAATAGATATCCAACACATAAAGTAGAAGATTTAAGAGGGAATGTAAATACACGTTTACAAAAACTAGAGGATAGCGATACTTGGAATGGAGCCGTTTTTGCAGCGGCAGGTTTAGAAAGGTTGAAAATTAGACCAGAAACTTCAGTGGATTTATCTTGGATGATATCTGCACCAGGACAAGGTACGGTAATGATTGCAGCTTTAGAAAAAGATGATTATGTTTTAGACGCTTGTGAGCAATTAAACCATCATGAGACAAAAGTTTGTGTAGGTATAGAGCGTGAGTTTTTAAGACTTTTAGAAGGTGGTTGTACGGCCCCAATTGGTGCTTTAGCTTATGTAGATGCAAAAACAGAAGAAGTTAATTTTAAAGGTGTTTTATTAAAAAAAGACGGTTCTAAAAAGATTACTGTTAACAAGAGTATCAAATTAGGAAGTCATCATTATCTGGCAAAAGATTGTGCAGATTATATTATTAATAGAGGTGGAAAAGAATTGATGTTAGAAGATGACGATAATAAAGCTTCTGCAGTTCATAAAATTTATTCAACTAAAAAACTTTCTGAAGCTCAAAAAGAAATTTTATCACCAGCAATTGGTGTAGAAGATAGTGATTTTATTAAAATCCGTTTTAATAGAATTCCTGCTAAAGTGATAAAAAATGAAATTGAAAATGTTGTAATTACGAGCCAAAATGGAGTAGAAGCACTTTTAAATTCTTTTACTAAAGATGAAATGAATTTCAAGAATATTTTTTGTGTTGGTAGAAGAACTAAAAAATTGATTGAAAACAGAATAGGTAAGGTTGCCTATGTAGCTAAAAATGCTAAAAAGCTTTCAGAATATTTGTCAAAAGAATCTGAAATTAAAGAAGTTACTTATTTTTGTAGTAATGTAAGATTAGATGTTTTACCAGTTTTTTTACAAGCAAATGATATTGTTGTAAATGAAGTTGAGGTTTATAAAACCATGTTAAGTCCTGTTAAATTAGATGATTCTATTGATGGGGTTTTGTTTTATAGTCCGTCAGGAATTGAAAGCTATTTGGGTAAAAATGGTAAAGATAAGGTTGCCTTTTGTATTGGAGAAACTACAGCAAAAGAAGCTAGAAAGCATTTTGAAAAAGTAGAAGTTGCTAATATGCCAAGTGTTGATAATGTTTTAGAGATGGTAAATAGTTATTTTTCAGGAGAATAATTTAAGTCATTGCGAGGTACGAAGCAATCTGTATACATAGAGAGATTGCTTCGTACCTCGCAATGACAAAATAATAGAAAATGTTTAGAACTAGAAGACTAAGAAAATCAGATGGAATAAGAAGATTAGTTAGAGAAACTAAACTATCTGTAGACGATTTTATCTACCCACTTTTTATTGAAGAAGGAGAAAATATTGAAACAGAAATTGTTTCTATGCCAGGCATCAAACGTTTTTCTTTAGATAGAATTTCGAAAGAATTAGATGAGGTAGTTGAATTAAATATTCCTGCAGTTTTATTATTCGGCATACCTTCAAATAAAGATGAAGAAGGTACAGAAACATGGAATGATAACGGAATTATGCAACAAGCAATCCGTTTTATAAAAAAGAATTATCCAAGCTTATATGTAATTACAGATGTTTGTTTTTGTGAATATACTTCGCACGGGCATTGTGGAATTATACATGATAATGATGTTGATAATGATGCAACTTTAGTAAATATCGCAAAACAAGTAATTTCGCACGCAAAAGCAGGAGTAGATATGGTTGCACCTTCAGGAATGATGGATGGAACTATTGATATGATTCGCCAATCTTTAGATAATACAGGTTTTTCAAATTTGCCAATTATGGCGTATTCTGTAAAATACGCATCCGCTTTTTATGGTCCATTTAGAGATGCTGCAGATTCTGCACCTACTTTTGGAGACAGAAGAACCTATCAAATGGATCCTTCAAACAGAGATGAAGGGATGCGTGAAGCAACTTTTGATGATCAAGAAGGTGCAGATATTTTAATGGTAAAACCAGCACTTTCCTATTTGGATATCATTAGGGATTTAAAAAATACTTTTGATAGACCAATTGCTTGTTATAATGTAAGTGGAGAATATGCAATGGTAAAAGCTGCAGCAGAAAAAGGTTGGATTGATGGTGAAAAAGTGATGATGGAAAGTTTACTGTCTATGAAAAGAGCAGGAGCAGATATTATTATTACCTATTTTGCTAAGGAAGCCGCGAGAATATTGTTGAAAAAATAACGTCATTACTAGCAAGGATGACGAAGTAGTCTTTTAATTAGCAAGATTACTTAACTATGTTCGTAATAACTGAAAAACTAAAAGTCATGACATTCAAAAAATCAGAAAAATTATATAAAAAAGGTTTAAAAAACCTTGTAGGTGCGGTTAATTCTCCTGTTAGAGCTTTTTCTTCAGTTGGTGGAAATCCGTTATTTATTAAAAAAGCAAAAGGAACTAAAATTACAGATGTTGATAATAATGAGTATGTAGATTTAGTACTTTCTTATGGACCAATGATTTTAGGTCATCGTCATAAAAAAGTGCAAAAAGGAGTTGAAAAAGCATTGAAAAATGGATATTCTTTTGGAGCATCAACAGAAAATGAAATTAAATTAGCAAAAATAGTTTGTGATGCTTTTCCTGAAATGGATAAAGTCCGTTTTGTGAATTCTGGTACAGAAGCGGTTTTAAGCGGAATCCGTTTGGCAAGAGCATTTACAGGAAAAGATAAAATTATAAAATTTGCAGGTTGCTATCACGGACATCAAGATGCGTTGTTGGTAGCGGCAGGTTCTGGTTTGGCAACATTGAGTTTGCCAGGATCTAAAGGAGTTCCTGAAGGTGCTGTAAAAAACACATTAATTGCAGAATACAATAATTTAGAAAGTGTAAAAAAACACTTTGAGGATGATGATAATATTGCAGCTGTAATTATTGAGCCAATTGGTGGAAATATGGGAGTTGTTATTCCGCAAAATGATTTCTTAAAAGAATTAAAAGAATATTTAGAAACTAAAAATGCTTTGTTAATTGCTGATGAAGTAATGACAGGCTTCCGTTCTAAATTTGGTGGAGCGCAAGATTTGCTAGGTGTTACAGCAGATATTACATGTTTAGGAAAAGTAATTGGAGGAGGTTTTCCTGTTGGAGCTTATGGGGCAAGAAATGAAATTATGCAAGAAGTTGCACCTTTAGGGGGTATGTATCAAGCAGGAACTTTGAGTGGAAATCCAATTGCGATGGCAGGCGGAATAGCAACATTAACTGAATTAAAAAAGCAAAATCCATATCAAAAATTTGAAGAAATAGGAGGGGAAATAGAAACTATTTTATTGGATTCAGCTAAAAAATACAACGTCGATTTAATTGTAAATAGGTTTGGCTCAATGTTAAATCCGTTTTTCACGAATAGTGAAATAACGAATTTTGAGCAAGCACAAACGTCAGACACAGGTAAGTTTTCAGTATTTTTTTGGGAAATGATAAAAAACGGTGTGTTTTTACCACCAAGTCAGTTTGAAGCCTGGTTTTTATCATCAGCTTTAAAAGAAAAAGATATTAAAATTATTAAAAAAGCAGTTGATAAGGCAATGTTAGCTGTTTCTAAAATGTAAATAAATCGTCATTACGAGGGGGAATGACAAAGTAATCTCTGAATGAATAAGTAGATTGCTTCATTACAATCGAAATGACGTCTAATAGTATTATGATAAAAAACGATTTATTTTTAAGAGCATTAAAAGGAGAAACTGTTGATAGACCACCAGTTTGGATGATGCGTCAAGCAGGAAGATATTTGCCAGAGTTTATGGAAATCAAACATAAATACGATTTCTTTACACGTTGTAGAACTCCAGAATTGGCATCAGAAATTACGGTTCAACCTATACGTAGATACGGAATGGATGCTGCCATTTTATTTTCTGATATATTGGTTATTCCGCAAGCAATGAATATTGAAGTACAAATGAAACCAGATTTTGGTCCTTATTTGCCAAATCCAATTAGAAGTCAAAAAGATTTAGATTCAGTTATTGTGCCAGATGTTCATCAAGAATTGGGTTATGTAATGGAAGCAATAAAAGCTACAAAAGAAAAACTAAATGATGAAATTCCTTTAATTGGTTTTGCAGGCTCTCCTTGGACAATTTTATGTTATTGTGTGCAAGGTCAGGGTTCTAAAAACTTTGATAAAGCCAAAGAATTGTGTTTTACAAATCCTGTTGTTGCGCATAGTTTATTGCAAAAAATTACTGATACAACTATTGCCTATTTAAAAGCAAAAGTTGAGGCTGGTGTAAATGCAGTTCAGGTTTTTGATTCTTGGGGAGGTATGTTGTCGCCAACTGATTATCAAGAATTTTCTTGGCAATATATTCAACAAATTATAGATGCTTTAAAAGGTATTACACCTGTAATTGCATTTGGAAAAGGATGTTGGTTTGCATTGAATGATATGTCTAAATCTGGAGCTTCTGCTTTGGGGGTAGATTGGACTTGTTCTGCAAGAAATGCTCGTTATTTATCAGGAGGAAATATTACTTTACAAGGTAATTTTGATCCATCGAGATTATTTTCGCCACCATCAGAAATTAAAAAAATGGTAACTCAAATGATTAACGAATTTGGGAAAGATAGATATATTGTGAATCTTGGTCATGGAATTTTACCAAACATTCCGTTAGAAAATGCGAAGGCATTTGTAGATGCTGTAAAAGAGTATAAAGCAAATTAAAATGCCACATTTTATTTTAGATTGTTCAGAAAATATTTTAGAAATTCATGAACCTTTAAAAATCATTGAAGCTGTTTTTGAAACTGCTTTTTCTACAGGTTTATTTGATAGAAATGATATTAAAGTTCGTTTAAATCCTTTTAAATATTCTTTAGTTCAAGGTGGAAAAGCCGATTTTATACATGTATTTGCAAATATTATGGAAGGAAGATCTAATGAACAAAAGGCAAATTTATCGAAACAGATTGTAACTAAGTTGAATGAATTATTTCTTGAGGTGCCTATTATTTCTATAAATATTAGAGATTTTGAAAAAGCATCATATTTTAATAAATCTATGATTTAAATGATAAAAAATATAATTTTAGGAATAAAAGAATATGTTGGGGCTTTTGAGTTAATTTCTAAACTAAAACTCTGGAAATATTTTATAATTCCTATTTTAATTAGTGTTGTTACTTTTGTTTTAATAGCAATAGAAGCTTATGTTTTGTCAGATAATATTGGAGAGTATATTTCTAAAATCTGGATTTGGGATTTGGGTAAAGAAACATTCACATCAATCAGTAATTTTATAGGTGGATTAATTATATTAATTATTGGGCTAATTCTATATAAGCATATTATAATGGCGCTTTCTGCACCATTTATGACACCCGTATCGGAAAAAATTGAAAAACATTTTTATGGTGATTTGAAGCATTTGCACAGAAAAACAACAAATACTGAGCAATTAATTAGAGGGATTAGAATAAATGTTAGAAATCTTTTTAAAGAACTCTTAATTACATTGCCAATTTTATTGCTGAAGTTTATTCCGGTTGTAAATATATTTTCGACACTTTTATTGTTCTTGGTGCAAGCGTATTATGCTGGTTTTGGGAATATGGATTATACGTTAGAACGTCATTTAAATTATAAAAAAAGTGTAAGTTTTGTTGGTCAAAATAAAGGTTATGCTATAGGAAATGGTCTTGTTTTTATGTTGTTTTTGTTAATTCCTATTATAGGGATTATTATCGTTTTACCTTTATCTGTAACAGCTGCATCAACAAAAACATTGGCAATATTACATAACAAACAAGAGTTCGTTTATGAAAAATAAGTTTTATAAATACATAGAAAATTTACAAGATACTATTACATCAGCCTTAGAAAAAGTAGATGGAAAAGCTACTTTTAAAGAAGATATTTGGAAGAGAAAAGAAGGTGGAGGAGGACGAACCCGAGTGATAGAAAATGGAGCTGTTTTTGAAAAAGGAGGTGTCAATATTTCTGCTGTTCATGGTGAATTACCAGAAGTTTTAAGAAATCAATTTAAAGTAAAAGAAGGTAATTTTTTTGCTTGTGGATTAAGTTTGGTATTGCACCCAAAAAATCCGTTTGTACCCACTGTGCATGCAAATTGGCGCTATTTTGAAATGTATAATTCTTCAGGCGATATTGTAACCCAATGGTTTGGTGGTGGGCAAGATTTAACACCTTATTATTTATTTGATGAAGATGCAATTCATTTTCATACTGTTTGTAAATCAGCCTGTGATAAACATAATCTAGAGTTTTATCCGAAGTTTAAAAAAACTTGTGATGAGTATTTCTGGAATACTCACAGAGATGAAGCGCGTGGAATTGGTGGTTTATTTTTTGATTATCAAAAAGAAACAGCAGACTTTACAATTGAAGATAGATTCAATTTTGTAACTGAAGTTGGTAATCGTTTTTTAGAAAGTTATGTGCCTATTGTTGAAAAAAGAAAAGAGATAATCTTTACAAAAGAACACAAAGATTGGCAAGAAGTAAGAAGAGGGCGTTATGTAGAGTTTAATTTAGTGCATGATAGAGGCACACTTTTTGGTTTAAAAACAAATGGTAGAATAGAAAGTATTTTAATGAGCTTGCCACCAATTGTACAATGGAAATACAATCATATTCCAGAAGAAAATTCTGAGGAAGCTAAACTACTATCCGTTTTGGCTAATCCTAAAGATTGGTTGCTTTGATTTTGAATTATTATTTGTTTTTTAATGTATTAAGTGTGTTATGTTTAAAATAATTAAGTTTTTTCAATGTTTAATTGTTAAATATTTAATTTGTTTTAAATATTGCTGCTAAAATTTTACTACAAAAATGATCATAGAACCATCACTTTTTTGTATTTTTGCAGTCTCAAAATCAAATTTAGATGGCAAGATTCGAATTGAAATTACCAAAAATGGGAGAAAGTGTTGCAGAAGCAACAATTACTACTTGGTTAAAAGGAATAGGAGAAACTGTAGAGTTGGATGAGGCTATTGTAGAAATTGCTACAGATAAAGTAGACTCTGAGGTACCAAGTGAAGTGGAAGGAACTTTGACAGAAATTTTATTTCAAAAAGATGATGTTGTTGCTGTTGGAGATACAATTGCTATAATTGAAACAGATGGTGATGATGTTGTTGAAATTATCCCCTCACCCAAAAAAAATAATGAAACTTCAATAGAGGTTAAAGAGATAGAAAAAACAATTGAAAAGGCAATTGAAGTTGTTGCAACTCCAATTTCTAAAACCTCAGATTCTGGTAGGTTTTATTCACCATTAGTTAGAAATATTGCTCAAACAGAAAGTGTTTCTATGTCTGAGCTAGAAACTATTTCTGGTTCTGGTAAAGATAATAGAGTTACTAAAGAAGATATTTTAGCTTATATATCAAATAGAGGTAATATCTCTCAAAATACAGCTAACCAAACAGTAAAAGAACCTGTTAAGCTGATTCAAAAAGTAGTTGAAAATGCAGCTCCGGTTTCTGTAAACGGAGGAGATGAAATCATTGAAATAAGTAGAATGGGTAAACTGATTGCTAAACACATGGTAGACTCTGTTCAAACTTCTGCTCATGTACAATCGTTTATAGAGATTGATGTTACTAATATTGTAAAATGGAGAGATAAAGTTAAAGATGATTTCTTGAAAAGAGAAGGAGAAAAGCTAACTTTTACGCCAATCTTAATGCAAGCAATTGCATCAACAATTAAACAATACCCGCTAATTAATATATCTGTTGATGGTGATAATGTCATCAAAAAGAAAAATATAAATTTAGGTATGGCTGCTGCTTTACCAGATGGAAATTTAATTGTTCCTGTTATTAAAAATGCTGATCAATTGAATTTAGTTGGTATGACAAAATCTGTAAATGATTTAGCAAACAGAGCAAGAAATAATCAATTAAAACCAGACGATATCCAGGATGGTACATATACAGTAACAAACGTTGGTAGTTTTGGGTCAGTAATGGGTACACCAATTATTAATCAACCTCAAGTTGCTATTTTAGCACTTGGTGCTATTAGAAAAGTGCCAGCGGTTATTGAAACACCTGATGGAGATTTTATAGGTATTAGACAAAAAATGTTTGTTTCACATTCTTACGATCACAGAGTCGTAAATGGGGCTTTAGGAGGTATGTTTATTAAAACATTAAAAGAAAACCTAGAGGCTTGGGATTTGGATGCAAGTTTTTAAAAATAAAAATATTTAGCAAAAAGAAGTCTCTGAATTTTCAGAGACTTTTTTTTAAACTTATATTCGAAAATTAATTTTAAAAAAAATAAAATGAAAAGAATTATAATAGTGCTTTTAGTATTAACGTCTTTGTCTGTTATTTCTCAAGAATCAGTATTGCTAAGAGTAAATTATCAAAAAGGAGATATGTATGTTCTTGACCTTGAATCTAAACAAGATATGGGTTCTCAAGGTGGTATGGATATGAAAATGTCTATGAATATGATTGTTGAAGATATTGATGGTGATAATTTTAAAACTGAATCTAAGATTTCTAAAATTGTTATGGAAATGGCTCAAGGATTAAACATCATGAGTTTTGATTCTAGAAAAAAAAATGAAGATTTAGATGAAACTGGTAAGATGTTAAAAAAAGAGTTTGATCCTATGATGGAAGCTATTATTTACAGTACAATTAATAATCTAGGAAAAAATATAGATGTTAAAATAATACCCGAAATTCCGGGAATGAGTCAAATGATCAAACAATCAAATTCAATTAATTTTCCAGAAGAAAAAGTTTCTGTAGGTTCTACATGGTCTTTAAAAAATGAAACACAAGGAATGAAAAGTAATACAGTGTATAAGGTTTTAAGGATTGAAAACGGAACTGTTTATTTGGATGTTTCAGGTACGGTTTCTGGTCCTGGAGAAGGAACTATTAAAGGAAAGGTGGAGATAGATATTAGCACAGGTGTTCAAAAAAAGGGAGATGTTGAGTTTACTGTTTTAATCGGAGGAAATGAAATTAAAGCTAATTCTAAAATTAGTATTAAAAAAGTATAAAAATTAAAGATTATTAATGTTTTAAAAAAATGTTTGGAATATATTCAAGCATTTTTTTTGTTTTGGATTTTAGTGATATGTTTTTTTAGAAAAAAAATTTTTTTATTTTTTAGAGTATAGCCACCAGTTCATATCTCTAGTAATTTTAAAGCCAAGTTTTTTATATAAACCAATTGCCGGGTTTCCTTTATTAGTATGTAAAATTGGAAGTTTGTTTTCTTTTAAAATTTCTTTGGTGGTATGAGCAACTAATTGTTTAGCAAGTCCTTTTTTTGTAAAATCAGGGTGTGTAACGACAGAGCTTATTTCTATAAAAGAATTAGTTTGCATCCTTTGTCCAGAAATTGAAACTAATTTGTTGTTTTTAAAAATGCCATAGAATTTTCCCATTTCAAAGCCTCTTTTTTGATAAAACCCAGGCATTACCAACCAAATTAAATCATAAACTTCGTTTATATTTTTTTCAGTTAATAAAATAATTTCTTCAGTTATGTTAATGTTTTGTAGGTTATCTAAAACCATTTGACAACCGTCAATTTTTTTTTCTAAAATAACATTATTGTTATCAATAATAGGGGTTTGGTGTTCAGAAACCAAAAAGAAATTATTGGTTAATTTTGAATAATTAGTTAGCGCTTTTGCAGTTTTACCAGTATCAAAAAAAGCACCAAAATTATTAACCTTAGGGTTATAGAAATTTACTTCATCTTCTTCGATAAGAAATTTATTGTGAGTTTCTTTTAAAGAATACCAAACAGGATTTTTTAATTTTTCTTCTAAACTAACCATTGTTTAAATTTAATAAAAAAACTCGAAGAATTTTCGAGTTTTTTTATTAATTAATATATAATCTTGTTAAGATTTTGTTTCAGGTTTTTTTTCGCCTTTTTCAATTTTAATGGTGAGTTTATTTTTGTCATCATCAAAATCCATTTCAATTGTATCGCCTTCTGAAAGTTTAGAATTTACTATTTCTTCAGCTAAAGCGTCTTCTATATATTTCTGAATAGCTCTTTTTAAAGGTCTAGCTCCATATTTTTTATCAAAACCTTTGTCTGCTATATAATCTTTTGCTTTCTCGCTTAAATTTAACGTATAACCTAAATCAGAGATTCTTTTTAGTAGCTTATCTAACTCAATATCAATAATTGAATGGATATCTTCTCTTTCTAAAGCATTAAAAACAATAACATCATCAATTCTGTTTAAAAATTCTGGTGCAAAAGATTTTCTTAAAGCACCTTCTATAACAGATTTTGCATGATCATCTGCTTGTTCTTTTTTAGAAGAAGTTCCGAATCCTACACCACCACCAAAGTCTTTTAATTGACGTGCGCCGATATTAGAAGTCATAATAATTATGGTATTTCTAAAGTCTATTTTTCTACCTAAACTATCAGTAATATGCCCATCATCTAAAATCTGAAGTAACATATTAAACACATCTGGATGTGCTTTTTCAATTTCATCTAATAATACAACTGAATAAGGTTTTCTTCTTACTTTTTCTGTCAATTGACCGCCTTCTTCGTAGCCAACATAACCTGGAGGTGCACCAATTAAACGCGAAATTGCAAATTTTTCCATGTACTCGCTCATGTCAATTCTAATTAAAGAATCGTCAGAATCAAATAATTCGCGTGCTAAAACCTTTGCTAATTGTGTTTTACCAACACCTGTTTGTCCTAAGAAAATAAAGGAACCAATTGGTTTATTTGGATCTTTTAAACCAACTCTATTTCTTTGAATAGCTTTTACAACTTTGGTAACGGCTTCATCTTGCCCAATTACTTTTCCTTTAATTAATGAAGGTAATTCATGTAACCTGTTGCTTTCAGCTTCAGCAACTCTATTTACAGGAATGCCTGTCATCATAGAAACTACTTCTGCAACATTGTCTTCGGTTACAATTTCTCTATTTAATTTAGAGTCGTCTTCCCATTGTTTTTGCGCAGAATTTAATGCCGATTCCATGTTTTTTTCATCGTCACGTAGTTTAGCAGCTTCTTCATATTTTTGACCGTTGACAGCTTTAGTTTTTAAATCTCTAATAACTTCTAATTTTGCCTCTAATTCTAAAACTTGTTTTGGTACTACAATGTTTGTGATATGTATTCTAGAACCCGCTTCATCTAATGCGTCAATAGCCTTGTCAGGTAAATATCGGTCTGTCATGTATCTATTAGTAAGTTTTACACAAGCTTCTAATGCATCGTATGTGTAATTTACATGATGATGTTCTTCATATTTACCTTTAATGTTCTGTAATATTTGAATGGTTTCTTCAACAGAAGTTGGGTCTACAATTACTTTTTGAAAACGACGCTCTAAAGCACCATCTTTTTCAATGTTTGTTCTAAATTCATCTAAAGTTGTTGCTCCAATACATTGTATTTCTCCTCTTGCTAAGGCTGGTTTAAGCATGTTTGAGGCGTCTAATGATCCAGTTGCGCCACCTGCGCCAACTATGGTATGAATTTCATCAATGAAGAGAATAATATCATCATTTTTTTCCAATTCATTCATTAAAGCTTTCATACGTTCTTCAAACTGACCTCTGTATTTTGTTCCAGCAACTAAGCTTGCTAAATCTAAAGAAACAAGTCTTTTGTCAAATAAAATTCTAGAAACTTTACGTTCTGTAATTCTTAAAGCTAAACCTTCTGCAATGGCAGATTTACCAACACCAGGTTCACCAATTAACATTGGGTTGTTTTTCTTTCTTCTACTTAAAATTTGAGAAACACGTTCAATTTCTTTTTGTCTTCCAACAACAGGATCTAGTTTACCTTGTTCGGCTAATAGTGTTAAATCTCTACCAAAATTATCTAAAACAGGAGTTTTTGATTTTTTTACATTTTTTCCTTTTGCAGATTGTTCAAAAGGGTTTGATTTTTCAGATGGAAATTCATCATCAGAGGGTGTTTCTGCTATTGGGTTTGTAGGT
Organism: uncultured Polaribacter sp.; assembly: GCF_947500975.1. GTDB lineage: Bacteria > Bacteroidota > Bacteroidia > Flavobacteriales > Flavobacteriaceae > Polaribacter. The sequence continues at coordinate 246,000 of NZ_CANMUE010000002.1, forward strand.
AAATCTACATCAATGTCGTCTACATGTAATTGTTTATATAATGCTTTAGCATCTTCATAATTTACATTGTATTTTTGAACCAATTTAGTAGTTGGGTCATTCTCATTTCTAAGAATACACAATAATAAATGTGCTGTATCTATAGATTCGCTTTGATATAACTTTGCTTCTAAAAAAGTAGTTTTTAGCGCTTTTTCTGCTTGTCTTGTTAAGTGTAAATTAGGTTTTTCATTTTCAGATACAAAACTAGGGTTTGCAGGGTTTAACTGCTCTAGTTTTTTACGCAATAAAATGAAATCTATATCAAAAGCAGATAAAATTTCAATTGCTTTTCCTTCTCCTTTTCTAATTACTCCTAGTAAAAGATGTTCAGTTCCTATAAAATCGTGTCCTAGTCTTAAAGCTTCTTCTTTACTAAAAGTAATGACATCTCTAACTCTTGGTGAAAAATTTTCGTCCATAATTTTTTCTATATTGATGTAAATTTAGTCCTTTTTTTTATTAAAAATTACAAAAAATATGCCAATACAAAAAATATGACATTTTGACTATTAAATAAGGATAGAAAACTATTGAAAATCAAGAGAGTAAAAGGTTGTTAAAAATTATCAAAAAATGTTGATAACTATGCTATGTTGATTCGTTTAAAACCTTTGTTAAAACTAACAGAAGTAGTATCTTGCCTTGTTTTAAAAAAATGATTAAAAATTAATATAAATATATATGGCAGAAGGAGAAAAGTTAATTCCTATTAACATTGAAGATCAGATGAAAGCTGCATACATTGATTATTCAATGTCTGTAATCGTTTCAAGAGCATTACCAGATGTAAGAGATGGTTTAAAACCAGTTCATAGAAGGGTTTTGTATGGTATGCATGAACTAGGAATTAAAGCAACTGGAGCGTATAAAAAATCGGCAAGAATTGTTGGAGAAGTTTTAGGTAAGTATCATCCACATGGAGATACTTCTGTTTACGACTCTATGGTGCGTATGGCTCAAGATTGGAGTGTGCGTTACATGATGGTAGATGGGCAAGGAAACTTTGGTTCTGTAGATGGAGATTCTCCGGCAGCAATGCGTTATACGGAGGTGAGAATGCAGAAAATATCTGAAGAAATGTTAGCAGATATTGAAAAAGATACCGTAGATCATCGTCTAAATTTTGATGATACTCTGCAAGAACCAACTGTTTTACCTACAAGAATTCCTAATTTATTGGTAAACGGAGCTTCTGGTATTGCTGTAGGTATGGCCACAAATATGGCGCCTCACAACTTAACAGAAGTTATAAATGGTACTGTTGCTTATATTGATAATAGAGATATTGAAATTGATGAATTAATGCAGCATATTACTGCGCCAGATTTTCCTACAGGAGGAATCATTTATGGTTATGATGGGGTAAGAGATGCTTTTCATACTGGCCGTGGACGAATTGTAATGCGTGCTAAAGCGATTATTGAAGAGGTAAAAGGACGTGAGTGCATTATTGTTACAGAAATTCCTTATCAGGTTAATAAAGCAGAAATGATTAAAAAAACTGCTGAATTAGTAAATGATAAAAAATTAGAAGGGATTTCTAATATTAGAGATGAGTCTGATAGAAACGGAATGCGTATTGTATATGTTTTAAAAAGAGATGCAATACCAAATATCATTTTAAATAAATTATTTAAATACACACAATTACAAACTTCTTTTAGTGTAAATAATATTGCATTAGTAAACGGAAGACCAGAGCAATTAAATCTAAAACAATTAATTCATTACTTTGTAGAACATAGACATGAGGTTATTGTTCGTAGAACTGAATTCGAATTAAAGAAAGCTGAAGCAAGAGCCCATATTTTAGAAGGTTTAATTATTGCTTCTGATAATATTGATGAAGTCATAAAAATTATTAGAGCTTCTTCTAATGCCGATGAAGCTAGAGAGAAATTAATAGAGCGTTTTGAATTAACAGAAATTCAAGCGAAGGCAATAGTAGAAATGCGTTTGCGTCAATTAACAGGATTAGAGCAAGATAAGTTGCGTGCTGAGTATGATGATATTATGATTACAATTGCTGATTTAAAAGATATTTTAGCAAATGAACCAAGACGTTATCAAATTGTAAAAGACGAGTTAGTACATATTAAAGATAAATATGGAGATGAACGTAGGTCTGTAATAGAATATGCTGGTGGCGATATGCGTATTGAAGATATGATTCCTAATACAAAAGTAGTTGTTACAATCTCTAACGCAGGATATTTAAAACGAACTAATTTAGATGAATATAAAGTTCAAAATAGAGGAGGAAGAGGGCAAAAAGGAGCAACTACAAGAAATGAAGACTTTTTAGAGCATTTATTTGTGGGTACAAATCATCAATATATGATGTTTTTTACTCAAAAAGGAAAAGTATTTTGGATGCGAGTTTATGAAATTCCTGAAGGTGGAAAAAATACCAAGGGAAGAGCGATGCAAAATTTAATCAATATAGAACAAGACGATTCTGTAAAAGCGTTTTTAGTTACACAAGATTTAAAAGATGAAGAATACATAAATAATCATTATGTAATTATGGCAACGAAGAAAGGTCAAGTTAAAAAGACTTCTTTAGAGCAGTATTCTCGTCCAAGAACAAATGGTATTAATGCAATTACCATTAAAGAAGGTGATGAGTTGTTAGAAGCTAAATTAACAACCGGAGACAGTCAGGTAATGTTAGCATTAAAGTCTGGGAAATCTATTCGTTTTGAAGAAGCAAAAACACGTCCAATGGGTAGAACTGCTTCTGGTGTAAGAGGTATTACCTTGCAACATGAGAATGATGAAGTAATTGGTATGGTAGCTGTAAACGATATGGAAAGTAATATTCTTGTTGTTTCGGAAAAAGGTTATGGAAAACGCTCTAAATTAGAAGATTACAGGGTTACTAATAGAGGTGGTAAAGGTGTAAAAACACTAAATATCTCTGAGAAAACAGGTAATTTGGTAGCAATTAAAAATGTAGATGATTCAAATGATTTAATGATTATTAATAAATCTGGATTAACTATTAGATTGGCTGTTGAAGATTTAAGAGTTATGGGACGTGCAACACAGGGAGTTCGTCTAATAAATATTAAAGAAGATGACAGTATTGCTGCAGTTGCTAAAGTTATGCGTGAAGAAAATGAAGATGAAATTGAAGATGGAGTAGAAACTGAAAATGAAATTGGCACGGATATTGAAAACAGTTCAGAAGAAAATCAAGAATAACAAACAATAAATTTAAATAAGGATTAAAATGAAAAAACAAATTATAGCGTTTTCATTAGGATTAATGACTATTGGAGCATATGCTCAGAAAAATGAGTTGAAAGCCGCTGAAAAAGCACTTAAAAAAAATGATTTTAAAACAGCTAAAGCAGCTATTCTTTCTATACAAGGGTTAGAAGATTCTATGGATGCTAAGTATAAGGCTAAATACTTATTCTTAAAAGGGCAAGCTTATGGAAAGTCAGATGTTGAAAAAGCTGCAGATGCTTATAATAAATTATTTTCTTATGAAAAAGAGATTGGGAAATCTAAATACACAAAAGCTGCTAAACCTAAATTAAATGAATTAATTCAGTTTGTTTCTCAAAAAGGAATAGATCTTTATAATAATGATCAGGATTTTAAAGAAGCTGCTAAAAACTTTTATCTTACATATAAATTAAGTCCAACTGATACTTCTTTTTTATATAATGCTGCTGCTAGTGCTGCTAGAGCTAAAGAGTATGAAAAATCTAACGAATATTATAAAATATTACAAGAGATTGGATATAATGGTTCAGAAACTCAATATTTTGCAGTTAATAAATCTAACAATAAAAAAGAAAATTTAGGAGGTAAAAGTAATAGAGATTTAATGGTTAAGTTAGGTAAATATACCAACCCTACAGAAGTTTCAACTGAATCTAAAAAATCTTTGATTGTAAAAAGTATTGGTTATAATTATGTAAAATTAGGAAAAACTGATGAAGCAATTTTAGCTTTACAAGAAGCAAGAAAAAGTGATCCTAAAGATTTAAATCTTATTTTAAATGAGGCTGATTTATATGTTAAACTTGATAAAATGGATAAATTTGGTGAGTTAATGGTAGAGGCTGTTAAATTAGATCCAGAAAACCCTACTTTATTTTATAATTTAGGTGTTGTAAATGCTAGGCAAAATAAAGCTGAAGAAGCTATTGGCTATTATAAAAAAGCTATTGAGTTAAGACCTGATTACGCAGATGCTTACCTTAATTTAGGGGTTTCTATATTAAATAAAAGAATTCCTGTTATAGAGGAGATGAATAATAATTTGTCAAACGACAAAGTTTATGAAGCTTTAGAAGTAAAATTAAAGGCTATTAATAAAGACGCATTACCATATTTAGAAAAAGCGGATAGTTTAAAAAGGTCTATTGATACTGTTAAAGCTCTTTTAAATATCTATGATAATTTAGAAATGGAAGCTGAGGGAGATAAATTCAGAGCTATTTTTAAAGAATTGAAAGATAAGAATTAAGCTTAATTTAATTATATAAAAAAATCCGAAATTTAAACGTTTCGGATTTTTTATATGATTTTTTTAATCACTCTAAGTTTATGTGTGTGTTTCTGTAGGTCTGTATTAAAAATACCACTATGGTCTAAAGTATCAATTCTTACTTTTCCATGTGCATGTATGATGTTGTAATCATTTAAAATGATACCAACATGATTTATATTGCCTTCATCATCATCAAAAAAAGCTAAATCACCTGCTTCGCTTTCTTCAATAAAGCTTAAAACTTCACCTTGAGTAGCTTGTTGATTTGCATTTCTTAATAATTTGTAGCCACATAATTTATATACTAATTGTGTAAAACCTGAGCAATCAATACCAAAAGGAGTTTTTCCTCCCCATAAATAAGGTGAGTTTAAAAAAGTATATGCTATTTGAATAACATCAGATTTAGGTTTTGTGCCAGATAAAAATTTTCCTTCATAATTATAATATTTTGAGTTAATATTAAGTTTTTGGTTTTCAAAAAAAGGTAAATTAGACCCTAAAGGAATAGTAATTAATTCATTTGAAGTACTTGTAATAAAATCTATAATTTCACCAGAATATATGGTGTCTTGGTTAGTTAATTTAGTGTAATTTTCTTCAGAGATCTCTACAAACTGTTTATTATCAATATAACCTTCATGATTATCAAAATGTAGCTTTATTTTACTCCATTTTTTTTGCTTTTCTAAAACAATAAAATGCTCTCCAAATAAGAGTTGGTTTGTCATTTCTGAAGTATCTGAAGCTTCTAGACGAACAGGAATAATACTAAGATTGCATATACCGTAAAACAAGTTGTGGGTTTTGAGGTGAAAATTTATTGATATAAAATTATACTCTTTCAATTACTATTGCACTTGCACCACCACCACCATTACAAATTGCTGCAGCTCCAATTTTGGCGTTATTTTGTTTTAAAATAGATGTTAATGCAATTACAATTCTTGCTCCAGAAACACCTAATGGATGTCCTAAAGAAACTGCGCCACCATTTACGTTTACTCTATCATCAGTAATTCCTAAAATTTTCATATTAGCTAAACCAACAATAGAAAATGCTTCATTTAATTCAAAATAATCAACATCATCAATAGAAATATTAGCTTTTGCCAATGCTTTAGGTAATGCTTTTGCAGGTGCGGTTGTAAACCATTTAGGTTCGTGTGCTGCATCGGCATAACTTTTAATTTTGGCAATAGGGGTAAGGTTTAACTCTTTGGCTTTATCTGCAGACATTAAAATCAATGCGGCTCCACCATCATTTATTGTTGATGCGTTTGCGGCAGTTACCGTTCCGTCTTTAGTAAAAGCAGCTCTTAAAGCTGGAATTTTTTCCATCTTTACAATCTTATATTCTTCATCTTCAGAAAATATAATTGGTTCTCCTCTTCTTTGTGGAATTTCTACAGGTACAATTTCATCAGCAAATTTACCTTCGCTCCAAGCTTTAGCAGAACGATTGTAAGATTGAATAGCAAATGCATCTTGATCTTCTCTAGAAAATTGATATTCTGTAGCACATTCATCAGCACAAACCCCCATTGCAACTTTGCCATAAGCATCTACTAAGCCATCTTTTTGCATTCCATCTTCCATAGTAATTGGTCCAAATTTGGCTCCGTTTCTAGCGTATTGGTAATGAGGTATAGAACTCATGTTTTCCATCCCACCGGCAACTACAACATCAGCATCACCCAAAGCAATAGTTTGCGCTGCTAACATAATTGATTTCATACCAGAGGAACAAACTTTATTTATGGTTGTACAAGGAACGGTATCTGGAATTCCAGCAAAAATGGCAGCCTGTCTTGCAGGGGCTTGTCCTAAGCCTGCAGAAACAACATTACCCATAAAAACTTCTTCAACCAAATTAGGGGCAAGATTAATTTTATTTAATGCGCCTTTAATTGCAGTTGCTCCTAAAACGGTTGCAGGTATGTTAGATAAACTTCCCATAAAGCTTCCAATTGGAGTTCTTGCTACTGATACAATTACTACGTCTTTCATAAATTTATGTTTGATTTTATAGGGCTAAAATAACCAAATTAAATCAAAAAAAAATCTTATTACAATTGTAATTTTTAACCTTCATTATTTTACTGTAAGTTTGTTGTATTAAGTATAAAATATATGAGTGAAATTGTAAATAAAATTTACAGAAATAACACAATTATTTTCAAGGTAATTTTATTTTTAATTACCACTGTTTCTATTGTGTATTTATTTCCAAAAGGTATTCATTTTAAGTACGATTTTAATAATGGTCAACTTTGGAAATATGATAATTTATATGCTCCATTTGATTTTGCAATTCAAAAAAGCCATGAAGAGATCAAGAGTGAAACTAAAGAAATAGAGGTAAATTCTAAGTATTATTTTTTATATGATACCAAAACAGTATCAGATGTAAAAGAAAATTTTAAAAAGAAATTTTCAAGCTTAAATTCAAACGATACTTTAACTGTTTCTGAAATAAACAATTTTAAAAATATTGGAGATAAAATAATTAAGAAGGTATATAAAACTGGATTTTTAGATGCAAAAAGCGAAACTATTGTTTCTAACAAGAATGATATTATTGTTCTTAAAAAAGACAATGAAGTTTCTGATGTTTTATTCAAAAAATTATTGATTTCAAAAAATGTTTTATCAATTATTAAAAGTGATTTAGGGAATGAGCCATATAATAATGGACAAAAAGCAATGTTAGATCTTTTAGTTAGTATTATTAAACCAAATGTTTTTTATGACCAGGCACTTACAGAAAAAGTAATTGATAATGAGGTTAACAATATTTCCTATACAAAAGGAAAAGTATCATCAGGAGAATTAATTATTTTAAAAGGAGATATTGTTGAGGGGAAAAAATTAGCAATTTTAAACTCTTTAAAAAGTGAGTCTGAGTCTAAAGTTTGGACAGATTCTAATTATAATTGGATTGTTTTTGGTTACACTATTTTAGTGTCTTTAGCATTATTAATGCTGTTTCTGTTTTTATATAAATACAGAATTGAAATTTTTAATAATAATAATAAAGTAACTTTTATCTTTTTCAATGTTTTTGTAATGATTTTTGTACAAACATTGGTCATAAAGTACAATTCAGATTATTTGTATGTAGTTCCATTAAGTATACTTCCAATTATTATTAAAGCCTTTTTTGATGCAAGATTAGGTTTGTTTACGCATGTATTAACAGTTTTACTTTTAGGGTATATTGTACCTAATAGTTTCGAATTTATTTATCTGCATATTATTGCAGGAATTGTTACTATTTTAACAGTTTCAGAACTATACAAGAGGGCAAATTTATTTATTTCGGTTGCGCAGATTACCTTAATCTATATGATTACTTATTTTGCATTTTCAATTATAAGAGAAGGAAGTCCGTCTCAAATAAATTTAGAATATTTTGTTTTATTTGCTTTAAACGGATTGCTTTCTTTTTTATCAATCATTTTAATTTATGTGTATGAAAAAGTTTTTGGACTAGTTTCTGATGTTACTTTGTTGGAGTTGTCAAATACAAATTCAAAATTATTAAGAGAATTAAATGAGAAAGCACCAGGTACGTTTCAACATTCTATGCAGGTTGCTAATTTGGCTGAAGCTGCCGCAAATGAAATAGGAGCTAACTCAATGTTAGTTAGAGCGGGGGCTTTGTATCATGATATAGGTAAAATGATGAATCCAATGTATTTTACAGAAAATCAATCTACTGGTGTAAATCCTCATAATGATTTATCGCCAATTGATAGCGCAAAAATTATTACAGATCATGTTATAAAAGGAATAGAATTAGCTAAAAAGTATAATCTTCCGGACAGAATTATTGATTTTATTAGAACACATCATGGAACAAGTACCACTTATTATTTTTATAAAAAAGAGCAGGAGTTAAATCCTGATACAAAAGTAAATGTTAAAAAGTTTCAATATAAAGGTCCAATACCTTTTTCAAAAGAAACAGCAATTTTAATGATGTGTGATGCAGCAGAAGCCGCTTCAAAAAGCATAAAAATACCCACGGCAATTACTATTAATAATTTAATTGATAAAATCATTGATAAGCAAATGTCTGACAATCAGTTCTTAAATTCTGATATTACTTTTAAAGAAATTCAAATTATAAAAAAGGTAATTAAAAAGAAATTGATGAATATTTATCACCTAAGAGTTGAGTATCCAGAATAGTTAAATTTTTATAATAAAAACACAAAAAAACTTTGGTAAATTGTAATTTGAATATTACATTTGCACTCGCAATTTTATTTAAGCTTTTAAAGTTTAAATAGTCTTGGAGAGATGGCAGAGTGGTAATGCAGCAGATTGCTAATCTGTCGACCTTAGGGTCGCCAGGGTTCGAGTCCCTGTCTCTCCGCAAAATTGCCTCGGGGTGTAGCGTAGCCCGGTCATCGCGCCTCGTTTGGGACGAGGAGGTCGCAGGTTCGAATCCTGCCACCCCGACAGAGTTGGTCGTAACAACTAAAAAATTACGGGCTCTTAGCTCAGCTGGATAGAGCACCTCCCTTCTAAGGAGGCGGTCGAAGGTTCGAATCCTTCAGGGCTCACTTAAACCTTCACTTTAATTAGTGAAGGTTTTTTGTTGTTTATAGGTTTTGTAGGGTTTTGTAAGCGTTTGTAATACTTCATGTCAATTTCAATTCAAACACATTCTTAATCAAATTACATCTTGTTAGGTTAACAATCAGGTGTACCATTTTATAAAACACAAAAACTATGAATAATTACAAACTATCTGTTCTCTTTTTTCTACAAAGAAACAGGATAAATAAGAAAGTGTACATGCAACAACAAAGCTTCACAGAAATGTGAGGTTTTTTTGTTTGTAGGTTAGCAATAATTTAAATAACATTTCAGAACTGAACTTTTATAATTCAGTAATTATTTATCAATAATTCTTAAACACTCAACATTTTTTCTTTTTTTAAACTTTGATTCAAGTTGTTAAATTATGAAGGAATAAAAAACAAATCATAAATTAAATATTTTTAACTCAATTTTACAAAAAATGGAATGTGTAATTTTTCTTTAAGAATGAGTTATGTGTTAGATTTAAGAAATTTTTAAGTTAAAGTTTTCTATTATTTACAATACGTGTTTAAACATGTCTTTAAATTAATTTATCTTTGTTAGTATATTAAAAATACTTATGACATTAATAAAATCGATATCAGGAATAAGAGGTACAATTGGTGGTAAAACAGCTGATAATCTGACTCCTATAGATGCAGTAAAATTTGCTTCAGCTTACGGAGCATTTATAAAAGAAAGAAATTCTGGAAAGAAAAAAATAAAAGTTGTTATTGGTAGAGACGCCCGTATTTCGGGTAAAATGATTTCTAGTTTAGTAGCAAATACATTAGTGGGTTTAGGGATTAATGTAGTAGATTTAGGCTTGTCTACAACACCAACTGTAGAGGTTGCTGTGCCTTTAGAAAAAGCAGATGGAGGTATTATTTTAACTGCTTCTCATAATCCAAAACAATGGAATGCTTTAAAGTTATTAAACGAAAAAGGAGAGTTTTTAAATGGTTCAGAAGGTGAACAAATTTTAGCTTTAGCTGAAAGTGAAAACTTTTCTTTTGCAGAAGTTGATGATTTAGGCTACTATAAAAAAAATAAAAAATATTTAAAAAAGCATATCAAAGAAGTTTTAAAACTAGATTTAGTTGATGTAAAAGCTATAAAAAAAGCAAAATTTAAAGTAGTTGTAGACGGTGTAAATTCTACAGGAGGAATTTTTATACCTGCTTTGTTAAAAAAGTTAGGGGTAAAATGTGTTGAATTATATTGTACTCCAAATGGACAATTTCCTCATAATCCAGAACCTTTAAAAGAACATCTAACTGATATCTCAGAACTTGTTGTAAAAGAAAAAGCAGATTTTGGAATTGTAGTAGATCCAGATGTTGATAGATTAGCTATTGTTTCTGAAGATGGTTCTATGTTTGGAGAAGAGTACACTTTAGTTGCATGCGCAGATTATGTTTTAGGTAGACTAAAAGGAGGAAACACAGTTTCTAATTTATCTTCTTCAAGAGCCTTAAGAGATGTAACTGAAAAACATGGGGGTACATATACCGCATCAGCAGTTGGAGAGGTAAATGTGGTTATTAAAATGAAAGAAACTAATACTGTAATTGGTGGAGAAGGAAATGGAGGTATCATTTATCCCGCTTCTCATTATGGACGAGATTCTTTAGTAGGCGTTGCTTTATTTTTATCTCATTTAGCACATCAAAAGGTTTCTTGTAAAACGTTAAGAGATTCTTATCCAAGTTACTTTATGAGTAAAAATAAAATTCAATTGACTCCAGAAATTAATGTTGATCAAATTTTAGAAACAATGGCATCAACCTATAAAAATGAAGATGTTAATACAATTGATGGTGTAAAAATTGATTTTGCAGATGAATGGATTCATTTAAGAAAATCAAATACAGAGCCAATTATTAGAATTTATACAGAAGCAAAATCTCAACAAGCTGCCGATGATTTAGCTGTGAGGTTTATTAATGAAATTAAAGAAATAATAGCTTAATATTTTGAAAAAAAAATCTCTATTTTTATTTTTAGTATTAACATCTTTAGGTGCGTTTTCACAGGAAGAAAAAGTTGAAAAAGTTTCTAATAAAGGAAAGATGTTTATTTATTGGGGATGGAATAGGGCAAATTATTCTACTTCAGATATCAGTTTTAGAGGTTATAATTACAATTTTACTTTACAAAATGTTGTAGCTAATGAAAGAACAACTGAGTTTAGTTTAAACGATTATATAAATCCTTTAAATATTACAAACCCTCAAACTAATGTTAGAATTGGATATTTTTTAAATGACCATTATTCAGTTTCAGTAGGTGTAGACCATATGAAATATGTGGTGGAAGGATATCAAACAGTTAAAATTAATGGAGAGATAAATGCAGGGACTCGTTTTGATGGAGTTTATAATAATGATGATATTAGGTTATCTCATGATTTTTTGCAATTAGAACATACTGATGGCTTGAATTATGTAAATGTTGAAGTTAAAAGATTTGATGAAATTGGACATTGGATTGGTATGAATAATAAAAATTTTCAATTAAATATTACTGAAGGTTTTGGTGCTGGTTTTTTATATCCAAGAACAGATGCTATATTATTTAATCAAGAAGAAAGAGATGAGTTTCAAGTGTCTGGTTGGGGTATTTCTGCTGGTGTTGGTTTGAACTTAACTTTTTTTAAATATTTTTTCTTTCAATCTGATTTAAAATACGGATATATAAATATGCCTAATATACAAACTACTCCTAATGAAGAAGATAAAGCATCTCAAAGTTTTACTTTCTTAGAAAAAACATTTGTTTTTGGAGCTAAGTTTAACATTCTTAAAAATAAAAAATGAATTTAGAATCTTACTTTAGTCAATTTAGAGATAATATTATTGGAAAAGATCAAACTTTTATTTCACCTTATGGAGAGCAGAATTTAGTGTATTGTGATTGGACGGCAAGTGGAAGATTGTATAGACCTCTTGAAGAAAAAATTAGTAATCAGTTCGGTCCTTTTGTGGCTAATACACATACTGAAACATCTACTTCAGGTGCGGCAATGACTCTTGCTTATCACCAAGCTAGAAATATTATTAAGCGTCATGTTAATGCTAGTGAAAATGATGTTTTAATAACAACAGGTTCTGGAATGACAGGTGTTGTTAATAAATTTCAAAGAATTTTAGGGTTAAAGGTTTCTGAAAACTTAAAAGATCATACCACTATTCCAGAAGATTTAAGACCTATAGTATTTGTTTCTCATATGGAGCATCATTCTAATCAAACATCTTGGCTAGAAACTATTGCTGATGTTGAGGTTGTGCCTTGTAATAATGCAGGTTTAGTGTGTTTAAAAAGTTTTGAAAAATGCATAAAAAAACACGAGCATAGAAAAATTAAAATAGCTTCAATTACTGCATGTTCAAATGTAACAGGTATAAAAACGGATTATCATAAAGTTGCACAATTAATTCATAAATATAATGGATTGTGTTTTGTAGATTTTGCTTGTTGTGCACCTTATGTTGATATTGATATGCATCCAGAAATTAAAGAAGAATATTTAGATGCTATTTTCTTTTCTCCTCATAAATTTTTAGGTGGGCCAGGAAGTTCTGGTGTTTTAATTTTTAATAAAAAATTATATAAAAATACAATTCCAGATAATCCTGGAGGTGGTACAGTAAGTTACACAAACCCGTGGGGACAACATGATTATTTTGATGATGTAGAAACTAGGGAAGACGGAGGAACACCAGGTTTTTTACAAACTATTAAAATTGCGCTTTCTATTCAATTAAAAGATAAAATGAATACTAAAAAGATTCATGAAAGAGAGAGTGAGATTAATAAATTAATGTTTACAACTTTAGAGAGTTTACCAGAAATAAAAGTTTTGGCACCAAAACATAAAGAAAGATTGAGTATTTTTTCATTCTATTTTGAAAAATATCATTTTAATTTAGTTGTTAAATTATTAAACGACCGTTTTGGAATTCAAACAAGAGGAGGTTGTTCTTGTGCAGGTACTTATGGACATTATTTATTAAATGTAGATCAAGAAACATCTAATCGAATTAAAGATGAAATATTAGAAGGATGTAATACTCAGAAACCAGGTTGGATTCGTTTGTCACTACACCCAACAATTTCTAATAAAGAATTAGACTTTGTTTGTAATTCTTTAAAAGAATTGACAATAAATATTGAAAAATGGTCTGAAGATTATCACTATGATTCTTTAAAAAATGATTACACTCATAAAACAGTAGAACCCATTGAGAAAGAGTTGGTTAGTTCTTGGTTTGCAGTTTAGTTTTTTGTAATTCTTGCCACTCGTTAAATTTATCTTTATGTTTAAATCTTTTATGAGACCATAGGTAAAACTCAGGTTGTTGTTTAATGTTTTTTTCAGAAATAGCTAGATACTTATCAGTTAAATTATAATCTTTATAAGTAGTAGGATTGTCAGTTATTAGTTGAAACTCCAATTCATAAAAACCTCTTTTTAATTTTTTTGAAGTCCAAACAACATAAGTAAGATTATACTTTTTGGTTAGCATTTCAGCTCCTGTATGAATTGGTACCTTAACACCTAAAAACTCTTTCCAATAATGTGTTTTATGAATTTGAGGAGATTGATCACTTAATAAACAGTACAAGCTTTGTATTTTGTTTTTATGATTTAAATCAATATTTTTAATAGTATTAGATGTTCTATACATTACCCCACCAAATCTAGATCTAGATTTTTTAAGTACGTTTTCAAAATATTTATTGTTTATTTTAGTGTACGCGGCATGAGGTTTAATGTTGTTTAATAATAAAGGTAAGCTCATTAACCACTCCCAATTAGCATGATGTGTACCTACTAATGCAATGTCTCTACCTGTTTTTTCAATTTCTAGTAAAAGGTTAATATTTTTATAAGTATAACGTTTTTGTATTTCTTTTTCTGATATAGAAAATGCTTTTACACTTTCCATAAATAAATCCATTAAATGTTTAAAAAACTTTTTCGAAATGATTTTTTTTTCTTCATCAGACTTTTCTGGAAAAGCTATAGATATATTATCAAAAACTACTTTTTTTCGATACCCAAAAATATAATAAATTAAAAAAAAGAAAACATCAGATTGAATATATAAAACCCTCATTGGTAGCCTAGAAAACAACCAAATAAATGGATAGGTTAAGGCAAAAACTAAAAATTGCATATGCTTGTTTTAAGTTGCAAATATCATTATTTTAATTTAAAACTAATTAGTATTTTAAAGAGATTTAGTTATGTTTGTATTATGTTAGATACTGCTTATCCTGTTGTTTTATTAATTATTGTTGTTAATGTTTTATTTTCAATGAAAGGTTTTAATGATTATACTTTTCTAAATAAATACAAATTTCAAGTTGGTAAAATAAAAGGTGATGGAAAAATTAGAATGCTAACTTCTGGTTTTTTACATGTAGATTGGATGCATCTTGGTTTTAATATGTATGCTTTGTATGTCTTTGGAGATTTTGTAGTGTCTATTTTAGGGATTTTCAATTTTTTAATTATCTATTTTGGCTCTTTAATTGCTGGTAGTTTATATACGTTACAATATCATAAAAAAGAACCTTATTACTCTGCTGTTGGGGCATCTGGTGCAGTTTCAGGAATAGTATATACTTCTATTTTGGTGTTTCCAAATATGCAATTGTTATTGTTTTTTGCAATTCCAATTCCAGGTTACGTTTTTGGTGTTGGGTATTTGTTATATTCAATTTACGGAATGAAAAAGCAAGTTGGTAATGTAGGTCATGCAGCGCATTTAGGTGGGGCAATGGGAGGTTTTATTTTAACTTTAATTTTAAAACCTGAGCTATTTTCTACAAATACTGTTTTTGTAATTTTATTAGCAATCCCAATAATTTTACTTTTGTTTTTTGGTGATAAATTAAAGAGTATATAAAATAAAAAAAAGCCTTATTATTTATAATAAGGCTTTTGAGCGAAAGACCAGGTTCGAACTGGCGACATTCAGCTTGGAAGGCTGACGCTCTACCAACTGAGCTACTTTCGCATGGTAAAGAGATGCAAATATAAAATCATTTTTGAGTTCTGCAATACTTTTTTTAAGAAATATTAATAAAATTCTTGGTTGTCTCTCAGTACTTTTAAAAAATGAAAACCATAAATATTGTATCCTAAATTATAATAAAACTTATGTGATTTAGTATTAGTAACATAGGTGTTTAATTCTATGGCTTCACAGCCTTTTAATTTTACATGATTGTCAATCCAATTAAAAAACTTTTGTCCAATTTTTTTTCCTCTTAGGTTTTCATCAATAATAACATGGTCGGGTTCTGCACTTTTACCAATATAGTGTCTTATTGTATACCATAAACCAGTTATGCCAACGAGATTATTATCTATATAAAGACCAATACATTCATAGTGAGGTAGTTTATTCATTTCTAAAACACGTTTTTTTAAGATGCCTAAAGGTGTTTTTTTATTTAGTTTAGTTAATAACGGAATAATTGTTAGTATGTCTTTTTGTAGGATAATTTTAATCTCTAAATTCATCAAAAATAATTTTAGTAAATATATTGTTTGTAAATTACATTTCAAATTAGAATTAATAGATTATGAGGTATATCAAGATTTTTATGTGTTGTTTTTTGTTTGTTTTTACAATAAGTGTAGTTGGGCAAAAAAAGAAAATTAAAATTGAAGCAATAAAATTAACAGATCATATATATAAGTTAAAAGGTCAAGGAGGAAATATAGGGATCTTTATAGGTGAAGATGGTGTTTTTATGATTGATGATCAATTTGCTTCATTAACACCAAAAATTTTATCAGCTATAAAAGAACTTACTGATAAGTCTGTAAAATACTTAATTAATACCCATTGGCATGGAGATCATACTGGTGGAAATGAAAATATGTACAAAGAAGGTGCTATTATAGTAGCACATAAAAATGTTAGAAAGCGAATGAGTGTGGAACAGGTGGTTAGAGGTAAAACTAAAAAAGCTTCACCTAAAGAAGCTCTGCCAGTTATTTCTTTCTCTGAAGATATGATTTTTCATATTAATAATGATGATGTCTTAGTTTCTCATATTCACAACGCGCATACAGATGGTGATGTATTAGTATATTTTATTAATAATAATGTGTTACATGTTGGTGATTCTTATTTTCAAGGAAGATTTCCATATATAGATTTAGATTCAGGAGGTAGTATTGATGGTTATATTGAAGGAATAAAAAAAATGATAATGTTAATTAATAAAGATACAAAGGTTATTCCTGGTCATGGAGATATTTCTAATAAAGCAGAATTAAAAACATATTTAGCTATGTTAAAAGCTATAAGAAGTAATATTCAAAAAGAAATAGATAAAGGTAAAAGGTTAGAAGAAGTTAAAGTAAATCAAAAATTAACAGAAGATTATAAGTCATTTAACGGTTGGATTACAGAAGAGAAAATTAGAGTTTCAATTTATAAAAGTCTGAAAAACAGCAATAAATAAAAAATCTCAAACAAAATTGCTTGAGATTTTAGTAGCGAAGACGGGATTTGAACCCGTGACCTCAGGGTTATGAATCCTGCGCTCTAACCAACTGAGCTACCTCGCCATTGGTATTTGAGGCTGCAAATATAATTGAATTTTATAGATTACCAAGAGGTGTTTTTAATTTTTTTTAATATAGAATTAATACCTATATTGTCAACCTAAGTTTTATAAAAATGGATAGAGTAAAATATGAAATAGAAGTGTCAATTCACGCTTCGCCTAACATGTTATATCAATATATTTCTTCTCCTTCTAATTTGCAAGAATGGTTTGCGGATAAGGTAAACTCAAGAGGCAAAATTTATAGTTTTGTTTGGGAAGGTGTTGAAGAAAAAGCTGAATTAATTGCAAAAAAATCTGGTGAGAGAGTTCGTTTTAAATGGTTGGAGTTTGATGATGATGGATATTTTGAAATTAAAATTCAGGTAGATGCTCTTACTAAAGATGTTTCTTTAATTATAACAGATTTTGCTGAAGATGAAGATGATGTTGAAGAAGCTAAGCAACTTTGGTTGAGTCAAATTGATGAATTAAAACATACTATTGGAGCATAAAGCCAATAAATAATTACACCAGACTCAGCAATTTGCTGAGTTTTTTTATGCAATAATTCTTGTAAAATATATTAATTTTGCATTTCTAAAAATATTTGATGAATGATTAATTTCAATGGTAATTTACTTCTTGAAGAAAATATTAAACTATCTCCAGAAAACAGAGGGTTTAAATATGGTGATGCAATTTTTGAAACCATAAAAGTTAACAATAATAAAGTTATTTTTTGGGAAGATCATTATTTTAGGTTGATGGCCTCTATGAGGATGCTGCGTATGAAAATACCAATGAAATTCACGCTTGAATTTTTAGAGCAAGAAATTTTAAAAACAATAAAAGTTCAAAAAGAAGCAATTTCTTATCGAGTTCGATTAAATGTTTATAGAAAAGATGGCGGATTGTATAATCCTAAAACTAATGAAATTGATTATTTAATTGATGTAAAAGAAAATAAATATCTAACAAAAGAAATTTATCGGATTGATGTATTTAAAGATTTTTATAATTATTCTGGTTTATTATCAACTATAAAAACTAATAATAGAATTGTAAATACTTTAGCAAGTATTTATGCTAATGAAAATGATTTAGATAACTGTGTTTTAATAAATGAAAACAAAGGTGTTGTTGAAGTAACTAATGGAAATGTTTTTGTTATAAAAGGTAAAATTGTAAAAACACCAGCTTTAACAGAAGGATGTATAAAAGGTGTTGTTAGAAAAAAAGTGATTGAAATTATTACTAAAAATCAAGATTATAACATAGAAGAAACAACTATTTCTCCTTTTGAAATTCAAAAGGCTGATGAAGTTTTTATAACTAATGCAATTATGGGTATACAGCCAGTAACAGCTTATAAAAAGAAAACTTTTATAGCTGATTTTTCAAATAAATTAGCTAAAAATTTAAAGGTTTTAGAGATTACGGCTTCTTAATTTAAGTTTATGTCACTTGGCGCATTTGCCCATAGTTTGTAATTACCGCCTTTTTGAATCAATTTATTTCTCCAAAGAGAATCATTTTCTTTAGAAAATATATTATCAAAATCATTTTCAGAAATAAACCAAGAATTTGTATTTATTTCATTTGTGAGTTGATCTTTTTCCCAGCCAGAATATCCAAGAAAAAAACGAATTTCATCTTTTGCAATTAATCCTTCATTTAACAAGTGTTTTAAAACTTCAAAAGTTCCACCCCAATAAATACCTTCATCAATTTTTATACTTTCTGGTATTAAATCAGGAATTTTATGAACAAAATATAAATTATCTTGTTCTACAGGTCCGCCTTGATAAATATTAAAATCACATGTTATATCGGGTAATAAGTCATTAATAGTATAATTTAAAGGTCTATTAAGAATAAAACCAACAGAATTTATTGCAGTAAACTCTGTAATTAAAATAATTGCTCTGTTAAAAGAGCTATCATTTAAAATCGAAGGCTCAGCAATTAGTAATCTGCCTTTAAGTGGTTTTAAATGTGACATAGGTAAATATATAAAAATAAAATCATAAAAAAAACCCTCTTTTTAAGAGGGTTTTTTTATAACTTAAAACTTAATGTTTTAGTTTACAGCTTCACTTAATCCAGCTCCAGCTTTGAATTTTGCTACGTTTTTAGCAGCAATTTGGATAGTTTTACCAGTTTGAGGATTTCTCCCTTGTCTAGCAGCTCTGTTAGAAACTGAAAAAGTTCCAAAACCTACTAAAGCAACTTTGTTACCTCCTTTTAAAGCAGAAGTTACATTACCAGTAAAAGACTCTAATGCTGCTTTAGCAGCTACTTTAGAGATTCCTGCATCAGCAGCCATTGCATCGATTAAATCAGACTTGTTCATAATGAATTGTTTTTTAAATTATTTAATAATATTTTTTTGTGCTATAAAGCTCTACAAATATAGACGGATTAAGGGTTTACGCAAATTTTGCTCTTAAAAAAAACTTGTTTTGTTGATAAATGCATGTAAATTGTTAATAAAGGTTTGTGTTTTTTCTAGAAATTCATAAAAACCTTATTGATAAAGGACTTACAGCATTTTTGAATCTTTAGAAAAAGTATAACCGTTTAGTAAACTTTTAGCAT
This sequence comes from uncultured Polaribacter sp., assembly GCF_947500975.1. GTDB lineage: Bacteria > Bacteroidota > Bacteroidia > Flavobacteriales > Flavobacteriaceae > Polaribacter. The sequence continues at coordinate 265,324 of NZ_CANMUE010000002.1, forward strand.
CCATTTTTTTCTTTCCAGAGAGTTTAATTTCATCTATAATTATAAAGCCGTTTTTTACAGCTACTTTTAATTCTTTTTTTGTGGAGATTATTTTTCCAATCTCAAAAAGATGTTTTTCTTCAGTCTTATTTACTTTATATATTTTTGCGGTAATTTCTTCATTATTATTTAAAATATTACACCAAGCTGCTGGAAATGGATTTAAACCTCTTATTTGGTTATATATAATTGATGTTTTTTTTGTCCAATCAATTTTTGTGTTTTCATTGTGTAGTTTAGGTGCAGACTTTTCTTCCAATTCGGGTTGTTTACTAGTTGTAATGTTTCCTAATGAAACTAGATCTACAGTTTTAGAAACCAAATCTGCTCCTAAAAACATTAGTTTATCGTGTAAAGAACCTACAGTTTCATTTTTAAGAATATCAATTTCTTGCTGTAAAATGATTTCTCCAGTATCAATTTTATCATCAATAAAAAAGGTAGTAACCCCTGTTTTAGTTTCTCCGTTTATAATTGCCCAATGAATTGGTGCTGCTCCTCTGTATTCGGGTAATAGGGAAGCGTGTAAATTAAAAGTACCAAATTTTGGCATTTTCCAAACACTTTTTGGTAACATTCTAAATGCAACTACAATTTGTAAATCGGCATTTAAATCTTTTAAAGTTTCGTTAAACTCCTCATTCTTTAAATTTTTGGGTTGAAGTATTGTTAGGTTTTCTGTTAAAGCATATTTTTTTACAGCAGATTCATTTAATTTTCGTCCTCTTCCAGCCGGTTTATCGGGTGCTGTAATTACACCAACTATATTATATTTATTATCCACTAAATGTTTTAAAATGGTAACGGCAAAATCTGGAGTTCCCATAAAAACGATACGTAAATCTTTCATAAATTTTATTTTAATTGGTATTTATTTTGATGATTAATTTTGATTTTATCATTAGATAAAAGCTTTCGCAAATGTATTAAAATGTCTTTTTCATTTGCATTTAAATGTTGGTTTATTTCTTGAGAAGTTAATGTTGTTTTTTGTTTTAATAGAGTTAAAATTTCTAGTGAAATGTTACTTAATTTTTTCTTTTTTTGTGTTAAACATACATCGCAAATTCCACAATTATTGAATGATTTTTCATCAAAATATTTTAAAATTTGTACGTTTCTACACGTTAAATTATTTTGAATGTAGGCTAAAAAATCTTCAGATTTTTTTTCTTTTTGTTTTAAAAATTGATTTATTTCTTTAGAATGTTTGTTGATGGTTTTGTCATCTTCTCTAGGTTTTAAAAACCTAATTTCTAAATCAGATTTTACACGTTTGTAAGTAAGTATTTCTTCTTGTTCTAAACGCTCTAAATTAGTAATTACTTGTTTAGAGGTAATGTTATTTTTCTTTGCAAGTAGAAATTCATCTATTTTAACTTCTTGTTCAAATAAACCTGTGTAAGTTCTTAGTATTGAGTTTAAAAACCCTTTAATATAGATATTTCTTATGGCGTGTAAAATAACATTTTTACTGCTTGTATTAAAAATTATTGTTGATTTTTGATTGTATGTATTTGTGATTTCTATAATGCCATTATTGGATAGTATTTTTAATATTGTATCAACTTTAAATAATGAAAAATGATATTTTTTTGAAAACTCTAAAAGGTTAAAATTATAAAATTCTTCATTAATTTCTCCATTTGCAATTCTAAAATATTGGTATAATTTTTTGTGAACTTCTTTCACTTCCAAAATGCTTGGAATCGATTTTTTTCTAAGTTCAATATAATTTGAAATGTCGTTTTCGTTTTTTAGTAAAACGGCAAAAGATCTATTTTGATTTCTACCTGCTCTACCAGATTCTTGAATGTAATTTTCTATGCTAAAAGGTAGGTTAAAATGAACAACAATTCCTACGTTAGATTTATCAATTCCCATTCCAAAAGCATTTGTTGCAACAATTATAGGAGTGCTTTCTGACATCCAATTTTTAAAAGAAGTTTGCTTTTCTAAATAAGTTAATCCTCCGTGATAAAAACAACTTTTAAAATTTTTAGCATTTAAATAATTGCTAATTTCTTCCGTTTTTTTTCTAGTGTTTACATAAACAATTGCTGGTGTTTTTGTTTTGGTAAATATTTGTTCTAATCGTAATAATTTATCCTCAACATTAAAAACCTGATATGCTAAATTTTTTCTTGTAAATGATTTCTTAAAAATCATTTGATTTTTTAATTCTAAACTTTTTGCAATATCATCTAAAACTTTTTTGTTTGCTGTTGCTGTTAATGCTATAAAATTAGTTTCAGGTTTTAGTTCTCTTAAAACTTTAATACTTCTATAAGTTGGTCTAAAATCATTGCCCCATTCAGAAATACAATGTGCTTCATCAATAGCAATAAATGAAACGTTTAATTCCTTTATTTTTTGTTGAATAAATGTTGATTGTAATCTTTCTGGTGAAATGTAAAGAAATTTGTAATTCCCAAATTTGATGTTGTCAAAAAGGGTAATTATTTCATCTTGAGTAGATCCAGATTTTATAGTAGCAGCTTTTATATTTCGCTCTTTTAAGTTTTGCACCTGATCATTCATCAAAGCAATTAATGGAGAAATAACAATACAAACTCCGTCTTTAATTAAAGCGGGTACTTGAAAACAGATAGATTTTCCTCCTCCAGTTGGTAGTAAGGCAATTACATCTTTTTGTTGTAAAACTGCATTAATAATTTCTTCTTGAGGTTCTCTAAACTCAAGAAAATTCCAGTAATTTTTTAGTATTTGATTTGGTAAAATCATAATTCGCAAGAAAGCGAATTAATAATAAAATCTGTTCTTTCTTTAGTAGTACCAAAGGGTACATTTATGATTTTATAATTCAAATAATTGTATGCCTCTAATAAATATTTATCAATTTTAATAGATTCTTCAAAAGTTTCATAGCGTTCATTGTCAGTAGTATGTATTTTTTCCCAAGGAGAAAAATGAAAAATAAGATCGTATTTGTATTGTTTACTTTTATTTAAAAATAAAGGCGGGTATTTTGTTTTAAAATAATTCATGTAGGCATGAACATCAGGAATGCCTCTGTCAAAAAAAACAATTTCATGATCATTTTTTTCAGCATCTAAAAATTGTTTTTCTCTTCCCTCTAAAAGCATTTCGCTAAATAAAAGAGGTTCCGTTAAAAAAAGTTGCTCAATGCCTTTTTTTTGCGCCTTTAAAATTACCTCTCTAGAAACTTCATCAAAACAAAAATATTTTCTTCTTTTTAATTCGTTTAAAATCGTAGTTTTTCCGGTTCCAGGACCACCAATTAAAACTATTTTTTGTTGATTTTTTTGCAAATTTATGCTTTTAAATTCTTGATATTAGGTTTCTCTTTTAAAGAGCGTAACACAAAAATAAATGATTCGCTTTAAAAAACTAATTTTTAATGTAATTTTGTGTCTTTCGATTTTTTAATAAATAAAAAAGAAGCGTAAAATTATGAGTGATAAAAAGGCTTTTTATACTAAATTAAAAGCACAATTAGAAGACACAACCAAGTTTCCTGCGGATTATTTGTATAAGTTTATTGTACCTACTGATGAAAATCAAGTAGAAGAAGTGCAAGGTTTGTTTGATAATGAAGGTGCGGTTATTAAAACAAAAAAGTCTAAAACAGGAAAATATATCAGTGTTTCTATAGTTTTAAAAATAGAAAGTGCAGAAAAAGTGATTGAGTATTATAAAAAAGCTGAAAAAATTAAAGGAATTATATCGTTATAAAAATTATGAAGAAAGTATTATTACTATTGGTTTTAATTAGTTCTTGTGCTGTTTTATCAACAAAAGAAGATGCAGTTTTGTTAACTATTGATAATGAAAAAATTAAAGTATCAGAATTTAAAAGGGTTTTTGAAAAAAACTTAGACGCTATTGATAATGATGATGCAAAAGATGTTTCTAAAAATTTAGATCTTTTTATAAATTATAAGTTAAAAGTTAAAGAAGCTTATAATATTAAGTTAGATACTTTACCATCTTATATAAAAGAGATGGCAACTTATAAGAATCAACTTTCTGCACCATATATGCAAGATACTACCTACTTGGATAAGTTAGTAAAAGATGCTTATTTTAGAACTAAAAACGAAATTAAAGCAAAGCATATTTTAATTAGATTAAATCAAAATGCTGATCCAAAAGACACTTTAATAGCCTATAATAAAATTATTAATGCTAGAAATAGAATAATAAATGGTGAAGATTTTGGAGATGTTGCTGTTGAGTTATCCGATGATCCTTCTGCAAAAGGAGATCTTAAAAGAGGAAGAAAAGCCAATAAAGGAAATTTAGGATATTTTTCTGCCTTTAAAATGGTTTATCCTTTTGAAAACGCTGCATATAATACCAAAATAGGTGAAGTTTCTATGCCGTTTAAAACCAAATATGGATATCATATTTTACAAGTTGATAGTTTAAGGCAATCACAGGGAGAGGTTGAAGTTGCACATATTTTAATTGCAGATGTATCAATTAAAGGTAAAGAAAAAGCAAATGAAGTATATAAAAAACTAGTTGATGGTGAGCAGTTTAAAGATTTAGCTTTTGAATACTCTAATGATAATGGAACTAAATCAAAAGGAGGGAAGCTTAACAAATTTGGCAAAGGTTTAATGGTAAAACCATTTGAAGATGCTGCTTTTAGTTTAAAAAACATAGACGATTACTCAATGCCCTTTAAAACTCGTTTTGGCTGGCATATTGTTAAATTAATAAAAAAACATCCAATAAAGTCTTTTGAGGAATCTAAAGATGAATTGACCTCTAAAATTAAAAGAAGTTCTTTATCACAATTATCAGAAAAAGCAGTGATTGATAAGTTAAAATCAAAATATCAAATTTTTGAGAATAGTGATGCAAAGAAAGTTTTTGACAGAAAAGATATTAGAGAGATATCAAAAGATTCTTTACAAGAAATTATTTTAATTATTAATGATAAGAAAATTTCTCAAGAAGAATTTGTAAACTCTATCAAATACAAGAAAAATAATCCTGTTTTTAAACTTTATGAAAAATTTAAAGACACAGAAATTTTAAAATATTATAAAGAAAATTTAGTGAATACAGAACCTGAATACGCTAATATTTTAAAAGAATATGAAGATGGTTTATTGTTGTTTGAGTTGATGCAACAAAAAATATGGAATAAATCAGCTAAAGATTCAATTGGATTAAAAAACTATTTTGATGCAAATGCAGAGAAATATACCTCTAAAGAACTTGAAAAAATAAAAGGTATGGTAATGAGTGATTACCAAAACCATTTAGAGAAAAGCTGGATTGCTGATTTAAAAAGAAAAAGTGTTGTTAATGTAAACAAAAAACAACTTAATAATTTGATAGAATATTATAAAAAACAATAATGATTAGAAAATATAGCTATTTGTTTTTATTGATTTTTCTTACTTCTTGTAATTATATTAAAGTGCAAGATGATGAGGATTTATTACCAGAAATTGCTGCTATAGTAAATACTGAGAAGTTATTTGTTATAGAAATAAAAAGTGTTTTACCAAAAAATATTAGTAAAGAAGATAGTATTGTTTTGGTAAGAAGTTATATAAATGATTGGGCTATAAAACAACTATTATTGCAAAAAGCAGAAAATAATAACACCCAAAAAGATGTTGATGAAATTACAAAACTTGTAAAAGATTATGAAGAGAGTTTGTTAATTAATAATTATAAAGAATTGTTAATAAAACAACAGTTAGATACAGTTATTAATGAAAAAGAAATTGAAGATTTTTATTCAAAAAACGGTAATAATTTTAAATTAAATGAAGAGTTAGTAAGAATTAAATACTTACATTTTGATAACAGAATTATTAATGAAAAAGAGTTTGTAGAACTTTTTAAATCCGATAAAATTGAAGATTTAGAGGCTTTAGAAAAAAAGCAATTAAGTTTCAAAAATTTTCAATTTAACGATTCAATTTGGACTAAATTAGATAACGTTTTGTTAAAACTTCCTTTTTCAAAGGATATTCTGTTAAAAAAAACAAAATTACTTCAAAAACAAGACTCAATAGGTTTATATTTGGTGGCTATAAAAGACGTTTTAGTAAGAAATGATTTAGCACCCTTGAATTATATAAAACCTACAATAAAGCAAATGATTTTACATAAACGTAAAATTGAATTAATAAGAGAAATAGAAAAAATATTAGTACAAGATGCCACAAAAAATAACAATTTCAAAATATTTTAAAAATACTGTTTTATTAGTGTTTTTGGGTTTAATAATTATGCCTACAGTTGCTCAAAGAGTAAAAATTGATGGTGTAACTGTAGTTATTGGAAAAAACATTGTTTTAGATTCTGATATTCAAAAATTTAAACAAGAAGTAGCAGTAAGATCAGAAGGGAAAATAGAAATTTCTGATTGTGAAATGTTAGAAGAATTAATGCAGCAAAAATTATTAGCACATCATGCTGTAATTGATAGTCTTACCGTTTCTGATGCCGAAATTTCTAGTAGAGTTGATAGAAGTGTTCAGTATTTTACACAACAATATGGTAGTGTAGATAAAGCAATTAGCGTTTATGGGTTTAATGATTTAGATGACTTTAAAAAAGAATTACATGGTGTTCAAAAAGAAAATGCTTTAATAGAGAAAGAACAACAAAATATTACAGAAAAAATTGATGTTACTCCAGAGGAAGTTCGTTTGTATTTTAATGGATTAAAAGAAAAAAATGAGTTACCTGAGTTTCCAGCAGAAATTGAAATTGCTCAAATAGTTATTAATGCTGAGCCAACTAAAGAAGAAACTGAAAGGGTTTTAAATAAATTAAAAGAGCTTAAAGTAGAAATAGAAGAAGGAGCTAGTTTTAAAATGAAAGCAATTATTAATTCTAATGATCCGGGAGTTACTAAAAATGGTGGGCAATACACCATTACTAAAGAGTCTCCATTTATTAAAGAATTTAAAGAAATGGCTTTTAGTTTAGATGTTGGTCAAGTTTCAAACCCATTTAAATCTCAATTTGGTTATCATTTAATGCAGTTGCACGAAATTAAAGGTAATACAAGGGTGGCATCTCACATTTTAATGCAGCCAAAAATTTCTGATGAAGAATTAATGAAATCTAAAGAAACTGCAGAAAAGATAATTAAGGAAATTAAAGATGGTACTATTACTTTTGTTGATGCTGTAAAAAAGTACTCTGAAGATAGTGATACAAAAAATAATGGTGGTTTAATTATTAATTCTTATACAGGTGAGTCTAAATTTGACCTTACAAGAATGGATCCAGCATTATATGCTAGAGTTAATGATCTTAAAAAAGGTGAGTTAACAGAGGCTTATTTTGATCAAGCTGAAGGTGGTGAGAAAATGTATAAATTTTTGTACATGAGGGATAGAACTGATACGCATACAGCAGATTTGGTAGAAGACTATGTTAAAATACAGGAATTAGCTTTAAGGAAAAAGAAGGAAGAAACTATAACTAAATGGTCTAAAGAAAAAATTAAAGACACTTATATAAAATTATCTGAAGAGCATACAAAGTGTAAGTTTAATAAAAATTGGAAAAAAGAAACTGGTAAATAATGTCTGACGTAAAAGCTGTAAATGAATTAGTAGTAAAGTATAATTCATTAAAATCGGAAATAGGTAAAATTATTATTGGTCAGCAAGAAGCTGTAAATTTCACCCTATTATCTATATTTTGTGGTGGTCACTCACTTTTAATAGGTGTTCCAGGATTAGCAAAAACTTTATTAGTTAATACAGTTTCTGAAGCTTTAGGATTGAACTTTAAAAGAATTCAATTTACACCAGATTTAATGCCTTCAGATATTTTAGGGAGTGAAATTTTAGATGAAAATAGACAGTTTAAATTTATAAAAGGTCCCATTTTTTCGAATATTATTTTAGCGGATGAAATAAATAGAACTCCACCAAAAACACAGGCAGCTTTATTAGAAGCAATGCAAGAACGTACAGTTACTGTTTCTGGTAATCATTATAAATTAGAATTACCATTTTTTGTTTTGGCAACTCAAAACCCAATTGAGCAAGAAGGTACATATCCTTTACCAGAAGCACAATTGGATAGATTTATGTTTTCAATTAATTTACAATATCCTACTTTTAAAGAAGAAGTAGAAGTTGTAAAAAATACAACAAGTAACGTTCTTAAAAAAGTTTCGTCTATTTTTTCGGCTGATGAAATTATTGAAGCTCAAAAACTGATTAGAAAAATACCTGTTACAGATAATGTAATAGAATATGCGGTTGCTTTAGTTGGTAAAACAAGACCTAAATCTGAGGAAGCAACACAAATGGTAAAAAATTATTTAGATTGGGGTGCAGGGCCTAGAGCATCACAAAACTTAATTTTAGCAGCAAAAGCGTATGCTGCTGTTCAAGGAAAATATTCTCCGGATATTGAAGATGTAAAAGCTGTTTCTATTCCTATTTTATCTCACAGAATTGTAAAAAATTATAAAGCAGAAGCAGAAGGAGTTTCTATTTCTGATATTATAAATTCACTTTTATAATTGTTATTTATTCTTCTTCTGAAGGATATTTAAAAAAACTAAATACATTTCCACCATATCTTTTATCGTAGGTGTGGTTTTTATGTACAGATAAATCTGTATGTTTTGAGTGTTCAATAATTAAAACACCTTCTTCATCTAATAATTTCTTATCAAAAATTGTATCGGCAATTTCTAAAAATTTTTCAGTTGTAAAGTCGTAAGGTGGATCTGCAAAAATTACATCGGCATTTATAGATGTTTTTTGTAGAAATTTATAAACATCGCTTTTAAAAGTGTTAATGTTTAAATCTAACTCTTCAGCTGTATTTTGAATATATTTTATACAATTGTAATTTGCATCAATAGCATAAACACTTTCTGTTCCTCTAGAAGCAAACTCATAACTAATGTTTCCTGTACCAGAAAATAAATCAATTACCGATATGGCATCAAAGTAATACAGGTTGTTTAAAATATTAAATAAACCCTCTTTTGCCATATCTGTAGTGGGTCTAACGGGAAGGTTTTTAGGAGCTTTTAAGCGCCTTCCTTTTAGTTTTCCAGAGATTATTCTCATAAGCCTAATAAAATATAATTTGAGTGTTTAGATATATCTAAATCGTTAAAAATTGGGTTTTTACTTTCTAAAAAATATACATTTTTTATATATGTATAAATTTCATTGTAGAGTTTAGAATCTTTTTTTATATCACCTAATAGATATAAATGAATTTTTTCTGTATTTAGTGCCAATTGTTCTGCGGTAAATAAAAGATAATAAAGAAAATCTTCTTTTGTTTCAAAGTCAAAAGAATTAGAAAAAATTAACTTTTTATGATTAAAAACAACTATGTGAAAACTATTGTTTGCTAAATTAACATACATTGTATTTTCATCTGTATGTTCTATTTTGCAAAGTTTTTCTAAAAGAATCGTACTGTAGTGTTTGTAATCAAATTCGCCAAAATTTTGAAAAAGGTAATTATTTATATTTACGTAAGGAATATAAATGTTTTTTATGTGTAAAGTTGGTAAATCATCATAAGTAAAGAAATCTGATTTTAATGTTTTTAAATTAAAATTTAGATATGACTTTATGGCTTCTTCTTTAAAGTATTTTTCTGGTACTAAGGCAGATAAGTTGTTTTGATGAATTACTAAAATCTTTGAATATTGTAACTGTAAATTAGTGTCTTCTTTAAATATGGTTTCAATTTGAGTTAATAAATCATTAGGTGTTTTTAGTGGTTTATTAAAACAATATTCTGAAAAAAATAAATCTTCTTTTGTGATTGAATTTGTAACACAAAAAGAAAATCCACCCAAACTAAATTGGATGGATAATTCAATATCTTTTGTTTTCTCTAAAGAGGTTTTGCTATTCTTCTTTTGCACCTTCTTTTTTATCATATTTTGGAGGCCAGTTACCACCAGTAGAAACTTCTTCTAAAGAACCTACAGAAACATATTCTCCTTTAATTTGATCAGATTCAACAGCTTCTAATTCTTGTTTTAATAAAGAAACATTCATTCCTTTTAAAATACCTGCTTTAGGGGTTCTTGCTCTAAAAGTAGGTACAACTAAACCTTGTACTTTTTCAACAGTACCAGTTTCAATTTCAAATTCTGTACCCTCAACACCTGGTACTTTAAACATGTTTTTGTAATCTAAATCTTTAAAATATTTTAATACAGGTTCAAAACCAATTGTATCAGTAACTCTTTTTTCTACATCAACAATTACACCACCACCTTTGTTTTCTTTTTCAACAATAGTTTTAGTTTCTGTTAAAGCTAATTTAGCTGTATCAATAAATCTAATTAATCCATCTTTATTACTGGTGTAATTACCATAAACTTCGTAGTGTTTAATTTCAGCATCTCTAATAATTTTTAAGTTGTTTATAACAACTGCAAATTTTCCAACTTTTTCTTTGTTAAATTTGATTGGCTCCATAATTCCATCATAAATTTTTATACCAAGAAATATGGCTAAAATCAATAATAAAATAGAAGGAATCCATCTTAATTTTAAAGGTAAAAATTTAACTATAGCTATAGCTACAAGAACAGCAACAATTACCGCTCCTAAAATCATTAGTAATAAACTCATATTAATTTAGTTTTTAATAGTATAATCGCAAATCTACAATTTTTTTTTTATGATAAAAATTTTTCTTTACAAAGAAATGTATCTTTGATGCATATTATTTTTTATGATAAAAATACCTTCTGAATTTTATAAAGAACTACTAAAGAAGTTTCCTTATACGCCTACAAATAAACAAGGTCAGCTATTAAATTTGTTGAGCACTTTTATTTTTGATGACGATAAACATGCAATGTTTTTGTTAAAAGGATATGCTGGTACTGGTAAAACAACTACTATAAGTACTTTTGTAAACTCGTTAAAACTAGCAGATAGAAAATCAATTTTGTTAGCTCCAACAGGAAGAGCAGCTAAAGTAATTTCAGTTTACTCAAAAAGACCAGCGTTTACAATTCATAAAAAAATATATTTTCCCAAAAAACAAACCAATGGTTCAGTAGATTTTGTTTTACAGCCCAATAAGCATAAAAACACCATTTTTATTATTGATGAAGCATCGATGATTCCTGATAGCAGACAGAACCAAAAATTTTTAGAAACAGGTTCTTTGTTAAATGATTTAATAAATTATGTGTATTCGGGTGTTAATTGTAAATTAATTTTTATTGGAGATACAGCTCAGTTGCCTCCAGTTAAGATATCTGTAAGTCCTGCTTTAGATGCAGATGTGTTAAAATACGATTATCAAAAAGAAGTAACAGAAATTGAATTAGATGAAGTAATGCGTCAACATGAAGGCTCTGGAATTTTAGCAAATGCTACTCAACTTAGGTTTTCTATTCAAAATGATGCTACAAATTTTCAGTTTCAATTGGGTTTTCCTGATGTAATAAAATTAATAGATGGTTATGATATTGAAGATGCTTTGGTTTCTGCATATGATAATATTGGTGTAGAAGATACTGCATTTATTGTTCGTTCAAATAAAAGAGCTAATCAATATAATCAGCAAATAAGAATGCAAATTCGTGGTCAAGAAAATGAAATTTCTGCAGGAGATTTTGTGATGATTGTTAAGAATAACTATTATTGGTTGCAAGAAAATTCTACCGCTGGCTTTATTGCAAATGGTGATATTTGCGAGGTTTTAAAAATATTTTCAATTAAAGAGTTGTATGGGTTTAAGTTTGCCGAAGTAGAGTTAAGAATGATTGATTACCCAAATATGCAGCCTTTTGAAACTGTATTATTGTTAGATACACTAACAAGTGAAAGCCCATCTTTAACTTATGAAGAATCAAGTAAATTATATGAAGCGGTAAAAGAAGACTATGCTCATGAAAAATCTAAATACAAACAGTTTTTAGCGATAAAAAAAAATAAATACTTTAATGCTTTGCAAATAAAGTTTTCTTATGCGATGACTTGTCATAAATCTCAAGGAGGTCAATGGAAAAATGTTTTCATAGAACAACCATATTTGCCAGAGGGAGTGTCTAAAGAATATTATAGATGGTTATACACAGCAATTACAAGAGCGCAAGAAAAATTGTATTTAATTGGGTTTAAAGAAGATTTTTTTGATGAGTAAATTTACACTAAAATACTAAGTAAGAAAGATTAAATTTATGAGGTTTATAATAAAAGTATCTACCTTTATTTTAAAAGATAGTTGATGGCAATTGATCCGTAACTATTTCCTTTATTATATCTTAAATCTTTACTTTTATTAGTGTTGTAAAGATAAGAATATCCAAAATTAAATTTGTTTGCGGTAAATTTTATACCCAATTCTAAATTAAAAACTAAAGGAATGAGCTCTTTTGTAACCAAGCTATTCTTATTTAAAAAACTACCTTGAATAGTTGCATCATATAAATTATAAGCAACTAAAGTTTTTAGATAAATAAAAGATTCTGTTTCTTTTTTATATTGGGTTTTGTTATTGTTTAAATGTGTGTTAAATGCAATTGAATTCATTAGTTTTTGAAGTGGTTTTAAACCAATTCGAGTATAAAACCCTGATGATATATTTGTGAAAACAGTACCAATTTGGGCAGCATTCATCCAAGTAATATCAAAATTATTATTATTTTCTTTTAATAAAGAACTATTAAATTCAGTGTTAAAATTTAACCCAAAGGCGTTTTTTATTTGATATTCCCAACCAATTGCTTTGCTAAAACTATAGATGTTATGAATAAAATCTTGTAATTCTTTACCAAAAGCATTACTTCCAATTGTGCCAATTTGTAATGTTGTTTTTAGGTTTTTACTGGTTTTATAAATTCTATTAATCCCAAAACTTCCATACAAATATCCGGCAAAAGGTCTGTCATGTTCATTTAGGGATAGTACAACGGCTTTATAGGGTGTGTACATTTTATGTCCAATTTGCCATTCAAAAATTTTTTTATCTAAATTGTTGTTATGCTTAGTAAGATAACTGTATTTAAGGTAAATACCACTTGTGTAATATCTATCTTTTGCAGATGAAACGTATAAGTCGTTGTCCGTTAGTAAACTAATTTCTTTTGAGAATTTTTCTTGTGAAAATATGAGGCAAGAAAAGAAGATAAATAAGACTAATATTATATTTTTCATTACTGACAAATATAAAATTTCTTCCGTAAAATGATCTTTTTATACTGTATAATAAAAAAAAGTATTTATTTTAGAGAATTAATTAAATGTAATGGAAAATAGAGAAATGATAACAGGAGAAGAGTTTGAAAATTTAAAAAATCATGACGATTTATTTTCGCTTTTAAAAGAAAGGGATATTTCTTGTAAAAAAGTAAAAAGCACTCTTTTGTATGACAAAGAATTACGATTATTACAGATTGAATTGGTGAAGTTGCAAAATTGGGCATCAAAAAATAAAAAAAGGATAGCTATCATTTTTGAAGGAAGAGATGCCGCTGGTAAAGGTGGAAACATTCGTAGATTTATGGAGCATTTAAATCCACGATCAAGTAGGTTAGTGGCTTTAAATAAACCAACAGAAATAGAAAAAGGTCAGTGGTATTTTCAAAGATATATTAAAGAGTTACCGAATCCTGGAGAAATAGTTTTCTTTGATAGAAGTTGGTATAATAGAGCTGTTGTAGAGCCAGTAATGGATTTTTGTACAGAAAAACAATACAAAGAGTTTTTGGTACAAGTGCCAGAATTTGAGCATATGATGTATGAAGATGGGGTTATAATTATTAAATTTTGGTTATCCATATCAAAAGAAGAACAGCAAAAAAGATTTGAAGCTAGAAACGAAAACCCTTTAAAAAGATGGAAATTTAGCCCAGTTGATAAACAAGGTCAATTATTATGGGATAAATATACACGCTATAAAGCAGATATGTTTACTAAAACGCATACTACTTATAGCCCTTGGATTATAATTAAAACCAATGATAAAAAGCTGGCTAGATTAGAAACAATTAGGCATGTTTTATCTCAGTTTAATTATGATGGTAAAGAAAAAGCTGGTACAATTTTAAATCCAGATCCAAATATTGTAATGCGTTATTATCGTTCAAATAGTGGTCAAATAGATTAGTTATGAATAAGAAATTATCAAAATCAGACATAAAAAAATTAAATTCAAATAAAGGGTTATTATCACTTTTATCTAAAGAACCATTAAGTTTAGAAAGATCTATTAGATATGTGGATTATCAAAAAAAACTGAAGAGTTTACAAATAGAATTGATAAGAATGCAAACTTGGGCAATTAATAATAATGAACGAGTAATTGTTGTTTTTCAAGGTAGAGACGCTGCGGGAAAAGGTGGAGCAATTAGGAGGGTTACAGAACGTATTAATCCAAGACATATGAGAATTGTAGCCTTGCCAAAACCTACTGAAGATGAAAAATCTCAATGGTATTTTCAAAGATATGTAGAGCAATTTCCTAAAGCTGGAGAGTTAGTTTTTTTTGATAGAAGTTGGTATAATAGAGCGGTTGTTGAGCCTGTTAACGGATTTTGTACTCCTAAAGAATATGACGTTTTTATGAATCAAGTAAACGATTTTGAACGCATGATTTTAGAATCTGGTATTCATTTGGTAAAAATCTATATGTCTATTTCTAGAAAAGAACAAGCAAAGCGTTTTGCTGATATTAAAAGCGATCCTTTAAAGCAATGGAAAATGACAAAGCTTGATGAAAAAGCACAAGCACTTTGGGATCAATATACAGAGTATAAAAAAGCCATGTTTGAAAAAACTAATACAGAAATATCTCCTTGGAAAATTATTAGAGCAAACAGAAAAACTGATGCAAGAATAAATGTGATTAATCACATATTAGAACAAATTCCTTATGATAAAAATTTAGAAATTTAATTTATTTTTAATTTCAGTAAAAATAAAGTGAATTTCAGCAGCAATTTGACTGTTGGTTTTTAAATAAGTCTCATGTTGTTTTTCTGTTCCATCTGAAGCTTTAGGGTCTACAAAAGGTAAGTGAAAACGATGGCTTGCAGTTGGTATAAATGGACAGTTTTCATCAGCATTGTTACACGTTGTAATTGCTATAAAGGGTTCTATATTTTCTGCATCATCAAATAGTTTAGAAAATCCTAAAATAGATTTTTTACTGTTTTCAAAAGAAATTAAGTATTTAGGATTTTGATGAGAAAAATCTGCTAATTGAAAATTAAAGCCTACACTTTGCAGTGTTTTTACTGTGTTTTTAAAAAAAGCAGTGACTTCAGTTCCGCCAGAAAAAGCGTTGATGTTTAAATTAAAATATTCAGCAGCATAAAATGCCCAAACTTGACCTAGTTGACTTCTTCTGGAGTTATGAGTACAAATAAAATTTAGGTTAACTTGCTTGTTTTTAGTGTGTTCTTCAGCAATAGTTTCTGAAATTTTTAATAAAATATTTTTTCTTTCAGTAGAAATAATATTTTCTTTAGAAGCTTTTTCAAAGAAGTTTTTGGTAGAAATGGTGGTAGTTTTATGCATCTTAGTATTTTTGTCTAAACTATTTACTACAAAGAAAGTATAAAAATTTTCTTTCTAAATTAAAATAAGGTTAAGAATGCATTTAGTTATTGGAAATAAAGTAGCTGTTTTAGATGATGTTCTAAAAGGAAGGGTTAAAAATATAAATGGTGATGAGATTTCTGTTGAAACAGATGATGGAATGATTTTTAACTTTTTAGCTTCAGAGCTAGTAAAAATAGAGCAAGACCAATATGAATTGTCTAAGTATTCTGATATAAACAATAAACTTTTACAAGATAAAATGAATATTATTCAACCTAAAAAAAGTTTATTTATTAAAGAGAAAAATGAAGTTATTTTAGAGGTAGATTTACATATTAACCAACTTGTAAAATCAACAAAAGGCTTAGATAATTTTGATATGTTAAACTTGCAATTATCAACTGCAGAAAATAAAGTTGAATTTGCGATAAAAAAAAGAATACCTAAAATTGTGTTTATTCATGGAGTAGGAGAAGGGGTTTTAAAATCTGAATTACAAAGATTATTAAGCAAATACCCTGTAAAATATTATGATGCTTCTTATAAAAAATATGGTTTAGGGGCTACAGAAGTTTATTTCTTTCAGAACCCTAATTAATTGTATTTTTGTACTATGAATTCTATTTATTTAGACAATGCAGCTACTACTAAAATAGATGATTCTGTTTTAGAAGTTATAACATCTTCAATGAAAAATATCATTGGAAACCCTTCATCAACACATCAATTTGGACGAAAATCTAAAGCTGCAGTTGAAACTGCTAGAAAAAATATTGCAAAACATTTTAATGTTTCGGCGACTGAAATTATTTTTACGGCAGGGGGAACAGAAGCTGATAATTTAATTTTAAATAATGCTGTTTTAAACTTAGGAGTTACAAGAATTATTACTTCAAAAATAGAACACCATGCGGTTTTACATACTTGTAAATTTTTAGAAAAATCTCAAAATATTACTTTAGAGTTTGTAAATATTAATGAGTTGGGCGAGGTTGATTCTGATCATTTAGAAAAATTACTATCAACTTCGGATGCTAAAACATTGGTTAGTTTGATGCTTGTTAATAATGAAATTGGTAACATTTTACCAGCTACAGATATTTCTAATTTATGTAAAAAATACGATGCATTATTTCATTCTGATACTGTGCAAGTAATAGGACATTATCAATTAGATTTACAAAAAACTCCAATTGATTTTATGGTTGCAAGTGCTCATAAATTTCATGGCCCTAAAGGCGTAGGTTTTGCTTTTTTTAAAAAAGGTTTTGGTGTTTTGCCAATGTTACATGGGGGTGATCAAGAAAAAGGTGCAAGATCTAGTACAGAAAATGTACACTCTATTTTAGGTATGGAAAAAGCTTTAGATATTGCAATTTTAAATTTAGATGAAGACAGAATGCATATCGAAAGTTTAAAATTTTATTTTATAGATGAGCTTAAAAGTATATCAAATGAAATCAATTTTAATGGCAATTCATCTGATTTTAAAAAAAGCAGCTATACCATTTTAAATGTTCGTTTTCCTGTTAAAAATGATATGCTGTTATTTAGTTTAGATTTAGCAGGAATTGCTGTTTCTGGTGGTTCTGCTTGTCAAAGTGGAAGTAATAAAGGTTCTCATGTGTTGTCAGAAATTTTAAAAGATGAAGATGCTGATAATACTTCAGTACGTTTTTCTTTTTCAAAGTATACCACAAAAGAAGAAATAGACGAAACTATTTTAAAGTTAAAAGAATTACTGTAAACAAGTTTTTTTTGATTTTATTTCTTCAGAATATGGAATAATCTACTATATAATAATCCGTTTGTTTTAAAAATTGAAAGCATTATTTTAAACTATTTAAAATAATAGACTTCTTTCTGCTTATAATTTATTTTCTATTATTTTGAGTTTAATAAATTTTATTATATACATATAAAAATCATTTTTTTTTATTTATATGGTTTTATTTATATGGTTTTTGTTTGAATTTATTAAAAAATAACCATACAAAAATATTTTAATTAATTAAATATAAGTAAATTGGCGTTAGATAATAACTTTACATACTTGTATATGCGTCTTAAATTAATTGTATTTTTAGTAGTATTTATTTCTAACTCCATTACATATACAACATTCTCACAAGAGATGCCTCCAATAAATACTTTTAGTACGGAAGATTATGGTGCTGAAAATCAAAATTGGGGAATTACTCAAACATCAAATAAATTTATATATGTTGCAAATAATGCAGGTTTATTAGAGTTTAATGGTTCTAATTGGAATTTATACCCTACGCCTAATGAAAGTATTATGCGTTCTGTTAAAAGCATGGGTAATAAAGTATATTCTGGTTTTTATAAAGATTTTGGTTATTGGGAAAGTAATCATTCTGGTGTTTTAGAATTTACGTCAATGGTTACTTCTAATAATATAGAAATGTTAGAAGATGAACAAATTTGGCAAATAGAAGAATTAGATGGTTGGTTACTTTTTAAATCGCTTCAGAGAATTTATTTATACAATTTAGAGTCTAAACAAATACAAATAATCAACTCTGAGAAAACAATAACTATACTATCAAAATTAGAAGGAACAATATATTTTCAAGAAATTGGAAAAGGGCTTTTTAAGATAGAAAATGGAAGTTCTAAATTAGTTTCTGGCAATGAATTATTCAAAGAAAAAAGAATAATTGAAATGTTTTATAAAGATGAGAAGCAATTTTTTCTAACAGAAAAAGATGGTTTCTATTATTTACAAAACAATCAATTAATCCCTTGGGTAATAAACTCTAATGAGCTTTTATCAAAGAATACAATTTATAGTGCCCAATATTTAAAAAACGGAAATTTAGTTTTAGGTACAATTTCTAATGGTCTTATATATTTACAAAATAATGGTGATCTTATTTATCAAATTACACAAACAACTGGTTTGAGTAACAATACTGTTTTAAGTATTTTTGAAGATGTGGATAATAATATATGGTTAGGTTTAGATAATGGTATTAATACTATTAATTTGTCTTCTCCATTTAAACTTTTTGTAAATAAAGATAATTATTGGGGTACAATTTATTCTACAATTGTATATAAAAACAATTTATACATAGGTACAAATCAAGGTTTGTATTTTAAAAAAAGAAATTCAAAAGATGCTTTTCAATTTATAAAAAATACAGCTGGGCAAGTATGGAACCTAACAGAGGTAAATAATACTCTTTTTTGTAATCATAATTCGGGTACATTTATTATTGATGATGGCAGGGCAAGTTTAATTCCAGATACTTACGGTACCTGGAGTGTTAAACGAATAAATGATTCCACAATTCTTCAAGGGAGTTATTATGGCTTACACATTTTAGTAAAACAAGCAAATAAATGGATACACAGAAATAAAATAAATGGTTTTTCAAATTCTAGTAGACAATTTATTATAAAGGATAAAAATACTGTTTTTGTAAATCATGAGTATAAAGGTGTTTTTAAATTAAAAATTGATAAAGATTTTAAAAATATTCTTGAAATTGAAAAAGATGAATCTGTAAAAAAAGGAATACATTCAGGTTTGATTAAAATAGATGATGATGTATTATATTCTTCCAAAAAAGGGGTGTATAGATTTTCTGAAATTAATAATACTTTTGAAATAGATACAGTGTATAGTAAGTTAATACCAGAAAATTTATTTCTTTCCGCAAAACTAATACTACATGAATCTACTAAGAAATTATGGTCATTTACAGAAGAAGATATTCGTTGTTTATCTCCTGGTAAACTAAGTAAGAAACCCATTTTTGAAATTATACCCATTAAAAGAGCTTTTATAAAAGGTGCTTCTGGTTTCGAAAACATAATTCATTTAGAAGGAAAAAAATATTTATTAGGAACATCTAACGGTTATTTAACAATAGATTTATCAAGTAAAAAAGAATCGGTAGATTTTAGTATCAAAATAGATAAAGTTTTAAATAATAAAATAGATGATGTACAAAAAAGGGTAAGTCTTATTGATGGTAAAGAGTTTGAGAGTAACAGAAACAATTTCGAATTTTTTTATAGCGTTCCCAATTTTAGTAAAACCTCATCAGTTAAATATCAACATAAACTTGAAGGCTTAAATGAAAAATGGAGTGTTAGTTCAGGTGCAAACTCTACTTTATATGAAAATTTACCTTCAGGAAATTATGTTTTTAAAGTAAGGGCTTATAAAGATAATAAACTGTGTGAAAATGTTGAAGAATATTCATTCATAGTATTAAAGCCTTGGTATAAAACAAATGTTTTAAAAGCTACGTATTTGATTATCTTGTTGTTTATCATGTATTTACTTCATGTCGCTTCAAAAAAATATTATAAAAAACAAAGAGAAGACTTATTAAGGAAAGCGCAAAATGAGATGGAATTAAAGGAGTTAGAAAACTCTCAAAAAATCATTAAACTAAATAATGATAAACTAAGAAGTGATATTACAAGTAAAAATAGGGAATTGGCTAGTTCAACCATGAGTATCATTAAGAAGAATGAATTTTTAAGCACCATAAAAAGCGAATTAATTGATGGTGGCAATGACAAGGTTAATAAAGTTATAAAAATTATTGATAAAAATTTAAAGAATACAGATGATTGGAAACTTTTTCAAGAAGCGTTTAATAATGCTGATAAGAAATTTCTAAAAAAAATTAAATCTAAGCATGATAATTTAACTCCTAATGATTTAAGGTTGTGTGCTTACTTAAGATTAAATCTGTCTTCAAAAGAAATATCTCCACTTTTAAATATCTCTCCTAGAAGTGTAGAGGTAAAACGTTACAGATTACGTAAGAAAATGAATTTGCCACATGATGCAAATTTAACAACTTACATTTTAGAGATTTAAAACACTACAACTTATATAAATCACTATACATTACCACAACATTTTTATTTTGTGATATTTTTTTACATATAAAAATCTTAGTGTTTACTAGCTTTAAAGTGCTTTTTTTACGATGTATGTTTTTTGTTTAGGTTTATTTTGCTGTATTTGCAATAAAACAATAGTATTTTTGAGATATATAAAAAATAAAACTAATTTTTATGAGAAAAATTTTTACACTACTACTCTTTTTATTTTTAACAATTTGTGTTAATGCTCAAACTGTAAATGTAAAAGGTGTTGTAAAAGACGCTAGTTCGGGTGAATTTTTGCCTGGAGTAAGTATTATTATTAAAGGGACTACAGTTGGAACTGAAACTGATTTTGATGGGTTGTATAACTTATCAAAAGTAAAAAATGGCGCTACATTAGTTTTTAACTATTTAGGTTTTAAAACAAAAGAAGTAGTGGTAAACAGTCAAACAATTAATGTTTTTTTAGAGGAATCTGCAGAATCATTAGATGAAATAATAGTGGTTGGTTATGGTTCTCAAAAACGTAAGGATGTTACTGGGTCTGTATCTATTGTTGGAGAGGAAACTTTAGAAATTTTAAAACCTATTGATGCAACTACGGCACTACAAGGTACTACTTCTGGTGTTGCAGTAAATTTATCTTCTGGTGCGCCGGGTGCTAAAGTTAATATTTTAATTAGAGGTGTTAGTTCAAATACTAATAATCAACCTTTAACAATTGTAGATGGTTATGAAGGGGATTTAAATAGTATCAATCCAAATGATATTGAGTCTATTACTGTTTTAAAAGATGCCCAAGCTGCAATTTATGGTATAAAAGGTGCAAATGGTGTTGTTTTAGTAACCACAAAAATTGGTAAGAAAAATAAGAAAGCTACAGTAAGGTATGATACTTATGCGGCTGTTCAAAAAACTACAAAAAAATTAGATTACTTAAACGCAACTGAATATGCCTTGGTTTTAAATGAGGCTTATGCTGCAAGTGGGCAATCATTACCATTTCAAAATGTAAGTGCTTTAGGTATAGGTACGGACTGGCAAGATGAGTTATTTAATGACGCTTTATTAATGAATCATAATATTAGTGTATCTGGTGGAGGAGAAAATTTTAGATACTTTGTAAGTGCTTCTAGAACTGAGCAAGATGGAATTATTGCGAAAGAGAAATCTAATTTTATTAGAAACAATATCAAATTAAACTTAGGAGTAGATATTAATGATAAATTAAATTTTTCATTAATAGCAAACTATTTTACAAGTGCTTCTCAAGGTTTTGATGATTCGTTATTATTCAATGGATTAAATTATGCACCAACTTTTGGGGTAGATGAAGATGATACAACTAATTTTTTAGGTATTGAAGTAGTAAATCCATTATCGTTATTAAGTAATACTTTTGGAGAAACTAATGGAAATGGTTTAGAAGGTAATTTTAAATTAGAATATAAGCCAATTGAGGGGTTAGCTGTTACTTCTCGTGTTGGTTATAAGATTTATAATGAAAAAGAAAGAAGTTTTACGCCTATACAGGATTATGGAAATAGCAAGGTTTACAATAAAACACAAAGTTCTGTTTATCAATTTAAAACAACATCAACAAGAGTAAATTGGGAAACATTTGCAACTTATTCAAAAACATTTGCTGATGATCATAATGCTAGTTTTACATTAGGTACAAGTGTGCAAAATGATTTATTTGATGGTATTTACGCCACCGGTGTAGATGTACCTAATAATTCTATTGATTTTGCAGATATTAGTTTAACAAATTTATTAAGTGAACAAAGAAGTTTTAATACCGGAAATTCTGATGTTAGATTAACATCATATTTTGGTAGGTTACAATATGATTATAAAGGAAAATATTTGTTTTCTGGTTTAATTAGAAGAGATGGAGCCTCTGTTTTTGCTGAAGATAAAAGAGTTGATAATTTTTGGTCTGTTACTTCTGGTTGGAAAATTTCTGATGAAGATTTCTTAAAAGATAATGAAACAATTAGCTTTTTAAAGTTAAGAGCAAGTTATGGTACACTAGGGAACTTAGTTGGTGATAATTTGTATAGATCATTATTGGATGGTGAAGCTGAATATGTTCTTGGAGGTACATTGGTTTCAGGAACAGCGCAAGGTGGATTACCTAATCCTTCTGCGCAATGGGAAACAGCAGAAAAATTAGATATTGGATTAGATATTAATTTCTTTGATGATAAATTATCTATTGTTGCAGATTATTTTGAAGAAACACGAAAAGACTTATTAATTAAAAACTTCCCAGTTTCTGGAGTATTAGGTTCTGCTTCACCTGGTGGTGCAAATCCGACAGTAAATGCAGGAACATCAAAAAATACAGGAGCAGAATTAGCTATTAGCTATAAAGCTGTTAATACAGAAGATTTAAATTTAAACTTTGGTTATAATGTAACTTATGTAAAAAATAGGGTTACAGAGGTGTTAGACGGAGCATTTGTTGAAGGTGGTTCTTTTGCAATTGGTAACCCAGCACCATCAAGAATGGAAGTAGGTCAACCAATTGGATATTTTTATGGATATCAAACAGATGGAATTTTTCAAACACAAGAGGAAATAGATGCACATCCTTCTCAATCTGGTTTAGGGGCTGCAACTACTTCTCCTGGAGATATTAGGTATAAAGATACAAATGGAGATGGAGTTTTAGATTTAGATGATAGAGTAAATATAGGTAAACCACAAGCAGATTTTTATATGGGGCTTAATGTATCTGCAACTTATAAAAACTGGGACTTTACAACTTACTTATATTCAGAAATTGGAAAAGAGATTGTAAGAAATTATGAAAGATTTTTACCAAACGTTAACAAACCAGCTTATTATTTAGATAGATGGACAGGTGCTGGTACAAGTAACTCTGTACCAAGATTAACAAACGATGCAACTAACAATAAGTTGTTTTCAGATTTTTTTGTGGAAGATGGTTCGTTTTTAAGAATGCAAAACATACAGGTTGGGTATAATTTTTCTTCAGATGTTTTAGAAAAAGTAGGGTTAACTAAAGTTAGATTATATACTTCTATTAACAACCTATTTACTATAACTAATTATAGTGGTTATGATCCAACTCATGTTAGTGGTTTAGATCAAAATGAAAAAGAAAATGACGGAACAATTGGATCAGGTATTGATGGAGGTACATATCCTTCAGCTAGACAGTTTTTACTAGGTTTAAATATTACATTTTAAAATAATAAGAGATGAAAAATTATAAACAAAAAATAAAATTAGCATTCATCTTTATAACAAGTTTACTTGTATTAGGTGCATGTTCAGACGATTATTTAGATAATTCTAGAATTTATGCAGAAGATTCTGAATCTTATTTTAATTCAGAAACTGATTACTATAACGCATTGATTGGTGCATATGATCCATTACAGTCAACATTTGTTAATGTATTATTAGGTGAAATAGCATCAAACAATACGCTTTGTGGAGGAGAATCTGCAACAGATGTTCCAGGTTACCAGCAAATTGATGATATGATACATACACCTGTAAATGATGACCTTCAAAACCTTTGGGGTTGGATGTTTGGTGGTGTTAATAGAGCAGCATATATAATAGAATTTCAAGACAAAACAGATTTTGAAGGTAAAGAAATAATAATTGCGGAAGCTCGCTTTTTAAGAGCTTATTATAATTTCGAATTGGTAAAATGGTTTGGAGATATTCCTATCAAACCAGAAGGGCGTTTTGTTTTTGGGGATGAAAAGTCTATACCTAGGTCTCCAAAAGAAGATGTATACTCATTAATAGAAGAAGATTTAGAATATGCAGTAGCAAATTTAACTTATACAGCTCCAGAAATTGGAAGAGCAACAAAAGGTTCTGCTCAAGCTTTACTAGGAAAGGTTTACCTTTTTCAAGATAAGTTTGACGAAGCTGCAACAGTTTTAGAAAATGTAATTACAAACGGACCATATGTTTTAGAAACTGATTATGATACTATTTTTGAATTTGCAGGAGAAAATGGTACGGGTTCTGTATTTGAAGTACAATATACAGATGTACAAGGAGCAAGTTTTGAATGTTTACAATGTAGTGAGGGTAATGTTGCAGTAGGTTTTCAAGGAGTTAGAGGTTATAATGGCGATTTATTTACATCTGGATTCAGCTTTAATGTGCCTACCCAAGAAGTCGTAGATGAGTTTGAAGATGGAGATAATCGTAAAGATGTTGCAATTTTGGATATTGAAGCTTGGGCAGCATCTACAGGAGCTGAATATACTACTGGATATGAACATACGGGGTATTTTAATAGAAAATATTTACCTAGAAAAAGATCTGCAACTGCAGCAGGAGACTTAAATATTACAAATCCAAATAATTACAGGGCAATACGTTATGCAGATGTATTATTAATGGCAGCAGAAGCATATAACAGAAGGTCAAACCCTGATGATGATAAAGCAAAAACGTACTTAAATATGGTAAGAGAAAGGGCGTTTGGTAATGCAGATAATAACATTACAACAACAGGTACAAATTTAACTGCAGCTATTTATAAAGAACGTAGAGTTGAGTTGGTAGGAGAAGGTCATCACTTTTTTGATCTTGTAAGAACAGGTAGAGGAACTCAAATTTCAGGATTTACAGTTGGTAAACATGAGGTTTTTCCTATTCCTTTAGAAGAAATACAGTTTTCACAAGGAAATTGGTCACAAAATCAAGGATATTAATATAAAGAAAGATGAAAAAAATTAAAACAATATATAAAGCATTAATAATATTTCTTGTTATAATTGCTTGTACAGACGAAAGAAGCCTAGATTTTTTAGACGCTATTAAAGCTCCAGAAAATGTTGCTGCAGTATATAATATTAGCCAAGATAACACAGGTGTGGTAACTATAACTCCGTATGCAGATGGAGCAACAACATTTGATATTGATTTTGGAGATGGAACTACTGATCCGGTTAATATTGAGGCAGGTAAAAATGTACAAAACACTTATTTAGAAGGTAGCTATCAAGTAAAAATAGTTGCTTATAATAATAATGGAGATTCTACAGAGGCATTACAAGACCTTGTTGTTTCTTTTAAAGCGCCAGAAAACTTGGTGGTTACAATTGAAAATGATATAGCTATTTCAAAACAAGTTAATGTTTTAGCGAATGCAGATTTTGCAGTAACCTATGAATTTTATTCAGGAGAAGATAGTGTTTCTCAGCCTGTAGTAACCGCAAATATTGGTGAAGCTTTAACTTATCAATATACTGATGCAGGAACATATTCTGTAAAAGTAATTGCAAAAGGTGGAGCAATAGAAACTGCAGAATACACAATAGAATTTGAAGTTACGGCAATTTTAGCACCTATTACTTCGGCAACAATACCTCCAACAAGAGAGGTTGCAGATGTTATTTCTCTTTTTAGTGATGCTTATACAGATATATCTGATATAGATTATAACCCAAATTGGGGGCAGCAAACTATTTATACAGCTTTTGATTTAAATGGAGATGCAATGATTCAATATAGCAATCTAAATTATCAAGGAATTGATTTTGCAAATAATGTACAAGATGCTTCATCTATGGAAACTTTACATATTGATGTTTGGACAGCAGATGCAACTTCAATAGATATTTATCCTATTAGTTCTTCATCAGCAGAATTTTCAGTAACAAGAGAATTAGTAGCAGATCAATGGAATAGTTTTGATATACCGTTAACCGAATTTACAGACCAGGGCTTAGTAATTTCAGATTTAAAACAATTTAAGTTTGTTGGAGCAGGCTCAGTTTTTATAGATAACTTATATTTTTGGAAAGCACCTTCAGCAGCATCAATATTAACAGGTACTTGGAGATTGGCTTCACAAGCAGGTTCTTTAAAAGTTGGTCCTAGTTCTGGTAGTGGAGACTGGTGGTCTATAGATGACGCAGGAGTAACAGCTAGAGCTTGTTATTATGATGATGAATATGTATTTGGTGAAGATGGGTCATTTAAAAATGTTTTAGGTTCTGACACTTGGGTAGAAGCTTGGCAAGGCATTGCAGCTGATGCTTGTGGAACTCCTGTAGCTCCCCATGACGGATCTAATTCATCAACTTTTATTCATGATGAAACAAATAATAAATTAACAGTAAATGGTTTAGGAGCATATATTGGTTTACCAAAAGCAAATAACGCTGGAGAATTACCAAATGTTGCAGTGCCTTCTTCAATTACTTATGATATAGTACTTTCTAACAATAATACAGAAATGGAAGTTATTGTAGAAGCTGGATCTGGTGTATTTTGGACTTATAAATTAGTAAAAGATGCAACAAGTACAATAACATCTCCTATTGATGGAACTTGGAAAGTTGCTTCAGAAGCAGGTTCTTTAAAAGTTGGGCCAAGCTCAGGTAGTGGAGACTGGTGGGCTATAGATGATGCAGGTGTAACGCAAAGAGCTTGTTTTTATGATGATGAATATGTATTTTCAAATGGAACATTTAAAAATGTTTTAGGGGCGGATACATGGTTAGAAGGGTGGCAAGGTACTGCAGATGCTTGTGGTTCAGCTGTAGCACCGCATAATGGTTCAATAGCAGCTACTTTTATTTATGATGCTTCAACTAATACTGTTACTTTAAATGGTAAAGGTTCTTATCTAGGTATTCCTAAAGCGAATAATTCAGGTGAATTAGATGATCCTGCAAATGCTCCTGATTCTATTACTTACAATGTGACACTTTCAAATAATGATACAGAAATGGAAGCCATTATTGAAGCTGGTAGTGGTGTATTTTGGACATTTAAGTTAGTAAAGCAATAATAGATTAAAACAAGATATATTATGAAAAAATTAAAAAATATTTATATAATTCTTTTTTCTTTATCAATAGCTTTTTTTGGCTGTCAAGAAAATGATTATCAATTTGGAGAAGTAACTTCTCCAACAAATATTACTATTACTGCAGAAATTGTAGGTGCAGATGATATTAATCCTTATGGAGATGGTAGTGGTACAGTAAATTTTACAACTGTTGCAGATAATGCATCTTCATATGTTTATTATTTTGATGGAGTTGCTTCAGCTTCTCCTTCTGGCATATTATCAAATAGGTTTTCTAAAGTTGGTGTAAACACATATACTGTTGTAGTTAAAGCAAATGGTACAGGTGGAGTTTCATCTACAAAAACATTAGATGTAGAAGTGTATAGTTCTTTTTCGGATGTTGATTCTGAAAACATGTTAAGTGGTGCTAATGTTGGTGATAGTAAGAAATGGTATTGGCAAGCAAATGTAGATTTACATGTTGGTTTAGGGCCAGTTGAAGACGATTATGGAAATGGAGAATTCGCTTATGAAGCTTGGTGGAATGGAATAAAAGCATGGGATACAGAAAAAAGTTGTATGTATGATAATGAGTTTGTATTTACAAGAACTGCAAACGGATTAACTTTTGAACAAACTGCTGGTCCAGCATTTGTGCCTGGTACTTATGCAGGTTTTATAGGAGTTGATGGAGATCAGTGTCATGACGATACTGTTGCAACAAATATGTTTGGTGTAAAAACAGTAGCTTTTAGTCCATCTACATCAAAAGCAGCTCTAGAAGGTACTTATAATAATGAAGAATATACAGGAACTACTTTTGAAATAGGTGATGGTGGTTTTATGGGGTGGTTTGTAGGTTCTGGTACATATGACATTATTTCAATATCAAATGATGAATTAATAGTTAGAGTAATTGAAGATCCTTCTACAGGAACAGGGGCAGCTTGGTATCACAAATTTACATCTACAAAACCTGTACAAGGCTCTGATTATGTATATAATACTTTAGTTTGGGAAGATAACTTTGATACAGATGGAGCGCCTGATGCCACAAATTGGACATATGACCTTGGTGCAGGAGGTTGGGGTAATAATGAATTACAAACATATACGAATGATTCCGAAAATGTAATTGTAGAAGGTGGTGCGTTAAAAATTATTGCAAAAGCCGATGGTAATGGAGGCTATACTTCCGCTAGATTAAAATCTCAAGGTTTACAAAAGTTTACTTATGGTAGAGTAGAAGTAAAAGCGAAATTACCAGCATCACAAGGTACGTGGCCTGCAATTTGGATGTTAGGGTCTAATTTTCCAACAGTTGGGTGGCCAGCATGTGGAGAAATAGATATTATGGAACAAACAGGGGCTGACAAAAACACAACTTTAGGTACATGTCATTGGTTTGATTTAGGTACAAATGCTAAAGCTAGTTATGGAGAAACAACTGCAGTTTCAAATGCTTCTACTGAATTTCATTTGTATACTTTAGAGTGGACTGATTCTGCAATTAAAATTTATTTAGATGATGCTCCTTTTTATGAGTTGGCAAATAATTCAGATTTACCTTTTAATGCTGATTTCTTTTTTATCTTAAATATTGCAATGGGTGGTACTCTTGGAGGAACAATAGATGCTGCGTTTACAGAGGATTCTATGGAAATTGATTATATAAAAGTATATCAATAATCTTTATAATTTAAATTTAAAACAAGGTTGGTTTTATTGCTAGCCTTGTTTTAAAAATATTAAAATTCTTTTAAAAATTAGAACTATCATTTTTTATATTTTTAAAAAGGCTGTGCTTAAAGTTTTCTGAAATTTTAAGAATTTAAATCATTATCATTTTTTTGAAAAAAAACACAAGTAACCTATTGATGAAAATCATTTATTTTAATTTTTTATTAATCATTCTTACATTTTCTGTTTCTGCACAAACAAATCAGGTTTCTATAGTTAATAATGAACTTGGTTTTAAACTTCAGGTAGATGATAAAGATTTTATCATAAATGGTATGAATTGGGATTATATTCCAATTGGTAAAAACCCTTTAGATGCAAATTTTTGGGAAAATTCTGATGAAATCATCAAAGAAGCTTTAAAATCTGAAATGATTTTACTAAAAAATATGGGGGTAAATACCCTACGTTTATATACAGGTGTTCCTGCAAAATGGATTCAGTATATATATGAAAATTATGGAATTTATACCATGTTAAATCATCCTTTTGGAAGATATGGATTAAGTATTGATGGAGTTTGGATACCGGTTACAGATTATTCAAACCCAAAAGCACAAAAACAACTATTAAGTGAAATAGAATCACTTATAAAAGCATATAAAAATACACCAGGATTGTTAATGTATTTATTAGGTAATGAAAACAATTATGGTCTTTTTTGGGCAGGTTCAGAAACTGAAGATTTTCCTGATGATGAAAAAGAAAAACAGCGTTTAGGAGAAATTAGAGGTAGACCTATGTACAGGTTAATGAACGAAGCTGCAAAAAAAATTAAAAAAATGGATGAAAACCATCCAGTAGCAATTTGTAATGGAGATACTTTATTTATAGACATTATTGCACAAGAATGTAAAGACGTTGATGTTTTTGGAACAAATACTTACAGAGGCGTTTCTTTTACAGGTATTTTTAATGAAGTAAAACAGAAATTAAACAAACCTTTATTATTTACAGAATTTGGTGCAGATGCTTTTAATGCTAAAAGCAATAAAGAAGATCAATGCAGTCAAGCTTATTATTTGATTGCTAATTGGAAAGAAATTTATCAAAATACTTATGGTAAAGAAAAAGCTCAAAACTCAATTGGAGGTTTTACTTTTCAGTTTAATGATGGTTGGTGGAAATATGATTTTGATCATAGAAGAAACGTAAATATTCATGATAAAACACCTAATTGGGCAAACCAAGGTTATAATAAAGACTGGGTTTCTGGGAAAAATAATATGAATGAAGAATGGTTTGGAATCTGTGCAAAAGGTCCAACAAATTCAAAAGGTTTATTTACTTCTTATCCAAGAGCAGCGTATTATGCTCTACAAGAGGTTCATCAATTAAACCCCTATGATCATAAGGTTGATTTAAAAGTAATAAATAAACATTTTAAAAAAATTAGCATAAAAAAGGCTAATAATAAAGCAAAAGTAGATACTGCTATTTTAGAAAAAATTCTAAAAAAGAAAAAGTAGTTTAAAAAAGTATTAAGTAAAAAATATAAAAGAATATTATACAAATGAGTAAAGGTGATTTAGTAAACTTTGAGAACGAATCTTATTATAAGATTTCCAATAGTCACACAATGCGTCCTTTTTTTATGACGATTGTTTCAGACTCAAATCATTGGATGTTTATTTCAAGTAATGGAGGTTTAACAGCAGGAAGACAAAATGCAGAAAAAGCTTTATTTCCTTATTATACAGATGATAAAATTACTGAATTAGTAGAAACTACCGGAAGTAAATCAATTTTTAGAATTCATAAAAACGGTACATCTAATTTGTGGGAGCCATTTTCTGAAAGGCAAGATGGATTATATAAAATCAGTAGAAATTTATATAAAAATATTTATGGTAATAAAATTGTTTTCGAAGAAATAAATGAAGATTTACAAGTAACTTTTAGATATCAATGGAACTCAAGCGATGAGTTTGGTTTTGTTAGAAAGGCAACATTTGTAAATAATTCTGATGATAATATTAAGGTTTCTGTTTTAGATGGATTGCAAAACATTATTCCTTATGGGGTGGGTTCAGATTTACAAGGCATAAGAAGTAATTTAGTTGACGCATATAAAAAATGCGAGTTAGAGGCAGAAGTTGGTTTAGGAATTTATGCGTTAAGTGCAATAATTGTTGATAAAGCAGAGCCAAGTGAAGCTTTAAAAGCAAATTTAGTTTGGTCTTTTGGTATAGAAAATCCAACTTATTTACTTTCTTCTTTGCAGGTTTCTAATTTTAGAAAAGGAATTGATCTGGAACAAGAGGTAGATATGAAAGCTGAAAAAGGCGCATATTTTATAAATACAGAAATTTCTTTAGAAGTAAATCAAGATAAAACTTGGATGCAAATTGCCAATGTAAATCAAACGGTTTCTGATGTTACTCGTATTTCAGAATTAATTAAAAGTGGTAAAAATATTAAGGAAATTATAAATGAAAGTATTGAGGTAGGTACAAAAAACTTAATCAGTTTAGCAGCAGCCTCAGATGGATTACAATTATCTAATGATCCATTAGTAAATACAAGGCATTTTTCAAATACACTTTTTAATATAATGAGAGGTGGAATTTTTGATGATAACTATACAATTGAAAAAGACGATTTTATAACATATTTATCAAAAGCCAATAAACAGTTATTTACTGTTAAAAAAGAAACCTTACATAGTTTACCAAAAAAAATCAACTTAAATTTTATTAAGAATTTAGCTGAAAATGATTCCGATAAAGATTTTAAAAGATTGTGTTTAGAATATTTACCACTAAAGTTTAGTAGAAGGCATGGAGATCCAAGTAGACCTTGGAACAAGTTTTCTATCAACACAAAAAGTGAGGTTGATGGTTCTAAAATTTTAGATTATGAGGGGAATTGGAGAGATATTTTTCAAAACTGGGAAGCATTGGCACATTCGTATCCTCAGTTTATTGAGAGTATGATTCACAAATTTTTAAATGCTACAACTTTTGAAGGTTACAATCCTTATAGAGTTACTAAAGATGGTTTTGATTGGGAAGTAATAGAAGAGCATGATCCTTGGTCTTATATTGGTTATTGGGGAGATCATCAAATTATCTATTTGTTAAAATTTTTAGAGTTTATAGAGAAACATTATCCATCTAAATTAGCAACGTTATTTAATGAAGATGTATTTGTGTATGCAAACGTACCATATGTAATAAAACCGTATTCTGATATCTTAAAAGATCCAAAAGACACTATAGATTTTAATCATAATTTACAAACAGTAATTGATGAAAGAAGAGCTGGGATTGGTGCTGATGGTTCTTTATTATTGGATAAAAATAACGGTTCATATAAAGTAAATTTAATTGAAAAACTTTTAGTTACCGTACTAGCTAAAGTTTCTAATTTTATACCAGAAGCTGGTATTTGGTTAAACACACAAAGACCAGAATGGAATGACGCTAACAACGCTTTAGTTGGTAATGGTGTTTCTATGGTAACTTTATATTATTTAAGAAGATTTATTAATTTCTTTGAAGAAGTTGTAGAAAATTCTAATATAAATGATGTACAAATTTCTGATGAGGTATCTTCATTGTTTCATAAAGTTATAACAACGTTAGATTCTAATGCAACTATTTTATCAAGAAAAGTAACTGATACGGAAAGAAAAACAGTATTAGATGGTCTAGGAAAACCTGCAAGTGATTATAGAAATTTAATTTATAAAAACGGATTTTCAACTAAAAAATCTTCAGTTTCAAAAACAACATTGCTGCACTTTTTTACGATTACTAAAAATTATTTAGATCATAGTATTAGAGCAAACAAGCGTTCTGACAATATGTATCATGCATACAATTTAATGACGATTGAAAATGATAAAGAAGTGTCAATTTCATATTTATCTGAAATGTTAGAAGGACAAGTAGCTGCGTTAAGTTCTGGTTATTTATCATCACAACAATCCTTAGATTTATTAGATGGATTAAAAGCATCTGCTTTGTTTAGACCAGATCAATACAGTTATATTTTATATCCAAACAAAGATTTACCAAGGTTTACTCAAAAGAATAATATTGCTGCAAATAAAGTAGAAAAATCTAAATTACTTCAGCAATTGTTAATTGATGAAAATAGAGAAATAATTGAGAAAGATGTAAATGGCAATTATCATTTTAATGGAAATTTTAATAACGCCAACAGTGTTAAAAAATCTTTATCAAGCCTTCCAGAAGAATATAAATTATTAGTAGAAAATGAATCTGATTATATTTTAGAAATTTTTGAAGAAATTTTTGATCACAAATCTTTTACAGGTCGATCTGGAACTTTCTTTGGTTATGAAGGTTTAGGTTCTATTTATTGGCATATGGTTTCTAAACTGTCATTAGCAGTACAAGAAAATTGCTTATTGGCAATTAAAAATAATGAAAGCAAAGTTGTTGTAGGAAGATTATTAGATCATTATTACGAAATAAATGCAGGAATTGGAGTTCATAAATCTCCAGAATTGTATGGAGCTTTTCCTACAGATGCGTACTCTCATACACCTGCAACAAAAGGTGCTCAACAGCCAGGTATGACAGGTCAAGTAAAAGAAGATTTGTTAAGTAGGTTTGGAGAATTAGGTGTTTTTGTTAATGATGGAAAAATTATTTTCAACCCAAGACTATTAAAAAAATCTGAATTTTTAAGTGAAGCCAAACTGTTTAAATATATCAATATTAATAATGAAAAATGTGAATTAAATATTGATAAGAATCAATTGTGTTTCACTTATTGTCAAGTACCAATAATTTATACATTATCAAATAATGAAAGTGTTGAGGTTGTTTTTAACAATAATACGACCAATACTATTAGTTCTTTGCAATTAGATGAAAATACAAGTGCAAAAATGTTTGATAGAACAAATGAAATTAACCATATAAAAGTTTCAATTATTAAGTAATTTTTATGAAAAAAAGTTATTTAACATATATAGTTTTTTGTCTTCTAATTATTTGTTTTTCATGTAATCATAAAGTGAAAATAAGTAACGATTTACAAATTGAACATAAAGTAGATTCTATATTAAATTTAATGACTTTAGAAGAGAAAATTGGTCAAATGTCACAGATAAGACATTTTGAAAACTCTTCTGATAAAAATATTACTCAAAAATTTATAGGTTCGGTAATACATACACAAGGTCCAAAACCTGGTGAAGCAGCCTTAGACTGGCAGAATAGGTTTACAGAATTACAAAATAAAGCTTTATCTACAAGGTTAGGAATTCCCTTGTTAATTGCGGTAGATGCTGTACACGGTCAAAATACTTTTGATGGAGCCACTATTTTTCCTCATAATATTGGTTTAGGAGCTACTAAAAATGAAAAATTGGTTGAACAAATTGCAAAAATTACAGCAATAGAAAGTCAAGCAACGGGTTTTAATTGGGTTTTTTCTCCTTGTGTTGCAATTCCGTATAATGAAAAATGGGGAAGAGTTTACGAGGCTTTTTCTGAAAGTACAATGTTAACAGAAAAGTTAACAAAAGCTTCAGTAAGAGGTCATCAAGGAATTTTATCCGATGTAAATACTGTAATGGCAACAGCCAAACATTTTATAGGTGATGGCGCTACAGATTTTGGAGTAGAAGGTGGAGAAACATCTTTAACTAATAGTGAAATAAATGAAAGATTATTGGCTCCATACAAAGTTGCGGTAAAAGAAAAAGTAGGAGCTGTTATGGCATCATTTAACAAAGTTTCTAATATTTCTATGCATAAACATAAGGTGTTAATTACAGACACTTTAAAAGTTAAAATGAACTTTGATGGTATTGTAGTTTCTGATTGGCAAGGATATTCTCGTTTTGGTAAAAATGATATTATTAAAGCAGGTGTAGATATGGTTATGGCTGTTGATGGTAATTTAGATTTTTTTCAAAATGGATTAAAAAAAGGAGTTAAAGATAGTATGGTTTCAATTTCTAGAATTGATGATGCAGTTAAAAGGATATTGCGTCAAAAATTTAGATTAGGTTTATTTGAGAAGCCTTTTTCAGACGTTAATTTAGTTTCTAAAATTGGGATAAAAGCCCATAGGTCAATTGCAAAACAAGCAGTTAGAGAATCTTTAGTTTTATTAAAAAACAAGAATAATATTTTGCCTTTATCAAAAGAGATAAAGAAAATAGTTGTAGTAGGCGAGCATGCAAATAACACAGGTTTACAATCTGGAGGATGGACATTAAATTGGCAAGGAACAAAAGAGAATTATAAAGGAGCAACCACAATCTTAGAAGGAATTAAAAAACAAGTAAAAGGTAATGTTGTATATGATAAAGATGGAAAACAAAATCATTTTGATGCTGATGTTGCAGTTATTGTGGTTGGAGAAACACCTTATGCAGAGTTTTTTGGAGATATTGGACATGAGTCGAATCAATTGAAATTAACATTAACAAAAGAGCATCAAAAATATATTAAGATATACCAAGAAAAAGGTATTAAAACAGTTGTTGTTTTAGTTTCTGGAAGACCTTTGGTTGTTACAAATCAAATTAATGAATCTGATGCTTTTGTTGCAGCTTGGTTACCAGGTTCGGAAGGAGATGGTGTTGCAGAAGTGCTTTTTGGAGATTATAACTTCTCTGGCAAATTACCACATTCTTGGCCAAAATCTGTCGATGATTTTAAAGGTAAGTATGGCCCTAATTTTTGGGATAACTCTATAGAACCATTATATCCTTTTGGATATGGTTTGAAGTATAAAACAGAATAGTTTAGCTATGAAATCTAACTTAAAAATAATAATAACAGTTTTAATACTGCATCTAGGTTATAGTTGTAGCTCTAAAAATGAAGAAAACAAAGAAGTAGTTAAAGAAAAAATGACAGCTGCTAATATTTTAGGTAACCCAGAGTATTTAGCAATTTCTTATGGAGGTTATAGAGAGAAATCAAGAGAAGATAATCAACCAACTATCCCTGAGTTAAAAGAAGATTTAAAACTGATGCATGCTATAGGTATTCGTATAATTAGAACTTATAATGTACAACCTAAATTACCACATGCGGCTAATATTTTAGAAGCTATTTATCAACTGAAACAAGAAGATGAAAGTTTTGAAATGTACGTAATGTTGGGAGCTTGGATAGATTGTTTAAACGCTTGGACAAACAAAGAACCAAATCACGAAATTGAGAGTCCTCAAAATAAAGGTGAAATTGAAAGAGCAGTTGCGTTGGCTAATAAATATCCAAATATTGTTAAAATAATTGCTGTTGGTAATGAAGCAATGGTTAGGTGGGCTACAAGTTATTTTGTAAGACCAAATGTTATTTTAAAATGGGTAAATCATTTACAAAATTTAAAAAAGGAAGGAAAACTTCCTAATGATTTATGGATTACTTGTTCAGACGATTTTGCTTCTTGGGGTGGAGGAGATTCTAGTTATAAAGTAAAAGATTTAGAAGATCTTATTAAAGCTGTAGACTATATTTCTATGCATACATATCCGTATCATAACTCTCATTATAATCCTGATTTTTGGAAAGTTCCAGAAAAGGAACAAAGCTTATCTAAGAAACAAAAAGTAGATAATGCTATGTTACGTGCTGTCAATTTTGCAAAAAAGCAATATAAAGATGTTTCTGATTACGTAAAAAGTATAGATTCTACAAAAATGATTCATATTGGTGAAACAGGCTGGGCAACTGTTTCTAACGGGCATTATGGTGTAAATGGATCGAGAGCAACAGATGAGTATAAGCAGGGTTTGTATTATAATTTATTAAGAGATTGGACTAACAAAGAAGGTATTTCTTGTTTTTATTTTGAAGCTTTTGATGAACAATGGAAAGATGCTAAAAACCCTGATGGTTCTGAAAACCACTTTGGATTATTTACTTTAAATGGTAAAGCAAAATACCCAATTTGGAATTTAGTTGATAAAGGCATTTTTAAGGACTTAAAAAGAAATGGGAATCCAATTATCAAAACTTTTAATGGGGATAAAGAAGAGTTAATGAAAACTGTTTTGAATCCAAATACAGAATATTTAAGATAAAAACTTATGAAAAGGATGAAACATTTTTTATACCTATTACTATTATTTCTTGTTTTTAGTTGTCAAAATAAGCAAGATAAATTAGTTGTTGAGGTTTATGAAACTTCTGCAAGTGGAAACAATTTAACTAAGTTAGAAAATTTTTCTTCGGTTGAAAATAAAGAAAATACAGTTTTAGTAAAATTATTGCCAACAAATAAACGCCAAACAATTACTGGTTTTGGTGGTTCTTTTACAGAGTCTTCTGCTTCGTTGTTAAATCGTTTAAGTAAAGAGAAAAGAGCACAAATTATTGAAGCTTATTTTGGAGAAAGTGGTGCAAAATACTCATTAACCAGAACACATATGAATTCTTGTGACTTTTCTATAAGTCAGTATTCTTATGCACCTGTAGAGGATGATATAGAACTGAAATATTTTACAATTGAAGAAGATAAGGATGATATAATTCCAATGATTAAAGATGCCATGAATGTGTCTAAAGACGGATTTAAAATATTGTCTTCTCCTTGGACAGCTTCTCCTTGGATGAAAGATAATAAAAAATGGGTTGGTGGAAAATTATTACCAGAATATTATGATACTTGGGCGTTATTTTTCTCTAAATACGTTTCAGCTTATAAAAATGAAGGAATTGATATTTGGGGGTTTACGATAGAAAATGAACCTTTAGGAAATGGTAATAATTGGGAAAGTATGCATTATTCACCTGATGAAATGACCAATTTTGTTCAAAATCATTTAGGTCCACAATTAGAGAGAGATGGTCATAATACTAGAATTTTAGGTTATGATCAAAATAGAGAACACTTAAATGATTGGGTAGATTCTCAATTTAAAAACGAAGAAACTTCAAAGTATTTTGATGGAACTGCTATTCATTGGTATGCAAGTACTTATGATTATTTTCCAAAGGAATTACAATATGCTCACAATAAAGCACCAAATAAATATTTAATTCAATCTGAAGCTTGTGTAGATTCTGAAATTCCAAAATGGAAAGATGATGCCTGGTATTGGAAAAAAGAAGCAACAGATTGGGGTTGGGATTGGGCTCCTGAAAAAGATAAACATTTGCATCCAAAATATGCACCAGTAAACAGATATGCAAGAGATATTATTGGTTGTTTAAATAACTATGTAGATGGTTGGATTGATTGGAACATGGTTTTAGATACACAAGGAGGTCCAAATTGGTTTAAGAATTGGTGTGTTGCGCCTGTAATTGTAGATCCAATGAAAGATGAAGTGTATTATACACCTTTATATTACACACTATCACATTTTAGTAGATTTATAAGACCAGAAGCAAAAGTAATTGGTTTAGAAAACTCTGATAAAAACTTAATGATGACTGCAGCAGAGAATTTAGACGGTTCTATTGTTGTTGTAGCTTTTAATGAAGGAAGTAAACCAAAAAAAATCAACCTAAAATTACATAATAAAAATGTGATTATAAATATAGTTGGACAAGCAATTCAAACCATTGTAATACCTAACCCCTCAATTTAATACCCCATAATTATGAGAAACACAAAAGCTATTTCTTTAATAAATAAAGTTCCAATGAGCAAAAAAATTGCTTTTGGAATAGGGATGTTTGCTAATCAAATGTTTCCTGCAATACTTGGAATTTTCATGGTAGTCTTGGTAGAAGATTTGAGATTTACAGGTTTAATGTGGGCAATGATTTATTTATTTCCAAGGTTATTTGATGCAATTTCAGATCCAATTATGGGATTTATTTCTGATAATACAAGATCTAAATGGGGAAGAAGAAGGCAGTATGTTTTAATAGGTGGTATAATTATGGGGATTGCTTATATTTTTATGTGGCAATTATTTAAAGAAAATTCTCTTCAATATAATTTTTGGTATTTCTTTTTATGGTCCATTGTATTTTATTTAGGGCTTACTCTTTTTAGTGTTCCTTATGTTGCTATGGGGTATGAAATGAGTGACAACTTTCATGAGCGTACCAATATTATGGCAATTGCACAATGGATAGGACAATGGGCTTGGGTTATTGCACCTTGGTTTTGGTTGATAATGTACGATCCAGAATGGTTTCCTTCTGCAGATGTTGCAGTAAGAGAGTTGGCAATTTGGGTGGCAATACCTTGTGCAATTTGTGCCATAGTGCCAGCAATTTTTATCAAAGGAGAATCTACATTAGATAAAGATGAGTTCGAGCCTCTTAACCTATCAAATATAGGTGGGAGTTTTAAAAAAATATTAAACAGTTTTGTTGAAGCTTTTAAAATTAAAGAGTTTAGAAAATTATGTATAGCTACATTCTTTATTTTTAATGCTTTTAATACGGTAGCTTCACTTACTTTTTTTGTAATTGTATATAAATTATTTAATGGGGATGCAGGTGCAACAGGAATATGGGTTTCATTATTTGGATGTTTAGGTGCTTTGGGAACAACATTTTTGGTGATACCAATTGTAACTTGGTTATCTAAATTATATGGTAAGAAGAAAGCATTTTTAATTGCGCAAACTATTTCAATAATTGGTTATATTTTATTGTACTTTTTATTCATCCCAGGTAAACCTTGGTTATATATTATTGCGCTTCCATTTTTTTCATTTGGTATAGGAAGTTTATTTACAATAATGATGTCTATGACAGCAGATGTTATTGATATTGATGAGCTAAATACTGGTAAAAGGAGAGAAGGTACTTTTGGAGCTATATATTGGTGGATGGTTAAAGTAGGTTTTGCAATAGCCGGTGCGTTAAGTGGATTAATTATCTGGCTTGTAGGGTTCAATCCTGATACTCCAGTAGTAGATCAAGAAGCTTCAGTAGATGGTTTACATGCATTTTTCTGTTTCTTTCCACTTATTGGTACTTTGGTTGCAATGTGGGTAATGAAAGATTATAGTATAGATGAAAAACGGGCAACTGAAATAAGAGGAGAATTAGCAGAAAGAAAAGATAATGTAAGTATTAAAAAAAATAAAAATAATAGGTAAGTAAAGGATTGATTTACTTAGTGTTAATTCTGTTATTGTTATTAAGTAAGCTTTTAGTTTATAGTTGTAATGTAGATATTAATCAAAGTAAGAAAAAGTTAAATATTTGTTTTTTTGCTGATTTGAAAATTTAATATAGTTTTTTAAAGGGATTATTGTAAGAAAAAGTTTTAGTTTTTAGGCATAAAAATGGATTGTGTAAGTTCAGTATAAATTAGCTATACTGAACTTTTTATTTTTAAAATATTTTTTATTTAGTTATAGTGTTTTTTTAAACAATACATTACCTATACAGTATTAATTTTAGTAGGATAACGTTTTTTTCTTCTCTTTTTTGTTTTTTTTTTTAAATCCTTTATCCAGTAAAGGATTGTTAAGTAAAGGGGTGTTTTTTTATGTATGTATGTTTTTTGTATGGGTATATTTATTGAATTCATAAGTTTTTAAATGTAATATTGAATATATTAATTTAAACAAGATATAAATGAAAAAAATTACTTTACTATTTACTCTTTTTATTGTTGCTTTTTTAAGTGCACAAAATTCAGTAACTATAGATGGTTCTAAAACATGGAAGGGTTATGTAAATGCATTTAATACATCAGATGATAGTTATGCATTTGGATTTGAATATGGAGTTGCCGATTTAAAAACAACAATTGAAGCAAGTACAATAACATTGCAGCCAAACTTTGCAATTTGGACAGCAGAGAATACAAATGCATCTTGGTTTGATAATGCAACAACACCAAATAAATATATAGAAACAAGTTCTTATGTAGAAGATAATACTTTAGCAGGTACAGATTTAAATTTTTCGGGTAATATAGATGCACATACAATTGATTCAGGTTATACGGTAGTAGCTTTTATTAAAGCATTAGATCCAAATAGTGGGTATGCAACGGTTGTAAATGAAAGTATGACTTTAACAAGTGGTGTTACATCATTTTCTATTTCTGCAACAGCAGCACAATTGGTATCAGGTTATATTATTCAATATGGATTTTCAGTTAAAGGAGCATTAGGTAATCCAGATAATGAATCAACATTAGGAAGTGTAGTTTTAAGTGATGGAAATTCAACAGGAGCAACTTCATCAAATGATGTTAGTATTGATGGTTCTAAAACTTGGAAGGGCTATGTAAATGCATTTAATACATCAGATGATAGTTATGCATTTGGATTTGAATATGGAGTTGCCGATTTAAAAACAACAATTGAAGCAAGTATAATAACATTGCAGCCAAACTTTGCAATTTGGACAGCGGAGAATACAAATGCATCTTGGTTTGATAATACCACAACACCTAATAAATATATAGAAGCAAGTTCTTTTGTGGAAAATAATGCTTTAGCTGGTGCAGATTTAAATTTTTCAGGTAAGATAGATGCACACACAATCGATTCAGGTTATACGGTTGTCGCTTTTATTAAAGCATTGGATCCAAACAGTGGTTATGCAACGGTTGTAAATGAAAATATGACTTTAACAAGTGGTGTAACATCATTTTCAGTTTCTGCTACGGCTGAACAGTTAGTTTCAGGTTATATTATTCAATATGGATTTTCAGTTAAAGGAGCATTAGGTAATCCAGATAATGAATCCTCATTAGGAAGTGTAGTTTTAAGTGATGGAAGCTCAACAAGTGGTGGAGGGTCAGCTTCAAACTATTGTGAAAAGGTTGTTACTCATTTTGGAATTGAAGCAGAAACTGCTTCTGCGATTAAACTTACTATTGAAAATTCGGGTACCAAAACCATGAAAGTGACAATTGAGTCAAATGATTCAGATGCAGTTGATGAAATAGTAATACCAGCTGTTACAGGTGCACCAACAGTATCTGCAAAAGATGAATCAGTTTCAGGAAAAATTAGTGTTACGTTAACTTGGGAGAATACGCCTACTGATGATATTGATATTAACGTGCTTTGGAGTAAAGTATCTTTTGAAGGTAATTGGCAACTAAAAGAAGATCCTGTAACAGTTAAGTTTGATTCATCTTGTGAAACTGCAAGTTTAAATGATAGTACATTGTCAGATATATCTTTATATCCTAATCCAGTTTCTAATATTTTAACTATTAATACACATAATGTAATTAAAAATGTAGTTCTTTATAATATTTTAGGAAAGCAGGTTATGTATTTACAAATTAACAAAAATAACAAATCTATAGATGTTTCTAATTTGTCTAAAGGTGTTTATTTAATAAAATATCAAGTAGAAAATACTGTGGGTACAGCAAAGTTTATCAAACAATAATTTAGTATTTTTTTTAAATATTAAACGCTCAAGATTTTTTTTCTTGAGCGTTTTTTCTTTCCCCTAAAAGAGGTTTTCTTAAATAATAAGATCATTTTAATGCTTACTTTTCTGTCTTTTTAATTTGAGTTAAATATTCATCAAAACGTTTTCCGTAAATAGAGTTTTTTATATTTTCAGGAAAAGATTTATTTACTGTATCTAATAATGGTAATGCAGCATCATACATTTCCGTTAAAGCAATATAGGGTGCGGCTTCAGAATTAGCATTTGTAGTTATAAAATTAGCTGTAAACAAAACTCTTCTTTTCACTAATTTTTTATAATCAATTTCAAGTTGTTTTATTAAAGATGTATTTTTTGCTTTTTTTGCGTCAAAATCTTTTTTAATAAATTCTAAACGTTCATTCTGAAATTTTTTATTAATTAAATTGTATTTATCTAATACTATTTGATTTTTAGAGCCTTTAATTTCTGGTTTATAGCCAAACTTTTCAAGATTATCATTTATTGTAATTGTTCCTTCTTCACCAAAAAATAAAATTCTTTTATTTGTTGTATTGCCATCAAAAGTTAGATAATATAATACCGGTAAATCTACATGATCACTTAGCCTAAAAGTATCTTTTCCTAAAAGTGAAACAGAATCAATAGAAACTAATGTAGAATCAACCATTTTTTGTAAATATAAAGTCCCTTTTTTAAGGCCTTTTATTTGCCCAGAAACAATCATATTTCCTTCTTTTTTAGAAGAACAAGCAAAAACTAAAATTGACAATGCTAAAACAACAATAACTTTTTTCATGAAATAAATTTAAGAATGCAAATATGCTGAATTTTATTTAAAAAGTAGAAGCTAATTCCATTAAAATAGTACAAGCAATTGCGCCAATTGTACCAATTGCATACCCAAAAACGGCTAATAAAACCCCTACAGTTGCTAATGACGGATGAAAGGCTTGTGCAACAATAGGAGCAGAGGCTGCACCACCAACGTTAGCTTGACTTCCAACTGCTAAAAAGAAATATGGAGCTCTAATAATTTTAGCTACTAAAATTAATAAACCTGCATGTATGATCATCCAAACAAAACCAATTACAATTAATCCAGGGTTTTCAAAAGCTTGATTTAAATCCATTTTCATACCAATTGTAGCAACTAAAATGTAAATAAAAATACTCCCTAATTTACTAGCACCTGCACCTTCGTAATTTTTTGCTTTGGTAAATGATAAAATAATTGCAATTATTGTTGATACACTTATCAACCAGAAAAAACCTGAGCCTAAAAAAGAGAATATATTACGCCAAGTTTGTGAAGTAAATGAAGCTACAAAATCTGCAAAAAATGTACTTAAGTATTTAGATGCAAAATGCCCAAAACCAACAGTTCCAAAACCAATTGCAAGCATAATCATTAAATCTGATAGCGTAGGATTTCTTTTTACTTTTTGCGTAAAATTGATAACCTTTTCTTTAAGTTCTTCAATAGCAGTTGTATCAGCTTTTAACCATTTGTTAATTTTATCTTTTTTACCAATACCAATTAATAAAATGGCCATCCAAACATTAGCAACTACAATATCAACAATAACCATTCCTCCATATTTTGAAGGGGTATATTCATAAATTTCTAACATGGCAGTTTGGTTTGCTCCACCACCAATCCAACTTCCTGCTAAAGTAGAAAGCCCTCTCCAAACAGCATCAAAATCTGCACCACCTACAGTTTCTGGTGAAAATATTGAAATAATTAAAATTGCAATAGGACCTCCAATTATAATTCCTACAGTTCCAGTAAAGAACATTATTAGTGCTTTTGAACCTAAATTAAAAATGGCTTTTAAATCGATACTTAAGGTCATTAAAACCAGAGCGGCAGGCAATAAAAATCGACTTGCAACATAATATAACTGAGATTTATTTTTTACAATTTCACCAACTGTATTTTCAGTTTCCCATTCAGGAGATATTATTCTAAATGTTGTAAAAAGCGCAGGTATAAAATAGGCCATAAATAAACCAGGTACAATTTTATAAAATTTTGCCCAAAACCCTGTTTTTAAATTTTCAGTATAAAAAACAAAACCTAAAGAAATCATTAAAATACCGAAAACAATGGCGTCATTTGTGAAAATTGGTGCTGTCATAATTTTTATTTAGTTTTTTTAATGTGATTGGTGTTTAAAATCACTCCTAATTGCAATCTTTTAAAGATGTTGTCTGGTGTTTTTATTTGAAAATACCCCATTTTTAATATGATAAGGTTATTTACTTTGTGTGTTAATCCAGCACCTGTCCAATTTTGAGCAAATCGTTTTCCTCTGTCTAAATTCAAGAAAAGTTCATTAAAAACATAGGCTTGCCAATTTTCTGAAATAG
This sequence comes from uncultured Polaribacter sp., assembly GCF_947500975.1. GTDB lineage: Bacteria > Bacteroidota > Bacteroidia > Flavobacteriales > Flavobacteriaceae > Polaribacter. Next base: position 309,975 of record NZ_CANMUE010000002.1, read on the forward strand.
GGTAGCTTATATTTAAATCATAACGTAACCAGTTTTGGAATTGGTCTGTAATTAAATCTCTATGAATAAAACGTTGTTCGAATCTAAAACGATGTTTTGCATTTAAGTTACCCCATTTAGATTTTAGATTTAAGTCTTCATAAAATCTCCATTCATATAAGTTTGGAGAAGGTGTATCATAAGCTGTATCTGCAGTTGCATAACTTAAACCAAAAGTGAAATTTGTTTTTGGGGTAAAAGTATAATTAGCACCTAATCTATAAATTTCTTGTTGAAACTCATTAGCCAATTCATAATATCTAAAATGTGCCATAGTTTTTAAAGCAATTTTTTCTGATATTTTATGAGAACCATTGTACATGTACCATGTTCCTAATTTGTCTTCAGCAGAATTTTGAGCATGAATTTTAAAACAAAAAAGGCTTAAGATTAAAAGTATACTTATTTTTTTCATTTTTAATTTGATGAATAAATTTTAGTTTCTTTAAAAGGAGATATTTGTATTTTTTCTACTGAAGATTTGTATGAAAGCCAATCGTTATTAAAAAATGTGTTGGTTTCTTCAACGGCAGATTTAAGCTCGTCTTTAAATTGATTTATTAATTGCCTTTCAGTATTTGTTTGTTCTCCAAAACGAGAGCGAACGTAATAACTTGCAGTGCCAAAACGTTGGTTTACTGTCATTTCTGGGTTCCTTGTAATTCCTTGTCTTTTATCTACATTTCCTAAATATTTTGCAATTAATGTATCTATTTTTTTTATAATCTTAGAAGATGATTTAATTTTATCTTTATACTTTTTCTTGTCTTCTTTTGATAATTTGTTTTTTATTAAAGTTGCTGTATTTTTACTTTCTATTAATTGTTTTACAATATCAGATATTTTTTGTTGATATCTTTCTAGCTCTTTTGCAGCAGTATATTTTTGATTGATTGCTTCATTAGAAATTTGTAACCTTGGATCAAATTCAACTTTTATGTTTTGCTCAGATGTTTCATTTCCAAAAGTCATTTTTAAACGATAAGTTCCTGGTTTTACAGATACACCTCTTGGTTCTCTTGTAGATTTTCTAATTTTTCTAGAAGCTCTTGCAACACCTTTTTCTCTTAAGTACCAGGTAGTTTTATGAATACCACTTTCTTTAGGTGTTTTAAATTTTAAGGTTCTAATTTGTCTATCACCATCAAAAATTTCTAGTTTTATAGAGTCGTGTTTAATGCTCTTTTGTGTATCTTTATTCTTGCTTTTATTTTTTTCTTTTTTTGTTTCAGGTTTATTGATAAAATAAGAAATGATTGCCCCACTTTTTCTATTCTCTCCTTGATACATTGCATCTGCACCAAATCTACTTCCTGTAGGTTGTTGTCTTGCGGTTTGATAAGCTATTGGAGGTTCAAATAGTTTTATTTTTTTTGTGTTTAAGCCTCCTTTTGCAATTTCTCTTAAAGGTGTAATGTCGTCTAAAACCCAAGCGGCTCTTCCGAATGTTCCAATAACCAAATCATTTTCTCTTGGATGAATTACTAAATCTTTAACAGGAACTGTAGGAAACCCTTCAGTCCATTTTGTCCATTTATTACCAGCATTTACTGAAATATACAAACCATCATCAGTACCTAAAAACAGTAAATTTTCATTTTCAGGGTCTTCAATAATACACAAAGCATAACTTTGTACATCGTTTTCATCAACTAAGCGTTTCCAAGTTTTTCCATAGTTTGTTGTTTTATAAGCATAAGGAGTATAATTAAAACGTCTGTAGTCATTTGCTACTAAAAGTGCTTCACCTTTATTTTTATTTGATGCTTTAATTTGTGCAATCCAACTAAATTCTGGTAACCCTTTTATGTTTTTTGAAACGTTTGTCCAATCTTTACCACCATTTTTTGTAATATGTACTTGTCCATCATCTGTAGCAGCCCATAAAACATCTTTTTCTAAAACTGTTGGTTCGATTACCAATATGGTACAATGATTTTCAGCTCCAGTAGCATCCATGGTTAAACCACCACTTTCTGATTGTTTTAATTTTTCAGGATTATTAGTAGATAAATCCGGAGAAATTACGCTCCAGGTTAATCCTTTATCTGTTGATTTATGCACAAACTGACTTCCAAAATATAAAGTTGAATTATCAAAAGGATCCATATTAATGGCGGCATTCCAATTAAAACGTAATTTTACATTTGCATCTGCATGTGTTGGTTTTACTGAATAGTTATTTCCAGTAATATAATCATATCTAACAACTGAACCTTGTTGACTCATAGACCAACCGTATCTAGAATCATCTTTATCTGGCACAACATCAAAACCATCACCAAAACTAATTTCTTGCCAATAAGAATTTCTAATTCCTTGCGCTTTCCAAACATATGCTGGTCCTCTCCAAGAACCATTATCTTGCATACCACCGTATACATTATAAGGGAATTCATTATCAACATTTATATGGTAAAATTGAGCAACAGGAATATTACCAATAAAACGCCAAGTTTTTCCGCCATCTTTAGTAATATTTAATCCACCATCATTTCCGTCAATCATAAATTTTCCGTTCTTTGGATGAATCCACCAGGCATGATGATCTGGATGCACACCATTATCAACGCCATAAGCAGGCATTAACTGTTTAAAAGATTTTCCGCCGTCTTGTGAAACATTTACATAGGTAAAAACAGTATATAATCTATTTTCATTTTGCGGATCTACATAAATTTCTGAATAATAAAAAGGACGATTTCCAATACCTGGTTTATCATTTACTTTTTTCCATTTAAAACCACCATTTTCACTTTTATATAATGCATTTTTCTTAGCTTCTACTAGAGCGTAAATTACATCAGGATTATTAGGTGCAATTGCAACACCAATTCTACCTAAATCTCCTTTTGGAAAACCTTCTTTTTCTGTTATTTGTTTCCAATTTTCACCGCCATCATGTGTAATGTACAAACCACTTCCTTTTCCACCAGATTTAAAAAACCAAGGGTCGCGTTTGTGTTCCCACATTGTAGCAATTAATTTATTTGGATTTGTAGGATCCATAATTAAATCTGCAGCACCAGATTTTATATTTGTAAATAAAATCTGTTTCCAAGATTTTCCGCCATCAACAGTTTTATAAACACCACGTTCTTTGTGCTCTCCCCAAGGAGATCCAATAGCACCAACATAAACAACATCAGGGTTTGATGGATCTATAACGACTCTATGAATGTGTCTTGTATTTTTTAATCCCATAGATTTCCATGTTTTACCAGCATCTAAAGATTTATAAATACCAAAACCACCATTTAAACTATTTCTAGGATTACCTTCACCAGTTCCTGCCCAAATAACACTTGGATTTGATTGTTGAATTGCAACTGCACCAATTGAAGCAGTAAGTTCTTTCTCGAAAATTGGTTTCCATTTTATGCCGCCAGAAGTAGATTTCCAAATCCCTCCAGAAGCAGTACCTACATACATAATTTCAGGATTATTTTCTACTACATCAATAGATGTAACTCTACCAGACATTCCACCAGGACCAATATTTCTAGGTTTCATGTTTTTTACTAAATCCATAGAAAACTCTTGAGAAAAGAGTAGAGTAGTGGTACACAAAAATAATAAGGTTAGCAGTTTTCTCATTTCTTGGTTTGTTAATTTTATTAAAAGTGAACAATATACAAAATAGAAAACGCTCAATAAAAATTGAGCGTAGTTTTTAGCTAGAAAAGAATTTAGGTTTATTCTTCTTTCTTTTTAGGTAGGCGTTTGGCATCTTTTAATGCTTGCATTAGCATCCATTCTATTTGTCCATTTGTAGAACGAAATTCATCCGCAGCCCATTTTTCAATAGCTTTTATCATATCTTCATTAACTCGCAACGCGAAAGCTTTTTTCTTAGTCATCTTATTTTTACAAATTAACTATTCTAGTATCAGGAATACTAATAATTAAAGGTAGTTTTTCTGAAGCATACGTTAAGGTTCCTGATAATTCAATTGAATCATTTTTAATTAGAATCTCTTCCGACTTTACTTGTGCTAATGATGTAGATATGCTAAAAACTATAATAATAATATAGGTTATAAATTTAATCATACTAATTTGTTTTTATAAGTTTCTAAAACGCTAATTGCTCCTAATTTTTTCTGTGTTCCTATTAATAATTTCTTACCTGTTTTAAGTACCAATTGAATGCCAATGTCACCAGAAATAGTTATGGCTTTTCCTTTTGATTTTTTCCAAAGAAAACCACCTTTTAAACCCCAACCGCCAAATTCTCCAATAGGATCATAAGTTCTTACATTAGCTGTTGTAATTTCTGACCAAGTGATTGTTTTTAATGAAAAGTGAAACGGAAAAAACTGATAGTGAATTCCTTTTTCGTCTATTCTTGTTTTTAATTTAAAGAAGAAAATAATTGATGCAGAAGCTAAAATTCCATTCATAGTTAATATAAACTCATTGGTAGACATACTAGCGTTTTCTTGCATGTATTCTTTAGTGATAATTGCAATTGGTACAATTAAACTTACAGTCATTAAAACTATTAACCATAGATGTGTAAAACGTTGTTCTTCTTTAAATATTTTCATTTATAAGTTTATTATTATCAAAAAGGATAAGTAAAAATCCTATTTTTTTTATCTCTTAAAATTCATTTCAGAATACTTTTTATGTAATAAAATTAATGGCTTAATGTTCCTGTATTTACAACAGGCGAAGCTTCTTTATCTCCACACAAAATAACTAATAAATTACTAACCATTGCAGCTTTACGCTCTTCATCTAACTCAACAATTTGTTTTTTGTTTAATTCTTCTAAGGCCATTTCTACCATTTCAACTGCACCTTGTACAATTTTATGTCTAGCAGCTACAATTGCTGTTGCTTGTTGTCTTTTTAACATAGCAGATGCAATTTCTTGGGCATAAGCCAAATAACCAATTCTAGCTTCTAAAACTTCAATACCAGCAATAGATAAACGCTCATCAATTTCTTTTTCTAATGCTTCAGAAACTTCATTTACACTAGAACGTAATGTGATGTCTTCATCGTGTCCTTCATCAGCAAAATTATCATAAGGGTACATACTTGCTAATTTTCTAACAGCAGCATCAGTTTGTACACGTACAAAATTTTCAAAATTATCAACATCAAAAGCTGCTTTATACGTATCTGTAACTCTCCAGACCAAAATAGTTGAAATCATTATTGGGTTTCCTAACTTGTCATTTACTTTTAAACGCTCACTATCAAAATTACTTGCTCTTAAAGAAATTGTTTTTTTTCTGTATAAAGGATTTGCCCAAAACAGTCCATTTTCTTTAATAGTACCAACGTATTTTCCAAAAAGTAAAATTACTTTTGATGTATTAGGATTTACTAAAATAAAGCCAAAAAAGCCTATAAAACCTATTATAGAAGAGATAATAAAAATTGGTTTTTCTTTTAGGATGCTCATCGTTATTCCTCCAAAGAATAAGACTAAAATGATTAATAACATTAAATAACCATTTGCTGGTTTAATAATTTTTTCTGCTTTCATACTTTAAGTTTAAAATGATGTTAAAATGATATCATAAAGATATATATAATTTTTTGAATAATCCAAATTATTATAGATTTTATTTTTTACTTTAGCCAAACATTAATTTTAGCAATAACGTATGAAGATTAAATTATTTTTATTGATTCCTTTTTTATTTTTGATGAGTTCTTCATCAAATGAAAGTGTTTTTTGGGGGAAAAATGGGCACAGAGCAACTGGTAAGATTGCAGAAAAGCATTTGTCAAGAAAAGCTAAAAAATGTATTAATAAGTTGTTAAATGGGCAAAGTTTAGCTTTTGTTTCTACTTATGCAGATGAAATAAAGTCTGACAAAAAGTTTAACAAATATTATTCTTGGCATTATGTTAATATGGATTTAGATCAAACATATGCTGATGCTGAAAAAAATCCTAAGGGAGATTTAGTAACAGGTATTAATACTTGTATTTCAGTTTTAAAAGATAAAAAATCAACTGATGAAGATAAAGCTTTTCATTTAAAACTATTGGTTCATTTTGTAGGAGATTTACATCAGCCAATGCATATTGGTAGGAAAGAAGATAAAGGAGGTAATACAGTTCAGGTTGAGTGGTTTGGTAGAGGTACAAATTTACACAGAGTTTGGGATGAAAACATGATAGACGATTGGGAAATGAGTTATATTGAATTGGCTGAAAACGCAGAGGATTTATCAAAAAAACAAATTGAAGCAATTGAAAAAGGATCCATTATAGATTGGGTAAATGAAGTGCATGTGATTACAAATGAGGTTTATAACTCTGTTAAAGTAGGTGAAAACTTACGATATAAATATTCTTATAATCACTTTGGCACTGTTAGAAAACAATTGCAAAAAGGTGGTATTCGTTTAGCAAAAGTTTTAAATGATATTTTTGATTAAGAAACACAACTTATAAAATTAAAACCTCATAAAAGTCTAGTTTATGAGGTTTTTTGTTAAGAATCAGTTAAATAAATATTTTGCTTTTTAAAAAACTGTAAATTTATAGAATGTTAAAAAAAGTATTTTTTATTTTTTTACTTGTTGCTATATTTAGTACTTGTAAAAAAGAAGTAATTAAAGAGTCTAAGAAAGAAATTTTAACAGGTAGTTTTACAGAAATTACTTCTGTAAAAACAGTTAATTACAATCAACTTAAACCTTTGTTAGAAAAGAAAGATGATAAAACTTATATTATAAATTTTTGGGCAACCTGGTGTGCGCCTTGTGTAAAAGAATTGCCTTATTTTGAGAGGATAACGAAAGAATATGCAGATAAAAATGTAGAAGTTTTATTAGTGAGTTTAGATTTTCCGAAACAAGTTGATAAAAAACTAATACCTTTTATTAATAAGAGAAAATTAAAATCTGAAGTTATTTACTTTAATGATATTAACGAAGATGTATGGATAAAAGACATTGAAGAATCTTGGAGTGGTGCAATACCTGCAACAATAATTTACAATAAAAGCAAGAGAAAATTTTATGAACAATCATTTGATTATCAAACTCTAGAAAACGAATTAAAAACCTTTTTAAAACCATTTAAATCATGAAAAAAATAAAAATAATATTAGTAATGGCAATTGTTTCAATTGCAACTTTGTCATTTACAACTTCAACAAAAAAAGGGTATAAAGTAGGTGACAAAATTGAAGATTTTAGTCTGAAAAATATTGATGACAAAATGGTTTCTTTATCAGATTTTAATGATGCAAAAGGGTTTATTATTGTTTTTACTTGTAACACTTGTCCTTATTCTGTGGCAAATGAAGATAGAATTAATGTGTTAGATGCTAAATATAAAGCGCAAGGTTTTCCTGTAATTGCAATCAATCCAAATGACCCTGCTGCTGTTCCAGAAGATAGTTTTGGAGATATGAAAGTAAGAGCTTCTGAAAAAGAATTTACGTTTCCATATTTATTTGATGATGGGCAAAAAGTGTATCCAAAGTTTGGAGCTACAAAAACACCTCATGTATATATTGTAAGTAAAAAAACGATGGAAGTAGAATATATAGGTGCAATTGATAACAGTTCTAGAAACCCAGATAAAGTAACCGAAAAATATGTAGAGAATGCTGTAGATGCATTATTGGCTGGTAATAAAATTGAAAAAACAGAAACAAGAGCAATTGGTTGTTCTATAAAAGTAGCAAGATAGATTATTAAACTTTTAAAAATTAAATCTCAAGTTTAGGCTTGAGATTTTTTTTATTTAAAACTTTTATTTCTCGATTTTTTTTAAAAAAAACTAAAACTAGTTGCAACAGTTTTATGCTTTTCTAAAAGCAACTTTTACTAACATTAACAATAAAAAACAATGTTAATTCATCATAAGAATTTAACTTGTATAAGTAAAAAATATTACCCTCAGCTAAGGAAAAACAGAATAGTATTTAAAAAAAATCAGATTTAGAAAAAAAAATAATACTTAATTTATCATATTGATAATTCTTTATCAAACAGCCTAAAAATAGATAATAAACTTGTCTTTATTAAGTAATATTACGTAGTTTTGTTGTAAATATACGTAGTTATGCAGACAGTAATTGTTATTGGAAATGGTATGGTTGGTTATAAATTTTGCGAAAAATTTGTAGCTCAATCTAAAAACAAAGACTTTAAAATTATCGTTTTTGGTGAAGAACCAAGACCTGCTTATGATAGAGTTCATTTAAGTGAATTCTTTGAAAATCAAGATGCAAAAGCCTTAGAAATGGCTCCATCAGAATGGTATGCAGAAAACAATATTGATTTAGTTGTAGGTGAAAGAGTTTCTGATATTCATAGAAATACCAAAACAATTATTACTGCAAAAAATAGAGTGTTTAATTATGATTATTTAGTGTTAGCAACAGGTTCATCTGCTTTTGTACCACCAATAAAAGGTGTTGAAAAAGAAGGGGTTTTTGTTTATAGAACCATAGAAGATTTAGAAGGTATGCTTGCTTATGCAGCAAAACTTAAAGCAGAAAATTCTAATGCAAAAGCTGCTGTTTTAGGTGGTGGATTATTAGGTTTAGAGGCTGGCAAAGCGGTTATGGATATGGGTTTAGAGCCTCATATTGTAGAGTTTGCTCCTAAATTAATGCCAAGACAATTAGACTCTAGAAGTAGCCAGGTATTACAATTAAAATTAGAATCTATAGGGTTAAATATTCACTTAAGTAAAGCAACTAATCAAATTTTAGGAGATGAAGGTTGTATTACTGGAATGGAGTTTGGTGAAGATGATGTTTTAGATGTGGATATGTTAGTGGTTTCTGCAGGAATTCGTCCAAGAGATGAATTAGGAAAAACCTGTGGCTTAGAAATGGGGGTTAGAGGAGGAATTGTTGTAGATAATAAAATGCAAACTTCTGATAAGGCAATTTTTGCTATTGGAGAAGTTGCTTTGTATAATCAAATGATATACGGTTTAGTGGCTCCTGGTTACGATATGGCAGAGGTTGCTGTAAATCAGATTATAGGAAATGAAGAAAAAATAATGCCAGATGATATAGATATGTCTACCAAATTAAAACTAATTGGTGTAGACGTTGCTAGTTTTGGAGAGCCTTTTATGCCAGCTTCAAAAGGGCATTCTATCATTTTTGAAAATAAAACCCAATATTTATACAAAAGGATTAATGTTAGTTTAGATGGTAAAACTTTATTAGGCGGTATTTTAGTAGGTGATGCTTCAGATTATAGCATGTTGCATCAAATTTATCTTAATGGAATGAAAATTCCAGAAGACCCATCACAATTAATTTTACCAGCAAGTGATGGAGGTGCTGCTTTTGGAGATGTAATGGATTTGCCTGATGAAGCTCAAGTTTGTTCTTGTGAAAGTGTTACTAAAGGGCAAATTTGCGGAATCATAGAAAGTGGTGAAGCAAAAGATTTGGCTGACGTAGTTTCATGCACAAAAGCAGGTACAGGTTGTGGTGGATGTAAGCCAATGGTAGCAGATTTAACAAATGCTACTTTAAAATCTTTAGGGATAGAAGTAAAAGATTCTATTTGTGAGCATTTTGATTATAATAGACAAGATTTATATAAAATTGTTCAAGTAAAAGGCTATAAAACATTTAATGAAGTATTAGATAATCATGGTAATGGAGGTCATGGTTGTGAGTTGTGTAAACCATTAATAGCTTCATTAATGGCTACAATTAATGCAGATACAGCTAATAAAGAATATGCTATACAAGACTCTAATGATAGGTATTTGGCTAACATTCAAAGAAATGGAACGTATTCTGTTGTACCACGTGTTCCTGGTGGAGAAATTACTCCAGATAAGTTAATCGCCTTAGGGCAAATTGCAAAAAAATATGACTTATATACTAAAGTTACAGGTGGTGTTCGTATCGATTTATTTGGTGCAACTTTAAATCAATTACCATTAATTTGGAAAGAATTAATTTCTCATGGATTTGAAAGTGGACATGCTTATGGTAAATCTCTACGTACTGTTAAAACCTGTGTTGGTTCTACATGGTGTCGTTATGGAATGGATGAAAGTGTAAGCTTTGGTATTGAGTTAGAAAATAGATATAGAGGTATACGTGCACCTCATAAAATTAAAGGAGGCGTATCTGGGTGTATAAGAGAGTGTGCGGAAGCACGTGGTAAAGATTTTGGTTTAATTGCTGTTGATGGTGGATGGAATCTTTATTTAGGGGGTAATGGTGGTGCCAACCCGCGACATGCTGAGTTGTTTGCAGAGCAAATAGATAATGAAACGGTAATTAAATATATAGATAGATATTTAATGTTGTACATGCGTACAGCAAAACCATTACAAAGAACCGCAGCTTGGCAAGAAAGGTTAGAAGGTGGTTTAGATTATTTAAAAGAGGTAATTATTGATGATAAACTAGGAATTGTTGAGGATTTAGAAAATGAAATGCAAACTTTGGTGAATAAGTTTGAGTGCGAATGGACACAAGCAGTAAATGATCCTGAGGTTATGAAGCGTTTTAATCATTTTGTAAATAGCGATGATGAAGATGATAATATTGTTTTTGTTCCTATGAGAGATCAAAAAATGCCAGAACCTTGGAGTAATTAATAAGAAAAATTAAAAATGATGAGTTTATTACTTTCAAAATACAAAACAGTTAAAGAAGAAGAAGTAAAAGTATGGTTTAAAGCGGCTTCTGTAAACGCTTTTCCTAAAGATGGTGGTGCTTGTGTAAAATACAAAGATTTGCAAATAGCAGTTTTCAACTTTTCTAGACTTAATAAATGGTTTGCTTGTCAAAATTTATCTCCAGAAAAAGAGGAAATGGTTCTTTCTAGAGGTATGATTGGAGATAGTAATGGAATACCAAAAGTAGCATGCCCGTTACATAAAAAAACATTTTCATTAAAAACAGGAGAAAATTTAAATGGCCATTTAAACGCTATTGCTACATATCCTGTTAAAATAGAAGAAGAAAATGTGTATATTGGCTTTTCTGAATAAATTAAAAAGATGAAGCCTACAAGATTTGAAACTGCAATTGCACTTATAGATAAAAAAAACGCTGAAGATACAAACGCTTACCAAGTTGCTGATATAGAATATCCTAAAGAATTATTATACTCTCAAAGGATGACAAGAAAGTTACTTCAGTTTGATCCAAATGCTTCAAAAGCACTACAAATTGCAGCTAGAGCACAACATATTTGTAGATGGAAAATACCAAGAAATGAATATCCAATGGATAGAATAGGGTATTTAAAATGGCGTGAAGAACTAAAAAAAATGCATGCTAAAATTACTGGTGAGATTTTACAACAAGTAGGTTATGACGATCAATTTGTGGATAGAGTTCAGAAAATTATTTTAAAAAAACTCATCAAAAAGAATGAAGAATCTCAAGCTTTAGAAGATACTATTTGTTTGGTTTTTTTAGATTATTATTTTGATGAATTTGCAGCAAAGCATACCGATGAAAAGATTATTGATATTCTTAAAAAAACATGGGTAAAAATGTCTGACAAAGGACATGCTGCAGCTTTAAAAATACCATTTTCAGAAAAAAGTTTAGCTTTAGTACAACAAGCAATTTCTTAAAAACTATAATTTTATGGCTAAAAATGGTAATTCTTTAGATCAAAGAACATTTGATAAATTAAGCCGTTTATATATTATTGCTTTAAGTACAATTGCGTTTTCTGTTATAATTAGCCAAATATTTATTCGTAATCATTTAAGTAATCAACAAAGTGATTCTACTGTAATTAACATTGCGGGTAGACAAAGAATGTTAAGCCAGAAATTAACAAAAGAAATTGTTTCTATTTCTGTTTATTCGGATAAAAAAAACAGAATCTCACTTAAAAATAAAATTAAAGAAACGCTCTATTTGTGGCAATTATCTCACAACGCACTTCAAAAAGGGAATGATAGTTTAGGGCTTCCTAAAAAAAATAGCTCAGTTGTTGCCAGCAAGTTTAAAGAACTAAATCCGGTGTTTAACACTATACAAAGTGCCACAACATCTATTCTACAAAAACTAGAAAAAAATCCATTTATAACTATTGATAGTTTAACCGTTGATATTAAAAAAGTAACCAATAATGAAGGCTCTTTTTTATTGATAATGGATCAAATTGTAAATCAGTATGATTTAGAAGCTGATGAAAAAGTTACTTGGTTAAAAAAATTAGAAGCTTTTTTAATGTTTTTAACATTACTCATTCTTTTGGGCGAATTTTTATTCATCTTTTGGCCAACTGCTAAGTCTGTAAAAGCAACATTAACTCAATTGTTGTTAGCAGAAAAAAATGCTAAAAAAATGGCTTTTGATGCCGATGAATTAAGTTTAGCAAAAGAAAAATCGATTAAAGAATTACGCGCATTAAGTCATGCAATGGATGAAACTTTATTGTTTGCCAGGATTTCATCAAACGGTAATTTAATTCATATGGGAAATAAGTTTTCTCGTTTGTTTAAGTTATCTAAATTTAAAAAAGATACACTGTTTTGGAATGCCTTATCAAACAATGAAAATGAGCAATTAATCATTGAAAATTTAATTATAAAACATAAAAAAACAGGTTGGCAAGGTGAAGTAAAAGCAAGTGTTAAAGGGAATGAAGATGTTTGGTTAGAAATGTCTATAATACCTTATAGGCCTACAGAGGAAAAATCAGAATTGCTGATAATTGCATCAGAAATTACAGAAAGAAAAGCTGGGCAATTAGAAATTGAAAGATTGACGAAAGAAAGTTTTGAGGAAAAAATGAGTCAACAAAAAATAATTTCTAGCAAGATTATTGAAAATCAAGAAAAAGAACAAAACAGAATTGCAAAAGATGTACATGACGGAATTGGACAAATGCTTACTGGGCTAAAATATAATTTAGAAAGTATTAATATTAATGATATAGAGAAAACTTCTAAAAAAATAGAACACCTTAAAGAGTTAACTACTAGTATTATAAAAGGGGTTAGAACTGCAACTTTTAATTTAACTCCGCCAGAATTATCAGATCATGGAGTTGTGCCTGCAATGACAAAATTAGCCCAAGAATTAGGGAAATTAACAGGAAAAGAAATCTTATTTTTTAATAAAAACGATTTTAATCAACGTTTAGATTCTTTAACAGAAATAAATATTTATAGAATTGTGCAAGAGGCAATTAACAACGCCATTAAATATGCAGAATCTTCTAATATTTTAGTAGCAATTTCTCACAGTAAAAATATTTTAAGTATTGTTATTGACGATGATGGCAAAGGTTTTGAGCCATCTAAAGTGAAGAAAGTGAAAAATGGTAATGGCGGAATGGGAATGACATTTATGAAAGAACGCATTAAATATATTGATGGTAGATTGTTCTTAAATTCCGAATTAGGGAAAGGTACAAGAGTTACTTTAAATATCCCTATTTAGTAAATACGTAGTTTTACTTAAAAAAATATTACTTTTGTAAGTGTCAATTTAGTTTTATAATTATGATAAATGTAGTTTTAGCAGATGATCACGTTTTAGTAAGGGATGGTATCAAGGCACTTTTAGAAGATCAAACAGGAATTACTGTTATTGATGAAGCTTCTAATGGAAAAGAGGCCTTAGAAGTGATTTCAAAAAACAAACCTCACGTTTTAATTGTGGATATTAGAATGCCAGAAATGAACGGAATTGAAGTAGTTACAGAAATTAACAAACATCATAAAAACGTAAAAACATTGGTGCTTTCAATGCACGATTCAGAAGAATACGTTGTAAAATCAATTGAAGCTGGTGCTGATGGTTACTTATTAAAAGGGGCAAGTAAAAAGGAATTTTTAAAAGCTGTAAATAACGTAGCTTCTGGTAAAAAATACTTTGCAGGTGATGTTTCTACGATTATTATGAACAATTTTGTAAACGGAAATACCAATAAAGCTGTTGAATCTAAAAAAGCTGCAAAAGAACTTCCATTTAAACTTACAAAAAGAGAAAAACAAATACTTAGTTTAGTTTTAGAATTAAAAAATAACAAGGATATTGCTGATGAACTAGAAATTAGCAAGCGTACTGCAGAGGTACATCGTTTTAACCTCATGAAGAAACTAGATGCTAAAAACCTAATGGAATTGACTAATAAAGCTAAAGAATATCAACTTTATTAATTATTTAAAGGTATCCCTTTTCCTTATCAAATCATTTTTTAACTACATTTTTAAGTTATTCTTAAAAATTAATTATATAATTTATAATTTAATAATATTTTAAAAAATACGTATTTTTTAATGTAAAATTAAGTATAAATACTTAATTTTGTTTGTAAGAGTTATGATGTTGTAAAAGATATAGAGTTAATAGCAAATCAAAAGTGGAATTCTATCATTTTAGCAGTTTTAGTAACTGTTTTTACATGTTTACCAAGTGTAGTTACAGGTATTATTGCTTTACTAATTAAGTTTTTTAAAGAAGAAGAAGCTATAAAGGAAGTTACTCCTAAGATAACACCAATTAATGTATAGAGTTAATAAAACAAAATCCCCCAACTTTTTATATTAATGAAATGAATAACAAAATTGATTATTTATGATGTGCTTTTTTGTTGATATAAAAATTCTAAGGATGCTTTTTTGGTACATTAAGAATAATAAACTCTTTACTTGGCTAATAAAATTTTAATATCGTATTTAGTATAAAACCTTGGTCTACAAATGATGAAAAATGAAATTAAAACAACGTGTTCTTATTGTGGAGTTGGTTGCGGTATTATCGTAAAAAAAGACATCAATAATAAGGTTTTTGTAGAAGGTGATAAAGACCATCCTGTAAATAAAGGAATGTTATGTTCTAAAGGAATGAACTTACATTACGTTGCCAATGATACTTCAGATAGAATTTTATATCCTGAAATGCGTTGGTCTCGTTCCCATCCTCGTGAAAGAGTTTCTTGGGACACCGCTTTAGATAGAGCAGCCAATGTTTTTAAATCCATCATAAAAAAACACGGACCAGATGCTGTGGCTTTTTACGTTTCTGGTCAAAGCTTAACAGAAGAATATTATATAGCTAATAAGTTGACTAAAGGTTTTTTAGGGACTAATAATATAGATACTAACTCACGTTTATGCATGAGTTCTGCAGTTGTTGGTTACAAAAAAACGTTTGGAGAAGATAGTGTACCTATTTCTTATGCAGATATAGAATTAGCAGATTGTTTTTTAATTACTGGCGCAAATCCTGCTTGGTGTCATCCTATTTTATTTAGAAGGATAGAAAAACACAAAGAGGAAAATCCGAATGTTAAAATCATTGTTATTGACCCTCGTAAAACAGATTCTGCAAATTTTGCAGATTTACATTTACAATTAACCCCTGGTACAGATGTAATTTTATACAACGCTATTGGTAGATGTTTATACAGTAGCGGTTTAATTGATGAAGATTTTATTAAAAAACACACCCAAGGTTTTGATGATTACAAGAAAATTATTTTTGATACAAGTTTAAAACAAGCATCTAAAATGTGTGGTGTTTCTAAAGATGATATTAAAAAAGCTGCAGAAATGATTGGTCTTTCAAAAGGGTTTATCAGTATGTGGGCAATGGGTTTAAACCAAAGTGTAATTGGTACGGATAAAAATGTATCGCTTTTAAACTTATCTTTAATAACAGGTCAAGTTGGTAAACCAGGATCTGGCCCATTTTCATTAACAGGGCAGCCAAATGCAATGGGAGGTAGAGAAGTTGGAGGAATGGCAAATTTATTAGCGGTTCATAAAGATTTACAAAACGAAGAGCATAGGAGAGAGGTTGCTCAATTTTGGGGTGTTGATAAAATATCTGCAAAACCAGGGCTAACAGCAACAGAAATGTTTGATACCTTAGAGAGTGGAAAACTAAAAGCTGTTTGGATTGCTTGTACAAATCCATTAGTGAGTATGCCAAATTCACACCAAATAGAAAAAGCCATGGCAAATTCTAAATTTGTGGTGGTACAAGAAATTTCTCATAAATCAGATACTGTAAATTATGCAGATTTAGTTTTGCCAGCTGCAGCTTGGTTAGAAAAAGAAGGAACCATGACAAATTCTGAACGAAGAATTTCTTATTTACCTAAAGAAATTGAAGCGCCAGGAGAGGCAAGGCCAGATGTAGAAATCTTTTGCGATTTTGCACAAAGAATGGGTTTTAGAGGTTTTAATTATAATAGTGCTGAAGAAATTTACGACGAGTATGCTTCTATGACCAAAGGCACAAATATTGATGTTTCTTTCTTAAATTATGATAGATTAAAAAACGAAGGTACTTTTCAATGGCCAGTCAATGAATATCGTCATAAAGGAACGCCTCGATTATTTGAAGACAAAAAATTTTATACACCATCACAAAAAGCAATTTTTAATATTCCATCTACTATAGAAAATACCTCTATAAAAACGAGTCAAGAATTTCCGTTGATTTTAACCACAGGTCGTGTTAGAGATCAATGGCATACCATGACCAAAACCGGAAAAGTATCAAGATTAAAAACACATTACCCAAAACCTGTCTTAGAAATTAATGCTATAGATGCCTATTTAAATAATATTAAAGATGGTGATATTACAGAAATCAAAAGTAAAAATGGAGTTGTTAGAGTACGAGCAAAAATTACTGATGCTATTAAAGAAGGTGTTGTTTTTTTGCCTATGCATTGGGGTAAAGTGTTGCAAAGTAATTTAAATAGAGCTAATAATTTAACAAATGTACATGTTGATCCAGTTTCAAAAGAACCAGATTTTAAGTTTACTTCAGTATCTGTTTCAAAATATAAAAAACCAAAAGAAAAAATTATAATTGCTGGTGCTGGTGCTGCTGCTTTTAGATTTTTACAAAACTATAGAGATTATAATGAAGTTGATGAAATTCATGTTTTTTCTAAAGAAAAAAACTTGTTTTACAACCGAGTTTTATTGCCAGAATATATTACAGAAGAGTTAACTTGGGAGCAATTATTAAAGATTAAAAATACTGAATTATCTAATTTAGATATTAAAATTCATCCAGAAACAATTATCAAAAATATTGATAAGAAAACTAGAATAGTAACAGATTCTAATGGTGAAACGCACACTTTTGATAAGTTAATTTTAGCTACAGGAAGTAGAGCATTTATTCCTAAAGATGTACAAATAGATTTGCCTGGGCGCTTTACAATGCGTAATAAAATTGATGCAGATCGATTTAAAAATTATTTAGACAATACGGGTTTACCACCAGAAGAACAACATGTTGTAATTGTTGGTGGTGGTTTATTAGGATTAGAGCTGGCAGCAGCTATGAAGCACAAAAATGTAAAAATTACAATTGTGCAAAGAGCATCAAGATTAATGGAGCGTCAGTTAGATAAAATTTCGAGTAAATTATTGTCTTTAGATGTGCAAGAAAGAGGTATTCAAATTTATTTTGATAATGAAGTAAGTACTGTTTTTGATGATGAAGATACTGGTGAATTAACTATCAATCTAAAAAGTGGAAAATATATTACTGCAAACGCAATTGTTTATGCAATTGGTACAAGACCAAATATAGAAATTGCAAAAAGTAGCGGAATAGTTTGCGGAAGAGGTGTTAAGGTAAATCAGCACTTACAATCTTCACATCCAGATATTTTTGCCATTGGAGAGATAGCGGAATTTGACAATAAATTGTTTGGTATTACATCTGCGGCAGAAGAACAAGCGGGCATTTTAGCCAACTTTATTGCGGGTGATATTAGCGAAGCTTACAAAGGTTCTGTTTTAATGAACATTTTAAAATTTAACGATTTAAACTTATGTAGTATTGGAGAAATTACGGTTCCAGAAAATGATCCAAGTTATGAAGAAATTATTTTTACTGACATTTCTAAACGTTATTATAAAAAATGTATTGTTAAAGACGATTTGTTAATTGGCGCCGTTTTAATGGGTGATAAAAACGAGTTTGCTGAATTCAAAACCATGATTGAAAGCAAAATTGAAATGTCTGACAAGCGAAATACATTGTTGAGAGGCGCATCAAATGATACTCCTGTTTTAGGAAAATTAGTGTGTTCTTGTAGTCAAGTTGGTGAAGGAAATATTAAAGAAGCCGTTCAAAAAGGGTGTACAAATTTTACAGAATTATGTAACAAAACAGGTGCTGGTTTAGGCTGTGGAAGTTGTAAAACAGAAGTTAGAGAAATTCTAAACAATACAAAAGTAGGTGTATGAGCAATCAATTAAATAGATTAATCGTTAAAGGTGGAGTTTTATCTCCTGGAGAATTAAAATATATTTGTGAATCTGTAGAGAATTTAGGATTAAAAACCATTTCTTTTGGTTCTAGACAAGATATTTTATTGCCCAAAAAAGTAAACACTGAAGACCTGGCACAATTTGAAAAATTAAAAGTTGTAGAAGCTGATGAAGTTGGTATAGAAAACATTGTTTCTTCATACGTTTGTGCAGATATTTTTCCGAGTACTTCTTGGTTAACTGGAGACAGATATTTGTATCTTTTAGAGCAGTTTCGTTCAAAATCCAAGTTAAAAATAAATATCACAGATCCAAAACAACGTTTAGTTCCTTTGTTTACAGGGCATATAAACTTTATTGCCTCAGAACATGAAGACTATTGGTATTTGTATGTGAGATTACCAGAATGGAAAAAAACACAAATGTATCCTGCATTAATTTATAGTTGGGATTTAGATAAAATTGAAACAGCAATTGAAGATATTCTTCAAGAAGAACCAGAAACAATTGAAACTATTTTTGAGCTAGTAAGTGATGCAGTTGACACAAATAATAGAACTGTAGATAAACCTTTAGAGGTTCCTTTTTACCCTTTTCCTTATTTTGAAGGGATGAACAAAATAGGAATAGATAAATACTGGTTGGGACTTTATTGGAGAAATAATAAATATGATATTTCTTTCTTAAAAGATATGTGCGAATTATGTTCTGAAAACAAGATTGGTAAAATATCTATTACGCCTTGGAAATCTTTTATTGTAAAAGGAATTCCGAGAGAGTCTAAACTGATTTGGGAAAAGTTTTTAGGAAAAAGAGGAATCAATGTACGTCATTCAATGTTAGAATTAAACTGGCATTTACCTGTGGCAAATAAAGATGCATTAAATCTTAAAAAATACTTAGTTTCTAATTTTGATCAAAATGATATTAGTACGTATGGTTTAACTTTTGGAATTACCGATTACAACAAAGCTTCTTATTATTTTACATCTATAGTTATTGAAAAAAATAAACAACCAGAAATGATTGGAAATTTTCAAACCAGGGATACCTATAATTTATTGTATGCTAAGAATTTTGATCCAAATACAAGGCAATACATTATGCATGTTCAAGATGTAGATAAGGTAGAATTACCTGGTTTATTGATGGAATTGAGTCAGTTATATTTTGATCAATTAGGTAGTCAAAAAGAAGAAGAACAAGAGATTGAAATAGAAAAAGAAAGTATAGAATTAGAAGTATATCAATGTCAAGATTGTTTAACAATTTATGATGAAGCTTTTGGAGATTTTACCCAAGAAATTGCTCCAGAAACATTTTTTAAAGAGTTACCAGAAACATATGAGTGTTCACTTTGCGAAGCGCCTAAAACCAATTTTAAGAAAGTAGTATTAGTAAAATAAATAGTTTAATATCAAAAAAAATAGTTGACTTTACATCAAAACATAGCATTAAAAAACTCAAGAAAAGTAATAACTGATTTCTCTTGTGCTTCTTGTATTAATATAAATTGTTTAATTAAAAAAAATCTTAATACTGTTACAAATGCAAGTTTTATTGAAAATAAAAAAACTTTAAAGTGTAAAAAAGGACAGCAATTCATTATTGAAGGTGCTCCTGTAAACGGCTTGTTTTTTATTTTAAAAGGAGTTGTAAAAGTTTTTAGAACCGGTATTAATGGTAGAGAGCAAATAGTTCGTTTTGCAAAAGAAGGAGAAATTATTGGTCATCGTGGTTTTGGTACAGAAGAATATTATTCAATTGGTGCAATTGCTTTAAAAGATGCAGTTTTGTGTTATTTTTCTAAAGATGATTTACAAGAAGCGTTGTTAAAAAACCCAAAATTTGGATATGATATGATGCTTTTTTATGCAAACGAATTAAATAAAAGCGAATCTAAAGTAAAGTCTATTTCTCAAATGACGGTTCGTGAACGTGTAATAGATACGCTACTTTACATCCATAGAAAATTTGGTAATTTAAGAGGTTTTTTAAACTTACCTTTAAGTAGAAAAGAATATGCAGATTATGCAGGTACTACAGAAGAGCAAGTCATTAGAATTTTTTCTGCACTTAAAAAAGAAGGGTTGATTACTGCACAAGCCAAAAAAATAAGCATCACCAATATTCAAAATTTAAAAAACGAAATTAGTGAGCATAATTATTATTTAGATTCTTAAATCACCTAAATAAATATTTCTTTCTGAGTGTATTAAATTCTTTTTTTACTGATCCTTATAGCAAACCCTTCAAGTTTTAAAAACTTGAAGGGTTTTTTACGTATAAAAATTTACATTAAAAATAAGTACGTAAACTTTATACGTACTTATTTTTTAAAATAAAGATTTAATAATGAATTGTTTGTGGTTTTTATATGTTTTATAGCATCTTTTTTTATGTTTAAAAAAGAGGTATAAATATGTGTATTGTCATAAGTTGCAAGTGTGTATACTTATATATTTGTTAAAAAAATAAGTATTAATACGTATATTATTAAATTATCATAAAATGAAATCTTTATTTAAAAAATCAACCTACATTTTACCAGCAGCAATGTTACTATTTGCTTGCGGGGGTAAAGAAACCAAAAAGACAGCAACAGAAACGGTTGTTGCTAAAACATCAAAAACTAAAACATTAGAAATTGAGAAGCCTCAGTTAACTTTTGGTTTTATCAAATTAACAGATATGGCTCCTTTAGCAATTGCTAAAGAAAAAGGGTTTTTCGAAGATGAAGGATTATTTGTTTCTGTTGAAGCGCAGTCTAACTGGAAAAATGTTTTAGACAGAGTTATTGATGGTCAATTAGATGGCTCACACATGTTAGCAGGTCAGCCAATTGCAGCTGGTGCTGGTTTTGGACGTCAGGCTAAATTAGTAACTCCTTTTTCTATGGATTTAAACGGAAATGGAATTACTGTTTCTAACGATGTTTGGTCTAAAATGAAGCCAAATGTGCCAAAAGATTCTGATGGAAAACCAATTCATCCAATAAAAGCTGATGCTTTAAAACCAGTAATTACAGAATATAAAAATTCTGGAAAAGCGTTTAAAATGGGAATGGTTTTCCCTGTGTCAACTCATAATTATGAGATTAGATATTGGTTAGCAGCTGCAGGAATTCACCCAGGTATGTACACTAAAGAAAACGTACAAGGTCAAATTGATGCTGAAGTTTTATTATCAGTAACACCTCCGCCACAAATGCCAGCAACGCTAGAAGCAGGTACGATTTATGGATATTGTGTAGGTGAGCCTTGGAATCAACAAGCTGTTTTTAAAGGAATAGGTGTTCCTGTAGTTACAAATTATGATATCTGGAAAAACAATCCTGAAAAAGTATTTGTAATGACGGATAAGTTTGTAAAAGAAAATCCAAATACTGCAATTGCAGTAACCAAAGCTTTAATTAGAGCAGGTAAATGGTTAGATAAACCAGAAAATAGAAAAGAAGCTGTAGAAATTTTATCAATGTCTCAATATGTTGGAGCGCCAGTAGAAGTTTTAGCAAATTCTATGACAGGTACTTTTGAGTTCGAAAAAGGAGATAAGCGTGATATGCCTGACTTTAACGTATTCTATAAATACAATGCAACTTATCCTTTTTATTCTGATGGAATCTGGTTCTTAACACAAATGAGAAGATGGGGGCAAATTCCTGATGCAAAATCAGCAGATTGGTATTCATCAACTATTAAAGATATATACAGACCAGATATCTGGAAAAAAGCAGCACAACTTTTAGTTGAAGAAGGTAATATACCTGCAACAGATATTCCTGCAACTGATGGTTACAAACCAGCAACAGCAGATTTTATAGACGGTACTACTTATGATGCTAAAGATCCAATTGGATACATCAATAGTTTTAAAATAGGAAACAAGGATAAAAAATAATCTCCATTTTTTTAAGAAATTATGAAAGCAAGTATAGCATTAGGAAGAGTGACTAAATTTATAGGTTTAGGTTTTTTAACAAGTATAAAAGATTTATTTACTGGAAAGTTAGAAAAAGAAGATTTTAAAAACTTCTTACGCAAGGCTGTGGTGCCTCTTGCTTCCATTTTCTTATTTTTAGGTATGTGGCATTTAGGTTCAAAATCATTATATAATATTGAGGCCGAATTTAAAATTGAAAAAGCATTAAAAGATCAAGGTCAAGCAGCAGCAGAAGCTTTAAAAACCTGTATAGCTTCTGGCGAATCTAGTTGTCAGCCAAATACATTGCCATCTCCTGCTCAAGTATGGGAATCTTTTCAATCTTTATTAAGAGACCATAATATTATAAGTGCAGACAAAGCTGCTTTTATAGAAAAAACGGCAGCTTTAAATGAAAAAAGAATTGCAGCAGGTAAAGATGCTATTGTGTATACAGGAAGACCATCATTTGTAGATCAAATATTTAGAAGTTTGCAAACCGTATTTGCTGGTTTTCTATTAGCATTGTTAATAGCTGTACCGCTAGGTATTTTTATAGGATTAAGTCCAACTTTAAAAAGTGCTTTCAATTGGTTTATACAAATCTTTAAGCCAGTATCTCCTGTAGTTTGGTATTTGTTGGTTTTTATGATTGTAAAAACAGTATTAATTGGTTCTACAGATGATAGTTCATTTACCATCTCATTTATAAGTGTTGGTTTATGTTCTATGTGGGCAACTTTGGTAAATACTGCTATGGGGGTTTCTTCTGTAGATAAAGATTTTATAAATGTAGCAAAAGTGTTAAAACTAGGTACGTTTCAAAAAATATTTAAAGTTGTTTTACCATCTTCATTACCATTAATATTTACAGGTTTAAAAATTACATTATCAGTTGCTTGGATGGTTTTAATTGCAATTGAATTATTAGCACAAAGTCCTGGTTTAGGGTTATTTGTTTGGGAAGAATTTCAAAATGGAGCTAATGATTCTAATGCAAAAATTATTGTAGCAATGTTTGCAATTGGTATCATCGGATTTTTGTTAGACAGAATAATGTTAAGTATTCAAAACTGGGTGTCTTTTGATAAACAAGATGCAATTTAAGAACATGTAATTGTTTATTTGTTTAAAAGAGTAATATTAAGAAAATCAATTAAACATTTATTCAGTTCAACAATTTAACATCAAAAAAATGGCATATTTAGAGCTTAAAAATATTAATAAAACCTATGGTCAAGGAGAAAATGAGACAGAAGTATTGTCTAACATTAACTTGAAAATAGAGGAAGGAGAGTTTGTTGCTATTGTTGGTTTTACAGGAAGTGGAAAAACAACTTTGGTAAATTTAATTAATGGTTTAATAGCACCAACCAGCGGAGAGGTTTTGTTTAAAGGAAAACCTGTTGTTGGTACAAGTCATGAGCGTGGAGTAATCTTTCAAAACTATTCTTTATTGCCTTGGTTAACAGTTGAACAAAACGTTATTATGGCAGTTAAAGCTGCGTTTCCAAAACGCCAAAAATCGGTATGGAAACGTAAAGCTGCTTATTATATTGAAATGGTTAATCTAACGCCAGCAATCAATAAATTACCGAAAGAATTATCAGGAGGAATGCGTCAAAGAGTTGCAGTAGCAAGAGCTTTGGCAATGAAGCCAGATATGATTATTATGGATGAACCTTTAGGTGCACTAGATGCATTAACCCGTGGAAATTTACAAGATCAAATTCTAAATATTTGGGGTAAAGATAAGCGTACAGCTTTATTAATTACAAATGATGTTGATGAAGGTATTTATATGGCAGACAGAATTATTCCATTACGTCCGGGACCAAATGCAACTTTAGGACCAGAATTTAAGATTGATCTAGAGCGTCCAAGAGATAAGACAGAAATGAATGATAGCGAAAGTTTTAAAAAGACAAGAAACGCAATTATTGAATATTTAATGGGAATTGGAGAAGAAAGAAAATCTGAAGCTAAAAAAGAATATGTGCTACCAGAATTAACTCCAAAAGATTTTGTTAATCAATTTAGATAAAAAAGATGAGCATTATAACAGAAAGTAGTCGTACAAAAGAGGTTTTAGCAAAGAAATATCCTTCTAATGAGGTAATGTTAGATCTAAAAGATTTAAAAAAAGTATATCCAACACCAAAAGGAGATTATGTGGTTTTAGAAGATTTAAATCTTCAAATACGTAAAGAAGAATTTGTTACTATTATTGGTCATTCAGGTTGTGGTAAAACAACTATGCTTTCTATGATTGCGGGTTTAAACCCTATATCTGGTGGTAATATTTCTGTATTAGGAAAACATATAAAGGGACCAGGGCCAGACCGAGGTGTTATTTTTCAATCGCCAAGTTTAATGCCTTGGATGACCTCCTTACAAAACGTAATGCTAGGAGTAAATCAAGTTTTTCCAAGTGCAACAAAACAACAAAGAACAGATGTTGCTAAATACTATTTACAGAAAGTTGGTTTAGAAGATGCTTTTCATAAAAAGGCAAGCGAACTATCTCAAGGAATGCAACAAAGAGTTGGAATTGCAAGAGCGTTTGCAATAAAACCTAAAGTATTATTGTTAGATGAACCTTTTGGAATGTTAGATTCTTTAACTAGAGGAGAATTACAAGATATTTTAATAGAAATCTGGAACAAAGAAAAAATTACAGCAGTTATGATTACTCATGATGTAGATGAAGCAATCTTTTTAGCAGACAGAGTAGTTATGATGACAAGTGGACCAAAAGCAAAAATAGGAGATGTTTTAGATATCAATTTTGAAAGGCCTAGAACAAGAAAATCAGTTTTAGAACACAATGATTATTATGCATATAGAAAACATTTAATAGATTTTTTAGAACATTAAAATAAATACAACACACAAAAATTAAAACAAATAAAAAATGAAAAAAAAGCACATAATTTTAGGACTATTGTTAGCAAGTTTTCAATTTGCAAAAGCACAATTTACATTAGATGCAGAATTTAGACCAAGAACAGAATATAGAAATGGTTTTGGAAATTTAATTTCTGACGATGCAGATGCTGGTTTTGGTATTTCTACAAGAGCAAGATTAAATGCTGGTTATAAAACAGATGCATATAAAGTATATATTAGTTTACAAGACGTTATGGTTTGGGGAGAAAACAGGCAAATTTTACCTTACGATCAAAATAATTCTTTTGCCGTTTTTCAAGCTTGGGCAGAATTGCAATTAGGTGCTGGTTGGTCTACAAAATTAGGACGTCAAGTATTATCTTATGACGATCAAAGAATTCTAGGAGGTTTAGATTGGGCACAGCAAGGTCGTAATCATGATGCAGCTTTATTAAAGTATAAAAAAGATAAATTTAGTTTAGATTTTGCGTTGGCATATAATCAAGATTATTCAAATCCAACAGGGTTTGTTTCTACAGGAACAGATTATACAACAACAGGTTTTTTCTCATACAAAACAATGCAAATGCTACATTTAAACAAGGCTTGGGAAAACTTTAAAGGAAGTTTCTTGTTAATGAATAATGGATTTCAAAAATATGATGATTTAGGTGCAGCAGATGGTGTAAATAATTTAACAACTTTAGGTACTAATTTAAACTACAAAAAAGGAAAGTTTGGTTTGGCAGCAAATGCTTATTTACAAACAGGTGAAAGACAAGGTAGTGTTGATGTAAAAGGTGCACATTTATTAGGTTTAGACCTTTCTTATAAAGCGTCTCCAAAAGTTGGTTTAGGTTTAGGTATAGAAAGTATTAGTGGAGCAACAGATGATTCTGCAGCATTTTTTCCTTTATACGGAACCAATCATAAATTTAATGGTTTTATGGATTATTTTTATGTTGGTAATCATGCAAACTCAATTGGTTTAACAGATATACACGCAAGTGCAAACTTTAAATTAGGAGAAAAATCTAGCTTGCTAGTAAAGTTATTAAACTTTAGTGGAGAACAAGCTTTAACAAGTGGAGAAAAATCTTTAGGGACAGAAATAGACATTGTGTACAAGAAAGCTTTTAAAGGCTATGCTTTAGTTCTTGGATATTCTCAAATGTTTGCAACAGACGGAATGTATGAATTAAAAGGTATCACAGAAGATGCTGCTGCAGGTTCTCAAAACTGGGCTTGGGCAATGTTGGTAATTAAACCAAAGTTTTTATCTTCTAGTAAAAAATAATAATTGTTTTTTTTAAAATAAGTCCTTCAAAATTTATTTTGTTGGACTTATTTTTTTTCTACCCATCATAATACAATTTAATATGCTACATTTTACAGGTTTTATAGTAGTTTAGGTCTGTTAAAGCTGTATCTCTCATTTTTTTAAATGTCTTTTTGTTACATAAGTTTACAAATTATTATTAAAGTTATCATTTTGGTATACTTCTAATTAGTAATGCTTTTTAGTTCTTTAAAAAAAATATCATACTTTTTTAAAAACAAAATAAAAAGAAACTTATATCTTTACAGCGTGAATTATTTAAAGAGGATATTTAGTTTAGGTTTATCTGCGGTCATTTTATTGACTCATCTTATAGCGCTTGAGCATTCTCTTGATCATTCAGGTACTAATCAAGGTTCAGTTTTTTCTTTAGAACTAGAGCAGATATCAGATTCAGAAATAGATTGTTCTTTATGTGATATTTATTTAGATATAGAAATATCTAAAACACCAACTTTTACTTACAGTTTATTAGCTCCTAAACTAATAAAAGATGCTATCTTTAAAAAAGAAGATGATTTTACTTCCATCATTTTTTATTTAAAGAAATCGAGAGCACCACCAACTTTTACAGTTTAACATACTAATCAGCATCAATAAATGTTGTACACAATAAAATGTGTATGAATCCATTTTTTGATGATTGTTTGATATGTCTTTTTTTCTATTTATTAGGTAGTATTTAGTTCTTTTTAAAGAGTACTCTGTCTTTTAAATAACATTTTTTCAACTTAACATTTTAAATTTTAATTATGCTACAAGCAAAAAAGCTTTGTAAGCGCTATGATGATACTTCTGCGCTCAAAGACTTAAGTCTTAAAGTAAATCCTGGTGAAATTTTTTGTCTACTTGGACAAAATGGAGCAGGTAAAACCACTACTATTAATATCTTTTTAGGTTTAATAGCGCCAACTTCGGGAGAAGCATTTATTAACGATGTTTCTGTTTTAGATAATAAATTTATACGAAGTTCAATAGCTTATATACCAGAAACTGTACAGTTGTATAGCAATTTATCAGGATTAGAAAATTTAGATTTTTTTAGCAGATTAGCTGGTTTTAAATATCAAAAGGAAGAACTGATTCAGTTTTTAAAAGAGGCAAATTTACAAGAAGAATCTTACACTAAAAAGCTCTCTACTTACTCAAAAGGAATGCGTCAAAAAGTAGGTATTGCTGTTGCTTTGTCTAAAAATGCTTCTTTTATTTTAATGGATGAGCCAACATCTGGTTTAGATCCAAAAGCATCTGTAGAGTTTGCTAAAACATGTAAAAAATTGGCTGCAACAGGTGTTGGTATTTTAATGGCAACTCATGATATTTTTAATGCAGTAAACATTGGTTCTAAAATAGGAATCATGAAAGAAGGTACTTTAATACATACAACCAAAACAGAAAATATAACAGCACAAGAATTACAAGATTTATACATAAAAACAATTTAAAAACACTAACACAAATTTAAAATGAATAACAAATACACAACATTATTAATATTTTTACTGATTGTACAATTAGGCTTTTCTCAAGCTAAAATATCAGGTAAAGTTATAGATACTGAAAAAGTTTCTATAGAAGGCGCAAACATAATTTTAATTAATTCAGCAAAAAAACAAAACGGGGTAACATCAGATTTAGATGGTAATTTTACAATCCAAACTAATGAAACAGGTTCATATAATATTCGTATTACTTATCTAGGTTTTCAACCTTTTACAAAAAAAGTAACAATACTAGCTAATCAAAATATAAATTTAGGAGAAATCGTACTTAAAGAATCATCAGAATCTTTACAGTCTATAGAGGTTGTTGGTCGAATCCGTAAAGATTATAATAGTGATTATTCTTTTTCTGCTACAAAAACGGCAATAAAAAATAAAGAACTTCCACAAGCAGTTACCACAGTTACCAAAGAGTTAATTTCAGATAGACAAGCTTTTCAGTTAGTAGATGCTGTAAAAACTGTAAGTAATGTTTCTGCAACAGGTATTTACAACCATTATAATATTAGAGGTATAACTCAAGCAGATGATGGACAGGTAGTTAACGGAATGCGTACACGTCAATACTACTTTTTACAACCTATTACTTCACATTTAGAAAGAGTGGAAGTTATTAAAGGGCCATCATCAGTTACGTTTTCTAGTGCAGATCCAGGTGGTACAGTAAATATGGTAACCAAAAAGCCTTTGGATGAAAAACGTAGCGAAGTATCTGCAACAACAGGTAGTTTTGGTACGTTTAGAGCAACAGCTGACTTTACTGGACCTTTAAATGAAGAAAAAACATTATTATATCGTTTAAATGCAGCTTACCAAGATGCAGATTCATTTAGAGATGTTGTAAATAACAATGCAATTTTATTTGCACCTTCATTAAGTTATGTTCCAAATGAGAGTACATCATTAAATGTAGAAATGATTTATAATAACTCTGAAGGTAATTTAGATAGAGGACAACCTATTTTTGGTGCCATTAATGGCGAATATGATATTAATAGTACGCCAATTACTATGAATGTTGGTGCGTCTAATGACCATTATAAAACCAAGGAGCTAACCTTTATGGCTAGCTTTAACAAAAAGTTTACAGATAACTTTGGTTTTAATGCACAATACATGAAGCAAACTTGGGATGAAGATTTAGCAGAACACAGAGTTGG
The DNA here is from genome assembly GCF_947500975.1 of uncultured Polaribacter sp. GTDB lineage: Bacteria > Bacteroidota > Bacteroidia > Flavobacteriales > Flavobacteriaceae > Polaribacter. The sequence goes on from NZ_CANMUE010000002.1 coordinate 339,020, forward strand.
TGGAACAATGGTTGATATTGATGGCAACGTAATAACTACGCTTGCAAGATTAAGATACGATGAAAGGCAACAATTTTGGCAGACAGATAATTTTAGTGCTTATTTTAATTACGATATTAAAAAAGGAAATATAACCAATAAGTTTTTAGTTGGATATGATGCCACACGTTGGGAAAGAAAAACTGGAGCTGGTTGGTTTAGAGCTAGAAGATATTTAACTGTAAATGGAGGGCAAGCAAATTACGATCCATCAAATCCAGATAACTATGTGCAAATGACAATAGATGGTGTAACAATGCCTGTACCAGCTGCTGCGTATTTTGATTTAGAAAATCCTTTTAATGGTGCTAGAGATGTAAGTAATTATGCTACTTCTAATTTATCACAATATTTACCTGCAAATTTAACTACTTCAGATGGTATTTATATTCAAAATCAATTTAAGATTGGTAAGTTTTCTGCATTACTAAATTTAAGATACGAATGGTTTAAAGATATTTTTGATTATGAAGGTGATGAAGAAGCTTTTAAAACAAGTGCTTTTGTACCTAGAATTGGTTTAACTTACGAAATAAGTGATAAAATTAGTGCTTATGTAACTTATTTAGAAGGTTTTCAGCCTCACACAAATACAGTATCATTGTCTTCAACTGCAGAAGGTTTCTTTTGGTCAGCATCGCCAAGTAAGTTTGATCCTTTAGAAAGTAGCTTAAAAGAAATTGGTGCTAAAGGAGAATTTTTGAATGGAAAAGTATTTGCAAACATTGCTTTTTTTGATATCATTCAAAAGAATATTTTGTTTGGAGATACTTATGATTTAGAAAATTTAACTACAAGAGGAGAACAACGTAGTAAAGGTTTTGAAATGGATATTTCTGGTTATGTTTCTCCAAATTTTCAATTAACAGCTTCTTATGGTTATAATGATGCAAAAATAGTAGAAGATGCTATAGAAGAGTTTGTTGGAGAACGTATTGGAGGTGCTCCAAAACACAATTTTAATTTTTGGGGACGTTATGATTTTACAAGCAAAAATTTAAGAGGTATTGGTGTTGGTTTGGGAGCTCAGTTTGTAGATAAAAAATATACTTGGTACAATCCAACATATGCTACAGATAGAGTTTTATTACCAGAATACACAGTATTTGATGCTGCTGTTTATTACAAACCAAATAATACAGGTGTTCAATTAACACTAAAAGTAAATAATTTATTTAATAGTACTTATTGGTTAGGTGGCTTAAATCCATCAAGATTAGGCCCTGGAGCTCCAAGAAATGTACTGTTAAATGCTACTTATAATTTCTAATTTTTATGAAAAAAGAAGTTGTTATTTTAATAGCAAAACAATTTTTTAAAAAGACCTTTCATCAAAAAGGTCTTTTTATTCTATTGTTTATTTTTCTAGCAGTTTTAGCGTATGTAACCACTAATAGTTGGCTTGCTTTTGATGAGCATGAACATGTTGTTGAACATCATCAAGATGAATCAAGAAAAAGCTGGGATAATAATCCTGATAAGCATCCTCATAGAATGGCACATTTTGGATCATTTGTGTTTCGTGCACAACATCCATTAAGTATTTTTGATTCTGGTATAGAAAGTTATACTGGTAATGCCATTTTTTTAGAAGCGCATAAGCAGCATACAGCTAACTTTTCTGAAGCAAGTTTATCAACAGGCTTAGTTCGTTTTGGCGATTTAAACATTACCATGTTGTTGCAACTTATTTTACCTTTAATTATCTTTTTTTTAGGATATGCTGCAATTACATCAGAAAAAGAAAACGGAACTTTAAAAATTATACATATACAGGGTGCAAAAATTAAAGAAATTCTTTTAGGAAAATCTTTGGGTTTGTTCTTTGTTTCGGCAATTTTCTTTTTACCAGCATTTATTGCTCTATGGAGTATTGGCTTTTTAGAGAATCATAATCTAGAGAATTCAGTAGCCATAAGATCTTTATTGATTACACTAAGCTATATTTTGTTTTACATGATTTTATGTTGTGTAACTGTAATTATATCTGGTAAAAGTCAGAACTCTAATAAGGCATTATTAAGTTTACTAGGTATTTGGTTGTTGTTTTTTATAATTATTCCTAAAATGGCTCAAGTTGTAGGAAATTCTGTGTACCCAAACCTTTCTAAAATAGCATTTAAAGCGGCTGTTGAAGAAGAAATTTCTAAAAAAGGAGACAGCCACAATCCAGATGATCCTTATTTTAATAGTTTACGAGATTCTATTTTAAAAGTATATAACGTTACAAATGTTAAAGATTTACCGATTAATTATAGTGGTTTTGTAATGAGTAAAGGGGAAGAGCAATCTGCCATAATTTATAATAAACAGCACAATAAGTTAATAGATACTTATAAAAAACAAAACAGTATTACCAACGGTTTGGTCATATTTAATCCTTACTTGGCAATTAAGAATTTATCGATGAGTTTTTCTGGTACAGATTTTAATACATATGTAAGTTTTTTATCACAAACAGAAGATTACAGATATAAACAATCTCAATATATGAATGAACTACAGATGAAGTTCATTAGCAATAAAGCTACAAGTAGCGAGGGTAAAATTAATGTGATAGATAAGTCTTACTGGAAAACTGTGCCTAAATTTAACTATGAATATATATCTATAAGTAAAACAATTAGTACACAATTACCGGCAATTATTGCCCTTGTTTTTTGGTTGTTATTTATGCTGTTATTTATAACAAAATATTCTAATCTTTTTAAAATCATCTAATTATGTATACAATATTAATCAAACAATTTTTTAGATCTAAAACGGTTTTATTGGCTTTTGTTATATTGATGGTTTTAGGATTTTTAGGTATTGGAACAGGAAAACAATTTCTAAATCAAAAGCAAGAAGTAATTGCTAAAACAAAAGTAGAGCAAGAGAAACATATAAAAACTCAAACCAATCTTCATAAAGACGATTTAGGACTGTTGTTGTATTATTTAAAGTTTTCATTTATTAACCCAGTAAATTCGTTAGCAGGTATATCTATTGGGCAAAGCGATCTAAATTCTCACATACAAAATGTAACAATTTTAAATCTTGAAGGACAAAAATATGATACAGACTTAGTTAACCCTATGAAATTAAGTGTTGGTAATTTAGATATTAGTTTTTTAATTATTTTTCTTTTTCCACTGATTATAATTGCTTTAAATTTTAATATTTTATCACAAGAAGAGGAGAATGGTACTTGGAAGTTAATAACGATTCAAGGAAAATCTACTTTTAAATTTTTATTACAAAAAATAGCATTAAGAGTAATTTTTGTAGCAATAATTTTAGGGCTATTATTCTTTTTAGCTAAAATTATTTTAGAAATTCCTTTTGATAGGTCTTTTTTACAAATGATAGTAATGAGTTATTTGTATATATTATTTTGGTTTTCAGTTTGCTTTTTTATCATTTTATTTAGAAAATCGTCAAATACAAATGCAATTGTATTGTTAAGTACTTGGTTGGTCTTGGTTGTTTTTTTACCTGTTTTGGTAAATAACTATATTACCAATACATATCCTGTAGATGAAGCTTTTACAATGACCATTAAGCAAAGAGATGAGTATCATAAAAAATGGGATACTGATAAAAGAGAAACTTTAGATAAATTTTATGCACATTATCCTCAATTTTCTCATTATGAACTACAAGAAGAAGGTTTTTCTTGGTTGTGGTATTATGCAATGCAACAAATGGGCGATGATGAGTCTAAGCAAGAAAGAGACGAAATGTATCTTAAAATCGAAAAAAGAGAATCGTTAAGTAAAAAGATTGCACAATTTTTTCCGCCATTACAAGTACAATTATCTATGAATGCTATTGCAAATACAAGTTTAACAGATCAAATAGCGTTTTTAAATGCAACAACAAAGTTTCATGAAGATTTGCGCTTGCAATTCTATCCTAAAATCTTTGATAAAAAATCCGCAAACTCCATAGATTGGACTAGGTATAAACCAGTGTTTTATAAATCTAAAACCACTTTTAATCTTTTTGATAATATTCTTTATATGTCTTGTATTATAATATTATTAATAGGTTTTGGAGTTTTAAAAAACTTAAAGCATTTTACTTAATAATAACTTAAATAGTAGCAACTAAGTTAAACTAAATATAAAAAAAATTGAGTTTGACTTAGTTGTTTAAAAAATTAAAAATGATAATTTTAAAACAAAAATCGGATATTTTAGGAAGCTTTGTAAGTGCTTTATGTTTAATGCATTGTATTGCTACTCCTTTTATTTTTATTGCACAAACAGGTATGAGTGCCTGTTGTTTAAAAACTCCTATTTGGTGGAGTTTTATTGATCTATTTTTTTTAGTAATTTCTTTTTTTTCTATTTATTGGTCTACAAAATTAACCAAAGTAAAATGGATGAAATTTGCGCTATGGATAAGTTGGTTTTTGTTATTTACAGTAGTTATAAATGAAAAAATAGATCTTTTTTACTTACCGGAAGTAACAATATATATACCAGCAATAGCACTGGTAATTTTACATATTTATAATAGAAAATATTGCAAGTGTAATGTTGATAGCTGTTGTGTAAATAAAATTAAATAGTAAAATTATTTTTATGAGTTATCTTTATTTTGAGAATATATTTTAATAGACCTATTTAATTTATGAATCATTCTTTTACGAAGTTTTTCTGGTTTTTGTATTTCTATGGAGTCTCCAAAACCTAAAATTTTCCGTTCTAATTCAAAGTTAATTTGAACTAGAATATTAAAAATTACACCATTATCAGTTCTTTTTATTAATCTTTGTGTATGATGAAATGGTTTTGTAATTACATAGGGAGCATTATGTTTATCAATCCAAAATTGAATTCTTTGAGGTCGAGTATTTGCAACAGTAGCTCCAATTACATCTTTATAATATTCATCACCATCAATTTGTAAATCATTGTATTCAGCAGTTTCTTCTTTAATAATATTAGAAATTCTATCAAGCGCAAGTGTTATAAATTGTTTTTTATGTGTAGCTAATAAAAACCATCTGTTATTATATTCTTTTAGTAATTGAGGATGAAGCCTCATATCACTAGGGTTTCGAGCTTTAAAAGATTGATATGTAATTCTTATAACCTTTTTATTTTGAATAGCTTCATAAATTGGATCTATGTATTCAAGTCCTTTTAATTGCTCATTTTTATCTAAATGAATAATAGCTCTTTTATCTTTTTGTGATGAATATACAGAATCTTCTAAACGCTGTAAAACACCATCCATTTCTTTAAATAAAGAGAAATCTTTAAATTGGCGTAAAACCTGTATAGCTTCATTCATAATCTTTACATCATTGTCCGTTACAGGAATATTTTTGATACTATATCCTTCTTCTGCATAATGATAATATTTACGTTCATACACTTCAATAGGTGCATTATAACCCAATTTATCACTTCTCATTAATTGAATATCTAATTGAATAGTTCGTTTGCTTACATACACGTCTTTTCCTTCGTATTCATATAAAGCATCAGAGCAAGCATCAATTAAATTATCTAAAGTCCAGCGTTTACCTGTATTTCGTAGACATTGGTCAATTGTTTTATATCTTATTAAAGCGTTTTTATTAGAAGCCATTGTAAATAATTTTAATAAAAATAATAATTAATTTTAACTGCGCAAAATGATTGCGTATTTATGTAAGATGTTTGTATCAGAATTATAAGAAAGAATATTCTTTCAAAGAAAAAATCGCTCTGTAAAACAAGGAGTTTAGAGAGCTTAAAAATTAGAAAATGGAAAATAAAATGAAAATATCAGGAAAAGAAATTATTACATTAGGGTTTAAATCTGGAAAATGGTTTCCAGAAGCAATTGAATTTATCAACAAAAATGAATTGTCAAAAGTTGAAATGTTGGAATATTTAGAGCAATTTAAAACGGAACCAACTATTGATTTATTAGAAAATCCTGCGGATGTAATTATCAATATAAAAGCTGAAAACGAATTAGAAGCAATTAATGTAAATGCAGTTACTGCATCTATGGAAACATTAATGAAAACACCAACTGTTGTAAATGGTGCAATTATGCCTGATGCTTGTCCAACAGGATCAAAAGGAACTATTCCTGTTGGTGGAATTGTAGTTGCAAAAAATGCAATTCATCCAGGAATGCATTCTGCAGATATTTGTTGTTCTGTAATGTTAACCGATTTTGGAAAGGCAAATCCAAAAGATGTTTTAGATGCAGCCCACAGTATAACACATTTTGGACCAGGAGGAAGAGATAGAAATACTCAGTTTCGTCTACCTACTGATTTATTAGCCGAGATTGAAGCGAATCCTTTTTTAAACAATCAAAAATGTATTTCTGCTGCAAGAACTCACTTAGGTACACAAGGTGATGGAAATCACTTTCTGTTTGTTGGAAAATCTAAGAACACAGGTAATACCATGTTAATTACACATCATGGAAGTAGAGGTTTTGGCGCTAATTTGTATAGTAGAGGAATGTATATTGCTGAACAATTTAGGAAAGAATTATCACCAGAAACTTTAAAACAAAATGCTTGGATTCCTTTTGATACAGAAGAAGGAAAAAATTATTGGGAAGCCTTACAAATTATAAGAAAATGGACAAAGTTAAATCATGAGGTTTTGCACGATGCAACGTTAGAAAAATTAGCAATAGAAAAGGAAAATAGATTTTGGAATGAGCATAATTTTGTATTTAAAGATGGAGATTTGTTTTACCATGCAAAAGGCGCAACTCCTTTAGACTCTAAATTTATGCCAGATATTACAGGTCCTAGATTAATACCGTTAAACATGAGCGAACCTGTTTTAATTGTGGAAGGAAAAACAACAGAAACTAATTTAGGTTTTGCGCCACATGGAGCAGGACGAAATGTAAGTAGAACACAACATAGAAAAAGTAAAACAGGAACCATTCAAGAGATTTTTGAAGAAGAAACGAAAGGATTAGACGTTAGATTTTTTTCTAAAGAGATAGATATTACCGAATTGCCATCTGCTTATAAAAATGCAGAAAACGTTAGAAATCAAATGGAAGAATTTGGTTTAGGTAAAGTTATTGATGAAGTGTTACCTTACGGTTGTATTATGGCTGGTGACTGGAAAAAGAACGCGCCTTGGAAAAAGCGCAGAAGAAATAGAAAATAATGGAAAGTGAAATAAGAAAGAGTATAGAAAAGGAATTACTAATAATTAAAAATTTCTTAAAAAATGAATTTACAATAAATCAAAATTCTAACTTTCCAATAAATAATTCTAAAGTTAGTTTTGTTGCCGAAGAAAATTATATAAAGTTTGAGTTAATTTTAAAAGATAAAGTTAGTTCTAAAAAATCAACTTTTAAAAAGTTAGGCTTTGACGAAAGTTTTGAAGTTTTTTCTTTAAAGCAAAAGTATATAATTCCTAAAGAAAGTGTTTTTTATTTTAAAGGAAAATCATTTGTCGAAAGCAAAAAAATAATTGGGAGATTAAGAGAAGTCTATAATTCTAACTTTCCAGTAAAAAAGAACTCATATTATAAGGCTATATATAAGATTAGTAAAGATCATATTACTACACTTTTTAGCAGTAAAAGTTATTCTTGTGATAAAACATTTTATGGTTCAGGATTGGTACAAATTAATGTTCAAGATGTTTCATATCAAATATATAGCCATAATGACAAAAATGAAAACTATATTGTAATTGAGAATTTAGGCGAAACTAATTTTAAGAATTTTAAATTTGACATTGATTCTATTATTAAAATACTTGCATTCATTACTGGAAATTGGTATCAAAAAGAAAGGTTTATTTTTTCTACAGAAAATGGTGTTGGAGAAGAATTATTTTATGAATCATTACAAGATTCTATAATTACTGAAAAGGAAATAATTAATCCTAAAGAATTTAGAAGTTTTATTAATAATTCTTTTAATAATGATTATAAATTAACCTCAGCATTATTTCCTGAAAAATCATTATCTAATCTTGTTAATAACCTTAAATTAAATCAAGAAATAGAAAGAACAATAGATTTGTTAATCGAAGCGAATGGAATTGAATCGCCTATAATTAGATGTTCTATATATTTTGTTGCACTTGAAACAATTGTAGGAATTATTCATAAGAAAAATAAAGATTTTTTTAAACCAATAAAAAATATAAATGAATTAAATAATATAAAGAATGAATTATTACTTTCTTTAAAGGATAACAAAAATGAAGTTTTAGAACAAGAGTATGAAATTTTGTTTAAAAAATTGAATCACTTAAATTCTCCAGCTAATAAAGATATTTTTATTTTAGCTTATGATTTTTTTAATATAGATCTACCAAAAAGGCTAAAAGACGTTCTATCAAGTAGAAATAAATTTTTGCATGGTAAAACTCCATTTAAAGAGGATTCAATTAAAGATAAACTACCTGAATTAAATTTATATGCACACAGAGTACATCTTTTAGTAGCAATTCTCATTTTAAAATATTCAGGATATAAAGGACATATAAAAAACAGAGCAGCTTATGATTTAGTTAGTCAAGAATATTATTCTGAAGTCAAATTTGAAGAAGACATAGGTCAAAATGATAATGTTTATTATAAAATATAATTCTATCTTTGCACCACAATAAAACGTAAAAAACAAAAGTAATAACCTATGAACATATATAAATCACATAAAACGGGCGCTAAACTGCGACTTTTTTGGTCGATGTTTTAGGTAAAAAACTTTTAAAAGATAGTAAAAGCGTCCAAAATTAATTTTTTGGACGCTTTTTTTTATGATTTTTTTCAAAAACCAATAGATGCCAATACATCGTGTAAGTTTTAGCTACATATCAAACAATCAAAGAGTTATCTAAACTCACAATATCTGCACAATGGCGGACAAGAATTTTATTGCTTAAAAATAATGTAAAACTTTGATTATCAATCAAATAAATTAAAATTTTATTTGTTTAATTAAAAAATACGTTATAGGTTTGCATCGCAATAAAGCAACAAATAATATTAAAACGAAGTATAATGTTCAACAATCAATTAACAAAAAACATACAAAGAGAACCAGGTTCTTTTTATTGTTTACTTCGCGACTTTCACAAACATAAATAGTAAACGCTATATATATGAAAAGTCCGAAGTTGTAAACTTTCGGACTTTTTTTATGGTTATTTTTTCCTAAAGATTTTCCGAAGTACGATTTAAAAGTTATGGAATCAACCAAAAGTTGGATTCTATAGAATTAAACATCTCAAAATTAAATCATGGGAAATAAATTAAAAGGAAAAGACCTTATAAAATTAGGCTTTCCAAAGAACAATAGTATCAATATTGCTTTAGGTCAAATCAATAGATATCGTAAAAAAGAAAAGAAAGAACGCATTTTAGAAGAAGCGAAGCAGGTGCTTTTAGAACCAGAAAGATTTCAAGGAAATGCCATTTGGGGAAAAGTTGTTGAGGGGTTAATAAAACCAGTAGAAGTAAGATTTCATCAATTAAAAAACACAAGAGCTCCTTTTACAATCTATGGCGAAAACGAAATTGATGACCAGGCAAAATATCAATTGTATGATGCTTTAAAATTACCAATTGCGGTGCAAGGTGCTTTAATGCCAGACGCACACTCAGGTTACGGTTTGCCAATTGGCGGGGTGTTGGCAACAGATAATGTGGTAATACCTTATGGAGTTGGTGTAGATATTGGTTGTAGAATGTGTTTAACAATCTATCCAATAAAAGCATCTTATTTAAAAGGAAAGCGACATCAGTTAGAAAACATCTTGTCTGAGCATACAAAATTCGGAATGAGAGAAACGCACAAAATAAAACACGATCATGAAATATTTGAACGTACTGAGTTTAAAGATATTCCGTTACTAAAACGCTTAAAAATAAAAGCCTTTCAACAATTAGGGACATCTGGAGGCGGAAATCATTTTGTAGAGTTTGGTGTTGTAAATATTACAGAACCAAACAACGAGTTTAATGTGCCAGTTGGTGAATATGTAGGTCTATTGACTCACAGTGGAAGCCGTGGTTTAGGCGCAAATATTGCAAAACATTATACGTATTTGGCAACAAAACAATGTCCTTTACCTAAAAATGTACAGCATTTAGCGTGGTTAGATTTAAACACGCACGACGGACAGGAATATTGGTTGGCAATGAATTTAGCAGGTGATTATGCCAAAGCTTGTCATGATGATATTCATAAACGAATAGGAAAATTGTTAGGAGCAAAACCAGTTGCAAAAATTGAGAATCATCACAATTTTGCATGGAAAGAACAAGTAAATGGAATAGAAAGAATAGTACATAGAAAAGGTGCAACTCCTGCAAATAAAGGGCAATTAGGTATTATTCCAGGTTCTATGACGGCTCCGGGATATATTGTTAGAGGCTTAGGTAATACAGGAAGTATCAACTCAGCTTCACATGGTGCAGGGCGTTTATTTTCACGAAGAAAGTGTAAAGAAAAATTTACTAATAGTGAAATTAAACATCAATTAAAAATGAATGATGTAAGTCTTATAGGTGGTGGAATAGATGAAGCTCCAATGGCATATAAAGACATTAAAAAAGTAATGGCAAATCAGCAAGAATTGGTAGAGGTGTTAGGAACATTTACACCAAAGATTGTAAGAATGGACAAATAATTATGGAAACAAAAATAATACAATTTACTGCAGCAAAAGGACCAGCAGAATGTGCTTGGGTTGTTGCCAAAGTGCTAAAATTATTCTTAAAAGAATTGATAAACAATAAGATTGCGTATCAAATTATTCATAAAGAAAACGGAATAGAAAATGGCACAGTACAATCTGTCAGTTTAGAAATTAAAGGAAAGCAACTTCCTGTGTTTTTAAACGATTGGTTGGGCTCAATTCAATGGATTGGAACATCAATATTTAGAAAATATAATAAACGTAAAAATTGGTTTATTGGATGTTATGAGTTGCATCAATTTCAACAAAAAAATATCCATGAAAATGAAATTCAATTTCAAGCTATTCGCAGTTCTGGTGCTGGAGGGCAACATGTAAACAAGGTGAGTTCTGCAATAAGAGCAAAACATATCCCTACAGGAACTCAAGTTTTGGTTATGGATAGTCGTTCTCAACATCAAAATAAAAAGATAGCAATAGAACGATTAAAAGAAAAAATTAGGGTACACAATACGAATCAATTAAAAATATCTGTAAAAAATGAATGGGAGAACCATTTGAGTTTAGAAAGAGGCAATCCGGTAAGAATATTTACAGGTTCAGATTTTAAACAAAAAAAGAAAGAGAAATTTTTTAAAGCAACACGTAATCAATTAAAAAACGATTTACGAAAACAAATAAAATAAAATAAAATGGGGACATTAACAAACAACTATGTTTTTAAAGCATTAGAAAACTACCCTTACGATTTAGAAGAAGTAATGGAGGCGTTAAATTATGCTTTATCTTATGATGATAAAAACACTATGGCTTTAACCTTGATGGGAAGAGTGTATGCAGAAAAATTATACAAATATGATGAAGCAATTTTGTACTACAAAGAGGTTTTATCAGTAAATATTAATGCATTTGAAGTGTATTCGCATTACATTAATGTGCTTTTATGGAATGAAGATGTAAAAGATGCTGAAGATTTTATAGATTTTGCATTAACAGTAAAAGGATCTGACAAAGCCATGTTATACTCAAAAAAAGCAGTTTTGAATGAACAGTTGAAAGAATATAAAATAGCTTTAAGTTTTATAAAACAAGCAAGAGTGTACGCCTTTAATTCGGAATTTATTGAAACTATTAATGATCAAAAAGTTAGAATCAAAGGAAAAATGTCAAAGAAAAAGAATAATAAAGCATCAAAAAAGAATAAAAAAAACTAAGAAAAAGTAAAATAAATTATACTACGCAGATAGATTACGTAGTATGATATAATATTTGTAGTGTAATTATGAAAAAAATTGCATATAAATGTGGGAAAATTGCAAAATAGTAGAGTAGTGCCTCACTTTAACAAGGAGTAAAGTGAGGTTAATTAAAAGTTCATTAAAATAAAGGAAGTGTTGAGCAATTGGTTGGCTCGTCAGACTGAAATGAGTTTGCTAATTCAACGAAACCGATTTAAAAAAATAGTTTCATTGAGTTAAAATCTGATTTTATTATAAATGTGTAGGTTCGAGTCCTACCACTTCTACATCAAGCAAGTCTTGTTGTGTGTTTCTGTATAGCACCATTGTATAAATCCGTACAGTTTTGTATTCGGTTTTTATATGCAACTAGCCTTGAAGGTTTTGATTATTCACCAAAAAATAATCGTAACTCTATGTACGAAGGTTCGAATCCTTCCATAACGAAAGTTATGTAGCTCAGTTCGGTTAAAGCAATAGAAAAAGTACGTGGGTTCGAATCCCACTATCCTAAAGGATATGGCGGAGTGGTCAAACGCAGTAGACTGATAATCTATTAACTATGGTAAGCCTCACGGCGAGTCGGTTCGATTCCGACCTCATGACTTGAGTAAAGTCCCTTAAGCTCATCATCTTGTAAAACTGATGAACAAAAAAGAAAACGATATGTTTTAATGTGTTTTTTAATAAACACTCAAAAATGTACTTGAAGTTTTTAATTGTTACTATAGAAAGTAATGGTTTTTTATAAATCAGTTGATTTCATTTATGATTTTAATCCATTTTTAAAAAAGAATTATAACCTATTTTTTTCAATAAAGGTTTTCGTTAGTTGATGAGCATTTCAACGTATCGTTTTTAAATAAAAAGAACATATTTCTCCGTTACAGAGATTGTTAAATGTTGAATCATTCTGAAGTTAAAAAATAGAAAATTCAGAATAAAAAAATAGAAAAAATGAAAAGAGTAAGAATTAATGCAGGAAAAGTAGGTTTAGTTTTTAGAAATGGTGATTATCAAAAGGTAATTACTCAAGGAACTCATTGGTTATTCTTAAATCAGAATATAATCATTTATGATTTAACAAAAGAGTTTAATGCAACTGTAGCTATAGAAATTTTATTAAAAGACACCGTTTTAGCAAATATGCTTGCAATTGTTGATGTAAAAGATGATGAGTTAGTATTGATATATGAAAACGATAATTTTACTAGAGTTTTACAAGCAGGAAGATATTTCTACTGGAAAGGTTTTATAAATAGAAAATTTCAAACTATTGATATAAGTAAAATTTACATTACAGAAACGATTGATAAAGCTTTGTTTAGTAATTATGAATTTATCAAATATATTAGATTGTTTGAAGTAACAGCTTATGAAAAAGCAATATTATTAGTTGATGACATCTATACTAAAACCTTAACTGGCGGAACGTATCGATTTTGGAAAAACGATACTACAATTAAAATTGCTAAAGCAGATATGAGGCAATTACAGTTAGAAATTGCAGGGCAAGAGTTATTAACTAAGGATAAAGCGAATATTAGAATCAATTTTTATACACAATATAAAGTAGTTGATATTGAAAAAGCTTTGTTAGAAAATAAAGAGTATGAAAAGCAATTATACATTTTAATGCAATTAGCTTTAAGAACTTATGTAGGTGGTTTTACGTTAGATGAATTGTTAGAGAAAAAAGAAAATATTGCAACAGCAGTGTTTTATGAAGTATCTAAAAATACAACTCAATTAGGTGTGCAAGTTATTAACTGCGGAATAAGAGATGTAATTTTAACTGGTGATATGAAAGAAATCATGAATCAGGTTTTAATTGCTCAAAAGAAAGCGCAAGCTAATGTTATTACTAGAAGAGAAGAGGCAGCTTCTACTAGGAGCTTATTAAATACTGCAAAATTAATGGAAGACAACCAAATGTTGTATAAATTAAAAGAAATGGAGTATGTAGAAAAAATAGCAGATAAAGTAGGCGAGATTACTGTTTCTGGAAACGGTAATATGGTAAAGCAATTAAAAGAAATTTTTGCTGTAAATAAATAAAAGAAGGCTGTCATTTTTTGACAGCCTTCTTTTATTAAAGATCTTTATATTAAAATTTAATCAAGAAAAGTAATTTACTTCCCGATACAGAAAGTTAACCATTTAAAGAAAGTATTGGTGAGCAATGATTTATTAGCCTAATTATTTTGGGAGATACAAATGAGTGAATTATTCTATATTTTCCTCTATTTCATCATTAAAATAATTTTCATCTACAGTATAGTATTCGACAGTTTTAGGGTTTATACCTATTTTATGCTCAATCAATAAATCAATTAGTTTTTCACCATTAATTAAAGTAATTGGAGCTGCTCCTTTTTCAAATGCAGATTCTTTTGCACCTTTAGCAAAATCTGATAAAGTAATAATAGTACCTTGAAAAGCATCGAATCTATGTAAACTACCTCTTAGCTTGTCTAAAACTGTTCTAGTGATGTTTGATTTATTATTACGTTTTACTTGAATTACTTCTTTTACAGTAGTAATACCATTTTGACTAATTCCTGTTACATCAACACCTTTATCATTTGTAGGAGAAGTTACTTCAACTTCTTCGTATCCCATTTCATCTAGTAAATGCTTTACTATGTGTTCAAATTGATATGGATGGGTTTTTGATAAGAAGGATTTTAATTCTTTACGTTGCTCTTTTATAAGTTGATCCTTTAGTTTAACTAATTTAGATTCATTATTTTCTTTAATAGATAAAGAATTTTTTATCACTTTAGTAAGGTAGTTTTCACCTTTATTAGTCATAGAGTAGAGATTACCTTCTTTTTTTATGTAGTCCCTTCCAATTAAGTTAACTATCCTTCTACGTAAAGTATCCTTAACAACAGAGTCTTTTTTTATATTAGAATTGTTGATTAGGTAATTTTTCCAATCATTTAATAAATCTGATCTTTTAACTTTTTCTTTTTCTAAGTATGATAATTGCATTAATATTTGCACTAATCCTTCTTTTTTATCTATGAGAGAAATAAAATCATTTTCAGTTTTTGAAATAAACTCTTTACCATCATTAGTTAGAACGAAAATTGTATTTTTTTCTTGAATCAAATTATAGGCATTCATAAAGAATTGAGTACCTCTTATATATCTTGGGTTAATTGTTTTATTACTCTCAATCCAAATTTTTAATGCTAATTCTTTATCCTTTCCTTCTAAACGATCTTTTATCCAAAAGTCAGGATCTTTCCAGTTTACTGTATTTTGGGGTGTACCTCTTAAACCCCAAATGGAATTCCACATATTTTTAAAATCATTAACATTTACACCATCAAGTATTTTTAGTACTTGTTTTACTGTTCCATATTCTGGATATAAAGGGGTTTTTACCATAGAAATTTATATTATGTTTGAAATTACATCATCAACCATTTGGAATAGGTGAGAAGCACTATACCTTTTAATATCATCTGTAGTTATAGAACCATCCCATACTCTATAAGGAGTAGTCCATATTACCCTATAATCATTAGCGCCAGCAAAATTCTCAATTGCTGTGACAGTTTTCCCAAAACCTTTTGAAGCAATTATTATTAAATCACAATCTTCTTTCAGAAAATCAGTTAACCCATTTTTTACATAAAACTCAGTATCTCCAAAAGTTTGTAGCCCGATTTTAATGTTTTTATAGTCAAAACAGATTTGGTAATCTTTTCTAGTAATTGAAAGAGAAGGATTTAGCATTTTACCAAGTTTAGATAAAGTCAAAGATTTTCCTATATCTGCTTTACCTGATGCTACTATTATTGCTTTTTCCATATTATTTTTTAATTTAAAAGTCTACTTCTAATAATTGTCCATTTTTCTTTAACCAATTCTTTGCTTTTTGATAATTAGGCACTTGTATTGATAATATATTCCAGAAACGTGGTGTATGGTTATCTTCCATTAAATGCACTAATTCGTGGGCTACTAAATACTCTAATACATACATTGGTGCTTTGATTATACGCCAATTAAAAATGATGTTATTTGCAGGTGTGCAAGAACCCCAACGATATTTCATTTCTGAAGTTTTAAAAGCATTGTATTTAACTCCTAAATTTTCTGCATACTTTATTGCTAAAGGCTCAATTTTTATTAATGCTTGTTTTAAGTACCAATTTTTAAACAACTCATTGGCATTAGATTGATTGCTTTTTGAAATACTAAATCTTTGATTAAATTTTATTCCTTCAAATTCTTCATCAACTATTAAAAGCTGATAATTTTTACCTAAATACATTAATGATTCACCTGATACAAATTCTTTTAATTCTGATGTTATAGGATATTTCTGAGAATGATTTAATTTCTCTTTAATCCATTGTCTTTTAGATTGAACTATGTTATGTATTTTTTCTTCTGTTAAATATTTTGGTGCACGCACAATAACAGTCCTATCTCTCTCTACTGTAATATTAAGAGTTTTACGACTACTATATTTTATTTTGTACTCCAATACCATTATTCTCGAACGATTTTAAAATGATTAGTTTTAGCTAACTCCATTATTCTTGAAATCAATTCCTTTCTTTTTTTTATGATATTAGGTATTGTTTTAAAGTCTTGTGATAATAATAGTTTTTGTAATTCAGCTTTTAATTTTAATTGTGCTGGTGTACTATCCCAAAAACCTGTAAGCTTAATTTCGGTTGCAACTAAATTAAAAATGTGTTGTGTTAGATTTACGTTTTGGGCAACCTCATCTTCATTCAAATCTCTATTCTCAAATAACTCAGCTTTAAATATTCTGAAAAAAGGCATTTGCTTTTTACGGTCTAAACCAAAAGTTTCTTCTTTCTCTCTATTTCTTATTTTCTCTCTTAACTTTTCTAATTCTTCATAAATAAGCTTCCAATTACCTTTAAAGTTTTTTAGTATTTCTTCTAGAGCTTGAGCAAAGGATGCAAATAATTCTGGATCTTCATCTATATTTAAATCAATAAAATGACGAATTGCGTGTTCTACTTCTGCTGCTTTTGTTTTAGTTCTTTTTCTTGTTTTTACTTTTTCAAAGAAATCATCAGCAATAATTGATATTGGTGCTACTTTTTGTTCTATTCCTTTTGAAATTAAAAACTCATCTGCAATACCTCTTAATTTTGGTGGAATATCTTTCATACTAAACCTACCATCTCTAAAATGTTTATTTGCTAAAGCATTAATTTCTGTAAATGACTTCCAATCACTAAAAAAATCTAATGCTTCTTTACGTGGTAAAACATTATTAAAACAAGATGTAAGTGTATTGTATAATTTAATGTATTCAAAACGAATATCTTCATCATAGAAAACATCGAAAAAAGCATCTGAATCTGATAAGTCGTCTAAATCTTTATCCTTTAGAAATTCCCAAATATCTTTATGTGCTTTTATTAATTCATTTAATTCAGTTTCATCATCTGAAATACAACTTATAATTTCTTCAACTTCTTTTTCGGCATAAGTATCTAATGCTCTTTTTAAATGATGACCTACACCTACATAATCTACTACAAAACCTTTATCCTTACCTTCTGGACCTACACGATTAACCCTTGCTATTGTCTGTAATAAATTGTGTGCTACAATTACTCTATCTAAATACATTACTTGCTCAATTGGTGCATCAAAACCTGTAAGCAACATATTATTTACTATTACAATACCTACATTACCATTTAGAGTTGTATCCTCTTCATCTTTTGCCTCAAATGGTAATTTAAACCGTTTTACGCTCTTTTTATGATAATCTCTATTTGTGTATGCTTTGATATGTGTTTTATCATTATGACTTCCAGAAATAACAACAGCACACTCCAATTGCTTTAAAATATCTAAATTGATAAGCAAAGGATTATCAATCATTAATTCTGCTACTTTTAATTTTAAAGCTTCATCAATAGCAGATTTATAACGTACTGCTGCTTCTCTTGAATTGGCAACAATTTGAGCTTTAAACCCACCTGAAAATATTTGGTCTACATAATGATTTACCATACTTTGTGCTTTTTCTTGTATGGTATTAATATTATCTAAATAAGCATCACGAGAACCAAAACCTAATATTTGTAAACGTTCTGTCAATTGATATTCACTAAATACATCCGTAAATTTAGCGTCCATTCCTTCCTTATCATCTACCTCTGCATTATGTGTAAAACCCTCATAAACTATCTCTAAAGTTACACCATCATCGATAGCTTGACGCATTGTGTATTTATCAATATAATCTTTATATTTTTTTTCTGTTTTACTTGTTGGTGTACCTGTAAAACCAATAGATGTAGCATTTGGCATTGCTCTATCTAAGTTGGCTGCTAACAACGAATATTGAGACCTATGTGCCTCATCTGTCATTACTAAAATATTAGTTCCTTTATTTAGCTCTGGAAATATTTCTAATCCATTTAAATCACCATTTTCTTGGAATTTATGAATCATAGCCATTACCAAATCTGAATTATCATTACTTAATAATTCTTTTAAACTCTTACCATTAGGTGTAGATTTTGGATTAATAAAATTTGCTGACTTTATAGTAAACCCAATACTATGACCTGTTTCAGATAATTGTTCTTCTAATTGTGTACGGTCTGTTACAAATATGATTTTCCAAGACATAAGCTCTGGCATCAATTTCATTTCACGTACCATAAACATCATTGTTAATGATTTCCCTGAACCTTGTGTATGCCAAACAATACCACCTCTTTCAATTGGATTTTTACCCTCAATTAAACGTTTTGTTGCTATTTTAACTGCACGGAATTGTTGATACCTACCAACTACTTTTATTTTTCTTCCTTTATCATCTGTTTTAAAAACAATAAATACCCTTAAAATATCTAACAAATTTTTAGGGTCTAACATACCTGCTACTAAACGTTGTTGGTCGTTTGGTGAGGATTTACCGTGTTCTAATTCATTTAATGATTTAGGGTATGGATCTGTCCATCTATAAAAGTGCTTTTCTATCTTTGTCGTAATTGTACCAAATTTAGCTTCTGTTCTGCACGTTGCAATTACAAATTGGTTGTAAAAAAACAACTCTTTATTACCTTCTCCTGTATCTCCTCTTTGTTCTGAATAACGTAATATTTGGTCAATAGCCTCTGGAATTGGCTCTTTAACTTTAGATGATTTAGCTTCTACTACCACTAAAGGTAAACCGTTAACAAATAGCACCATATCTGGTATTATATGATGGTCTGTACCTGTAACGACAACTTTAAATTGAGAAATCGCTGTAAAAATATTATTCTCTATGTTATCAAAATCTATAAACCTTACTGTTGGACTTAACTCTCCCGTTTGTTCGTTTTTAGATACTGTAGTGTTCTCTAATAAATAGTTAAGTACTTTTTGATTATTTTCTAATAAGCTGTTTTTATCAAACGTACTTATTTTACGAACAACTTCGTCTATTTGTGGCTCAGTAAGAAAAGGATTTATTTGCTTTAAAGATTGGCGTAATTTAGGTTTTAAAATTACCTCTGAGAACGATGTACGATAACTTTGCTCTGGTTTTTGTTGCATTTGCAACTCTAACACCTCATTGTTAGCTTTAGACCAACCCAAGCCTTTTAATTGCTCTAAAAATGGTTTTTCTACGTGACTTAATTCATCTAGTTTTAAAGTAGAACCAATATTACCTCTGTATTTTGTATCGTTGCTTAATATCATACGTTTTCTTTTTCTTTAGATTCCAATAAATGATTAACTCTTACTTTACTGCTTAATAAATCTTGCATTAAACCCGCTTTCAAAGATTGATATTTATGCAAATCACTTGAAAGTACATCTATAAAATCTTTCATTTTTTTAATTTTTGATGTTATTAATGTTTGCTCGTCTTTATCCTTGGGAAATATTATATAAGACTTTCTTATTTGTCCCATTGTTAAACTTGGGTTTGCTGTAGTTGTAATCAAAGATTTGAAATAAGATTGAACTTTTTCAGACCTTAGTATATTTTCTAAAAAATCTGAACTCAATTTTTTACCAGAAACTATTTTAGCAATATTTGGTGCTAAATGATATTTATTACTTTCATTTATCTTTACGACATCACCTATATAAGCTCCAATATATGTAATCAGCACATCTCCTTTATGCAATTGAGAACGCACCAAAAAATCTGATACTTTTTGAGAAATACGTCGGACATCATCTAATAATAATTTCTCGTTTTTTATATTTAATGCTCTTAAAGCTATCACTTCACCATCTTCACGATATTTCATATATTTTGTAAATTCATAACCTGCAAGTTTTGTGACATAACAAGATTCACCTATGTATGACCAATCCCAATCTACAGGAATCTTACCTAAAGGACTATCTTTAAAACTATGAGTTTTCTCATTTCTGATGTTACCTTTTTTGTCAATCCCATTTACAAGTAAGTCTTGCAATAACCCCTTTTTAATTCTAGAATATTTAGAAATTAGTTGTTCAGTATTATTAATAGCAATATCTATTTTAGATAAAATATCAGCAATTTTTTGTTGTTCTATATTACTTTCAGGAAATAATAATTGATGCTTTCTTAAATCATTTTTTTGAAGATGTTTTAAACCACTTCCTTGAAAATAATTCGCATTAATATAATAGATAATATGCAATAAGTTATAATACAAATATTTTGTATTTACTTTATCAATTGTCCTTATAGCAAAAGTATCTGTTGAATAAGCTGCTTTCCCTTCAAAATACTTAATATTAGCCAAACCACCTGTTGCTAGATATATATTTGCCCCATCAATTAAGTTATTAATATGCCTCAAAACAGCATCACCACTAGTAAAAAATGGATAATTACCAAAATTAGTTGCGTCTGATACTTTTAAAGAAGACTTTTTTCTTTCTAAAATAAGTTTACCCAATTCATCTAAAATCCATCCATCAGGGTTATTAATTTGCTTTTCTAACATTAGTTTAAATAATTTAATTTGGTTAGAAAATCATTCAACTCATTCATCGTAGTTTGTCTACTCTCTTCTATGTTTTGAGCAGAAGCAAAATATTTAACAAATAGATTTTCATATGCACTTACTAAGGCTCTTTTTTCAGCATTTAAGTAGCGTTGTAATTGGTCGTTAATAATATCGAAATGCTTTTTTAATATTAGCTTTTGAGCCTCCTCTATACTAATAATACCACCTATATCTACTAATAAGGTATCTACACTTTCAATTTTTGCTTTTAATATTCCTTGATCTTTAATACGACTGTTATAACCTTTTGTAATTTCTTTAAATTGTTTTTTAGCTTCTAATACTAAATTTAATTTTTCAACATATGTATTATTTTTCTTTAACTCTTTTTCTAATGCAGTTGTAGATTTTTTAATATTATCATAATTGCTTATATCTTTTAAATCTTCTTTAAATTCATTTATTAAAACACTAATATCTTTGTCTAAATTTGATAACTCAGTAGTTGTTGTTTTTAAAAGTGTATTGCTTTCTGCTTTTACATCATCAGCACCATAACGTTTTAGTTCTAATTTAAGAGCAAGTTCAATTTCTTTCTCTTTTATATCTTTTTTACAGGCTTTGATATTAGCTTCTAAATCTTTTATTTTTTTATCAACCTCTTGAAATTCTTTAGCTTCTTCTAAGTTCTTTTTTTCGTTAACTAAATAATCAATTTGTTTTTTTAATTCTGCCTTTGCTAATGTAGGTGTTTGTTTTACTTCTCCTTCTTCTTCATCAGGTTCAAATTCTACTAAATTTAAAGCTTCCTCAACCAATTCATCTAAATTAGCCTCGTGTTCTGCTTGTTCTATTTCTTTAGATTCAATCGCTTCCTTTTCTTCTTTAAAAAACTCATTTATTAAATACTCGTCTGGAATTAAACCTGCATCCCATCCATTTTGCATAATTGTTTTTAAGTCGTATTTAATATTATCCCACCAATTCACAAAAACACCTGCTACTTGAAACTTATCTAATACACCAACAGGTACAAACTTTTGTTTGATTGTTTCTAACAACTCTAAACGAACAGCAGGAAGATTTGCTTTAGAGCCATTTCCATTTGGTGCTAAGGTTGAGAAATCATTCTTTGCTATTTGCCACCAATCTGCAAGATGCACACCTAATTCTACTAAAGTTTCCTCTACATTTTTATCTTCTTCTATTGCCTGCTTTATTTTTGATTTTTCAGATATATTAAAATCCTTATAAATCTCATTTTTATCTTTAAATAATTGATAACCATCAAAACGAAATTTAGGGCATAGTGATTTTTGAACAGCTTCTATTTCTGTAATTGGAACACCACCTAATAAATGCGCTTTTACATCTTCAGGTTCTGGTGGTGGTGTATTATCTACATAACGTCTAATATTTAAAGTCCAATCATTACCCTCAATTGTAGTAATCTTATCATCCTCTTGCTTATAAACATCAATTAATTTAGAATAGTTGTCCTCTTCAATTTTATTTGTAAAAACATAATCGATTTTCTCTACATCTTCTGGTCTTAAATTGTTTTGTTTTTTTCCTTCTGCATAATCTTTGTCTGCATTTACAATAAATACCTTGTCTTTTAATTCATCAGGTTTATTTTTATTAAAAATCATTATACAGGCAGGAATACCTGTACCATAAAATAATTGAGGTGGCAAACTAATAATACCTTCTAGGACATTAGCTCTTAACATAGCTTCTCTAATTTCTTTTTCTTTACCACCTCTAAATAAAACACCGTGAGGCATAACAACAACAACCTTACCTGTTTTTTTACAACTTGCCAGCATATGCTGTACAAACATTAAATCACCTTTTTTACCATCTTCTGGTGCAAAACCATAACTAAATCGAGATTGGTATTGCATTGTTGCTTTGTTGTAATTTTGAGAAAATGGTGGATTTGCAATAACTCTATCAAACTGAATTAAACGACCATCTTTTTCATTTAATGGTTCGTCTAAAGTATCACCATATTCAATATTGTATTTTGTAATGTTATGTAGAATGATATTCATTTTACAAATAGCAACAACTGTAGGATCGTTCTCTTGACCAAACAATTCTAAATTATCTGCATTCTGTCCTTGTTCTTCTATGTATTGATGTGTTTGGATTAACATACCACCTGAGCCAACTGTAGGGTCATAAATTGACATACCAACCTCTGGTTTCATTAACTGAACTAATAAACGTACTACTTGATTAGGTGTATAAAATTGACCACCTTTTTTTCCACTTTCGTCAGCAAAGTGTTTTAATAAATATTCATAAGCTGCACCAAGTAAATCTGGAAATTCAAAATTTTCATTTATTAAAGCAGGAAATTGATTGAACTTATCTATTATTTTTTTAAGGTCTGCATTTTTAACTATCTGTTTACCATCTACCTCTTTATTGAAATTAATACGACCTTTAAAAATACCTGCTAAAGTATCTGGATTAGATTCTTCTATTGCATCTAATGCCATATTAAGCATTTGCCCAATGTTATGTTGCAAGTGTTTAATAGGTGGTTGTTGCACACCATTTGAATCAATAAAACCTTCGTGCCATCTTGCTCTTTGTGGTACAAAAAAAGTATCACCGTAAGTTAATTTATCTTCAAGTACTTCATTTAATGTTTCTTCGTCTAAGTGATTGTATTCTCCTTTTTTATATTGCTCACGTTTTTGGTCGAATACATCTGACATTCTTTTAAGAAATAGCATACCAAAAATATATTCTTTATATTCTGATGCATCCATTTTACCCCTTAAATCATCCGCAACATCCATTAGAAGCTTTTCTAATCGAGGTAATTTTATTTTTTCGTGTTTCATATATTTTATTCGTATTTATTAATACGTTTAATTGTTATTTTAAGAGCCTCTATTGCTGATGGCTCATCTTTAGATAGGTTATATATTTTGTCTGAAAGCCAAAGTGTTTGAAGTAAATTTTCAGGAATATTAAAAAACTCACTTAATGCTTTTAAATGGTCTCTATTAATTGGTTTTTCACCATTTTCAACTTTACTAATAAAAGCACCGTCAACTGCTATAATTGCACCAACCTCACGCTGCATTAAGCCTTTTTCCTCTCGTAATTCTTTAAGCTTTTTACCAAGCATCATAAAACCTTTTTTAGACTTGTCCGTTATAGGTCAAATATAATGTTTGAAAATTAAATTTTAGTAAAAAAATACAATTACTTTCTGTACCAGAAAGTATAAAATTTCTCCTAACTGTTGACCCAGCATATAAACCTTATAATAAAAACAGTTTAGAAGGTACAAGTTGAGTACAGAAAACTACAAAATGCATAAAAAAAGCACCTAAAAGGCGCTTTTTCAACTTCATTCCATCAAAATAATATTTATTCTATTACCTCAACAATATTACAATTATCACTATTTATGATAACTTTTACTTCTGAAAGAATCAATGCATTTAAACTATTTGTAGCTCTGTAACGATATAAAACTGTAAAATTAGAACCATTAGCGCCCAAATATTTACAATCAACATATTCAAATGATTTAGGGCTGTTTAAGTTCTTCTTAATTTTATAGCCTAATTCATTACAAGTGTTTTCATAGCATTTTTGGATTTTTTCTTTCCTGTACTTTCTTTCCTTCTTTTGTTGTATTGCTTCTTCAACTCGTTTTAACCTTTCTTTTTCCCAACATACAGTTGAGTATACAATAGCTTTGTCAACAAGTAATTCTGATATACCTTTTTCTTTTATATAGTTGTTGGTTCTTTTAATCCTTAGTTTTTCAGAATATTTAAAGTGTTGATCTCCAAAATTAGGGTATTTTTTATCTGCATCTTTTATTGCTTGTAGTTCAATGCTATTAATAGCAGTATACACCTTGCAAACTGACAAATTAATTTTTTTTAAGATAATATCTAAAGAGTCCTTAATATGTTGCTCCTCTTTTATTCTTTTTTGTTGACTTTCAGCAAATTTATTCTGTGGATTAATACTAGTATTATCCATAACACCTGATTGTTGACTAAAAAGTACAATCATAATTATAAGAGCAGCATAATTGGAATAACGATTTCTTTTACGGTTAAATCTTTTATATTTATTTCTAAGAATAGAAGATATTTTTGGAATTAGAATGGATCCTAATAGAATAGAAGAAAAACCTGAAATATAGTTATCAGAGTCTATACCCCAAAAACCACCAAGAATAAAGATTACAGCTAATACATACTTTAAAACTTTCATATAAATTTAATTTATACCCTCAGTCCCAAAGAGTAGGTTATAAAACAGAAAAGCGTGGGTACTGTAGCTTACTGTTATCGAGGTACCGCCAAGCACCCTACACACAAATAAACACAGCCCACGCCAAAGCATGAGCATTAAGTCTATTTTTCTTGTGTGTATTTTGAAATTGGCGGTTTTCGATAACAAGAATAAATAGCTAACGCTAATATTTTCAATAGCAAATGTACTAAACTTCTATAACAGATTTTAACTTTTTAAAAAGTACTCCAACTGTTAATGTATTTTAACAGTTTTATTTTATGAATGTCCATTTAAGTTATACCAATACTAGCTTTTTAACAAAATACAAACACTGATAGTTTTTCAATAAAAAAGTGGCTTAAAACTAGTCTAAACCACTTAATTTTTAGCGTCAATGTTTTTCATTTGGATCTATACCAAAATATATTTTTTGTCCATCAACTTTAGGAATGTTCCTGTGTAGCTCGTAATATTTTCTGCCTTTAATCATTTTCGATTTAAATTTATGCATAGTTAAAATACTACCAATTGTTTTTAACTCTACCATAGTTGGTGGTTGATATTTATATTTGTTAGGGTGAATTTTCATCAATACACTAATTGGTCTAAGTGAAAGCAAAATTTCTTCTTCTTTAAGCCCATATTCACTAGGTATTTCGATTTGTCTAATTGAACTAAACTGATCTAGTAATTTAATCTCAATTGGATTTTTTACCCTAAACCTATCGTTCATTTTATCAATTAAATCTATTTCTTCTTTATCAAAATGATATTTTTCTCCTTTTTCTAGAAGATATTTAGCTTCGGCGTAGACTAAGTCAATATTTACATCATTTGAATAGTTGATTTTCTCAGTGATGAAACAAAGGAATCTTCTAGAACCAGTTAAATCATAAAGAAATTCAGACTCATTAATAGAGCCTATAAACGAAGCTCTACGAGTAAGAATTTTTGCTGTTTTAGCAAATGCTTTTCTTATATTTATAGTGCCTTGTGTAATGATTTCTTTAAATTTACTAGATTCTTTTTTATTCATATTAGTAAGTTCATCAAGATTTATGATAAAACTTTCAGCTAAATAGACATAAGTATCTTTATTACTGGCGTTAATAGAACCTGAATAGTAATAATTTGATAATTCTTTAGGGATTAACTTACCTATCCAAGTACTTTTCCCAAGACCTTGTTTACCAGATAATACAATCATTTGTTGATTAACTATCTCAGTTTTTGTAGCACAAGCAACAACTGCAATCAACCATCTTTTTAGACACAATTCAAAATGTTCTTGTTCATCAGTTTCAATAGTATTTGCTAATTTTTCTATTTCACTTGGATTAGTTTCACCCCATTTCGGTAAGTTGTTAAAGTATTCTTCAAATGGATGATGTTTTTCGACTAAGTTTGAATTAAGAAGTTGAGAAACTTCTGAATATGTAGCTTTTAACCCTCCTAATTTGAACAATGAAACCTGAGAGTTAATAAACATTTCATCAAGTTCTTTATAGATTCCGTTATCATCCTTACGATGTGTATATTCTGTTACACCTTTCACAACATTATGTCTGAAATTATAAGATTTAAGAAGATGATCATGAATAATCAATAACTTTGGTTTGTTTTCATCATTATAACTATCCACTTTTTGATCTACTGTTTGTTTTTCGTTTTTTGTTTCCATTTTTTTAAAATTTTATGATTAATATTTATTGTTTTGAGTTAATTCTTACGGTATATAACAAGCTGATGCTTTCTGTTTTTCTAAGGCTTGTTTTATTTTTGATTTTAATTCGATTATCAATTCATCTTGATTAGATGTTTCAAGTTCAAGTTGCTTGATGATTTTATTATATCGTTGCTTCTTGGTAGCATAGGTGTGTTTATTTTTACTTTTATAGTATTGTTGCCAATATCTAGTAGAATTACCAGCATGATATAAAGTGAGTTCGGCACTAGTTAGGTTAGATAGATTGTGAGTATTCTCAAATTGTAGAGCATCAAATTTCTTTTGAAGTAAGGTTACTAAATCATTAAAGTTTTTAGGATTAATTAGTCTTTCTAAAGTTGAAGCATACTTATTGATTGTAACGATCTTTTTAAAGACCATCTCAAACCTAATTAGATTATCTTCTGTAGCTAATTTGTAAGGTAGGAGAGGAGAGGATTTATGATAGAGTTTAAATCGTTGTTGTGATAAATCTACTTGCTTGCCATAATGTTTACTTGTTCTAGACATCATTTTTGTTGCTTCTTTCCTATGTTGGTAAGATTTTAACCTATCGATGTAAATCATAGCATCATTTAAAACTTTGATGTTGACACCCAATTCAATTTTTCGGATATAAGTTTTTGAAAGATTTAGTTTGTACTTTTTTTCTAAGTAACCAACAATAGTTAGAAGTTCAGCATATCCAAAATAAGAGTGATTATTATCAGATTTGCCAATTAACAATTCGTAAGCTTTATGTAGAGAATTCTTTATCCGATATTCATTTGGATAAATGAAATGCATTAACTTTAAATCATCTTCAGCGAAATAATAATTTATAACACCTTTATTATTCCTATGAGGGTAAAATGTTAACTCATTGAAAATATAATGAGAGGGAAGCGGTTTCAACCAATCAATTAACCTAATAACTTTATATAAGTAAGTGTAATCTACCATTACCAAGTTGCTTTATTAGTTAAACTTAGTACCTTACCTTCTGCTATGTATTCTTTAAGTTCAGATTTAGAAAACAACCATTTGTTACCTCTTTTATAGCATGGGACTTCACTATTTCTAGCTTTTCTTCTTAATGTATGAGGAGAAACATTAAGGTATTTAGATGCTTCCACTATGCCTAAATATTCAACTTCCTTTTTTATAGGAGTAATTTGTATGTGCTGAAAGAAGTCAACTAGTTCTTCATGAATTAGTTTCCTTAATTCTGATGACTTTATAATTAAAAAATGTTCCATACTTTACAGTTTTAATACTGCAAAGTTGGAACATTAGTTAGAGGTAGCCTTCCGTTTTATAGTTAGCTGAAAAACGGAAAATCTTTAAATCTTTAGATTTTTAAACTCAGCTCGAATTTCACTGTTGTTTGGAGCGTCTCTTAATGTGTCTTTACCAAACGTTATTTTAAATGTATTTCTAGCGACATTAAATATTTCATCATCATTCGGTTTTTTATACGTGAAGCCCTTAAGTGAAATTACATAACTTAAAAGACAAGCTACTTTAGATTTGTAAGGACCTGTTTTATGAGTCCAAACAAAAGAATCATCACAATAATCATTCTCAATTAACCATTTCTTAAGATGCTCCCTTTTACTGTTGCTTGGTATCAAATCTTCTATATTTTCAATAACTTCGGATTGTTCTTTACCAATAGTAAGTAATTGATGTAATTTTTTAAGATAAGCCAATTGAATTTTCACAAAATCAGAAATTTGTATTTGTTGGTAAATATCTATATCAGAATTGGTTTCGTATTTATCAAATTTAGAATGATGGCTATATGTTATTTGCGAATCGTTTCTAGAATAAAAAGTGTGTCTATAGTTTTGCCAAACCCTAATTTCTCCAATTGTTTTAGAAAATTCATTTTTATAAATATCAAGACCTTTAGTAGTTGAGTAAATGGTGAGAATTGTTTTTAAATAACTATATTTTTTATTAAGATACTGCTCAAAGTGATTTTTGTCTTCAAACCCATTATAGGTTACTGCAATATTTTTTATAGGTAGCTCAATTGTATCTGGATGTAATTCTTTGATCTGTAAAGCTAATTTTGTTGGAGTTTCATGGTAATATTCAATTTTTACTGCTGAGATTAGCAAGTCCATTGAAATACTGTTTAGTCTGTTTAAAATTTCTAGTTTATTCATAATTATTAAAATTTAATTGCATTTGCTGCGGTTATTTTCTTATCATTTAAAAGGTTGACATATCGCATTGTATTGGAAATGCTACGATGGTTGAGCATTTGTTGAACTGTAAAGATTGATACATCATTACTAAGTAGCATAGTTGCATAGGAGTGCCGAAAAGTATGGTAGCCTATGTTTTTTGTGATACCAGCATTTTTAGCCCAAGCTTTCAACAAAGAATATTTTTTGGAGAAGTTGTAGAAAACACCCACATTACCCTCACCCTTTTTAGGCAATAGTTGGTAAGCATCTTCACTAAAGGGTAATGTTTGTTGATTTTTAGTTTTTTGGTGTTGAAATCTAATATAATGACCCAATTCTTTAGAGTGTTCAATTTCAGACCATTTTAAGTTAATGATATCGGAAACTCTAAGCCCAGTATACATCATAAACAAACAAGCTCTTTTGTGAACATTATCTTTGCTAGGTGTATTTTTTAGTTTTGTTGCTTCTTCGGTAGTTAGAAACTCTTTTTTAACATCAATAGCTTTTATGCGTTCTATTTTTGGAGCTATATTTTGTCTAATAATCCCATCTTTATAAGCACATTTTATAGAAAAAGTAATTTTAGAAAAATAAGAACTGGCAGAGTTTTGAGAAATGGTTTGATCTTTTATTTTAAAGTGTTTTCTAGTTAAAAGAAAATCTCTAAATCTATGAATGAAAGGAATAGTTAAATCTTTCATTTTAATTTCAGAAGAAAATTCTTTAAGATATTTAAGTACGATTAACCATTTGGCTTGACTGGAGCTACTTCTTCCGCGTTTTCTTGCTAAAGATTCAAAATACTCTAGGAAACACTTATTATCTAACTCAGAAGCCAAGAAACCAAAGTCGTTATTATAGATTTGGTTTTGTCTTTCATTACAAATAATGTTTGCTCTATGTATAACATTTTTATTGTGTATTTTTTCTACTTCATTTTTAGGTTTAGTATAAACATACATTCTTAAATACTCACGCCTTGTTACTTTACCTGAAATTGGATGTATTATAGCAGGATAAATGTCTAAATAAGTACTTTTCATTGAGCCACTTTTTAAGATTTTAAATCTCACTTTTACTTTTGCAGTCTTCATATTTTAAATGCTTTTTCGATGTTATTTCTAGTTATAAATATTCTACTCCTTATTTTTACTTTTTTTAATTTACCATCATCAAATAATCTATAGATAGTAGATTTACTAACCCCAATAAATTTTGATGCTTGGAGTATAGAAAAGATTTCTCTACCCTTTAAATCACTATTTTTAATATGCTGAGGTATCGTCTTTTCTTCAACTTCAATTGCTTTTTTAATTTTCTTTTCCCTTTGTTTTCTTTTCCATATTCTTTTTCTACATCTTCCAGAACAACAAAGAGTTACAGTCGTTCTAGCTATAAATTGATTGCCACATTCTATACAGGTTTTTTTTAAGTAAATATTACTACTCATAACAGGTTACAAATATGTCGATAAATCATTTTGTCTAAATTAAAAGGGCCAAAATATTAGGCTTCTATCAGGTTTGACAATTTTTATTAAAGAAATTGTTGATGAGCAATACTTTCTTTAAAAATATAGATGCAAGTTTTTTATCTTTGGGTTAACAAAAAAATGAATTTTATGGATTTTAGGAGAATTACAAGGGTTAAAAACATCACTGATAAGCTTCATGAGAAAGACAAAAGAGAAGCATATTTTGGTAAAAATGTAGGAGATAAATTTAAGTTACATTATCCAGATAAATATCGAGGTAATATTTTAAAAACCAACAAAGGTGATTACATAGTTCTATACCAAACAATGGGTATAAATAATGAAAAATATGTTACACATTTAGTAAGAACTATAGATAATAAAGAAGCCCCTGAAGAAAAAAAGCCAAACTATAAATATGGAAGAATGGTTGAGTTAATAGCTTTCGTAAAAAAAGAAATACCTTATAAAGAGACATTATTTAAAAACTTAAATTTCACAAATAAAGGATGGGGTTATGCAGCAAGTTTTGAAAACGAAAAATTTGTACCACAAGATAAATTAGAGAAACTTCAAAAGCATTTGGTTGAAATTTTTAAACCATATATGGTAAAATAATAAACTATCTCAAAAAGTCTCTATTCGTCACCACAAGTCTCAGGAAGTCTCATCAAGTTTCCTTTTAAAAAAGAATAAGAAGAAATTTTTAGTAAAAAATGACCAATTTTTAGTAAAAGGTACACAGGAGATACAAATATTTAACCAATAGAAGTTTATAGAAGCTAATTTAGCTCATTATGAAGGTGTGATAAAGTACTAAATGGTTGACTTTTATTGACTTCTGTTAGCTTTTATGAGTCAATAACTACTTGCCGATACAGAAATTAGAAAAAATATGTCCTAAAATATCCTTATCTACATCATATTCTCCAGTAATATTACCTAAATGACGTAAACACTCACGAATGTCAATAGAAAATAAATCGGTAGATATTTCTAAATCAATGCCTTGTTGAACAGATGTAATTGCTTGTAAAGCATTATTTAGAGCCTCAAAATGACGCGAATTGCTTACAATAGTTTCGTTATTACTTAAAGCACCTGTATTTACAAGAGAAGTTAGCTCGTTTTTAAGTGCTTCGATTCCTGTTTTATTTTTTGCTGATAAAAGAATTAAATTCTCAATTTCTGATTGTAAAATTGCAGAATCATGACAAGATAAAGTATCAATTTTATTAGCAATAGCTAACAAGCGTTTGTTTGGAAAACGTTCTTGAATCGTTTTAATTTCTTGTAAAAAATCTTCATTAGAATAAGAAAACTTATTAGAGTCGATTAAAAATATAATTAATTGGGCATTTTCTGCTTTTTCGTAGGCTTTTTTAATTCCAATACTTTCAATAACATCCTCCGTTTCTCTAATTCCTGCGGTATCTATAAATCGAAAAGCAACTCCATCAATAATCAATTCATCTTCAATTGCATCTCTAGTGGTACCAGCAATATCAGAAACAATGGCTTTTTCTTCGTTTAAAAGTGCGTTTAATAATGTAGATTTTCCAACGTTAGGTTCCCCTATAATTGTAACAGGAATTCCATTTTTCATGGCATTTCCAAAAGCAAAAGAATCTATCAAACGTTTTAAAACAAAGGTAATTCTTGCAACTAATTCTTTAAATTTTGTTCTATCAGCAAATTCAACATCTTCACCAGAAAAATCGAGTTCTAACTCAATTAAAGCTGCAAAGTCTAATAATTGTGCTCGTAGTTCTTTTAACTCATTACTAATTCCACCACGCATTTGCTGAATTGCCATTTGATGACTTGCTGCAGAATTTGACGCAATTACATCTGCTACAGCTTCAGCCTGGCTTAAATCCATCTTTCCGTTTAAAAAAGCACGCATGGTAAACTCTCCATTATCAGCCATTCTACAACCATTCTTTAAAAATAATTGAATAATTTCTTGTTGAATAAAACTAGAACCATGACAAGAAATTTCAACAACATTTTCGCCAGTGTAGGAGCGAGGGTTTTTAAAAACAGACACCAACACTTCATCTAAAATAACACCTTTATTAATAATATGACCTAAATGAATAGTATGTGATTTTTGATTTCTTAAAGACTTTTCTTTTTTAATCGATTTAAAAAAAGCATCAACAATTTCAATAGTTTTTTCGCCAGAAAGTCTAATTACAGAAATAGCGCCAACTCCGGCAGGAGTAGCCAAAGCAATAATAGTATCTTGTTGAATCATGTTGCAAAAATACACAAAGATTTTTTCTGAAAAACAAAAGTGAATTACTTTATAGTTTAAAAAAGTGTAATCTTAAAGAAAGTAGTTTTTATTAAATACTATTTAATAGTAAAAAGATTGATAATTAAAGGTTTGTGTATTTTTTTTGTAACAAAACAGTTAATTATGCGTCTAATAAGTACACTAAACAACAAAACATAACAATGAAAGAAAACAAACAATTATTAGTTTTAACACATTTAAGTCAATTATTAGATTTTGTTTCTGGTATAGGAGGTTTTGTGATTCCACTAATATTGTGGCTCACAAAAAAAGACGAAATCAGGAATATGGACGAAACAGGTAAAGCCATTTTAAACTTTAGAATATCAATGTTTATCTACCTTTTAATCTGTATTCCATTAATTTTATTATTAGGTTTAGGTATTGTTGGTATCATTGTAATTGCAATTTTTTACTTAATTTTTCCAATTACAAATGCCATAAAAGCAAGTAATAACCAACCACCAAATTATCCATTTAGCATATCATTTATAAGCTAAATCCTATATATTTATTTGAATTGAAAATCGCTCATTTAGGGCGATTTTTTTTTGCACTGAGTTTGTTTCAAGGTCTTTCCTCTTTATAAAATATTAGTTTAAGGAGTATTTGGGCGTTACTTTTTCCTGAAAGCATTCAGGACCAAGTCAGGCTTTACGCACTCGCTTTTTGTTCATACTTCACAAAAGAGCTCAAACAAAGCTCCAATCCTTAACGCAGACTTTTTAAAGTAGTCTATCATTAGCTAAAAGATTAAAGCTTTATTTAGATAGATTTTTACTCGTTCAGTAATTACAAGTAATTTTAAATAGCCTGATTAATAAAATCTTCATATTCATAAAAAAAAAGCTCAAATTTAGACATTGTTTCTATATAAAACTCAAAACAATCTCTCCATGTATTTTTATTATAAATGCTAAATTTTTTATCAAAAGGAACATAAATTCTATGAATTATTTTACCACTTTCTAATTCATAGGCATCATTAAAAACTACTTCTGGTAGTTCAGCTTCTAGCAAAGTTTTTAAAGAAATCATTTGGTCAAAAAGAAGTTCATTTGCAATTTCTTCTGGATGTTCAATATCCAAACAAACCATGGCTTTTTTTCTTTCGCCAACAAACTTAAAAGAGAATCCTTTTATTTTAGTGTTATACAATAACCATTTTCTTGGAAACGATTTTCCAAAACTTGTCCAAAATTCTTTGCGCATTAACGCTGCTTCGTCTTTAGAAAACATTTTATTTCAAGTGTTTAACAGGTTAATTACCCATGAATTTTAGCAGAATTACCACGTTCTTTCATAAGTTCTGCTTCAAATTTTAAAAGAGCATTCCATTTTTCGTCTACAATATCTCTGTCTTGGTATTCTCTTGCAAATTGCAAAAAAGTAGTATAATGGTTGGCTTCAGAAATCATTAAGTTTTTGTAGAATTTAGATAATTCTTCATCTTCCATATTTTCAGAAAATACTTTAAAACGCTCGCAACTTCTAGCTTCAATTAAAGCCGCAACTAATAAACGTTGCACTAATGCATTTGTTCTATCTTTAGTTTTATTAAAAAATTTTTGCAATCTAATGGCGTAATCGTTTTTTTGCTCTCGTCCTAAAACCATGCCTCGTTTTACCATTAATAAATGCACCATTTTAAAATGTTGCATTTCTTCAATAGCAATATTGCTCATTTCTTTTACAAGCTCAGTTTCTTCAGAATAATTTATAATAATAGAAACAGCATTAGAAGCAGCTTTTTGTTCTAAAAAAGCATGATCTGTTAATATTTGTTGAAGATTATCTTTGGCTATTTCCGCCCAAGATGTTTCTGTTTCAAATTGTAAACCTAACATAAATATTATAATGTTTTTTCTAAACCAATACCAAAATAGGCAAGGGCTTTCATTTCTTTAACACTAGCTAAACGTTCATCACCAATAATTAAAAGTCCGTTTTTAGAAGCTTCTATATGGTATTGTTTATTGCTTTCAAAAAACAAAATTAGTTCATCTGTAAAAAAGGCTCTAATTTTTTCTTCATTTTTTCCTGATAAATAAAAACGTTTACTAAAATCTGAATGTTTATCAATATTAATATCCTTATAACCAGCAAAATCTAAAATATATTCAAAAATACCTTCTTTGTCTAAAGTAAAATTTGGAATATTTTTTTGGGTATGAATATGTAACATTGTAGCTTTAATAGTTTGTTTTGCAATCATTTTTCCTTCAGAAAAATGTGCATCAAAAATGGTGCAATCTTTATTAGAAAGTACATTGGTAACTTTGCTAATTTCTCTTGTTTTAAAATACCCAAAAGTTGGTAGCTCTTCCATTTCTTGTGCAGAAAAAGCATCGTATTTCCAGTGCATTTCTTCACTAATTTTTTCAATAGATTTTTGTCTTTTTGTTAAAACCTTATTGATTTGATTTATTTGTTTTGGCATTATTTTACGCAAAGAAAACGGATGATTACTTATAGATTTTGAGTCGTCTAAACCAATAACTTCTAAATGACCGCCTTTTCTAGCAAAGGATTGCGCATAATTACTCATATTTTCCATAACAGAATCATCTACAAAATCGCACAAGGAAAAATCAATGATAGCTTCTTCTGTTTCCGGAATTTGATTTAGTTTAGATTTTAATTTGGTATAGTTTAAAAAACTAGAAAAATTCTTAACACTTACATAATAAATATCATCTTCTTTAAACATTAAAACATTTGGTTTTAAAACGTTTTTAAAAAATAAATTCGCATTTTTATTTATGATAATATGAATAATAAATGTTACTAAAATTCCAACTAAAATACCGGTAATTAAACTGGTTGCAATAGTAGTAAACAAGGTGATTAAGAAAATATATAATTGTTCTTTACCAACCTTAAAAACTTTTTTTATATTATCTGGTGATGCTAATTTATACCCTGTAAAAACCAAAATAGCAGCCAAAGCTGGCAATGGAATTTTACGTAATTCAGTAGCAAATAATAATATAAAAGCAACTAAAAATGAAGCATGAAAAAAGTTTGCAGATCTGTTAGAACCATTATTATTAACATTCACTGAGCTTCTTGCTATTACAGTAACTACATTTAATCCGCCAAAAAAACCACTAATTACGGTAGCTAAACCTAATGCTTTAATATCTTTATTTACATTAGAACGCCTTTTTAAGGGGTCTAATTTGTCAACAGCTTTAATGCTTAGTAAGCTTTCTATACTTGCTATTAAAGTAATTGAAATCACAGCATTTATAAAACTTAATTCATATACTTTACTAAAATCAGGAAAGGCAAAATTAGATAAAATGTTATCTGGTAAATTAATCAATATGCTTTTATCAATTGGATATTCAGCGGCAGCAAAAACATCAAAATAATAATACATACCAACACTTAAAACTACAATCCACATTGGGGCAGGGATTAATTGAAAATATCGATTTCTAATTTTGCTATAAAAAATCATAATCAATAAACTTACAATACCAACTAAACCAGCATAAAACATGCTAGAATTATCTGTTTTAATTAGATTGATAATCCCCTCTGGAACCTTTATTAGAAGTTGGATAATACTTCCTTTTACAGATGTGTTTCCAAACATAACATGGATTTGTTTTGCAAAAATTCCTATTCCAATTGCAGCTAACATACCTTGTATTGCTGACGATGGAAAGAAATCGCCTAAAGATCCCATTCTTAAAAAGCCTAAAATAATTAGTAAAATTCCTGAAATTACTATGGCTGCTAGTGTAAATAAAAAACCTTGATGCATGTCTCCATTACCAAGCGTTGTAATTGCAGCTAAAATAACAACAACTAAACCATTACCTGGTCCTGTTATTGTAACATTAGACCCTCCAATTAATGAAACAACAGTTCCTCCTACAATTGCTGCAATAATTCCAGAAATTGGCGGAGCACCAGAAGCTAGTGCTAACCCCAAACCTAATGGAAGTGCTATTAATGAAACAACAAAACCGGAAAATAAGTTTTTTGGAATATCTGAAACAAATGTTTTAAATGTATTCTTCTTCTTCATTTATTTTACAATTAAAACGTCTGTTGGTAATTCTGATAAAATATATTCTAAATCGTGCGGAAAAATTCGATCTAACAAACCTAATTTTGTGGGTGCATTCATAATTAATAAATCAGCTCTTTTTACTTTTGCATAATGCCCAATTGAGTATCCTCTTTTTCCAAAAATACTTTGCGTGTTTATTGAAAGACTATCACAATCTACATCTTTTAATATATTTTTTACACGCCTATCTTCTCTATTTTTAATTCTTTCTTTTACAATATTTACTTTTCTTAAAGACCTATCGTCATTTACTTCAACATGAATTTCCTCTTGTTTTATTTCTTCAACAATGGTTAATTTTTTACAGTTTAATTTTTTTGAAATAAATATAGACGTTTTAATAGTTTCTTCTGTTTTTAAGTCTTTTAAACCATTAACAATTATATGTTTGCAAATAACTCTTTCAACTGAAGGTTTTATGAGTAAAAGAACAGAGCAAGGGGCTTTTCTAGTAATTTTCCTAGCTATTGAACCTACATAATATTTAAATAGGTTTTCTTGTTGAATTGCACCTAAAATCAATAAATCAATATTTTGTTTAGTACAAGTTTGTAGAATAACATCAACGGGTTTACCACCTTGCCAGATAGCATTAAAAGGTTTTTGTAGAGCATCTGCTTCATTCAAAAGCTTTTCTAAAGCTACTACTTTTTGTTCATTTTTATTACCTACATGAACACCTACCAGTTCAGCATTAAACATATTAGCAAGCCTAACAGCTTCAAAAATGTTTGGTTTTAAGTTGGGTGAAAAGGCTATTCCGATTAGAATCTTATCTATTTTCTGCAAGAAGTTAGTATCATTTGGTTAATTCGACAATATAGCAAACTTTAAACAAGAAAAAACTATTAAATAAGTTTTTAAGAAGCTCAAACATTCTTAAATTTACTTTTTAATTATATTTAGTAATTTATGTTAGAGCTAGCAGGTATCATTATATTAGGGATTTTAGCACAATGGGTTGCATGGAAGTTTAAAATTCCTGCAATATTACCTTTAATTTTAATTGGTTTGTTTGTTGGGCCAATTGCAGCCGAATATTTAAGTGAAGATGGAAGTAAATGGATTGAGCCAATTTGGAATGGAAAAAAAGGCTTATTTCCTGGAGATGGTTTGTATTATTTTGTCTCGCTAGCTATTAGTATTATTTTATTTGAAGGAGGTTTAACCTTAAAAAGAAGTGAAATAAAAAATGTTGGACCAGTAATTACAAAGTTAATTACCTTAGGTTCTGCTGTTACTTTTTTTGGCGCTGGTATTGTTGCACATTTTGTTTTTGATTTGAGCTGGGAATTATGTTTTCTTTTCTCTGGTTTGATAATTGTTACTGGACCTACAGTAATTACACCAATTTTAAGAAATATTCCACTTAAAAAAGATATTTCAACTGTTTTAAAATGGGAAGGAATTTTAATTGACCCAATTGGAGCTTTGGTGGCTGTATTGGTCTTTGAATTTATTAGTGTTGGTGGTGAAGGAGGTTTTACAAAAACGGCATTGATGGAGTTTGGTAAAATTTTGTTATTTGGAACAAGTTTCGGGTTTACTTTTGCCCATGCTTTAGCATATGCGGTTAATAAAAAATTAATTCCACATTATTTATTAAATGTAGTATCACTTTCTACAGTATTATTGGTGTTTGTAGAATCAGAACTTTTTGCCCATGAGTCTGGTTTATTAGCAGTTGTTGTTATGGGAATGGTTTTAGGAAATGGTAAATTAAAAAACATAAAAGAACTATTATATTTTAAGGAATCTTTGAGCGTTTTATTAATTTCAATTCTTTTTATTTTACTAGCTGCTAATATCAATATTGATGATTTAATGCTTTTATATACCTGGAAAACGGCCATTTTATTTGCTGTTGTTGTTTTTGTAGTTAGACCTTTAGCTGTTTTTTTAAGTACTACAGGTTCAAAATTAAAACTAAACGAAAAACTATTTATCAGTTGGGTAGGGCCTAGAGGTATTGTTGCTGCTGGTATTGCTTCTTTATTTGGAAGTAAATTATTAAAACAGGGGGTAGAAGGAGCTGAGTATATTACACCTTTAGTTTTTATGATTGTGTTAGGTACAGTTTTATTAAATGCTACTACTGCAAGGTTTTTTGCGAAAATAGTAGGAGTTTTTCTTACAAGTTCTGATGCTATTATGTTTGTTGGTGCTTCAAAACCAACTAGATTAATTGCAAGTTTTTTAAAGGATAAAGGTAAAAGGGTTGTATTGATAGATTCTAATAAAAACTTTATAGAAAAAGCTTTAAACGAAAACTTAGAAGCTTTAAATGTAGATATTTATGATGATAATTTAACAAATAATATTGAGTTGAATGATGTAGGTTATTTAATAGCAATGACAGGTAGTGATACCGTAAATAATCATGCAATAACAAGTTTTTCAAAAGCTTTTGGAGAACATGGTTCTTATAGATTAGCAACTTCATTAGAGGCAGTTAATTCAACAAAAGTTGAAAGAGAAAGCTTTTTTACTCCACATGATGATTATATTAATTTAAGTGAAGCTTATAGAGAAAACCCTCAAATTAATGAAGTAGAAATTTCATCAGAAGAAGAGTATGATCGCATATTAGATTTATTTTCACAAGAAGAAAAATCAATTCCATTATTTGTTGAAAAAGGAAAAGGTTTGTATTTGATACCAGAGTTTGAGAAATCTGATGAAGAAAAACAAAATTTTGTTTTATTTTATTTAGGTAAAAGTATTGGAGATTCTTACAAATCTAGTTCAAAAGTTTGACGCAATTTTTCTAATAAAGGGTTTATTTCCTTTAGTTTATTATATTTTTCTTGAGGAGTATAAGCAAACTTCTTCTCAATAGTTTCATTTACTTTAGATTCTATTGATATTCCGTAATTATTCAGTTTTTCTCTCAAAAAATTCAATAATTTAGATCTTCCTTTTTTAAATTGATCTTGCATCAATTTATTAGGAAGCGTAAACTGAATTTTAAAATTATCTACTAAAATAGGTATATCTGTACCAACAATAGAAGCCATACTGCTTTCTCCTTTTTTCTGAAGGATTAAAGTATATTTTTTCCAAAATTCTTGAAGTGTTTTTTCTGTAAAAGCATCTTTTGGATGATTGTCATAATTTTCTTCAATAACACTTTTTTTTACCTCCTTTTTTTGATGAACGCTTTTTAAAGAAAGGGAAGAAGAACGTCTTACTGTTGTTCTTAAAATTGGTTTTGTAAGTTTAGATTTTGATCCTTCAACTTTGCTTACTGTAATAGCTTTCTTCTCAATAGGTTTTGAAATTTCTTTAACAGCAGGAGAAAGTGCTTGAAAAAAAGTTGCAGGAATTATGTAGTTAGCTGACTTTTTTTTTTCTCCATCAAAAGTGATAGAGGCAATTTGCATTAACGTTAATTCTACCAGTAATCGTTGGTTTTTACTAGTTCTGTAGTTTAAATCACAATCATTTGCTTTGTTAATGGCTTGCATTAAAAAAGGGATATCAGCTTTAATTGCTTGTTGTAAATATTTCTTTTTTGTAGTATCTCCAACTTCTAATAAACTAATGGTTGCTTTATCTTTAGCTACTAATAAATCTCTAAAATGAGTTGCTAGTCCGTTTATAAAATGATGTCCTTCAAAACCTTTTCCTAAAACAGCATTAAAGGCAATTAAAACATCTGGAATTTTATTTTCTAGTAACAAATCTGTCATATTAAAATACGTCTCGTAATCTAATACATTTAGATTTTCTGTTACTGCTTCTCTTGTTAAATTCTTACCAGAAAAACTGACAACTCTATCAAAAATAGACAAAGCATCTCTCATAGCTCCATCTGCTTTTTGAGCAATTATGTGCAAAGCATCATCATCTGCAGTAATATTTTCTTTTTCAGCAATTGTTTTTAAATAGTTTTTTGCATCTAAAACACCAATTCTCTTAAAGTCAAAAATTTGACAACGAGATAAAATAGTAGGTATAATTTTATGCTTTTCTGTGGTTGCTAAAATAAAAATTGCATGTGCCGGAGGTTCTTCTAATGTCTTTAAAAAAGCATTAAAAGCAGCTTGAGAAAGCATGTGAACTTCATCAATAATATATACTTTATACTTACCTGTTTGCGGCGGAATACGAACTTGGTCGGTTAAGTTTCTAATGTCATCTACAGAGTTGTTAGAAGCAGCATCTAGTTCAAAAATATTAAAAGCAAAATCTTCATCGTCAGATAATTCAGCGTATTGCTGGTTTATATTTTTTGCTAAAATTCTTGCGCAAGAAGTTTTACCTACTCCTCGTGGTCCAGTAAACAATAAAGCTTGTGCTAAATGATTGTTTTTTATAGCGTTTTCTAACGTGTTTGTAATGGCTTGTTGCCCAACAACATCCTCGAAGTTTTGAGGACGATATTTACGCGCAGAAACTATAAAATGCTCCATTTATTTAATTAAATTTGTGTAACAAAAGTAAGTATCTACTTCATGTTTTACAAGAAGCTTTCTTAACAAAATGCTAAAGTTGTAAACAATTGTATGAAGCTAAGTAATATTACGACCAAATAGGTAATTCAATCTTTTTTGAATTAAAGGTTCTATAAAATAGTATCGGAAAAACTAGTAATTTTCGATACTATTTTAAATATAAAAACTAGTTATTTTATGAGAGCAAGTTTTTTTATAATTTAACAGTAAACTAAATAAAATTTAGACAAATGAAATTTTTAAAAGTTGTACTTGGTATTTGTTTATTACTAATGTCTTGTTTTGCATTTATCAATAAGGAAAAAGTTAAGAAGAAATCAGTTTATATACAAAATAAAGAAATTAAAGTAGCTTATTTTGCAAGTGGTTGTTTTTGGTGTGTAGAAGCTATCTTTGAAAGCGTAAGTGGAGTAGAAGAGGCAATTTCTGGTTATGCTGGCGGCAAAACGAATAAACCAACCTATAATTCAATTGGAACAGGTAAAACGGGACATGCAGAAACTGTAGCTGTATATTATGATCCTAAAAAAGTAAGTTTTGAAACTTTGGTAACTGTTTTTTTTGGTTCCCATAACCCTACAACTGTTAATGGTCAACATCCGGATTATGGATCACAGTATCGTTCAATAGCTTTCTATAAAACTGCTGATGAAAAAGTAACAATTAATAATATAAAAGCTAAATTAAATAAACATGTTTATGATGGAGAAATTGCAACTGAAGTAATAAAGTTTACAAAGTTTTATAAAGCTGAAGAATATCATCAAGATTTTGAGCGTAGAAACCCAAATCAAGGCTACGTAAAAGCGGTGTCTATTCCTAGATTAAATAAGTTTAAAAAGAAATTTCCAGAATTATTGAAAAAGGAAATGTATTAATTAATACTATCAGTTAATTGAGTAAATGATCAGTACGGCCTAAAATGTATTTATTTTTTAATTTGATTATAAGTAGGTATTAGTTCGTAAACTCTTTATATTTAAAAACGGTACAGTAATTTAGAATTCTGTACCGTTTTTAAATATCAAAAATCAAATATTGTTTTTTGATTCTATTCTTTATTAGACATTATTTTTACATTAAAGGTATTTTTATTTGTTCTTATTTGTAATATATAAATTCCATTTTTTAGAGAAGAATTAACTGATACAACGCTGTTATTTTGTTGAAAACCTTTTTCATATACTTTTTTTCCAGAAGTGTTATAAATATAAACACGTTCAATGTTTTCAGAATCATTATTTTCAATGTTTTCATCTTTAAGTTTTATAAAAAATATCCCATTATTACTTGGGTTAGGGTAGATTGAAATACCTTCTTGAATTTCTAGATTGTCAATTGTATTATAATTTTCAATGTTTAATAACGAGTCATCTGTTAATTGATTTCCATCACAATTGTCATCAAAGCCATTATTCGCAATTTCAGTAGCGTTAGGATTTATGTTTGCGTTGGTATCGTCACA
>NZ_CANMUE010000003.1 GCF_947500975.1 uncultured Polaribacter sp.
ATCTCCGTCTGTAACAAAAACAATAGCTGTTTCTCCTACACTTAAAGCTTCTGAAATTTCTATTGTTCCGGTAAACGAACAAGTTGCAATATTTGCATCTAATGCATTTGTTGTATAGGTAGATGTGTACTCCGTAGCACCGTCTAAGGTACCCGATCCACCATTTGTATCTACAGAATCTATCAATCCATCGCCATTTGTATCTTCTGCTGCAGTAAATGTAAATTGGGCATTATCCGTAGCTGTTGTAGTATTGGTGGTTCCGTCTCCATTTACAACATCTCCATTGCCTAAATTTGTAGTTGGGCTTACTCCTGCTTCGTATGCATCTGTACATCCGTCACCATCAGAATCTAAATCTAAATGGTTAAGAATACCATCATTATCTGTGTCTATTCCATCACAAACTGACGAAACAAAAGGCGACAGAGGTTGCACAGCAAAATCTCTGAAAGAATTTGAAGTACCTAGGGTACCAAATTCAACTGTAGCATTATGAGGCGACCAAAAATTACCCATATTGGCTGCTGTACCTACCACATGAAGAGTTACGGTTTCGAAACTTTGATCTTGAATAGGCAAAGTTGTTCCGTCTAAAAACATGGCTATTCCCCCAGAAGCTCCGGGCGTAGCGCCCAGCCCTACAACAAATAATTCGCTTGTACTAGTTGCAGTAAAAGTTGCCGTAAAAGAATACCAAATTTGATACTCAGGCATTGTACTATTAGCCCAACTTATTGCTGGAGTG
Organism: uncultured Polaribacter sp.; assembly: GCF_947500975.1. Taxonomy (GTDB): domain Bacteria; phylum Bacteroidota; class Bacteroidia; order Flavobacteriales; family Flavobacteriaceae; genus Polaribacter. The sequence goes on from NZ_CANMUE010000003.1 coordinate 749, forward strand.
CTTATAACCTGAGAACCTAATTCAAGTTGAAAGACTACATCTCCTTTGTAGGTAGAGCCCGTTGCATTATATTGAGCGGTTTTATAAGCAATTTCCACATCATATGTTTGCCCAACGACCAACCCAGTTATCGTTTGTTCTACAGATTCTCCTGCCGCATTTTTTCCAGCACTAGACCACATCACATTTCTAGCCTCCGGTGCTACCACACAACCTTCATCCGTATCTAAAACACCATCATTATCGTCATCTATATCGTCTTCATTACAAACCCCATCTCCATCAAAATCATCTCCATAACCTTGACCTCCTACTACACCTGCACATGCAAACTCATTAAGGGTAGTTACTGTAGTATTATTTTTTAGTTTTAAAACATTATTACTCGAAACAATATTTTCCACTTCATTAACATTCACCTCTTTTGAAACATAAAAAGTATTTCTATAAAACTCTTCTTCTAAAGTCTCATAGGCTTCATCAGAAAATTCAGGATTTATTTCATTAAACTCTTGGGATAATGTTTCTTGAGAAAATAAAGAAAAAACAATACATAACAGCATTAGGTTTTTTACTATACTCTTAGGTGCTAATTCTATAAAATTTTTATATTTATGTAAAAATACTACCATTTATTAATGTAAAAATTTAAAATATGATTAGAAAATAATAAATCTTAATAAGATTTTAATGGAGGAAGGTAAAAAAAAAAATTATATTTATTATGTTTTTATACTTAAAAACAAATACGAAACTACCTATAAAAAATCTAAAGTACAAATTTATAGTCAGTTACACAAAAATTTGATAAAAATTAGTTATACTATTAAAGTTAAACAACAACTTACAATGTTAAACAAAGACACTTTTTTCTTACCACAAACAATTAATACTTTGTGAAAGCTGTTTAATATTAACCTTTTTTATATGTTATATCTTATTTTAGAAAAAAGAAGATCAATTAGAACTATTCGGGTTAGAATCTAAATCTATTTGTTCTGTTGTATATATTTCTGTTGTGTTTAATTTAAAGTTTATTGTACTAACAGTAGCTGCTATTTGTATTACAACTGTTTCTCCACTAGCTAAGGTTACACCACTTAAATCCCATATACCCGTACTTTCTGTATAAGTGGTATTATTTGGTATTGTTGAGTTATTAGAATCATAGGTTAAACCTGTTGGTAATAAATCTTTTACCTCAATACCCGTAGCAGATTGCGGGCCTTTGTTTTTAAGTGTTAGTGTAAAAATAACGGTGTCACCTACCTTAACAATAGGTTTGTCTACTGTTTTTAACAAACTTAAATCTATTTTTTTTGCTGTTATGGTTACACTTTCCACTAAATCGTCTGTAGAATAGTTGCTATCTACTTGATCTTGGGTATTTGATATGGTATTGATAAACGCGCCTTCTGTTGGTTTTTGAGGTACTTTTGCAACTACAGTCATTGTATGAACTTGACCTGAAAACATGTTTCCAATAACCCAATTTGGGTTAGACCAAGTACCATAACTTGGTGTAGCGCTTACTAAATTTAACTCACTCGGAAAAGCATCATTAATGACTAAATTTGTTACAGGATCTATGCCAGAACTTTCTACTTGTACGGTAAAAGTTACTGTATCTTCATCCGTAACTGTGTTAGTATCTGCCGTTTTGGTAAGTACAATATCTGGATCGCAATTATACAAATCTAATGTTCCTGATGAGTAAGAACAGGCTCCTTTGGTTACTAAAACATAATAAGTACCTAAAGCCACCGGTGTATGTACTTGATTGGTAGCACCTGCTATAGGACTACCATCTAAATACCATTGATAGGCATCAAAACCACCTGTACCTTCTTGCAAATCTCCAGAAGGAAAACAACCTCCACCAGTAATTTCTACTTCTACAACAGGTACGGTATCAAAACCAGAAAAATAACCTGCTAAACCTGCAGAGCCACCATCTCTCATAAAAATACCGACCGCAATATTACCTGTAGAATTAATATCTATTTCACCTATTAAGTTGGGTACATAAAATGTTTTCCAATCAGATGTACCATCAGGAAAAATCGGTGTAGGTAAAGCAACTTGTGTGGTTACGCCATTAACTGTCTGATTTACAATAATATTTTCATTTGGTGTTGAAGTGGAAGCAATAATAGTAGCGGCAGATGTAGCTGTTAGATTTGCTATTTCATCAACAGCAGAAATTTCATCCATAACACTTGGCAATAAACAATTTACAGGCGCAATAAAGTTCATACCCACTGTAAATCTTTTATTTATTTCACCTTGCAAGCACTGATAAGCATAAACATCTTTAGTGGTGGTAACAAACATACTTGCCCCTGCTACATTAGACGTATAATTGCTGCCATCAATAACCATATAATCTCCATCATTGATAATTCCTTGAGAAACACCTCCCGCAAAAACCTCTGTACCATCTGCTGTGGCAACTATAACTGGAAATTCTGAACCCATATCAGAAGAACTTCCATTAACTCCATTACCTCTCACAAAAACATATTCTCTACCCAAAGCTGCAACCCCAACAGGCTGATCTATACCTACATCTCTATTTTGAGAATTAGGTCTTGTACCAAAATTTAACCCCCCATTACTAATTACTATAGGTTTATTAGAGGTTATAGTAGTACCCAACCAACCATCTATACTGGCTGCTGTATTATTTTTAACCGCCTCTAAAACAAAGGTTTCTCCTTTCTCTAAATTAATGGTTTGTGTGTCTGCTGTTATACCTCCTGCATCGGCTCCTAATCGAAACTCACAAGCAGTATCATAACCATATACTTGCACCGTGGTTCCATCTTCTGTTGCCATCATACCTAAACTTGTAGAAATAAGTGAACCAATTGCTACATTGGGTATGCCTCCCCATCTAAAATTTACCCCTTTTGCTTTGTCTCCTTTAGAAGTTAAAGAGCCAGCTTGATATGGTGATCTACCTCGGTAATTAACATAAAATTTTTCGCCTCCTGGAGATACTATACGTAAACCAGCATTGGATAATACAATGCCCGTATTTGCATTTGTAACCAGAGTAATATTATTATCACCGTCTGTTAAACTATTAGTTGGATCTGTAACTACTGTAGAAGAATCAAAAATTACTGGATTTCCTTTTTCTAAACCAGTAAGTGTTACAATTGGGCTTGTACCAGATCCTCTATAAATTTCTATTGGAAAAGCGGTAGTTTCGGGTGTAGAAAAATATATTGCTTGTTCTTTTATTGCTTGATTATTAGATACTTGTTTTAAAGGTGGCAAATAATGCTCGTTACTTAACTGAGCATTTGTTTGAATAGTAAACAATACAATAATAAAAAATGAAAGAGAGGATAAAGTTTTATTAATACTTAGCATATTAAACAGATATATAATAACAAAAATACCATTTTTTATTAAAAAAAAAATATAGTTATTTAACTATATAATAAGGAATTTAAAATTTAATTAGTAAATTCTATAAACCTCTTTCGTTTTTTATTTTTTCGTAGGCAGCTTGTATACTTTGAAATTTTTCTTTCGCACCCTTTATGTGTTCGGTACCCAAATCTTGAACTTTATCTGGATGGTATTTTTTAGCCATTTTTCTGTAAGCTCTTTTTACTTGATCATCTGTTGCATTTTTGGTAATCTCTAAAATTTTATATGCATTTCCCGATGCATCATAAAACATAGCTTTTATAGATTCAAAATCGTTTTGATTGATGTATAAGTAACCAGATATTTTTCTAATTTGTTCAACTTCACTCTCTGAAACAAATTCATCTGCTTTAGCAATACCAAATAAAAAGTGTAGTAACTGTAAACGCGAAGCATGAGACATGTGTTCTCTAATTTGTATACAAACTTGACGGGCAGAAACTTCTTTTTTAATAACACCTTTAAATAATTTAAATGCATTATTTGCCCTTTGTTTACCATACATTGATAAAAACTGATTTCTCACAAAATCAAGTTCTCTTTTATCAACTTTACCATCAGATTTTATTACTATTGATGCCAAAACAAGCAAACTCATTTCAAAATCGCCAGATTGTGTATTTGCATGACGACCTTTACTGGCATCTTGTCTTTCTCTTTTGTAATCAATTTGTTCTTGATTAAATTCATCAACAGAAAAACCGTCTACAAAACTACCAATTGCAAAACCAATTGCTGCTCCAATTGGACCTCCAAATGTAAATCCTAAACCTGCTCCCAACCATTTTGTGAAATTTCCCATAAACTTAAAAAATATTTGCTCAAATATACTGAAACCATTGGTTTGATTAAAAATTTTATAATATCAATTTTATTGATATATCTATCAAAATAAGAATTTGTTTTACAGTTGAATTGCATAATTTTTATTTTTATCTTTGTATCTTAAATTAAATAAGATTATGTATCCAGAAGAATTAGTAAAACCAATGCGTGACGAATTAATTAACGCTGGTTTTGAAGCATTATATACAAGTGAAGATGTTGATAAAGCATTAGCAAAAGAAGGAACAACTTTAGTAATGGTAAACTCTGTTTGTGGTTGTGCTGCAGGTACTGCAAGACCAGGAGCAATTGCTTCTTTAGGTGCAGATAAGTTTCCTACAAATTTAACTACTGTTTTTGCAGGAGTTGAAAAAGAATCTACTCAAAAAGCAAGAGAATACATGATTCCTTTTCCTCCATCATCACCAGCAATTGCCTTATTTAAAGATGGTAATTTGGTACATATGTTAGAGCGTCATCATATTGAAGGTAGATCTGCTCAAATGATTGCACAAAATCTTGCTGCAGCTTATGATGAGCACTGTTAAAATGCTAATAAATAATATTTTAAGATTAAAATAATATAAAAACCATGCAAATTTGTATGGTTTTTATTTTTCCCATATACTCAATCTAAATAAAGTAATTTTAAAAAAATGCACTCTACTTACACAAAAAAAGAGCTTACTAAAAAATTAAAAAAACAAAACATCCTTTTAATCAGTCAAATAATAATTGTGATTTTAATGTGTGTTTTTTCAGTTTTTTCTACCCTTGAAAAAGGGGTTTCTTTTCAAACATTTTTACCATTATTTTTTACACCAATGATATTTGTAATGCTGTATGAAAAAAAGAAAATAAAAGAAAAATTAGCAACAAAAAAGTAAAATGAGTAAAGAAATAATCATAGAAAAAACCATTCAATTTGTAAAAAAAGAACTCAAAAATGCAGAAGGTGGTCATGATTGGTTTCATATAGAGCGTGTTTTTAAAAACACTATTTTAATTGCTAAAGAAGAAAAAGTAGATGCTTTTGTGGTTTCTTTAGCGGCATTATTACATGATATTGCAGATCCTAAATTTTATAATGGTGATGAAACTATTGGTCCAAAAATTGCAATGAAATTTTTAAAAAGCCATAACGTAGATGTAAAAACCAGTAAACATGTAATTAATATTATTAAACATATTTCTTTTAAAAATTCATTTGATAAAAAGGGTGAAAAATTTACTTCTAAAGAACTACAAGTTGTTCAAGATGCAGATAGATTAGATGCAATTGGCGCTATTGGTATTGCACGTTGTTTTAATTATGGCGGATTTAAAAACAGAGCTTTATACAATCCTGAAATACTACCAAATTTAAAAATGACAAAAGAACAATATAAAAATTCTGAAGCACCAACAATTAATCATTTTTATGAAAAATTACTCCTTTTAAAAGACAAAATGAATACTGAAACAGGTAAAAAAATTGCCCAAGAAAGACATCTATATATGGAAAATTTCTTAAAACAATTTTATGATGAGTGGAAGGGAATAAAATAAAATTAATTTTCTAAGGCTACTTCTAAAGCTGTTATTTTAGATTCTAAAACAGATAACGACTGTCCGTATTCAATAATTTCATCTACAGTTAAATCTTTACTACTATTTATAAAATCTTTAATTTGATTACTTTTAAAATTGTAATATTCTAACGCTTTTTCAATTTTACATTCTTGTACTACACCCATAATTATTGAATTAAATTTTTCATTTCATTTCTATACTTTGATGCACTCTTTCCAGTAAATTCTTTAAATAATTTATTAAAGTGAGAAAAATTATTAAAACCACACTCAAAACTAACATCAGCAATACTCATTGTGCTTTCTGCTAATAATTTTGTTGCGTGTACAACTCTGTATTCATTAACTAATTTTGTAAATGTTTTTCCTGTCGATTTTTTAAAATACCTACAAAACGCTGGTACTGTCATACTTACTAGTTCAGAAATTTCATCTAAACTAATATGTTCGTTAAAATTTTCATTTATATGTTTGTAAATAACTTCAATTTTATCGCTGTCTTGTGGTATGGTTTCAAAAGCAAAACCATTTGCATTTAATAAAGTATAATCTTTTGTTGTAGCTAAATCTCTTAAAATCTCTAAAAAAGAAATAATTCTGTTTGCTCCTTCAAGGTTTACTAAGTCTTCAATTTTTGGTCCAATACTTTGTTTAATTTCAATATTAAAACGAACACCTTGTTTTGCACGCTCAAATAATTGACTAATTTCTGTCATTTCAGGAATTGTAAAAAACTGTTCTCCTAAAAATTCTGGCTTAAACTGTATTAATGTTTCCTTACCATTGGTTGTCAATCGATCTAAATAACCAACATGCGGCAAATTAGATCCAATTAAAACTAATTGACTATTGTTAAAGTAACTAATATGGTTACCAATATGTCTTTTTCCTTTACCTTTATTTACATACACCAATTCTATTTCTGGGTGAAAATGCCAAAAAGGGGTAATTGTTTTTAAAAACTCAACATGCTGTTTTACCAATAAAGAGCTTCCAAAACTAGGCGTTATTTTTTCTAATGTAGGTTTTTTTGTTATCATAACTATTTTGCAAAAATACAACAGATTAAGATAGTAATCTGTATAGAATTACCACTAATATATGCTATTTTAACTTAACCTTAATTTAACACCCTATAAATTGATAATTTAGCATATAAATATGCCAATTCTGTTGTCTTTTAAACTGTATTACCATCTTACCTTTGCAGCATAAATCTAATAAATTTATAAATTATGAAAGCAATAAAAAGAAAAGTACTAGTAGTAGTTTTTATGTTGGGAACATTAATAAACTACGCAAACAATGAAACTGAATTTACGAACGTTAATGCTAAAAAAGTAAGAGTAGTATTTAATAACGTTAATAAAGGACATTTTTTATCAGTAAAAGATAAGAACGGATATATTCTTCATAAAGAAGAAGTTACTAAAACAGGAAAATTAACTAAAATATTTGATTTATCTTCTTTAATTGATGGTAGTTATGAAATTGAATTAAATAAAGATTTTGAAATAGTTATAAAGCCTTTTCAAGTAACAAAAAACAAAGTAATTTTTAATAAAGAACTAGAAAATGTAATTTTTAAACCAGTAATTAGAAATAAAGAAAATGTATTAATGATTTCTAAAATTACTTTTGATAATGAACCTATAAAAGTAGAATTATTTTATAATGATAACTCTATTTACACAGAAACTATACATAGCAATAAAATTGCTAATAGAACATACAAATTAGACAAAAAACTAAAAGGTGATTACAAAGTAGTTATAACTAATAATGGAAGAAGTTACTTTAACAATTTTAAAATATAAAACTTGTTTGTTTGACAATTCTAATTTTATGTTAGAATAAAACGAGCTTTTTATAAGCTCGTTTTTTTATGCTCTAAACTTTAAGAAAAATAACCTAAAAACTAATAATTAGATTTTTTTTACTAAAAAAAGCAATTATACATTCTTTAAAATCATCTGTAATAAAGTATCTAAATACTTCATTTTTAAGTATAAAAACCATTTACTATTTTCTTTAAATAATATTTTAAAGTTTACTATTAGTAAATTACAGGTATAATTTATTAATAGTAATATATGCAAAATTAACACAAATGTGAACTATTTTAACCTTAGTAGAAATTCATATTATTAACGCGGGTAATTTAGCATATAAATATGCCAATTCTGTTGTCTTTTAAACTGTATTACCATCTTACCTTTGCAGCATAAATCTAATAAATTTATACATTATGAAAGCAATAAAAAGAAAAGTATTAGTAGTAATTTTTATGTTGGGAACATTAATAAACTACGCAAACAATGAAACTGAATTTACAAACGTTAATGCTAAAAAAGTAAGAGTAGTATTTAACAACGTTAATAAAGGACAAACATTAACAATAAAAGATAAATTTGGTTTTGTTTTACATAAAGAAACAGTTACTAAAAAAGGTTATTTAACAAAAGTATTTGATTTATCTTCTTTAAATAATGGTACATACGAAATTGAATTACAAAAAGATTTTGAAATTGTAGTTAAACCTTTTACCGTAGTTAACAAAAATGTAATCTTTAATAAAGAATTAGAAAAAACAATTTTTAAACCTATTGTTAGAAACAATAAAAATGTTTTAATGATCTCTAGAGTTTCTTTTGACAAAGAGCCTATTAAAGTAGAATTATTTTATAATGATAATTCTATTTACACTGAAACTGTAAATAGCAAAAATATTACCAATAGAACTTACAAGTTAGACAAAAAATTAAAAGGTAATTACAAAGTAATTATATCTACTAACAATAGAAAGTTTTATAACAACTTTAAAATTTAAATATTAATTGGTTAAATTAAATATTTTTTTGGTTGAAAAACGAGCTGTAAAAGGCTCGTTTTTTATTACACTAAAATCAAATTTTATTTTTTATAAACCAGGAAAAATAGGTTTTCTTTTTTCTAAGAATGCAGTTGTTCCTTCATTAAAATCTTGAGTTCCAAAGCATTTTCCAAATGCCTCAATTTCAACATCAAACCCGTTCACACCATCTTCAAAATTAGCGTTAACAGCTCTAATTGCTGATGAAATTGCAACAGGTGAATTACGCATAATTTTAGCTGCTAACTTTTCGGCCAAAGGTAATAGTTCTTCTGGAGTAACAACATAATTTACCAAACCACAAGCCTTGGCTTCGTCAGCAGGAATCATTCCAGCAGTCATAATTAATTCCATAGCTTTTCCTTTGCCAACCAATTGAGGTAATCTTTGCGTACCTCCATAACCAGGAATTACACCTAAAGAAACTTCTGGCAAACCCATTTTTGCATTATTTGATGCAATTCTAAAATGACAAGCCATAGCCAACTCTAATCCGCCACCTAATGCAAAACCATTTACAGCTGCAATAACTGGAGTTGATAAATTTTCAATAAAATTAAACAACATTTCTTGTCCTTTTCTTGCTAAAAAACCACCTTCATCTACAGAAAAATGTGCAAATTCAGATATGTCTGCTCCTGCAACAAAAGCTTTATCACCGCTTCCTGTTAACAAAATTACTTTTACATCATTCGCATCTTGTAAGGTTTCAAAAGCTTCATTTAATTCCTCAATTGTGGCTTTGTTTAAAGCATTTAATTTTTTAGGCCTATTAATAGTTACTGTTGCTAAATTGTTGTTTTTTGAAACTAATATATTGTTAAACTTCATATTATAATATTTTTTAAGTTTTAGGTAAAATTACTGTAAAAACGGTTCCAATTCCTTCTGTAGATGTAAATGAAATGTTACCATCATAAGCTTCAATTATATTTTTTATCATTGGTAAACCTAACCCCATTCCACTAGATTTTGTGGTAAATTTAGGTTCAAAAATTAAATCTTTTACTTCTTCCGATATTCCTTTTCCGTTATCCGAAACTATAATTTTTACATTGTTTAATTGTGATATAACTTTTACTTCAATAATAGGATTTTCTTTCTTTTCTGATGCTTGTATAGCATTTTTAACCAAGTTAGTCACAATTCTAATTAATTGTGTTTTGTCTAAATTGGCATACAATTCTTCTTCTTCGGGTACGTATTTTATTGGATCTTCATTAAAAATATCCAAAGCCAATTTTACAACACTAATTATTTCTATTTTTTCTCTTTTTTGAGTTGGCATTTTTGCAAAATCAGAAAATGCAGATGCAATAGAACTCATAACATCTATTTGCTGAATTAAAGTTTTACTATAATCAGCTAATTTATCTTTAATATTTTCGTCTTCAGGATTAAATTTACGCTCAAAACTTTGCACTGTTAAACGCATTGGCGTTAAAGGGTTTTTAATTTCATGGGCAACTTGTTTTGCCATTTCTCGCCAAGCTTGTTCACGCTCACTTTTTGCTAATTTTACAGCACTTTCTTCCAATTGATCAATCATATTATTGTAAGCGCTTACCAAAACTTCAATTTCTGAGCTTGCGGCATTTAAAATAATTTTTTCATTACGTTCATTTAAACGTGTTTGCGTCATTTTATCAGAAATAGTTTTTATAGATCTAGTAATATAACTTGATAAAAAATAAGCCAAGGCAATTGCTATTAAAAACATTAAAATGTACACCAAACTAAGTCTGGCTATAAACTCTCTTAACTCTTTTTCTATTTCAGAATTGTCTTGTGTAAATTGTAATTCTAAAATACCAATTCTTTTAAATTTTGGGTCGTTTATATATGAATAAGATGATTGAAACCCAACTCCATCCTCTTCACTTGTTTTTAAAATTCTGTGATTAGAATTTTGAGACAATTCCTTAATTACTTTTTCTGGAATTGGCTTTTTGTTTAATTTTTCAAACGCATTTTCTGTAGAAGATTTTAATAATACCCCATTCAAATCATAAATTGCGATATTTAATTTATTAATGGAAGAAATTTCATTAATGCGTTCTTTAAAAATTTTTGCTAAATTTTCTGTTTTAACAGGATAAGTAGTTTTATTGGTTAATTCTAACTCGATAGTTTGAATTGTAGTTGCTTCTTTACGTTCAAAACGTTGAATATTGTAGTCTTTTGTTTGTTCATCATATTGATAAACTGTAACTCCCAAAATTAATATTGACGCTAATAATACCAATAAAATCATTGATAAAAAGATGCGTATTTTTAAAGATATGTTTTTAAAATTGAACAATTATTTTATTTTAATTGGTTTATTTTTAATTAAAAGTATGTTTTCCAATGCATTATTATTACATTAATCATAAATTAATTTTGCATTAAAATCTGATTTACAATTAGCAAAAAACATTCCGAAAATTTATAATTAAAAAAATATTTTATTTTCAAATTAATTAAAATATTAAAAACACCAAGATAAGTAAATATAAAATATGAAAAACAAATTCAATTATCGAGTTCCATTTTTAAAATTAATTACTACTTAACCAAAGGCAAAAACATTTTTCTAAACTTAAAAATTAATGGAAGCCCTCTTGCTAAAATCCAAAAAGTAAAAGCAATCCAAATAGCCACTAATTTATAATCTAACCAATCAAAAAAGAAGAGTGTTGGTAAAAAAACAAACAGTGTAGAAAGAATTAACAGGTTTCTTAAATACTTCATTTCTCCCATTCCTTTAAACATTCCGTCAAAAATAAAAGTAATTGCGTTTAAGGGTTGCGTTATTAAAACTATCCAAAAAATAGTATAAAACTCTTTTAAAACAAGTGCTTCTTTTGTAAAAATTTTACCAATTGATTCATAAAAAATAAAACCGATGACACCAATTATTGCTCCTGTAAAAACACCATAAATAAATAATTTTTTACTAAGTTCTATTAATGTTTTATAATCTTTTGCCCCTAACAATTTACCTGATAAAATATTACCCGCGCTAGAATAACCATCAACCATAAAAGCACCCAAAAGCCATATGTTTAAACTAATTGTATAAGCAGCTATATATTCTTTACCATAAGCTGTAGCATAAGAAGTTGCAAAATACAAAGCTACATTTAAGGCGATGGTTCTTATAAATAAATTACCAATCATACCTAATAACCTTGATATTTCAGGATGAAACTCAAATGATAATTTTAAGGAAATATCTGTTTTTTTCATCAATAAAACTGCTGCAATAATTGCCATTGTTATTTGCGCAATTATACTTGCATAAGCAGCACCTTCAATATTCATTGCTGGTATATAACCTTCAATTCCGTAGACAAAAATAATGTCTAATAAAATATTTAATAAAGCGCCAGTAATGGCAATAACCATAGGATAAAATGTGTTTTGCAAACCTCTAAAAATGCCAAAAACAGCAAATACAAAAAGTGCAAAAGGAAAACCGAAAATTCTAATTTTAAAATAGCTAATACAATATTCTAAAATATCATCAGAAGCATTATAAAACTCAAAAATTTGCTTCGAAAATGGATAAGAAATAAATAAAACAAATAAACTTCCTAAGACAATAATGGCAATTGCTTGTGCTGGTAAAGTTTTAATTTCATCCAACTTGTTGGCACCTAAATACTGAGAAATTATCGATGAAATTGCACTTCTAATTTGACCAAAAACCCAAATTAACATAGAAATAAATGCGCCAACAATACCAACAGCAGCTAAACTTTCTGTAGCATTTTCAGGAATATTACCAATAATTGCTGTATCTGTTATAGATAAAATTGGCTCAGCAATACCAGCAATTAAAGCAGGAATTGCTAATTTATTTATATTTTTAAAGCTAAGGCTGGTTTTCAAAAAAATAATTTTAAGACAAAGGTACATATCTTAAAAATTAGATATGAAATTAATCTTTGAAAAAATCAGTAACTTTATAGCAATAAATTTTAAGCTATGAAACATATTTTAGTTCCAATAGGATCCGCCCAAAACGCGCAAAGCGCCTTAAAATATCCAATAATTTTACTGATTAAATAAATACAGAAATCTTTATTTTAGAAGAATTTTTTTTTACAAATGTTCCTTTATTATTTTGAAAGTGGAAATAGCATTTATTTTTCAACAAAAATACATCTCGATTTAATTTCATTAACTATAATTAATAAAAAACTGATATGATAAAAAACAAGAGTAAGATATTAAATTTCATATCGATACTAACTTTATTAATTTTATTATGCCTTTTTTTATTGATAAGCAATGATAGCCCTTTAAGTTGGCAAATTTTTCCAGGTGATTCAGCATTATTTCTCCCATTATTTTTTTTAATTCCATTAATACTATCATTAATAAATAAGAAAAGTATATTCACCAAAATAATACTGATTGTTTCAATAATTTTACTAATTACAACGGGTTTAATAAGTCTATTTATAATTGGTTTAGCATCTGGCTGGCAAAATTAAAAATATAACCATCTCTTAATCAATAATATAGAAAGTAACGATTTAAGTAATAAAAAAAGAAAGCTACTAACCAATCACGCTCTGATAAAATAACATTTTCTAATATTTTAAACCCTCTGGCTCAATAAAAGAGGTTTCATGGCTATAAATTTCTTTGATATAAATTTTAATTTCATCAATAAATTCATCTAGTTTTTCTTGAGTAATATTGGAGTCTGGTGTTCTATAATTTGAGGAAAAATTAATTGATAAAAACCCTTTTTTCAAATTTTTAAATGAAAAAATTCCTGCTTTTAAGTTTTTAGAAAAATCGAACTTTTTATTCTCAGCATATAAAAAAGCATACAACAAAACTTGAATAGCTTTGTGCTGTTCTTTTTCTCTTAATTTTTGAAAATCGAGTACTTTTAAATCTGGGGTATCTACTTTACCTGTTTTGTAATCTATAATTCTAATTTCGCCATTTAATTCATCCACTCTATCAACTTGACCATGAATTTTTATAGGAAAATTTATACCTTCAATTTCTATTTCTGCAGATAAATTTTCTTCAGTAGCAATAATTTTTAATTGATTATTTTCATCACTCAACAACTTTTTTTCTTGTGATAAAAAATTGGCCACAAATCTATTAGCAACTTCAAATATTAATCGATTTTTTCCTGTGGATAAATCGCCATTTTTAAAATGAATTTTAAAATGTTTCTCAACTAAACCTTTTGCCTTTTTATCAAAATCTAGCACATCATTTAGGGTTAAAAATTTATTTACAAAAGGTGTGTATAATTCATCTAAAGTTTCATGAACAACAGTACCTAACGTATTAAAAGCAACGGTTTCTTCTACATCATCTAACTCTTTTAAACCCAAAATTTTCTGCTTGTAAAACGCAATTGGATTGTATAAATAATTAGTTAAAGCAGATGGCGAAATTCCTTTTTTGGCCAATATTTCTAATTTTTCTAAAACTGCATCTGTTTTTTTTATCTCTTTAAAAGTTGATTTTTCTGTAACCACTTTTGGCGAAATAATCTTCTGAACAATGTCTGTTCTCATCATTTCTAATTGCGTAACAAATCGGCTTTTTTCTCCACTTCCAAACACATCACTTTCTGTATTATAAAGAATAAAAACATTTTTTGCCCTTTGCATTAATCTAAAAAAGTGATATGAAAAAATAGCATCTTTTTCTCTATAAGTTGGCAAACCAAAAGATATTTTTACATCAAAAGGAATAAAAGTATTTTGTTGAGAATTTGCGGGTAAAATACCTTCGTTGGTTGATGTTAAAATAATGTTTTCAAAATCTAAAACACGTGTTTCTAACATTCCCATTAATTGTAATCCTTTTAAAGGCTCACCTTGAAAAGACATACTTTCTGATGTAATTAATTGTCTAAAAAACAACGCTAATGTTTTTAAATCTTTTACATAGTTAAAATTTACATCCAACGTTTTTAACTGGTTAAAAGCTGTAAAAAATCGAAATAAATATTCTTTTTCTAAAGCATTTACATCTTCTTTTAAAACATCAATAATATGTAAAACTCTATCTAAGAAATCTGTTACAGAAACATAACTGCTAAATAAAATTGTAAGTGTTTCTTGTATTTCAATTTTAGAATCTTTAAAATAATTTAAAATTGTACTTTTTGCTATAAATGATGTATTATTTTGAGCAATAACATTACAGAAATTATCAATTAATAACACATCTTCTTGCGTTAAAAATTTAAAGATACTGGGTTGCTTAAAAAAATTAATAATGTCTTTATAATAGAACTCGTTTTTTTGCTGTTTTTGCAATTTTTCTTGAGAAGTAAACAACTTAAAAAAGGAAAAAATAAAATTTGTTGTTGGAATATCTTTTAAAGGATAACCCATTGTAATATTAATTGCTTCAATTTTTTTAGGCAGAGAATTTAAGGTAATTGGCAACAAAGTTTCGTCAGCTAAAACCAAAGCTGTATTCTTAAAATTAGATAAATTTTCTAAAATTTCTCCTGCATATTTTATTTGAGAATTGTTTTTTGGCGCACCTATTACTTGTATATTTTTGGGTGATGAAAATGAATTACTCAACGTTTTGATTGCATGATTTTCGTAATATTTCCACTCCTTTTTATACTTTCTAATAAAATTACCTGCTTGATGATTTGATTTGAAAAAAGCGATATCTAAATCCCAATAAATTTCTGAATTTTGGGTTTCTAATACTTTTTGAAATAAAAACTCTTCTGCTTTATTTAAGGCATTAAAACCAATAAAAAAGAACTTTTTTGATGTGTTTTTTACAAGAAACTTATCGAT
The DNA here is from genome assembly GCF_947500975.1 of uncultured Polaribacter sp. Taxonomy (GTDB): domain Bacteria; phylum Bacteroidota; class Bacteroidia; order Flavobacteriales; family Flavobacteriaceae; genus Polaribacter. The sequence continues at coordinate 16,255 of NZ_CANMUE010000003.1, forward strand.
TTTATTACAAGCTTCTCTGTACATTATACCTTGATAACCTGTGTTTTTTTCAATCAAAAATTGATAAAAAGCTTTATAGTAATCATTGAGTTTTTCAAGAAAAACATAATGGTCTTTTATCAATTCTGTTTCTTTAAATGTCCCTTTTACAGACCATTTTTTTAAACGTTGTATATCTCTTAAGTACACAAAAATGTCTTGTGTATTTATTAAATGTTGGTCAATTTCATTAAAATCTTGCAAAACTGTAAATGCCCAAGAAGAAAAAACGTCAAAAGAATCTGGTTCTTTTTCTAACTGACAATAAATTGTATAAAAATGAAATAATAACTGAATGGAATCTGTTTTTTCTAAACCAGAAATTTGTTGTACAAACTGTTCTATATTTACTATTTCAGGCAAAAAACCAACAGATATTTTATCTTTTAAGCTTTGTTTTACAAAGACTTTTGCTCTTTGTGAAGGCAATACAAAAACAACATCATTAAATGAAGTTGTGGTTTTTAAAATATCATCTAAAGTTTCTGAAATAAAAGATTGCATAGAATTTTGGTAGTCAATTTTGGATTTCTAAATTACAAAAACTTACTTTTATAGTTAGACAAATTATCTAATTTAATTTCTGATGCAAAATGAATTAAAAATTGTTGGTATTCAAGCTGATTTAGTTTGGGAAAATCCACAAAAAAACTTAGCTTTTTTTGAAGAGAAAATTAATCCGCTAATAAATGTAGATTTAATTGTTTTACCAGAAATGTTTACTTCTGGTTTTACTATGAATCCTGAAAATGTGGCTGAAAAAATGAATGGAAATACGGTTTCTTGGATGCAAAAAATAGCATCTAAAAAACAAGTTGCTATTTGTGGAAGTTTGGTAATTTCTGACAACGAAAACTTTTATAATCGGTTAGTTTTTGTACATCCATCAGGAAAAATTGAGTTTTATGATAAAAGGCATTCTTTTACTTTGGCTGGCGAAAATAAAGTATATACCTCTGGCAATAAAAAGCCAATTGTAAACTATAAAGGATGGAAAATCTGTCCGCTAATTTGTTATGATTTACGTTTTCCTGTTTGGGCTAGAAATAGCGAAAATTACGACGTTTTGCTTTTTATGGCAAATTGGCCAGTAACTAGAATAAAAGCTTGGGAAACGCTTTTAAAAGCGCGAGCAATTGAAAACATGTGTTTTGTTGTTGGTGTAAATAGAACTGGTTTAGATGCTAATAATTATCAATACTCTGGAAATTCTTTACTTATTGATTATTTAGGTGAAGAAATTACTAGTTTACAACAAAATGAAGTTGGCATTTTAGAGGCTACTTTTCATAAAGAAAAACAAGATGCTGTTAGAAATAAACTTGGTTTTTTAAATGATAGAGATTCTTTTACCCTTGATTTGTAATAAACATGAGATTTAAAATCCTTATAAGTTTTCTGACTTTTATGCAGATTTATGCTAATATAAAAAAAGACCCTTCAGTTTTTTTGAAAACTAAAGAATCTTTGGATTTTTCTATTTGCTCATAGATAAGCTTAGCCCTGATTGAAGCAACTGTTTGAGCTCTTTTTGAGGTACGAAAAAAAGCGAGTGCGAAAAGCAGGAAATAGCTTCTTAAAATTTTAAGCTGGTAACATCCATTTAAACTGAAACTTTGTATCTGGAACCACTATTCTTTCTGTAATTCTGTACATTCTATCAGGTAATTTCATTAAATAATCTCTTGCTTTTTCTGCTTCTGGAGTTAGGTTTGTGATCTTATCTATTTCCCAAATTTGTGTCAACTTTTTTAAAATATCTACATAATCGAAACCTGTATACACACCTATTCTTTGTGCCACTGTAGAAAAATTATCAAATAAACTACCTTTAGCACCAAAAGAGTCTCTTAAATGCATGGCTGGCATAACTATTTTATATTTCATCATGTGCTGAAAAGCCAACATCATTTCTGAAGGGTCTATCTTAAAAATTTCTTTTACAAACTCTGCATATGCAATATGATGACGCATTTCATCACCTGCAATAATTTTAGACATTTTTGCCAATGCTTTATGTCCTTTTTTCTTTGCAATTTTTGCTACGTTATTATGAGAAATGTACGTTGCTAGTTCTTGAAAACTTGTATAAATAAAGTTTTTATATGGATCTGAAGCTGTACCAATATCAAAACCATCTGCAATTAAATGCTGTGTAGAAATTTCTACTTCGCGCATATTTACACGTCCTGATAAATACAAATATTTGTTTAAAACATCTCCATGTCTATTTTCTTCAGCGGTCCAAGTTCTTAACCATTTTGCCCATCCATTATCTGGTTTTTGACTTACTCCATCTATATCTAATAACCAAGATTCATATGTTGGTAAAGCTTCTTCTGTAATCGTATCACCGACTAAAACGACCCAAAAATCGTCATGTAACTCTTTAGATAATTCTCTAATTTCTTCTATCTCAGATATAAAATTATCTTTTTGAGAATTCGGTAAAAAATCTGTTGGTTGCCAAATTTTTTCTGGCGGAATTAGAAATTTTTCTACAAAAGAGTCAATTTTTTTTTCAAGTGTTAACATCACTTCAATTCTAATATTTTGTATGGACATTTTTTTAGTTTATGTGTTCCTTTATTATTTTTTCTGTTTCTGAAAGAAGTTCATCAAAAGGCAACGAACTTATTTTTATTGGTGCATGTGTTGTTATAGTAATTGGGCTAAAAACACCTAAAGGATATTTTCCATATTTAAACACTTTCCAAGAATTATTAATAGTTAAAGGTACTATGTATGAATCTTTATTATATTTTGTTATCACTTTTAATCCGTTAATTGCAAAGGTTTTGGGCTTGCCATTTCTACTTCGTGTTCCTTCGGGAAAAATAACTGCTGACCATTTATTTTTATGTACTCTTTTTGAAAAATTGACTAATTCAGAAATGGCTTGTTTTGAATCTTTTCTATCAATTAAAGCTGCACCTCCATGTCGTAAATTGAATGATATACTTGGTATACCTTTACCTAATTCTTTTTTTGACACAAACTTCGGGATATGTTTTCTGAAATACCAAATAATTGGGGGAATGTCAAACATTCCTTGATGGTTGGACACAAAAATGATATTTGTATTTTCAGGTATTTGTTGCTCGTTTTTCAAACGAACTGTAATTCCTAAAATAAGTAAGCTTTTTATGAGAAACCAATTCATAATATCTACTACTTTTTGATGCCCATTTTGACCAAAAAGTTTTAATCCAATCCATTGCAAAGGATGAAAAATAAGTAGTAGTAAAAAAAACACCAATACAAAAATTGGTGATAATATATGACTTAAAACTTTCATGTTAGAACCAGTTATTCCAAGGAATTCTTGAAAGTATTAAAAGTAAAGCTATACCATAAAAAATGGCAAAGGTTTTAAACTTAGAAGAATCTGTTGTTTTCTTTTTATGCTTAGACCAACCAATTGTTATTAATACAATTGCTAATATCATCATAATTGGGTGTTCTATAGCTAAAAGTCTAGTTGTTTTTTCGCTCATAACTTCAGTTCCGTTATCTTTTAAGGATTTATACCATGGTGACATAAAATACCATCCTAAACCTATTAATAATTGAATATGAGAAACTATCAGTGTAAATAACCCTAAACGTAAATCTTTGTCTGTAAATTGTTTTTTTTGAGTTAGTCCAATTATTGCATTTACAACTGCAAAAATAAGAATGACTAAAACTAAATACGCCCAATAAGAGTGTATATCTTTCATAATAATAGTTGGTTTTTTTAGTTCTTACAAAGTTACTAATTTTTATGCATAAAAAAACCACCTCGTTTGAGGTGGTTTTAAAAATTATGATTTTAAAAAATTTCTTCTTAGAAGTTATATCTAACACTAAAGTTCCAAGTAGTACCCAAACCAATAAAACCTCTATTAGAAGCATCTACTCCTAAATAAGTATCACTAGCACTTGTAGTAGCAATATTACTTGATAATTCAGATATATATTCTTTATTTAGAACGTTATTAACGTTTGCTCTAAAGTTAAGAGATTTAGATTTATCTTCTCCAAGGTTTAATTTGAATGAAGCTCCAACATCTAATAAACCAAATGAAGGTAACTCTAAATTATCTTTTACAGCACCAACATTTGCATATAATTGATCGTAAAATCTATAATCTGAATCTATACTGAAGTTATCAACTATTTGATAATCAAAACCTAAACCTGCTGTAAATTGAGCTGCATCACCAACCTTTCCTCCGTCAACATCTACAGAAGAAGAAGCTCCAATAATATTTCTATCTTCATCTAAAGTTACAGAAGTTACTTCTCCCACATACTCCCAATCACCAGCAGAAACAAATCCTTTTAATTTAAAATTAGATGAAATATTTGCTATAAAATCTAACTCAACTCCTTTATGATATTGACTTTGACCAGTAGTTTGAGTAATTTCAATTGCACCTGTTGTAGCATCAACATCTGTAGCTCCATCAACTCTGTCCCTCCAACTTGTACTATATAAGTTAAGGTTTGCGCTAAAAAATTCTGTTTTTAAATTATACCCCATCTCTAAACCAAAAATCTTTTCATTCTGAGAAACTGGGTTAATAGAATTATCATAATTATTAAAAATATTATCATGATAAGGTTGACGAGAATAATAACCTGTATTCATATACACATTACTAATTTCTGATAATTTAAACCCAGCACCAATTTTTAGGTTATATCCAATATTGTTTACTTTTTCAGAATCTTGGTGTTCTGCTTCGTAATCATATCTATCAAACCTTTGGTGATTTTGAGACGATATAGAACCTTGGAAAAACGCAGAAATTATTTCATCTGAATATTCTAATTGAGTAAATATACCACCATAGGAAATTCTTTCACTACTATCATAATCTATTCTTTGATCTTCACCAGCAGAACTAAACATAGTCTCCCACGGGTTAGCATTAAAACTTTCTGTAGCGGTTACCTCAACAGTAGCACCAACTCTATTATGAGTATTGTCTTTTAAAGTTCTATCTTCTGTCCAAGAAGTTAAACCATGAAAATTTTCTACTTGTCTAAAGTGAGTACCGTAATAAGTTCTTAAATCAGCACCTATATTCCATGTTAAGTTTTCATTAAGCTCATGCTCAAAACTAGATACCACACCATACCAAGCATGGTTATTCATTGAAGCTCTAGTTATATAAGTATCATTACCCCATGTTCCAGCTCCACCTGAAGCTGCGTTGTTTGCATAAATTGCATCATAATCAATTCTACCTTCATCAGTTCTAACTCTGCTACCTCTGTTACCAGTTCCACCTCCTGTACCAAAAGAAGCATATAAAACAGTTGATAAAGTAGAAGCATCAGAAATAGTATAATCCCAGTTTAAGTTTAATACTGGTTTATGATAAAAGTTTCTTCTTTCTGTCATGTACTCACCATTATAAGTACCCCAATTGCTGTTATACTTGTTTCCATAAGTTGCATAATTACTAAGACTTTTAGTATAGTTTTGATCATGCCATTGTGGTGCTCCAGTAATTAAGAAGTTAAAATTATTATTATCATTTGGTTTATAACCAAATGAGATAAAATAAGTTTGTCCTTGACCTTTATTACCTTCATTATAACCATCACCTTGCCAGTGAGACAACATAACACTTGCTCCCCAACCATTTTCTTTTACACCTGTATTATAAGAAGCTGTTACCTTGTAAAAGTTATCGTTTGCTGTACCAGAATAAAAATAACCACCTTCATTTTTATCTGTTGTTTTTGTTACAAAGTTCATTGTACCACCAACTGAAGAAATTGCTAATTTAGAAGCTCCTAAACCTCTCTGAATTTGAACTGCAGTAGCAATATCATTAACTCCAGTCCAGTTAGACCAGTACATTTTTCCATCTTCCATCCCATTAATTGGTTGTCCATTTAATAAGAAAGCTGTATTTGTTTGATCAAAACCACGTACAGAAATTCTAGAATCTCCAAAACCTCCAGATTGTCCAGCTACATATATAGAAGGAGTGTTCACTAAAGCCATAGTAACGTCTTGTGTTCCTATTTTCTTTTGAATTTCTGCAGCTTTAATTGTTGATACGGCTATAGGTGTTTTTCTTCCACCTGCTAAATCAATCACCCCTTTACCTACAATCACAATTTCATCTAAAGAATCAGCATCAACATCTAATTGAATTGAACCTAAAACAAAATTTGAAGAAGTAAAAGAAACTTCTTTTGATTTGTACCCTATGTAAGAAATTACAAGAACACCAGAATTAGATGTAGATTTTAAAGTAAACTTTCCATCAAAATCTGTATTTATTCCAATAGTAGTTCCTTTTACTAAAACACTTGCTCCAGGTAAAGGTTGACTTGATTCGTCTACAACTGTACCTGTAATTCTAGTTTGTCCTAAAATTGTAGCTGTTACAAAAAACAAAGCTATAAATAATAAGTTTTTAAAATTTTTCATTATTTGAATTTATATTATTAAATGTTCTGCAAAATTCTAGCTTTTGCATCACTCGTATGTTAATTTAACGTTAAGCTTTAACAAAAAATTAAGATATTTAAAAGTAAATAAACTGGCTTTTAATTACTGTTTACTAATTAGTTAAATATCAACAACCTTATTAACAAAATTAAAAACAAATGTTAAATTTTAAATTTTATTGATTTAATAATTTTTTTGCCAATTCTTTGCCTAATTCCACTCCAAATTGATCATAACTGTAAATATTCCATAAAACACCTTGTGTGTATATTTTATGTTCATATAAAGCAACTAACTTACCTAAAGAATTAGGTGTCAACTTATCAAAAAGAATAGCATTGCTTGGCCTGTTACCTTCAAAAACTTTAAATGGTAATAATGTTGCTATTTTATCTTCATTGCCAGAAACCTTTAACTCTAAATGAACTTCTTCTTTTGACTTACCAAAAGCCAGAGCATCCATTTGTCCATAATAGTTTGCCATTAATTTTTTGTGATGATCGGTTAAACCATATAAAGATTCTTTATACCCTATAAAATCTGCAGGAATTAATTTTGTACCTTGATGCACCAATTGCATAAAAGCATGCTGCATATTTGTACCTGTACTTCCCCAAACAATAGTACCAGTTTGATAGTTTACCTTATTTCCATTTCTATCCACTCCTTTTCCATTACTTTCCATAATTGCTTGTTGCAAATAGTCTGGTATTTTTTTTAAGTATTGAGAGTAGGGTAATACAGCTTCAGTTTCAGCTCCATAAAAATTATTATACCATATACTTAATAATGCTAAAATAACTGGAATGTTTTGATCAAATTCTTCATTTCTAAAATGAAGATCCATTTCTTCAGCTCCATCTAAAAGTGCTCTATAATTATTAAAACCTACAGACAAACTTATTGATAAACCAACTGCAGACCAAAGAGAGAAACGACCACCAACCCAGTCCCACATTGGAAAAACGTTGCTTTTATTGATGCCAAAATTATCTATTGCTACTAAATTTGTAGAAACTGCCACAAAATGTTTTGGAATATCAAAAATGGTTGCCGATTTTAAAAACCAATTTTTTATAGTTTCAGCATTTGAAATCGTTTCTTGTGTAGTAAATGTTTTTGAAACGATTACAAAAAGGGTCGTTTCTGGGTTTAAATTTTTAATGATTTCTGATACATGATCTCCATCAATATTAGAAACAAAATGAGTGTTTAATTGATTTTTATAGAATTTTAATGACTCAACAATCATATCTGGTCCAAGATCAGAACCTCCAATTCCAATATTTACAATATCAGTTATTGATTTTCCGGTATACCCTTTCCATTTCCCTGAAATAACCTTATTACTAAAACTTCTTATTTTTCTTAAGGCAGATTGTATTTGAGGTTTTATGTTTTTACCTTCAACCAAAACAGGCTCATCACTATTGCTTCTTAAAGCAGTGTGCATTACCGCTCTACCCTCTGTAACGTTAATTTTTTCTCCTAAAAACTGACTTTCAATTGCTTCTTTTAATCCTACTTCTTTTGCTAAATCAACTAACAAACTTATTGTTTTATCTGTGATTCTATTTTTAGAAAAATCAACAAATAAATCATTAAGTTCTAAAGAAAACTTTTCTTTTCTATTCTCTTCTTTTGCTAAATCTTTAATATTAATTTTATGGATTTCATTAAAATGATCTTCTAATTTTTTCCAAGCAATGGTGGAAGTTGGGTTGATGTTTTGTAATGCCATTTTTTAATTTTCTGCAATAGTTTCTTTAATAAATTCTGGTTCTTGAACAGGCATTTTATTATAATCTAATTGATTTTTTAATGGTTTTATATACTCAAAATACCTAGGTTTTATACTTTCTTTTAAGGGCTCTGCTGTAGGAAGTTTTTCTTTAAATGGGTCTACTTCTTTACCATTTTTCCAGAAACGATAGCATACATGATTTCCAGAACTACTACCCGTTGAACCAACATAACCAATAATATCTCCTTGTTTTACAAAATCGCCAACTTTTGCTTTTCTTCTACTCATATGAAAATACTTAGTAGTATAAATACTATTATGCTTTACTGCTACGTAAATACCATTACCGCCTTTTCTTCTAGATTCTACAACAGTTCCGTTTGCTGTACTCATAATTGGAGTACCGTTTGCAGCTGCAAAATCTGTACCTCTATGAGGTCTAACCCTATAACCGTAATGAGCAATTCTTCTTTTTAAATTGTATTTTGATGAAATTCTGTATTTAAATTTTATGGGTGATTTTAAAAATTGACTACGCAACATATTACCTTCTTCGTTATAAAACTCTGGAATGTTTTTTATTGAATCTGCTATAAATCTAAAAGCGTATAAATCTTCTCCTTTATGTTTAAATACTGCAGATTTAACTTTTCCGTACCCAGCAAAAGTGGAATCGTCTATAAACTTTTCTTCATAAATAAATTTAAAAGAATCTCCTTTTTGAAGCTTATAAAAATCTAAAGTCCAAGCATAAATATCTGCAATTGTATATGTTAAATTTGGTTTTAAACCTAAGCTATCCATTGTAACAGAAAGATTTGAGTTGATAACTCCGCTCACCTCTTTTTCTATTACTTTAATTGGTTTTTGAAAATTAGTTGCAGTAATTAAAGAATCTTTAAAATCTAAAATTGTTGCATTTATTTTATCGTGTTTATAAATAAATACTTGTGCTTTTTCTAAAGAATCTTTGCTTGCTAAAATTGTATAAGGTTTACCAGTTCTTACTCTTCTTACATCAAAAACATCTTTAATTGAAGTTGCAATTTGATTTATTGTTGGATAAGGTACATGATACTTATCTAAAATAGCTCCAAAACTGTCACCATTTTTAATGGTATCTTGAATAACTTTATAGTCATCAATTTTATATCCAAATCTTATTTCAGGTATTTTCTCTTCAACTTTAATATGGGTCTTTTCTATTTCTTTTTTACATGAAGAAAAAGAAAGGATAAGTACTAAAATAACGACAATATTTTTCAATGATTTATAGTATTTTTGGATAGAACTCAAAAATACAAATAAAATTGATTTATTCTGAATCAAATAACAGAACTTGCTACAAGGGTTTCGTTAAAGTTTTTCTAATTTTTTTGAAAAGAATTTGCTAAGCCCTTATAATCTTCTAATTCTGCTCTTAAAGATCCAACAGCTAGAGAGGCACTCATTTTTATAGGTATTTTATTTGCATCATCAGTAATCCAAATAGTTACACTTTCTTGTTCTTTAAAAATTCTTCCAGACTGAACTAAAGGTTTAAAAATCAAACATTTAATTTTTCCGAATTTTGTACTTAAAGTTTCTTTGCCTAAAAAACGAAGTCTAAAAGGATAAACTTGAGAATCTAAGAACATATCTAATTTTATTTCTTTTCCTTTTTTCAGATTTGAAAAATCATAGTTTCTTAAATAATAAAAAGAAGACATCATATCTTGCACATTAGAAAATGCTACAGAAGTATCTTTTTGCTGAGTAAAATCTTGTATATATGCTTTTTTAGATCGATAATTGAAAGAAGTTATCCTATGTTTTTTATAACCACCTTCATCAATTTTTCTTTTAAATAAATATGGTTTTACAGTCTCTTTATCAAAATAAGATTCATACAAATCATCAACTTTAAAAAACCATTTTATAGGTCCAGAAGTCCATCCAGTACCCTTAGCATGAAAAACTTTTTTACCTCTTAAATTTTTTTCATTAACTTCTAAAATTGCAGTTCCAGCTCTTAACCAACCACTATAACTCATTTTATAGCGCAACCATTCACCACTTTTATATGCAGAAGTTTTTCTTTGACTAAAAACCGTTGTTAAGAAAAATAAAATTAAAAAGGTTAAAATATATTTTTTCATAGAAATTCAAACTTATAAAAAAGTAATGACAATTACCATTCCAAAAACAAAAAAGACATATACAATATTCTGTAAATGCCTTTTTTAACGTTTTGTTGAGAAATTTGTTTTCAAAAAACTAAAATTTTCTACCTAAAATGTTCCCCAATTTTTCAACTCTTCTTCACTCCATAAATAGGGGTAAAAAATTCTTCGTTGATATTTAGGATGCATATATTTACGCCAACTACTACCACCAGTAGCTTCTAAATCTTTGTCTTTTCCTCCAATATATTTACCAGCGGCATTGTAATGAGCCATTACCCATTTTACATTTACAGTATAATCGTAATGACGCATAGCTTTTATTAATTCTTCATTTTCTTGAACATCTTTAGGCAATTGCTTAAATTTAAGTGATAAATTAATATCATTATAATCTTCCATAAAATTGATAAAATCTCCCTTATATTTCTTTTCAAAAAGATTTAATAAGGTCGATTTTTGTCCTGTTGTATAATTTTTACCTGCTGCTTGCCAATACAAATGATTGTATGCGTTTTTAAATGATGAGTTTCTATCAATTGTATCTCTATAACGAACATCTATTAAATTGATTAGTTCTGTAGACGCAAACTCAATTTTACGGTATTGCGCTGATTGAAAACCACTTGCTGGTGTTAAAGTGTTTCTAAATTTAAGATATTGTTCACGCTCCATTCCGTCTGCCATTACAGTAAAAGAACTGCATAACATATCAAAATATCTACTAACCCTACCTAAATGCATTGCAAATTTTTCGGCAGAAATTTCTATAGGTTTGGCAACTTGCTCAATTTCCCATAAAATCATTTTAAACAACAACTCATTTACCTGATGATACATGATAAAAACCATTTCATCTGGTTGCGTAGTTCTTGGAGTTTGTAAGCCTAAAAGGGCATCTGTTTGTATATAATCCCAATACGTAATTGGTGTACTATGAAGCAAACCCTCTAACATAGCGTCAACAGGTACTCCAAGTTTATCGTACTTTTCTTCTATTGCTTTTAAAATTTCGTCTCTGTTCATTATTTTATTAGAATCAAGATAAAAAACAAAGAAACAAGACTTTTTTTTGAAAATCTAATTTATTTGTTGAAATAAGTAAAGATTGAAATCAAGATAAAAACAAAACAAGCCACTAAAACCGTATAAATCAAAATTCTAAGAATAGGATTTCCTTTCGTTAGTTTTTCAACTAATTTTAAAAGTAACTTTAGTGGCTTGTTCATTTTAATTTTTAGCGTTGTAAATATTCGTTTATTTAAAGTGTTCCTCTTTTTGCTTGTTCTCTTTCTATAGATTCAAACAATGCTTTAAAATTACCTGCTCCAAAACCTCTTGCTCCCATTCTTTGAATGATTTCAAAAAACAACGTTGGCCTATCTTCTACTGGTTTTGTAAAAATTTGTAATAAATAGCCTTCTTCATCTGCATCTATCATAATTCCTAAGCCTTTTAATTTTTCGATATCTTCTCTTAATTCATGACTATGTTCTTCTAATCTACCAGGTACTGCTCTGTAATATTCTTCTGGCGGCGTTGATAAAAACTCTATTCCGTTTGCTTTTAATTGCGAAACCGTTTTAATAATATCATCAGTTGCCATAGCAATATGCTGCACTCCAGAACCTTCGTAAAAATCTAAATATTCTTCAATTTGAGAACGTTTTTTTCCTTCTGCCGGTTCGTTTATTGGAAATTTGATTCGCCCATTTCCATTAGACATTACCTTACTCATTAATGCCGAGTATTCTGTGTGAATTTGTTTGTCATCAAAAGATAAAAAATTAACAAACCCCATAACGTCTTCATAGAATTTTACCCATTTGTTCATTTGATTCCAACCTACATTACCAACCATATGATCTATGTATTTTAAACCAGAAGTAGGCGGATTGTAATCTGATTCCCATTTTTGAAAACCTGGTAAAAATGGACCGTTGTAATTTTTACGTTCTACAAACATATGTACAGTTTCTCCGTAGGTATATATTCCTGCTCTTACTACTTCTCCAAATTCATCTGATTCTACAGTTGGTTCCATATAAGATTTTGCACCTCTTGATGTTGTTTCTTCGTAAGATTTTCTTGCATCTTCTACCCAAAGCGCTACTATTTTTACGCCATCTCCATGTTTTACAATATGATCGTTTATTGGCGATTTACTGTTTAATGGAGTTGTTAGCATTAATTTTATTTTGTCTTGAGTTAAAACATAACTCACAGAATCCGTTGAACCTGTTTCTAATCCACGATATGCGTATGATTGAAACCCAAATGCTGTTTTGTAAAAATGTGCAGCTTGTTTTGCGTTACCAACGTAAAACTCTACGTAATCTGTTCCTAGTAATGGAAGGAAATCTTGTGCTCCTTCAAATATTTTTTCTAAACCGTAGTTTACTGATTTTATATCTTTTTTATCCATCTTAATCTATTATAGAAGAAAGAAAAGAGAAACAAGAAAAGAGACCTTTTAGAGCTTGTTTTGAAAACTCATTGTCATCTTTTGAAATTCTTGAATCTTTAATTCAATCTTTGTTAATTGTTTTTTATTAATGTAGTTTCTTTTAAATGCTATAATTAGTTGTGTTTCGAGTTCGAAGGAAGAACCTAAAGAGATATCAATAAAATGAGAAAAAGACTTATCTGTTCTTGATGAACCTTCTGCAATATTACTTGGTATTGAAACAGAACATCTACTAATTTGAGATATTAACCCAAATTTTTCGTCTTTAGGAAATTCTCCAATTATAGAATAAACATCATCTACAATTTCGATTCCAATTTTCCAAATCTTTAAATTTTTGTAGTTATGTCTTTTTCTAACGCTCACACTCTGTTTTCTTTCTTCTCGATTCTTTTTTCTAATTTACTCCAACCAACTTTTATAGTAATCTTCATCGGCAATTTTCATAGCTTCTTCCGTAACCATCAACGGTTTAAAAGTATCTACCATAACTGCCAATTCTTCTGTTTTTGTTTTACCAATGCTTTTTTCCGTAGTACCTGGATGTGGTCCATGAGGAATTCCTGCTGGATGTAATGAAATATGACCTTGATCGATGTCATTTCTACTCATAAAATCGCCATCTACGTAATACAAAACTTCATCAGAATCTATATTACTGTGATTATAAGGTGCAGGAATTGAGTTTGGATGGTAGTCATACAAACGCGGTACAAAACTGCAAATTACAAATGCATTGGTTTCAAATGTTTGATGAACTGGTGGCGGTTGATGAATTCTACCAGTAATTGGCTCAAAATCGTGAATTGAAAATGCGTATGGGAAATTGTAACCATCATAACCTACCACATCAAAAGGATGTGAAGCGTAGGTCATTTCAATAATTTCTCCTTGCTTTTTTACTTTGATTAAAAAATCTCCCAACTCGTTATAAGTTTCTAACTCTTGTGGTCTTCTTAAATCTCGCTCACAAAATGGTGAATGTTCTAATAATTGACCAAACCAGTTTCTATAACGTTTTGGTGTGTAAACAGGACTGTAAGATTCAACTATAAAAAGGCGGTTATTCTCATCATCAAAATCTAATTTGTAAATAATTCCGCGAGGAATTACTAAGTAATCTCCGTATTTAAAATGGATATTTCCAAGATGTGTTCTTAATTTACCGGTTCCTTTATGGATGAAAATTACCTCATCTGCATCTGTATTTTTATAAAAATAATCTTTTGTCGATTCTTTTGGTGCCGATAAAATAATATTACAATCAGAATTTGTTAAAACAATTTTTCTGCTATCTAAATAATCATTTTCTGGCGCAACTTGAAATCCTCGAAATCTGTAAGATTGAATATTATTTGCTTTGGCAATTTTTGGCTTTACTGAATATTGTTTACCAATTTTTTTGACCATTGTTGGTCTATGTTCATGATAACTGTTGGTAGACATTCCGTCGAAACCAATAGTACCAAACAATTGTTCGTAATATAAACTACCGTCTTTTTTACGAAACTGTGTGTGTCTTTTAGGTGGTATATTCCCTAATTTATGATAAAAAGGCATGTTTTAGTATTAAATGATTAAAAATTAAATGATTCAAGACTCATTTAATCAATCATTCTGGATTGCGCTTTATAAGGAATTTTAAGTGTATTAATAAATCTAGAAACATTTCAATCGATTTCGTTAATTGCTCAAATATACAAAAATGAAAGGAGATTTTTGAAAAACCTAATAGAATGAATTTACAACACTAAAAAGTTGATCTACAGGAATAACAACTATAAAAGCAATAAGCACATATAATATAAGCTTTGTCGAAGTTGAAGTTGTTTTTTCAGCAATTATAAAGTTGGCATCAAAACTATTTGATTGTAATAATATATCTTTTGTTTGATAAATTGGGTTTTCTAATTCATCTTTAGAAGATTGGCTTTTTGGGATTTTGTTGTAGTACCACATTAGAATTGAGACTGTCAGAAAAGCAAAAAAAGAAAAACCGATTAAACCTAAAAAATCTAAGCCATTTTCATAAGGAAAAAAAGGGATTGCATTTAAAGCTAACATGATTCTATTTTTTTATCAATTAAGCAACATTTATAACCTCAGCAATCTGCGGAGCATACTTTTTTATGGTTGCTTCAACACCATTTTTAAGTGTCATTTGGTTTACAGAACAACCTGTACAAGCACCTTGTAATTGTACTTTTACAATAGAATCCTCAATAGAAAGTAGTTTTATATTTCCTCCATCACTCATTAAAAAAGGACGAATTTCCTCTAACGCTTTTTCTACATTACTTAGTGTTTCTTCTGCTGTCATATCTCTTATTTTTTTACGGAACTACAACCACTCATTGTAGTAATTCTTACCACTTCTGTTGGCGGTAAATTTGCATTTCTTTTTAATAATTCTGAAACCATTTCTTTAGTAATTTCATTAAATGATTTCTCTAAAACTGTACCTTCTTGTAAAGCTACTGGATGACCTACATCACCAGCTTCTCTTATGCTTTGTACTAATGGAATTTCGCCTAAAAACTTGGTATCAATATCTTCTGCCAAATTCTTTGCACCATCTTTTCCAAAGATATAATATTTATTATTTGGCAATTCTTCTGGTGTAAAATACGCCATATTTTCTATGATTCCTAAAACTGGCACTTTTATACTGTTTTGTTGAAACATAGCAACCCCTTTTTTAGCATCTGCCAACGCAATATTTTGAGGTGTACTTACTACAACTGCCCCATTTATTGGTAATGCTTGCACTATTGATAAATGCACATCACCTGTTCCAGGAGGTAAATCAATTAACAAAAAATCTAATTCGCCCCAAGCTGCATCAAAAATTAATTGATTTAATGCTTTAGAAGCCATAGGGCCTCTCCAAATTACTGCTTGATTAGGATCTGTAAAAAATCCTAAAGACAATAATTTTACGCCGTAATTTTCTATTGGTTTCATTTTAGAACGGCCTTCTATATTTATTGAAAGCGGTTTTTCTTTTTCAACATCAAACATAATATGTTGTGATGGGCCATAAACATCTGCATCTAAAACTCCAACACTAAAACCCATTTTGGCTAATGAAATTGCTGTATTTGCTGTTATTGTAGATTTACCAACCCCACCTTTACCAGAAGCAATTGCAATGATATTTTTAATATTTGGAATTTCTTTTCCACGAATTAAATTTGGATTTGCTTTTGGTGCCGGTTTTTCTACTTTTAAATTGATTTTTACATCAATATGTTCACCAACATTTGTTTTGATTGCTTTTGTAATTTCAGTTTCAATCTTCTTTTTTGCTTGCAAAGTTGGATTACTAATTGTTACATCAACATTTACTTCATCACCAAAAATAACAACATTGGTAACGTTTTTATTTTCTATTAAACTTTTACCTTCTCCGGGAGCAGTAATCGTTTCTAAGGCCTTGTATATATCTTGCTTGTTAAAACTCACGTCTTATCTTTATTTAATCTGGATTACAAAGATACGTCTAACTTACAAGAAAATAAAGGGAATAAATTTTGTTTATTTATGTTTTAATAAGTGTAATTTATAAAATAAAAAATAAACACAAATTTTAAAAATTCTTCAAATTGATTTTAGACAAATTAGAAAACACTAAGTCAACTCTTCCATAGGATTCCAAAAGACTTGTTCTAAATCTTGAATTTGATTTTCAACCACAACAATACCTTCATTTTCTAATAATTGTTGCATTAGGTTTGTGCCATCAAAATGGTGTTTTCCTGTTAATAATCCTTTTCTGTTAACAACTCTGTGCGCAGGAATATCATCTAAATTATGCGCTTTGTTCATTGCCCAACCTACCATTCTTGCTGATCTTGCTGCACCTAAATAAGTTGCAATTGCTCCATAACTTGTTACTCTTCCGAAAGGAATTAAACGTGCTACTTTGTATGTTTTTTCAAAAAAATTATCCGATTCTTTCACTTTGTGAAAGTACAAAAAAGGTATTAATATTTCAATCGAAATTGAATATAGGTAATGGGTTTATTAATTGCTAAATATTGGTTTTCGTAGAAAGTTTGCGTTTCTGTAACCTCTTTTGGTGCGCCTTCGTTTTTATATACTGTATGGTTTGCATATAAAATTTCATGCCCTTCTCCTTGCAACAAACCTAATGTATAACCATGCATAAACTCAGAATCCGTTTTTAAATTCATGATTCCTTCTTCATTTAAAATATGATGGTACTTTTTTAGAAAAGTAGCATTGGTCATTCTATGCTTTGTACGTTGGTATTTTATTTGCGGATCTGGAAAAGTAATCCAGATTTCTGAAACTTCATTTTCTGCAAAAATAAAATCTACCAACTCAATTTGAGTTCTTACAAAAGCAACATTGGGTAAATTTTCTTCGATAGCAGTTTTTGCTCCTCTCCAAAAACGAGCTCCTTTAATATCGATACCAATATAATTTTTGTTTGGATTTTTTCTTGCCAAAGCAATGGTATATTCTCCTTTACCACAACCTAGTTCAACAACAATTGGATTATTGTTTTTAAAAAAAGAATGCCATTTTCCTTTCAAAGAAAAGTTAGTTACAACTTCTTCTCTTGTTGGTTGAATGACATTTTGGAACGTTTCATTTTCTTTGAAACGTTTTAATTTGTTTTTGCTTCCCAAGGTATAAAATTAAGCTCTGTCTTCTGTACCTTCAGTTACAAATCTTTTAGATTCTTTCATCCAATATGCAAACAAAATTAAAAGAACAACCAAAAAACCCCAATTTACAGCATTTGAAATCCACCAACCAGCATCTGCAGTTGCTAAATCTAAACGTAACCACTTAAAGGGTAGGAATAAAAAATCAGTAAATAAACTACCAATCCATCTAAAAATATTGCTTGCTATCATAACTTAATTATCTTTACGCAGCAAAAATAACAAAAGAAACAATGCTAGGCAATTTTTTAGATAAATCTAAACCCATTAATTTTATAAGCTTACTTATTTTCTTTTTATTCTTTTTTTTAAGTTTTTCTATTAGTCATTTTCTTACAGATGGATTTACTCTTAATAATCTGCTTTATTTTTGTTTATTATTAGTTATTTTTTTAAGTGTTTTTTTCTTTTTTAATTTTATTGTTACTAGAAACAATTTAACTTTTGACAATACATATTCTTACTTTGTTTTTACAATTTCTCTTATTATAATTCTACCTGAATTAAAATCATATAAAATACTGATTTTATGTATTTTAAATCTTTTGTTTTTAAGAAAAATTTATAGTTTACACTCTAATAAAGTAATAACCTCAAAACTGTTTGATAGTGGTTTTTGGCTTGGTATTTCTTTTATTATTGAGCCTTTTACAGTGTTGTTTTTTGTATTACTTCTTGCCGCTATTTATATGCACCAAAAAGTAACAATTTACACAATTTTGGTTCCTTTAACTGGGTTTTTAGCTCCGTTAATGGTCTACTTTAGTTATTTGTTTTGGAACGATAAAACAACAGAATTTACTTCACTATTCTTACCAAATACAAATTTTGACATCAGTTCTTTAACAGAAACAAAATATTTGTGGTTTATTTTAGGCATTTTAGTTTTAAGTTTTATCTCAGTTTTTTTTAAATCACCAAAAACATTTTCTGTAAGTAATTCTTTTAGAAATAGTTGGATTTTACTACTTATCAATTTATTTATTTCTATTATTTATATACTTTTTTCTCCGGAAAATAAAGTAGCAGAACTTATTTTTATTCTTTTTCCAACATCAGTTATTATTGCAAATGGTATTGAATTAATCAACAAAAAACTGATTAAAAATGGAGTTTTATATTTGTTTTTAGCAAGTATCTTTATAATCTATTTTTTGCTATAGTTTTTGACCAAAAGCCAAATCTCCAGCATCACCTAAACCAGGAATTATATAACCTTTATCATTCAAGTTAGCATCAATATCTGCAATCCATAAATGGGTGTTTTCTGGAAAATTATTTTTGATAAATTCGATTCCTTCTTCAGAACCAATAACGGCTACAATATGAATTTCCTTTGCAATACCATGTTTTTTTATAGCTTGATAAACTGCAACTAAAGATTGACCAGTTGCCAACATTGGATCTGCCAATAACAAGGTTTTACCTTTTATTGATGGAGATGCAAAATACTCAACAACTATTTCAAATTCTTCATTATTATTTGGGTGATGCCTGTAAGCAGATATAAAAGCATTTTCTGCTTTATCAAAATAATTTAACAATCCTTGATGTAAAGGCAAACCGGCTCTTAAAATGGAACATAAAACAACGTCGTTATTAAATACATTCACTTTTTTGTTTCCTAAAGGGGTTTGAACATTAATTAGATTGTAATTTAATTTTTTACTGATTTCATAACTTAAAATTTCTCCAATTCTTTCAATATTTCTACGAAAACGTAAAGAATCTTTCTGAATATTAGAATCTCTAATTTCTGATATAAAAGTGTTTAAAATAGAATTTGATTTTGCTAAGTGATGTATTTTCATTTTGGTAAGTTATTCTTACAAATGTAGCACAATACAATATAATGTTGTTTGTTGTTAATAAACAAAAGTTAAAGAGTTTCTTTTTTTTGAAACTCTTTTTTTGTGCTTATCAGAAAAATATCATCAACTTTGCGTCTCATTAAATAAACAATGAATACAAGAGTTTTAGCACTAATTACAGTTTCTATTGCTACTTTAATTTATGGGGTAACATATACGATTGCTAAAGATATTATGCCATTATATATAAAACCTTATGGTCTTATTTTGCTAAGAGTTATTGGAGCAACTGCTGTATTTTGGTTTTTAGGCTTGTTTGTAACATCAAAAAAAATAGAAAAGGGCGATTATAAAAAAATCTTACTAGCCGCTTTTTTTGGTGTAGGCTTAAATATGTTAACTTTTTTTAAAGGTTTAAGTTTGACATCTCCAATAAGTGCCTCTGTAATGATGGTAACATCACCAATGTTAGTTTTACTTTTTTCTAGTTTATTATTGAAAGAAAAACTTGTTAGAAGAAAAATAATTGGAGTAATCATTGGTTTAATTGGTACCATTATTTTAATTGTTTACGGTAGTAATCAGAGTACAGATCAAAATAGTTCTAACCTTGGTAATTTTTTAGTTTTTATTAATGCAGCTTCTTATGGTTTGTATTTGGTTTTGGTAAAAAAACTAATAGCAAAATACAATCCTATTGTGTTTATTAAATGGCTTTATTTATTTGGTTTACTTTTTGTAACCCCTTTTGGATTGATAGAACTAACCGAAGTTTCTTGGGCAATTATGCCAACATCAATTTATTTAAAAGCAGGTTTTATAGTTTTATTTACTACCTGTATAACTTATTTATTTAATCTTTTTGCACTTTCTAAATTAAAACCAACTTCTGTAAGTGTTTTTATTTACTTACAACCTTTAATTGCTACTATATATGCATTAATTGTTGGTAGCGATTCTTTAAACAAAACCAAAATAATAGCTGCACTATTAATTTTTTTAGGAGTATTTATTGTTACCAAACAAGCACCAAAATCCTCCAAATAAAAAGGTATATTTGCTGCTCATTTAAAAACAATTGATTGTATGATTCAATCTATGACTGGTTATGGAAAAACCGTGTTGCAATTGCCAACCAAAAAAGTAACCATAGAAATAAAATCTTTAAATAGTAAAAATTTAGATTTAAACGTTAGAATTCCTTCTTACTACAAAGAAAAAGAACTTTCTGTTCGTAAAAAATTAGCTAGTTCTTTAGTTAGAGGAAAAGTAGATTTTTCAATTTATGTTGAAATGACTGCCGATGAAACTTCTACAACCGTTAATAAAGCTGTTGTTAAACAATATGTTGAACAATTAAGAAACACACTTTTTGTAGGTTCTGACCAAGATGTTGAGCTTTTAAAAATGGCTATTTCAATGCCAGATGCGTTAAAAACTGAACGAGAAGAATTAGATGAAAATGAGTGGAATCTTATCAATCAAAACATAGATGAAGCCATTAAAGAAATTGTACAATATAGAATTGATGAAGCTGCTTCTTTAGAAATTGATTTTAAAGAAAGAATTACAAACATCAAAAAATATTTAGAAGAAGTAAAAGCTTTAGATGCTGATAGAATTGAAAACGTAAAAACACGTTTGCAAAAAGCAATTGATGATTTAAAGGTTGATACAGATGAAAATCGTTTTGAACAAGAACTTATTTATTATCTAGAAAAATTAGATATTAATGAAGAAAAAGTGCGTTTGGCAAATCATTTAGATTATTTCTTAGAAACTTTAGAAACACCAGATTCTAATGGGAAAAAATTAGGATTTATTGTTCAAGAAATGGGAAGGGAGATTAACACAACCGGTTCTAAAGCTAATTTTGCACCGATGCAAAAAGCAGTAATTCAAATGAAAAACGAATTAGAACAAATTAAAGAACAGATATTAAACGTATTATAAATGTCAGATTTTAAAGGAAAATTATTTGTGTTTTCTGCACCTTCTGGTTCAGGTAAAACAACAATTGTACGTCATTTACTAAAGCAAGAAAAATTTAATTTAGAGTTTTCAATTTCTGCAACATCTAGAGAACCAAGAGGTTTTGAAAAAAATGGAGTTGATTATTATTTTATCTCTTTAAAAGATTTTAAGAATCATATTAAAAATGATGATTTTTTAGAATGGGAAGAAGTATATAGAGATAATTTTTACGGCACTTTAAAAAATGAAATAGAACGTATTTGGGCTCTAAAAAAACATGTTATTTTTGACATTGATGTTGTTGGTGGCCTTCGAATTAAAAAGAAATTTCCAGATCAAACATTATCGGTTTTTGTAAAACCACCTAGTGTTGATGAGCTAAAAATTAGGCTAAAAAAACGTAAAACTGAAAGTGAAGAAAAAATAAATATGAGAATTGCAAAAGCTTCTGTAGAATTAGCTACTGCACCTCAATTTGATAAAATTATTAAAAACTACGAATTAGATGTTGCCTTAAAAGAAGCAGAAGATTTAGTTACTAGTTTTTTGGAGTTAAATGAAAATTAGGCAAAAAATAAGATAAAAGAATAAGAGTTGGTTTTTAAAGTCTATTTTCTTTCAACTCTTCTCTATATTCTAATTTAAAAATATGAGTAAAATAGGTTTATATTTTGGTACTTTCAACCCAATTCATGTAGGGCATTTAATTATTGCAAATCATATGGTTGAAAATTCTGACTTAGACGAAATTTGGATGGTAGTTACACCTCATAATCCTTTTAAAAAGAAAAGTTCTTTACTAGAAAACCACCATCGTTTTGAGTTGGTTTACAGAGCAACAGAGAATTATCCTAAAATGAAACCATCTAATATTGAATTTAAATTGCCTCAACCAAACTATACTGTTCATACCTTAGCACATATTTCTGATATGTATTCTGATAAAGAATTTTGTTTGATTATGGGAGAAGATAATTTGAAAAGTTTTCATAAATGGAAAAATTTTGAGACAATTTTAGAGCATCATCACATTTATGTATATCCAAGAATTTCTGTAGGAAAAGTAGAAACTCAATTTGAAAATCATCCAAAAATACATCTAGTTAATGCACCCGTTGTTGAAATTTCATCAACTATGATAAGAAATGGAATTCAACAAAAAAAGAATATCCAACCTATGTTAACCAAAGAAGTTTGGGAATACATTGATGAAATGAATTTTTATAAAAAATAGTTTCGCTATTTTTACGTTGTCTAATTATAGCATTTTAAACCCATTTTGTGGAGCATCAAAACAAAAAAAAAGGAAAATTAAAAGAAAAACTAACTGATAAATACAGGTTAGTAGTACTTAATGAAGAAACTTTTGAAGAACGTTTTTCTTTAAAACTATCTATGTTGAATGTTTTTGTGCTGGGCGGAATTTTAACATTCCTGTTAATTTTACTTACCACAGCATTTATCACATTTACACCTGTAAAGCACTTTATACCTGGATATTCATCTACAGAATTAAAAATAAAAGCAACAAAATTAGCATTTCAAACAGATTCCTTAAAAAGAAAATTAACGCTTTTAAATAACTATACTAAAATTATTCAACCAGTTTTAACAGGTGAAATTGAAGCAGGTTTTATAGATTCTATTCAAATTGATGCTAAAAAATTTAGTGTTCAAGATAGCTTATTAAACGCATCAAAAGAAGAATCTTTATTTAGAGAAAAAATTGAAAGCGAAGAGAGTTTTCCAATCTTAAATAACACAAGTGATAAAGTTAAAATTGTGTTTTTTGCACCATTAAAAGGAAATATTTCTCAAAATTACGATGCTACTTCTAAACATTTAGCTGTAGATATTGTTGCTAAAATAAACTCTCCAATTAAAGCAATTGCAGATGGAACCGTTATTTTTTCTGGCTGGACCACAGAAACCGGATATGTTATTATATTAAAACACGCCAAAGATTATATTTCTGTGTACAAACACAATGGTAATTTACTAAAACAACAAGGAGATTTTGTAAAATCTGGAGAAGTAATTGCCAGCGTTGGTTCTACAGGAGTTTTAACAACTGGACCACATTTGCATTTTGAACTTTGGAGTGGTGGTTATGCAATAAATCCAACAAATTTGATCAATTTTAAATAATGAGCATAAAATCTATATTTGCAATTCCGTTTGCAAAAATTGCTACAAAACGTGTTTTTAAATGGGCAAATAATCCATTAAAAACTCAAGATAAAGTTTTTAAAAATCTAATTTCTAAAGCTAAAAATACAGCTTTTGGAAAAGACCATAATTTTAAAAATATTTCTTCTTATGAAGATTTTAAAAATAATGTAAAAGTAAATGATTACGAGGGTTTAAGACCTTATATTGATAGAATGGTTGCTGGAGAATCTGATATTCTTTGGACAGGAAAACCACTCTATTATGCCAAAACTTCTGGCACAACTTCTGGAGCAAAATTTATTCCGATTACTAAAGAATCTATGCCAACACATATTAAAGCTGCAAGAAATGCTTTGTTGTTTTATATTCTTGAAAAAAATGATGCAAGTTTTGTAAATGGAAAAATGATTTTTTTACAAGGAAGTCCAATTTTAGAAGATAAAAATGGTGTTAACTTAGGAAGATTAAGTGGTATTGTTGCTCATTACGTACCTAAATATTTATTAAAAAACAGATTACCAAGTTGGGAAACCAACTGTATTGAAGATTGGGATACCAAAGTAAATGCAATTGTTGATGAAACAATCAACGAAGACATGTCTGTAATTAGCGGAATTCCATCTTGGGTACAAATGTATTTTGAAAAATTAATCGAAAAAACTGGCAAAAGTATTACAGAAATTTTTCCAAATTTTAACTTCTTCATTTATGGTGGTGTAAATTTTGAACCATATAAAAACAAGTTTGAAGCCTTAATTGGTAAAAAAATAGATTATATAGAATTGTATCCAGCTTCAGAAGGTTTTATAGCTTATCAAGATTCGCAAACAGCAAAAGGAATGTTGTTGCAATTAAATTCTGGAATCTTTTATGAATTTATTCCTGCAACAGAATTTTATGATGAAAATCCTACAAGAATTTCTTTAAAAGATGTAAAAGTAGGCGTTAATTATGTAATCATTTTAAACACAACAGCTGGTTTATGGGGTTACAATATTGGTGATACAGTAGAATTTACATCTACAAAACCTTACAGAATAAAAGTTACTGGAAGAATAAAACATTTTATATCTGCCTTTGGCGAGCACGTTATTGGTAAAGAAGTAGAAAAAGCATTGAATGATTCCATTTTAGGAACAGCAACCAATATTAGTGAGTTTACAGTAGCACCTCAAGTAAATCCAGAAAGTGGTTTACCTTATCATGAGTGGTTTATAGAATTTGAAAATGAACCAGAAAATTTAGAAGAATTTGCATCAAAAATTGATGCTTCTATGCAGCAACAAAATATTTATTATTTCGATTTAATTGAAGGAAAAGTACTGCGCCCTCTTAAAATAAGTAAGGTAAAAAAAGGTGGTTTTCATGAATATATGAAGTCTATTGGTAAATTTGGTGGGCAAAATAAAATTCCGCAATTATCTGACAACAGAAAAATTGCTGATGTTTTACAAAAATTTTTAGTTGATTAATTATATTTAAAATTATAAAAAATGGGAGGAGATTATTTATTTTTAGTTTTAGCAATAGTATTAGTTATTGTCTATTTTTATAACAAATTTAGAAACAGACGTTAATGAGTACTATTAGAATTACAAAACAATTCAACTTTGAAACTGGGCATGCATTATACGGATATGATGGCAAGTGTAAAAACGTTCACGGTCATTCTTACAAGCTATCTGTAACCGTTTCTGGCAAACCAATTACAGATAATACTAACGTAAAATTTGGAATGGTTATCGATTTTTCTGACCTAAAAAAAATTGTAAAAGAAGAAATTGTTGATTTGTTTGATCATGCAACTGTTTTTAATAAAAACACGCCTCATATTGAGCTAGCAAAAGAATTAAAAGCAAGAGATCATCATGTTATTTTAGTTGATTATCAGCCAACTAGTGAAATGATGGTAATAGATTTTGCAAAAAAAATTAAAAGTAGATTACCAAAAAACATTAAGCTGCATTCTATAAAATTACAAGAAACAGATACTTCTTTTGCAGAATGGTATGCTAGTGAAAATTAAAAATTTATCTAAAAACCAAATTACTAACAATATCTTGACTTTTAATAAGTTATATTTTACAAAAAAATATTTATCATGAAATTTCTTAAAATTACTTTCTTTTTATTTTTATCTTTAACACTTATAAGTTGTAGTGATAGTGATGAAACACCTATTTACACATTATCAACATCTAATATTGCGGGTACTTATAATATGAATAGCTTTAATGTTGATGTAGATTTATCTACAGAAGTAACTACAGGTGTATCTGCAACATTTTCTACAATAAAAATTATTGGGGATATTTTTCAGATTGATTTTGTTTTAAATTCTAGTGGTTCTTACACTGTTTCAGGGCAATATAGTGTTACAACAACAACAAGTGTAGTTGGTGGTACTAGCACAGAAGATTCTTCAATTGTTAGTTTTACTGATTCTGGAACATTTAGTGTGAATGCAACCGAAAACACAATTACTTTTAACTCATCTCAAGATGATTTCTTAGGAAACGAGTATTTAGATAAAACTTTTAATGTTACCGTTTTTAATGAAACTTCTTTTACGATTACCCAAGAAGCCGAAAAAACTATTGAACCAATTACAACTAAAGCTAATGGCGAAGTTAAATTTGTAAGACAATAATTTACAAAATATACTATATTTTAAAAAGCTGTTTTTATTAAATTAAAATAGCTTTTTTTATTTTCCATTAAAAGTATTCATGGTGTTAGCTAAGCCAGCCGTACCAAAAGAAGTTATTACTTTTGCTGATATTGGTAAACGCTCTATTAATTGGCTAGTTTCTTCCTTATTCCATTCTCCTAAAACAAAATCTACTTGTTTTCCTCTACTATAATTACCACCAACTCCAAATCTAAAACGAGCATATTGTTGGGTATTTAATTTCTCTTGAATATCTTTTAAACCATTATGACCACCAGCAGAACCTTTTGCTTTTAATCTTATGGTACCAAAATCGATATTTATATCATCTGTAATAATTAAAATATTTTCAATAGCAATTTTCTCTTGCTGCATCCAATATTTAACTGCTTTTCCACTTAAATTCATAAACGTACTTGGCTTTAACAAAATAAAAGTTCTTCCTTTAAATCTAAAATTAGCAACATCTCCTAGCTTTTCAGTTTCAAAAGTAGCATTGTGTTCTTTTGCAACTTCATCAAGAATTTTAAAACCTATATTATGACGTGTATTTGTGTATTTTTCACCAATATTACCTAAACCAACAATTAAAAATTTCTTCATCAATTCTTCTTTAGTTTCAACTTTAATTCTAAATATTTTATAAAAGAATTCTTTTAAGTTCATTTAGCAAAAATACTATAAGTTACTGAAATAAATTCTAGACAATAAAAAAGCGTTACTAAAACAGTAACGCTTTTTATAATTTATTTAGAATATAAAATTATTCTGCAGCTGGTGTAGCTTCAGTTTCTTCTTCATCTGCTGCAACAGTTGCATTTCTAGAAGTTCTAACTTGTACTACAACTGTATTTTCTGGGTGCATAAATGTATAATCATCATTAAATAAAGATGATAAAACTAATTTACTTCCAATCTTTAAGCCAGATATATCAGCAGTAACAAAATCTGGAAGATTTGCTGGTAATGCTTTAATTTTTAATTTACGGTTTGTAAAACGTAAAGATCCACCATTTAATACACCTGGTGAAGTTCCTGTTAATTTTACAGGAATATTCATTGTAACTTCTTTATCATCAAATAATTGATAAAAATCTACATGTAAAATTTTATCAGTTACTGGATGAAACTGAATGTCTTGTAAAATTGTTAGTATTTTTTCTCCATCAACATTAATTGTTGCGGTATATACATTTGGAGTATATACTAAACTTTTAAATGCTTTTTCTTCTGCAGAAAAATGCACTGGTTTATCTCCTCCGTAAATAACGCAAGGAACCATACCAGCATTACGTAAGGCTTTGGTTGCTACCTTTCCTACGCTTTCTCTTTTTGATCCTTTAATTGTAATTGATTTCATTACTTTTTTATTAATTTTGTTACATTAAAAATTGTCCACTAATTGAAGTGTTTTCTTGCACTTTATGCATAACATCCGCAAATAATGGCGCGCAAGATACAACTTTAATTTTAGATGTCTCCTTTTTTAGAGGAATTGTATCAGAAACAATTAATTCTGTTAATCCTGATTTTTCTATTTTATCATAGGCTCCTCCAGATAAAATTGGGTGTGTACAAATTGCTCTAACGCTTAACGCCCCTCTTTCAATCATTAGATCTGCAGCGTGAGCTAAGGTTCCACCTGTATCAATCATATCATCAACCAAAATTACATTTTTACCATTTACATCACCAATTAATTCCATATGCCCTATTACATTGGCTTTTTTACGCTGTTTATAACAAATTACAACATCCGAAAGTAAATGTTTTGAATAGGCATACGCTCTTTTAGAACCTCCCATATCTGGTGATGCAATTGTTAAGTTTTCAAGTTTTAAACTCTCTATATAAGGCATAAAAATTGTTGAAGCATATAGATGATCTACTGGTTTTTCAAAAAAACCTTGAATCTGATCTGCATGTAAATCCATTGTCATAATTCTAGTAGCACCTGCTACTTGTAGTAAATTTGCCACTAATTTAGCGCCAATAGCTACTCTTGGTTTATCTTTTCTGTCTTGTCTTGCCCAACCAAAATATGGCATTACTGCAGTAATATGTCTTGCAGATGCTCTTTTTGCTGCATCTATCATTAATAACATTTCCATTAAATTATCTGCTGTTGGAAATGTTGAACCAATTAAAAAAACTCTTCTTCCTCTAACAGATTCTTCAAAAGCTGGTTGAAATTCACCATCGCTAAAATGTGTTGTAATTACATTTCCTAATTCTGCACCATATTCTTTAGCTATCTTTGCTCCTAAAGCAGTACTTTGTGAACAAGCAAAAAGCTTGGGTGTAAGTTGATTTATAGACATTTAGTTGTATTTTGTTGTTGTTGCCACAAAAATATAAATTATTTAATGAGTTTGAATGAAAAATTCGATATTAAAACTAAAAATATTTATTAGCTTTGCATTGCTATTATTTACTTGCTCAAGTGGCGGAATTGGTAGACGCGCTGGATTCAAAATCCAGTTCTTTCGGGAGTGTGGGTTCGATTCCCACCTTGAGTACAGATAAAAACCTTAACTTTAAAAGTTGAGGTTTTTTTGAACACAATAAAATGTAAAAAACACCCATACTGCTAACCTTTGTAAAACCTTCTCTTTTTTAATACCTTTGAGGAAATTTTTTAGCTATAAAAATGGATGATTTTTTATTATATATAAAAATGGGATTAACCCATGTTTTAGATTTTTTTGCCTACGACCATATTCTTTTTTTAATTGTATTAGCAGTAGTTTTTACATATAAACAATGGAAAAAAGTATTGTGGTTAGTAACACTTTTTACTATTGGTCATTCAATTACATTGGCATTATCTGCCTATGAAATCATTAAATTTAAAGTTAATATTATTGAGTTTTTAATTCCTTTAACAATATTTATTACAGGAGTAATTAATATTATAAACCTAAAAGGAAAAATTAATGAAAAAGAAAATATCAACTTAATTTTCGCGTTCTTTTTTGGTTTAATCCATGGCCTTGGTTTTTCTAATTATTTTAAATTGATGATTGGAGAAGAAGAAAGTAAATTTTTACCTTTAATAGAATTTGCATTAGGTATAGAACTTGCGCAAGTAATTATTGTTTTAACAATTTTGATAGTTGGTAGCATCATTCAAAAATTAATAAAAAACAGTAGAAAATATTGGATTGCTATTTGTTCATCAATTGTTATATTAATTTCTATCCAAATGATGATTGAAAGAGTCTTTTGGTAAAAAATTAACGCCTTAATCTTACAAATATTTTTACATTCGTTTTATGACAAAGCAAAAGCAGCTAAAATATGATAAAGCCTATCTTAAAATGGCTTTTGAATGGGGTAAATTATCTCATTGCAAACGCAAACAAGTAGGCGCTTTAATTGTAAAAGATAGAATGATTATTTCTGATGGTTTTAATGGAACTCCAACAGGTTTTGATAATTGTTGCGAAGACGAAGAAGGGATAACTAAGTGGGAAGTTTTACACGCAGAAGCAAACGCAATTTTAAAAGTTGCATCATCCACTCAATCTGCAAAAAACGCTACTTTATATATTACATTATCACCCTGCAAACAATGCAGCAAACTCATACATCAAGCAGGTATTAAACGTGTTGTATATGCCAGAAAATATAAAGATTCTTCGGGATTAGATTTCTTAGAAAAAGCAGGTGTAGAAATAATGCATTTACCTTATGAATAAAAATAACTTACCCTTGTATTTTGCTTTTGCAGTAATTTTAGGAATCTTAATTGGTACTTTTTTTGGCGGAAGTTCTAATAATATATTATCTCTTTCTAAAAATACATCACAAGAACAAAAAATTAAAAAGTTAATTAACTTTATCGAAAAAGATTATGTAGATACTGTAAATACAGACAATCTTTTAGATGGTGCAATTACGCAAATGTTGGGTAAATTAGACCCACACTCTGTTTATATTCCTAAAGAAAACTTACAAGCAGTTACTGAAAATATGCAAGGTAATTTTGTTGGAATTGGTGTACAATTTAGAATGATAAACGATTCTATAACCGTAATTCAACCTATAAAAGGTGGGCCAAGTATTAAAGCTGGAATAAAAGCTGGAGACAGAATTTTAATCGCTGATAAAGACACTCTTTTTGGAAAAAGAATAAGAAGTAATAAAGTACCAAAATATTTAAAAGGAAAGCCTAATACAAACGTTAAACTTCAAATTTATAGAAAAACAAACGACTCACTATTTACAGTAAACATTATCCGAGGAAAAGTAAACATTAAAAGTGTAGATTTAGCTTATATGATTAACGATTCCGTTGGCTATATTAAATTAGATCGTTTTGCAAATAATACTTTTACTGAATTTAAAACCTCTTTAAATTCTTTAATTAAGAACGGAATGTCTGATCTAGTACTAGATTTAAGAGGAAATGGCGGTGGTTTTATTCACATTGCCAATAGTATTATTGATGAATTTTTAGAAGACGATAAACTAATGGTTTTCACAAAAAACAATAAAGGTTACATAGAAAAATCTTTTGCAACTTCAAAAGGAGCTTTTGAAAAAGGAGGTTTATATGTTTTAATTGATGAAAATTCCGCCTCTGCTTCCGAAATTGTAGCTGGTGCTTTACAAGACAATGACAAAGGAACCATTATTGGACGTCGTTCTTTTGGAAAAGGATTAGTGCAAGTAGAAATGGATTTAGGAGATGGCTCTGCAGTGCGTTTAACAACTGCACGCTATTATACTCCAACAGGGCGCTCAATTCAAAAACCTTATTCTGGTGAGAATAACAAAGATTACTATAAAGAATATCAAAAAAGATTTACAAATGGTGAATTATTGAACAAAGACAGTATTCCTGTAGTAGATTCATTAAAATATACAACTCCAAAAGGTAAAATAGTTTTTGGAGGTGGAGGCATTGTACCTGATGTTTTTGTAGCTATGGATACAACTTCCTACATGTCTCCATTTTATTTTAACACCATAAACGACTTTGCTTTTGATTATGTTGACAATAATAGAAAAAAGCTAAAAAAATGGAATGTAGATAATTTTATTGCTGATTTTGATGCAGATGAAACTATTTTTGATACTTATTTAAAACAACAAAAAGACAAAGTAACTCCATCTTTTAAAACCAAACAAAACATTAAAAAATACTTAAAGGCATCAATTGCAAATGTATTATTTGGTGATGTTGGGTTTTACAGAATTATCCATAAAGATGATAAAATGCTTCAAAAAGTATTAGAGTTGGAAAGTATAGAGGAATAACGTTTCTTTGTAACAATGATTACTATCACTACCTCTAAAAACAAAAAAGTCTATTTTGCTTCAGATCAACATTTAGGAGCACCAACTCCAGAAGCTAGTTTACCTCGCGAAAAAAAGTTTGTAGCCTGGTTAGACGAAGTTAAAAAAGATGCAGAAGCAATTTTTTTATTAGGTGATTTGTTCGATTTTTGGCACGAATATAAAACGGTTGTTCCTAAAGGATTTGTTAGAGTTTTAGGAAAACTTGCTGAAATTAGAGATTCAGGAATTCCTATTTATTTTTTTGTTGGTAATCATGATTTATGGATGAACGATTATTTTGAAAAAGAATTAAATATTCCCGTATATCATAAACCTCAAGAATTTATCATCAACAATAAAAAGTTTTTAATTGGTCATGGAGATGGTTTAGGACCTGGAGACAAAGGTTTTAAACGCATGAAAAAAGTGTTTACATTCCCTTTATTTAAATGGATGTTTAGATGGCTTCATCCAGATTTAGGTGTTAAACTAGGGCAATATATGTCTGTAAAAAACAAACTAATTTCTGGTGATGAAGATGCTAAATATTTAGGAGATGAAAATGAATGGTTAGTGCAATATTGCAAGCAAAAACTAACACAAGAACACTATGATTATTTTGTATTCGGTCATAGACATTTGCCTTTAGAAATAGAACTACAAGAAAACTCAAAATACATTAATTTAGGAGATTGGATTCAGTATTTTACGTATGGTAAATTTGATGAAAAAGAGTTTTTATTGAAAAAATATTAAACCTCTAAAGAAACAATTCTCCACATTTTATTTTCAAAATTATAATCTTTCAATTTGATAAATCCAACAGATTGATGAGCATTTAAAGACCTACTATTTTTAACATCAATTTCTGTAACAATTAACTTAAATTGCCCATTAGCACATACATCAGTCTTCATAAATTGATATAATCCCTTAAAAACACCTTTGCCTCTGTAATTTTTATCAATGCAAATTTGCCCCATTACAATATAATTTTCATCAGAAATTATACTTGACATTTCATTAAACATTGGTTTTAAAACAGGAATATCATTTGCAAAATCTAAGGTCATTGATAGTGCAAAACCAATTACTTTATTATCACATATTGCAATTGTATGTTCACATTTATCATTCATTTTTTTTAAAATTTCAAATGAATGTTCTACTGTTACAAAACCTTGTTCTACCCTTTCTTTTTCTGATAGATTTTGATATAAATTAATTTTTTGCAGTTTTAAAATTTGCTCTAATTCTGATTTAGTAGAAGATTTTTTATAAGTTATCATAGCTCCCTTTCGTTTTTAGTAAATACCCGTTTTAAAGTAGATTCATAATCCATAATTATTAAAAAATAAAGATAAAAAAATGCTACTTGAAAAAGTAGCATTTTACTAATATATAATTTTAATTATTGATTAGAATCTGTAGTTTAATGATAAGTTAAACATAGTTCCTAATTGACTAAAGTGGTAACCATCATAAGTCATTTGAGAATAACGTTGGTTAAATGTAATTAAATCAGACTGGTTTTGAATTTCAGTTTGACCAGTAGAAGTAATTGCTGTACTATCAATAATAGCTTGTCCTGTAGCATTTTCAGCTTTAAATGCCCACTCTGGTAATACATTTAATAAATTATTTACATTTAATGCAATTGTAAGTTTTTCTGTTGCATTAAAGTTAATACCTAAATCTGTTACAACCTTAGGTGTAAATTCTGTTCTTAAATTAGAATCTAAACCTTGTTGCTTAAATGTTGTTTTTCCAAAATATGTATTATTTAATGACAATCCCCATTTACCAATATCATAGTTAGTGCCTAAAATCCATTTTGTTTGAGGCCTAGAAGTAAAAAATAATGCTTCTTGAGTATCATTAACAACAGATTGTCCTGCATCAGAAACTAGAGTTGGATTCTTAACATCTCCATCTCTTTCATTTTGAATTGTATAATTACCAGATAAGTTAAAGCCTAATTTTCCATTACCAACTTCAATACCTTGATAACCAATTACTACATCTATTCCCGAAGTTTTAGTATCTATTGCATTAGAGAAAAAACTTAAATCAGATAAATTATTATCTCTTAAAATATCATCAAGTGGTGTAGTACCAATATTAACACCTTCACTATCAAAAGCCGTTCCTGTAATTTCAGAACCTAAAACAATTCTATCTTTAACAACAATGTTGTAGTAATCAAAAGTAAAACTTAAATGTCTATTAACTTTACCTCCAAAACCTAATGTAAAGTTTGTTGAAGTTTCAGCATCTAATTTATCTAAACCTAATAAACCTGCTTGTGTAGATACGTTATTTACCAAACCACCTACTTGAATTCCTTGTCCAGGCACAAAACTATATTGCGCTTTTTGAGTATAAATTTGATGTAAAGTTGGTGCTCTAAACCCTGTAGATAAAGAACTTCTTAATGTATACTTGTCGTTTATTGTATATGCTCCACTTGCTTTCCAAACAAAAGCATTTCCAAAATCAGAATAATTTTCAGACCTAATAGTACCGTCCAAAGTTAAGTTTTCAGAAGGGTTCCAGTTTAATGATGCATAACCACCAAAGTTGTAACGTGTAAACTTTCCTGAATTTTCAGGACTGTTTCCTGAAAATGAATCTGCACCACCACCATCATAAGATGCTAATTCTCCTTCAATAACTTCAAAAGTTTCATATCTAAACTCCGTACCAAAAGCAACACTTAAATTATCAGAAAGTATTTTAGAAATATCCATATTACCAACATTGTGAGAAAAAGCAGTTCCTCCTGGATCAAAAGATTTTTTACTATTTTCTCTATATAATTGAGACCCTTCGGTAATTTCTCCATCATCAACAATGCCATCACCATCAGCATCTACCCAAGTAGAAGGAGAATATACAAGGTTTCTATTATGAGAATCATTAATTTTATATGTTTGAGAATTTCCACCAGTAGTAAAACTAGCATCAATATTCCATTCATTTTTAACCGTTTTAAAACCTATGGTTGCATTATAATCATTTAAATCTCCTTCAAAAGTAGGCACATATCCATCATAACCTCCATCTGTAGTTGGATTATCTCCTGGGAAAAAATCTGCTAAATATGGCATATCCTCTACTGTTCTCCAATACGGAGTTCTATAATTTGCATAACTATTTACTTTTTTATTTATAAAAGCAGCATTAAAATACAGTTTAGATTCTTCACTTAATTTATATTCACCATTCACTAAAAATTTAGCGGCAGCAGTTTCTGGTGAACCGTTAATATTCCCAGCATCAGGATTTCTTGTTAAAAACTCTTGTACAAAAGCTAAATCAGCACCAAAACCTAAATCACCATCAGCCTCAGCTACTGCGTTTACAGTTCCTGGTCTGTTTGATAAACTAGTTTTAGAAAAATCTACTGTATAGTTTATAAACCCTTTATCATCACCAATTGAAGAACCATTATTTATACTAACTCCAAACATTTCTCCATCTCCTTCAGATGTTATACCTGTTCTTAACGTAGCAGAACCTCCTTTTGGTGTATCTTTTAAAATAATGTTTATTACACCCGCAATTGCATCAGAACCATACTGTGCAGAAGCCCCATCTCTTAATACTTCAACTGTTTTAATAGCATCTGTAGGAATACCAGAAATATCTGAACCTGTTTCTCCTCTACCTGGAGAAGTTTGTGTATACAATAAAGCACTTAAATTTTTACGCTTACCATTAATTAAAATTAAGGTTCTACTTGGTCCCATATTTCTAATTTCATAAGGGTCTAATAAAGAAGTTGCATCGTTAACTGGTGTTTGTACAGTGTTAAATGATGGAATCTTATATTGTAAAGCCTTATCAAAAGTTGTTTGACCAGTTGATATTAAATCCTTTGCAGAAACAACATCTATTGGTAAAGGGCTTTTTGTATTACTTCTTTGAGGAGTTCTAGAACCTGTAATAACTATTTCATCTAAAGATTCACTTCCTTCTTCAACAACAATTGTTACTGCTGCGTTAGAAGTTATACTTACTTCCTTAGTTTTATAACCAATAGAAGAAACTACAATAGTAACTGGTAAACTTTTTACTGTTAAGTTAAACTCTCCATTATCATCCGTAGTAGCACCATTACTTGTACCTTTTTGTATCACATTCATATAAGGTATAACCTCACCAGAAGTGTCTGTAACTTTCCCCTTTATTGTTTGCGCTGCCAATGAAATTGGTAAGAACAATAAAAAAACTGCTAAAATTTTAAATACGTTTTTTTGTTTCATATATTAAATATTTTTTGTTTATAAAAACAAATATTAAGGTTTTATTTGAATAAGGCAAATAATTTTAACATTTTATTAAGAAAAAAACCTAAAAAAAATAAATATATCAATCATTTAACAATTAAATTACATTTTAAATTATTAATATCTTTAACCTTCTTTTAACAAAAAAAAAAATGTTAAAATTGTAGCTTTGTAAGTAGAACAAATTATTAATTAATTATCAGATATAATGGATGTAGATGTTAGAGCTATTAATGAAAAAATTGAAAGAGAAAGTGCCTTTATAGACATACTAACCTTAGAAATGAATAAGGTAATTGTTGGACAAAAACAAATGATAGAAAGTTTGTTAATTGGTCTACTTGGTAATGGACATATTTTATTAGAAGGTGTACCGGGTTTAGCAAAAACTTTGGCAATCAATACTTTATCTAAAGCTGTACAAGGCAGTTTTAGTAGAGTTCAGTTTACTCCAGATTTATTACCTGCCGATGTTGTTGGAACTATGATTTACAACATGAAAGACAATGATTTTTCTATTAAAAAAGGCCCAATTTTTGCAAATTTTGTTTTAGCTGATGAAATAAACAGAGCACCGGCAAAAGTACAATCTGCATTATTAGAAGCTATGCAAGAGCGTCAAATTACAATTGGCGACACTACTTTTAAATTAGATGAGCCTTTTTTAGTAATGGCAACTCAAAATCCTGTAGAACAAGAAGGAACATACCCTTTGCCAGAAGCACAAGTTGATAGATTTATGCTAAAAGTGGTTATTGATTATCCTAAACTACAAGACGAGCAAGTTATTATGCGTCAGAATTTAAGTGGAGGATATGAAAAAGTAAACCCTGTAATTACTGTAGATCAGATTATAAAAGCTAGAGAAGTGGCTGCTGAGGTTTATATGGATGAAAAAATTGAAAAATACATTCTAGATATCATTTTTGCAACACGTTATCCAGAGAAATATAATTTGTCAAATTTAAAAGATTTAATCAGTTTTGGAGCTTCACCTCGTGGAAGTATCAATTTAGCAAAAGCAGCAAAATGTTACGCTTTTATTAAAAGAAGAGGATATGTAATTCCAGAAGACGTTAGGGCTGTAGTTACAGATGTTTTACGTCACAGAATTGGAATTACTTATGAAGCCGAAGCAGAAAATGTAACTTCTGTAGATATTATTAATTCTATTATTAATGAGGTTGAAGTACCTTAAAAATTGTTAAATCGTGGAATTGTTTAACTGTTGAAAGGCAGGTAAACAAGCAATTAAACAAATACACAATTAAACGATTAAACTTTGGAAACAAAAGAAATACTTAAAAAAGTTCGTAAAATAGAGATTAAGACAAGGCGTTTGTCTGATCATATTTTTGGAGGAGAATACCATTCATCATTCAAAGGACGTGGTATGACTTTTTCTGAAGTTCGCCAGTACCAATTTGGAGATGATGTAAGAGCAATAGATTGGAATGTTACTGCACGATATAACGAACCTTACATAAAAGTTTTTGAAGAAGAACGTGAATTAACAATGTTGTTAATGGTAGATGTTTCTGGTTCAGAACTTTTTGGAACATCAACACAATTTAAAAAAGATACAGTTACAGAAATTGCTGCAACACTTGCCTTTTCGGCAACTCAAAATAACGATAAAGTGGGTTTAGTTTTATTTTCTGATGATGTAGAACTATATATTCCTCCCAAAAAAGGAAAAAGCCATGTTTTAAGAATCATTAGAGAACTAATTGAATTTAAACCCAAAAGTAAAAAGACTAATATTGCAGCTGCTTTAAAATTTTTATCTAGTGTGATGAAAAAGAAAGCCATTGTTTTTATGCTGTCTGATTTTATGGACGATGATTATGAAAAAACATTAAAAATTGCTGGTAAAAAGCACGATTTAACAGGGATTAGAGTCTATGATAAACATGATGAAGAAATTCCTAATTTAGGAATGGTACCAATGTTAGATGCAGAAACAGGAACTGTACAGGTAGTAAATACATCATCAAAATCAACCAGAAAAAATTACAAAGCAAATGCTTTAAGACTTTCTGATTATTACACAAATACCTTTAAAAGAAGTGGTGCAGGAACCATCAATACAAGAGTTGATGAAAGCTACGTGAAAAAATTATTAGGATATTTTAAACATAAAGGAAGGTAAACAAAATGAGAAAATATATTCTACATATCTTTTTATTATTAATTTCATCTATTGCATTTGCCCAAAATTCCATGGTAAAAATGCAATCAGAAACCTCACAAATTAGAATTGGAGAACAATTTAATTTAAGTGTTACTGTAAATGAAACTGAAAATGTAATTTTACCTAAATTAGAATTAAAAGGATTAGAAGTTATCGATTCTTCAAAGGTTGATACACTTAATAATGTGCTTATTCAAAAGTATATTATAACTGGTTTTGATAGCGGCGCATATTACATTCCGCAACAACAAATATTTGTAAAAAACCAAGCATATCTTACAGATTCTTTATTAATAAATGTTGTTACAGTACCTATAGATACAACAAAAATTAAGAAATTTCCTATTAAAGCAATCAAAGCAGAACCTTATGTTTTTGATGATTTTAAAATGTACATCTACATTCTTATTGCAGCTTTAATAATAATTGGATTTTGGATTTATTATTTCGTTTTTAGAAAGCGTAAAATTGAAGAGGATATACCAACTTATAAAGCCTTACCGCCTTATGATGAAGCTATGTTTAAATTAAATGAATTAGACGAAAAACTGTTGTGGCAAAACAACAAAACAAAAGAATATTATAGTGAACTTACAGACATTCTAAGAGGTTATATTGAAAGAGAATTACATGTGCCTGCTTTAGAAAAAACAACCGATGAGATTATAGAAACTTTAACCGATTTTAATACATCAAACACAATATTAACATCAAATGAAACTATTAAAAAGTTAAAAGATTTATTACAAGAAGCAGATTTAGTGAAGTTTGCAAAATCGAAACCTTTAGCTTTAGAAATTGAAGAAGATAGAAAAGATGCTGAAGATATTGTTAGTAATTTAAAACCTAAACCAGCTATTGAAGATGATGAATTGGAGTAATTTTGAATTTCTAAATCCAGAGTTTTTTTGGTTGCTAGCCGTAATTCCTTTGTTAGCAATTTGGCATTTTTTTATGCGTAAAAAAGACGCAGCAATTTTAACAATGCCAAGTGTTAAAGGCTTTAAAGCAGAAAAATCTTTTTTATCAAAATTAAAACCACTTTTATATCTTTTAAGATTACTTGCTTTAGCCGCAGTAATTGTTGCTCTAGCAAGACCAAGAAACGTTTCCGTAAGTAAAAAAACTAAATCAAATAAAGGAATTGATATTGTAATGGCAATTGATGTTTCTGCTAGTATGTTAGCCAGAGATTTAAAACCAAACAGATTAGAAGCACTAAAAAAAGTAGCTGTAAATTTTATTGATAGAAGACCTAATGATAGAATTGGTATTGTAGTTTATGCCGGAGAAAGTTTTACCCAAACACCTATAACAAGTGATAAAGGCATTGTAAAGCGTACAATTTCTGAATTAAAATGGGGGCAATTAGAAGGCGGAACAGCTATTGGAATGGGTTTAGGTTCTGGTGTAAACAGATTAAAAGAAAGTAAGGCAAAAAGTAAAGTAATTATTTTATTAACGGATGGTGTAAACAATTCAGGAAATATAGATCCAAGAACAGCAACAGAACTTGCAAAAGAATTAAATATTAAAGTATACACAATAGGAATTGGAACAAACGGAATGGCCGATTTTCCTTGGAGTAAAGACCCAAGAACTGGTAAATTAAACTTTAGGCAACAACAAGTAGAAATTGACGAAGCTTTGTTAAAAGAAATTGCTAAAGAAACAAACGGAAAGTATTTTAGAGCTACAAACAATACATCATTAAAAGAAATTTATAATGAAATTGATAAACTCGAAAAAACAAAAATTGAAGAATTTAAATATTACAATTATCAAGAAATGTATAGGTCTTTAGTCTTTTTAGCTTTAGGTTTATTAGTATTAGAATTTTTATTAAGAAACACATTATTTAAAAGTTTTATATAAATTAAGAAATGTATAGATTAGAAGAACCAATTTATTTTTATTTACTAGCAATTATTCCTATAATGATTGTTATTTTTCTATTGGTTTTATGGTGGAAAAAAAGAACGCAACGTAAATTCTCAAATCCTGATTTATTAGAAAAATTAGCACCAAACTCATCAACATTTAAATCGATATTAAAATTGATTATGTTGTTATTAGGAATTGCGTTTTTGGTAATTTCTTTGGTAAATCCAAAAATGGGATCTAAACTAAAAACTGTAAAAAGAGAAGGTGTAGATATTGTTTTTGCATTAGATGTTTCTAGAAGTATGTTGGCAGAAGATATTGCGCCAAATAGATTAGAAAAAGCAAAACAAATTATCTCTAAAATTATTAATAAACTAGGTTCAGACAGGGTTGGTATTATAATTTATGCAGGTAATTCTTATCCACTTTTACCAATTACAACAGATCATGCCGCTGCAAATATGTTTTTGCAAAATGCTAATCCAGATTTAGTTTCTAGCCAAGGTACGGCAATAAATGAAGCCTTAGAATTGGCAAAAACCTATTATAATAATGATGAGCAAACTAACAGATATTTAATTATTATTTCTGATGGAGAAGATCATCAAGAAGAAACAAAACAAGTAGCACAAAATTTAACAAACGATGGTGTAAAAATTTACACAATTGGTGTGGGTACAGAAAAAGGTGGCCCAATTCCTATGCGTTTAAATGGCTCTATGAT
Organism: uncultured Polaribacter sp.; assembly: GCF_947500975.1. Taxonomy (GTDB): domain Bacteria; phylum Bacteroidota; class Bacteroidia; order Flavobacteriales; family Flavobacteriaceae; genus Polaribacter. The sequence goes on from NZ_CANMUE010000003.1 coordinate 56,832, forward strand.
TGGCTACAAAAAAGACAATAAAGGCGAAACTGTAATTACACAACGTAAACCAGAAGTTTTAAAAGACATAGCAGATGCTGCTGATGGAAAATATATTGATGGTAATGTTACTGAAAATCCTGTAAAAGAAATTTCAGAAATTATTGCAAATGCGCAAAAAAGCGAATTTGAAACCACACAATTTTCTGATTATAAAGACCAATTCCAATGGTTTTTAGCCATCGGAATTCTATTTTTAGTCTTAGATATTTTCTTATTCGACAAGAAAACAAAATGGTTAAGAAAAGTAGATTTATTTAACGAAGAAAAAGCAAAAAAATAAAAAATGAAATTATTACTAAACATTCTTATTTTCTGTTTGATGCTATTTTCATCCAAAGAAATTTTAGCTCAAAAAGATTCTATTGTAGCGCAACGTAATGCCAGAAAAATGGTAAGACAAGGAAATCAATTATACGCTCAAAAACAATATGCAGATGCTTCTGTTGCTTATAGAAAAGCCTTAGATAAAAGTTCTTATTATGATAAAGCAAGTTATAATTTAGGGAATGCTTTTTATCAAAATAAAAATTTTAAAGAAGCCGTACCTCAATATGAATTAACAGCAAAAACAGCTGAAAACAAAAAAACAAAAGCAGAGGCTTACCACAATATTGGTAATGCAATGATGGAACAAAAAAACTATCAAGGCGCTGTAGATGCATATAAAAACTCTTTAAGAAACAACCCTAATGACGATGAAACTCGTTATAATTTAGCAGTTGCTCAAGATTTATTAAAAAAAGAAAATCAGCAAAACAAAGACGATAAAAAGGACGACAAAAAAGACGATAAGGATAAAGATAAAAAAGATAAAGACGACAAAAATAAAGATAAGGATAAGAAAGATGGTGACGAGGATAAAGAAAAAGACAAAAAAGACGACAAAGACAAAGATGGTGAAGGAGATAAGGATAAAAAGAAAGATCAAGATCCTAAAAAGGATGATAAAAAAGATAAAGAACAAAAGCCAAAACCACAACAGGGAAAAATGTCTCCTCAGCAAATTAAGCAGTTGTTAGAAAGCTTAAATAACGAAGAGAAAAAGACTCAAAAGAAGATGAATGCTAAAAAAGCAAAAGGCAAAAAAGTAAAACAAGAAAAAGATTGGTAATAACTTTTAGTGAGATTTAGAGAGGTTAATATGAAGTTGAAATTTTACATATCAATAATAATAAGTTTACTTACGTTAACTAGTTTTGCTCAATCGGCAGAATTAAAAGTTAATATTAGTAAAAATAAATTAGGCTTAAACCAACGTTTAAAAATAGAGTTTTCTGTGAACAAACAAGGTGCAGATAATTTTAAACCACCAAAATTCACAAACTTTAAAGTTGTAGCTGGACCTAGCCAAGCTGTAAGTCAATCTTGGATTAATGGAAAGGTAAAATTTTCTCAATCTTACAGTTATATTCTTCAACCTAAAAAAAAGGGCGAGTTAATTATTAACCCAGCAAGCATACAATACAACGGAGGTACTTTAAAATCTAAAACTCTAAAAGTTATTGTTTTAGACCCTGTAGATGTACCAGACAACCCAAATGACCCTAATTATATTGCCGATCAAAATATACATTTAGTTGCAGAAATTTCTAAATCTAGACCTTATGTTGGTGAAGGAATTTATGTAGAATACAGATTGTATGTTAGTGAGAACATTAGTGTTTACGATACATCTGTAACAGAATCTCCACAATATAATGGTTTCTGGAATCAAGAAATTAAAATAAACGGATTTCCTGTAAAAATGGGTAAATACAATGGTGAAAAATACAGATATATTGTACTTCAAAAAGCATTATTGATTCCTACAAAAACAGGGAAACTTACAATTGATCCTATGAAAATGGATATTGTTATTGGTGTGCCTACAGGAAGGGCAGATTTTTTTGGTAATGTAATTACAAAAAATATTAGAAGAGAATTTGCATCAGCTAAAAAAGTAATTAGCCCTAAAAGTCTTCCTTTAGAAAACAAACCAGAAAACTTTACAGGTGCTGTTGGTAAATTTAAGTTTGATGTTTCATTAAGTAAAAACTCTTTAAAAGCCAATGAAAGCTCACAAATTAAATTGAGTGTTTCTGGAAAAGGTAACTTAAAATTATTTGAACTTCCAACTGTAGAAACTCCTGCGGAGTTAGAGATTTATCAACCAGAAAGAAAGGAAAGTGTACGTGTTGCTAGTAATGGAATTAGTGGTTCTGTTTCAGATTTATACACCGTTGTGCCACAATATAAAGGCAAATATAAAATACCAAGTACTTCTTTTTCTTACTTTAATCCTTCTGAAGAAAAATACCATACAATTTCTACTGATAACTTATTTGTAGAGGTGCTTGAGGGCAAAGAATTAATAACCAATAATAGCAATAATCTAGAGAAACAGGCAGTAACTTCATCAGGTAAAAACTTTAGATATATTCAAACCAAAAGTAATTTTGAAACTAAAGAAAACTCTGATTTTTACAAATCTTACTTGTTTTATTTGTTGCTTTTACTTCCTTTAGCAACAATTCCTATTGGAATTTTTATTGCTAAGAAGAATGAAGCACGAAATGGAGATGTTGTTGGTAAAAAGCAAAGAAAAGCAGAAAAATTAGCCAAAAAATATTTATCAGAAGCACAAAAACAATTAGGTAAAAAAGAAGCTTTTTATGAAGCTTTAGAACGTGCTTTACATAATTATTTAAAAGCTAAATTAGGTATTGAAATTGCTGATATTAGCAAAGAAAAAATTACTCAAATTTTACAACAAAAAAGTGTTGATGAAACTACTATACATCAATTTATAGATGTTTTAAAAGCTTCAGATTTTGCGCGTTATACACCAATAACAGATACAGAAATGAAACAAGAATTTGAGAGAGCAAAACAAGTAATCGTTCAATTAGATAAACAGTTGTAAGATGAAAAAAATACTATTTTTATTACTGATAATTGCCAACTCTTTAAGCGCTCAAAATACAGATGAGATATTTTCTAGTGCAAATAATTTATACAAAACAGAGAAGTTTGAAGAAGCCGTAGAACTTTATAAAAAAATAGAGTCTAAAGGTTTAGTTTCATTAGAATTATTTTACAATTTAGGAAACTCTTATTACAAGCTTAACAAAGTTGGCCCATCTATTTATTACTATGAAAAGGCTTTAAAACTTGATCCTTTAAATGAAGATGTAAAAAACAATTTGGTGTTTGCTAAACGTTTAGCGCTTGATAAAATTGAAGAATTACCAAAATCTGTTTTTCAAAAATTTAACCAAAACTATCTACAAAAGCTTTCTTACAATCAATGGGCTATTGTTGTTGTTGTTTTATCTGCATTAGCAAGTTTACTTTTTTTATTATTTTATTTTGCAGATTCTCCTTCAAAAAAACGTTTCTATTTTGCAACAAGTATTTTAAGTTTTATCTTTTTAATAGCTTCATTTTTTATTACTTACAATCAATATTCTTTTTATAAAAACAACAAAGAAGCTATTATTTTTGTTGAAAAAACAGAAGTAAGAAATGCGCCAACTTTTAACGCAGAAGAAATATTTACTTTGCATGAAGGTACAAAAGTTATTGTTTTAGATGCGGTAGATAATTGGTTAAAAATAAAAATTGCAGATGGAAAAATTGGTTGGATCATAAGCAATGAACTAAAACTGTTTAATGACTTTTAAAAAATAGTTAACAATGCTTTCAGATTTCTTTCTTATTTTTACCACTTATTTATAAAAAATAACCTCTTTTGAAAATTAAGATTACACTTTTTTTTATGATTATATTTTCTAATCTAATAGTTGCTCCAACAGTTATTAGTTTAGTTGATTGCAATCATGAAATTTCAGTTTTGCTTGATATGAATGAAGAAGAAGAAAAAGGAAAAGGAAAAGAATCTACAAAAGATTTAGAGATAAAAATTCAACAAACAGAACATAATTGTTCTTTTTTATTAAGAGAGATTCAAAAAAATAAGAATCTTAGATTTCTTTCAAAAAACTACATTTCTAAATATCCAAAGATATTTACACCTCCTCCAGAATTTATCTCATAATTTTCGTAGTTTTTATAGTACAAATCAAACAAATTTTTTAACAAAATTATACTAAGTTTTAATAAGCTTGGTAACAAAATTATATACATATGTTTAAATATATTAAAAACGATTTACCTGCAAGTATTGTCGTATTTTTTGTTGCATTACCTTTATGTTTAGGTATTGCTCTTGCAAGTGGTGCTCCTCTTTTTTCTGGCTTAATAGCCGGTATTATTGGTGGTATTGTAGTAGGAGGCTTAAGTGGCTCTAAAATAGGTGTTAGTGGGCCAGCTGCGGGTTTAGCAGCAATAGTATTAACTGCAATAGGTACTTTAGGGGGGTATCAAAACTTTTTAGTTGCTGTTGTTTTAGGCGGAATTATACAATTAATTTTTGGTTTCTTAAAAGCAGGAATTATTGGTTATTATTTTCCATCATCTGTAATTAAAGGGATGTTAACAGGTATTGGAATTATCATTATTCTAAAACAAATACCACACTTTTTTGGTTATGATGCAAATTCAGGAGGAGATTTTGCTTTCTTTCAAATTGATGGAGAAAATACTTTTTCTGAAATTCTTAAAACGGTAAACAATATTAGTTTAGGTTCAACAATTATTGGATTTATTGGGCTAGGAATCTTATTACTTTGGAGCAATGTTTTATCAAAAAAAGGAAAAATATTTAACTTAATTCAAGGGCCATTAGTTGCTGTTGTTTTGGGTATTGTTTACTTTTTTATAACACAATCTAATTCAAAATATGGTATTAGTTCATCTCATTTGGTAAGTGTTCCTGTACCAGATAATTTAGATTCTTTTCTAGGACAATTTAGCTTTCCTAATTTTGGTGCAATTACAAATCCAGAAATTTGGGTAGTTGCTTTTACAATAGCTTTAGTGGCTAGTTTAGAAACTTTATTGTGTGTTGAGGCTACAGATAAACTAGATCCTCACAAAAATGTTACACCAACAAACAGAGAATTATTAGCACAAGGTACTGGAAATATAATTTCTGGTTTAATTGGTGGTTTGCCTATTACGCAAGTAATTGTTAGAAGTTCAGCAAATATTCAATCTGGAGGAAGAACTAAAATGTCTGCCATTATTCATGGTTTCTTCTTATTAATATCTGTTATATTAATTCCAACTTTATTAAATAAAATACCTCTTTCTGTATTAGCAGCAATTTTATTAATTGTGGGTTATAAATTAGCAAAACCTGCATTGTTTTTACAAATGTATAAGCAAGGTTGGAAACAATTTTTACCATTTACAGTAACCGTTTTAGGAATTGTTTTTATTGATTTATTATGGGGAATTGGCTTAGGATTAGCTGTAGGAATTGTTGTAATCTTAATTAAGAGTTTCCAAAATTCCCATTTTTTACACATCGAAGATAAAAGTAATGGTAAGCATAAAATAAAAATGACGCTTGCAGAAGAAGTTACTTTCTTTAACAAAGGTGCTATTTTAAAAGAATTGGATAGTTTACCAAAAGACACCTATTTAGAGTTAGATGTTAGAAAAACAAGGTATTTAGACAATGATATTATTGAAATTTTAGAAGATTTTGCATTTAAAGCAAAAGAAAGAAACATAGATATTCAACTAATTTCTGAAAGAGGAATTATTGAAAACCCTCCTAGTTATATTGAGTTTTTTCAGCTTAGACCAAAAACAGCTTAAATTTAAAATAATGAAAAATAATAAGTATAAAATACTAGTACTTTCTGATTTAACAAAAGCTGCAAAATCTACTTTAAAAAATAGTGTTGGTTTGGCAAAAATGATTGATGGACAAGTTGATTTTTTCTATGTTAAAAAACCTACAGAAATTGTTGAAAAAGAAAATCAACTATCAGCAATAAGAACTATTAACGAAAAATATAATAAAACGGGTAAAGAAATAGAAAACTTAATTAAGCCTATTTCACAAGGAGCAAATATTACTATAAATTACAAATATTCTTTTGGTAATATTAAAAGTGAAATAGATAATTATATTTTAAAAAACAATCCAGACATAATAGTTCTTGGCAAAAGAAAACCAAAACTAGTTAATTTTTTAGGTGATAATATTACTCAACATATTTTAAATAATCACAAAGCAATTGTAATGATTGCTGATGATAAAAATGGGCTAGATTCAAATAAAGAACTATCATTAGGTTTTTTAAACGAAATAAATTCTCAAAAAAAAATACAAGAAGATTTAATCAACCATACAAACAAACCATTGACTTGTTTTAAAGTTACTAATAAATCTGAAACTTTAGAGGAAACAAAAATATCAAACCCAAAAAAACCAATAGAATATGTGTTTGATAATGATGGTAATACTCTAAATAAAATTTCTAAATATCTTGTAAAAAGCAATGTAAATTTATTGTTTGTAGATAGAGAGAAAAACAATCAGAATTCAAAAACACAAAATATTATAAACAATGTAAATTGTTCATTAATTTTATCAAACTAAAAATTATGAAAGCACATACTAAAGAAACACAAGCGTCTATTTCTCCAGAAAAAGCTATAACACTTTTAAAAGAAGGTAACAGTCGTTTTGTATCAAATAAAGAAGTAAATAGAAATTTATTAAATCAAGTTAAAGACACAAGTAAAGGTCAATTTCCATTTGCAACAATATTAAGTTGTATAGATTCTAGAGTATCATCTGAACTTATTTTCGACCAAGGAATTGGAGACATTTTTAGCGCAAGAGTTGCAGGAAATTTTGTAAATGAAGATATTTTAGGAAGTATGGAGTTTGCCTGTAAATTAGCAGGAACCAAAGTTGTAGTAGTTTTAGGACACACTGCTTGTGGTGCTGTAAAAGGCGCTTGTGATGATGCAAAACTTGGAAACTTAACTGCATTAATTAGTAAAATTAAACCTGCAGTTGCAGCTGTTAAAGAACCAGCAGATGAAAATTTAAGAAATTCTGGAAACATCGATTTTGTAAATGAAGTAGCAGAAAAGAATGTACACATAACAATTGAAAATATTAGAGCTCAAAGCCCTGTTTTAAAAGAAATGGAAGATAATGGTGAAATTAAAATTGTAGGAGCTATGTATGATATTAAAGATGGAGCAGTAAAATTTTACTAGTCTTAAATATTAAAAACAAATCTATATTAAAAATCAATCTCTTTATAGGGATTGATTTTTTTTGTCAATTTTAAACCTTAAATTGTGCTCAATATAGTATTATACTAATATTTTATGTTATGAAAAAATTATTCTCAAACTTTAAAGGTGATGCTTTTGGAGGTATTACAGCAGGAATTGTAGCTTTACCTTTAGCTTTAGCTTTTGGGGTTTCTTCTGGCTTAGGGCCAAGTGCCGGTTTATATGGTGCTATATTCATTAGTTTTTTTGCAGCACTTTTTGGCGGTACAAACACCCAAATTTCTGGACCAACTGCTCCAATGACAGCTGTAAGTATGGTTGTAATTGCAGGTATTATTGCATCAAATGATGGTGATGTATCTAAAGCTTTGCCAGCTATTTTAACTGTATTTTTATTAGCAGGTCTTTTTCAAATTGGGTTAGGTTTAATTGGTTTAGGAAAATACATTCGATACATTCCTTATCCTGTTGTTTCTGGTTTTATGACTGCAATTGGAGTTATTATTTTATTAACTCAAGTTTTACCATCTTTAGGATATTATCCAAAAGAAGATGTTGAGTATGTTCAAAAATTTAAACCTCAAGCAGAAGAAGTAATTTTAGAAAACATCTTAAAAGAAGAAGCTGGAGAAGGTATTTTAGTATTAGAAAATTTTAAAGAAACTATTTCTAGAGCTGAAAAAATAACATCTAAGGATATTTTAAAAGAATCTCAAATATTAGCCGCAAAAGAAACTTCTGGTGCTTTAGGAGCCTTAAAAGCATTTCCTAGAGCCATACAAAAAATCAACTGGTTAGAGCTTTTACTGGCATTAGGTACCATATTAATAATTTATGGTTTTAAACGGATTACCACAAAAGTTCCAAGCACACTTGTAGCATTAGTTGTAATGTCTGGTATTGCTTTTGGTTTTGATTTACCCTACAAAGCAATTCAAGAAATTCCTAGTGGAATACCACAAATTAAATGGGCAATTTTCTCAGATTTTTCTTTAAACAGTATAACTCCATACATATTTACCGCCTTAACATTATCACTTTTAGGAGCCATAGATTCACTTTTAACAAGTGTAGTTGCAGATAATATGACCAAAACTAAACACAAACCTAATAGAGAGTTGGTAGGGCAAGGAATAGGAAATAGTATTGCTGCTTTATTTGGTGGAATACCTGGAGCTGGGGCAACTATTAGAACAGTTGTGAATATTAATGCAGGAGGAAAAACAAAGCTTTCTGGTATGATTGCTGGTGTAATGTTGTTGATAATTATGTTAGGCCTAGGACCAGTAGCTTCTAAAATACCTGCAGCAGTTTTAGCTGGAATTTTAATTACTGTTGGTATTGGTGTGATGGACTATAAAGGATTAAAAGCCATACCTACTTTGCCAAAAGATATTAAATTAGGACCTATAAAATTAAGCTCTGAAGTATTAATAATGATGGTCGTTTTATTACTATCAACTTTTTGGAACTTAGTATATGCTGTTGGTATTGGTTTGGTAATTGCCTCTTTAATGTTTATGAAAAAAATTGGAGATTTAACTGCTGAACGTTCAGATGTTAAAACTTTAAAAGAAGAAGCTTGGGCAGATGAATCAGGTTTTCCAAAGAATTTAATAGAAGAAGTTTTTATCAAACATATCAAAGGACCATTGTTTTTTGGTTCTACTAGTGATTTTCAAGCGCTTTCTCAACAAATTCCTGATTCTGCAAAAACAGTTATTATGCGTTTAGGTAGAATGCAGTATATGGATCAATCTGGTTTATATGCAATGGAAGATATGTTACAAGATTTAAAAACCAAAAACGTAGATGTGTTGTTTGTAAATCTTTTAAAGCAACCAAGATATATGATGGAAAGAATAGATATTATTCCAGATTTTATTCCAAAAGAACATATTTTTAAATCTTTTGATGAATGTGTAAGTTGGGTAAAACAAAATATAGAAGACGAAATTTAAAAAATTATAATTATGAAAAGTATTGCAATAAATAAAGAAGTTCAAAATTCTTTAACACCAAAAAGTGTTTTAGATGATTTATTAGAAGGAAATCAAAGATTTATAAATAATAACTTACAAAAAGCAGATTATCAGTCTTTAGTAAATGATACCGTTGCTGGTCAATATCCAAAAGCTGTAGTATTATCTTGTATAGACTCTAGAGTGCCTGTTGAGCAAGTTTTTGATCAAACAATTGGAGATATTTTTGTGGCTAGAGTTGCCGGAAATTTTGAAAATACAGATATTTTAGGAAGCTTAGAATATTCTTGTGCAGTTGCTGGTAGCAAGTTAATATTTGTTTTAGGTCATGAAAGTTGTGGTGCAGTAAAAGCTGCTTGTGATGGAGTAGAATTAGGTAATATAACAGCTATGTTAGATAATATTATACCAGCAATAAAAGAATCTGCATTAGACTTTGAAGATGATGTAAATTCTTCTAATAAAGAATTTGTAGCTAAAACAGTGGAGTGGAATGTGCGTTTAACTATTGAAAGAATTCGTGAGAAAAGTAAAATATTACAAGAAATGGAAGTTAATGGTGAAATAGAAATTGTAGGTGGTGTTTACTCTTTACAAACTGGTAAAGTAAATTTATTATAAAAAGAAACACAATTCATATAAAAAAAGAGGCTTGAAAATTACAAGCCTCTTTTTTTATTGGGTAATTCAATAGTTGTTTTACCATCTTCACCCTCTTTTATAATTGATGGAAACAATGTAGGTGCAATTTGTTTTATAGGTTTATAAAACAATGATTCATCTAAAGTTTCTTGAGATATAAAAGGAATTGTATTATTTATCCTACCAAAGAAAATAAAAACTACACTTAAAATTAAAGCAGTTTTAAGCGCTCCAAAAAGTCCTCCTAAAAATTTATTAATTAATCCTAAAGCAGCTACATCTGCTATTTTGGTTAAAATTTTTCCAATGATAATTATTAAAATAACAACAACTAAAAAAGTAACAGCAAATGAAACAATTTTATTAGTTTGACTAGACCAATTAAAACTAGTACCAACTAAATAATTCTCTATATAAAAAGAGTAATTAATTGCTGCATAAATACCTATAATAACGGCTACTAATGAAGCAACTTCAGCAAAAAGACCTTTCATAATTCCTCTTACAAAAGAAAGAATTAGCAATACAAGAATAACAATATCAAAAATATTCATGAAAAAAATTTCTTCAAACCTACATCTTTTTTTTACAATTTAAAAATACGCATTGTATCTTTACCTTTTTTAAACTTTAAAATGATTAAATCTAACAACCTTAAAGAAAAATATAATTTTCTTGTAGAAAAATTAACTCAACAATTTGCTGACGGCGAAGAATTAAATTTAGACGGAATAATTTATTTAGTTGGAGTTCAAGAGCTTGGTCAAGGTCATAGAGAGTTTAAAAAAGATGAAAAAGTAAACTTAATGCACATTGCAATTTGCAAACTATTAGAACCTTATGGTTATTATGAGTTTGACTTTTTTGATAATGATGGCTGGCCGCATTATAAAATACTTACTGAATTACCCAATCTAAAAGCAGGTGAACAAACTGTTTTAATGAAAGACGCTATTGTGTCGTACTTTGATGCCATAGGATATTTAGAATAAAAAGACTCTTTATAGTTCTATTAAAGAGAAAAAACATGAACTTAAATTACACTCAATTTTCTAATCATGATAGTAACTATTTTAGGAAAAAAACGCTTCATATAAACACCTAATTTTTCTTTAGCACCAGCAATATAAACTTCCTCTTTTTTGTTTTTAATTGCTTTTGCCATCAACTTAGCAAAACGATCTGGCTGAATTCCATTTTGAGTAGCAATGTCCATTTTTTGCTGTTGTTTACCATCGCCAATTAGAGCATTCATAGATACATTTGTGTTTACAAAACCTGGACAAATTAAAGTAACTGCAATATTATCTTTAAAATGTTCTGCTCTTAAACTATCAAAAAAACCATGCAAAGCATGTTTGCTAGCTGCATAACTGGAGCGTAAAGGTGTTCCTATTTTACCCACAATACTAGTAGTTACAACAAAATGACCTATTTTATTTTTAACAAAATGAGGCAAAATTGCTTTTGATAACGCAACCGTACCCAAATAATTAATATCCATAATTCGCTTATCAACAGAAATTTGTGTGTCATTTACATATGATCTTTGACTAACTCCTCCATTGTTTACTAAAATATCGATATTACCAAAAACAGCTAATGCTTCATCAACTTTTATCTCTAAATTTGTGTAATCTTCTAAATCTAAAACAATAATTTTTACAAGATTTATATTCTTACATTGGGCTTTAACCAACTCTAACTCTCCTTTATTTCTTGAAGATAAAATAAGTTTTGCATTTTGATTGGATAACTCAATGGCCAATGCTTTTCCAATTCCAGATGAAGCACCAGTAATCCAAATTGTTTTATCAGAAAAACTCATATTTTTGATTTTTAATGCTAAATATACCTATTTTAAAACAGAAATAGTACATTTGGTATACTTCTTGAAATTAATACATCAAGAATAAAATTTAAAAAATGATGAAAAATATTTTTACTTATATTCTCCTAATTTCTTCAATTGCTAGTGCTCAAAATACTATTAAGGGTGTTATAAATCCTAAATTAGATAGTAATTGGGTAATTTTGTACAAAATAGAAGGTACAAAACAGCAGTATATTAAAGACACAAAAACAAAAATAGATTCTATAGTAATTAAAGGTGAAAAAACAGGTGTTGCCCATTTTGAATTTGAATTACCATCGTACGCTAAACCTGGAACATATAGAATAAATTACAGAATTGAAGGTGAAGGTAATTTAGATTTTATTTATAATAAAGAAAATGTTTCACTAGTTTTTAACCCTGATTATCCTGAAGATTCAGTAATTTTTACAGAATCTATAGAAAATAATTTATATAAAGAGTATCTAGAAAAGATTAGTGTTGCGCAACAAAAACTAGATTCTATTCAAATTGAAACTTTACAAAAACCAGTTTTATTTTCACAAGAAAATTACAAAACTGCATTAGATAATGTTAATTCTGTTCAACAACATTATCAACAAATTACAAAAGATAAATACATCAATTCTTTTATAAATGCTTCTGCACGAAAAAATAATCCTGAGCTTTTAACATCAGCAAAACAATATATGTCTAACATGAAAAACATGTTTTTTGACAATATAGATTTTTCAGATAAAGCATTAGTTAATTCGTCATTTTTAATTAATAAAACATTAGAATTTATCTTTTATATTAATTATTCTGATGATAAAAATACACAGCAAAACTTATATAAAGAATCTATAGAAAAGGTACTTTCTAATATTAAGGATATTAACTATAAAAAAGATATTATAGAGTTTTTAATTTTACAATTTGAAGCATCAAAAAATTTAGAAATTATAGATTATCTATTTGAAAACTATTATAATAAACTACCTATAACAGTACAAGATGCTAATTTTAAAGAAGAAAAACTAAGTCTTTTAGCTGCAGAAGTTGGTAGGATTGCGCCAGATTTTTCTTGGAAAGAAAACGGAAAAACTTTAAAACTTTCTACCTTAAATGATGCAGAAACTTATGTAATGGTTTTTTGGAGTACTAGTTGTCCTCATTGTTTAAGAGAAATTCCGAAATTGCATACCTATATGAAAGATAAAAAAGACATAAAAGTAATTGGTTTTGCTTTAGAAAAAGATGCTTTTGCTTGGGAGTCTTATATAAAAACAAATTTATCTGGTTGGCATAATGTTTTAGGATTAAACAAGTGGAAAAATAAAACGGCAAGAACTTATCAGGTATTTTCTACACCAAGTTATTTTATCTTAGATAAAAATAAAAAAATTATTGCTAAACCTCATGAAATTAAAGACGTTAAAGAGTTTTTAGAGAACAAATAGCTATAAAAAATAATACAATTTACTTTTGATTAGTTTTTTTTATCGACATTATTACAATTCCGATAATTACCAAAATTGCTCCAAAAAATTGAAATAAGGTTAGTTTTTCATTTAGAAAAAAGGATGCTAATAGTATTGTTGAGATTGGTCCAACACCTGCAACAATAGCAAAGTTAGAAGAACTAATTATTTTTATAGACGCACTTACCAAAAATGACGGAATTACAGTTGCAAAAACAGCTATTAAAAACCCTAATCCATAAACTTGCCAAGGCAAAACAAATAAATTTGTTTCACTAATAATACTAAAGTGTACAAATACACTAAAACATGAAACTAACATTGCATACGCTGTAAATTTTATTACTCCAAATTTTGGAATTAACCAACCACTACCTACCAAATAAGAAGCATAAGTTATGGCGCTTAAGAGTATAAATAATCCACCTAAATAAACATTATTACCCAACGTATCAACTTCATCAGAAAAAGCAATTACAATACCTAAATACGATAAAAATATTGCCAATATTTGAACTTTAGTAATTGATTTTTTTAAAAAAATTCTATTTAATAAAATTACTATTGTTGGATATACAAATAAAATAATGCGTTCTATACTTGCTTTTATATATGTTAAGCCTACAAAATCGAAAAAACTTGCTAAATAATAACCTATCAAACCAAAAAAAAGAAGCCAAGCATAATCTTTTTTATAAATTTTTACTCCTTTATTTTCATTTCTGTACATATATGCGATAACTACATAAAAAGGAAAAGAAAACAACATTCTTAGCAATAACATGGTTATGGCATCAACTTTATAATTATATGCTAGTTTAACCATTACTGCTTTAGAAGAGAAAAGTACAATACCTAAAATTCCTAAAAAAACACCATACCAAAATTTTTTTGCAACCATACAAACAAAGTAAAACTTACTTTTAAATAAGTTTACTCTACTATTTTTTTTATACGATGTTCAAGAAATTAAAAATGTAAAAAAGCATCTTTTAAATGCTCAATTTTTGTGGTGTTTTTTTGATGGATAATGGCAATAATATCAAAACGGACTTCTACGTCTAAATCTCGTTCTACAACATAATAATCAATAGCAGAAAGTAATAATTTAATTTTCTTCGGATTTACAAACTCTTCTGGATTTCCAAAATAATTGGTGCTTCTTGTTTTTACTTCTACAACGGCTAAAATATTTTCTTTTTGAGCAATAATATCAACCTCAGCTTTTAAATATCTATAGTTTTTCTCTAAGATTTTATAATCGTTTTTAATTAAAAAATCGATGGCTAATTGTTCTCCTTTTTTACCAAGTTCATTATGTTCTGCCATTATTTAAAAACAACTGAAGATTTTTCTTTACCAACTGTTAACTTAATATTTCTACCAAAAATCATTGCCCTATTATCTGCTTCATGGCCTGCAGGAAAATTAAACAAAACAGGAATATTTGAAGGAACAACATCTAAAATTAATTGCTCAATAGAACTCCCCCATTTTGTAGAATTCTTTTTGATTAATGACATATCTCCAATAATTACCGCTTTTACTTTTGTAAAATATTTTGCTCTTTTTAAACTCTGTAACATTCTATCAATTGAATATTTATATTCGCCAATTTCTTCTATAAATAAAATTTTATGATCAGTATTTAACTGGCTTTCAGAGCCTAACATCGATGTTAAAATTGCTAAATTACCTCCTATAATTTGCCCATCAACATTTCCTTTTCTATTGTATGATGATGAAGGAATTGTATAACTCAATTGCTTACCAAAAAGAGCATTTTTAAATGATGAAATTGTTTCAATAATATCTTCTGGCTTTTCTTCTAAACTTGTTGCCATCATTCCATGAATAATTTCTACACCTAAATTATGTATGTGGTTGTGAAAGGCAGTAATATCAGAATAACCAATAATCCATTTAGGGCTTTGTTTAAACTTCGTAAAATCTAATAAATCTAAAATTCTTACAGAACCATAACCTCCTCTTGCAGACCAAATTGCTTTTATATTTGGATTGTCTAAAGCGTCTTGAAAATCTTGACAACGTTCTTCATCAGAACCAGCAAAATGCTTTCCGTTTTTAAATATATTTTTACCTAAAACAGCTTTTAAACCCCAACTTTCTGCTAATTTTTTGGCTTGTAACACAACTGCTTTTCTGCCAGGTTTTAAAATTCCTGCAGGTGCTAAAATTACAATGGTATCTCCTTTTTGTAAATAAGGTGGTGTTATTAATTCTTTCGTTTTTTCTTGTGCAATTATTGATGAAAAGGTCATCAAAAAAAGTAAAATAAATACAGTTTGTTTTTTCAAAATAGGTCTTTTTTTTAAGTTCAAACAATTTAAAAATCTAAGATAAGTAAATGTATCTATTTTCAATCGATTTTAAAACTCGGTTTTTTGTACTTTTGCATTTCAAAAATCAGTCCACAAATAAAATCAAGGAAAATTCGATGAATACTCCAAAAAGATATACAGTTACAGCAGCTTTACCTTACACAAATGGTCCAATTCATATTGGGCATTTAGCAGGTGTTTACGTTCCCGCAGATATTTACGCGCGTTATTTACGTTTAACTGGTAAAGATGTGGCTTACATTTGTGGTTCGGATGAACATGGTGTTGCAATACCAATGAGAGCAAAAAAAGAAGGTGTTTCTCCACAAGATATTATCGATAAATATCATGGAATTATAAAACAATCTTTTGCCGATTTCGGAATTTCTTTTGATAATTACTCACGTACTTCATCTAAAATTCATCATGAAACTGCTTCAGAATTTTTTACAAAAATGTATAATGATGGTGGATTTATTGAAGAAGTTTCTGCGCAATTATACGATGCTGAAGCCAATCAGTTTTTAGCAGACAGATTTGTGGTTGGTACCTGTCCAAAATGTAATTTTGAAGAAAGTTATGGAGATCAATGTGAAAACTGCGGAACTTCTCATAATGCAACAGATTTAATCAATCCAAAATCTGCAATTACAGGAAATATACCAACAGTAAAAGAAACAAAACACTGGTTTTTACCTTTAGATAAACATGAAGCTTTTTTACGTGAATGGGTTTTAGAAGGGCATAAAAAAGACTGGAAACCAAATGTTTACGGGCAAGTTAAAAGTTGGGTAGAAGATGGTTTAAGACCAAGAGCAGTAACCAGAGATTTAGATTGGGGAATTCCAGTACCTGTTGAAGGTGCAGAAGGAAAAGTTTTATATGTTTGGTTTGATGCGCCAATTGGATATATTTCATCAACCAAAGAATGGGCTGAAAGAGAAGGAAAAAACTGGGAAGATTATTGGAAAAAAGACGATACTAAATTGGTTCATTTTATTGGAAAAGACAATATTGTTTTTCACTGTATTATTTTTCCAAGCATGTTAAAAGCTCATGGTGATTATATTTTACCAGAAAATGTGCCTGCAAATGAATTTTTAAATTTAGAAGGAAACAAATTATCTACCTCTAAAAACTGGGCTGTTTGGTTGCATGAATATTTAGAAGAATTTCCAAATCAACAAGATGTTTTACGTTATACTTTAACAGCAAACGCGCCAGAAACCAAAGACAACGATTTTACTTGGAAAGATTTTCAAACAAAAAATAATAGTGAATTGGTGGCAATTTTTGGTAATTTTATCAATAGAGTTGTGGTTTTAACCAATAAATATTACACTGGCATTATTCCTACTCCAAATAATTTTACAGAAGTTGATGAAGATGTTTTAGCTGCTGTAAAAGAATTTCCTAACATTATTGCAAAATCAATAGAAAGATACCGATTTAGAGAGGCTAGCCAAGAATTAATGAATTTAGCAAGACTTGGAAACAAGTATTTGGCTGATGAAGAACCATGGAAAGTAATTAAAGTTGATGAAGAACGTGTAAAAACAATTATGTTTGTTGCTTTGCAAATTTCTTCAGCTTTAGCCATTTTATCTGAACCTTTTTTACCTTTTACTTCAAAAAAACTAAAAGGAATTTTAAATATTGATAAAAATTTATCTTGGGAAGCTATTTCTGAAAAAGATGTTTTGGTTTCTGAAAAACATCAAATTAATAAAGCAGAATTACTATTTTCTAAAATTGAAGACAAAACTATAGAAGCACAAATTGCAAAATTAGAAGCTACAAAAATTGCAAACGAACAAGAAAATAAAGTTGTTGAACCTCAAAAAGATACTATCGATTTTGAAGATTTTACAAAACTAGACATCAGAATTGGTACTATTTTAGAAGCTGAAAAAGTGGCTAAAACTAAAAAACTTCTAAAACTAAAGGTTGATGTTGGTATTGATGTTAGAACCATTGTTTCTGGTATTGCAGAAAGTTTTTCTCCGGAAGACATTATTGGTCAACAAGTTTCTGTTTTGGTAAATTTAGCTCCAAGAAAAATTAGAGGCGTAGAAAGCCAAGGAATGATTTTAATGACGGATACTCCTGATGGAAAATTAGCTTTTGTAGAGCCTGAAAAGAAAGTTAAAAACGGACAAGAAGTTAGCTAGAAAACTTATCACAATTAGCGTTAAAAACTGCAATTTTTAATAGTTGTAAAAACAACTGACAAAAAAATCATCAGAAAATAATAATTAAGCAAAATAAACATATACACCAACAACAATTAAGCAAACTGCAATACCTGCTTGTTTTGTGTATTTCCATGGAGTAATATCTACTTGCTGCGTATATTCTTGAATAAATGGTTCTTTTCTTGGATTTAGTTTTCCAATTACCAGCATTATAATAACATTTATAATAAATAAAATAGCCATTATGTCTAAAAAATGTAACTCAGTAAATGTTTCAGGAAAATAAATATCAATAAGTAAATAAACAATATATAACGCACAACCAGATGCAAGTCCTATTTTAGCAGCAATTGCGGGTACATATTTTGTTAAATAACCCACAATTATAATGGTTAAAATAGGAATACTATAAATACCATTTACTTTTTGTAAATAATCAAATAAACTACCTGCATCGGCAATTAAAGGTGCTACAAACATAGCCGCAATTGCTAAAATTACTCCAAAAGTTTTTCCATATTTTACAACTGTTTTTTCATCAGCATTTTTATTAATATGTTGTTTGTAAATATCAATACCAAATAAAGTTACAGAACTATTTAAAACACTATTAAAAGAACTTAAAATAGCCCCAAATAAAACAGCTGCAAAAAAACCAACCCAAGCATTGGGTAGTACTTTTCTTACCAATTCAGGATAAGCACTATCTGCAGATTCTAAATTTCCTTTAAATAAATGAAATGCTATTAAACCTGGTAAAACCACAATAATTGGCCCTAATATTTTTATAAATGAAGCTAATAATAATCCTTTTTGACCTTCTTTTAAATCTTTGGCTCCTAAAGCTCTTTGTATAATTTGTTGATTTGTTCCCCAATAAAAAAGTTGAACTAACATCATACCTGTAAAAATGGTGTAAAATGGAACAGGGTCACTTTTACTTCCCATAGATTTAAACTTATCAGGGTTTTCTGATGTTAAAATTGATAATCCATCTAATACACTTCCATCACCAATCATTAATAATCCAAAAACAGGAATTAAAACACCACCAATTAACAAACCTATTGCATTTATAGAGTCTGATACTGCTACTGCTTTTAATCCACCAAAAACGGCATAAATAGAACCTATAATTCCAATTCCCCAAACACAAATCCAAATAGATTGTTTATGAGTAACACCTAATAATTCTGGTACATCAAACATACCGCTAACTGCTAAAGAACCTGAATATAAAATTACCGGAAGCAAAACCACTACATAACCTGTAAGAAATAAGCCTGAGGTTAATGTTTTTGTTGTTACATCAAACCTTTTTGCTAAAAAACCTGGCACAGTTGTTAAACCTCCTTTTAAATACCTCGGTAATAAAAATATGGCTGTTACAACCATTGCAATTGCTGCTAAAGTTTCCCAAACCATAACTGACAAACCACTTTGGTATGCTGCTCCATTTAAACCAACAATTTGTTCAGTAGATAAATTTGTTAGCAAAAGTGAGCCCGCAATAACACCTGCAGTTAAACTTCTTCCTCCTAAAAAATATCCATCTGAAGATTCTTCTTCTGTTTTTCTAGTTTTTAAATAAGCGATAATTGCTACTAAAGCTGTAAAGCCAATAAAAGTTAAGAATTGCATTTATAAATTATTAAATGTTTTAAAATCATCTAAATATACATCAGATTTTTTAAAAGATATAACGATGATTTTATTTAAAAGCAATTAATGAACTCTATTTTTCTATTTACATAGTTTTTTTGGATACTGCCTAAATGAATAAATATTTCAAAATTAAATTATTATCGTTTTAATTAATTCTTAGAAATACTATCAGCCATAATTAATGCATTATACGCATTTAGAACTTTGCCCGATTTAGATAATTGATTAAAAGGAGTTGTTTTATTTTTATCCTCTTTGGTTGGCGTACTCACTTCTAGGGTATACTCTAAACCAGAATCCATTAAAATATGTTTTACTTGAGGTGCTGTTAAATTTGGGTAATAAGAGCGAATAAGACCAGCTACACCAGAAGTTACAGCGGAAGCTGAAGATGTACCTCCAGATTTAGTGTATTCATTATTTGGTGCAGTAGTATAAATTTCATATCCTGGTGCAAAAACATCTACATCAATTTTACCATAATTAGAGTTTTCTGTTTTAAACTCACTTGACAGCTTATATGACGTTGCTCCAATAAGCATAAAATTATCTGAAACCTCTACTTGATTATTTACATTGTCATTTGGGAAGTAATTATTATTAGTATCTAAGTTATAGCTAAAATTACCAGCAGAAGAAATAATTAGTACATTATTTTTTTCTGCATATTGTATTGCATCAAAAACCCATTCTTTATGTATCGAGAATTCTTTACCAAAACTCATATTAATTACTTTAGCACCATTATTGACAGCATACCTTATAGCTAACGCAATATCTTTATCATGTTCATCACCATAAGCAGAAATAGCTAGAGGCATAATTTTTATTTCATTGTTTAAAGCTATGTTGTTAATAATGCCTGCCATTTTTGTACCATGATTTAAAAGCTTAATATTATTATTTAAAATATTATTACCATATTTAGTATCAGTAATATCTTCTGGATTGTCTCCTTGAATTTCTCTATCATTGTAATTAAGTCCAAGTAATTTATCTAATCTCTCCTCTGCAAGATATTTTTCTTTTATAACATATTCGTCATCAATTTCTTTATCTAAACAATCTATTAATATTAAGAAATGAATATCATCGATTGTGTTAGATTTTAGGTTTTTTAAACTGTCTAACGCTTTTATAGTAAAAGGTTTATTTTTAAAAAATTTAGATAATTCTTTTTTTGCTTTGAAATAGTATTCATATAATTTGGTGTGATATTTTTTTTCATACAAATCAGATTTCAATCTTTTGTCATACTTTTCTTTAGCGTTTATATATAGTTGATAAGATAAAGAATCTTTGGGCTCAATATCAACAATATTCTTGCTTTCAAACTTAGGGGATAATTTTTTAAGTATTCTGGTGTATTCAAAATTTACAAACTTATTGTTCTCTCCATTAATATTTCCTAAAAAATTCCACCCATTAACATCATCAATATAGCCATTTTCATCATCATCAATATTGTTGTTTGCAATTTCATTTTTATTTACCCAAATAGTCTCTTTTAAATTTAAATGATTAATATCAACTTCATTATCAATAATAGCTATAATGGTTTCCTTACTTTTTTTATATATCAGCAAACTATCATAGGCTCTTAATAAACTTATCCCCGGAATTGTATCTAATTCAATATCCTTAAGATGCCAATTTTTGGTTTTTTTAATAGATTTAATGGTTAAAGAGCTATCTATTAAAGGAGTTATTATTAGTTTTCTTATATTATTATCAATTTCACAAGAAATAAAAGAAATAAAAACCAGTATTAAAATATTTTTTTTCATAATTAAATAACATTACTACAATAATAACCAAAACACCTTTAAATAATATTAATTAAAGGTGTATTTTTTAAGGAAGCAAGAACTCTAGTTTTATTTAAGGGCAATTAAAAAACTCTATTTTTATATTTACAAAGCTTTTTGGATACTGCCTAAATGAATAAATATTTCAAAATTAAATTATCGTTTTAATTAATTCTTAGAAATACTATCTGCCATAATTAATGCATTATACGCATTTAAAACTTTGCCCGATTTAGATAATTGATTAAAGGGTGTTGTTTTATTTTTTTCCTCTTTAGTTGGCGTACTCACTTCTAGGGTATACTCTAAACCAGAATCCATTAAAATATGTTTTATTTGAGGTGCTGTTAAATTTGGGTAATAAGAGCGAATAAGACCAGCTACACCAGAAGTTATTGCGGATGCTAATGAAGTGCCGCTTTCAAATTTATATTTGTTATTTGGAAGTGTTGTGTATATCTTTTGCCCAGGAGCAAACAAATCAACATCATTATCCCCATAATTGGAGTAATATGATAATAATTTTATATTTAAATTAAAAGAAGAAGAACCTATTAACATAAAATTATCAGTGATTTCAGCTCCATTTTTTATGTTATCATTCGGAAAATAATCATTAGAATTTAAATTTTTACCTAAATTTCCTGCCGATGAAATTATTAAAACATTTTTTTCTTCTGCATATTGTATTGCATCAAAAACCCATTGCTTATGTAGAGATAACTCTTTACCAAAACTCATGTTTATAACTTTGGCTCCATTATCAACAGCATATTTTATTGCTAAAGCTACGTCTTTATCATGTTCGGTCCCATTTGATGAAATAGCCAAAGGCATTATTTTTAACAGATTAGAAATTCCTTTGATTCCTTTATGATTATCTCTATCAGCTGAAATTAGTCCAGCAATTAATGTTCCATGATAAAGTTTATTTATATTTTTATTAATAAACGGATTTCCATAATTTTTAAATGTTATATCTGAAGGGTTTTCATCTATATCTTTTCTGTCATAATATTCTAAATTATATATTGTATTTATTTTATTTTCAGCATTTTTCTTGTAGTTATTTACCCAATCTTCGGTTAAATTATATTTAATAAAATCAGAAATAAAATAAGCATGCTTTGCAAGTGGGTTATTGATTTTTTTATATTTTTTATAGACACTATCTAACTCTTTCGGAGTGTAGTCTTCTCTAAGAAATAAATTTTTCATAGCTTCCTTAGCTTTTGGGTATCCATAAAAAAGAAAATCTCCATATTCTAAATCTGATTTTGCTCTTTTTATATTTTTATCGTATTCAGTTTTAGCTTTAATAAATAAATCAAACTCTTCATGCTTATCAACAGGAACATCTTCTTTTTTCTTATTATTAAATTTATTTTTATAAAATCTAATTATTCTTACCGATTCAGTACTTGAATATATAATGTTTTGACCTTTTAGATTTCCAAGAAAATTCCATCCGTTTATGTCATCAATATATCCATTGTAATCATCGTCTATTTGATTGTTAGGAATTTCATCATTATTTATCCATATATTATTTTTTAATTCCTCATGATTAATATCTACTTCAGTATCAATAACTGCTATAATAACTTCTTTCCCTTTTTTATTAATCAATAAACTATCATAAGCTCTCTGTAGACTAACACCTGGCACTGTATCTATTTCAATATCTTTTAAATACCAACTTTTAAAATCTTTTAAAGACTCTAATTCTTTATTTTTTAAAAGAAGCTTGTTATCTAATCTTATAGGCATATGTTTAACTTCTTTACAAGAAAAAAAACTTATAAAAACCATTAAAAGTACAATACTATTTTTAATTTTAATCATTTATACTAATTTTGATATAGTAACAAAAATAAAAAAAGCATTTAAACATAAACGCTTTTTCTAATTAGGCACTTTCAGAAGTAAATAAACACCTGTATATCATCTAAATAAGCTGTATTTTATCTAAAAATTATTTCAATTGGTAATCCGGATGTCCAGTCTGCCATAAAGCAAAAGTCATAATATCGGCTAATTCTTCATTTTTTATATTTTTAGTGGCGTCAAATCCATGACCACCTTCAAAATCTACATTGAAAAGTATTGGCTTTTTAGATATATTAGCTTTTTGAAGTTTAGCCGCAAATTTACCAGGTTGCCATATAACAACTCTAGAGTCGTTAATACCTGCCGTTAGATAAATAGCAGGATAATTTTCCTTTTTTTTGACATGATAGTAGGCATCCATTTCTAAAAGTCCTTTGAAGCCTAAAGAATCTTGTATTGAACCAAAATCTTTAGCTAAATTTTTTCCATTTGGAGCAAATTCAGACCTTAAAGTATTAAAGACACCAACTCTAACAATAGCAGCTGAAAATAAATCAGGTCTTTCAGTTATTGCTCTACCAATTAATATTCCTCCTGCACTAGCAGAAGATATTGCTATTTTTTTTGGTGATGTATAGCTTTTATCAATTAAATATTCCGCACATGCTATAAAGTCTTTCCACGAATTTGGTTTAGTTAACTTAGAGCCATCTTTATGCCACGAATTTCCTTTTTCTCCTCCTCCTCTTACGTGAGCAACAACATAAATTCCTCCCTCATTAACCCAATGTAATAAGTAATTATTTAAAGCAGGTTTTAATGAAAAACCTAAAGCTCCATATCCTCGCATTAAAACTCTATTATTTCCATTCAGTTTTACTCCTTTTTTATATATTATAGATAACGGAACTTTAACTCCATCATGTGAAGTGATATTCAACTCCTCAATAATAACATCAGACAACAATTCTTTATACCCATTTTTTATTACAATTTGTTGTTCAACGAATTTTTTTAGATCAAAATTATAAACATAGCGTTCTTTTTCAGAAATCCAACCTTTAATTTCAATCCATAAATCAGAATAAATACTTCCTTTAGAAGAGACGTTTATGTTACCTGCCTTTTTAGGGAGATTAATATTAGTAATTTCTTTTTTATTATTTAACTGATATAATTTTGCCTCAATTCCGTTTTTTGTCTTAACAAAAAATAAACCTCTATTTGTAAGCGTTAGGTCTGTTATAACAGATGATTCATCTTCAAAAACTAAAATTTCAGGATTTTCAAAATTAGGGTTTATTAAAGAAGTTTTACATATCTTAAAATTTTTAGCCCCCTTCGCAGTTAAATAAATTATATCATCATCTTCAATATAAAACCGTTTAATTAAATCTTCTTTTTTAAATAAAGGCTTCCAATTTATCTTTTTATTATCAATATTTTTAATAAGAGAGTAATAATAGTCTGCATAATAACTAGCACCAGAAACGCTACCAAACATATATTTACTTTTTTCATCTTTAAAAGAGACTTCTGGAAAGTCTTCTTCTTTAATATTTATTTCGGAATTATTACTTTTAGAAAATAAATTTATATCACTTGAAACATCTTGATCTAGAATGTGTAATCGAGTTTCAATATTTAACAAATAGTTCTTTTCTTTTTTATCAATAAAAGGAATGTATTCATATGTGAATCCTAAGTTATTAGGAAGCCACCTTACACCTCCTAAAGCAGAAGGCCAGCAATTTTTTATTTCTTTGCTGTCTAACTTATTATTTATAACATCAAAAACTATTATATCTCCAATTTCTAAATCATTTTTTGTAATTGCTATAGCAATTTTTGACCCATTCCAATTTGGAGCAAAATAATTTATAACATATCCTTTTTTAAAATCGTCTGGATTAAATAGAAAATGTTCTTTTCCATTAAAGTCATTACGAAAAAACAATTGCCCTAAGTTTTGATTATTACTCTTTAAATAAAATAACTTGTTGTTATTTGTTATCTTTAAACGAGAAATATCTTCTTTATTCTTCTCATTAAGAGAGTTTTGAAGCTCAATAATTTTTTTTCTGTTTTTTATTTTTGATATTTTATTTTTAGCATAAAGAGTTTGTTTTTTATACCAATCTATAACAATAGTATCCTCTGTATCTTCCATATATCTATATGGGTCTTCTATAATTTTTCCATATAATGTATCAATAATGGGTTTTTCAATAAGTATATTTTGAATACAATTAACTTCCTTTTTTTTACACTGGAGCATTGCTATAATTGTTAATAATATAAATGTCTTTTTTGCCATATCATAAAAATACAAAAAGTATTAGAGATTAATCTCTAACACTTTTTATTTAATCGAAAAGATTTCCCGACGCTTGCCTTGGGTGTAGCATATAGATTAATATTTTGGTTTTATTAATTATCACATTCTTAAGAGTCATAATAAAATTTTGTTATTATATCATTTGGTTTATCCAATAAAATATAGGAGAAATATTTAGATTGCATCCAGAAGTTAAGTTTTTTTGTAAAAATTTTGGACTTCCATTTATTATATTAATACAGTTGGCCATTATGCAAGTAAATAATTAATCAACAAATATTTTAAAAATCAATGTAATACAGAATAAGTATAAAAAATTCACACCTCGTAATTAAGATAGTTTTGATAACTAGTGACCTTAGGTCGAGATAGTTCATTAATTAATAAAAAATTAAATTTCATCTTCATTATCTATTGTAGGTCTAGTTTTTGGACGGTCATCGTCACTATTACCTCCTAAAATGTATTGAGGATTATTAATTTTTGGGAAAGTGTCTCATATAATAAAGAAATCAACTTTAAACAAGAAATGAGAGGAACAGCTGATATAATTACTGAAGATTTACGTTTAATTCAGCGTTTCTTTTATCAATTTAATAAAATTACTAAACGTAAAATTAACGTTTAGTAATTCAAGGTTATTGGATTTATTTATTTCCCAACATCAACAATTCATTAACTACAACTTCAGTTATATATCGTTTTTCACCTTCTTTGGTTTCGTAAGAACGAGAGGTTAATTTACCTTCAATAGCAACCTCTTTCCCTTTGGTTACATATTTTTCAACAATTTCTGCCGTTTTGTTCCACGCTACAACGTTGTGCCATTGCGTATCTGTTACTTTTTCTCCTTGAGAATTTTTATAACTTTCATTGGTTGCTATTGAGAATTTTGCTAATTTTTTACCACTTTCTAAAGTGATGATTTCTGGATCGTTCCCTAAATTTCCAATTAACTGTACTTTGTTTCTTAACGTACTCATAAGATAAGTTTTTTTAAATTATTTATATTTTTTTGTTGATTTATTTCAACACTGCAAAATTGCGAACTCATTGCTGTTTTATTCGGTTAAAAAGCAATTACTTTCGATTGTAAATGTTTGTAAACGGATAATTTTACGTATCTTTGAGTAAATAAAAACATGAAGTAATGAAACCATTTAGAAATGAAAAATGGTTGCTATTTGAAAAAGAAAATTACAATGTTGATAAAGAAAAAATTTATGTATCTAATTATGGAAGAGTAAAAAAAGAAATCGATGAAAATGATTTTAAATTACTAACAATTGGAACAATAAATAACTTTAAAACTTTTACTTACCCCATTATAGGCAGCAAACGAAGAGGTAATTTTTACTTACATAAGGCTGTTGGAAATTTATTTTTAAAAAAAGAAGAAAATCAAAAATTTGTAATTCATTTAAATCATGATTTATCAGATAATTATTTTCAAAATTTAAAATGGGTAAATCAAAAAGAGTTAACTGCTCATCAGATGGAAAACCCTAAAAGAAAGGAAAAAATAGGGCTAAAAACCTCTGCAAAATTAACTGAAGCAAAAGTACGAGTGATTAAGAAAAAATTGCTAGATCCTAATAGAAGAACCAGATTAAGAATTATTGCTAGTCAATTTGGTGTATCTACAATGCAGTTACACAGAATAAAATCTGGAGAAAACTGGGGTGAGGTAAAAGTATAAAAAATGCTATGGAAAAGAAAAAATGTTTAGAATGCAATAATGATGTTCTGGGCAGAATTGATAAGAAATTCTGTTCTGATTATTGTAGAAATTCATACAATAATAAAGTAAATAAAGACAGTAAAAACCTTATCAGAAATATTAATAATCGACTTAGAAAAAATTATAAAATATTAACTGAATTAAATACCTCTGGTAAAACTAAAGTTACTAGAACTAAATTATATGATAAAGGTTTCGACTTTCAGTTTTTTACATCAATCTATAAAACAAAAACAGGAAATACTTATTTTTACATCTACAATGAAGGATATTTAGCTTTAGAAAACGAATTATTCTTATTAATTAGTAGAAATTAATTTGTAACACATTAATCTATTTCCAAGTATTTCCTTTTACTTTTATTGCCGCCTTTAATACATCTTTTTGACTTAATTGTCCAATTAATTTTCCATCTTCAATTACAGGAAACCTTCTTCTGTGAGAGCTAATAAACTTAAAGGCTGCATCAAAAATATTCATATTTTTATCAATAGTATCTACATCTTTAACCATGTATTTTCCAACAGTATTATTAGTGTCAGAGGGCATGTTGTAATATTTACTTTCAGAAATATGTTTAATACAATCTGTTTCTGAAATAATACCAATTAAATCGTTATTATCATTTACTACTGGACCACCAGAAATTTTATACTTTATTAATAAATTAATTACATGATCTAAAGAATCATCTTCTTTAAAAGTAATTAATTTAGTAGTCATATAATCTGATACTAAAATTTGTGATTCTTCTTTTCCTTGAGATTCATCTCTTTTTCCTTGAAAACTTTTGATTGCCATAATTTAGTTAGTTTTTAGTTGAACTAAATTTACAGAATTTTATGTCTGTTTCAACATTTAATAAAAGTTTTTTTTATTTCATACATTTATAAAAACTTATTTATCAAATGAAAAGAATTTCTTCTTTACTCTCAGTACTCATAATTTTAGGTGTAATTTATTGGAGTTTTTCTGATTTAAAACCCACCTTATCTCTTGAAAAAAAATTAGAAAAAAGCAATTACTCACTAAACAATGCTTTATTTCATTTAAAAAATATTAGTAAAAAAACTCATTTTGTAGGTTCTGATGAACACCAAAAAGTACAAAATTATATTGTTGATGAATTACAAAAAATGGGATTTGAAACCGAAATTCAAACCCAAACTGCTATCAATGAAAAATGGGTTGCAGCGACTACTACACAAAATATTATTGCAAAATTAAAAGGGGCTGAAAACGGAAAAGCCTTAATGTTATTAACACATTATGATTCTAGCCCACATTCTTCTTTAGGTGCAAGTGATGCCGGATCTGGAGTGGTAACAATTTTAGAAGGAATTAGAGCTTTTTTAGAAATAAATAAAACACCAAAAAATGATATCATAATTTTAATGTCTGATGCTGAAGAACTGGGTTTATTGGGCGCAAAAGCTTTTGTAAACGAACATTCTTGGGCAAAAGATGTTGGTTTAGTTTTAAATTTTGAAGCAAGGGGAAGTGGTGGCCCATCATACATGTTGATGGAAACTAATAGCAAAAACAGTAAATTATTAACTGAATTTATGGCTGCTAAACCCAATTTTCCTGCAGCAAATTCATTAATGTATAGCATCTATAAAAAATTACCAAATGATACTGATTTAACAGTTTTTAGAGAAAATGCCAATATAAATGGGTTCAATTTTGCTTTTATTGGAGATCATTTTGATTACCATACAGCACAAGATTCTTTTGAAAGATTAGACAAAGAAACTCTTTTACATCAAGCAGATTATTTAACAACTACGCTTCAATATTTTGCAAATTCTGATTTAAATGATTTAGATTCAAATGAAGATTATGTATATGTAAATTTTCCAATTATAAAACTTTTAACTTATCCTTTTTCGTGGATTACACCTATGGTAATTTTTGCGTTTATACTATTTCTAATCTTAATTTTCTTTGGAATTTCTTTAAATAAAATTTCTGTAAAAGGTATTTTAAAAGGATTCATTCCATTTATTTTTTCAATTATTTTATGTGGAGGAATTTCTTTTGGTTTATGGAAATTATTATTGATTATCCATCCTAGTTATAATGATATTTTACATGGTTTTACTTATAACGGTTACACTTATATTACGGCCTTTGTTTTCTTAAACTTATATATTCTTTTAAAAGTTTACAGTTATTTTTCTAAAATAGTTAAACCGGCAGATTTATTAATAGCTCCTATTTTTATTTGGTTAATAATTAATGTTTTAATCAGTATTTATTTAAAAGGATCTGGTTTTTTTATCATCCCTGTTTTAATTGCTTTATTAATTTTAGCAATTACAATATTTATGAATTTAGAAAAGCGTGCAAAAAGAATTTTATTTACAATTTTATCGATTCCTACCATTTACATTTTTGCTCCTATGATAAAAATGTTTCCTGTTGGCTTAGGGCTTAAAAACTTATTTATTAGTGGAATTATTATAGCTTTAGTTTTTGGATTACTTGTACTTACTTTTCATAATAAAAAAGCAACTTGGATGCTTAAATTAACCGCAATATTAACAATATTTTGTTTTGGTAAAGCAACATTTAATAGCGGTTTTTCTGTTGATAATAAAAAACCAAATAGTATTGTTTATATTCAAAATTCTGATAATTCAGCTTATTTTGCAACTTACGATACTGTTTTAGATGATTACACAAAACAAATTTTTGATGAAAATGCAGTAAAAGGCGGAATACCAAATGCCGAAACCAAAAGTAAATACAAATCGCGTTTCAATTATCATAAGAAAACTAATAATAGAGGTTTAGTTTCATCAAAAATAAATATTGAAATGGATACCCTTATTGGTGATAAAAGGTTTGTAGAACTCATTATTGAGCCAAATAGAAATATAAATAAGTATGAGTTTTTAAGTACCAAAAAAATAGATTTACATCAATTTAAGGTAAATGAAGTTTTGGCTAGTAAGGGAAAGAAATATCAAGTAAAAAATGGCACTTTTTTAACTTATTACATGTCTAGTTTAGATAAAGATATTACACTTTCTTTTTCTGTTGATAAGAATGAAGAAATAGCATTTATTTTAAATGAAATTTCTTTTGATTTACTTTCTAACCCAAATTTTAATTTAAAACCTAGATCTAAAGAAATGATGTCTATGCCATTTGTTACTAATGATGCTATTATAATCAGTAAAAAAATAGTTTTATAACGAGACTAATTTATAAATTTCTTTATTTTCCTCTTTTTTAAATTAAGTAGCTCGTCATTTTTTTTACTATTAATTGATTTTCTTGAAACACTATCAATTTTAGTAGAATCTAAACCAATAAAATCAACATTAACTTCAATTGCATCTTCAAATTGTTTCTTAGTTAATAACGAGTTTATTTTAGAGTTTATTGCTGAAAAACTATTAATTATATTATCAGTTTGATGATGAACTTCCTCTGCGTTAATAACAGAAATAAAAGTCATATCTGAAAGTCGTAAAGATTCATTATACAATATATTTACTCTTGTATTAAATGAAGGTGAATTAAATAATGGCGGATTAACACTATCAATTAAACTTTTAACTAAACTTTCTAGTTCTAATGCATTACTTAAAATTTCATTTGGAGATGCTTTTTTAAATCTTTCTATAAAATTATCTAAAGCTTTTAGTTCTTTCCAGTTTTCAATTTCTTTACTAAAGTTCGATTTTATTTTAAGTACATCATTATGCTCTTTTACAACACTTAAAAGAGTTTTACTTTTTTTTTCTTGAATTACTTTTTTTTCCTTTTTTACACATGAAAAAAAGGTAAAAAAACACAAAAAGTAAAAAATATTTTTCAATACGTTTTTTTTAGAACTTCAAAAATAAGCAATTTAGACTTAACTTTAATATATTTAAAAAATCCTCTTCGTTTAATTAAAATTTTAACAAATATTTAATTTAACCTAATTAAATTACGAATAATAAAAATAAGTACCTTTGTTTTTAAATATTATAATAACTAATGAAACCAATAATTTTAGTTTTAGGAGCAAGTGGTCAAATTGGCACAGAACTTACTCAAAAATTACGCATTTTACATGGTGATAAAAATGTAATTGCTTCTGATATTAGAAAAGCTAATAACGAAATGCTGTCTTCTGGCCCTTTTGAAATTATTGATGCAACTGATAAAGAAACCATTTTAAAAATTGTTAAAAAATACAAAATAAATCAAGTTTATTTATTGGCTGCAATGTTATCTGCAACTGCAGAAAAAATGCCACAAAAAGCATGGAATTTAAACATGAATTCTTTACTAGCTGTTTTAGATTTAGCTAAAGAAAAGCATATAGAAAAAATATATTGGCCAAGTTCAATTGCGGTTTTTGGACCTACAACTCCCCAAAAAAATACACCTCAAAAAACAGTTATGGAACCTTCTACAGTTTACGGAATTAGTAAAGTTGCTGGCGAGTATTGGTGTAATTATTATCATCAAAAGTATGATGTAGATGTAAGAAGTTTACGTTATCCTGGTATTATTTCTTGGAAAACAAAACCTGGAGGAGGAACTACAGATTATGCTGTAGATATTTATTATAAAGCAATAGAAGAAAGTAAATATGAATGTTTTTTATCTGAAAATACACGTTTACCAATGATGTTTATGAACGATGCTGTAGATGCAACTATTCAGCTAATGGAAGCAGATGTAAATGATGTTAAAATTAGAACAGGTTATAACTTAGCTGCTATAGATTTTACACCAAAAGAAATTGCTGAAGAAATTAAAAAACACATTCCGGATTTTAAAATAACCTATAAACCAGATTTTAGACAAGAAATTGCCGATAGCTGGCCTTCATCTATTGATGATTCTGAAGCAAGAAAAGACTGGAATTGGCAACATCAATTTGATTTAAAACTAATGACTGAAAACATCATTAAAAATTTACAAAAGGAAAATATTTAAATTCGTAAGCTTTTTTTAAAAACTTCGTCTAATTTTGTGAACATAGATTAAAAATGATGAAAGAAATTATAAAAAAAAGTTTAAAAAACACAATTACATATCAAGAATATAAAGATTTAGTTAAAAACTTACTCGCAGAAAATAAATCTACCGGACCAAATCAATCTGAAGCATTAACAAACTATAGTATGTTAAATGATAGAAGAATGAAGCGTTTAGATAAAACCATAAAAATTTCTGAACAGACTGAAGAAGAAATTAAAAAATTAAATGAACCACAAACTTGGTTAGTGCTTACAGAAGGTTGGTGTGGAGATGCTGCTCAAAATTTACCAGTAATTCATAAAATGGCAGAACTGAATAAAAACATCAACTTAAAACTAGTTTTACGTGATGAAAACTTAGAATTGATGGATTTATTTTTAACAAATGGAGGTAGATCAATTCCTAAATTAGTTGCTTTAGATAACAACAACAATGTTTTAAATACTTGGGGGCCAAGACCAACTGTAGCAACAAAAATGGTTGCAGATTATAAAGCAGAACATGGAGCTTTAGACCCTCAATTTAAGCAAGGTTTACAAGTTTGGTATAATAAAGACAAAGGAAAAAGCACACAAGATGATTTTGTAAAAATTATACAAGCTTCAACTTTAAAAGAAGCATAAGCTTTATTAAAATATATTTATAAAAATCGCAAATTTGACATCAAGTTTGCGATTTTTCTTTCTGTATCTTTGCATTCTTAAAGTTATAAAATGTTTATAGATTATAAAGAGATTTCTGAAGATGCAAAAGTGTGGGTTTATCCATCAAGTAGAAAATTTTATCCCACAGAAATTGAAGAAATAGAGCAAAAAATTAAAACGTTTGTTGAAGGTTGGAAATCTGAAGATGAAAATTTTAAAGCTTCTTATCAATTTTTACACAATAGATTTATTGTTTTATTAGCAGATGATGAAAATTCAACTTTAAATAATACTGAAATTGATGCTTCTGTAGCTTTTATTTTACAACTTCAAGAAACCTACAAAGTTGAACTTTTAGACAGAATGAACGTATGTTTTAAACAAGGTGAGTTTGTGCAATACAAAGAGCTAAAAGACTTTAAAAAACTACTTAAAAACAAAGCTATTACGGCAAAAACAATCGTTTTTGATAATCTAATTACTTCTAAAAACGAATTTAAACATTATTGGGAGGTAAGTATTGAAGATAGTTGGTATAATCGTTATTTATAAATTTTTATGCTTAAAGTAAACAACATTTCTTTTAGCTACACAAAAAACAAAACTGTATTAAATAGTTTTAATTTTACCCTAGAAAGAGGCGAACATTTATGTGTAATGGGCGAAAGTGGTTGTGGAAAATCAACTCTTTTAAAAGCCATTTATGGTTTAATAGATTTACAAAAAGGATCTATTTTTTGGGATGAAAATCAAATTTTAGGCCCAGATAAATATTTAGTGCCTGGTATGGAATTCTTTAAATACGTGGCTCAAGATTTTGATTTAATGCCTTATATTTCTGTATCAGAAAATATTAAAAAATTCTTATCTCGTTTTTATCCTGAAGAAAGTGAAAAGCGAACACAGGAGCTTTTAGAAGTTATTGAAATGAAAGCTTTTGAAAACACCAAAGTGAAAAATTTAAGTGGCGGACAAAAACAAAGAGTTGCCATAGCTAGAGCTTTAGCAAAAGAACCAGAATTAATATTACTTGATGAACCTTTTGGGCAGATTGATAATTTCAAAAAAAACTCTCTAAGAAGAAAATTATTTGCTTTTTTAAAAGAAAAAAACATAGCTTGTATTATTGCTACTCATGATAAAAATGATGCTCTTTCTTTTTCTGATAAATTAATTGTGATTAAAAATAATAAGATAATTGCAGATAACTCTCCTTTAGAAATTTATCAAAACCCTTCAGAAAAATATATTGCTGCTTTGTTTGATGATGTAAACGAAATTACAATCAACAATAAAAAAGTTTTATTATATCCGCATCAAATTAAAATTGAGAAAAATTTAAATCATAAAGCAACAGTTTTAAACTCTTTTTTTAAAGGTTCTTTTTGGTTAATTGAAGTTAATTTTGAAGAACAAAAACTCTACATAAGTCATTCTTTAAATTTGACAAAAGGAGATGAAATTTCTTTCTCTTTTGATTAAAAATTAATCAATTTTTAAAATTTTAATTGTCTTTCCATTAAACAAAACTTCGTCATTTTCATGCTTACCTAGTAACAATTTTCCGATAGGAGAAGAAACAGAAATTGCAAAATAATCATTATCAGAAACTTTTAACTTACCAACGGAAATAGAAAGAAAATAGTTAGCAAAATTGGTTTGAATTACGCTGCCTAAATGTGCAATTTTAGAAGTTTTAGAAATATCAATTTTTGCTAAAACTTGTTTCATTTGAGAAATTCCTGATAATTGCTGACCAGCTTTTTCCATTTCTAATTGCAACATTGCTCTACCTGTTTCATGTTTATCGCCAGCAGAGCTCTTAGTTTCAGATTGTAAAGCTTTTTGATTAGAAGATATAACTTCTTCAACTGTTTGTAAACGTTTATCTACAAAAGCTTCGCATTGCTTAAAAAGTTGATGCTTAATAATCAATTAATAACTATTTTTTTTACTGTGTTTTTTATTTTAACAAAATAAATTCCTGAAGAATAGTTATTTATAGACATGGTTCCTTCAAGGCTATTTAATTGCTTTTCTGTTAATAATTTTCCTTGAATATTATAAACCTGAACTAAGCCAATTTCAGATGTTTTAGATTTTATAAAAAGTAAATTATCTTTTATAGGGTTTGGATAAATTGTAATTTCTGAAGAAATAAAATCAGTATCAATTGTACTTAAAGATGCACAGTTTCCATCACCAAAAATTTGCACTTCTTCATAACTATTCCAACCACTTCCTTCTGAATTTCCATATCCTAAAATTCTAACATATTGAACTTCTTGAAATGGAGATAATGTAAACTCTTCAAAACCAGTTGTAGATCCACTACTGGTTAAAACTTCAGTTACATCTGTAAATGTTGTTCCATCAATAGAGGTTGCAATTTTAAAAGAAGATGTTCTTGTACTTCCTTTATGAAAATAAATTTTTACGCTTGTAATTGTTCTTTTACATGTTAAATCGTATGTTAAATATGCAGATCCATCACTAGAATTTGCAGACCATCTTGTAGTTTCATCATCATCAATTGTGTTTTCTGGTATATTTGGATCTTGAGTTCCAACACCAGTTACAGAAATTCCGGTAATAGAAACTGCGTTATTTGAGTTAAATTCTTCTTGAGATTGTGTTATCGTAATTGTATCTGATAAATCTCCATCAATCTCAGAAACTGTAATTGTTGCTGTTCTTTCTGCACCAGAATTATTTTCTAAAACACTTACTTGCACAGTTTCGTTATTACTTCCTGTTGTTTTATTTAGAGTTAACCAATCTACATTTTCTGATATAGACCAACTTACATTTGAAATAACATCAAAATTAGAATCTCCTGCATCTATATTAAAATTAATTGTTTCTAATGATGTAGATAAATGGTCTGTAGGTGCTGATAAAAACCCAACTTTTGTTCCAACATCAGCAGATTTGTATGGCAAGTTTGTTCCATTTGCACCAAATTCTTCTGCGCCAGCATCAAAATTAGCATCTCTTGTACCACCAAGAAGATCATTATCTAAAAAAGTATACGAACCAATACCAGCATCAATTGCTGCACTTGCTGAAGAAAGTCTGTAAAAATCTGTTCCACTTTCTAATAAACCGCTTGTAACTGTTTGGTTATTGTTGGTTCCGTTTGTTAAATCCCAATTTCCATTTTGATTGATGTTTCCTTCATTAATTGAAGTTCCAATAGGATTTGTTTGTAATTCAAAAGCATTTTTTGAAGTGTTTAACATAATATTATTAGCTAAAATCAGATTTTCTGGAGCTAATGTTAAATCAGATTTAACACTTGTACCTACTCTAAAACCATAATCACAATCAACAAAAGTATTATTTACAATTGTGGTGTTTTTTACTTGGTAATAACCATTTAACTCTGTATTTGGTCTTCCGTTAGAAATATTAATCGCTCCAGTGGTACTTGTATTGCTACCATTTTCTTTTACAGCACTAATACCAGAAATGTAATTATTATAAATTTTATGATCTTCTCCAATAATTCTTATTGCACCAGAAAAGATTCTATTTTCAGCCAAAAAGAAATTATCATATACTTCGCATCCATTTCCATGTCTTAATGTTAAAGTTCCGGAGTAATTTCTAAAAGTATTATTATAATATTTATTTTTTCCACTTTTATTTGATATGATTTCTATTTCTCCTTCCCAATCATGAAAGAAATTATTATATATTTCAGTAAAAGAATCTGATAAAGAGGTAGAGCTTGTACCAATTCTAATTGCATCTTGATCATTTAAATCGTTTACATCTCCAACAGCTTCTCTTGATGCAAAATAATTATGATGTATTTTGTGATAATCAGCAAGATTATCGCTTCTATTATCATTTATAATACTACCCACTCCATTTTTACCAATAAAAGAACTGTGGCTCACTTCATTATAACTTCCATATAAAAGAATCCATTTAAAAACAGCTTCATTTTGAGCCGTTGTACCATTATAACTATCTATTTTAATATTAGTAACTGTACAATTATTACAACTATCTCCACTTTCTCTAAAGGTAATTATTGGGTCAATTACATCATCAGAAACTTCTAAGTTTGATGCATTTTGAAATACAAAACCTTCCAAAACAATATAGCTACCTCCCATTTCTATATTAGATTTACCTTCTATAAAAACTTGATTAGGTGATTGCGCTTTAATAATTATTGGATTAGACTCTGTACCGTTCTTATTAATTTTTAATTCTAAATTATTCCAAACTCCATTAGTTAATATAATAGTTGAACCCGCAGTTGCTGAAGAAATTGCTGAGTTTAATTCAGCTTCTGAAGAAACAACTTGAGCCTTAGTTAACTGAATAAAAAAAGTTAAAAAAATAATAATGTTTATTTGAAATCTACTACGCATTGTATTTATTTATGTTTTAACTAGTTTTTTTAAGGAAATATTTAAAAAATACTAGTTTTTTTTAATGATTTAAAAGTTTTGTATATAATCTTTTGCAAGATAAATAAAATATTTTTACTTTGGTAAACCAAATTGGTTTACCAGTTTGGTTATTCCAAAAAATAACAATTTATAAATTTAATTTATTATGAAAACAAAATTACTTTTTTTTACATTTATATTTATGGCTTCAAGCTTTCAATTAATTGCCCAGACAATTACTTGGGACGGAGGTGCAGCTACTACTACTTGGTCTGATGCCGCAAATTGGGACGGCGATGTGGTACCTGGAGCAAGTAATGATGTTGATTTAGATGGTAATACTGTTGTTTTAACAGGAAATACAACAGTACAAAGAGTTTATGCTGGAGGAAGCTCAAACCTAACTATTAATTCAGGAGTCACTTTAACAATTACTGGTTTTTCTGGTGGTGATGATGGTTTAGAAATTCAAAATTCTGCAACCGTAATCAATAATGGAACTATAGCAATTTCAAATATCGATACTGCTAATACGGATGCTGATGGACTATACAATAAAGGTACATTTACCAACAATGGTGCTATTACAATTGATGGAACAGGACAACATGGTATTTATTTACAACAAGGTACTTTTACCAATAATGCAACCGGAACTATAACGATAACAAATGTGGGTGGTGGAGATACTAGTGCTGATTATCTTTATATGGATGATAATGGAGGAACACCAGCTATTTTTCACAATTATGGAGATGTTGATATTACAATGACAGGGATTGATGATGGAATTTATGTTAGAGATGGCTCTGCACTTACCAATCACTCAACAGGTACCATTGATATTATTTCAACTGGAGGTGGAGATATGCCTTTACATGTAGTAGGTTTAACTACAGGTACTTCTGCTACCACTGCTACTACATTAACAAATGCAGGTACAATTACTATTACTGGAACAAATACAACAGATTATGGGATACAAGTTGATGGAAATGATGTAACCCCTGCTCCAATTGTAGCTAATTCTGGAACTTTAACAGTTCAAAATACACCTAATGATGCTATAAGAATTCGAAAAGGTGGTACAATGACAAATAGCGCAGGTGGAGTATTGAATATTACCAACCCTGGAGATGAGGGAATACAAATAGATGCAGAAGCTAATACTGTCTTCAATAATTCTGGTACTGTTAATATTACTGGAGATAATGCAAATTCTAGTAATCATGGAATAGAGTTACTAGGTACTTTTAATAATTTATCTGGTAGTGTGTTAACAGTTACTTCTTGTGGAAGCGATGGAATGAGAATACAAGCATCGGGTGTTTTTGCTAATGATGGCGATATTAATATGTATGGTTCAATTGATAATGATATTGAATTAACTACAGGAGGAAGTTTTACCAATAGTGGAACTGCAACTTTTAGCCCAGGAAGTAAAACAGCAAGTACTTACGGAGTTACCAACATCAAAAAGGATTTTGATTTAGGTAGTGCTACTATTACATTTCAAATTGGTGGTACAACTGCAGGTACAGAATATGATCAAATAGAAAATAAGGATGATGCCAATACAATTACCATAACAAGTGCAACTGCGCATTTAGATTGGGGAACTTATGTTCCTAACGTTGGTGATGAATTTAAAATTATGGATGAATCAGGAACAGTATCAGGTCCTTTTGCTTCAGTGACTAGTTCAAATGCAGATATCATATATACAGTAGATTATACAAATAATACAGATGAAGTAAAAATTATAGTTACAGGTGTAAATAGTACTTGGACAGGTAACACAGACAATAATTGGAGCACCGTTGGCAACTGGAGCACTATTGTACCTACTGCTACAACAGATGTTATAATTCCATCAGGTTTAACAAATTATCCTACTGCTACTGGAGCTGTTACTACCAATAGTATAACAATGGCTTCTGGGACATCTTTTATTGCTAATTCTAGCGTTACTGGTAATATTACATATAATTTATCAATTCCAGATGCAAATTGGCATTTAGTATCTTCTCCTGTTAATGGTGAAACTTATGATGATGCTTGGGTTACTGCAAATTCAATTGCATCTGGCTCAGTTAGTTCAAGTAACAGAGGTATTGCAACGTATCAAAATGGAACTCCAGATGGCACAACTGGTCCTTGGATATATATGCAAGGAGGAGCCACTGCAGCTACATTTGATTCAGGAACGGGTTATTCTATGATAGCTACTGGAGCTACAACTTATGGTTTTACAGGTACATACCCTACATTTCCAAACCAACCAGCAATCTCTCAAGACGTTAATAATTGGAATTTAGTGGGTAATCCTGCACCAGCATATATAGATGTTGCCGCTTTTATTACCGCAAATTCAGGTAATTTAGGAGGCGCTTTTCAAGCCTTATATGTGTATTATTCATCGGGTGGTGGATATACAGGTTTAACGTCTGGTTATATACACCCAGCTCAAGCATTTTTTGTAAGTTCTAACGTTACCTCTGGTACATTGTCAACAACTGCAGCAATGCTTTCTCATCAAACAGGTGTTACCTTTTATAAAGAAAATAAAAAATCTATTGAGTTAAGTATTTCTGACGGTAGTGCTTCTCAAAAAACATTAATTAGTTATGAAAATGATGCTTCTTTAGGTTTAGATATTGGTAGTGATATTGGTAAATTTAATGGTGTAAATATTCCATTAAGTATATATACAAACTTATTAGAAAATAATGAGAATATTGCTTTTGAAAAACAAGTTTTACCAGATAATGATTATGAAAACATGATTGTTCCTATTGGTGTAAGAGCAGAAACTGGTAATGAAATTACTTTTTCAGCAGAAGTATTAAACTTACCAGAAGGAATTGAAGTGTATTTAGAAGACAGGTTAAAAAATACTTATACTCGTTTAGACGAAGCAAATGCTGCTTATAAAGTTACTTTAACAGATGCCGTTGATGGTGTAGGACGTTTCTATTTACATACTTCATCTAATGCTGCTTTAAGTATTGATGATAACGTAGCTTTAGATAATATTAGTATTTATAAGTCAGATGCATCTACTTTAAGAATTGTTAGTTTACAACAAGGCAATACTAACTTAAAGATATTTAATGTGCTTGGTAAACAAGTTATGAATACTACTTTTAATACAAATGGAGTACAAGATATTCCTTTACCAAAAGTAGCAACAGGAGTATATATTGTTCAGTTAGAAACTAATAATGGAAAGTTGAACAAAAAAATAATCTTAGAATAATAACGAGAATTTAAAAAGACACATCATGAAAAAAAATATAGAAAACACTCAAGGTACATCTGAAGAAATTACTCGTAAAGATGCAATTAAAAAAATAGGAAATTATGGTAAATATGCAGCTTTAACAGCTCTTGGAACTTATATGATATTAAATCCACAAAAAGCGCAAGCTAGTTCTCCTGAAGCTCCAGGAACTGGATTTTAATAAATTATTTTATAAAATTAATTCCGAAAATGAATAAAATCGTTTTCGGAATTTTATTTTTATAAGGTTTTTTTCTTTAAAAAAATATTGATACTACACTAAATCTGCCAATTCTTTACCTACCAAACTGCCAATTGCAATACCCATTCCTCCTAAACGAACTCCACAAAAAACATTATTAGAAATTTGTTTTACAATTGCTTTTTTCTGGTTTCCAACACCCATAATTCCACTCCATTTTTGTTCAATTTCATAATTTATATTGGGTAAAATAGTTTCTTTTAAAATTTTTTCTAAAGATTTTTGTATGATTTCTGTTTGCCCAAATTCTGTTGTTTCTTCCGTTTTAAAATCGAGATTTCTACCACCACCAAATAAAATTCTATTATCAATATTTCTAAAATAATAATACCCTTTGTCTAAATGAAAAGTCCCTTTTATATGTAAATTTTTAATTGGCTTTGTAATTAAAACTTGTGCTCTTGCAGGTTTTACATTTTCATCAAATAATTTATTTGAAAACCCATTAGTAGCAATTAATAATTTATTTGTATAAAAATCTAATTTGTTTGTTTTTATATTGATTTTAGATTCTTTTTCTACAAAGCTTTCAACAGTAATATTATTTAGAATTTTAACACCTAATTCTTGTGCTTTTTGAAGTAATTCTGACATCATTTTTCCAGTATCAAGTTGCCCTTCAAAATTATTTACAATATATTGTTGATGTGTTTTTTGAAACCTAAAAGCATTATCAGAAATTGTAAATACATCTTCTTTAAAAATTGGTTTTAAAAGTTGATTAATTGCATATTTTTTAAAAATATATTTTTCAAAAAAAGTTTTGTTATCAAACAATTCAAAACCTTTATTTTGCTGAAAATCGATTTTATTATCACCTAAATTTTTTCTTAATAATTGTAAACCTTTCCAACGTTTATCAACCAAATTAAAAACCTCTTCTTCTGAGTGTGAATTTAAATCGTCTATAATTTCCGACAAACTTCCAAAACAAGCAAAACCTGCGTTTTTAGTACTTGCACCTTGAGGCAATATTCCTTTATCTAGGATTACTATTTTTGCTTTTGGATATTTTTTTTTGAGTTCTAAAGCACAATTTAAACCTACAATTCCGCTACCAACAATTGTAAAATCAATATTGGTAAACCATTCTTTTAACTCCCAATAACTATAGTTCATTTACACCAATTTTTCAAAACAAATACTGTTTTCCATATTTGTATATTGTCCGTAATTTGCAATTACTTTATACCCACATTTATAATAAAACTTTACAGCTTCAACTTGTCTTTTACCTGTTTCTAAAACGCATTTTTTATAGCCTAATTCTTTTGCCCAAACTTCTAATTCTGAAAGAATTTTTTGCGCAATTCCTAAACCTCTACTCTCTTCAATAACAAACATTCTTTTTACCTCTACCCCATTTTTATCAAACTTTTTTATGGCACCACAACCCACAGCAATATCATCAACATAAATTACAACAACATTTTTTATAACATCAATATTATTAAACTGATTGTAAAAATCATGTTCATCTCCATCAGTAATTTTTAAATAGGCATCTAACTTCTTTACAAGATTTATAAAATCTATATTTTCTGAATTTGTTCTTATGATTTTAATCATTTAATTATTATTTTAAATTACTCCTTTTATTAACGTAATCTATCATGTTTTGTTAAAAATCAAATTTTAACTGTACAAAAACTGGTTCTTTCTTTTCGGTGTTTAAATTACCAAAAGAAAGACCTAATAATCGTACAGAATTTTTTAATTTATCTTGATATAACAACTCTTTTACAACAGGAAAAAATTCACTTTTTTGTTGCATAAAGTTTGGGTTGGTTTTACTTCTTGTTTGCTGGGTGAAATCGGAATATTTAATTTTTAAAGTGATGGTTTTTCCTTTTGTATCGGTTTTTTTCATCCTTTTTTCTAGTTCATCTGCAATTTTTTCTAGCTTTTCTAACATAAAAATTTCTGAAGAAATGTTTTCGAAAAAGGTACGTTCAGCGGCAATTGATTTTCTAATTCTATTCGGTTTTACCTTGCTATTATGAATTCCGCGAACAATATTGTAATAATGGGTTCCAGATTTACCAAAAAAATTTGTTAATTCTTCTAAGGTTTTTTTCTTTAAATCATTACCTACAAAAATGCCTAAATTATACATTTTGGCAGTAGTAACTTTACCAACTCCGTAAAATTTATTGACTGGCAGTTCTTCTAAAAACTGAATAACTTCATCTGGATGAACTGTTTTTTGTCCGTTAGGTTTATTAATATCTGAAGCTACTTTTGCTATAAATTTATTAATAGAAATTCCTGCGGAAGCTCTTAAACCTGTTTCTTCAAAAATACGCTGCCTAATTTCTCTAGCGATATCATTTGCAGACGGATTTCCTTTTTTGTTATTAGTAACGTCTAAATACGCTTCATCCAAAGAAAGAGGTTCTACTAGATCTGTATAATCATAAAAGATTTCTCTAACTTTTGTTGATATTTCTTTGTAACGTACAAAGTTGCTTTTCACAAAAATTAAATGCGGACATTTTTGTTTTGCTAAAACGCCACTCATAGCCGATTTTACTCCAAATTTACGTGCTTCATAACTTGCTGCAGAAATTACTCCTCTAATTTCATTTCCGCCCACAGCTATTGCTTTTCCTCTTAATTCAGGATTATCTAATTCTGCTACAGATGCATAAAATGCATCCATATCTACATGAATAATTTTTCTAAAAGGAGGTTCTAATTCCATTTTTCTAATTTACAAAATTACTTGCAGTAGTAATTACCTTCTATTTTAAAAAATTAACACAAACATCTACCGTTTCTTTTAATTCTTTAGATAAAATATCCTCTTTCCAAGGATGAGAAACATTAAAAACATGATTTGCTTTTTCTATAATTTGAAGCTCACTTTTAGGGTTCCATTGATGAAGATTTTTTGCTTCATCAATAAATACAGAAGTATCATTATCTCCATGAATTATTAAATGCGGAATTTCTAAATTTTCTACAGCAGATTTAATATTTAATCGTTTTTGGTTATTTATAAAATCTTCATAAAACTGATAAAAATGAGGCATTTGTTGTTTGGTTCTTCCATTTACAACATATTTTACACCTGTTTTTTTCCAATTTTCTAAGTTACCAATTGTGGCTGTTCTTTTACCAAAATCGCAAACTCCAGCTAACGTAATTACTTTTTTAATTCTGTTATCTTCATTCGATTTTAAAAGTACAATCCCTCCTGCCCTGCTATGTCCAAGCAAAGAGATATTATTAATTTTAGCTTCATTTTTAAAATCAGAATTATTAGAAATCCAATCAATTATTGATTCTAAATCATCTAATTCTTTGGTGTAATTATTATTCCCAAAAGCTTCTAAATCTGGAAAATCGATTGGGTTTTCTGCCGTACCTCCATTATGGGAAAAATTAAATTTAATGAAGAAAAAACCTGCTTTAGCAAATGATTTTGCCATTAAATTCCAAGCACCCCAATCTTTAAACCCTTTATAACCGTGACAAAAAATTACAACTGGTTTTGGTAGTTTTGTTTCTTCAAAAAAAACATCTGTAACAATTGGTTTTTCATGTTTTCCATTAACAATTTTATTCTTTATAATTTGCATCTATTTTTATTTAAAAAAAACTATTTTTATAAGACTAAAACAAGCCATTACTCCTGTTATAATACTTAAAACCAAATCAATATCTTTTGTTAATTTTCCTATTTTTTGTTTAATTTTCTGAGCATTTTTTACATATAAAAAAAGAATGCAGTAAGTACCAATTAATGATCCTATCACAAATAAAAAAACTGGTAATTTTTTAAAGCTAAAAAGATTAAACATTTCTAATGTAGTTGTTATTGCAAAGAAAAAAGGAATAGCAAACATATTTAATGAGGATAGAGTTATCCCCTTTAAAAAAGATTTATTGCTACTTACTTTTTGGCTTTCAGTTATTGCTTTATCACTTTTATATTGCTTATAAAAATAATAAGATAGAGATATAAAAATTACAATTCCTGTTTTTTCTAAAATCTTTAAAAAATCAGGATTCTCTGTAATATATTTAGTTAATAAAATTGCTAAATAAGCTTGAATAAAAACAATAATTGCTACACCTAATGCATAAATATTTGCTTCTTTTTTGTTTTTTTCTAAACTAATTTTTAAAGCAGTCATATTTAACATACTCGGTGTTATTGAACCCACAAAAGCAAAAACAAACCCGAAAAAAAAGTGTGAAATTAAAATCATTCATTAAAAAAATAAAAGGTCGTATATTTTTTTTAAAATTACAGTAATAATTTATGAAAACAAAAAA
This sequence comes from uncultured Polaribacter sp., assembly GCF_947500975.1. Lineage (GTDB taxonomy): Bacteria > Bacteroidota > Bacteroidia > Flavobacteriales > Flavobacteriaceae > Polaribacter. The sequence continues at coordinate 101,758 of NZ_CANMUE010000003.1, forward strand.
CGCATCAATTAAATTGATGCGCTTTTCAAATTTGAATTTACTACTAAAATTTATATAACTCCTTGTGCTAACATAGCGTCTGCTACTTTTACAAAACCTGCAATATTTGCACCTTTAATATAATCTATAGAACCATCTTCATTTTCTCCATATTGTACACAAGAATCATGAATATCTTCCATAATATCTTTTAATCTAGAATCTACTTCTTTTCTAGACCAAGAAATTCTTAAAGAATTTTGACTCATTTCTAAACCAGAAGTAGCAACACCACCTGCATTTGATGCTTTTCCTGGCGCAAATAATATTTTTGCTTTTGTAAACTCGTGAATTGCTTCTGGGGTAGATGGCATGTTTGCTCCTTCAGAAACACACATACATCCATTTTTTACAAGCTCTTTTGCTTCATCTCCATTCAACTCATTTTGAGTTGCACAAGGTAATGCAATATCACATTTTACAGACCAAGGTCTTGCTCCTGCAACAAATTTTGCATTTGGATATTTCTCTACATATTCACTAATTCTACCTCTTTTTTCATTTTTGATGTACATAGCATGCTTCAACTTTTCTGTATCAATACCCTCTTCATCAACAATATATCCTCCAGAATCAGACAAGGTTAAAACCTTAGCACCTAACTCAATAGCTTTTTCTGCCGCATACTGTGCTACATTTCCAGATCCAGAAATTACAACTCTTTTTCCTTCAAAAGAATTATTATTTCTTAATAACATATTTTGAGCAAAATATACATTACCATAACCTGTTGCTTCTGGTCTAATTAAAGAACCACCCCAAGAAGCACCCTTTCCTGTAAGTACACCTGTAAACTCATTTTTTAGTTTTTTATACATACCAAACATAAAACCTATTTCACGTCCACCCACTCCAATATCTCCTGCTGGTACATCTGTATTTGGACCAATATGTCTAAATAATTCACTCATAAAAGCATGACAGAAACGCATAATTTCGTTATCAGATTTTCCTTTTGGATCAAAATCAGAACCTCCTTTTCCTCCACCCATTGGTAAAGTTGTTAAAGAATTTTTAAACACTTGTTCAAAAGCTAAAAACTTTAAAATACTTGCATTTACGGTTGGATGAAAACGCAAACCACCCTTATATGGGCCAATTGCAGAATTCATTTGAATTCTATAACCTCTGTTTACTTGAATCTCTCCACTATCATCTACCCAAGAAACACGAAAAGAAATTAATCTTTCTGGCTCAACCATTCTTAACAAAATATTTTTACCATGATAAATATCATGATTTACAATATATGGTATTACAGTTTCTGCAACTTCTTGTACAGCTTGTAAAAATTCTGGCTCGTGGTTATTTCTACTTTTAACCATTTCCATAAACTCTTTAATTTTTAACTCCATAATTTTCGGTATGATTTTTTACGAATTATATAAAATTTTAATGCTACAAATATAGTTAATTTCTGAATTCACAAAATAAAAATTGTTTTTTATTTTTTTACCAAAAACCCTTATTTCAATCGATTTCGAAAGCACTTACTGTTTTGTTTAAAAATCAACCTTAAAACTCTTTAAAAAACACTAAATTTGCCTTCTAATTTAGTAGAAAATGTTAGATAAGGTTAAAGAACTTATTGGTGATGTAGAAGCTTTTAAAGCAAATACAAAAGAAGAAGTAGAAGCTTTTAGAATTAAATATCTAGGAAGCAAAGGTTTGTTAAAAGATTTGTTTGCAGAGTTTAAAAATGTAGATGCTGAATTGCGTAAAGATTTTGGACAAGCTTTAAATAATTTAAAGAAATCTGCTGAAGGAAAAGTTGTAGAACTAAATGAGTCTTTAGAAAATAATATTGAAGAAAAAGGCGTTTATGGCGATTTAACACGTCCTTCAGAACCAATTGAGTTAGGTTCGCGTCATCCTATATCTCTAGTTAAAAATCAAATTATTGATGTTTTTAATAGAATTGGTTTTACCGTTTCTGAAGGGCCAGAAATTGAAGATGATTGGCATAATTTTACAGCATTAAACCTGCCAGAATACCATCCTGCCAGAGACATGCAAGACACTTTTTTTATTGAACAAAATCCAGATATTTTATTACGTACGCATACTTCTTCTGTGCAAGTACGTTATATGGAAGAAAATAAACCACCAATAAGAACAATTTCTCCAGGAAGAGTTTTTAGAAATGAAGATATTTCTGCTAGAGCACATTGTATTTTTCATCAAGTAGAAGGTTTATATATTGATACCGATGTTTCTTTTGCTGATTTAAAACAAACTCTTTTATACTTTACAAAAGAAATGTTTGGAAAATCTAAAATCCGTTTACGTCCTTCTTATTTCCCTTTTACAGAACCAAGTGCAGAAGTAGATATTTATTGGGGTTTAGAAACTGAAACTGATTACAGAATTACAAAAGGTACAGGCTGGTTAGAAATTATGGGTTGCGGAATGGTTGACCCTAATGTTTTAAAAAATGCAAACATAGACCCAACTAAATACTCAGGTTATGCATTTGGAATGGGAATAGAACGTATTGCAATGTTATTATACCAAATACCAGATATTAGAATGTTTTATGAAAATGATAAACGTTTCTTAGAGCAATTTAAATCTGTTATATAATGAACTATTTTTCACAGTTTTGGGACGAAAATAGAGATGATGAATATGCAGATTGGGGAACCTCAACTTGGTATTTTGAAACTAATGATGCTGATGAAGTATTAAAACAAATTACTGTTTATAAAAACGGAAAGATTGTAAAATATAGTTTAGAAAATCTTGAAGATGAATTTGGTGGATTATGTGATCAAACACTAACTATTAATGATTGTGATGGAGATCTTATCTCAAAAGAAGATTTTTACAAAATTTGGTGAATTTTAAGCAATGAAAAAAGACATTCAAATACCTGAAGTTACCAATCTAGAAATGGCTGTGGTTTATGAATACAATGATATTTATAAAACTGATGATTGGAACGTATATCTTATCAACAATAAAAACGTTGATTTAGAGATGGTTGTTATTGTTTCTCAAGGTTTTTCTGATACAAAAACAACCTCTTTATTACGTAAAAAAGTAGAAAAATTACCTGCTAATTCATTTGCTAAAATAGAGTTTATGCAACCAGAATTATTCAAATTAAATAATCGTTTTCAAGTTACTTTTTTTGAAGGAAACACCTTATTTGAAAAAACATTTTTATTCAAAGAAAACACTGTTAAAGAAGGTGCTTTGCGTACAATTCCTGAATTGAAAAAACGTGGTGTTTTGGCTAGTTAGACATTGCGAATGGTAATTATAGCAATCTTACAAACAGAATTACAATTTTAACAGATTACTTCAGTCATTCTTCCTTCGTAATGACACACAGTTTGTCATTGCGAGGTACGAAGCAATCTCTTTGTCATTACGAATGGTAATTAAAGAAATCTCATAAATTGAACTAAAAATAAACAGATTACTTCAGTCGTTCCTCCTTCGTAATGACGATAATTTATTATATTTAGTTATGAAAAAGGCACACATTTATTTTTTAACTAATAAAAATAATACAGTTATATATATTGGTGTTACAAGTAATCTTATAAAACGAATTTATCAGCATAAAACAAAAGTATTTAAAGGGTTTACTTCAAAATACAATTGTGATAAATTAGTTTATTTTGAAGAGTTTGATAATATAAACGATGCAATAGCTAGAGAAAAACAACTAAAAGCTGGAAATAGAAAAAGAAAAGAAGATTTAATAAACCTAGAAAACTCTGATTGGAATGATTTAAGTGAAGGTTGGTTATTTCAATTTTAGTATTATCGAAAATGTATTGAATCATTCAATTTATCATTCCCAAGATAGTGAAGCAATTTTATAATTAGAAATACAATTTTAACAGATTACTTCAGTCGTTCCTCCTTCGTAATGACCTTACCCCAAAAACCCAATAATTAAATACATAATTACTGTAATTACACCACCAAATAAAGCATAAGGTAATTGTGTTTTTACATGATCTATATGATCGCTAGCAGAAGCCATTGATGATATAATTGAAGTATCCGAAATTGGTGAACAGTGATCTCCAAAAATTCCTCCACCTAAAGTTGCAGCAACAACTATTGTAATATCTGCTCCATGGATATTAGCCATTGGTACAGAAATAGCCAACATAATTGCAAAAGTTCCCCAAGAAGTTCCTGTAGAAAACGCAATAAAAGAACTAATTATAAAAACAACAGCTGGTAATAACTCTGGCGATAACCAATCTTTTGTAACATTGGCAACATAAACACCTGTTTCTAATTCTTTACAAGCATCACCAATTGCAAACGCTAATAACATTAATAAAGCTAAAGGCATTAACTCGCTAATTCCTTTTAAGGTTAAATTTACAGCTTCTTTAGGCTTCATAATTCCTTGTATAAAATACATAATCATTGCCACTAAAATAGCAGTTATTACTGCATACAAAACAGAAGAAGAACCAGATCCTTCACCAATTGCTTGTTGAATATGGTCTAAGGTAGATGTTGATGTTTTTACAGCACTCCAACCAGTGTAAATTAAGTTTATTGGCATCATACAAACCATTACCAAAAGTGGTACAATCATGTTGTATGCTTTTGCTTCTATCCCTTCTTTTGGTGGAAAAGAAGTAACCTCATCAGAAACCATTGGTTTTGAACCTTTATTCATTAATAAACCTGTTTCTTTCGTTCTTTTTTCGGCTTTTTTCATAGCTCCAAAATCCTTTTTTGATAAGATGATAAAAAATAAGATTCCGATGGCTAAAAGTGGATAAAAATTATATTTGATGGATGACATCATTACAGGAAATGGCTTGTCAATACCTTGTGTCAATAATAATCCCATAATAAAAGCACCCCAAGCATTAAACGGAATTAAAATGGATGAAGGTGCAGAACTTGAATCTGCTATGTAAGCTAATTTTTCTCTTGGAATGCCTAATTTATCAAAAATTGGGCGATATAAAGTGCCTACGGTTAAAGAACTAATACTTGTTTCTACAAACAATAATAAGCCTGTTAAAGTGGCTAAAATTTGTACCATTACTCTGCTATAGCCCGTTTTTTTAGTTTCAAGTTTTTCTAACCTTTTATTAATGATATTTATAAAACCTTCAACACCTCTAGAATATTGAATAAAAATTAACAAAGCACCAACCAAAGCACTAAACATAATGGTTCTTGTATTTCCTTTTGACTGAAAAACATTTACCATTGCTTCTATCATCGCTAAAGTTCCATCTAAAGGATTCCAGCCTTTGATAATTATCCAAGAAAACCAAATACCAAATAATAATGCTATATAAACTTGCTTGGTTTTTAATGCTAAAATAATTGCCACAATTGGTGGAATTATTGATAGAAATCCATATTCCATAAAAAATAGTTTTTGTTTTGTTAAAGGTAGTAAATTTATTAAGTCATAATTTGTAAATTGCATAACTTAACTAGAAAATTAACATGTCTAAATTTTACACCAAAATTACTTCTCGAGTTCAAAAATTTATGGAAGCTCAAAAAATGTTTTTTGTAGCAACTGCGCCAATTGAAGGTAGAATTAATTTATCCCCTAAAGGAATGGATTCTATTAGGGTAGTAGATCAAAATAGAATTCTTTGGTTAAATTTAACTGGAAGTGGAAACGAAACTGCTGCTCATATTTTAGAAAACAATAAAATTACTTTAATGTTTTGTGCTTTTGATGGCAATCCTAATATTCTTAGAATTTACGGTAAAGGAAAAGCAATTCATCCAAAAGATGAGGCTTGGAATGATGCTATTAAATTATTTCCAGAAATTCCTGGAGCAAGACAAATTTTTGATATTACAGTTGAAAGTGCTCAAGATTCTTGTGGAATGTCTATTCCTTTTTATGAATATAAAGGCGAGAGAAATCAATTAAATGATTGGGCAATTTCTCAAGGAAAAGAAAAGATTGAACAATATTGGGAAGATAAAAATCAAACCAGTATTGATGGTTTACCAACAGATATTTTAAAATAAACTAACCTTACTTTTCATTTTTTTCTATATCATCTGTAAGATCTAAATTTCTAATTGTTGGGCTTACAATCCCAGTAGTAACGGCAGTAATTAAAGTCATCGTTCCGCCAAAAACCACAGCAGCAACTGGTCCAATTAATTTGGCTGCTAAACCACTCTCAAAAGCACCTAATTCGTTTGAAGAACCCACAAACATAGAATTTACAGAAGAAACTCTACCTCTCATTTCATCAGGTGTTTTTAATTGTAAAATGGTTTGACGAATAACCATAGAAATTCCATCTGCAGCACCACTTATAAACAAAGCTAAAACACTTACCCAAAAAATTGAAGATAATCCAAAAGCAATCATACTTAATCCAAAAATAAAAACTGAAATCAACATTTTTTTACCAGTATTTTTATTGATAGGAATGTAGGTTGTTAACAACATAGTTACAATACTTCCCATAGAAATTGATGCATTTAAAAGCCCAAAACCTTCTGGCCCCACTTTTAAAATATCTTGTGCAAAAACGGATAAAATAGCTACAGTTCCTCCAAATAAAACCGCAATCATGTCTAAAGACAGAGCTCCTAAAATTGCTTTATTTTGAAACACAAATTTTACACCAACTTTTAAACTTTCTTTAATAGGTTCACCTATTTTTTTATTTAAAATTGGTTTCTTTTTTATTTGAAAAAGGGTAATAAAAGATAATAATACTAAAATAAAAACAAGTAATAATGTATTGTCAACATGTATCCAACTAATAAAAAAACCTCCACAAAGCGCTCCAGTAACGGATGCAGTTTTCCAAGTACTTGTACTCCAAGTTGCAGCATTATGATATATATTTTTAGGAACCAATAAAGCCACTAAAGAAAAAATTGTTGGTCCAAAAAATGAACGTAAAAACCCTCCAAAAAACACCAATCCATAAATTGAATATAATATTGAATTTGTAGACCAATTTGCAATAATAGTATCTGTAGTTAAAAAAAATAAACCTAAACTTATTAAAGAAAAAGCTGCTGTACAAAGGGCTAATAAATTTCTTTTTTCTTTCTGATCTACAATATGACCAGCAAATAACGCCATAGAAAAGGCAGGAATAATTTCCATTAAGCCAATTATACCTAAAGATAAAGGGTCTTTTGTAATGCTATAAACTTGCCATTCTATAACAATAAATTGCATAGACCAGCCAAAAACTAATAGAAATCTAACAAATAAAAAAATATTGAATTCCTTAATTCTTAAAGCTGCATAAGGATCTTGTTTTGCCATTTTTTAGTTTAATTTCATATCCATTAAAATAGAAAATGTTTGATTTATATCTTCCTCTTTTACAACAATTGTCATTTCGTTTGTAGTAGAAATAATTTCTTGTAAAGGAATATCTGCCCAAGCCAATTGCTTTAAAATAAAATAATAAATACCCGATTGTTCTAAATTTTCTTTTGGCAACTTAATAGTAATAGAAGCCAAATCTAATACACTATTAATTAATATTTCTTGCTCAAAAATTTCTTTTACAAAAGGTTGTAAATTTTTACTGGTAACAATATTAGTTTCAAAAATACCTTGAGAAACTGTTAAAAAGTAATCAGAATTTTCTGAAGACTTTGTCAAAATTTTTGCAATTTCTCTTAATAAAGAAGGTGTGTTTTTAAAGGTAAAATCGCATAAGTCAGAACGTACAATTACATCACCTAAATCTAAAGCAAGCTTTTTTATGTTTTTTCTGATACGTAATTCGCTTGCTGGAGAAAGCCTGTTTATTGCCATCATAACTGCCCCCACTTTTACTTCTTTTTTTAAAGCTGCAGAAACATCTGGTAAAATTATTCTTGCTAAAGATGAAACATTAATCAACTTTTCATTTAAAGCTTCTTCTATAAACGGTGTTTTTCTAATGGTACTTTCTACAACTTCTTGTATTGTTTTCATTGTAATTGTTTAATAAATTATAATAATGTTCAAAATTAAACAATTAATCTAATTTATCGGTCAACTTTTTAAATTCTTTTTTAGGATCTTTATGATTGTATAAAACATTAAAAACAGCATCAATTATGGGTGTTTTCGCTTTGTTATCTTCCTTCATTTTAAAGGCGCTTTTAGTAGCATAATAACCTTCTGCAATCATTCTCATTTCCATTTGCGCAGATCTAACTGTGTAACCTTTACCAATCATGTTTCCAAACAATCTATTTCTACTAAAAGTTGAATATCCTGTTACTAATAAATCGCCCAAATAAGCAGAGTTATTAATGTTACGTTTCATTTTATGTACTTTTTTAATGAAGCGTTTCATTTCACGAATTGCATTACTTATTAAAACTGCTTGAAAATTATCTCCATAACCCAAACCATGAGCGATACCAGCAGCAACAGCATAAATATTTTTTAACATAGCTGCGTATTCTGTACCAATTATATCATCAGAAATTTTGGTTTTTATATACCAACTATTTAAAGCATTACTCATAAAATTGGCTTTTTCTTCATCTTGACAAGCAATTGTTAAGTAGGATAAACGCTCCATAGCAACTTCTTCTGCATGACAAGGCCCTGTAATTACACCAATATTTTCAAGAGGAACATTAAATTTTTGATTGAAATGTTCGCCAATAATCAAACCTGTTTCGGGTACAATTCCTTTTATGGCTGAAAAAATAATTTTATCCTTTAAAGAAACTGTTAACTTTACTAATTCTGATGTTAAAAATGCAGAGGGAACTGCAAAAATTAAAATATCATATTTAGCAACAGTTGCATTTATATCATTTAATAAATCTAATTGTGATGGATTAAATTCTGCTGATTGAAGATAATTTGGGTTGTGATGATCTTTTTTAATATGAGCTATTGCTTGCTCATTTCTCATATACCAACCAATAGTATTAAGATTTTCTGACAACATTTTTACAATAGCTGTTGCCCAACTTCCTCCTCCTAAAACTGCAATCTTTAGTTGTGTATCCATGTTTTATAATTTTTGAAATTCAAAAGTAAGAAAACTATTAACTTATAATGAATACTAGGTTGATTTATTATATTTGTCAATCATCATATTTATTAAAAGCAATGAACGTACAAATCATTAATAAATCTAAACATCAAATTCCCGCCTATGAAACTGAGGGTTCTGCAGGAATGGATTTAAGAGCAGAATTGGCAGAATCAATTACTTTAAAGCCTTTAGAAAGAGCGATTGTAAAAACAGGTTTATTTATAGCTTTACCTGTTGGTTTTGAAGCACAAGTAAGACCAAGAAGTGGTTTGGCTGCTAAAAAAGGAATTACAGTTTTAAATAGTCCTGGAACGGTAGATGCAGATTATAGAGGAGAAATTGGTGTAATTTTAGTTAATTTATCTAATGAAGAATTTGTTGTAAATGATGGAGAAAGAATTGCTCAATTAGTTATTGCAAAACACGAAAGAGTTAATTGGCAAGAAGTTGAAGTTTTAAACGAAACTGAACGTGGTGCTGGTGGTTTTGGTAGTACAGGGGTATAATTAACATGTTGATTTATCAAGAATATCAACCTTTAAGAGTATCTGCAGATTGGAGAATTACAAGAAATTGTTTTTTTGAAATTGATCCGAATGAAGACACTATGTATTATTTTCCACAAGAATTACTTTGGATGGAATCTGAACGTAGAAATCGTTCTATTAATTTGGAATGGAAACCTGAAGATGATCCTAACGGAGAATATGTACTAACAGTAATTAATACCATAGAAGAATTTGACGAAACTAATAATTGTATTAATATTTCTGGTGATTGGGCAAATCCACATTTAATATTTACTTCTAAAAAAAGATTAGAAATTGTAGCTAAATTAGAAGAATTAATGTTTTTTTTAGAAGAATTTAAAGATGAAAGAATTTTAAAAAGTAGAGGAATTGTTGATGAAAAACTAGAGGCATTAAGATTAAAGTTTTTAGAAAAAGGATATTCTAAAAATATAGCTCTTGAAATCATTGAATCAAAAAGTATTATATTACAAAGAATGGTTTTAAATTCTAAAAATATTGATAAAGAAATGTTGCTTTTATACACTGAAAAAGGTGCAAAAAAAGCAATTAAAAACATTGCAAAAACCTTATTAAAAAATAAAAAATTATGATTTTAGGAGTATGTGACTGGTTAAGTACAAAAATGCAGTTTTCTGCAAAAAATATTAGAATAACATTTGTGCTTTTGATTTTATTTGGTGGATTAGGTGTTGGTGCTTATTTTATTTTATGGTTTATAAAATTGCTTTCTAAATAAGAATTTTATAAACCTGACTCATTTTTCTTACGTTTTTAAACAAAAAATCATACGGTAAAAAAGTATGAGAATGATATTTGTAACCTAGCTTTTTATAAAATAAAAAAGCTTGGGGTTGCTCATCCATAGCATCTAACCAAATAATTTCATACCCTTTTTTTATAGCTTCTTTTTCTAACCAAGCAAGTATCTTTTTACCAATTCAGTTTCCTTGCGTTTTTTGGTGTAAATAAATTCGATGTAATTTTACTTGTTTTGTTGGTGACAAACCTTCTAATTTTTTATACTACAATTATACTGCATGTAAAAATAATTGATAGATATTATAATATATTTGTATAACACATAATCTAAAACGCCCCAAATTCCCCAAAATTCTTTCTACAAATCTGACTATTATTTAATTCTTTAAGTGATAGTCAGACTTATAGTTTATTAAGATAATCAAATAAGGTTATTGTTTTTAATTTTAGTTTTTTCTTAATCCTATATCTTATTGTTTCTACACTTCTAGGAGATAAATTTAGAATAGTTGCTACTTCTTTACTTCTTAAATTTATTACAATGTAAGCACAGTGTTTTTGTTCTGTTATAGATAAAGCAGGATGTATATTTAACAACTTTTTAAAGAAATTTGGTCTATTTTTTTCAAAATCTATTTTAAAATCTTCCCAAATTTCTTCTTCAGAAATAATATTTCTTAAAGCAATATTAATTGGCATTAATTTATTTACACCAACCTTATCATTTGTATCTATTAGTTCAGAAATAATACTCATTACATTATTTACAGCATCTTTATAAGTAGATATTTTTAATGTTTTTGTAAAAATAGATTGTTCATTTAGTTTTAATAAATACTCTATTTTATTTTTTTTGACACCCAGCTCTTTATGTGTAATTTTTAATTGATTTAAATTGTTTTCTACTTGACCATTTAAAACTTCTTTTTGATGTAACGCAATTTTTAGTTTTTTTGATGAAGTATAAATTCTATAAATTGAACACACACTCATCAAAACAAATAAAATACTACCAACAACAATAATTTTTTGATTAAATATTTGTTGGTTTTTAATGAGTATAACTTCATCTTTTAAAGACTTTTCTATTTCTAAAAAAGTCATTTTTTTTCTTGTATCTAATTTATTAAAAAAAAATAATAAAGAATCAGCTCTCTCTCTGTATCTTAAAGCTAATTCAAACTTCTTTTCTATTTTATATAATTGGGAATAATTTATATAAATATTTCTATAAACTTTATAATCTTCTTCTTTATATGACTCTATATTTCTGTATTCTAGAGTATCTATTTTCTTAGTTTCAACCAAAGCTCTTTTTAAATTTTTATGTGCAGAGATATATTCCCCTGTAAAATATTGTGCTTTTGCCCAATAAATATAAAAGAACTTCAACCTTTTAGGTTTCATTCCACTGGTATTTATATCGGTTATAGCTTTTTTTGCAACACCTTTAAGTTCTTCCCATTTAAGCATCGCAATATATAAATGACACAGTGTATAATAAGTATCAATTACAAAAGATTTATCAAGAGTTTGTTCTCCAAAAAAAACAGATTTTTTTAAATATTTTTCTGCCGTTATATAATCTCTTTTCTTATAATAAAAGATCCCAATAAGGTTATTTAATTGCGCTTTCAATTTAAAATCATTACAGTCTTCACTTAATTTAAGACCATTTAACGCATAATCTAAGTAACTTTCTTCACCATTTAAATAGTATATTTTAACCGCTCTTAAAAAAGCTATTTCTCCTAATATACATGAATCTTTAAAAACAATTTTTTCATTATCAATAAAAAAAAGAACTTCAATTGCAAGCTCTATACTATCATCTGTTTCAATCTCTAGTATAGCTTGGTGTATTTTATCTGGTAAATTATTATGGGTAATAGAATCCTCTTTAGAAATAGGTTTTGTACAATTATTTAATATAATACATACAAAAACAAACACTATATAGCATATTTTTTTTTTAATCATGTTGAGATATTATATTGTAGATATAATTACAACTCACCTTTACTATACATGGTAAAATATAGTAAGTTTAAAAATAAATTATTAAAGCTTCATATTAATCTATATAACAGTAAGTTAAAGCTAAATTACACAAAATAAATACAATTAAAAAGTTTTTTCTATAACTCTAAAATTAAAAATTTAAGTTCTAAAGGTGTTAAAGAAGACTTTAATTTAATAATAAAAGAAGCCCCGTTTTCTAAATAGTATTCAGAAAAATTACGCTGGCGTTCTTCTAAAGAATTATTTGGTAAAATTTCATTCTGTAATAAAGTGATTCTGTTTACTACATCTTTTTGCCTCTTTTTTTCTGCCTTTAGCAAACGTTTTTCTAAATTCTCTAAACCTTTAATTTGCTTTTTTTCTTGAACATTAACAGCATTTAAAAAAGATACATCTGTTTTAACAGCAACTTCTTTTAATTCTAAAAATTAATTTTATCAGTAAAACCATAATATTTCAGACACTTCTCAACCTAAAAAAAGAAATAGAAAATCAAAAATGAGTAAAAGTGAAGTAATGACCATTATGGTTATTTTTTATTTAAAATCCTATCGAAATTTAAAACACTTTTATCTTTATCATGTTTGCAAACATATCAACGATTTCTTCCCAGACCTTGTTTCTTATAATCGGTTTGTTGAACTCTAAAAGAAAATTACCCAGCCTTTATCTGTCTACTTAAAACTTCATGGATTAGGTAAATGTTCTGGTATTTCTTTTATAGATTGTACAGCTGTTAAAGTTTGTCATTACAAAAGAGAAAAACAACATAAAGTATTTAAAGGAATTGCAGAAAAAAGCTATGGAACACTAGGCTAGTTCTATGGTTTTAAATTGCATTTAATTTGTAATGATAAGGGGCAAAATTATTGATTTTCTGATTACTAAAGCTAATGTAGATGATAGATACCCACTCAAAAACGAAAACTTTCACGATAAAATATTCGGAAAAATATATGGTGATAAAGGATATCTAGGCAACGATTTATTCGATAAATTATTTGTAGATGGAATCCATTTAGTGACCAAATTAAGAAAAAACATGAAAAAGAAAGCACTCGATTTTATGGACAAAGTTTACCTAAGAAAAAGAGCGAATAAAGAATCTGTAAATGATGTTTTGAAAAACACCTGTCAGATTGAACATTCTAGACATTGCTCTTTTGATAACTTCTTAGGAAATTTAATAGCAGGATTAACTGCTTACTCTTTTCTTGATGCTAAACCTTCTATTAAAGTACAAAGATTTTTGCCTAATATAGGAGTCGCTTAAGTCGAACTCACGTTATATTAGAAAATAGAATTGTGGAATATATAAGTACGAAGTCAGACAGACAAAATAACACAAAGTACTACAGTCAACGTGTTTGTATATGGTTTGTTGCGTGGTTTAGCACATAATTTAGCAAATAAAAACCGAATAGAAAATCCTAGCGGATTTTCGTAAGTAGGCTAGAACTAGCAATAAATTATATACGTTGTTGGCAAATCGTATTTTAATCAAAGTAACCCTCAAATTTTATTGATTCTAAAATTCCGTTTTCAAATTGAAAAAAGAATAATGAGGTTTGCTCTAAATTCCCAAGAGTTACTTTATCAGATTCTATTTTAGTTTTTAATATATTTTCAAGTGCTCTTTTATTAATTCCGATGTTTAATGAATCAACGAACTTTATTTCAGGATTTTTGATAATTCCTCCAATAATTGATTCCCAGTTTTTTGCTTTATAAAATTCCAATTTAGTTTTGTCAAAAGTCATAGTTTTCATTGTGTCAATAACACTTTTGTCGTGATGGTTTTGATAAGGTTTTAACACTATTTTGAATAAAGAACTTTTAAGAGCATAATTTTCCAATTCAGATTCAAAAGCAAATGCTAAACTGTCATTTTCTACAAACTGTTCCTCCGCAATGTTTTCCTCAACTTTTTTTTCCGTTTCGGTTTTTAATTCAATCGTTGCATTTTGTTCGACAATTTCAGCCTTTTTGGTTTCAGTTTGTTTGCAAGAAACCAATAATATTAAAATTAGAATCGATGTTAGTAAATGTTCTCTCATATGTTTGCCAACAATGGCTATAATTAATACGGGTTTTGGTGCTTATTTTATGGTTTATAAAATTACTTTCTAAATAAGAATTTTATAAACCTGACTCATTTTTCTTACGTTTTTAAACAATAAATCATAAGGTAAAAAAGTATGAGAATGATATTTGTAACCTAACTTTTTATAAAATAAAAAAGCTTGTGGTTGCTCATTCATAGCATCTAACCAAATAATTTCATACCCTTTTTTAATAGCTTCTTTTTCTAACCAAGCAAGTATACTTTTACCTATTCCGTTTCCTTGCGTTTTTTGGTGTAAATAAATTCGATGTAATTTTACTTGTTTTGTTGGTGACAAACCTTCTAATTTTTCATCCCAAATAATTCTAAAATTCCCAATAATTTCACCCTTAAAAACAATAAAATAATAGGCTGCTTTTTCTTCTAAAAGCTCTTTTAATATGTTTTCTTTAGCATATTGAGTATTTACATACCAATTGCCTTTATCAGTCCAAAAATGACTGTAAGCCAAAGGATATACTTCTTTCATCAATTCAAAAAGAGATTCGCAATCTTTAGTTGTAATTACTTTTAAATGTATGTTTTCTGTAATTTTTATCATATTAATAAAAAACTGCTATAGATTGATTACTTCTATAGCAGTTTTAAGTAATGGTTAGAACTTTTAATACTTATTCTTGATTTTCAATAGCAACTTTAATTTTTCCTTCAAGTTCTTCTGCTAATTCAGGGTTGTCTTTTATCAATCCTTTAACAGCATCTCGCCCTTGTCCTAGTTTTGTTTCACCATAACTAAACCAAGATCCACTTTTCTTTACAATACCTAATTCTACACCAATATCTAAAATTTCTCCAACTTTAGATATTCCTTGTCCATACATAATATCAAATTCTGCAATTTGAAAAGGAGGTGCAACTTTATTTTTTACTATTTTAACTTTGGTGCTGTTACCTATAACTTTATCACCATCTTTAATTTGAGTTCTTCTTCTAATATCTAAACGTACAGAGGCATAAAATTTTAATGCATTACCACCCGTTGTTGTTTCTGGATTACCAAACATAACCCCAATTTTTTCTCTTAATTGGTTAATAAAAATTACTGTACAATTTGTCTTAGAAATTGTACCTGTTAATTTACGTAAAGCTTGAGACATTAAACGTGCATGAAGACCCATTTTAGAATCTCCCATTTCTCCTTCAATTTCAGATTTTGGTGTTAATGCTGCAACAGAATCAATTACAACAATATCAATAGCACCAGATCTAATTAAATTCTCTGCAATTTCTAATGCTTGCTCTCCATGATCTGGTTGAGAAATAATTAAATTATCTATATCTACTCCTAAATTTTCTGCATAAAATTTATCAAAAGCATGTTCTGCATCAATAAACGCAGCTATTCCACCAGCTTTTTGAGCTTCTGCAATAGCATGTAAAGTTAAAGTTGTTTTACCTGAAGATTCTGGTCCGTAAATTTCAATTACTCTACCTCTAGGATAACCACCAACGCCTAAAGCTAAATCTAATCCTAAAGAACCAGATGAAATTGCATCTACTTCTACTGTAACAACATCACCTAATTTCATTACAGAACCTTTACCATAAGTTTTATCTAACTTATCTAAAGTAAGTTGTAATGCCTTTAATTTTGCTGCTTTTTCTTTATCTACTGCTGCCATAAATCTTCCTAATTTTATTTTTAAATAAGTGCCACAAGTTACAAAAAGTGATTCTTTTTTTTACTTATATTTGATATAAAATTATGATATGAAAAAAATATTTTTTTTCTTGATATTTTTAAGCACAACTTGTTACTCTCAAGAGACGCTTAATCCTGAAAAAACAATTTCCTTTGGATTAAATAGTCACACAAATAGAGATGAAGCTTTTTTCTCAAATATAGATAGCAACAAAAACACTGTTTTAGTTGGAACTACTGAAAGGGATTCAACTTTTACAGATATTCTAACCACAAAATTAGATGTAAATTATAATTTACTTTGGCAAAAACGCTACTCAGTGCCAACAAACTTATCTTACGACTTACCATTAAAATCTTTTATAAATGATAATGATGATGTTTATGTTATTGGTCGAAGTAGCTTTTCGCAGTCTAGATCTAATGGATTAATTTTTATTATAAAATATGATGAAAATGGGAGTGTTATTTACCAAAAAAATATTGGAAATATTGATGGAAGTGATTATTCAGATTACTCTCAAATGGATGCGGTTTTAAATAATGATGGTTCTTTAAGTCTTTTTTATGAAACAGATTTTTATCATGTGGATAGTAGCAATGGAGAAAGAACGAGTACTTTCCATTTGTTAAAAATTGATGCGCTAGGTAATATTATTAACTCAAATAATTATGAAATTCCTTACAGAGAATTTAAAGCAAAATTATATAATAATGGATTATATCTTTTAATTAAAAATATTGTTGATGAAAATAATCAAATTTTTTCTTTTCATTTATATAAAATTCAAAACAATGGTAATATTTCTTCTTTCGAAATTGTAGATGAACACTTTATAGATTTTATGAAATATCCAATCTTTAGTGAGAATGTCAGCCTTAACTATTTAAATAATAATTTGTATATAAGTAGTGCTAACAATGAAGGGTATAATGAATTAAAAAATAAAATTTATTTTTCAAAATTTTCATTAGATGGTGATATTATATATAGTATTAAAAGCGATTCTAATAAAAAATATTATTATTTAGGTCATTTTAAAAAAATAGATGAGGGAAAAATAATTTATCTAGCAAATAATCTTGACAATAATATACTTTCTTCTCTAACTATAAACGAGAATAATGAAATAATTGAAACAGAAATTGTAAACAATCTAGGAACGGGTTTTAAAAACAATAATGATGATTCTTTTTTTATAACTTTAAGTAATAATATTATTAAACTTTTTTCTAAAGACTTAACAGAAATAAACTCATTTACCACTTCAGACACCTATAATTTAATTGATTTTTCAAAAATTGATGATAACACAATTACTTCCTTTGGTATTGTATTTAATAAAATGTTTCCAGACTCAGATTATTACACACAATTAGATCAATTTGCAGAAAAAATAAATTTAAATACTGTAGAAAAAACCTATTCTTTTTCTGGAGAAGGAACTTCAAAGGCATTTCAACAAGTTATTAATATAGATAATAATAATGATTATATTATTTTAAGTGCTGAAAAATTAGGCCCTGAGTGTTTAAATATTGGTTGCAATTCTCCTTCTTTTGGCAATAGAATTATTAAATATGATTCTAATTTAAATAAACTTTGGGAATTGAACTTAACAGATGAAGTAAAAAATATAACCTCAAATTATAATTATCATAATTTAGTTTTTGACTCTAATAATAATATTTATTTAAACGTTGCTGACAAAGATAATGTTTGGTGGAATAGAAAATATACACTATACAAGATTTCACCTAATGGAGATATTATTTTTAAAACAGAAAGTACACAATCAATCAAAATAGTTATAAACGAAGAAGATAATAAAATTTATATAATTTCTCCTCAATTTTCAGAAACTAACCAAACTACATGGATAACTTCTTATTGGACAGAACTTCTTTCTTTCAATTCAAATTCAGGAGATTTAATTGATACAACAATTTATGATGATAAAGAATATTATGGTTATTTTATAAATAATAATCTTTTTTATATTTACCTTATTGAGGGCAATGTTTATGTAGATCATAATATAACTCTCTATAAAGGAAATGAAATAATATTTAAAAGATATTTAAATATAAGTTACTCAGGATCAATATCTACAGCTCCACTTATAAAAGAAGATGGAACTTTAATTTTTACAAGCGGTTCTAGTAGTAGTGATTTAGATAAAAAATTTCATAAAATTAATAGTATAAATGAATATAACTCTTATCAAATTAATTCAAATTTAGGAAAATTAATCCCAATTGGAAATAATATATTAACTTATAATGAAGATAATTATTTTAAAATATATAATAGTAGTTTTCAAGAAATAGCTTCTAGTGATTTAGAATATCCTAATAATTCTGGTTTTTATTATACTGTCTTCAGTAATAAAATTTTATTACAATTCGAAAACAAAAAAATAGTTTTTGATGAAGAGCTTAATGTTATAAAAGAATTTAAACTACCAAATTTATTTGATTATAACTTTAAGTTTGATAATAATAAAGATTTAATTATAGTAAGTAATTTTGGAAATAGTATTTATCTTTATCCTCAATATTCTTGGTTAAGAGGATACTTGTCTAAATATAATATAGAAACTGCTTTAAATGTTGGTGATTTTAAAAACGAAATTAATAAAATTATAGTTTTTCCTAACCCTACAAATGGTTTTTTTAAAATAGAAGTTAATAAAGCCATCTTTAAGAAAGTCATAGTTTACGATATTAATGGTAAGTTTATTAAAGAGTCATTTTTTAATAATTTAAATATACAAAATTTTAAAAATGGAATTTACCTATTAAAAATATTTACAAATAATGGAATTATTAACTCTAAAATAATAAAAAATTAAACACCAACATTTTATCATTCATAAACCTTGGGGTTATTTATCTCAATTTATAAATAATCAAACAAAAAGGAAAAAGAAAATGCTAGGAGAATTGTATAATTTTCCTGAAGGAACCATGGCAATTGGACGTTTAGATGTTGCCTCTGAAGGCTTACTTTTATTAACAACAGATGGTAAAGTTTCTTCAGAAATTAGAAGTAATAAAGTTGAAAAAGAGTATTATGTTCAAGTTGATGGAATTATAACCCAAGAAGCTGTAGAAAAATTAAAAAGTGGTGTAGAAATTGGTTTTGATGGAAAAAAATACATTACAAAACCCGGAAAATCTTTTTTAATAAATAATCCAAAATTTCCATTAAAAAATCATAAAATTAGAGATGAAAGACATGGCCCAACAAGTTGGGTTTCTATAATTATTACTGAGGGTAAATTTAGACAAGTAAGAAAAATGACTGCTGCTGTTGGGTTTCCAACTTTACGTTTAATTAGAGTTAGAATTGGAGAAATTGAATTAGGTAATTTAGAAGTTGGTGGAGTTGTTGAAGTTTATTTTAAAAAAAATAAAAAGCCTTTTTGCGTAAAACAAAAAGGCTTTTTATGCTCTAATTAGTTATCTTTATATTTATATGTATTGTGGATAGCACGCCTATCTGCAAGAGACCAACCTGAATAATCAGTTCTCCAATCACAAACATACATACTAGATCTCATAATTGATGCACAAGTATTATTTGTATGATAAGTAGCACCTCCAGTAGAGCTAATATAATCTCCTCTTGTAGAATCTGAATGTTCAAAACCAAGATTATGACCTAACTCATGAATTAATAACACCATTTTAGTATTAAGATTTGCACTATTTCCATAATTTGAATTAACACTTAACCAACTACCTACATTTCCGTTACCTGTAGGTATTTCAGCTCTTGCCCATGCATTATCTCTACTATTATAATAACCTCCTATAACTATATCTGCTTGTTTAGAATTATTAACTTTAGTAAAATTTATATTTCTACTCGCAGCATTCCAGTGTCTAATTGCATAGTATAAAGCTGAATTGTAATTACTAGGAAAATTACTATTTACATAATAGGTAATATTTCTAGAGTTAGAGTAATAAACAGTACCACCAAACCATCGGTTACGAGCTGATTCATTGTTAGAACCTTTTATTGACGCTTGTCTTTCTTCTTGATACTCTTCAACACCAAAAGAAATAGCTATATCATCTTCATAGAAAAAAGAATTAGTATCGTAATCAACTTTAAGTGAATTAGGATCGTAATTCTCAACTTCTACTAAGTAGTTAAAAGTTTTTTGTGCTTCATCAGTAAGTTTTACTTCTTCTATTAAAGAACTGTCTTCATGGTTACATGATTGAATAAAAGTACATAGAAGTACTAATGTAATTAATTTAATTTTTTTCATTTTTTAATAATTATTTGGGATTAGTTTTTATGTTACAAACATATAATAAAAAAAAAAAATCACAATAAATATGTTAAAATTAAATTAATAATTATTATTATTTTTAAAAAAATTAAATAATTATCATCCTAATATGTGGTATTCCGTCTTCTAAATACTCTTCTCCTACTTGTATAAAGTTATGAGATTCGTAAAATTTTTGTAGATAAACTTGAGCAGAAATGGTAATTTTATCTACTTTAAAATGATCTTTAATAGCTTTTATAGATACTTTCATTAAATCGTGACCATAACCGTATTTACGTTCAGGTGCTGCAACTACAACTCTACCAATACTTGCATTATCAAAATAATCTCCTGGTTTAAAAATACGCGTATAGGCAACTATTTTTTCATTTTTAAAACCTAAAATATGTAAAGATTTTTGATCTTTAAAATCTAAATCTTGATACACACAATCTTGTTCTACCACAAAAACTTCTGATCTTAATTGAAGAATAGCATATAATTCTGTAGGATTTAATTCTGAAAAGGATTTTGTGATGAAATTCATAATAGATTATAAAAAATTATAAATATTCGTCATTACGAATTATAAAAAAATAAAGTAATCTGTCTATAAATATAGAGATTGCTTCGTAAACTCGCAATGACTGAAAAAGTTAACAAGAAATTTTACCAACTCTAGTTTGATGTCTTCCACCTTCAAATTCTGTATTTAAAAATACATCTACAAAACCAATAGCTTGTTGTAAAGACACAAAACGTGCAGGAATGGTTAAGATATTAGCATTATTATGTTGTCTTGTTAAAGCAACCAATTCATTATTCCAACATAAAGCTGCTCTTATTCCTTGATGTTTATTTGCAGTCATTTGTGCGCCGTTACCAGATCCACATAAAATAATACCAAATTCTGCCTTTTTACTTTCTACAGCATCAGCTGTTGGATGAATTGCATCAGGATAATCCATAGAATCATTTGTATCAGTACCAAAATTTAAAACTTTATATCCTTTATTTTCTAAATGTTTTATAATTTCGAATTTATATTCTGTACCTGCGTGGTCATTACCAATTGCAATTGTCATAATTTAATTTTTAATTATTGTCTTTACTAAAAAAATAACAAAGTAATCTTTTTTATTAATTAATAGATTGCTTCATTACATTCGCAATGACATAGTTATGTCAACAAAAATATAGAAATTAACGGTTATCAACCGTTATTAACAATGTAAATTTTAGCTTTTTTAATAACATATTCGTTTTTAACAGTTTATCTATATTACTTAAATGTTAAGAAGTATCTGTAAAATTTTAAAAGTTTTTTTGGTAGATGTAATATTTATTACAATACAAGGTATATATTGATATATGCAACTTTTATTTTAAGTTTTTAATAAAAGTTTATCAACATAAAATTTACATTTTATTTACATAAAAAATAAAATAGATATTCATAATTTTTGGTTAATTACTGTTTATAACTTTTGTTAATAACTACATTTTTAAATTGATTTTAAACCTTTTAAAGTTCTCATAAAATGTCAATAGTTTTTAATAACTGACTTTAAATAATAAAATACTATAAATTTATAGTAGCTATTCACACACTATTATAAACATCATTGTTTTTTTAAATTTTTATAAAAGAAAAATAATTATAATATAGAATGTTGATAAGTGAAAAAATAAAAAAAATAGTTGAGATGAATTTTTATCAATTTATAAAATTAATAAGAAAGTAATTCTAAAATTTTTAAGAAAAAGTCAGCAGAAAAGTTAAATAGAAACTAAGTCGTTTTTTTTTCTGCTTTTAAAAGATAAAGTGTGTCTTTTTCGATTTCTACAGTTTGTTTTGTAGGTTCAGTTTTATTTAAAGAAGTATTTATAGATATTATAGTAATAAAGATTCCTGTAAGGAAAATAAAAGCGAATAAACCGATAATTTTTTTAAGATTCTTCATTCTAAAATTATTACTTCTTATTATAAAGACGTAGTATTTAAGAAAACGTTACATATTTTTTTAAGATTTTTTTAACTTTTTATTATGAACTTGGTTTTTAATTATATTTTAAAAATTAATTAACTATAAAATTAATTGCTTTTTTAATAATATTAAAAGTTACTTTTCCAGTTCCAATTATTTCTCCATCAGCTTGAATAAAAGGAGCTGAATTTTTAGGAGTTATAGTTATTTCTTTTGTTTTATATAAATCTACTTTTTTATGATGTACTATATTACCATTGTATAATTTTCTAATGTTTAAAATTAAATCGAATATTGTTAAATTTTTAGCAACAGTAATATCAAATAAACCATCATTAGTGTTTACATTATTTGTAAACATCATACCACCACCAGAAAATTTACAAATTCCTACTAAAGTCATTAAACAATTTTCTTCTAGTTTTTTATCATTAAAATTAATTTTAAATACAGCTTTTTTATAAAATAATAAACCTGCTAAACCAGCTAATAAGTATCCTATACTTCCTAATTTTTTTATAGTATTCATTTTATTAACGATATAACCATCATACCCTATACCAGCTACATTATTAAAATAAGAAACTACTTTATTTTCTTTTTTTATGATTCCAATATCTTGTAAAATTGTTTTTTTTTGCTGAATAATTTTAATAGCTTTTTTAATGTTTTTAGGAATATTATAAGTTTTTATCCAATCGTTTCCTGTACCTAAAGGAATCACCCCAATAGTTATATCAGAAGTTTTTGTGTATGTTTGCATCATTATTGCATTTACAACATGATGTAAGGTACCATCTCCACCAACAGAAATTATGTTTCTAAATCCTTTTTTAATAGCATTTTGTACCAATTCTATTTCATGTTTAGAAAATTTTGTAAAAGCAAAAGAATAATTAATATTCTTAGCGTTTAGTAATTGCTTAATTTCTTTCCAATATTTATTTCCATCACCATTTCCAGATAAAGGATTTACAATTACAAACCAAGAATTAGTCATAAAATAATAATTAATAAACAACCAAAATACAAAATAGAAGCATAACATTTTTTTAATACTTAAATGATCTATTTTAATCGTAATTTGGTAACATATAAAAGAAGTAAAAATTAATGAAAAAAAAGAAGAAAGGAATTTTTAAAAAGAAAGGTAATGTTGTAAAAGACTTAACTAGAAATATTTTTAAAGTTTTAAATGAAGACAGTAGTAAATCATATAATTATAAACAAATTGCCTCAAAATTAAAAATTTCTGATACAGATGGTAAAAACCAAATTATAAAGAAATTAGCAGAATTAACTTTTGATAAAAAGATTAAAGAAGTAGATAGAGGTAAATTTCAAATAAATATTAATAAAAAATATTCTGTAGGTACTTTAGATGTAACTTCTAACGGAAACGGATATTTTATTACTGATGATTATGAAGAGGATGTTTTTATACCAAATATTAATCTTGGTAAAGGATTACATCAAGATACCGTTAAAGCGTTTGTATATGCAAAACGTAACGGAAAGAAATTAGAAGGAGAAGTTGTAGAAATTTTAGAACGTGCAAAAACTGAATTTGTAGGTGTTTTTCAAAAACATAAAACCAAACCTTTTGGTTTTGTAATTCCTGATAATCATAAAATGTATGCAGATATTTTTATATCAGAAAATAAAATAAATGGCGCAGAAGATGGTGATAAAGTACAAGCTATAATTTCTGATTGGCCAAAAAACTCTAAAAATCCGTTCGGAAAAATAACCGCAGTTCTTGGTAAACCAGGAGAACATAATACAGAAATGCATTCTATTTTATTAGAATACGATTTACCTTATGAATTTCCAGAAGAAGTACAAAGAGATGCAAATTCTGTTTCTTTAGAAATTACAAATAAAGAGATTTCTAAACGTAGAGATATGCGTAAAGATTTAACTTTTACAATAGATCCTAAAGATGCTAAAGATTTTGATGATGCATTATCATTTATAAAATTAGAAAATGGTAATTATGAAATAGGAATTCATATTGCAGATGTTTCTCATTACTTACAACCAAAAACTATTTTAGATAATGAAGCTTATGCACGTGCAACATCTGTTTATTTAGTTGATAGAGTAGTACCAATGTTACCAGAAATTTTAAGTAATGGCGCTTGTTCTTTAAGACCAAATGAAGAAAAATTAACCTTTTCTGCTGTGTTTGAAATCAATGAGAAAGCACAAATTATTAATGAATGGTTTGGTAGAACCGTAACCTATTCAGATCAACGTTTTGCATATGAAGAAGCACAATCTATCATAGAAAATGTAACTTTATCAGATAATATTCAGCCTTATACAATGCCAATAGATATTTCTATTATTGATAAAGCATATACAGTTACTCCAGAAATAGTTGAGGCAACTTTACAATTAGATAGATTGGCTAAAATTCTTCGTAAAAAAAGAATGAAAGCAGGTGCAATTTCTTTTGATAGAGTAGAAGTAAAATTTAATTTAGATAAACAAGCAAACCCAGTTGGTGTTTTCTTTAAAGAATCTAAAGATGCTAATAAACTAATTGAAGAATTTATGTTGTTAGCAAATAGAAAAGTGGCTGAATTTATAGGTTTTCATAAAGGAAAAGCAACAAATAAAACATTTATTTATAGAATACATGATGAGCCAGATGATGAGAAATTAGCATCATTACAAAACATAATTAGTAAATTTGGTTATAAAATTAATACAGATACAAAAGAAACAACTTCAGATTCTTTAAATCAGTTATTAAATGATGTAAATGGTAAGGCAGAATCTAATATGATTGAGACTTTAACCATTAGAACAATGTCTAAAGCTAAATATACAACTCAAAATATTGGTCATTACGGATTGGCCTTTAACTATTATAGTCATTTTACGTCACCAATAAGGCGTTATCCAGATGTAATGACACATAGATTACTACAACATTATTTAGATGGCGGAGAAACACCAAAAGCGCTTGCTTATGAAGAAAAGTGTAAACATTCTTCAAATAGAGAAGAATTAGCTTCTAAAGCTGAAAGAGCTTCTATTAAGTATATGCAAATTAAATATATGCAAGATCATAATGATGAAGTTTTTGAAGGAGTAATTACAGGTGTTACAGAATGGGGTATTTATGTAGAAATTACTTCTAATAAATGTGAAGGAATGGTAAGAATTAGAGATATAAAAAGTGATCATTATATTTTTGATGAAAAGCAATATGCAATTATTGGTCAATCTTCAAAACAAATTTATCAGTTAGGAGATGATGTTAAAGTACAAGTTAAAAAGGCAGATTTAGAACGCAAACATTTAGATTTTAATTTAATTGAAGATTAAAATATTTTAAAGATATTCGTAAAAAAAATATTATGAAACATTGGGTAGTATCTAAAACTGAAGAAAAAAAGAAATACTTAATTGTAAATGAAAAAACAATTTGGATAACAGAACAATTTTTAGATGTTAATATTGAAGTTTTAATAGAAGAAAAAAATATTAAAAATGTAAATATTTTTAGATATGATATTATAAAGAATTTTATTTTTATTGATGATGATTTTTCTTTATTAATTGAATTTAAACCTAAACAAGATAAAGATGAAATAGAACTTTTTATAGATTCAGAAATTTATGAAGAAATAAAATCTTTTTTTTCTAAAAATTTACAACATTCTATAATTAAAAACTATTCAGTAATTAAACAAATTAAACCCTCAGTAATAGGTTTATTATTTTTTGGAGGTCTTACAGCCTTATTATATAACGTTGCTTTAAGTCTCCAAAATGGAGAATCTATTAAAGCTTCTGGAAGAAGAGGATTTATTAAGAAAATTCTTGTTGGTATTGCAGATTTTTTAGGACCAACTGGCTCTTTAATTATTGGTGGTTTTTTAACTTTATTGTTTATATATATTTTATTAAAAACAATTAAAAATCCTAAAAAAGGAAAAGTAATTAAACTTGATAAGTTTACAGAAGTTTCATTTAATTAAACTTAATAAAAAAATGATTTTAACAACAACAAATAATATAGAAAACTTTAAAATAGTAGATTATTTAGGTATTATAACTGGTACAGCTTACGATTCTAGTTATTCTTCTAATGGTACTAAAATGTCTTTTAAAGATATGTTTAGTATGTCTAAATATTATGAAAACTACTCACTAGGTTTAGAATCTATAAAAGAAAAAGCATTTCAAAACTTAAAAGATAATGCTACAAAATTAGGAGCAAATGCAGTTGTAGGTATTCAATAAGATGTAGAACCACTTGCTAATTCATCTACTTTGTTAGTTTCTATAACAGGAACAGCAGTAGAAGTAAGAGAAATTTAAGATTTTATATAGATAAACCCAATATCTTTTTTACATATTTGCCACAATAAAATAATAAATTAGTCTTTATAATGGTATACTTATTGATTTAAGTTAGTAAATCAAATTTTTAAATAATGAAAAAAATAATTTATATATGTGTTCTATTGTTGAGTTTGTCAACTATTGCGCAAACTACAATAACCAAAAATTTGGGTGATTTTACGGCTATTAAAGTTTATAATGGTATTGAAGCAGAGTTAATTAAATCTGATTCTAAGAAATTAGTAATTACAGGTGATAAATCTGAAAAAGTAAGCATTAAAAATGTAAATGGTGTTTTAAAAATATCATTACCTTTTTCTTTGAAACCTAAAAATAATGCTGCAAATGGTCAAATTTTAGCAAAAATTTTCTATAATTCAAATATAGATTTAATAGATGCAAACCAAGGAGCAACAATTACAGGAAAAGAAATTATACAAGATAAAATTGAAATAAACGCACAAGAAAAAGCTTTTATTAATTTAGTATTAAAAGTAAAAGATTTAAAAGTTAGGGCTACATCTGGTGGTAATATAAAACTAACCGGTACTACAGATAATCAAAATGTATTTGTAGATTTATATAGTACATATAATGGTTTTGCAATGCAAACAATTTCAAACGTTAATGTAAAAGCTGGTACAGGAGCAAAAGCTGAAGTTTTAGCTGGTAAAATATTAAAAGCTAAAGTAAATTTTGGAGGTTCAATTTTTTACAAAGGAGACCCAGTGTTAGTAAGTGATAAAAAGGTTTTAGGCGGAATTATTCAAAAAAGAAATTAATTAAAACCTTTTTGTATCTTTGTATCATTAAATACTATATCTCATGAATACTTTAAATATATTTTTAGGAATTGTTGGACCTTGGCAAATAGCAATTATTGTTGCCTTAGTTTTATTAATGTTTGGAGGAAAGAAAATTCCAGAATTAATGAAAGGTTTAGGTGGCGGAATTAAAGAGTTTAAAAAAGCTTCTAAAGATATTTCAGAAGATATTTCTGATGATAAAAATTAAGAATATATCTTATATTAAAATAAATAAAAAGCTCAATTTCATAAAGAAATTGAGCTTTTTTACTTTTCAATAGTAAAATTTAATCTTTATTTTTATTTTTTTGATTTTTCATAGCTTCACCAATTTGGTTACTTGCAGTAAAACTTGCAACCATATCATTTAACATTTGACTACCTGCTTGTGGTGAGTTAGGTAATAATATTAAATTACTATTAGTTTCTTGTCCAATAGATTGTAAAGTATCATAATGTTGTGTTACAACAATTAATGCAGATGCTTCTTGACTGTTAATACCAACTTTATTTAAAACCTCTACACTTTCTTCTAAACCACGTGCAATTTCACGTCTTTGGTCAGCTATACCCTGTCCTTGTAAACGTTTACTTTCGGCTTCTGCTTTAGCTCGCTCTACAATTAAAATACGTTGCGCATCACCCTCAAATTGAGCTGCAATTTTTTCACGTTCAGAAGCATTAATTCTATTCATTGCTTCTTTTACTTGCGCATCTGGATCTATGTCTGTAACTAAAGTTTTTATAATATCATAACCATAAGTCATCATAGCATCATTTAATTCAGACTTTACAGCAATTGCAATATCATCTTTTTTTACAAAAACATCATCTAATTTCATTTTAGGTACTTCTGCACGTACAACATCAAATACATAAGAAGTTATTTGATCATGCGGATAATCTAATTTATAAAAAGCATCATACACTTTATCTCTAATTACTTTAAATTGTACAGATACTTTTAGTTTTACAAATACATCATCTAGTGTTTTTGTTTCTACAATTACATCTAATTGCTGAATTTTTAAACTTAATTTTCCAGCAACTCTATCTACTAAAGGTATTTTAGCTTGTAAACCAGAGTGACGAATAATTTTAAATTTACCAAAGCGTTCTATAATTGCCGCAGTTTGTTGTTTAACCATAAAAAAAGAAGCAAAAATTATAAGTCCAATTATAACAATAGTAATAATAATAGGTGGTGTTAGCATAGTATTTTTTTTAATTAAAAATTGATTAACGTAAATATACTGAGTTTTAGTATTTAATAATTAGACTCAATTTTATAAAAATGTTACATTTTAAATAAAAAAAAGCCTGTAAAATACTTTTTACAGGCTTTTTAACAAGTTTTGTAAACTTATTATTCTTCTTTTTCAATAGAAAAAAACTTACCTTTTTTTCTATTGTATTTTATCCACTTTTTATATTGTTTTTCTGAAAGTAAACTTTTTATTGCTTTATTTAACTTTTTATCTTCTTCTTTTATTGTTTCTGCAACAGGTTTTAAGTTTTCAATCATTTTTTTTTGAACTTCTATTTGACCAGAAAAGTCACCAGTTTTCATTGCAGATTTCTGAAAGCTTTCTACCATATTTTTAGTTTCTCTAAACGTAAAACTATTTATTCTAGAAATGTCTTTAATTTCTCTATTATAGTTAGTTAATATTTTAGAAAACTGTTTTCCTTTTTCTGAAGATAATTTTACTTTCGATTTTTTTGCATATTTTTCTATATCATATACAATTATTCTTAAATACTTTTTAACATCAAAATTAGGTTTTGGTGCTTTTTGCTGAACTTGAGATTGCTGACTTACCCTTTGTTGACGTTGATTATTAAATTGTGCTTGGGCTACAAAACTTAAAAAAAGAATAAAAAGGAAGATAATTTTTTTCATAATTATATTGTTTTAATTGCGTTTTCTATTCTTTTAATACTTTCTTGTTTACCAATCATTTCAATAATATCAAACAAATGTGGCCCAGCTAATTTACCAACTAAAGACAATCTTAAAGGTTGCATTACTTTACCAAAACCAATTTCTTTAGCAGTTATCCATTCTTTTATCTCTTTTTCTGTATTTGTTGATGAAAAATCTTCAATAGAGTTAATAACTGTAATTAATTCAGTCATTAATTCAGGTGTTCCTTCTTTCCAATTTTTCTTAGATGCTTTAGCATCATATTCTTTTGGATTTTCAAAAAAGAAACTTGATAAACCCCAAAAATCTTCAACAAAAATAGCTCTCTCTTTTATGGATGAAACTACTTTTAGCACATATTTTTTGTCTTTAGTTATTCCTTTTTCAGATAAAATAGGTATGTATAAATCAGTTAATTCAGCATCGCTTTTTGTTTGCATATATTGTTGCTGAAACCAGTTTGTTTTATCAGGATTAAATTTTGCACCAGATTTACTTACACGTTTTAAATCAAATTCTTTAATTAACTCTTCTAAAGAAAATATTTCTTGTTCTGTTCCAGGATTCCATCCTAAAAAAGCTAACATGTTTATAAAAGCATTAGCAAAATAACCATCTTCTTTATAACCTCTAGATACATCACCAGATTCTTCATTTGTATAGGTTAAAGGAAATACTGGGAAACCTAATTTATCTCCATCACGCTTACTTAATTTACCTTTACCAACCGGTTTTAAAATTAGTGGTAAATGTGCAAATTTAGGAGCTTTCCAATCAAAAGCTCTGTATAATAAAATGTGTAAAGCCATAGAAGGCAACCATTCTTCACCTCTAATTACATGAGAAATTTCCATTAAATGGTCATCAACAATATTTGCTAAATGATAGGTTGGCATACCATCACTTTTAAATAAAATTTTATCATCTAAAGTATTGGTATCTATAGAAATATTACCTCTTATTTCATCCTCCATTTGTAATGTTTCATCTTGAGGGCTTTTAAAACGAATTACAAATTTATCGCCATTACTAATTCGTTTTTGAACTTCATCATCAGTTAAAACCAATGAATTTACCAAACGTCCTTTTTCTCTATTATGCCAATTGTAAATAAAGGTTTTTCCTTCAGCTTCATGTCCTTTTCTATGACTATCTAATTGTTCTGCAGTATCAAAAGCGTAGTATGCCCAACCTTTTTTAAGTAATATATCTGCATATTTTTTATATAAATCTTTACGCTCAGATTGTCTGTAAGGACCAAATTTTTCATTTTTATTTGGACCTTCGTCAAAAGGAATATTACACCATTCTAAAGCATCAATAATATATTTTTCTGCGTTTGCTACATAACGAGTTTGATCTGTATCTTCTATTCTTAAAACAAAAGTTCCGTTATTTTTTTTAGCAAATAAATAATTGTATAAAGCTGTTCTTACACCACCAATATGTAAAGGTCCTGTAGGACTTGGAGCAAAACGCACACGAACATTAGATTTCATCTTCTTTTATTTTTATAAAGATGCAAAGATATATTTTTAAAAGAAAAGACCATTTGAGTTTAGGGCTCAAATGGTCTTTTCTTTTTATTTTTTAATGGTAATTTAAAATTTGTAATATAAACCAGCACTTAATGCCAATTTTTTGGCAACATTATTACCAAATATTGCTGTAGGAATACTTGCAGTTATTCCAAACTTATCTGAGAATTCTCCTATAGCTTTAATTCCTACAACACCATATTCTTGATTATTTACATACAAACCTGTGAATTGATTTTTTATAGGTAAATCAATATCTCCATTTTCAAAAGACTTAGAAATATCTACAAAACCAACGAGCCAAATACTTTTTGAAATTTTTCTACCTAATTCTCCACCAATTTTAAAGTTAGAACTATAATTATTAGTTCTAATATTTGCACCAATAAAAGTTTGAAAATAATTTTTTCCAAAGCTTTTTCCTGCAAGAAATAGCGGAGTAAAAGACCAAGCATTGTAACCTGTTCTAATTCCGGAAAGGTCATCATAAGTATTGGTGTTTGCTTCTACAGAAAATTGACCAGAAAGGAGCCAATTTTTTTTATAAAAGTTGTGTTTTAAACCAATTTCTATATTTCCTACTGCTGTTTTACTGTAATCTTCAGAACAATCACCAATACAATCTATTCTAGGATCATTAAAGTTATCAATAGAAATTGATTTTAACGGAACGTTTACTATTAATGATGTTTTTTCATTGATACCATATTCACCAAAAAATTGAATTGTATTGTCTGTATTTGTTCCAAAAAGAGTGAAATCTGTACCAAATAAAGCATCGTAATTTGATATAGTTGTATAAGAAATTTGTGTATAAAATTTCCCTTTTTCTTGGGTCCAAGGACTTTGTGAAAACGTAGAAATACTAACAAATAATAGTAAAAAACTTACTAAATTTTTCATGTTTTTAAATTTTTATAAACTGTTAGTGGTTAAAAAGAATGAATACTTACAATTTGTTTTAACAATTAATTGATTGTAATTCTTAGCAAAAACAGTATTTTTATTGGTTACTTATGGAAGGATATAAAAAAATAACACAAAAATTACATCAATTTACACGTAAATATTATACAAATGAATTGATAAAAGGAACTATATTATTTTTTTCCTTAGGATTTTTATACCTTTTTTTTACATTATTTTTAGAACACTTTTTTTGGTTAAAACCTACAGCTAGAACTTTTTTATTTTGGTTTTTTATTTTAGTTGAACTTATTCTATTAATTCGTTTTATAGTAGTGCCTATTTCTAAATTAATTGGTTTTAGAAAAGGGATTAGTTTACAAGAATCTTCTAAAATTATTGGCAATCATTTTCCTGAAGTACAAGATAAACTTTTAAATGTTTTACAGTTAAAAGAAACTAATAATCAATCAGATTTAATTTTAGCAAGTATAAATCAAAAGGCAAAAGAATTACAACCAGTTCCTTTTGTTAAAGCAATAGATTTTAAGACAAATAAAAAGTATTTAAAATTTGCCATTATACCTGTTTTAATTTATCTAATTAGTTTATTTACTGGTGCTAATTCTGCACTTACAGAAAGTTTAGATCGTGTTGTAAATCATAGAACGTCATATAATCCGCCAGCACCTTTTTCATTTTCTTTATTAAATAAAAATTTACAAGTTGTACAAGGTAAGCCAGTAACTATTTTGTTTAAAACCATTGGAAAAATTGTTCCTAATGACGCTAAAATTATTTTTAACAACCAACAATATTATCTGCAAAATAACGGAAATGCTACTTTTTCTTACACTTTTTCAGATGTTCAAACTCCAATTAATTTTTATGTTGAAGCTAATGGAGTTCAATCTCAAGAATATAAAATTGATGTTATTGGAACACCAACAATCGATAATATTTCGTTACAATTAAAGTACCCATATTATTTAAATAGAAAAGCTCAAAATATCCAAAATTCAGGAAATTTAACTGTTCCAGAAGGCACTAATATTACATGGTATGTTTCTACTCGTCAAACAGATTCTATAACTTTTATCAGTAATCAAAAACGAATTTCTTTTGAAAAGATTTCTAAAAGTAATTTTTCTTTTACTAAAAGAATTAGAAATGCTATTAATTATCAAATTACATCATCCAACAAAAATTTACAAGATTATGAAAACCTACAATTTTCTGTTGATGTTGTAAAAGATGAATATCCTTTAATTTCTGTGAGTTCTAATATTGATAGCATTACACGTGGAACCGCACAATTTGCTGGTCAGATTTCCGACGATTATGGATTGAAAAAATTGCAGTTAATTTATTATGATGAACTAAACCCAAATATAAATCAAATGTCTGATATTCAGATAAATAAAGAAAATGTACAAACATTCTTTTACCAATTTCCAGATGGATTAAACTTACAAAAAGGGGTGAATTATGAACTGTTTTTTCAAGTTTTTGATAATGATGCAGTAAATGGTAATAAAACTGCAAAAAGTAAGGTTTTTAAATACAGGCAAAAAACAGATGATGAAGTTGAAGAGGAGTTGTTGCAAGAACAAAAAAGTACAATTAATAATTTAGAAAACTCTATCCAAAATCAAAAAAAGCAGCAAAAACAGTTAGAAACTATTCAGCAAGATTTACAGAATAAGAAAAATGTAAATTGGAATGATAAAAAGAAAGTTGATAATTTTATAAAGCGCCAAGAACAATACAAAGAAATGATGCAGCGTCAAACTGATAAGTTGCAAGAAAATTTGGATGAAAAAAAGGAAGAAAATGAAAGTCTTCAAGAGAAAAAAGAAGACCTAAAAGAGCGTATTAAAGAATTAAAAAAATTAGATAAGCAACAAAAATTGTTAGATGAAATTCAAAAAATGGCTGACAAATTAAATAAAGAAGATTTAGTAAAAAAAGCCAAAGAATTAGCACAACAAAACAAACAGCAACAACGTAGTTTAGAAAAAACATTAGAACTTGTAAAACGTTTTTATGTTGAACAAAAAACAATGCAAATAGCTAGTAAAATAGAAGAGTTAGCAAAAAAACAAGAAGAATTAGAAAAGAAAGATCAAAATACTTTAGAAGCTCAAAAAGAAATTAAAAAGGAATTTGATGATATTAAAAAAGAATTAGAAGAACTTAACAAAGACAATGAAAAGTTAAAAGAACCAATGGATTTGCCAGATGTTGAAGATGAAAAAGAAGACATCGATGAAGAATTAAATAAATCTGAAGAAAATTTAGAGAAACAAAATAAATTTGCAGCAAAACAAAATCAAAAGCAATCGTCTAAAAAAATGACACAGATGAGTACTAAAATGCAACAAGCTATGTTGGAAATGGAAGCCGATTCTATTGAAGAAAACATGGATGATTTGCGTAAAATTTTAGAAAATTTGGTTATTTTTTCATTTCAACAAGAACAATTAATGATGAAGTTTAGTGAATCTTCTACCAAACATCCAGATTTTGGAAAAGACTTAAAAAAACAGAATCAGATAAAAACATATTTTGAGCATATAGATGATAGTTTGTATGTGCTTTCTATGCGTTTGCCAAAAATATCTGTTAAAATTCAAGACGATTTATCATCCGCTCATTATAATTTAGACCAATCTTTAGATAATTTTACTGAAAATAGATTTGAACAAGGTATCTCAAATCAACGCTATGTAATGACTGCTACAAATAATTTAGCTGATTATTTGAGTACTATTTTAAATAATATGCAAAACTCCATGGCTATGAGTATGGGGAAAGGAAAAAAAGGCAAGGATAAAGGTTTTAGCTTGCCAGATTTGATTAAAAAACAAGGAGACCTGTCTAAAAAAATGCAAGAAGGCATGAAAAAAGGACAAGAAAAAGGCAAGGGTGAGCAAGGAAAAAAACCTGATCAGGAGGGTGATCCCGGGAACAAAGGAGAAGGTGGTAAATCTGGAAAAAACGGCAAGAAAGGTGAAGGAGAAGGTGATTCTAATGATGATTTAGATGGAGAATTGTATGAAATATTTAAGCAACAATCTCAACTAAGACAAGAGCTTCAAAACGCCATTAAAGAAGGTGAAAATGGAAAACCAGGTGGAAATGCGAATGCAAAAAAAGCATTAAAAACTATGGAGCAATTAGAA
The DNA here is from genome assembly GCF_947500975.1 of uncultured Polaribacter sp. GTDB lineage: Bacteria > Bacteroidota > Bacteroidia > Flavobacteriales > Flavobacteriaceae > Polaribacter. The sequence goes on from NZ_CANMUE010000003.1 coordinate 136,872, forward strand.
AATGAAATTTTAGAAAAAGGATTTAATGCTGTCACACTTCAAAAAATGCAAAAACTGAATTACGAATTATTGAAATTAGACAAAGCTGCTCTCGAGCAAGGAAAAGATAAAAAACGTAAGTCTACTACAAATGATAAAGAATATCAAAAAAACAAAATTAAAGAACTTCAATTTAAAAAGCAGTTTTATAATCAAACAGAGATATTAAACAGACAATCATTACCTTTGCAGCAAAATTTTAAAAAGAAGGTAAGAGAATACTTTTCTGAGACTGAAAATAAGAAAGAATGATCTCATTTAATTACGAAACTGAATTTAAAATCAATGATGAAAATTCTATAGAAATATGGATTGAAAAGATTATTTCTGATAATGGTTTTAAGGTTGGTGAAATCAACTATATTTTTTGTAATGATGAATATTTACATAAGTTAAATGTAGAGTTCTTACAACATGATACCTTAACAGATATTATTAGTTTTGATAATTCTTTAGGAAAATTAATTTCTGGAGATATTTTTATCTCTGTTGAAAGAGTAGAAGATAATGCTAAAGACTTTGAGGTTTCTTTTGAAGAAGAATTACATAGAGTTATGATTCATGGTGTTTTACATTACATGGGGTTTAAGGATAAATCAGAATCTGAAAAAAAAGCAATGAGAATTGCAGAAAACACTGCTTTATCGTCTTTAAGTATTTAATAGTCAGAATAATATAAAATAAGTTTCACGTGAAACATTAATTATGAGTTTATTTTCAACAACATTTGATGTAATTGTAGTAGGTGGTGGTCATGCTGGAAGTGAAGCCGCTGCTGCTGCTGCAAATATGGGTGCTCACACCTTATTAATTACAATGAATTTACAAAACATTGCACAAATGAGTTGTAATCCTGCTATGGGTGGTATTGCAAAAGGTCAAATTGTAAGAGAAATAGATGCTCTAGGCGGCTACAGTGCAATTGTTACAGATAAGACCGCTATTCAGTTTAAAATGCTAAATAAGTCTAAAGGGCCTGCTATGTGGAGTCCCAGAGCGCAATCTGATAGAATGCAATTTGCAGAATGCTGGAGAACCATGTTAGAGCAAACAGAAAATTTAGATTTTTATCAAGATTCTGTAAACGGATTATTGTTTGATGACAATAAAATTGTAGGTATAAAAACTGCTTTAGGTTTAGAAATAAAAGCAAAAACTGTTGTTATAACTGCGGGTACATTTTTAAATGGATTGATTCATATTGGAGAAAAAACATTTGGTGGTGGTAGAGCAGGAGAAGGCGCTTCCACAGGAATTACTGAAGATTTAGTAGCCAAAGGTTTTGAATCTGGAAGAATGAAAACAGGAACTCCTCCAAGAGTTGATGGAAGGTCTTTAGATTATTCTAAAATGACTGAGCAACCTGGTGATGAGATTACAGAAAAATTTTCTTATTTACCAGTTACAGAAGCATTACAAAAACAACGTTCTTGTTGGTTAACTTATACTAATTTAAAAGTACATGAATTTTTAAAAGAAGGGTTTGATAGATCGCCAATGTTTAATGGTAGAATTAAATCTACTGGGCCAAGATATTGTCCTTCTGTAGAAGATAAAATAAATAGGTTTGCAACTAAAGATCGTCATCAAATTTTTGTTGAACCAGAAGGATGGACTACTTGTGAAATGTATGTAAATGGTTTTTCAACTTCATTGCCTGAAGATATTCAAGACAAAGCTATAAGAGCAATTGAAGGTTTTGAAAACGTTAAGTTTTTAAGGTATGGTTATGCTATAGAATACGATTATTTTCCGCCAACACAATTAACACATTCTTTAGAAACGAAACTTATAGAAAATTTGTTTTTTGCTGGTCAGATTAATGGGACAACTGGTTATGAAGAAGCAGCAGCTCAAGGACTAATGGCTGGCGTTAATGCTGCTTTAAAAGTACAAGAAAAGGAACCGTTTATTTTAAAAAGAGATGAAGCTTATATTGCAGTTTTAATTGATGATTTAATTACTAAAGGTACAGAAGAACCTTATAGAATGTTTACATCAAGAGCAGAATATAGAACTTTATTAAGACAAGATAATGCTGATTTAAGATTAACTCCTAAAGCTTTTGAATTAGGTTTAGCTTCAAAAGAAAGGTTAGATAGAGTTTTAGAAAAGCAACGAAAAACAGATTTGTTAATCAAGTTTTTAAACGAAACTAGTGTTAAGCAAGAAGAAATAAATCCAATTTTGGAAGCTAAGAATTTAGCTTTAATTAATCAATCTATGAAGTTATTTAAGATTGCTGCAAGGCCTCAATTAGATTTTTCTGACTTTAAGAACATTAAGAAATTGAGTGATTTTTTAGCGTCTAATAATATTGATAAAGAAATTATCGAACAAGCTGAAATTCATTTAAAATATTCAGGTTATATTAATAAAGAAAAGAATAATGCTGATAAGTTGCATAGGCTAGAGAATGTAAAAATACCTGCTTCATTTAATTATCAAAAATTACAATCTTTGTCTTTTGAAGCAAGAGAGAAACTAAGTAAAATTCAACCAACTTCAATTTCTCAAGCAAGTAGAATAAGTGGAGTTTCGCCAAGTGATATTTCAGTTTTATTAGTTTATATGGGTAGATAAATTAATTGTGTTCCTCGTGGAACATGTTTGTTTTTGATATACAATTAGGTTTTTAAAATACATTTGTTCCACGAGGAACATCTATAAAAATTAGTAAGAATTGACTTCAGAAAAAGGGAAAAACAACAACTTAGAAGATTATTTAAAATGTAAAGATTTTACAGTTTCAAATGAATCTTTTGACTTACTTTTAAATAAAGAATTAGATCTTTTAGTTACGCAGCCAGTTCCTAAAAATTTGAGTTCTTATTATGAAAGTGAAAATTATATTTCTCATACAGATGGAAAAAAATCAATCTTTGAAAAAGTATATCAACTTGTAAAAAATTATACTTTAAAAAGAAAATTAAAACTCATTAATTCTTTTCAGTTTTCTACCAAAACAATTTTAGATGTTGGAGCAGGAACGGGTGATTTTTTAAAAGTTTGTAAAAACAACTCTTGGCATGTTTTTGGAACTGAGCCAAATTCTTCTGCAAGAGAATTGGCATTAAAAAAAGGCATCAATTTAAAAGAAGACTTATCAGATTTTAAGAATAAAAAGTTTGATGTTATTTCTCTTTGGCATGTGTTAGAACATGTAGAAAATTTATCAGAATATATTTCTAATTTAAAAGACCTTTTATCAGATGACGGAAGATTGATAATTGCGGTTCCTAATTATAAATCTTATGATGCAAATTATTACAAAGAGTTTTGGGCGGCTTTTGATGTGCCAAGACATTTGTGGCATTTTTCTCAAACATCAATTCATAAATTGTTTGAAGCAGAAAATATGATTGTAGAAAAAACGCTTCCAATGAAATTTGATGCATATTATGTTTCTCTTTTAAGTGAAAAATATAAATCAAAAAAAATGAAACCTCTGAGTGCGTTTTATAGAGGTTTTATTTCAAATTGGAAGGCTCAAAGTACATCTGAGTATTCTTCTTTGATATATATACTTAAAAAGTACTAAAAACTTATTTTAAAAAGGATAGATTAAAATTCTTTACACAAACAATAGAAATGCCTTAACAAAAAAAGAAAAGCTCTTAAAACTTACGTTTTAAGAGCTTTTGTAATAGTATTTTTTTATTGTAAATATAAATTTAAATAGATTTTAACTATTTAGTAAATAAACACCTAAAAGTGTAATAATAAAATAGACGGCTAAAGACATCGCTCCTGCATAATCTTTTGCAAGACGTTGTCCAATCAACAAGAAAATTAAAGTAACGGCACAAAGCTCCGTACCCAATAATGCAATTTCTTTTGTGCCTGAAGTATATAATTGATAAACTCCGAACAGCATTAAAAACCCTGCAATTATTTCTATAAATAAAATAATGCTTAATAATAAAGGAACACTATTTTTTAAAGGAGAATTTTTAAAATGATCTTTTATAAAAGAAAGGTTGCCTTTCCAGTCTAATAATTTATCTATCCCAGATTGTAAAAAAGTAACAATTAAAAATAGAAGGATTAAAACTTCTGTTGGATATTCAGATAATAATTTCATAGTTTTTATTTATTAAAAAGACGTTGAAAAAAGTTTTTAGATTTTTCAGTTACTTCTTTGATGTCTTCTTTAGCTTCTTCTGCAAAATCTACCAAATGCTCTGCAGCTTCACCTGCCAATTCACTTGCGTTTTCTTTAAGGTCATTAAAAGTTTCTTTAGCTTCTTCAGCAAATTCAGCCGCTTTTTCCTTGGCTATTTCTGTGTATTCTTCAGTTTTTTGTTTTACTTTTTCTATGTTTTCTTCAGATAAAGTTTCACTTATTTTATCTTTTGCAATATCTAAGGCTTCTTTTGCATCGCCAACAAATTCATTAGCTTTTTCTTTTACATTTTCTACAATGTCTTTTTTTTCTTTATTCGTGTTTTCTTCTGCCATAATTAATTGATTTTAAGTTTATAAAAAAGCTTTGTCTATAGGTTCCCAAAGCTCTATTTTGTTGCCTTCATTGTCTAAAATCCAGCCAAATTTTCCGTATTCAAATTCTTGTATTTCACCAACAATAGTAACACCCTCTTTTTTTAATTCTGCTAAAAGTTCAACCAAATTTTCAACTCTGTAATTAAACATAAAGTCTTTTTTTGAGGGTTGAAAGTAATCTGTTTTTTCTTCAAAAGGGCTCCATTGTGTAGAGCATTTATTTCCGTTTTTATCTTTCCACCAAAAAGTACATCCCCAATCATCAGTATTAAAACCTAAATGAGTTTTGTACCAATCTTTTGTTGCCTTTACATTATTAGATTTAAAAAACAAACCACCAATTCCTGTAACTCTATTTTTCATTATTAGTTCTTTTTTATTGTAGATTCATAAGTTTTAATCCATTCGTTAACAGATAATTTAGTGCATAATTCACCAATTAAATTATAAGGAATTTCGTCTACTTTTTTAAAACGTATGCAACTTTTTCCCATATCTAATTTTCTTTTGCAGTGCTTTGGATATTCGGTTATAAACCATTTTTGAAGCTCTGGTTTTGCGTAAATTCCTAAATGATAAAGGTTTATAGAGCTTTTTTGTGATGCAAAACTCATAAAAGGTAAAGGCTCTTTAGGATTACAATGATATCCATCAGGATAAACAGAATGTGGTACAAAATAACTAATAAAGCCATACTGCATACCTTCTTTAAAGCCTTTTGGTAAATTATCTTTAATTGTTTTTCTTAATTTATTTAAAGCTTCTTTACGTTCCTGAGGAACTTGATTAATATAGTCTTCTGGTGAATTTGCTTCGTATTTCATCTTTAAGTTTTAGATGTCATTTTGACTCAGAATTAAGAAATAATCTGTTCATAAATAAAAAGATTGCTTCATAAGATTTGTAATGACAAATTATTTATAAAGTTAACAAAATTTTGCTTTAATTTTATCTACAATTGTTTGTGCTAATTTTTCTTTGCTTTCAACTGTCCAACCAGCAACATGAGGCGAGAGAATTACTTGGTTAGATTTGATTAAATATTGAAATGCATCTGGCATTTTACTATCAGAAAATAAATTTTCGAAAGATGATTTTTCATATTCTAAAACATCTAAACCAGCTCCTAAAATTTTACCAGATTTTAATCCATCAACCAAATCATTTGTGATAACCGAAGATCCGCGTGCTGTGTTTATGAGCCAAAAATTATTTTTAAAATTATTGATAAAATGGGCATTTATCATATTTTTTGTTAGCTTGGTTTGTGGTGTGTGTAAACTTAAAACGTCTGTTTTTTCTTGTAATTCTTTTAAAGAAACTTGCTTACAATTTTTATCACCAACATTTGGTTTTATGTCATAACAAAGAACATCAACATCAAAACCACGTAGTTTTTTTGCGAATGATTTTCCCATATTCCCATAGCCAATTAAGCCAACAGTTTTTCCATCTAACTCAATTCCTCGGTTTTCTTCTCGCAACCATTTGCCATCTCTAACTTCTTTATCAGCTTTATTAAGCTTGTTAAACATTGATAATAGCATTGCTAAAGAATGCTCGCCAACAGCGTTTCTATTGCCTTCTGGTGCAGCAATTAGTGCTATATTTTTTGATGCTGCATACTCACAATCAATATTTTCTAATCCAGCCCCAACTCTTCCGATAAATTTTAGGTTTGTAGCTTTATCAATAAACCTTTTATCAATAGAAAAACGACTTCTAATGATAAAACCATCATATAAATGAATCTTATTTTCAATTTCTGATTTTGAAGATGTATAATCTTCATCATTTATAAAACCTAAATCAGTAAGTTGATTTAATAATAATGGATGATTTGTGTCTAGATGTAAAACTCTCATTATAATTTTTTATAAATCAGAATTAATATTGCTCTTTATCACTTGGGAAATCTTTATTTTTTACGTCAGTTACATATTTTTGAAAAGCAGATGTCATATCTGCATACAAATCTAAATATCTTCGTAAAAAACGTGGGTTAAATTCATGTGTCATTCCAATCATATCATGAGTAACTAAAACTTGCCCATCAACACCATTACCTGCACCGATTCCAATTACCGGTATAGTTAAAGCATCTGCAACTTCTTTTGCTAACTTTGCGGGTACTTTTTCTAAAACAATTGCAAAACAGCCAATTCTTTCTAACATTAAAGCGTCATCCATTAATTTTTCTGCTTCTTCTTCTTCTTTTGCTCTAACTGTATAAGTACCAAACTTATAGATAGATTGTGGTGTTAATCCTAAATGACCCATTACAGGAATTCCTGCATTTAAAATACGTTTTATAGATTCTTTTACCTCTCTACCACCTTCTAATTTTATTGAATGCCCACCACTCTCTTTCATAATTCTAATAGCAGAACGTAAAGCTTCTTTTGGATCAGATTGATAGCTTCCAAAAGGTAAATCTACTACAACTAAACAGCGCTCAATTGCTCTAACAACAGAACTTGCATGATAAATCATTTGATCTAAAGTAATTGGTAAGGTGGTTTCGTGCCCAGCCATAACATTAGAAGCAGAATCACCTACCAAAAGCACATCTAAACCTGCGCTATCTAATATTTTAGCCATGGTATAATCGTAAGCAGTTAACATGGATATTTTTTCTCCATTTGCTTTCATTTCTACCAAAGATTTTACGGTAATTCTCTTATACTGTTTTTTTGCTACAGACATATTTATGATTTTTATAATGTGGTAAATGTAATAAATATCAACAGATTTTTAACTAGTTAATATTTCGTTAATCTTAATTGATAAAAAACAATCATCCAAAAAAATAATTAATTTTAGATTTTTAAAATCAATTTAATATGCCAAGAATTATTACCTTTTTAATTGCTTTAATACTTTCAATTACAATAACAGCTCAAGAAAAATCAGAAGAAAAAGAAATTAAAAAAGTAATTGAAACTTTTTTTGAAGGTTTGCATAAAGGCGATAGCACAATTGTGAAAAAAACGCTTCATAAAAACATTAAAATTCAAACAACATTTACTAATAAAGAAGGAAAAAAAGTTTTAAAAACAGAAACTAGAAATAAATTGTTAACTGGTATTGCTAACAAAAAAATAGAAGATATTTATTTAGAAAAATTATTGTCATTTGACATTAAAGTTGATGGAAATTTAGCTTCTGTTTGGACACCTTATGAGTTTTATTTTAATGGAAATTTTAGTCATTGTGGCGCTAACTCTTTTCAACTTTTTAATAATAACGGAAAATGGGAAATTATCTTTTTGGTTGATATGAGAAGAAGAGCAAACTGTAAAGCTTTACAAGAAAAAAAATAGCATTATATTTGATTTTTATATAAGCAGATGTCTCAAGAAAAAATCACTTTAAACGCCAATAAATGGATAGATAATTATGCAGATTACCTGTTTAATTATGCTATTACGCGTGTAAATGATAGTGATTTAGCCAAAGATTTAGTGCAAGAAACTTTTTTTGCAGGATTAAAATCAGCAAAAAATTTTCAAGGAAAATCTACTGAAAGAACTTGGTTGGTATCTATTTTAAAAAGAAAAGTAATTGACCATTATAGAAAAATAAATTCTAAAAAAGGACAGGCAGAAGTTAGAATGAATTTTTATGATGATGGTGAGAATGAAGGAAGCTGGATTGAAGAACGTGTACCGCAAAGTTGGAATAACGAATCTGAAAAAGTTATAGAAAACAGAGAGTTAAAAACTCAATTAGACGTTTGTATTGATAATTTACCAGAAAAATATGCCATGGTTTTTAAAATGAAAACCATTCAAGAATTTGAAACTGAAGAAATTTGTAAGGAGTTAGACATCACAGCGTCAAACCTATGGGTTATTATCCATAGAGCAAGAACTCAGTTAAGAAAATGTATGGAAGATAACTGGTTTAATAATTAAAAGATGTTTAAAAAGTTTATTATAAATTGCGATGAAGCAACCACAATTTGCGATAAAAGCCAGTATAAAGAAGCTTCTTTTTCTGAACTCGTAAAATTAAATTGGCACATTCTTACATGTAAAATTTGTAATCTTTATTCTAAACAGAATAGAAAAATGACAAGCTTGTTTAAAATGAAGTCATTAGATTGCAAAAACCAAACAAACTGTATGTCCAAAGAAGATAAAGAGATCTTAAAAAAACAAATAGAAGAATTAAAATTATAGTAATTTTTTTCGGTTTTTTTAAAACCGTATTTTTGATTTTTTGTTAGATTGAAACGGAATTTATAGAAATATAAATTCCGTTTTTTGTATTTTTGAAGAAACATAGATCATGCATTTTTTACCAGAAAACTTAGACAATTACGTTGTATATCATTCGCAACAAGAACCCAAAATTTTACAAGAATTAAGTAAAGAAACTTGGCAAAAGGTATTAAATCCTAGAATGTTAAGTGGTGCTTTTCAAGGTAGAGTTTTATCTATGATTTCAAAATTAATAAAACCCACAACTGTTTTAGAAATAGGTACTTACACGGGTTATTCTGCTTTGTGTTTAGCGGAAGGAATTTCATCCAAAGGAAAAATAATTACACTTGATAAAAATGAAGAATTAGAAACGTTACAAAACAAGTATTTTGAAAAATCTGGGTACAGAAATCAAATACAACAACTTGTTGGAAATGCTATTGAAATTATACCAACTCTTGATGAAAAATTCGATTTGGTTTTTATTGATGCTGATAAAAGTAATTACGTAAATTATTTTAATTTAATTATCAAAAAAATGAATCCTGGAGGTGTTATTTTATCAGATAATGTACTTTGGAGCGGAAAAGTTGTAGAAAAATTAGATCCAAAAGATAAAGATACTAAAGTTTTATTGGAATATAATAAGCTATTAAATTCTGATAAAAGAGTGGAAACTGTTTTATTGCCAATAAGAGATGGGCTAACAATTAGTAGAGTAAAATAGAAACTATAAACTTCTTTTTATAGGTCCTGTAAAACTATCAATATCGTCTTTAACCTCGTTAATTCCTTTTTTGATGTCTTCAGCAATACTAGTATCTATTCCATGATTAGTAGCGCTATCATTAATTTCTTTTTTAATATCGTTTGTAGCGTCTTTTACTTGACGAATTCCTTTTCCTAAACCTCTTGCAATTTCAGGAATTTTATCTGCACCAAAAACCATTACTACAATAAGTAGAATTATAAAAACCTCTGGAGCACCAATAAATAAAAAAGTAGTTGCCATTTAATTACAAAGGTAAAAATTAATAACGATATAAAGTTCTCTATACATTACTTTTTGATTAACATCCTTTTAATTTCATTTAGCTTCATTAAAGCTTCAATTGGGGTTAAAGTGTCAATATTTGTGGCTAAAATTTCTTCTCTAATATTTTCTAGTAAAGGATCATCTAATTGAAAAAAGCTGAGTTGCATTTCTTCATGTTGTTCTTGTTTTAACACCTCTTTAACCTCACTATTTTTATTGCTTTTTTCTAGTTTTGCTAATATTTTATTAGCTCTATGTATTACCATATTTGGCATTCCGGCTAGTTTTGCTACATGAATACCAAAACTGTGGTTAGAGCCACCTGAAACCAGTTTACGTAAGAAAATAATATTGTTTTCTAATTCTTTTACAGATACATTAAAGTTTTTAATGCGCTCAAAAGTAGTGGTCATTTCATTTAACTCGTGATAATGGGTTGCAAATAACGTTTTTGCTTTTGTTGGATGTTCATGTAAGAATTCAGAAATTGCCCAAGCAATAGAAATTCCGTCATAAGTAGAAGTTCCACGACCTATTTCATCTAATAAAATTAAACTACGCTCAGAAACGTTATTTAAAATAGATGCAGTTTCATTCATTTCTACCATAAAAGTAGATTCGCCCATAGAAATATTATCACTTGCACCAACTCTTGTAAAAATTTTATCTACAATACCAATTCTAGCATTTTGAGCAGGAACATAACACCCCATTTGAGCCAGTAAAACAATTAAAGCAGTTTGTCTTAAAATAGCGGATTTACCAGACATATTTGGACCGGTAATCATAATTATTTGTTGTTGATTTCTATTTAAAACAACATCGTTTGCAATATAATTTTGATCTATTGGTAATTGTTTTTCAATAACAGGATGTCTACCATTTTTTATTTCTAAATCTGTACTTTCATCCATTTGCGGACGCACATAATTATTATCAACAGCTAAAACCGAAAAAGACAATAAACAGTCAATTTTTGCAATAATTTGTGCATTTTCTTGTATTTTTTGTACAAATTGAATGATATATTGTAATAATTTGCTAAAAACCTCTTGTTCAATTTTAGCTATTTTTTCTTCAGCACCCAAAATTTTGGTTTCGTATTCTTTTAGTTCTTCAGTAATATAACGTTCTGCAGAAACCAAGGTTTGTTTACGAATCCATTCTTCTGGCACTTTGTCTTTATGGGTATTTCTAACTTCAATATAATATCCAAATACGTTATTAAAGGCAATTTTTAAACTAGAGATTCCTGTACGTTCGGTTTCACGTTTTAGCATGTTATCTAAATACTCTTTTCCAGAGTTAGAAATGGCGCGTAAATCGTCTAATTCTTGATGCACATTATTTGCAATTGCATTTCCTTTATTGATGTTTACAGGCGCATCATCAAACAAGGTATCAGAAATTTTATCAATCAAAACATCACAAGTATGTAGTTGATTTCCAAGTTCTTTTACAGCTTTGTTTTTGCTGTTTTTTGCAGATGTTTTTATAGGTAAAATCGCTTTTAAAGAATCTTTCAACAATACAATTTCTCTAGGTGACGCTTTGCCTGTTGCAACTTTAGAAATGAGTCTTTCTATGTCAGAAATTTGTTTTAATTGATAGGTTACAGTCTGAGAAAAATCATCAGAATCTATAAAAAATTTAACGAATTCATGACGATTTTTAATCTCGCAAATATTTTTCAAAGGCAACGCCAACCAACGTTTTAACAACCTACCCCCCATTGGAGAAATGGTTTTGTCAATAACATCTAAAAGTGTAACGGCATTTACAGAATTTGGGTTATAAAGTTCTAAATTTCTTACCGTAAACCTATCCATCCAAACATAATTGTCTTCAGCAATTCTGCCAATAGTTTGTATATGTTTTAGTTGGTTATGTTGGGTTTCTGATAAATAATATAAGACAGCTCCAGCAGCAATTATTCCATGCTTTATTTCGTGAATTCCAAAACCTTTTAAGCTTTTTACTTCAAAATGATTTTGTAAAGTTTCATTTGCATATTCTTTTTGAAATACCCAATCATCTAAATAAAAAGTATAGTATCTATTTTCAAAAAGTTCTAAAAATTGTTGTTTGTTTTGTTTTTGAACTAAAACCTCACTTGGGCTAAAGTTTTGTAACAATTTATCAATGTATTCTACATTTCCTTGCGCTACTAAATACTCACCAGTAGAAACATCTAAAAAAGAAATTCCGAGCTGTTTTTTATCAAAATGAACGGCTGCTAAAAAGTTATTGGTTTTGCTTTGTAAAACTTCGTCATTTAAAGATACTCCTGGTGTAACCAATTCTGTAACCCCACGTTTTACAATGGTTTTGGTCATTTTTGGATCTTCTAATTGATCGCAAATAGCAACACGCATTCCTGCTTTTACTAATTTTGGTAAATACGTATTTAAAGAATGATGAGGAAAACCAGCTAAAGCAGTTTCAGAATCTGAACCGGCTCCACGTTTTGTCAAAGTAATTCCTAAAATTCCAGCTGCTTTTTTAGCGTCTTCACCAAAAGTTTCATAGAAATCCCCAACCCTAAAAAGCAACATTGCATCAGGATATTTTTTCTTGATAGCATTGTATTGTTTCATTAAAGGAGTTACCTTTTTTGGTTTGGATTTTGCCAAATTTTTTGGAAATTTAGATTAGTTTTGCGAAGATAAAAATAGTAAGCAGTATTTAGTAGCAGTTTATAATGAACTTATTCACAAAGTATGAGAAAATTAAAGAATAAAGAATTAGGCAGAATTACAGTTGATGAGTTTAAAGCTGTTAAAAAAACACCTTTAATTGTAGTTTTAGATAACATAAGAAGTTTAAATAATATTGGTTCTGTGTTTAGAACTTCTGATGCTTTTTTGATTGAAAAAATCTATTTATGTGGTATTTGTGCAACTCCGCCAAATAAAGATATTCATAAAACAGCATTGGGTGCAACAGAATCTGTTGATTGGGAATATGTAGAAGATACACTTACTCTTATTAAAGAATTAAAAGAGTCAAATATTAAAGTTCTTGCTATAGAACAAGCAGAAAATAGTTCAAAATTAGATGCGTTTTATCCTGAGAAAAATCAGAAATATGCAATTGTAATGGGTAATGAAGTAAAAGGTGTGCAACAAGATGTTGTAAATGCTTCTGATTTGTGTATAGAAATTCCGCAACTAGGTACTAAACATTCATTAAATATTTCAGTTACTACGGGTATTGTAATTTGGGATTTTTTTAAAAAATTAACCTAATTTTTTTAAAATATATTATAAATATTTAGTACTTTTATCTAAAAAATTAGTGATTTTACGAAAAAGAATATCTACATATAAAAAACATTGTTTGTTTTTTATAGCTTTTTTACTGTCTTTTCATTTTTCTTTTGGGCAGAATTTTACTTCAAAAAAGAAAATTAAAGACTCTATTGCAACCTATTTTAATAGCCTTAAGTATTATAAGAGAAAGGATATTGAAAAGATTAAAAAATATCAAAAAATTCTAAAAGAAAACAATTTAGATACCTTATTGTTAGATAGTTATTTTTTTTTGGGAATTGAATATGTTTCTAAAAAAGATAGTTTAAATTTTGCTAAAAATTTAAATGCTATAGATAAAATTTATAAAAAAACAAATAGCGAATTAGCTAAATCTCAATATTATTATTTAAAAGGGACTTATTTTAATAGCAACAATGTAATTGATAGCGCATATACTTATTTTCAAAAGGCAAAAAATATATGTGTAAAAAACAATTTGTTTAAACATAGTTATAGATCATTTTATTCTCTTATGGAGCTACAACGTAGAATAAAAGATGCACATGGTTTAGATTTAACAGCTATAGAAGCAATTACTCTTGCTAAAAAAGCAAAAGATTACTATGGATTATCTGATATTTACGCCTACATTGGGTTGAATCATTTTGAAACTAATTTAGAAAAAGGATTAGACAACTATAAAAAATCTAGCTTTTATACTAAGAAAATAAAAGATTCTATAGATAAGCAAATTTATACAACTCTTGGATATTTAAATTATAGTTATACTTATGTTTTTTATAATGATTTTAAAAAGGCGTTGTTTTATGCTAAAAAAGCAGATTCTGTAAATAATCAGTATCAACTTTTTAAGTATGATAAAGGTTTGCAAATTGTTACCAAACAAAATATTGGCGTTAGTAATATTGTTTTAGGTAATGAAGCTTTTGGCTTAAAACAATTAAATGAAAGTAAAGATTTGTGTGGTGAAGATTATCCTATGAAAAAGGCACTAATTTTATATGATATAGGTTTTTATTATCAAAATTTTAAAAAGGATTTAAAAACTACCAGAATAGTAATTAACGAAGCTCTTAAACTTGCAAAAAAAATTTCTGATCCCGATACGGAACTTTATTGTTTAAAGGTTTTAGCCGAAATTTCAAACCCTGTTGAATCAAATAAATATTATAAAAAATATATAAAATTAAGTGATAGTTTATTTTCTAAAAAAAATGAGTTAAAAGATAGTTATGCGCTTGTTAAATACGAAACAAAAGAAAAAGAAGCAGAAAATAATTTTTTAAGACAAGAAAATATTTCGAACATTATTAAGTTAGAAAATATTCTTCATAAAAATAGAATTATACAATTAATTGCCTTTTTATTTATTTTAATAATAGTATTTATAATTATCTTTTATTATCAAAGACAAAAATCCTTAATTTATATAAACAATTTAGCAAAAGCTACAGCAAGAGAAGAAGAAAGGCAAAAAATTGCATCTAATTTACATGATAAAATTGTTGGTGATTTAAGGTTGATATATCAAAAAGCAGAAACTAGTAATCAAATAGAAATTTCTAAACCTTTATTTAAGTTAAAAGAAGAAATTAGAAATTTATCGCATAAGTTAAGTAGTGTTAGTTTTGAAGAAGTGTATTTTAAAGAACAAATGATTAATCTTATAAGTGATTATTTTTCTCCAGATTTTAAAATTAAAACCCATGGGTTAAATGATGTAGATTGGAAAAATGTTAATAATACAATAAAAAGAACCATATATTTAGTAGCAAGAGAAGCTATTCAAAACAGTAAAAAGCATTCTGAAGCTACTTCATTAAATTTATTTTTTGAAATTTCTAATAAAAAATTAAGTTTAAAAATTAATGATAATGGTAAAGGTTTTGATATTAATTCTCCAAAATATGGTTTAGGTTTAAAAAATCAAAAACAAAGAGTAGAAGAATTAAATGGGGTTTTACTTTTAGAAAGTATTATTAATATTGGAACTACTACAACAATTGACATACCGTTAACTGTTTAATATTTAAAATAATTGGAAAAAGATATTAAAATATTATTTGTTGATGATCATCTTTTAATTTTAAAAGGTTTTCTGTCAATGTTTAAAGAGTCTGAAAGTTTTAATAAAATAAATGTTGTAATTAAAACAAGTGGAGATGAAGCACTACAAACTGTTAAAAATGCTTTGGAAACAGATCCTTTTGATATTGTTTTTACAGATTTAAGTTTTAATACAACTACAAATACTATTCATTCTGGCGAAACACTCATCAAAGAATTAAAAAAAGCAGCTCCAAATTTAAAGATTGGCGTAATTACAGGACATTCTGAAACAAATAGAATTTATAATGTTATTACAAACCTTAACCCTTTAGCCTATATTTTAAAGGATAGCTGTAATCTAACAGAGCTGAACTTTGCTATAGAAAGAATGCTTAATGATGAGGTTTATTATTCTCATATTGTTCACCAAAAAATTTTAAAAAGAAGCATTATTCAAATTTCGATGGATGAAATTGCACTTCAAATTTTAGAAGAACTTCCTAAACACCCCAAAATTGGTAATCTTGTTGGTCATATTGTAAATAGTAATGGAAAATTATTACAAATAAGGTCAATAGAAAAAAAATTATCTGATTTAAGAATAAGTTTAAATGCACAAAACAATACAGATTTAGTGCTGAAAGCCAAGGAGTTAGGTGTTGTAGATTAAAGAGTACGTAAATCCGTAAAAATAGTTGCGGAAAATAACCTTTTAATTAAAGAAATTAATATTATATTTGTATAGGCAAAAAAAGTTTTTTTTTGTTGATTTTGAATTAGATATTGGGGAATACTAGTTTTAAGTAAATTACTAAAAGCTTTAAGTTATTTATAACTTAAAGCTTTTTTTATATTCCTAAAATCATTTTAGCAATTAGAAAGTAAATTAGAATTCCAAAAATATCATTACTAGTTGTAATAAATGGACCAGTAGCAATTGCAGGATCTATACCTCTTTTGTTTAAAAATAAGGGAACAAAAGTACCTATTAAACCTGCAATAATAATAACTACAATTAAAGAAACAGAAATAGCAAAAGCAAGTTTAATTTGACCTTCATATACCCAAACAAATAAGAATAAAAATAGTGCCAAAATAACACCATTTAGAGCTGCTAAAAGCATTTCTTTAAAAAGCCTACTATTTATACTTCCTTTTACATCATTATTTGCTAAACCTTGTACAATAATTGCAGAAGATTGTACACCAACGTTTCCTGCCATTGCCGCAATTAATGGTGTAAAAAAGAAAAGCGTTGCGTATTTAGAAAAAACAGTATGAAAACCTTTCATAATAATAAATGCTCCAACACCTCCAATTAAACCTAAGAAAAGCCACGGTAATCTAGCTCTTGTAAGTTGTAAAATACTGTCATCAGAGTCTACATCTTGGGTTAAACCAGCAGCCATTTGATAATCTTTATCGGCTTCTTCTTTTAATACATCAACAATATCATCTATGGTAATTCTACCAACAAGAACATTATTATTGTCTACAACAGGTATGGCTTCTAAATCATATTTAGTCATAATTTTTGCAACCTCTTCATCATCTTCATGAACATTTACAGAATCTACAGTAGACTTAGAAATGTCTGCAATTTTTTGATCTGATTTTGCAATTATTAAATCTTTTAAAGATAATCTTCCAACTAATTTTTCTTCTTTATCAACTACATATATAGAGTGTACTCTTGTAACTTCTTTTGCTTGCCCTCTAATTCTTCTCATACAGCCAGCAACAGTCCATGTCTCATAAACTTTTACTAACTCTTTTGCCATTAAAGCCCCTGCAGTATCATCATCATAAGACAAAAGTTCTTTGATATCTGCAACTAATTCTTGATCATCTAAAGCACTTATTACACGCTCTTGGCGTTCTTCTGAAAGTTCACCAATAATATCAGCAGCATCATCAGAATCCATTTCACCAATTTCATCCGCAATTTCTTTTGCTGATAAATTTTTTAAAATTTTTTCACGAATATCTTCTTCTAATTCTGTAAGAATTTCTGATGTTTTTTCGCTATCTAAAAGTTTAATGATATAAATGGCTTCATCAAAATTTACTTCGTCTAAAACTTCAGCAATATCTGCATAATGGACATCTTTAAAAATAGCAGAAATTGATTTGTCTTTTTTATTTGCTACAAGTTCTGTTAGGTTTTCTAGAAATTCATTTGTAAATTCAAATGCCATTTTTCGTTAATTTTTGTGTGAGTAAAATAAACTCTTTAACTGATAATTGTTCTGGGCGCTTGGCAAATATAGGTTCTTCTTTTAAAGAATCCGAAAGTTGAAATGATTTTAAACTTGAACGTAACATTTTTCTACGTTGATTAAAGGCGGTTTTTACCACCCTAAAAAATAATTTTTCATCAACTGGTAATGAATAATCTTTTTTTCTGATAAATCTTATTACACCAGAATCTACTTTTGGTGGTGGGTTAAAAACCGTTGGTGGAACTGTAAATAAATACTCAACATCAAAAAAAGCTTGTGTTAAAACTGATAGAATTCCATAAATTTTAGAGCCTTCTTTTTCTGCAATTCTCATGGCAACTTCTTTTTGAAACATACCTGCAAATTCAGGTACATAATCTCTATTTTCAATTGCTTTAAAAACTATTTGAGAAGATATGTTATATGGGAAATTTCCTATTATAGCAACTTGTTTTTTATTAAAAATTTCTGTGATTTTTTTCTTTAAAAAATCGCCTTCAATAATTTCAAAATTTTCTTTAGAAGTATCTAGTTTAATATGTTCTACCGGAAAGGTTTCGTTTAAGTAAGCAACCGATTCTCTGTCTAATTCTAATACTGTAACTTTTGGTTTTTTAGGTAATAAATATTTGGTTAAAACGCCCATTCCTGGGCCAATTTCTAACACATGATTATATCCAACTTCTGTTAAAGCATCTGCAATTTTTTTTGCAATTGTTTCATCAGTTAAAAAATGTTGTCCAAGATGTTTTTTTGCTTTTACAGACATTTGTTTTGCTTTTATACTTCATAAACAAAGATACAGTTAATATCGGCATAATTTTTGGTGATTTCTGTTTTAAATCAACCAAAATGGATAAAAAAATACTATTAATTGCTGTATTTGTATTTGGGTTTAATACAAATAATTTTTGTCAAAATGGAAAGTTATACAAAGGAAAAGAGAGTTTAAAAACTACAAATTCATCGTCTTCTAATAAAGGTACTACAAAAATTTCACGTTCAAGAAGACATTATAATAATGAAGAAATAAGGAGTCCGTTTGCAAGTATTATTTGGGGTATTTTTGCATATACAGTTTATGGTGTTGCTGTAGAATCTCCTTGGGAAAAGGATAGTAAAATGCACGATGCAGAAATTGCTCATTATCCTTTTGAAAAAACTACTCATGGAAATTTTATTTACACAGATTCAATAAACTACAATCTTGCAAGGTTTGATATTACTAATAGTTTTGTGATTGAAAACAGTAATTTATATGGTAATAATTTGGGAGTAAATTTTCGTTTTTTAAGACGTTTTGCTATAGATGTAGATTACTTGTATTTAAAAGAAAATGTAAATAGTATAAACGATTCTTTTTATTTGTATGCTGCTTTATTAAAATATTATAGAATAAGAACACAAAAGTTTGATGCTTGGTTTGGTTTAGGTGCAATGCATGTTGCAAATGATGTTCATAAAACTGGTTTTGGCTTGGGTTTTGGAGCTGAGTGGTTTATAGCAAAACCAATTAGTTTAGAGTTTACTCATAAATGGACAAATATTAATAGCCAAGAGGTACACAAAACAAAAGTGTATTTAAAATATTATCTTAAAAATTATCATATCTCATCTGGATATGAGCATTTTAAAATTGGTGTATCTAAAATTAATGCTTTTTCTATTGGTGTTGGAGCCAGTTTTTAATTATTAGCAGTTGTAGGGTAAAATTCTTTTATTACTTTTAATTCAGTTCTAAAAGCAAGCATTTTATCGCCATACTTTTTTAAGCTTTCAACTTGTAACTTTTCTGCATCTTCGTTGTAATAATCATCTAAATCTTGTCTTGAATTTGCAGTATATTGAATAGAAAATGTTTTACCACCCATTTCTTCATCAACTAAAACTTCTGTAAATTTTGCTGATGTAAATTTACCTGTGTTTAAAACATCCAAAATATGATTTTCTATCCAAATTAACCATTCAGAAACTAAGGTATCTTCAATATTTATAGTTACGTTATATATGTACATTAATAAGGTTTTTAGTTATTTGTTTTTTTGATGTAGTTTTAGAGAAGCATAAACTATATGTCATCTCCTCTAAGTTTTCTAAACCTCTTTCTGGCATCAACCAAGTAAATACTTGATGGATGTTCAAAAATTATTTTCTGATAATATTCTTGAGCTTTTTCAGGATTGTTTAAGTTGTTATTGTACATTTCTGCCATCATAAAATATACATCATCAGTTAAAAAACCTTGATTATCTGCTGCAACTATTTTTGCCAAACTTAAAATAGCATCATCATATCTTTTTAATTTGATATATAATTTTGCTTTAAAAAATAAGGCATCATCATAAATTACTTCACTAGGGTTTAGACCATTTTCAAAAAAATCATTAGATGTAAAAAGTGTTTCAATTTCTGATAAAGCTTCATCGTTTTTATTTTGATACGCTAATAATTCTGCCCTAGCCAATTGTTTTAATCCAGATGGAATAGAATCTACAGGTTCATTATCAGTAATTTTTAAAAATAAATCTACAGCATCATTGGCAATTAGTTGTGTGGTAGAACCTTTTAATACTTTTAGTTGTGCTTTTGCCCAAGTAAAATCACCTTTATAATAACTAGTTTGTGCTACTTTAAAACGGGCTTGTTGTGCCAATTCATGGTCTTCTAATTTTGTTTGAATTTGAGAAAAATAGATCAATGCTTTGTTATAATTTCCTTGAAAAACCAAAACATCGCCCAATTTTAATTTAATTGCGGCTTGGTCAAATTTTGATCTAGTAAAGGTTAACGCTTTTTCTAAAACTTGTTTGGCTTGTTGAGGTTTGTTTTTGTTAAAAGTTAAAAAATCTGCATATTCTACTTGCAATTTTATGGTTAAAGAATTAGTGCCAAATTCTTTAAAAAGTGCTTGAAATATATTTTCTGTTTCTACATTATTAGTTGCAATTGCAATTTTTGTTAAGTATAAATTTGCATTAATTTTTTCTTCATTAAAAACAGATTTATCATTGATAAAATCAAAACAGTTTTTAGCAGCGTCAAAACTTTTATTTTCAAAAGCATTTTTACCTAAATCAAAAATGGCAAATAAATCTGATGGATTTCTTTGATACAAAGCTTTCTCTTGTATTAATGCTTTTCCGTAATCTTTTTGTTGTGCAAATAACCAACTTAACAAAATATTCCAAACATCTTTTGGGTTTCTAGCAGATTTTCTTAACAAGGTTTTTCTGAATAAAACATTTGTTTCATTTTCAGAGTCGTCAGTTATATATTGGCTAGCATATCTTTGTACTAAATTTAGATAAGAATCTTGTTTGTCAATTAAATTTATGTAAGCATAAAACATTTTTTCATATTCACCTTTTTCACCATAAATCTGTGCAATTTGAAAATTATAATTTGCATTCGGGTTTTTAATCATTGCTTTTTCATATGCAGAAATTGCATAATCTAACAAGTTGTAATCTTTAAAAATACGACCAATTGTACCACCAAAAGCAGCATTTTTGTCTAAAGAATTTATTGCTTTTTCATACTGAATTTTAGCTTGCTCTTCCTTTTGCTGTTTGCTATAGTTATATCCTAAAAAAACATACAAATAAACTTGATTTGCATTTTGTTGAATTCTTTTTTTTAGAAGATTTTCTGCGGTAAGAAATTGATTTGTTTCTTGATAACAAGAAATTAATCTGTTTAAATATGATGTGTTAAAGGGAGTTAAATTGTATAGTTTTTTGTAAATCTGAGTTGCTTTCTCAAATTCTCCTTCTCTAAAATAGCTTTCTGCTAATTTAAATTCGTTTTGAACATCTTTTTGTGAAAAGGCAAAACTACTTATGAATAACAAAAAAAGTAAAAAATATTTTTTCATATAATTTCAAAGATAATCAACAAAAATGTTAAAATTTTATTAAACCCATCTATTTTTAGAAAGTTGTCTGTAACATTTTGGCACGAAAGTTGTCTATAGTATATAACAACTAAACAAAACTGATTATGAAAGATCTAACTAACAAGTACGAAAACGCAAAAAACAACTCAATAAAGTTTATGAGAAATGGGCAAATTAGCGCTTATTTAAATTCACTTATAGAAATGAATAAATATAAGAGGTTAATGATTGCTATTGTAGCAAACTAATTAATAATACTAAAACCAGTATAAGGAATCAAGGCTTCCGGAACTTGAATTCCGTCAGCTGTTTGATAGTTTTCTAAAATACCCGCTAAAACACGTGGTAAAGCTAAAGAGCTTCCATTTAACGTGTGTGCTAATTCACTTTTTCCTTCTTTATTTTTAAACCGTAGTTTTAATCTGTTTGCTTGAAATGTTTCAAAGTTTGATGCAGAACTAATTTCTAACCATCTATCTTGCGCTGTTGAAAATAGTTCAAAATCAAAAGTTAAAGCAGATGTAAAACCTGTATCTCCACCGCATAAGCGTAAAATTCTATAAGGTAATTTAAGTTCACGTAAAATATTTTTTATGTGTTCTACCATACCATCTAATGCTTTATAAGAATTGTTTGGGTGTTCAATTCTTACAATTTCTACTTTATCAAATTGGTGTAACCTATTTAAACCACGTACATGCGCACCATAACTACCGGCTTCACGTCTAAAACATGGTGTGTAACCAGTAACAGTAATTGGAAACTCAGATTCTTGCATTAAATTACCACGAAACATATTTGTAATTGGTACTTCAGCAGTTGGTATTAAATACAAATCGTCAACTGTAGAATGATACATTTGCCCATCTTTATCTGGTAATTGCCCAGTTGCAGTTGCAGATGCAGTATTTACTAAATGCGGAACTTGCACTTCTGTATAACCTGCTTCTATATTTTTATCTAAAAAATAATTAATTAAAGCACGTTGTAACCTTGCCCCTTTCCCTTTATAAACAGGAAAACCAGCGCCAGAAATTTTGTTTCCTAACTCAAAATCTATAATGTCATATTTTTTTGCTAATTCCCAATGAGGAAGCGCATTTTCTCCTAAATCAGGAATAACACCTTCACTAAAAACATTCTCATTATCATCTTCAGAAGTACCTGATTTTACAGATGCATGAGGCACATTTGGTATTTGATACAAAAGCGTATCCAGTTCATCAGAATACATATTTAATTTTTCTGATAAATCTTTTGATGCTTCTTTTAACTGAACCGTTTTTTCTTTTAAAATATTTGCTTTTTGTACTTGACCCGTTTTAAAAAGACCGCCAATTTCTTTGGATAATTTATTAGATTCTGCTAAGGTGTTATCAAGTTGAACCTGTGTTGCTCTTCTATTTTCATCCGCAGTTAAAACTTGTTCAACAATTGTTTCAGCATTTGCAAAATTACGTTTTGCTAATCCATTTAAAACAGCTTCTTTGTTTTCTCTAATAAAGTGTACTTGTAACATTTTTGGTGTATTATAAGCAGCAAATATACAGGAAGATTAAGACTTTAGCAATGTAGTTTTAGATATTGTTTTTTATATAATTTCTAACAGTTTCTTCATCTTTTTTAAGTTGATGAGTTAATAACTCAATAGTCTCAAATTTTTGTTCATCTCTTAAAAATAAAAGTAACTCTATGGTTAAATTTTTACCATATAAATTTTGATTAAAATCAAAAAAATGAATCTCAATTGTTTGATGACTTCCATTTACTGTAGGTCTGTTTCCAATATTCATCATTCCAAAAACAGTAGTATTATCAATGGTAGATTTTACCATATAAACACCTGTTTTTGGTATTAATTTATAACTTTCTTTTACATCAATATTTGCAGTAGGAAACCCTATTTTACCACCTAATTGTTTGCCATTAATTACATTTCCATTTAGCATAAAATTGTAACCTAAATAATTATTTGCGGTTTTTAGGTTTCCAGAAGCTAATGCGCGTCTAACTTTTGTAGAACTTACAGAAACATCATCTATATCTTGAGCCGGAATTTCTTCAACTTTAAAATCATATAAATGACTGTATTCCGTTAATTGAGTAATATTTCCTTCTCTATTTTTACCAAAATGATGATCGTAACCAATAATTAATTTTGATATATTTAGTTGATTCACCAAAATATCTCTAACAAACTCTAAAGCTGTTGTTCTAGAAAATTCTTTGCTAAATGGATGAATAATTAAATAATCTAAACCTGTTTTTTCTAATAACATTGCACGTTCTTCAATAGTATTAATTAATTCTATTGAAGCATCTTTTTGCAAAACCATTCTTGGATGTGGAAAAAAAGTTAACAAAACTGCTTTTTTATTCTTTTTTTTTGCTTCAAAAACTAACTTTTTAATTATTTTTTGATGCCCAAAATGTACACCATCAAAAGTTCCTATGGTAACAAAAGTTTGTTCTTTTGATGAGAAATCAGAAATGTTATTTACAATTATCAAGAAGTAAATTTTTTTATAAAGCAAATGTACAATATCTGATTCTTATAAAAATAAAACAACATGTATGATTTTAAGTATTTATGTTGCAATTAAAGCAATCTATTTTTGTTAAAATCATAAATAATTTAACAAATAATTCAGAAATTCAAAAAAAATTGTATTTTGCGTGTTAGTTAACAAATATTCAAATTATGATAAAAAATTTTTTACTTGTCGCATTTATTGCTTTTAGTAGCCTAACAATGGTAGCACAAACTACTGTTTCGGGTATAGTTAAAGATGCAAAAACTGGAGAAACACTTCCTGGTGCAAATATTAAAGTTTCTAGAAAACTTGTTGGTACAAGCACAGATTTTGATGGAAATTTCATTTTAAAAGTTACTGATAACCCACCTTTTACTTTAGAAATATCAATGATAGGTTTTAAAACATCTAAAGTTGAGATTACAAAAAATAACCAAAAAGTAGAGGTTAGTTTAACAGAAAACCAAACTTCTTTAGATGAAATTGTAGTTTCAGCATCTAGAACTCCAGAACGTATTATGGAGTCTCCTGTAACTATTGAAAGAATGGATTCTAGAGCAATTAAAAATACTTCTTCACCGTCTTTTTATGATGGTTTAGAAAACTTAAAAGGTGTTGATGTTAATACAAATAGTTTAACATTTAAATCTGTAAATACAAGAGGTTTTGCTACTTTTTCAAACACACGTTTTATGCAATTGGTAGATGGTATGGATAATTCATCACCTGCATTAAATTTTGCAATAGGTAATTTATTAGGTATGTCTGAATTAGATGTAAAAACGGTAGAGTTGTTACCAGGAGCATCATCAGCATTATATGGAGCAAATGCTTTTAATGGAATTATGTTTATGACAAGTAAAAGCCCTTTTGAAGATCAAGGAATTAGTGTTTCTTTAAAAGGCGGTATTACAAGTCAAGAAGCTGCAGGTAATAATGAGTTTACTGACTTTAATATTAGAATGGCGTATGCTTTTTCTGATAAGTTTGCTGCAAAAGCAACACTTTCTGTTTTAGAAGGAGAAGACTGGCATGCAACAGATTATAGAAATACTAGAAACGGTGCATTTGCTGATGGCAGTAGAGAGTCAGATATAAATTATAACGGAGTTAATGTATTTGGGGATGAAGCTTCAACTAACCTAAATGGAGTAGGACAAGCTCTTGAAGCATTAGGAGTTTTACCAGCTGGTGCATCGGCTTTAATACCAAGTGTTAATGTAAGTAGAACTGGTTATAATGAAAGAGATTTAATTGATTATGGAGTAAGTAGTGTTAAGTTCGGAGGGTCTTTAAATTACCGTCCTTATGGAGATGACCGTTTAGAAATTATTTGGAATACTAAAGCGGGTACAGGTAACACACAATATTTAGGAGGTCAAAAATATAGTATCAAAAGCTTTTTAATGCAACAACATAAATTAGAAGTAAAAGGTAAAAACTTTTTTGTAAGAGGATATACTACTTCTGAAGATGCTGGAGATTCTTATAACACTTTATTTGCTGCTTTAAATATCAACAGATCATGGAAAGATGATAATACCTGGTTTGGTGAGTATGCAGGAGCATATTTCTTAGGCACTTTAAATGGTTTAAATTCTGATGAAGCACATGCTGCAGCAAGAGAAACTGCTGATACAGGTAGATTAGAACCAGGAACAGCAGGTTTTCAACAAGCTTTTGATAAAATTACAGCTGACCCAAATTTATTAACAGGTGCAAAATTTAGAGATCAAACTAAATTGTATCATGCAGATGCAAACTATAATTTTCAAGATCAAATAGATATTGCTGAAATTCAAGTAGGTGCTTCTTATAGAAGATATTCATTAAATTCTTTTGGAAATATTTTTACCGATGCAGATGGACCAATTAATTATGATGAGTATGGTGTATACACACAAGCTCAAAAGAAATTTTTAGAAGATGATCGTTTAAAAGTTACAGCTTCACTTAGATATGATAAAGCACAAAATTTTGATGGTAATTTTTCTCCGAGAGTTTCTTTAGCGTATGCAGGTGGTGAAGATAAAAATCAAAATTTTAGAGCCTCTTTTCAAACAGGTTTTAGAAACCCAACAACACAAGATCAATATATTGGATTAGATGTAGGTTCTGCAATTTTAGTAGGTTCAGCACCAGATAATTTAGATAAAAGTGTAGCTTATTTAGATTCAAGTGGTAATACTCAATCTTTAAGTATAAGAGATGCTTATGAGAACTCTTATACAATTGCTAGTGGAGGTACTGAAGCAGCAGATGTAGACTTGGTAAAACCAGAAAAAGTTACAGCTTTTGAAGTTGGATATAGAGGTTTAGTAAAATCTGGAGAATCTAGACTTACAGTAGATTTAAGTGTGTATTATAATCAATATGAAGATTTCATAGCAAATAAAAATGTTTTAGTTTTAGGAAGTAATAACGATATAAAAATAGTTCAACTATACACAAATTCTGCTGCAGATATCAATTCTTACGGAGCTACAATTGGTTTAAATACTAAAGTTTTAAATGGCTTTAATTTAGGTTTAAACTATACATTTGCTAAATTTGATTTTGACCAATCTACTGACCCAGATTTTGAAGCTGGCTTTAATACTCCAGAACACAAGGTAAAAATACAATTTGGTAAAACAGATTTATTTAAAAACTTTGGTTTTAACATTAATGCTAGATGGCAAGATGAATATTTATGGCAATCTACTTTTGTTGACGGAACAATAGAAGCAAGAACAGTTTTAGATGCACAGATTAACTATCAAGTGCCAAGTATCAAATCAGTATTTAAACTTGGTGGATCTAACTTAACAGGTCAAGAATATTTAAGCGCACCAGGTGTAGGAGCTATTGGATCTCAATATTACCTTTCTTGGACAATTAATAACTAATAAAAAACATCATATTTTATGAAAAATTATAAATATATAGGCTTATTTCTTTTATCATTATCAATTACATCTTGTGATGTAGACAATGAATTAGCTGAAATTCCTGCAGAAGTAGTTGCAGAAGTAGCCTTAGATACAAATGGGTTAGATTTTTCTACATACATTTCCGTTGGGGCTTCTTTTACAGCAGGTTATACAGATGGAGCTATGTTTATTGCAGCTCAAGAAAATTCTTTTCCAAATATTTTAGCATCAAAATTTGGTGCAGATTTTAACCAACCTTTAATGGCTGATAATATTGGGGGACTACTTTATGGTGGTACGCAAATTCAAGAACCAAGATTTTATTTTGATGGTGCTGGACCAGCAAGATTAGATGCTACACCAACTACTGAAACAACAACTGTTCTTTCAGGTCCTTTTAATAATTTTGGTGCTCCTGGAGCAAAAAGTTTTCATTTAGGTGTAGCTGGATATGGACAACTGAATCCTTACTTTGGTAGGATGGCTTCAGACCCAACAGCAAGTGTTATGGGAGATGCTTTAGCAACAAACCCTACATTTTTTACCTTATCAGAAATAGGTGGTAATGATGTATTAGGATATGCACTTTCTGGTGGAACTGGAGTGGATCAAACTGGAAACTTTGACGCTACAACTTATGGAGGTAATGATATTACAGACCCAAATGTTTTTGCAGGAGTTTTAAGTGGTATGGTTACAGCTTTAACAGCTAATGGCGCAAAAGGTGTAGTTGCTAATGTACCTTATATTACTAATTTAGCTAATTTTACAACAGTAACTCATGATGTTATTCCTTTAGACGCTGCTACAGCAGGAGCATTAAATTCAGCATATGCAGAGTATAATGCAGGTTTACAATTAATACTTTCGTATGGTTTAATTACACAAGATGAGGTAGATAGTAGAACAATTAGTTTTGAAGCATCTGAAACAAATGCTGTAGTAATTGTAGATGAAGATTTAACGGATTTAACTGCTTATGGTTTGCCAAGTTATAGACAAGGTACTTCAGATGATTTATTTTTATTAGCATCTGCATCGTTTATAGGTACAGAAGCTGTTGCAGGAAATCCATTAACAGTTAATGGAGTAGCAATTCCTTTAGCAGATCAGTGGGTATTAACACCACAAGAGCAAGCTGCAATTAAAACAGCAACAGATGCATATAACACTACCATTGCTGCCGTTGCTGCAGCAAATGAAAATGTTGCTTTAGTTGATTTTAAAGCTGTTTTAGAAGAAGCTTCTGCAGGAATTGTATTTGATGATTATACTTTAACAACTAGTTTAGTTACTGGTGGTTTAATTAGTTTAGATGGTGTTCATTTAACAGCAAGAGGTTATGCTTTAATGGCAAATAAAATATTAGCTGCTATAGATGCTGAATTTGGTTCTAATTTTACTTCAGCAACTGATGGTCTAGCTAAAGCGGCTGATTATCCAACAAATTATTCTGCTGCATTGAGATAATAATTTAAAATATATTACAATAAAAAAGGTTGAGAATTAATTCTCAACCTTTTTTATTATCTAATTATTTTTTTAAGATAACATCATAGTTGCCCTTTTAACTCCTGCAACTAACACATCTATTTCTTCTTTTGTGTTATAAAAAGAAAAAGAAGCTCTTATAGTTCCTGGTATTTTATAAAAATCCATGATAGGTTGTGCGCAATGGTGTCCTGTTCTTACAGCAATACCTAATTTATCTAAAATAGAACCAATATCATAAGGATGAATATCATTTACATTAAAAGAAATTACAGCAGTTTTACATTTATTATTGGCGTAAATTTTTAATCCTTCGATGTTTAAAAGTTTACTTGTTGCATATTCTAAAAGCTCGTTTTCATAGGATGCTATTGTTTCAAAACCTACAGAATTCATATAATCTATAGCTGCTCCAAAAGCAATTCCACCACAAATATTTGGGGTTCCAGCTTCAAACTTATGAGGCAATCCTGCATAGGTAGTTTTATCAAAAGTAACAGTTTCAATCATTTCTCCTCCACCTTGATAAGGAGGCAGTTTTTGCAACCATTCTTCTTTTCCATATAATACACCAACACCTGTTGGGCCACATAATTTATGAGCAGAAGCTACATAAAAATCTACATCTAATTCTTGTACATCTGGCTTAATATGAGGTGTTGCTTGTGCACCATCAATTAATACCGCAGCACCAAATTTATGTGCAGCATGTATAATTTCTTCAATAGGATTTATAGTTCCTAAAGCATTAGAAACATGGTTACAAAAAACGATTTTAGTTTTGTTAGTTAATAATTCATGATAAATATCCATTCTTAAAGTTCCATCTTCATCCATAGGAATCACTTTTAAAATAGCGCCTGTTTTTTCGCATAACATTTGCCAAGGAACAATATTAGAATGGTGTTCTAAAGCGGAAACAATAATTTCATCACCAGTTTTTAAAAGTGAAGCAAACCCAGAAGCAATCATATTTATACCATGGGTTGTACCTGAAGTTAATATAATTTCATAGGCTTTTTCTGCATTAAAATGTTTTTGAATTTTAATACGAGCTTCTTCATATTTATCAGTGGCTTCTTGACTTAAAGTATGCACCCCACGATGAATATTTGCATTATAATTACTGTAATAATCTACAATAGTATCAATAACAACTTGTGGTGTTTGTGATGTGGCAGCATTATCAAAATACACCAAAGATTTTCCATGAACAGTTCTTTTTAGAATAGGAAAGTCTTCTCGAATTTTATCAACATTAAACATAAATATCATTTTAAATTACAAAGATAAACCTTGAAGTTTTAAACTGATAAAAAAGTCAATATGAATTGCTTATTTTTACATACTATTATACTATACTTATGAAAATTTTTAAGAAAATATTATTAGTTTTACTTGTAATTATAACCATTGCAATTGTATACAATTACCCTAAATTAAATATTTTAGCAGGATATTCTGCCAAAAATATGGCTTCATCTGTATTTGTTGCTGATAGAACTTTAGAGTTTACAGATAAAAACGATAATAATTTTTCTCCAATAAATTTAGCTTCTGATAAAATTGATGAAAACGAAAAATCTGCATCTGCAAGTGCTTTTGGTTTGTTAACCAGAAAAGCTTTTTATAGAGAAGGTTTAGGGACTGTTTTAGCTTTAAAAAAAGAAGATTTAACTAAGCAATATTTAACTCCTAAAAGGTTAAAAGTTGACAATATAACTCCTTATCCTTACGGAAATGGAGCACAAAAAGATACTGTTTTTACCAATGTTGATTATCAAAAAATAGAAAAAGCTATTGATAAGCTATTTGATTCAATCAATAAAACTAGAGCAACTTTGGTTATTTATAAAGACCAAATAATTGCAGAACGTTATGCAGATGGTTTTGATAAAAATTCTAAAATTTTAGGTTGGTCTATGACTAAAAGTATAACGAGTACTTTGTTTGGAATTTTAGAACATCAAAATAAAATAGATATACAGGCAAAAGCACCTTTTGAAGAATGGAAAAATGATGAAAGAAGCCAAATTACTATTCATAATTTACTACAAATGAATTCGGGTTTAGAATGGGATGAAGATTATAATACCATTTCGGATGTTTCTAAAATGTTATTTTTAGAACGTGATATGACCAAAATTCAAAAAGAAAAACCTTTGGTTGGTAAACCAAATGAAAGCTGGAATTATTCATCAGGAACTACAAATTTGTTATCAGGAATTTTAAGAAGTCAATTTAAAACGCACCAAGAATATTTAGATTTTTGGTATACTGCTTTAATTGATAAAATTGGCATGAATTCTATGGTAGTTGAAACTGATTTAGATGGTAATTATGTTGGTTCTTCTTATGCTTGGGCAACTCCAAGAGATTGGTCAAAATTAGGGTTGTTATATTTACATCATGGAAATTGGAATGGAGAAACACTATTTACAAAAGAATGGGTAAAATATGCCACTACACCAACTCCAAAGTCAAACGGAGAATATGGAGCACAAATCTGGTTAAATGCTGGTAAAGTATATCCAAATGCACCCAAAAACCTATTTTCGTTTAATGGTTATCAAGGTCAGAATGTTTATGTGCTACCCGATCAGGAATTGGTAATTGTTAGAATGGGGTTGTCTAAAAATGCCGATGTTGATGATTTTTTAAAAAATATAACGAACTCTATAAATTAATAAAAATGAAAAAAATAAATTTAATTATCTTATTTATAGCTAGTATTTCTAGTATAAATGCGCAAAATTATGATTCAAAAATAAATGAATTTTCAACAGAAGTTGAAGATAAAGTTATAGAATGGAGAAGGCATTTTCATCAAAATCCAGAACTTTCTAATAGAGAGTATAAAACAGCAAAATATATTGCTAAGCATCTTAAAAGTTTAGGCTTTGAAGTGCAAGAAGGTGTTGCAAAAACAGGTGTAGTTGCTATTTTAAAAGGAGATAAGCCAGGAAAAGTAGTTGCTTTAAGAGCAGATATAGATGCTTTGCCAGTTACAGAAAGAAATAATTTGTCTTTTAAATCGGAAGTAAAATCTACCTATAATGGTAAAGAAACTGGTGTTATGCATGCTTGTGGGCACGATTCTCATACCGCTATTTTAATGGGTGTAGCGGAAGTATTATCAAAAATGAAAAAAGACATTCATGGTACAGTTAAATTTATTTTTCAACCAGCAGAAGAAGGTGCTCCAAAAGGAGAAGAAGGTGGTGCTGAATTAATGGTAAAAGAAGGTGTTTTAGAGAACCCAAAGGTTGATGCCATTTTTGGATTACATATTGGAGCCGGAAATAATGTGGGTACTATTAGTTATAAACCTGGCGGAATAATGGCAGCTTCTCAATCTTATGAAATTAATGTAAACGGAAAACAATCTCACGGTTCTAGACCTTGGCATGGTGTTGATCCAATAGTAACATCTGTTCAAATTATTAATGGTTTACAAACAATAATTAGTAGAGAATCTGAACTAACTAAAGAGGGTGCAGTAATTACTGTTGGTATGATTAACGCAGGAATTAGAAGTAATATAATTCCAGAAAAAGCAAAAATAGTTGGTACTATTAGAACTTTAGATTATGATATGCAAAATTTTATAAATAAAAGAATGAAAGAAATGGTACCTGCAATTGCAAAAGCTCATAGAGCTACCGCAACAATTGAGATTGAAAAAGGGTATCCAATTACTTATAATGATGAAAAATTAACTTCTAAAATGTTACCTACTTTGCAGAGG
Organism: uncultured Polaribacter sp.; assembly: GCF_947500975.1. Taxonomy (GTDB): domain Bacteria; phylum Bacteroidota; class Bacteroidia; order Flavobacteriales; family Flavobacteriaceae; genus Polaribacter. The sequence continues at coordinate 168,784 of NZ_CANMUE010000003.1, forward strand.
ATTGCAAAAAAAGAAAATGTATTAGAAATTGATGCAATTACTGGTGCAGAAGATTTTTCTTTTTATCAACAAAAAGTTCCTGGTTTGTACTTTTTTTTAGGAGGAAAATCTATTAATGTTAAACCAGAGGATGCTGCAGGGCATCACACACCAGATTTTATGTTAGATGAAAGTGGTTTTCTTCTAGGTGTTAGAACATTAACGGCTTTAACCTTAGATTTTTTGAGTAATTAGTTATTTGTTTAGCAATTTAATAAGTAAGTATATACTTAAGTTGTAGGTAATCTAAAAAAAAATGAACTGTATTTGGTGCAATATAAAAACGTCTTCGAGTAAATCTGATAAAGGGAAAAGAGAATATGCCAACAACGAACATATATTCCCTGCACATCTATACAAAAATAGTGAATTAAAAAGACCATCTCTCTTTTTAAAACAGGGCAAAGTTTGTGAAGCTTGCAATAACAGGTTAGGTCATATTGATAAGTCTTTGAAATACAGAGATAATATGATGTTAAAAAAATTTCAAGATGCAAACCAAATTTTTAATGAACCACCTGGCAGAAAAGGAAAAAAAAGAGATAGAAAGAGAAAGCTGGAAGAGTCTACTGAAATTAGACATCATAACAATTCAACAGTTGTTAAAAGAGAGGGAAGCAGTACTTCATTTATAAATCCAACTTTTTTTAAATATGACGAAAAATTCAGTAAAGCAATTCATAAATGTGCAGTGAATGTCCTTTATAATGAATTAGAATACGATTATATGAAAAGTCATTTTTCAAAATTAATTGAATTTGTTAACTCATCTGAAAACAATTTTAGTGAATGGTCATTTGCTGTATGTTTCAGTAATCCAAATAGCAACTCATATTTTGAACCTGCTTGTTTTCAAAAAATAATTATAAATGATGTAATTGTCGCTTTGGCATTACTCCTTCCTTCTGCTATATATTTAGTTGGGACAAAACCGAATTTAATAAATGTTGATTTTTTAAAGAATAATGCCTCAGGATTTCGTGATTTTATAGATTGGGATGATGAGAATTTTAAGTTATCAGAATGTTTTTTAGAGAGTCCATATTTTGCAAAGAAAAGTTTTAAAACTTTTGGAGAAAAAGTTAAATATTCACTTATTAAAAAAGAAATAAAAGGGAAACCAAATCCAAAAGACAGTTTTTATTTACTTGTTAAATGTAAAACCTGTGGTCAAACAAACCCAACTGGAGTTATGTTGCCAAAGAAATCAGCATTGGATAAAATTAATGGTTTGAGTTCTGGAAATAAAAATAGTTGGAATTTTCATTCAAAAGAAGATTTGGATATTTTGTGTCCAAATGTTAAGTTTTCAGAATCATTCGTTAAAGATTTTGAACTGAAATATGGTATAAACTATACACCTGAGAATGATGTAAAAAAAATGAATATCTCAAATTGTAAAGCTCAATGCATAAATTGTAATGACTTAATAATATACGAGGCTAAAGATTGTTTCTTATGAGAAGACTACCTACAACAATATATAAAAAAGATAGGGCGTTTGTGTTAAATAAAAAGGTCTGTGAATATTAACAAAGTTCGCTAAATATAAGAATTGACTATAAAGGTTATGAAGGTGACTGGAAACTTGATGAAATAGATTTAGCTATATTTAATTTTTTTGAGACAGATATAAATATTGAACTGAAATAACAAGTGGCTGAAAGAGCTTTTAAAAATCCTTATACTAACCATTGATCATTAATTATTTAGTAACGATACTGCTAAACCAAACAACAAAACAGAAACATTATAACTTTTAATAGAATTGTAAAACGACAAAAATTTATTTTTTGGATGTTTTTTTATGGCTTTTTTTTTCAAAATTTAATAATTGTTAAAAAAAGAAGCAAGTAATTTTCTAATTTAAATAAGCGTAAAGAGCATCATGAGTGATAATGAGTAAAGAATTTTGGGGGGAAAGATCTTTACGCTTATTTTAAAATAGCTATTAGGGAATAATATTTCGATGTAAAATTATGCTTTATTGGGTTTATAAAGCCTATTAAAAATTCATAGTTGTTTAGTAGGGTAATAAATAATTTTTAAAATAGTAGAATAAACTATTTATTTAAAAGCTTTTTAAGTTCTTTTAAAGCTTCAGGTTTAGAAGAAACATTCAATTTTGTGTAAATGTTTTGTATATGATAATTAACAGTGCTGGTAGATATAAATAATTGATCTGCTATTGTTTTATAGCTATTTCCTTTCATTAAAAGGTTTACAACTTCGTTTTCTCTTTCAGAAAATAGTTCAATTTTTTTCTCATGAAAAAACTCAATTAATTTTCTAGAAACATCATTGCTTAAAGGTGCGCCGCCTTGTTGTAAAGATTCTAAAGAGTTTAATAAATTTTGTTGTTTAACGGGTTTTGTTATATAACCATCTACAAGACTTTTTAATGAATCTATGATGTGAGTTAAATCATCATGAATACTTAGAATTAATATCTTTACTTCAGGCTTTAGATTTTTATAGCGCTTAACTCCTTCAATTCCACTTAAGCCTGGTAAAGAAATATCACTTAAAACAATATCGGGGTCTGTTTCTTTAAATTCCTCTAAAGCATCTTCTACACACTCATAATCTGCAACAAGGTAATAGTTATCAAAAGACTTAAAATAGTATTTATAGGCTTCTCTAATTGCCATTTCATCTTCAATTATAATAACTCTTTTTTTTAATGTCATTTTAACTAATGAATTTAGGTATCTAAGCGTAAAAATATTTACATCTAAAATATAAAAAATCTACTAAATAATTACTTTTTAAAGTAAATTTAAAAAGTAATTATTATTAGACATCTAAAAAAAAGTGTAAATTTAGATGTTAATACAGATGAATAAATTTTAACTGCAACCACAATAATAATGATACTTAAATATCGTATTTACTTTTCAATAAAAAAAAGTTTTTTATATCTGACATTGGTATTATTATTTAATAATAATTTTATTTTATATTCTCAAAAAGGGTTAAATGATGAGGTTCAGTATATTATAGAAAATAATGCTAACAAAAAGTATATTGATAGTATTTCTAACCTTATAAATAAAAAAAAGAATTTAAAACAAATAAAGTACAATTGTATTTTATCATATTATTTTTATAACAAAAATTTAGATACTTCATTACTTTATTCTCAAAAAGCACTAGAAATTGCTACTACGTTAGGTGATAAAAGCACGATTTTAGATATTCAAAGATCACTTATTAGAATTTATAAAAGAAAAGGAGATTACACATCAGCTATATTTTATACACAAGAAATAATAAAGGATAATTATAAAACTAAAGATTTTAATGACCTAACTCTTAACTATAAAATTTTAGGAAATGCTTATTATAATATGGGTAATTATGGTCAAGCTTTAAAATATTTAAGAAAAAACTTTATATACCTTAAATATTCAGCTGATTCTAACAGGGTTGCCAACGCTTATAGTATTTATGGGTTAATACTTGCTGAAAAAAATAAAATTGATAGCGCTACTTTTTATGTGAAAAAAGCAATTGACATAAATAAAAATCACGGAAATAAAATGACTTCAAGGTATTATATTAATAATCTTGGAAAAATATATTATTTAAATAAAGATTATATTATGGCTCTTAAATATTATAATCAATCTGAATCATTGCGTGAAAAAGATGATACGCCTATAGTTAATATATATAATTTTTACGGAAAATCTGAAGTTTATGAAAAACTAAATCAATATAAATTAGCTATTTATAATGCTGAAGAAGGCTTAAAATTATCGAAAGAAGTTGGTATTAAAGATCAAATTAAAAAAGGATATTACTTACTCTACCAACTTCATAAAAAAACGAAAAATTTTACTCAATCTATAAAAGATTTAGAGCTACATAATATTTATAATGATAGTATTAATAGTTTTAATCTGTTAAACTCTGTACAGTCATTAAACCTTAATTTTAATATAAGAGAGGCAGAACTGTTAAGAAAAAATACTGAACAAAAAAATAAGCTATTAGAATTAGATGTTAAAGGCAAAAATAACATGCTTATAATTGCTATTCTTATCATAAGTTTATTATTGATTTTATACAGTATAAAACTCAGAATTAAAAACATAAAAATTCATAAAATTTTAGATGAAAAAATAAAATTAGAAAACACAATTGATAGGATAGAAGATAGTATTGCTAAAGATTTTCATGATAATTTTGGTAATAGAATAACAAGCGCACTTTCTAGTTATTATATAGTAAAAGATTTTAACAAAAAAGATGGTTCACTACCTAAAGAAATGGTTAAATTTTTAGATTTAATTGAAAAAAGTTTACTACCTCTTTCTGATGACATTAAAGATCTGTTATGGGCAATAAACCCATATAATAACAAATTAAAAGCATTAGTAGAAAAACTAAAAAGCGTAGCTCAAGAAAAAAATAAAATATATGATGGTGAAATAGTATTTATAACAAAAAACCTATCAGATAATGAGTTTAGATTACCTAAACTTACAAACAGACAAATTTTATTAATTATAAAAGAATCTTTAAATAATGCAATAAAATACTCTAAAAGTGAAAGAATTGAAATCATATTATCTAATACTACCGACAGAATGGTAAAAATTGAGTGTAAAGATTATGGTATTGGTTTTAATATTGACAATTTAAAAAGAGTTAATGGAATTAATCACCTAAAAGAGCGATCTGCTTTAATAGATTTTAATATAAATATTAAATCTGAAATAAGAAAAGGTACATCTATAATTTTAACTAGTAAACACCCTATGCTTTTAGTTGTAAAAAAGGATGATAAAGTTGCTTAACTTAAAAGTTATAAATAATATGAGTTTGTATTATTAGTTGTAAACTATAAGAATTAAATAATGAAAGAAAATAAACTCATTTCAGTATCAAGAGATATTTTTATTGAAGAATTATCAAAGCATACCTTTTTGGAAAGTTACAAATCTTGTGTTAGTAAAAGTTATGATGAAAAATATGATCAAGAATTCCAAATTTATTTTGGAGATATAGATAATGACGAGTTTTTAAAATTTGATGCACTAAATATTATTATAATTGGAAATATTAAAACTAAATGGTTAAATGCAGTCAATAATTATACTTTAGGATACGATGAAGGTGGAAGTATATTTATTACAGGGAATGTTGATTGTAGTTATTTTAGTAATCACTATGGTAAATTAATTGTTATCGGAGATTCATTGAAAGTAAATAAAATATTAGATAATGCATTCGAAGATTCTGCTTTGATAATTAAGAACAATTTGACCACAGAATATTTTAATGGACTGGATATCTGGGCTGAAGCTGGAGGTTTTATAAAAATAGAATATGGAGACGGTTACTGCTTACCTTTAGGCTATACCAACGCTAAAGAACAAGCCGTTAAACCAAAAAATTCTGAAAGTGAATCTCATCAATTCTTAGGAATTGAAGATAAAATAACTGAATATGGTGATAGAGAGAGTTTAGTTAGAGAAATAATAGAACAAAACAATAATTAAACTGCTTACAACAATGCACTATAAGTAATTAAAAAAACAAAGTTATCTAAAATTATTTTAGATAACCTTGTTAAGATATTATGTAGAAACTTAAATTATTTAATCATAGAGGCTCTAAAACCTCCTTTTCTAAAGTAGCTTCTAGCTTTATTTCTTTGTCCGTCTGTAAATATAGTTAAACAACGATCATCTCTATAATCCATAAAATTCATGTTCATATCAACAGTCCCACAAGTACTTTCGTTTTTATCACAGCCAAAATATGGTACTTGAGAATTTGGAGTATCTTTAATTTCATCATCAAGTTTACATCCATCTTTATCCTTTACAGCATCTCCCCAAACATGATATAATCCTACATAATGACCTATTTCATGTGTTGCAGTTCTTCCTCTATCAAAAGGAGCTTCAACATAACCTTTTGTACCAAAATATTGGGGCTGTATAACAACTCCATCTTTCCAAGCTTTTGCCCCAGGAAATGTTGCAAACCCTAAAGTTTCATTTTTTAATGGAGTAACCCAAATGTTTAAATGTGTATTTGGAGTTTTAGCTTTATAGTTTCTTTTAAAACGATTGTTATCTTTAAAAGGAACACTATTGTTTTTATATCTAAAAACTTTTTTTAATACAAATCTAAAACCCATACTAGTTACGTCGTTTTTAAAACGAGCAGGTAAACCAGTGTAGTTTTTATTTTTAAAATCATTATTCAAAACAGCAATTTGAGAAGTAATTTGAGAATAAGAAATATTTTGTTTAGCAGTTTTATATATTACATGTACATATACAGGTATTGTAATAAAACCTAAACCATCATTTATTGGTTTTACATCTATATCAGGGTCTGCAGTTCTATAATCTCCATTTGATACAATTTCTTCTTTTTCTTGTAAATATTTTTTTACGTTATACTCAATATCATACATTCTGGCTCTTAATGAAGGATCTTCTTTTAGATCTTCTTTTAAAAGATCCATTGTAGCACATCTATGATCTCTTCTAGATGGAGGTTGAGAATCAAAAACAGCTTCAAAATTGCTCATGTCAACAGACATGTTGTCTTGAGTATCTGCTTCATTTTCTGGCAATAAGTTGTCGTTAGTTTCACAACTAAGTGTAATAAATAAGATTGCAAATAGAAATGGGTAAATTTTTTTCATAATAGAAAATATTAGGGTTAATGATTAAAAAGGGTGTTTAAAAAAAACACAAACTAGCATATATGTTTTATATTAAACATTTTAAAGATGCTAAAGTATATATTATTGTTTGTTTTTAACAATAATATTCCAATTTTTTGTTAAAAAAACTAAATTAATTTTAGTAATATCAGTTTTTTTTATGAATTATATAATATTTTAAGAATATTAACAGATTATAATAAAAAAGATTTTTATTAGTATTACTGTCATTATAACTAATGATTAATTTAAAAACATAAAATAAACCAAACAAAAAAACCACGCAATTTGCGTGGTTAATATTTTTAACAAAATAATTTTTTTACTTATAAATCAAACCCAATATGAACACCTAATTTCTGAGCAATTAACTTAGTAATACGTTGTTTAACTTCTGGTATTTTTACACTTTCTAAAACTGTATTGGCAAAAGCAAACATCAATAAAGCTTTCCCTTCTTTTTCAGGAATTCCCCGTTGTTGCATATAAAATAAAGCATCATCATCTAATTGACCAATGGTACAACCGTGAGAACATTTTACATCATCAGCAAAAATTTCTAGCTGAGGTTTTGCATTAACAGTAGCTTTATCACTTACCAAAACATTGTTGTTTTGCTGGTAAGCATTTGTTTTTTGCGCTTCTTTATTTACAATTACTTTACCATTAAAAACACCTGTAGAACGCTCATTATAAATACCTTTATAATCTTGATGAGATTCACAATTAGGCTCAATATGATGTACTAAAGTATGATGATCTACATGTTGTTTTCCTTCTAAAATGGTAATTCCTTTTAAAATAGAATCTATATGTTCTCCATTCTGATAAAAATTTAAATTGTTTCTAGTAATATTTCCTCCAAAAGAAAAAGTATGTACAGAAACTACACTATTTGATTTTTGATCAACGTAAGTGTTATCAACTAAAGAAGCATTAATATTATCATTCTGGATTTTGTAAACATCTACAGTTGAGTTTTTTGCAGAAAAAATTTCTGTAACTACGTTAGATAAAACTGCGTTTGATGTTAAACTTTGATGACGCTCAATAATTTGAACATGTGCATTTTCTTCCACCACAATTAAATTACGTGGTTGCGTCATTGTTGCAACTTCAGAACCTGTTGTAAAATTGATAATTTGAATTGGTTTTTCTACCTCAACATTTCTAGGAATATTAATGTAGGCACCTTCACTTGCAAATGCTGTATTTAAAGATGTTAAGTTATCTTGTTTGGCAACTTTATTAAAATAGTTTTCAATAACAGGCTTGTATTTTGCTTTTTTTAATGCAGATGACATTAAGCAAACATCAATCGTATCATGTATTGTTTCTGATAAGAAAGAGCTGTATTTACCATCAATAAATACTATTTTATAAGTGTCTATATCATGAATAAAATATTTTTTTACATCAGATAATTCAATGGATACTTCTTTATTTGGAAAGATGCTAAAATCGTTCTTTAAAACTGAGTTTAAAGATGTGTATTTCCAAGCTTCTAATTTTTTTGTAGGGAAACCTACTTTATCAAAATTTTCTAAAGCTTTAGTTCTAATGTTATGAATATCAGAATTGATATCCAGTCCATTTTCAAAAGCTACATATGATGATAATATTTTTTCTTTTAATTCCATTTCTTTCAGTATTCGGTATTCAGTCTTTAACTGTAAAATATGACTGATTTACTGTTTATTAAATCAATTCTTGCTTAATCCAATCATATCCTTTTGCTTCTAATTCTAAAGCCAAAGAAGCATCACCAGTTTTTACAATTTTACCATCGTGTAAAACGTGTACAAAATCTGGTACTATATAATCTAGCAAACGTTGGTAGTGTGTAATTACAATTACAGCATTATCTTTAGATTTTAGCTTGTTTACGCCATTTGCAACGATACGCAAAGCATCAATATCTAAACCTGAATCTGTTTCATCTAAAATAGCTAATTTTGGCTCTAACATTGCCATTTGAAAGATTTCGTTACGTTTCTTTTCTCCACCAGAAAAACCTTCGTTTAAAGAGCGAGATAAAAATTTACGATCTATTTCTAACAATTCAGATTTTTCGCGAATCATTTTTAACATATCCTTAGCAGGCATATCTTCTAACCCTTTTGCTTTACGAGTCTCATTAATTGCTGTTTTAATAAAATTGGTAACAGAAACTCCAGGAATTTCTACAGGATATTGAAAAGATAAAAACACACCATTATGTGCTCTTTCTTCAGGTGCTAATTCGCCAATATCTTCTCCATTTAATTCTATTATTCCATCAGTAACCTCATACTCTTCTTTACCAGCAATAACGTTAGCAAGTGTACTTTTACCGGCACCATTTGGCCCCATAATTGCATGAACTTCACCAGCTTTTACTTCTAAATTCAATCCTTTTAAAATTGATTTTTCTTCTATGTTTGCGTGTAAATTGTTAATTTTTAACATCGTTTTTTAAGCTATTTGCTTTAAGCTTTTGGCTATAAGCTATTTAATAAATTCTTTAATTTTTCGTAATCTTTTGGAGAATGTTGTATGATAACTTCTGCATTTTTTTCTTTGGCAAAAGCTTCAAACTTATCCATACTTTCTAATGTTTGTGTAACATTATAATTAAAAGATGGCACTCCTTTGTTGGTTCTATTTTCTTCAAAATGATACAAATCGCCAGTTAATAAAACAGGTTTTTCTAAACCAGCGACTTCAACATATAAAACTTGATGCCCAATTGTATGACCAGGCATGTATTTTATAACTACTGTTCCATCACCAAAAACATCATAATCTCCATTTAGTTTTTTAACTTTTGAAAGTTCTGCCACGGCAGGATTTTTTTGTTTTAAAGTATCACTAGCAACAGTATTGAATTCGTTTTCTTGTACCAACCAAGTTGCATCTTTTAATAAATTTGCATGCCCTGTGTGATCAAAATGAGAGTGAGACATTGCAAAATGTGTAAAATCTTCAATTTTAAAACCTATCGATTTTAATTGATTTGCTAAAGAATCTGGTCTTTGAATTCTAAAAATTCCACTAGGTTCATCAAATGGTTCCGGCAATACTAATTGTTCTGGCAAACCAGCATCCCACATTAAGTTTCCTTTTGGGTGAGAAATTACATAATACGCATCTGTAAATTGCTTTGTTTGTCCGGTATAAGTTGTGTCTTGAGAAAAAACTTCTAATTTTTTCACAAAAATAGAACCACCAACTAATTGATACAATTTTACTTTTGGTTTAGAAATTTCTTCAACCTTTTTTTCTGATTTTTTACAGCTTACAATACTAATTGCGAGCAATAAGAAAAGTATTTTTTTCATTTTATAAATTCTTTGAATTTTATCCTACTGAACCTTCTAAAGAAATTTCCAATAATTTTTGAGCTTCTACAGCAAATTCCATTGGTAATTTGTTTAAAACTTCTTTACTAAATCCGTTTACAATTAAAGCGATTGCTTTTTCAGTATCAATTCCACGTTGATTACAGTAAAATAATTGCTCTTCACCAATTTTACTGGTTGTTGCTTCGTGTTCTATTTGTGCCGATTTATTTTTTACTTCGATATAAGGAAAAGTGTGTGCACCACAAGCATTACCCATCAATAATGAATCACATTGAGAGAAATTACGAGCATTTTCTGCTCTCGAATTTATTTGAACTAATCCTCTATAAGAATTTTGAGATTGACCAGCAGAAATACCTTTAGAAATAATGGTAGATTTTGTATTTTTACCCAAATGAATCATTTTAGTACCTGTATCAGCTTGCTGAAAATGGTTGGTAACAGCAATAGAATAAAATTCTCCTATAGAGTTATTTCCTTTTAAAATACAAGAAGGATATTTCCAAGTTACAGCAGAACCTGTTTCTACTTGTGTCCAAGAAATTTTTGCATTTGTTTCGCATAAACCTCTTTTAGTTACAAAGTTAAATACCCCACCTTTACCGTTTGCATCACCAGGATACCAGTTTTGTACAGTTGAGTATTTAATTTCTGCATCATCCATTGCAATTAATTCTACAACAGCTGCGTGTAATTGATTTTCATCTCTACTTGGTGCAGTACAGCCCTCTAAATAAGAAACATAGCTTCCTTTATCTGCAACAACAAGTGTTCTTTCAAACTGACCTGTTCCGCCTTCATTAATTCTAAAATAGGTTGATAATTCCATAGGACACTTTACTCCTTTTGGAATGTAACAGAAAGATCCATCAGAAAAAACTGCCGAATTTAATGCCGCATAAAAGTTGTCTGTTGTTGGTACAACCGTTCCTAAATATTTACGAACCAACTCTGGATGTTCTTGAATTGCTTCAGAAATTGGCATAAAAATTATTCCTTTTTCACCTAATGTTTTCTTAAAAGTTGTTGCAACAGAAACAGAATCCATTACAATATCTACAGCAACATTGGCTAACTTTTTTTGTTCGTCTAAAGAAATTCCTAAACGTTTAAAAGTGTCTAACAATTCAGGATCTACTTCATCTAAAGAATTTAATTTTGGTTTTTTCTTTGGAGCAGAATAGTAGGCTATTTCTTGAAAATTAGGTTTTTCGTAATTTACGTTTGCCCAATCTGGCTCTTCCATTTGTTCCCAAACTCTAAAAGCTTCTAATCGCCATTCTGTCATCCATTCTGGCTCATTTTTCTTTTTAGAAATTGCTCTAACTACATCTTCATTTAACCCATTAGCAAATGTTTCACTTTCTATATCTGTATAAAAACCATATTCATATTCTTTGGTTTTTAATTCTTGTTCTAAATCTTCTTCAGTATACTTTGACATCTTTTACTAATTTTTAAAGTGAAAATGACTCACCACAACCACAAGTTCTATTTGCGTTTGGATTATTAAAAACAAAACCTTTACCGTTTAAACCTCCAGAATATTCTAATGTTGTTCCTACTAAATATAAAAAACTCTTTTTATCAACAATAATTTTTACATTATTTTCTTCAAAAACTTTATCGTTTTCTAGTTTTGTTTTATCAAAAGTTAAATCATAAGATAAACCTGAACAACCACCACTTTTTACGCCAACTCTCACAAAATCGTTTGCTGCGTCAAAGCCATCTTCAGTCATTAATTCTATGACTTTTTTCTTTGCTGTGTCTGAAACTTTTATCATAATTTTATAATAGATTAAATCTAAATTGAGTGCAAATATACGATATAAGTCGTATAAAAAGTACAAACTTTCATTATGAAACTTAATACAATAATTGGTTTTATCGATTATTCTTTAAAGTCGGTATTATTAATAAAATCAAAATCGGAAAGTGTTAGTAGAAAAGCTTTTAAATCTGCTTTATCTTTAGAGGATAAATTTACACCACCTTGGTTTACTTTTTTCATTAAAGGATCTATGGTTGAGGATGGCTGTAATCCTTCTGAATAATGATTGATAACTTCTTCTAAAGTTGCAAATCTGCCATCATGCATATAAGGTGCTGTAAATGCTAAATTTCTTATTGATGGCGATTTAAATTTTCCATTATCTGCAGGATCACCAGTTATTGCGCCCAAACCTAAATCAGAAAAATTACTATCTAAACCATTATTATGAAAAGCATTGTCTGTCCATAGCGGATTATTATTACTGCCATGGCAATGAAAACAATCGCCTCTTGCTTCATCCATAAAAATGTCAAAACCGTTTTGTTCTTCAGAGGTTAAGGTAGTTTCGCCTAGTAAAAATTGATCAAATTTAGAATTGCCAGAAATTAATGTTCTTTCATATTGGGCAATTGCTTTTGTTACTAAGGTAGAATCTATTGTTAAAGTACCAAAAGCTTGTAAAAAAAGGGTTGGGTATTCTGTATGATTTTGTAATTTTTCTATAACTGTTTTCCAATCTGAATTCATCTCTGTAGGATTAGAAACGGGTTCTAAAGCTTGATTTTCTAAACTAAACTCTTTTCCATCCCAGGCAAAACGTTCATCAAAATTCCAAGCTAAATTGAATAATGGCATGGAGTTTCTTGTTCCAAAATCACCATCAATTCCGTTACTAAATTGAGCGTCGTCTGTAAATGCATTTGTTGGATTATGACAACTTGCACATGATTGTGTTTCGTCACCAGAAAGGATTGTATCAAAAAACAATTTTTTACCTAAAGCAATACCTTCAACTGTTAATGGATTATTTGTTGGTATTATTGGTGCAATTAATTTATCTGTAAAAAGTGTTGGAATTTCTAAGTTATATGGAATTGGTGTATAAATTTCTTCTTCTTTAGATGAGCAGTTCATCAGAAGTAAAAAGGAGAGAAAAAATAGATAGTTATTTTTCATTATTTAAAAGTTATTGTCAGGAATGAAGAACCTTTTTTTATGGGTTTGCTTCGTTCCTCGCAATGACAACTCTTTAATTTATATCACCTAAAGAAAAAACGGTTTTACCATTTGCACTCATCATTTTTTGTGCTTCAAAATTGGGCATTAAAACGGTGTTAAGCTCATTTAAGTTCCAAGTATTTGGGTTTTTAAACCACTCTGCAATGTTTACTTTAACTTCTACAATTGCATTATTGGTAATTTCTACTGTTCCTAAATCTACTTCAAAAGAAGTGTCTTCGAAAATTAAATTATTGGTGTCAGACATGTCTACGGCTCTAATTGCATGGTAATTAAAGCTTGCATCTTCATTATTTGTGTCTTTATATTTTCCATCAAATTGCATAAAATGATAACCGCCACCCATCATTTCAGGAACGTTAAAGGATACTGAATTTAAGTCTTGATAAATACCATCTGTATTATCTGCATCTGCAAAACCAAATGTGAATTTTAAGTTATTTGTGCCTTGATTTATATCAGTAAAATTGATTTCTAAATCTGTATTTTCTCCAATATTAATTAGATTATAGTTTTTAATTTGAGAATCTAATGTAATGTTAGAAACTAAATATCTTAATTTTTCTATACTTACTAACTCTCCATTTTCGGTTGTGAATTTAAAATCATTAAAATCGGTTGCTGTAATTGGAGTACCATCCCAGTTATGAGTAAATTTTAAAGTGACAGTAACCGTTTCTGGAAATACGCAACAATCTAGTTTATTTTTGTTACAGGCAGTAAAAAACAATACGCTAGATATTAATATTAATGCAAATTTTTTCATTTTTATTATTTTATATTGATTATTAATGCGTCAGAAAAACCTTTATTTTCTGTAATATCTCCATTAAAACTACTACTTTCTCCAACGCTAATTATTGTTTTATTATTTAGTTCTATTGCGTCATACAAAAAGTCAATTTCTGTTCCGCCAATAAATTTTTGCCATACAATATTGGCAGAATCATCTACTTTTAAAACCCAAGCATCATTTTGGCCTTGATTAGAAAAAATGCTATCAGAACTACGAGAACTTCCTGCAATTACAAATCCGTTATCTTGAGTTTTTGATATTGAACGAGCAACATCAAAACTTGTTGATCCAATTGTTTTTTCCCAAATAAGAGTTCCTTCATTAGAAATTTTTATCATCCATAAATCTGCTGCTCCATTGTTAATGGCAACATCAATATCAAAGCTTCTTGTGTCTCCAATAACTATAAAATTACCATCATCTGTTGCGGTAATTGCTCTTGGTTCATCAATTTGCGAACCGCCAAAACTTTGTTCCCAAATAAGGGCTCCATCTGCAGAAATTTTTAAAATCCAAAAATCATAGGTGCCTTTATTATTAGAAATATTAAAATCTTCACTGTCTGAAGAAGCTGCAATTATGTAATTATTATCGGTAGTTTCTACAATTCCAAATGGTGTATCGGTAAAGGAGCCTCCATAAAATTTACTCCATTCTAAAGTTCCGGAGTTATTAAGTTTTATTGCCCAAATATCTCCTCCTGCATGTTTATTGGAAGTTTTAGAATTGCCTTGCCCGCCAGAAGCAGTTACATCTAAAACACCAGTTAATAGAAATCCATTATCTGAGGTTTGTAGTAAAGTGGTACCATAATCTGCACCAGAAAAGCCAAAAGTTTTTTGCCAAGTAATATTTCCATCTGCTGTAATTTTTATCACCCAAAAATCTTGAGAACCGGCGTTGGTAGTTACGTTTCCATCATTACTTTTACTGTAGCCTAAAAGTGCAAAACCACCATCATTTGTAGCAATTATATCTGCTCCTCTATCATCATCAGTTCCTCCAAAAGTTTTACTCCAAATTAAAATGTCTTCGGATGAGAATTTCATCACCCAAAAATCGAAACTTTCATTGTTTTTGGTGTTGATATCAAAATTATTACTTTGTGTAAAACCTAATACTGCATAGCCACCATCAGCAGTTTTTACTACAGAATTTAAAGTTTCGTTATTTGTGCCTCCAAGAGTTTTTACAGTAATTGTTTCTGCAAAATTATTATTAGTTGTAGATTCTTGTATAATTTCTTTTTTGGAACAATTATACAGTAAAAGAAAACATGCTATGTAATAGATTCTTTTCATAAATTGATAAAAAATTTATTCAGACTTTTTCACTATAAATAATCCACTATCAATATCGCTAATAATAATATTTCCACTTTCAAAATATGGATAAACATTCCAAACCCCATCATAAGATGCTGAGTTTCCTGAAGGGAAAGTATCAAAATAACCTGTTTCAACTAAACTACCCGTTTCAATATTTGAAATATCGATTGCCCTAAAGCCAGCAGTATAATTTGCTAAGAAATAAGTGTTTCCTTTTATATATCCATTATGATCAATTGCAGCAGTTGGGCCATAATATTCTGAACTTAATGTTGGGTTGTCTAAGTCTGAAAAATCAAAAATAATAGTTCTCGTATTACCTCCATTTGTAACTTCATCTAGTTCATCACCTAATAAAAAATAATTCATATCCTCGGTAAACCAACCTTGATGTGTATATTCTACATTAGAATAACTTATAGATGATAATTCTAAAGGATTGCTTTTATCTGAAACATCTACAATTACAATTTCTGTTTCATTACTACCAATTAATATCTCTTTTCCATTATGTTCTGTATCTGGACCGTTATAAGTAACTACTTGTGCATCGTGAGAGTAATTTAAAAATCCGCCTTCATCTACAGGGTTTAAAGGGTCTTGAATATTTATAAATAATGGACCACCTTTATAAGTTCCGCTTCTTGTGGTTCCAACAGGATATGCATATCCTTTACTTTCATTAATTACAATATTATGAGCACTACCAAATCCATTAAAAGTTGTATCTGCCGATAAAATTTCAGGAGGATTAGTAATATCTCTTAATTTTGTTAGGTCAAGAACTTGCATTCCATGATCTGCTGCTTCACTAACAACAAAAGCAAAATTGTTATATACTTTTACATCTCTAAAACTATTATTTACAGTTGCGGTGGGTAAAAAACCTACTACTATTGGCTGGGTTGAATTAGATATATCTATGATAGATATTCCAGTATTTAAACCCATTAAAGCGTATTCTTTTTGATTTGTTGGATCTGTCCAACCCCAAGAATCATTACCACTTATATTTGTAGAATTTGTAGGGTCTAAATCTGCTAAAGATAAAAAGGCTATTAAATCATATCCATTACAAGGATAAATACCTGCAAAACCATTTACACATTCAGCTAAAGGTTCTGTATTTTCTTCTTCCTGAGGAAAGATAATTTCGCTTTTATTACAAGAAAAAACGAATAGTAAACTTAATAAAACAAGTGTTTTTTTCAAGATGTTTTTTATTTGATAATCAATTTTTTAGTTAAAGTGTTGTTTATTTTTAAAAGATAAATTCCTTTATTTAATACTGATGTATCTAAAACGTATTTTGGTTGATTTATATTACCTTTAAAAAATATTTTTTTTCCTAAGATGGAAAAAATATCAATAGTATTTATATTTTGATTTATAGAAACTTCTATTGTTGTTTGGGTAGATGTTGGATTTGGATATACCGAAAAAGAGTTTTTTATAATTTCATTTTCTAAACTTAAAGTGCCACTTTTTCTAATCACAAAAAAACCATTATTAATATCGCTAATAATAATATTTCCACTTGGAAAATACGGGTATACATTCCATACACCATCAAAAGAAGTACTATCATTATTTGGATAAGTATCAAAAAAACCAACTTCTGTAAAACTTTTGTTTTCTACATCAGTAATATCTATCATTCTAACACCTGCGGTATAACTGGCTTGGTAATAAATATTATCTTTTACATATCCATTATGATCAATTGCAGCAGTTGCTCCAAAATAATCAAAATGATACAAAGGATTGTCTAAATCAGTAAAATCGAAAATAATTGATCTTGTATTATTCCCATAACCTTCTTCATCTAATTCATCACCTAAAATAAAATATTTTAAATCTTCTGTAAACCAACCCTGATGTGCATATTTTACATAAGAATAGGTAATTGTTGAGATAATTGTTGGATTACTTTTATCAGAAATATCTGCAATAACAATTTCATTTTCATTACTACCAATTAGTATTTCTTTGCCTGTATAATCTTTATCGGGACCATTATAAGTAATTACTTGTGCGTCATGAGAATACCCACCAGCACTAAAACCACCTTCTAAAACTGGGCTTTTTGGATCTTTAATATTGATAAAAATAGGGCCTCCTTTATAGGTAGAGCTTCTACTTGCTCCAACTACATAAGCATACCCACTTTCTTCATTAATAACAATGTTATGTGCGCTTCCAAATTCAGTAAAATTGGCGTCTGCTGTAAAAACTTCAGGCGGATTTACAACGTTTCTTAATCGTATTAAATCAAAAACTTGCATTCCATGATTTGATGCTTCACTTACTATAAATGCATGATTATTATACACTTTTACATCTCTCCAACTACTATTAACAGTTCTTGTAGAAAGAGTTCCTAAAATTATTACTGATAAAGGGTCAGAAATATCTATAAAAGTAACCCCTTTATTGGTACCCATTAAAGCATATTCTTTTTGAGTATCTGGGTCTGTCCAACCCCAACTATCATTTCCTTCAGTACCCAATCCAGCAATTGTATTAAGTGAAATATGAGACATTAAATCGTAATCTTTACATGGGTATTCACCAGAAAATCCATTTTCACAAGGTGTTTGCGCATTAATTAGAAGAGGCAAGAATAAGAGTATGAACCTAATTTTTTTCATATTTTTAAATTAAGAATAATCAAAAATACTATTTTAAAAGAGAAATTAATTTAATAACTGTGTTAAAGTGTTTAAATACTCCTGTAGAATCTAGTTATATTTGCAGCATGTTAGAAGATAAGAATACACAAAAAACATCATTAGCGGAGTTAGGTGAGTTTGGCTTGATCAATCATATTACAAAATATTTTAAAGTTGAAAATTCTTCAACAGTAAAAGCTGTCGGAGATGATGCTGCTGTTTTAGATGCATCTAAAAAGCAAACTTTAATTACAACAGATTTGTTGATTGAAGGTGTACATTTTGATTTAAGTTATATGCCATTAAAACATTTAGGATACAAGGCTGTTATGGTTAATTTATCTGATGTGTATGCTATGAATGGTGTTGCAGAGCAAATTACGGTTTCAATTGCAGTTTCTAACAGGTTTTCACTTGAGGCAATTGAAGAATTATATGCAGGAATTCAGTTGGCTTGTGATACTTATAAAGTTGATTTAATTGGAGGAGATACAACATCATCTACCAAAGGAATTTTGATTTCTATAACTGCAATTGGTAAGGCTGATAAAGAAGATATTGTGTATAGAAATGGCGCAAAAGAAACAGACTTAATTGTAGTTTCTGGCGATTTAGGTGCTGCATATTTAGGCTTACAAGTATTAGAAAGAGAGAAACAAGTTTTTAAAGTTGACCCTAATAATCAACCAGATTTAGATAATTATACTTATCTAATTGAACGCCAATTAAAACCCGAAGCAAGAAAAGATGTTACAGGTTTGTTAAAAGAATTAGAAGTAAAACCAACTTCTATGATTGATATTTCTGATGGATTATCTTCAGAACTTTTTCATATTTGTACACAAAGTAAAGTAGGTTGTAAAATTTATGAAGATAAGTTGCCTTTAGACCCACAAGTAATTTCTTCTTGTGAAGAATTTGAGTTAGATTCAACGATGGTTGCTTTAAGCGGCGGTGAAGATTATGAATTACTGTTTACAGTACCAATTGCTGATTTTGATAAAATAAAAGCAAATCCTAATTTTTCTATTATTGGTCATATAACAGCAGAAAATCAAGGTTTAAATTTAGTAACAAGAGCTAGCCAAGAAATTGAATTGAAAGCTCAGGGTTGGAATAGTTTAAACAAAGATTAATTTAAAGTAAATTTTTTCAAGAAATAAATATAGGAAGTTTTAATTTATAAACCTTTTTAAAGCAACAATTAATTCATTTTTATTTTCAATATGACTCATATGTCCATCATTAAAAATAATAAACTCTGAATTTGTATTTTTTGCTTCATTTAAAGAAAGTTCAAAATTTAAAACAGGATCTTTTTTTCCAATAATAATTAATTTTTTAAAATCGTTATTGACTAAAACATGATTTCTGTTTATACGTAATCTCATACCTTCTTGACCAGCAATATAACCTTGAATTGGAGTTTGTAAGGCTTCTTGTAAAGCCGATTTTATTTCTTCTTTATACCTAGTTCTACTTTCTTTACCAAACAAATTGGTAAAAGACATTCGTACCATATTTGTAAAATTGGCCTGAATCATTTTGTTTGCTCTTAATCGTAGTTTTTTACGTTCAACATCATCGTTATTAGATGTAGAATTTAGTAAACATAAACCTTTAATTTTCTGTGGATTTTTCTCAGCAAAAGACAAAGCAACATAACCTCCTAAAGAATGTCCTATTATAAAACATTTTCTAATTCTTAGATGTTTTAAAACAGCTTCAACACTTTCGGCAAACAATTCCATAGAATGCACATAGCCCAAACAATCAGATTTTCCATGACCTAACAAATCAATGCTAATTACTCTATTTCTTTTAGAAATTTCTGGAATAATTTGTTGCCACATGGTAGCGTTTTCTAAAAAACCATGAAGTAAAACAACAGCTGCTCCTTTTCCTACATCAGAAAAAGAAATGTTTGCATTTTTAAAAGTGATTGATTTTTGCATCACGCAAAAATATGTATATTTCAAGAATTAAAATCTAATAACTAATGAACAAAACAAAAGAAATTTGGATTGCTGGTTTTGCACTTTTTTCCCTTTTTTTTGGTGCAGGAAACTTATTATTACCTTCTCTTTTAGGATATAATGCTGGCGAAAATTGGTTTTGGGTAACCATTGGTTTTATGGTAACAGCAGTTGTTATACCTATTATTGGTATTTTAGCACACGCAAAATTACAAGGTACTTTGTATGATTTTGGTAAAAAAGTTTCACCTTTTTTTAGTTTAGTATACTGTATTATTGTTTACTTAATTTCAATAGCAATTCCATCACCAAGAACCGCATCTGCAACTCATGAAATTGCAATACATCCATTTTTTGGTACAAGTCCATTATTAACTAGTTGTATTTATTTTTCTTTAGTTTTAATATTTGTTTTAAATCGATCTAAAATTTTAAATTTAATAGGTAAATATCTTACACCTTTTATTGTCTTAATTTTAGTTTTAGTAATTGGTATTGGCTTGTTTTCTAGTGATATGATTATGAACCCAAGTACGTTTAAAACACCAATTGTTGCTGGTTTGTTAGAAGGCTATCAAACTTTTGATGCCATTGGAGCTGTTGTTGTTGGAGGTGTGGTTATTATATCTTTAAAATTAAAAGGACATAATTCTTTCGAAGATAAAAAAGAACTGATAAAAAAAGCAGGAATTATTGCCGGAATTGGACTTTTTGTAATTTATGCAGGGTTAATTGCAGTAGGTGCTTTTTATGGATCAGAAATTTTGGTTGATAATACACTAAGTGGAGATATGCAAAGAGCAAATTTATTAAGAGGAATTAGTATTTCTACCCTTGGTAATATTGGAAATACTTTTTTAAGTATTTTAATTGCTTTGGCTTGTTTTACAACTGCTGTTGGTATAATTACTGGAACTGCAGATTATTTTAAAGGTTTGTTTAGAAACTCTCAAAAAGCTTATATAATTACCGCTGTTGTTTCTTGTTTGGTTGGTGTTTTGGTTGGTCAAATGGATTTTCATTCAATTATAGTAATTGCATTGCCAGTTTTAATGTTTATTTACCCAATAACTATTGTACTAATTTTATTAAATGTTGTAAATGATAAGTTTGCAACTCCGCTTGTTTTTAGAGCAGTTGTTTTAGTAACCTTTATTTTTAGTATTCCAGATTTTTTAGGCTTTATTATTTCTAGTGAAAGTTTAACACAGATAAAAAACATAATTCCTCTTGCTAATTACAGTTTAGGTTGGGTAATTCCTGCTATTTTAACTTTTGGAGTTTTAAATTTAAAGAAGGCTCGTTAAAATATTTAGGTAAAAAAACACTCATTACTTTAATGTTTTTAAATTAATTACGACCAACAAATAAAATAAGTAAACTATTGGCAGTACAAGATATCATAAAATATACCTTTGAAGACACCTTTTCATTAAGTACAGTTCAGTTTGATAAAGCTTGTACTATAGAGCATAATGAGCAAATAAATGCATATTCTATCTATTGGATTCAAGAAGGAACAGGAATTTATAATATAGATTTTGAACAATATACTTTTACAGATAATGTGTTGTTTTTTTTATCCCCAGGTCAAGTTTTTACAGTAGATTCTGAACAAATAAAAACAGCTTATAAGCTTACGTTTATTCGTGATTTTTACTGTATTCAAACTCATGATAAAGAGGTGGCTTGTAATGGTATTTTATTTAATAATGTTTATGAAACCCCGTTTGTAAAACCTTGTAAAAAAGAAACTGCAAAGCTAAATTTTATTTTAGAAAGTTTAATTGAAGAATTTCAACAAAAGGATACGGCAAAATATGACATGTTACAAGCGTATTTAAAGCAGTTTATTATACATACAGTGCGTGTCAAAAAAGAAAACCATATTATAAAAGAAGATACAGAAACACGTCTTTTTAAAGATTTTAGTTTGTTGGTAGATCAAAACTTTAGAAGCCTACATTCTGTAACTGATTATGCAAATAGATTAGGTCTTTCGCCAAAATCGATTACTAAAAGCTTTCAGAAAATAGGTGTCACAACACCATCACAATTTATAAAAAACAGAATTTTGTTAGAAGCAAAACGATTGCTAATTTATACAGATAAAACGGTAAAAGAAATTGCTTTTGAACTTGGTTTTAATGACCCTGCCTATTTTACGCGCTTTTTTACTAAAGGAGTTCTAAAATCTCCGCTTCAGTTTAAAAAAGAATATTAATTAACTTATTAAGTTTTAAAATATATAACACAAAAACCATTTGAAATTCAAATGGTTTTTGTGTTATGTGTGGATTTGTATTGTTTAAAATTGATAAAAAACCAGAAAAAAAGCTAGTCCAAACTGTAGGAACTTTTGTCCAATTTTTCAGGTTAAAGTTGGTTGCATCTTTGCAGTGTAATTAAAAACAATTAAAAATATGGAAACTCAATTAGAACAAATAGACGTAAAAAATATCATAGAAAATAACACTACTGTATTATTAGACTTTTATGCAGATTGGTGTGGGCCGTGTCAAACATTAATGCCTACCATTAATAAGTTAACAGATGAATTAAAAGACGATGTTATTATAAAAAAAGTAAATGTTGATAACAATCAAGAGTTAGCAGCAAAATTTAGCATCAGAAATATACCAACATTAATTTTTTTTAAAGATGGAAAACCAGCTGATAGACATACAGGTTTAATCACAGAAAGAAATTTAAGACAAAAGATAGACAGATTAAGTTAAGTTTTTAAGCTGTCCAAACCAAAGGAACTTTTGTCCATTTTTAAAGGTCGTAATCAGTTGCACCTTTGTGGTATCAATTAATAATAACTAAAAAAACAAATTATGAAAACAACAGAAAATTACCAATGTCCAAACTGCTGGGGTTATCAGACATATGATGAACAAAATCCAGAACAAGAACTTTGTACTTGTGAATAAGAAAAGAGTAAATAAAACAATTAATAATCAATAACAATCTGCTGACACAGTTTCAGCACAAATAAAAAAATCCTGTTTGCAACAGGTATTACAATTATGAGCACATTTAATGTACCAACAAAAAAAGAAGTTTCAGAAAATAACCAAGTAATTTTTAATCAACTAGAAAAAGGATTAGGCTTTGTACCAAATTTATATGCGTCTTTTGCCCATAGCGAAACTGCGCTTGGAAACTTTTTAGCTTTTGGAAATGCTAAAACAAGTTTTTCTGCTAAAGAAAAAGAAGTAATTAATTTAGCAGTAAGCCAAGTAAATGAGTGCGTATATTGTTTATCTGCACACACTGCAATAGGTAAAATGAATGGTTTTAATGAAGAGCAAATTTTAGAGTTAAGAACCGGAGTTGCTTCATTTGACACCAAATTAGATGCTTTAGCAAAATTTTCTAGAAGTGTTGCTTTACATAGAGGAGCAACAGCAACAGAAGCTGTAGAAAATTTTTATAAAGTAGGTTATACAAAAGGAAATTTAGCAGATGCAATTTTATTAATTGGAGAAATTACCATAACAAATTACTTTCATAGAGTAACAGAAGTTCCTGTAGATTTTCCAATAGCACAAGAATTAGAATTAGTAACAGTTTAATAATAAATAAAAGTAAAAATGAAAAAAATAGTAACAGTATTAGTAATCGTATTAGCGTTTGCATTTAACACAAATGCTCAGAAACAAGAAGGAGTAAAAACAGTTTCTTTAGAACAAACTAAAGGCGAGTTTACTCAAAAACAAATTACATTATCAGAAGGAACATATGTTTTTGAAGTGTCTAATAATAACGCAGCAGCAGAGGTTGGATTGGTTTTAATTAAAGACGGAGATGATGGAAAAAACGCAAAAAATCATATTCAAAATGCATATGTATCAGAAATGGTAAAACACGGAAAAAAACAATCTTCGAAAGAAGTGGTTTTAGCAAAAGGAACTTATAAATATTTTTGTCCTTTTAATAAAACACCTCAATATACATTAATTGTAGAGTAATTTAGGTTGTATTTATTATAAAAATGCGAACAGAAATGTTCGCATTTTTTTGACTAAAAAAAACCTATAAAATTGACATAAATAAGATACATAAAAGTTGGTTTTAGGTTCAAATTTAAAAGCCTTATTTTTGATGTAATAAAAAATTAAAACAGTATTTGTTAAATTATTATTCATATCCTCATAAAAATTCAGTAGAATGGGTAACTTTTGTTCATGGTGCAGGAGGTTCTAGTTCTATTTGGTACAAACAAGTACGTGAATTTAAAAAGGAATTTAATGTGCTTATTTTAGATTTAAGAGGTCATGGAGATAGTGAACCTAAACTAAAAGACACTTTTAGCTCTAAATACACTTTTGATTCTATAACTATTGATATTATTGAAGTTATTGAGTATTTGAAAATTAAAAAATCGCACTTTATTGGTATTTCTTTAGGAACAATTTTGATACGTAATTTGGCTGAAAAAAGGCATGATTTAGTACAAAGTATGATTATGGGAGGTGCAATTATAAAATTAAATTTCCGATCTCAAGTATTAATGAAAATTGGAAATATTTTTAAATCAATAGTGCCTTATATGATGTTGTACAAACTCTTTGCATTTATTATTATGCCAAAGAAAAATCATAAAAAATCGAGATTGTTATTTGTTAACGAAGCTAAAAAACTATATCAAAAAGAATTTTTACGTTGGTTTAAATTAACGTCAGAAATTAATCCTCTGCTTCGTTTTTTCAGAACTAAAGAGATAAAAATACCCACTTTGTATGTTATGGGTTCAGAAGATCATTTGTTTTTACCTTCTATAAAAAACATAGTTTCTAAACATGTTTATTCTTCACTTTTTGTGGTTGATAATTGTGGTCATATTGTAAATGTTGAGCAATCAGAAACTTTTAATACGCAATCAATTCGTTTTATTACTTCTTTATCTTTTTAGGAAAATTATCATTAAAAAACGCTTCTTTTATCTATTCTTATAAAGTATCTTTGCTATGAAAAGTATTTTATTATGAATCAAATAATTACGTTTGGCGAGGTTTTAATGCGTATTTCTCCTTTAGGAAATAGAAAATTTGTACAATCTAATTCTATTGAATTTTATTTTGGAGGAACAGAAGTAAATGTTGGAATTTCTATTGCTAATTTTGGTGGAAATGTAAAACATATTTCTTGTATTTCTAATGATTTTATTGGTGATACAGCTATTTCTTATTTAAACAAGTTCGATTTAGATACATCTGCAATTGTGCGCTCTCCAAGACCATTAGGTGTTTATTTTTTAGAAGTTGGTGCGGTAATGAGACCAAGTTTAATTTCTTATAATAGATCCCATTCTTCATTTTCAGAAATTGTTCCGTCAATGGTAAATTGGGAAAAATCTTTAGAAAACGGAAAATGGTTTCATTGGACAGGAATTACACCTGCATTAAATAAAGGCAGTAAAGAAACTTTATTAGAAGGTTTAAAGCTTGCCAGAGAAAAAGGGATGATAGTTTCTGCTGATCCTACATACAGAAGCGGTTTATGGAAATATGGAGAAAACCCAAAAGAAGTATTAATTGAATTGATTCGTTATTCAACAATTTTTATTGGTGGTGTTAATGAAATAAATGAACTTTTAGGTACCAATTATTCGTATTCTAATGAAGATTTTATAATTGCTAGTAAAGAGTTGATGAAAGAATTTCCATCCATAGAAAAAGTGTTTGATAAAATTAGAACCTCTATCAATTCTTCTTGGCATAAAATTAAAGCAAGAATGTGGAACGGTAAAGAATTTAAAGAAACAGAAGATTTAGATATTACACATATTGTAGATAGAATTGGTACTGGAGATGCTTTTGCTGCAGGTTTAATTCATGGTTTACAAAAATTTGATGACTATAAAGCAATTCAGTTTGCATCTGCAGCATGTGCAATAAAACATACTTATTTAGGTGATGTAAATTATGCAAATGAAAGAGATGTAATTAGTATTTTAGAAGGAAACACAACTGGTAGATTGAATAGATAAATTTTATTACATTTGTAACCATTGTATAATGTTGAGTAAGATGGTTATGAAAAATTATTATTCTTTAGCAGAAGCTTCAAAAATTTTAGGGAAAAGTAAAGAAACTCTTCGTAGATGGGACAGAGAAGGAAAACTAATTGCAGTAAGAGAGCCTATAAGTGAATATAGAATTTACAAAAAAGAAGAAATTAATTCTTTAATAAATCTTTTTAAAAGTAATGTTGATGATGTTATTGATAATTCAGAAATTCCTAACAAAGAATACAAAGTTTTAGAACTTTTTGCTGGAGCAGGAGGTTTGGCAATTGGTTTAGAAAAAGCTGGAATTAAATGTGAAGCATTAAATGAAATTGATAAATGGGCTTGTAAAACGTTAAGAAATAACAGGCCAAATTGGAATGTTTTAGAAGGAGATATAAAAAGTTTTAGTTTTAAGAAATATAATAATAAAGTTGATATTGTTACTGGAGGATTTCCTTGTCAGGCATTTAGTTATGCAGGAAAAAAACTAGGTTTAGAAGATGCAAGAGGAACTTTATTTTACGAATTTGCAAGAGCTGTAAAAGAAGTAAATCCGCCAATTTGTATAGGTGAAAATGTAAAAGGATTACGTTCTCATGAAAAGGGACAAACTTTAAATGGAATGATTTCTATTTTAAATGAAATTGGCTATAATGTTGTTCCTGTAGAGGTTTTAAAAGCAATTAATTATAAAGTTCCACAAAAACGAGAGCGTTTAATTTTAGTTGGTGTAAGAAAAGATATTGATATAAAATATGAATATCCAAAACCACATCAAACTATTTATAATTTAAAAGATGCTTTAAAAAAAGGAGAGTTATTTGATTCTGATGTTCCAAAATCTGAAGGTTCTAAATACCCAGAGCATAAAAAACAAGTATTAGATTTAGTTCCACCAAAAGGTTATTGGAGAAATTTACCTGTTGATATTCAAAAAGAATATATGGGGAAAAGTTTTTATTTAGGAGGAGGAAAAACAGGAATGGCAAGAAGAATTGGTTGGGATGAACCAAGTTTAACCTTAACTTGCAGCCCTGCTCAAAAACAAACAGAACGCTGTCATCCAGATGAAACAAGACCTTTTACTGTTAGAGAATATGCAAGAATACAAACGTTTCCAGATTCTTGGAAATTTGCAGGTTCAGTTTCTCAACAATACAAGCAAATTGGTAATGCTGTACCTTGTAATTTAGGACAAGAAATAGGGTATTCTGTTGTTAAATTTTTGAACAAGTTTTATGAAAAATCAAACAAATCTGATGTTTCAATTTCTTTAGCTAAAGCTTTATAGCCTTTCTCAAAAAAAGCTTCAGTATTTAGAGCTAAAATCATTTCATCTAAATTTAAAACAAGTTTGTTGTAAAAATTAGCAAATCCAGTAATTCTATACCAAAATTCTTTTCCGATTATTACAGGAAATTGAGCATCAATTTTTTTATAATGTTGACTTAATTGTAGCTCATCACCATATAAAACACCTAAAATTAAATCAGAGTTATTTAGATTGATTGAGTTTGTTCTTGCTAAATTGGTTACTGTAGAAAACTTTTTTAATAACGGGTTTACATCTTCAGAATTAATAGTATTTGGTCCAGATTTTAGTTGACACCATTTTTTTCTTCCATCAATTTTATCTATAAATTCAATATCCATTCCTTTAATTAAGGAACCTTTTGCTAAATTAAGTTCAACAAACATATTTTGGATTCTTGTTCCAAAAGATGTATTTATTGATGTGCCCAAAATTCTTGGAAAATATAGTGCTTTTGCTATTCCAATTGGAGTAAAATCATCTTCTAAAATTTTTGATAAATATTTTACTAAAATTGGATTTATCTTATATGATTTTAATTTGGAATGAGTTTTTAAAGCGTTGATTTTATGGTTTTCAAAAATCTTTTCTTTAAAATATTTTGTAATAATTTCTAAAAGTTCTTTTTCATTCATGTTAACAAATATAGAGTTTTCATAATGTAAAAAAAAGCGAGTTTTAAAACTCGCTTTATAATATATCATACAGTCTAAGACTAGTTCATTAAATCTTCAATTTCATCAGCTTCAATAGGTATATTTCTCATTAAATTAAAAGGTTCTCCTTTTTCTTTAATAACAACATCATCTTCTAAACGGATTCCAAAACCTTCATCAGGAAGGTAAATTCCAGGTTCTACAGTAAATACATTCTTTGCTTGCATTGACTCGTGTAAAAGCCCATAATCATGTGTGTCTAAACCAATATGATGTGAAGTTCCATGCATAAAATATTTTTTATAAGCTGGCCATTTTGGGTCTTCATTTTGCACATCAGCTTTGTCTATTAAGTTTAGTTTTAATAATTCTGATGTCATTATTTTACCAACTTCAACATGATATTCTTTCCAAATTGTTCCTGGTAAAAGCATTTTTGTAGCTTCTTTTTTTACATGATTTACAGCATTGTAAACTGCTTTTTGCCTGTCTGTAAAACGGCCAGAAACAGGTATTGTTCTAGATAAATCGCTTTTATAATTAGCATATTCAGCAGCAATATCAAACAAAATTAAATCGCCACTTTTGCATTGTTTATTATTTTCTATATAATGCAAAACATTAGCATTATTACCACTTGCAATAATTGGTGTGTAGGCAAACCCTTTTGAACGATTTCTAACAAATTCGTGTAACAATTCGGCTTCAATTTCATATTCCCAAACATTCGGTTTAACAAAATTTAAAATTCTTCTAAAACCTTTTTCTGTAATATTACATGCATGTTGCATTAAATCTAATTCAATAGGATCTTTTACAGAACGTAAGCGTTGTAAAATAGGATTACTTTTTGCAACAGAATGTGCAGGGTATTTTGCCAATAACCATTTTGTAAAACGATCTTCGCGAGTTTCTGTAACTACATTTGCTCTGTAATGCTCGTTTGTATTTATGTAAAAAGTATCACAATATGAAGCCATTTCAAACAATACTTTTTCTAAATCTTGTAACCAGTAAACAGTGGTAATGCCGCTAGTTTTAAATGCGGCTTCTTTGGTTAGTTTTTCTCCTTCCCAAACAGCAATGTGATCATTTGTTTCTGTTAAAAAAAGTACTTCTCGTAAATTTTCATTTGGGCAATCAGGAAATAACATTAAGATGCTTTCTTCTTGATCTACACCGCTTAAGTATAAAATATCTCTATGTTGTTCAAAAGGCATTGTGCTATCTGCGCTTATTGGATAAATATCATTAGAATTAAAAATAGCTAAACTATTAGGCTTCATATTAGAAGTAAAATTCTTACGATTTTTTATAAAAAGTTGTGAGTTTATAGGTTGATATTTCATGCTAAATTAAGTTTAGAAATCAAAGGTAGCAATAATAAATAGCAACTAAAAAATAGATTTAGTTTTGCTAGGAGTTTATTTTTTGTAGCCTTGAAATAGCGTTAGAAAGTTTAATAAATAATTGGAGTAGGTAGTAAAAAAAGCAGAGGTTATTAATAAGCTATCTTCTCAACGTATTGTCAAATATAGGAGTTCCAAATTTTTAGTGAAAAGCTTTTTGAATAAAAAAACCACCTATTCTATGAATTAATAGGTGTAAAGATTATTGTACTTTTGTTAAATCTAAAATTAAAAATGATACTTTAATAACAAGTTCTACCTATAGTTCTTATAGATATGCATATTATATTATGTAAAAAATCTCAAAAGAATGGTTAGATTAAAAAACCAGATTATTAATATAGAATTGGAGTAGTATATAGAAGTATAAATGAAATAAGAATGGGTACCAATCGAAAAGTTTTTGCCATAATTTTCAAAAACAAATTAACACATGTTAAAAAATGCCAACCATAGTTTAGAGTATTTAAATATACAACCTTAGTCATATTTCCAATTTCAATCATTTAACCCTAATACACTATGGTAAGATTAATTACATGTTTTATTTTAGTATTTTTACTACAAAGCTGCTTTTGTATTTCCAAAGTTAAAAATACTGAATTTGGCTATGTAAGGAAAAAAGAGGTTGATAAATATAATTTTGATGCTAAATTGTTTCAAAAGTTAGATACTTTTAGTCTATATGAAGAACTCTTATATTATAAATATTATGAAAAAACATTCGAAAGAGACCAACGTAATGGAAAAACTTTTTTACGATTTTATAATAACGGGAAATTTAGTTATTTTCCTAGAATAGGCTATGATAGTAAGCAATTAAAATTAATTTCTAATTACCGTTTAACTCGTAATGATTTTAATCCATTAAAGTCTTTGCAAGGATATTATTATAATAATCATAACGAATTATTTGCAAAAACAATCGTTCGAGGAGATGGTTGTCGTGCTCAAAAAAACATCAAAAATCTTACTGTAAAAGGGGATACTATAATACTTTCATCAAAAAAGGATAAAATAAAAAAATATTATGTTAAAAGAAGAACTGATAAGGAATTACTAGCAGGTTGGAAACCAGATTGGTAGACTTAAATCTTCCCTATACACAACAAAATTTGGTAATGGCGAAACCTCACAAAGAGTTGGAGGAGTATCTATAGGACATGGTGATTTTAATGTTAGATATGAAAATGATGGATATCCTTTCAAAAAAAATGTTAGGACCTCTTGGAGATGGAGGCGATAGATATAGAACAGCAGCAGGAAGTGTAAGTTATAAAAACTATGCTATTGGTTTTAGTCTGTTTACTGGAGATCCATTAAATGAAGATGGGTCGATTAGTACAGAAAACCATATAGATCATCCTTATAAAGATATAAATGCCCCCCTATTCAGGAGGTGTTTACACAAAAGATAGCGGTACAGCAAATAAATATAGAATGGGAGCTGCTTATACAAGCATAAATGGAATAAGAATGGGTACTAATTCAGAAGCTATTCGTCATAATATTCAAAATAAATTTGCTCATACAGTTAAATATCAACCTTGGTTTGAAGTATTGGATAGACCTGTTCAGTCTTATATTCAATATCGAAGCCCAAATGCTTATACGTTATGGTAATGAAAAAAAATATTCTAATACTCATT
The DNA here is from genome assembly GCF_947500975.1 of uncultured Polaribacter sp. Taxonomy (GTDB): domain Bacteria; phylum Bacteroidota; class Bacteroidia; order Flavobacteriales; family Flavobacteriaceae; genus Polaribacter. Next base: position 199,694 of record NZ_CANMUE010000003.1, read on the forward strand.
TCATCTCTATTTTTACTAGGGTGTTATACAGATTATAAGGTAACTGAATTCGGTGGACGCCGAAGTAAAAGGGAGTATAAAAAACACTTATGGAGAGCTATTAATCCTAAAAGAGTAGGAATAGATATAAATGTTTTGTATACAAGAACTCATACGTATAAAAATGGAGTACCTTATTCTTATAAAGATGATAATATTGTATATTATCATTTTTATAAAAATGGAGTTTTTTATATTTTTTATAAAAAACCAGGAGAGAAATTAAATGAAACATCTTTTAACCCAAAAAAGGGAGATATTGCTTTTATAACATCAAATTTATTGGGAAAATATTCACTAAGGTATTATAATGCTGTAGATGGAGGAAATTTTGATTTCATAAAAAAAATTAAAATGAAAGGGGACACTTTGACTATTCCATTTAAGTACCATGGAAATAAATATATAGATTATTTTAAAAAAGTCAAAGTCCCAAAAGAATGGTTAGATTATGAGCCTGATTATTGATAAAAATAGGCAGCTTATACAAGTATAAATGGCATAAGAATGGGTATTAACTCTGAAGCTGTCCGTCATAAAATTCAAAATAAAATTGCCCATCCTTAACCTCTTATCAACCCTGGTTTAAAGTATTAACAAATATACAGCCTCAATCCTATTTTCAATATCAATCTGCAAACCCTTACACGTTATGGTAAATAATAAAATAGTTGTCCTATCTTTAATTTTATTAATAATGACATCATGTTACTGTGATTACGTTTTTACTAGTGAAAAAGGTATGAGAAGTAAAAACTATTATAAAAAATATTTAGATAGACGAATTAACCCAAATAAAATAGGAATAGAAACTGATTCTGTTGTTTATAGACTATTGTTTTTTTATTCTGAATTAAATGATACAATAGAATACCCCTAATAAAGGTGATTCATTAAATTTCTATACAACTTATTATAGTAATGGTGTATTATATAATTTTATAAAAAGCAAAAAAGAAATACTGAATAAAAATTCGTTTAACCCAAAAAAAGGAAACATTGGTTTTTTAGTGAAAGGCTTTTTGAATAAAAAAAATACCTACTCTATGGATTATGGGTATACAGATTGTGGTAATTTTGGTAAATCTGAAATTAAAATTAAAAATGATACTTTAATAACAAATTCTACTAGGAGTTCTTATAGATATGCATATTATATTAAGCAAAAAATTCCAAAAGAATGGTTAGATTATAAGCCAGATTACTAATATAGAATTGGAGCAGCTTATACAAGTATTAAAGGAATAAGAATGGGTATTAACTCTGAAGCTGTACGTCATGAGATTTAAAATAAATTAGCTCATACCTTAATCTCTTATTAACTCTGGTTTAAAGTAAGAACAGGTTTACAGCCTCAATCCTATTTTCAATATCAATCTACAAATCCTAATACCCTATTATTTAATAACGTTTCTTTTTTGGAGCGCCAGTTCTACCTCTTCCAGAAGTAGATCCTGCGGGTTTATTTCCTTTAAAATGAGGCTTTTTTTTCGGTTTATTTCCATTTGAAGAATTAGAATTAGTTGCCTTTTTCTTCTTTCCAAAAGAACCTTTACTTTGTGTAGCGGCTCTTTTAGGAGGGGTTGTATCTGTAGGTTCAAAACCTTCTAAAACAGAAGTTTTTAATTTTTCATTTAAAATTTTTTCTATCTCTTTTTGATATTCAGTTTCTTCGCTACAAACCAAAGAAATTGCTTCTCCGGCAGCACCAGCTCTACCTGTTCTACCAATTCTATGCACGTAATCTTCTGGTACATTTGGTAGCTCAAAATTAATAACATGAGGTAAAAGTGGAATATCTAAACCACGTGCAGCAATATCTGTTGCTACTAAAACTTTAATACTGTTGTCTTTAAAGTTTTTTAGTGCTTTTGTTCTTGCTCCTTGGCTTTTATTTCCATGAATTGCAGCTGCAGAAATTCCAGATTTTATTAGTTTTTCTGTTAATTTGTTGGCACCATGTTTAGTTCTTGTAAACACTAAAACTTGACTCCAATTTCCGTCTTTTATAAGTTTAATGACAAGTTCAGTTTTTTGTTTTTTATCAACCTTATAAACTTTGTGCGTTACTTTTTTAGCTGTTGAGTTTTGTGGAGCGGTTTCTACTGAAACAGGATTTTTTAAAATTCCTTCAGCTAATTTTTTTATGTCTTTAGAAAAAGTGGCAGAAAACATTAAGTTTTGCCTTTTTGAAGGCATAAAGCTAATAATTTTATTAAGATCTCTTGCAAAACCCATGTCTAACATTCTATCAGCTTCATCTAATATTAGCACATCAATACGTTTAAATGATACTGCTTTTTGGTCATGTAAATCTAACAATCTACCTGGTGTTGCAACTAAAATATCTACACCTTGCTTTAAAGTTTTTATTTGCGAAGCTGCTTTTACACCTCCAAAAACTACGGCAGATCTTATATTAAGATACTTACTATATTCTCTAACATTATCATGAACTTGGGCTGCTAATTCTCTAGTAGGTGTTAATACCAAAGCGCGTAAAGGTCTGTATTTTGGATGTTTAGTTTCGGTTAAATATTGTAAAACTGGCAAGGTAAATCCAGCAGTTTTTCCAGTTCCTGTTTGTGCAGAAGCTAAAATATCTTTTCCTGCTAATATATGTGGAATCGCTTTTTCTTGTATAGGTGATGGTTTGGTGTATCCTTTTTCTTCAACTGCTTTTACTAATGCCTGGGATAAACCTAAATCTGAAAATGTCATAGAATCTATTTATGAAACTAGTTTTAAGTAACTGTTTCTTAATGTTTGGCAAAGATACATTGATTTCTTGTTGAAAATTATGATTAAGTATAAAACAAATTTGGAATTTTAAATATATTATAGAAATCTGACTTTAGAAATAATTATATAAAAAAACCACTCTAAATGAGCGGTTATATGCATTTTAAAAAAATGAATTTTATTTATTCATCATTCCTTTAATAACTCCAATTATTGCCATTAAAGCTCCACCTCCAACACCACCTTCGGCAACCATACCTAAAATACCTGCTAAATCCATAGATCCACTGCCAAAATTAGCACCTAATAAACCTAAAAGATAACTTCCAACGCCTCCACCAAGTATTCCAACAACAGAATTCCAAAGAGTACCCATAGAGTACTTTTTTAATAATCCTCCTGCTAAATTTCCTCCTAAAACTCCACTTAATAAACTGATAATAATTTCCATTTTTTTGATTTTTAATTGGTTAATTTGCTGTAATTTAATAGTTTAATTTTAGTAAAACAAAATACTGTTAATAACTTTATAGATTTATATATCTGTTAATTTTTTGTTTTTCCTTTTAGTTATAGTACTTTCATCACCATAAAAACTAACCAAAAATGAGAGCCTTATTAACAATTGTGGTATTAATTTTTAGTATTTCAACTAATATTTTAGCACAACAGACTACTACATCAGCAAAAAAAGTTTTCAATTCTTTACAGCAAAAAAAGGATTTAGCTAAAAATTCTTTAGTAAAAAATATCAACTTTACAAGTATTGGCCCAACAATTATGAGTGGTCGTGTTGTAGATGTTGCTGTAAACCCAAATAATACAACAGAATTTTATGTAGGTTATGCATCAGGTGGATTGTGGTACACAAATAATAACGGAACAACTTTTACGCCTGTATTAGACAATTCTGATACCCAAAATATTGGTGATATTGCTGTTGATTGGAATTCTGGAACAATTTGGGTTGGTACTGGCGAAAAAAATTCATCACGTTCTTCTTATGCCGGAATAGGTATTTTAAAATCGACGGATAAAGGAAAAACGTGGCAAAATGTTGGTTTGTTAGATTCTCATCATATTAGCAGAATTCTTATCAATCCAAATAATACTGACGAGGTAATTGTAGGTGTTATTGGTCATTTATATTCTTCAAATAAAGAAAGAGGAATTTTTAAAACTATTGATGGTGGAAAAACATGGAATAAAACACTTTTTATAAATGAAAATACAGGAATTATTGATGTAGAAAACGCACCCGAAAATTTTAACATTCTATACGCTGCTTCTTGGGAACGTGAACGTAAAGCTTGGAACTTTGATGGGGATGGAATAAATTCTGCAATCTATAAAAGTACAGATGCAGGTTCTACTTGGACAAAAATTTCTAAAAACAACGGTTTTCCAGAAGGAGATGGAGTTGGTAGAATTGGTTTAGCGGTTTTTAATGAAGATACAGTATATGCTCTGCACGATAGTCAGTTTAGAAGAGAAGCATCTAAAAAAGAAACTTCTAAGAGTTTGTCAAAAGACGATTTTAAAACCATGTCTGTTGATGTTTTTTTGAATTTATCAGATAAAAAACTAAACACTTATTTAAAAAGAAACGGATTTCAAGAAAAATACAGAGCAGAAAATGTAAAACAAATGGTTAGAGTAGGTTCTGTAAAACCAATTGATTTAGCAAAATATTTAGAAGATGCAAACTCACTTTTGTTTGATACTCCTGTTGTTGGAGCGCAAGTTTTTAAAACCACAAACGGCGGTAAATCTTGGAAAAAAACACATGAAGATTATTTAGATGGTTTGTATTATTCTTACGGATATTATTTTGGAGAAATAAGAGTAGATCATCAAGATGAAAACGGAATTTACGTTTTAGGTGTGCCTATTTTAAAATCTAAAGACGGTGGTAAAACATTTACTTCTATCAGTAAAGAAAACGTACATGCAGATCATCAAACATTATGGGTAAATCCTAAAAGGCAAGGCCATTTATTAGATGGTAATGATGGTGGTTTAAACATGTCTTATGATGATGGAGAAAGTTGGATTAAATTAAACAATCCTGCGGTTGGGCAATTTTATTCTGTGTATGCAGACAATCAAAAAACATATAATGTTTATGGCGGTTTGCAAGATAATGGTGTTTGGGTTGCCGCAAATAATGCAAAAATTAACAAACGTTGGCAACAAACAGGTAAAAACCCTTATGAGTCAATTATGGGTGGAGATGGAATGCAAGTTCAGGTAGATGACAGAAATCCAAATATTGTATATACTGGATATCAGTTTGGAAATTATTATAGAATTGATAGAGAATCTGGAGAGAATGAATACATTCAGCCAAAACATACTTTAGGCGAAAACCCATACAGATTTAATTGGCAAACACCTATTTTGTTGTCTAAACATAATCAAGATATTTTATATTTAGGAGGAAATAAATTACACAGATCTTTAAATAAAGGCGATGATTGGGTAACCATTTCTAACGATTTAACAAACGGAGGTAAAAAAGGAAATGTTGCTTACGGAACTTTAACAACAATTGCAGAAAGTCCGTTTCAATTTGGATTATTATACACAGGTTCAGATGATGGTTTGGTACACGTTTCTAAAAACGGAGGAGGTAGTTGGATAAACATAGGAAGTTCATTGCCTCAAAATTTATGGGTTTCTAGAGTGGTAGCTTCTTCTCACAAAAAAGAGCGAGTTTATGTAACATTAAACGGTTACAGATTTGATGATTTTACACCGTATGTTTATAGGTCTGATGATTTTGGACAAACTTGGAAAAATATTGGTAGTGCAATTCCAACATCCGCAGTAAATGTTATAAAAGAAGATCCTGTAAACGAAAACCTTTTATATGTTGGTACAGATAATGGTTTGTATGTTTCTTTAGATAGCGGAAATTCTTGGAACTCTTTTAGTAAAAATTTACCTAATGTTGCTGTGCACGATTTGGTAATTCAACCAACTGCAAAACATTTAATTATTGGTACACACGGTCGTAGTTTATACAAAGCAGATATTGCAGCATTACAAAATATTACTGATGAAATAGCACTAAAATCTACACATGTTTTTGCAATAAATTCTATTAAAAAAAGAAATTTTTGGGGTAATTCTTGGAGTAAATGGCTAGAACCAAATACACCAGAAGTTAATATCCCTTTTTATGTAAATGCTAATAAAAATGTTACTATTGATATTTTTTCTGATGATGTAAAAGTAAACTCAATTGTCATGGATGCCGATAAAGGTTTTAATGAGGCTCTTTTTGATGTTTCTTTCTCAAAAAAAGGTTTAAAAAAATACAAAAGAGCAAATAAAGAAGCAGTAATTGCTAAAGCTAAGAATGATGTTTATTATTTGCCAAAAGGAACATATACAATTAAAATAGGTGAAGCTTCAGAAACTTTTAAAGTAAAGTAATTTTTTACAAATCAATAGTAACAGTATTTTTAACAATATGAGAAAAGTACTATTTTTTGTTTTTATTATCGTTGTAAATCAAACATTTTGTCAATCTGGTTTAAGTGATTTCTGGAAACTTTCTAAGCCAAAAAGAACATGGGTTTTGTTTCATCCTTTTAAAGCAAAAAAATCTTTAGAAGTTTCAAAAGAAACCAATAAAATTGCAGACTCAATTAAAAAAACTAACTTGTTAGATGGTGATGCTTCTGGTGGTCAAGTAGATGCTTTTAGACACGCTTATTGGATGGCAAGATTGCGTCAAGAAATTGGTAAATCGGCAGCACGATCTTTAGGAAAAGCACACGAAAAAGAAAACTATTTAACTTTTAAAAAGAGAGCATTAGAAGATGGTGTTGTACCTGATGAAATTTCATCAAAAATGGACTTGTATAATAATGAAGAGGGTTTAAAATTAATGTCAAAAGGAAGTAGTGTTTCTAAAAAAGGGCTTATTTATAGAATCATAAATGCCATAAAAAATGGCAAAATGAAAGTCATTAAAAAAGATAAAAACGGCAATTTTTTAAATTCAGAAGGAAAAATTATTTCTAAAGATTCTTTAAAAGGAAAATGGAAAAATGATAAATGCTTAGTTCCGTCAAACCGTTAAGTTTTATTAAAATATAACATATAATTATGTTTTTGTTAAACGTTTAACCAAATTATTTAAAATTATTCTAAATACATATGAAAACGTTGTAATTTCTTTGCTTTCAGAATTCTTTAGCCGTAAATTTGTTTAAATTTTTTAACCAACTTAACAATGAGCGGATTTTTCAAATCTTCAATTGGAAGAAAAGTGTCAATGGCACTTTCAGCATTTTTTCTAATGTTCTTCCTTTTACAGCATTTAGCAATTAATATTTTATCAGTTTTTAGCCCTGATACTTTTAACGAAGTTTCTCATTTTATGGGAACAAATCCTTTAGTTCAGTTTGCTTTGCAGCCTGTTTTAATTTTTGGAGTTGTTTTTCATTTTGTAATGGGTTTTATCTTAGAACTAAAAAATAGAAAAGCAAGAAATGTTTCTTATGCTAAAAATAATGGAGGAGCAAATTCTTCATGGATGAGCAGAAACATGATTTACAGTGGTGTTGCAATTTTAGCATTTATCATTTTACATTTTATCGATTTTTGGTTTCCAGAAATCAATACAAAATTTATCCAAGGAGATTGGTCTGGTTTGCACGATGGACAGTTTAGATATTACCACGAGTTGCAAGAAAAATTTGTAAACCCAATTAGAGTTGCTGCATATGTAATTGCATTTGTTTTCTTAGGCTTGCACTTAGCACACGGTTTTACATCTGCATTTCAATCTATGGGATCTAATGCTGGTCGTAAAAAAACACTACAAACAATTGGTAAAGCATATTCAATAATTATTCCTTTAGGATTTATCATTGTTGCATTGTATCATCATTTAAATCATAACCATTAATCTTAAATAACTATGGCTTTAGATTCAAAAGTACCAAAAGGTCCAATTAAAGATAAATGGACTGATTATAAAAATCATATAGAATTAGTAAACCCTGCCAACAAGCGTAATATTGATGTTATTGTTGTAGGTACAGGTTTAGCTGGTGGTTCTGCTTCTGCAACATTAGCAGAATTAGGCTACAACGTAAAAGCATTTGCTTATCAAGATTCTCCAAGAAGAGCGCATTCAATTGCGGCACAAGGAGGTATTAACGCTGCAAAAAACTATCAAGGAGATGGAGATTCTACTTACAGATTATTTTACGATACTGTAAAAGGTGGAGATTATCGTTCTCGTGAAGCAAACGTTTATCGTTTAGCAGAGGTTTCTGCAAATATTATAGATCAATGTGTAGCACAAGGTGTTCCTTTTGCACGTGATTATGGTGGATTGTTAGACAATCGTTCTTTTGGTGGAGTTTTAGTTTCTAGAACTTTTTATGCCAAAGGACAAACAGGGCAACAATTATTATTAGGAGCATATTCTGCAATGAATAGACAAATTGCTCGTGGTAAAATAGAAATGTTTAACAGACATGAAATGTTAGATGTTGTAGTTGTTGATGGAAAAGCTAGAGGTATTATTGCACGTAATTTAATTACAGGAGAAATTGAAAGACATTCTGCACACGCAGTGGTTATTGCTTCTGGAGGTTACGGAAATGTATATTTCTTATCTACCAATGCAATGGGTTCTAATGTAACTGCTGGATGGAAAATTCACAAAAAAGGAGCACATTTTGCAAATCCTTGTTACACACAAATTCACCCAACATGTATTCCTCGTTCTGGAGATTATCAATCGAAATTAACATTGATGTCAGAATCGTTAAGAAATGACGGACGAATTTGGGTTCCAAAAAAGATGGAAGATGTTTTGGCAATAAGAGAAGGTAAGAAAAAACCTACTGATTTGTCTGAAGAAGAAAGAGATTATTATTTAGAAAGACGTTACCCAGCTTTTGGTAATTTAGTACCACGTGATGTTGCATCTAGAGCAGCAAAAGAACGTTGTGATGCTGGGTTTGGTGTAAATGCAACTGGTGAAGCAGTGTATTTAGATTTTAAATCTGCTATTACTAGATATGGAACAGAGCAAGCTAAAATTCAAAATATAGAAAATCCTTCTGATGCTAAAATTTATGAGTTAGGGCAAGCAATTGTTGAAGCAAAATATGGAAACCTATTTCAGATGTACGAAAAAATTGTAGATCAAGATCCATACAAAACACCAATGATGATTTATCCTGCCGTTCACTACACAATGGGTGGTGTTTGGGTTGATTATAATTTAATGACAACCATTCCTGGATGTTATTGTATTGGAGAAGCAAATTTCTCTGATCATGGAGCAAACAGATTAGGAGCATCAGCATTAATGCAAGGTTTGGCTGACGGATATTTTGTGTTACCATATACAATTGGAGATTATTTATCAAACGATATTCGTACAGGAAAAATATCAACAGATAGCCCAGAATTTGAAGCCGCTGAAAAAGAAGTTACAGAAAGAATTAATTTCTTTGTGAATAATAAAGGAACAAAATCTGTAGATTATTTCCACAAGAAATTAGGAAAAGTAATGTGGGACAAAGCAGGAATGTCTAGAAACGCAAAAGGTTTAAAGGAAGCTATGGCTGAAATTAAAGCTATTAGAGAAGAATTTTGGAAAGAAGTTTCTGTGCCAGGTGGAGCAAATGAATTAAACCCTGAATTAGAAAAAGCAGGTAGAGTTGCAGATTTCTTAGAGTTAGGAGAATTGTTTGCAAAAGATGCCTTAGTAAGAGAAGAATCTTGTGGAGGTCATTTTAGAGAAGAATCTGCAGAAGAAGATGGACCACAAAAAGGAGAAGCAAAACGTAATGATAAAGACTTTGCGTATGTAGCTGCTTGGGAATATAAAGGAGAACCTGCAGATGCAGTTTTACATAAAGAAGAATTAGAGTTTAACGATATTGAGCTAAAACAACGTTCTTATAAGTAAATAGGCAAAAGCGAATAGCGAAAAAAGGGTGAGCGTTGTAAAATCATACAAAGAGTTAATTGTTTGGCAAAAGTCAATGAAATAAGTAACTTTAATTTATGATTTAACAAAACCCTTTCCTGATGATGAAAGATTTGGTTTAACAAGTCAAATGAGACGATGTGCTATTTCTGTTCCATCAAATATAGCTGAAGGTTGGGGAAGAATGTCAAGAAAAAATTACATTCAATTTTTAAGAATCTCTAGAGGCTCTTTATTTGAATTAGAAACACAACTAATAATAACAAAAGAATTAAAATACAGTAATAATAGTGAATCAGTAGAAAGTTTAATTATTGAGGTTAGCAAAATGCTAAACTCATTAATTAAAAAATTAGAAGAAAAAGTATGATACTTTTCGCTTTTCGCTAAAAAACTAATACCTATTTATATGAATTTAACACTTAAAATTTGGAGACAAAAGGACGCAAGTTCAAAAGGTCAGATGGTTGATTATAAAGTGACTGAAATTTCAGAACATATGTCTTTTTTAGAAATGATGGATGTTTTAAATGAACAGTTAGTAAATTCTGGTGAAGAGCCAGTTGCTTTTGATCATGATTGTAGAGAAGGTATTTGTGGTATGTGTTCTATGTATATTAATGGAGAGGCACATGGACCTGATAGAGGTGTAACAACTTGTCAGTTACACATGCGTATGTTTAAAGATGGTGATACAATTACAATTGAGCCATTTAGAGCAGCAGCATTTCCTGTTTTAAAAGATTTAGTTGTAGACAGAAGTTCTTTTGATAGAATACAGCATGCAGGTGGTTATATATCTGTAAATACATCTGGTAACACACAAGATGCAAACTCAATTCCTATTTCTAAACACGCTGCTGATGAAGCTATGGATGCAGCAACTTGTATTGGTTGTGGAGCTTGTGTAGCTACTTGTAAAAATTCATCAGCAATGTTATTTGTGGGTGCAAAAGTATCTCAATATGCATTATTACCACAAGGGCAAGTAGAAGCTGCAGACAGGGTTAGAAACATGGTTGCACAAATGGATTTAGAAGGTTTTGGAAACTGTACAAATACAGGAGCTTGTGAGGTTGAATGCCCGAAAGGAATATCATTAGACAACATTGCAAGAATGAATAGAGAATTAATGAAAGCGTCTATTTAAAACGTCTTTGCGAGGAGGAACGATGACGAAGCAATCTGTTGATTTAAAATCAGAATATTAGTTCGAGTAATTTTACTTTTTAGTAAAGTTGTATAGAGAATATATAAAAAACCCAAAACTAAATTTAGTTTTGGGTTTATTGTTTTATAAAATTAAAGACTATTTAAAATCTTTAAAAAATTCTTTAGGTGAAATATCTAATTTTTCTAAAATTTGAAACAATCTAAAAGTATCTAATTTAGTTTTACCAGTTTCTACTTTAAAATAACCTGTATAGCCTATATCTATTAAATCAGCTAAATCCATTTGAGATAAACCTTGTTGATTTCTGAGTTTTATAATTTTTGTTAAAACTGCCTTTCTATAATTTTCAATTTTTTCTTTTTCTTTCAAGACTTTATTTTAAAAAAATAAAAGTACTATAAAAACATTAATTTAAACTTTCCATTTTGGCTTAACTATTTATAGGGAGTTGATTTTAATCCCTATTTATAGTTAGGTCAAAACAGGAATGGATTTGTTTTTTTTAATGATAACTTTTTCTGAAATTTGAAAAATAAAGAAGTTGCTATGAAAAAGAATACTTCTCTTAAAAAACCGTTTTTTTATACTAAATTTTATTAGTAACAATTAAGTAGTTTTCAATAATTGTTAACTAAGAAATTTCTTAAAAGAATTTTCCAAAAAAATTAAAATGAAACATATATCAAAAATAGCTTTTGCTATAATCTTAAGTTTAACATTCTTTGCTTGTAATGAAAGTGATACTAATACGGGGGAGGATATTCAAAATACCAGTCAAGAAATATTTGCTTCAAAAACTATTGAAATTTTTGAAGAACTAACAACTGAATATTTTCCAAAAGAAGATGTTAATTTTGTTGTTTACAAAGATAAAAATGGCTTTTTAATGGCAAAATATGAGTTAATTGGAACAACAAAAAAAGAAGTGCAAATGGGTTCATTTGCAAAGACAGAAAGAAGAGGAGATGGTGGTACCACTTGTGAGGGAAAATGGTCTTGCGGAAAAGCAATTTACAAGTGTTTAGAGAATGACCAAGACGCCTTAATCTCTGAAGGTGCTTGTACCGGTAGAACAGCATATTGTGTTACCTGCCAAGATCCTAAATAAAAATTTGGATATATACGTGGCATAACACGGTAAATAAAAATAGCAGAAAAGTACAAACTACAAAGTTTCCACTTTTCTACTATCTTTATTACTAAACTGAAAGTAATTGTATTTTTTCTTTCAAGACTTTATTTTAAAAAAATAAAAATACTACAAAAACATTAATTTAAACTTTCCATTTTGGCTTAACTATTTATAGGGGGTTGGTTTTAATCCCTATAAATAGTTAGGTCAAAACAGGAATGGATTTGTTTTTTTTAATGATAACTTTTTCTGAAATTTGAAAAATGAAAGAAGTTGCTATGAAAAAGAATTCTTCTCTTAAAAACATCATTTTAATTATTTTGAATTTTATCAGTAATACTTGAATAAGTGATAATTTTTGATTTAGGTTTTAAAAAAGAAATGTCTAACTAATAATTTATTATTGGGTATAGACTTTTTTTGTGGTTTATATGGCTCATAAAAAGGCGGAATTGAATACTCAAAAATGAAAATTAATAACTAAATTTAAACAATTTATGAAAAACAAAAAAATTAATTTTATCAAACTAAGAATTCTATTCTTTGGAATTTCTCTCTTATTATGGAATTGTAATAATGAAGAAAGTGAGGTTACTATTAAAAATTCAGAACAAAATTCGACCTTTCAAATGTCATTTGAAAAAAACCTAAATTTAACTGAGGATATTATTATTTATGATTTAAAAATACCAATACAAAAAACATCATTACAGAAAAATAAAAGAACAGCTTTTTCTAAAACTAAAAATAATTTTGAAGTTATTACAAATTCTGTCTCTAAAATAAAAACTGAAAATTATCAAGCCTTTACATTTCCTGTAAAAAATAGTTCTTCGGAATTTGATCTACAAAATTTTGTTGCTATCAAAAATAATGACGGAACTATTGAATATTTATTAATAAATTACATAAAAAATATAACCAAAAATTCTCACTTTCCATATCATATTAAATATGAAAAATTAGATAGTAATTTAAATTATTTAGATGAAAAGTATTTATATAAAAGTGAAGAAGATGGAGATAATCATTCAAACAATGATGAAGAAAGAGAATGTTATAAAATTGAATTCTTACCCTGTGGTTGTGGTGGAAAAGCAAATGGGCACCCTCCTTCTGGACCTGCTTGTTGCGCAGGAAGCCCTGCTGTTCTTGTAAAAACTGATTGTGATGATGTTGGTGGCGATGGTGGATCTATAGATTTCGAAGAACCTCCTTGTACTGAATGCGCTGTTGACCCTGATGGAAATGCCCCAGTAGTTGTAAGTCCTGAAGGTAATTGGGTAAGTACTAATAATGGTAATTCTGGTACCACAGTAGAACATTACATTTACGAAGGAGATGAAGAATGTCTTGCTGACGGTTCTTGTACACCTCCTTTATATATTCCTTTAGTTAGTGAACAAACTTTAGAACAAAAATTAAAATTATCATCTGAAGAACATAATTGGTTAAATAATTCGGAAAATTATGAAATTAAAACTGAAATCGAAGAATTTATAGAAAATAACAATTCTGAAGAAGCTGAAAAATTTGCAAAAAACATTATTAATTTAGGCACAGATTTAGGTAGTTTTAATACAGAAATAAATTCTACAACATTTGATACACTAAATAACCCGTGGTTAGATATTTTAAGAGAGTATGCAAAACGACTAGAACAATTAAAAGATGAAATTCCACAAATTTTATGGGATAAAATGAACGAATATCTTGACAGGCAACTTATAACTGCATTAACTAAAACTGCATTTAAATTTAATCCTGACGCTGATACTACCAAAGAATCTAACAAACAGCACGAATTTGAAAATGATGGAAAAAGAAGTGTTGGAATTTTACTTTATGAATTTGCTAACGGTGAAGGATTAGATGAAAGAGAATTTACAGATGGAGATTTTTGGGATAAATTCTTTGAAGGTGATAGAAAAGCTAAAATTAAGGCGGATTTTGAAAGTGTTTTAATTAAAGAAAGTTTAACTTTTAATCAATTTGTTGCCAATGGTACTTTTCTTGAAAGTAGTTACAAATTTAGTCCTGACCATGCAGGTGTTTTAGAATCTTTTGAAGAACATAAAAATGCTAATTGGGTTCAGTTTTTTGTAGGGGGCTCAAGTATTGAATATAGACCATCTTCTCAAAGTGGATATATTAATGTGAAATTAATTAATCCAACTAGTAGACACTCTTTATTACTTCATATAGGTGACAATTACAATAGACATTCACAAGAAACAGTTCCCCTTTCAACTATCACTCAATATTTTTATATAAAAATAAAAATTAATTAAAAATGAAAAAATTATTAGTGTTAATAATCATTATTTTGGTATTGAGTACATGCAAATATTTTAGAGGAGATAATTGTAATAATACAATGCCAATAGTTGGTACATATGAAAATATCTATGATAAAAAAGCTGAAAATATTTTAATCATTAAAAATGATGGAACTTTTGAGCAATTTTTCAAAAAAGAAGATGTTTTAAAAAAAAACAGCGGAACTTGGAAGTTTTTCAAAGAAAGTTGTAATATACGTTTTAAGAATCTAAAATTACTTCATGATTTATCGACATCAAATAGTAAGTTTTTTAAAAAATCTGGTACATACAGATTAAATAATATAGTTTTTGTAGAGGGATTGAGCTATGAATTTAATTATTATAGAACAGATTAAAAAACACAAACAACAACACGGTATATAAAAAATAGCAGAAAAGTACAAACTACAAAGTTTCCACTTTTCTGCTATCTTTATTACTAAACTGAAAGTAATTGTATTTTTTCTTTCAAGATTTTATTTTAAAAAAATAAAAATACTACAAAAACATTAATTTAAACTTTCCATTTTGGCTTAACTATTTATAGGGGGTTGGTTTTAATCCCTATAAATAGTTAGGTCAAAACAGGAATGGATTTGTTTTTTTTAATGATAACTTTTTCTGAAATTTGAAAAATGAAAGAAGTTGCTATGAAAAAGAATACTTCTCTTAAAAACATCATTTTTTTATGCTGAACTCGTTTCAGTAACAATGAAGCAATTTTTCAATAAAAGAAAATCCTCATCAAAGATTATCACTTATTCAAGTATTACTAATGAATAAGTGATAATCTTTGATGTAGGTTTTAAACAAGAAATATCTAACTAAGAATTTATTATGTTTAATATTGAGTAAAATTTGTAGAGTTTAATTGTTTTATTAAATAATTATTTCCTCCCAAAATCTGCAGGAATTTCTCCCCAAGCTTTCGTTTCCCATTTTAAGATTGGGTTTTTATACGTGTTTTCTTTGAGCCAATTTTCAGCTCTTCTTATCAATTCTAATAAATCTTTATTAGTAGCATCAAAATGTAAATTAGTTTTACATTTTTTTTGTTTTATCCAACTCATAGCAATTTTGGAATCAGAATAAATAGGAACATCTTCTTTATTTTTACTTTTAAGAAGGGCAATTCCATGCACTAAAGCCAAAAACTCACCAATATTATTAGTTCCTTTTTTAAAAGGCCCTTTGATAAAAATTTGTTGTTTATTGTGTGTTAAAACACCTCTATATTCCATTTTTCCAGGATTACCACTACAAGCAGCATCTACAGATATACTTTCTAAATTTGGTGACCCATACTTAGCTTTTTCAGCAGAAGATAAAGTTGGTTTCTTGGTATTTTTCCCTTTATAATCTTCATATTTTTTAGTGGCTGCAATTTCAGCTTCATCTAAATTTGTAAAAGATTTGTACTGTGCACCTTCAAAACCATCAATTTGTTTTTTACAAGCATTCCAAGAAGTAAAAACGCCCGTTTTTCTTCCGTTCCAAACCACATAGAATTTTTTTTTACTCATTTGTTTCCATAATTACCTCTTCAATAATTCTTGGAAAATAACGCTGCTCTAATTCATGAATTTTAGCAGCAATAGTTTTTGGAGTATCCTCAGTTGTAAGCTGCGTTTTTGCTTGATAAATTATGGCACCTTCATCATAATTTTCATTTACATAATGAATGGTAATACCTGTTTCTGTTTCATTATTTTCTTTAACAGCGTTATGTACATGCATGCCATACATACCTTTACCACCATATTTTGGTAATAAAGCAGGATGAATATTTATAATTTTATTTGGAAACGCTTTTATAATTTTTTCAGGAATTTTCCATAAAAAACCCGCTAAAATAATGTAATCTGCCTGTTCTTTTAAGAGATTTAAAATAGTATCTTCTTTTAAAAAATCAGTTCTATTGAAATGTAAACAACTGATATTTAAATTTTTACATCTATCAAATACTTTGGCATGCTCATTGTTACACAACACTTGAGTAACTTTAGCTATTTTAGTGTGATTAAAAAACTTAATAATATTCTCTGCGTTCGTTCCAGAACCAGATGCAAAAACAACAATTCGCTTCATAACTACATTTCTAGATTACAAAAAAAAGAATAATTATTAACAAAGTGGTATTAAATGAATAGAGATTCAATAAAATTATTTATTTTAGATATCATTTTACGGGTAAAAATTAGTTATAATTAATAAGATTTGTATTTTTGCCCCGATTTAAAATTTAAAATTAAAAAATTATGTCAGACATTGCATCAAGAGTAAAAGCGATTATCGTAGACAAATTAGGAGTTGACGATAACGAAGTAACAACAGAAGCTAGCTTCACAAACGATTTAGGAGCAGATTCTTTAGATACTGTTGAGTTAATTATGGAATTCGAAAAAGAATTTGATATTCAAATTCCAGATGATCAAGCTGAAAACATCGGTACAGTTGGTCAAGCAGTTAGCTATATAGAAGAAGCAAAAAAGTAATATTTATATGCAATTAAAACGAGTAGTAGTAACTGGACTTGGAGCATTAACGCCAATAGGAAACAATATTGAAGAATATTGGAACGCATTAGTTAACGGAGTTAGCGGAGCTGCTCCTATAACGCATTTTGACGCTTCCAAGTCCAAAACTCGTTTTGCTTGTGAAGTAAAAAACTTTAATCCTACAGATTTTATCAATAGAAAGGATGCTCGTAAAATGGATAAATTTGCGCAATATGCAATGGTAGCTTCAGATGAAGCAATTGCAGATTCGAATTTAGATTTAGATACCATTAATAAATTACGAGTAGGTGTTATCTGGGGTGCAGGAATTGGTGGTTTAGAAACCTTACAGACAGAAGTTTTAAACTTTGCCAAAGGTGATGGAACACCAAAATTTAATCCTTTCTTTATTCCAAAAATGATTGCAGATATTGCACCTGGAAACATTTCTATAAAACATGGTTTTATGGGACCAAATTATACAACGGTTTCTGCTTGTGCATCTTCTGCAAATGCAATGATAGATGCTCTAAGTTATATAAGACTAGGGTATTGCGATGTAATTGTTACTGGAGGTAGTGAGGCCACCGTTACAGTTGCAGGCGTTGGTGGTTTTAATGCTATGCATGCTTTATCAACAAGAAATGAAAGCCCAGAAACTGCCTCAAGACCATTTGATGTAACTAGAGAAGGTTTTGTTTTAGGAGAAGGAGCTGGTGCACTTGTTTTAGAGGAATATGAACACGCCAAAGCAAGAGGCGCTAAAATTTATGCAGAAGTAATTGGTGGAGGTATGTCATCTGACGCACATCATATTACAGCACCACATCCAGAAGGAATTGGAGTTATTGCTGTAATGAAAAATTGTTTAGAAAATGCTGGTATTAAACCAGAAGATGTAGATCATATTAATACACATGGTACTTCTACTCCGCTTGGAGATGTAGCAGAATTAAAAGCGATTTCAGCAGTTTTTGGAGATCATGCCAAGAATATTAATATTAACTCTACAAAATCAATGACAGGTCATTTATTAGGTGCAGCAGGAGCAGTAGAATCTATTGCCTCTATATTAGCCATGAAACATGGTATTGTACCACCTACAATAAATCATACTACTATTGATGAAAATATAAACCCAGAATTAAACTTAACTTTAAATAAGCCTCAAAAAAGGGAAATTAAAGTAGCTATGAGTAATACTTTTGGTTTTGGAGGCCATAATGCATGTGTTGCCTTTAAAAAACTGGAAGAATAGTTTATATGAGCTTTATTCAAAAAATAGTAAACCCAACTTCTATTGAAAATAAACAATTAAAGCTCGAATTAAAAAATCTTCTAAATTTTACTCCAAAAAAAATAAATTACTACAAAAAAGCATTTACACATAGATCTGTGCAAATGATTGATAAAAATGGAATTCCTATTAATTATGAACGCTTAGAGTTCTTAGGAGATTCTATTTTAGGGTCTGTAATTGCTGCTTATTTATTTAAAAAAGTACCAACTGGATCAGAAGGTTATTTAACTCAAATGCGCTCTAAAGTTGTTAGTAGAGAGCATTTAAATAAACTAGGTAAAGATTTAAATTTAATTCGTTTTGTAAAAAGTAATATCGATGAATTTAATATTGGAGAAAATATTCATGGCAATATTTTTGAAGCTTTAATTGGTGCTATTTATTTAGATAAAGGGTATAACTTTTGCCAAAAATTTATACATAGTAATGTTATTGTGCCTTATGTTGATATTAAAAAAATGGAAGGCAAAATTACTAGTTATAAAGGGGTTATAATTGAGTGGTGCCAAAAACAAAAGAAAAAATACAAGTTTGAAACCTATGAAGACTCTGGTAATGAGCCTATAAAACACTTTAGTGTTAAGATTATGATAGATGGAGTACAGATTGCAAAAGGTAGAGCAACATCAAAAAAGAAAGCCGAAGAACAGGCATCAAAAAGAGTTTATTACACTTTCCAAAATGAAATATCTATAGGGTAAACTACGATAACGTTTTCGTTAATATCCGCTGAAAACTCATAAACTATTAGTAATTTAGCAAATTATAATTAGTTAATAATTTATGCAAATTCACTCTTTAGGCTTAGATGATTTTTCTGAAGATGAATATTCTTTAATAGGAATTCATACTACTTTAGAAGATTATAAATTAGCTTATTTATTGAATAAGAATTTACAAACTGGTTTTTATAAATTTAAAGAGAATTTAAAGTTTGAAACTTTGCAAGAAAAAGCATCGTTTTCAATTTTTAACTACTCGAGTAAGAAGTATGATTTCGATTGGTTTTTAATTGCAAATAGTTTTAAAAGAGAAAATCAAACTGTTTCTAATGAACTGCTTTTAACATCAGAAACAAAAACATATTTAATTCCAGAAAAGAAAAAAGTAGATTTTTTTATTAAAATATCTGGAGATGCACAGTATGATTTTGTATCTGAAACTGTAGAAAAAATAAAAAAAATAGATCAAGTAATAACATCTTATTTGATTGATAAAAACACATTAAAATCGAAAGATTTTTTAATATTTTAAGTATGCCAAATAATAGTAAAACAAAAATAGTTGCAACATTAGGACCAGCTACAGATAAAAAAGAAACGTTAGTAAAGCTAGCTAAAGCTGGGGTTAATGTTTTTAGAATTAATTTTTCTCATGCAGATTACGATGATGTAAAAAGAAAAGTGAAAACCATAAGAGAGATTAATGAAGAAAATGGGTTTAATGTTGCCATTTTAGCTGATTTACAAGGTCCAAAATTAAGAGTTGGAGTTATGGAAGAGGGCGTGATTTTAGAAGATGGACAAACTTTTAAATTTACTACTGAAAAATGTATTGGTACAAAAGAAAAAGCTTTTATGACTTATCAGCGTTTTCCAAAAGATGTAAAAGCTGGAGAACAAATATTGGTAGATGATGGTAAACTTTTATTTGAAGTTGTATCAACAAATAAAGAAAATGAAGTTATTGTTAATGTAATAGTTGGTGGGCCTTTAAATTCTAAAAAAGGAGTGAATTTGCCAAATACAGCAATATCTTTACCAGCATTAACAGAAAAAGATAAAGAAGATGCAGTTTTTGCATTAGGATTAGATATAGATTGGATGGCATTATCTTTTGTAAGAACTCCAGAAGATTTAAGAATGTTGCGCGATTTGATTGCTGAACATTCAGAATACAGAGTTCCAGTAATTGCAAAAATAGAAAAGCCAGAAGCAGTTAAAAATTTAGATGCTTTAATTCCTTATTGTGATGGATTAATGGTTGCCCGTGGAGATTTAGGTGTTGAAATTCCAATGCAAGAAGTTCCGTTAATTCAAAAGAAAATAGTTAGAAGAGCAAAAAGAGCAAGAATTCCTGTAATTATTGCTACTCAAATGATGGAAACTATGATTGAAAACTCTGTTCCAACAAGAGCAGAAGTTAATGATGTAGCAAATTCTATTATGGATGGAGCAGATGCTGTAATGCTTTCTGGAGAAACTTCTGTTGGAAAACACCCAGAAAGAGTAATTAAAAAAATGACTGAAATTATTAAAAGTGTCGAAAACTCTAGAATGATTAAAGTTCCTATTGAACCGCCACATATTAGAACTAATAGATTTATTACAAAATCTGTTTGTCATCACGCAGCTTTAATGTCAAATGATACCAATGCTGCGGCAATTTCTACACTAACAAATAGTGGTTATACAGCATTTCAAATTTCTGCTTGGAGACCAAGAACACACGTTTTAGCTTTTTCTACTGATAAAAGAATTTTAGGAAAATTAAATTTATTATGGGGAGTTAGAGCTTTTTATTATGATAAAAATTTATCTACAGATGATACTGTTGATGATGTAAATAGAATAGCAAAAAGTAAAGGCTTTATAAAATCTGGAGATATTGTTATAAATCTTGCTTCAATGCCAGCAGAGGCTAGAGGAATGGTAAATACATTACGTGTAACAGAAATAGATTAATTTATTAATCTTAAATTACAAAAAAAGTCTTCGTTTTACGAAGACTTTTTTTGTAAAACATTATTTACTGTTTCGAAAATTAAATTATTTTCAAAACCTTTTCTCATTAAAAAATCAATCAGTTTTTTCTTCCTTTTGTAAATATTTGACTCAGAAATTACAACATTTCTGTTTTCTGTAATTTTATAAATAGTAACAATATATTCTTCATCGTCAATTTCTTTTAAAGCTGTTTTAATATTGTAAGCAGAAATATCTTTAAACTTTAGTTCTCTTACAATACGTTGTTTTCCCCAATTTTTAATTCTGAATTTACCCCTAGCAAAACTCTTAGAAAAACGTTCTTCGTTTAAAAAATTATCTTTCATTAAGCTTAACAAAATGAGTTCTCTAGCTTCAGGAATTAAATTAAATTCCTTCATTTTTTGTTCCACTTCTTTATGACATCGATCTTGATAAACACAATAGTTTTCTAGCTTTCGCTTTATTTCATCAACCGTAAAAGATTTTTTCTTTTTTTCAAACATTACCCAAAAATACAAAAAGGGTTGAAATCATTATGATTTCAACCCTTTTCTAGTTAACAAATTTTGTTTATTTCTAATCTTGTAGAATAAAATCAATTAGATTTGATTTTTCTCATCCAATCTTTGATCCATATTAAAAACAAGTTCAGCTTTTTTTTCTTGTTGATGAGGTAATTGTCCTTTAATTCTCATTTTAAACTTGGTAATTAAAAAGAACAAAATAGGTACAACAATCAAGGTTAAGAAAGTTGCAATTAGCAAACCATATATAACTGTTTTTGCTAAAGGCCCCCAGAAAACAACATTATCTCCACCCATATAAATGTGCGCGTTAAACTCACTAAATAAGGTAAAAAAGTTAATATTTAAACCAATTGCTAGTGGAATTAACCCTAAAATAGTAGTAATTGCTGTTAATAAAACAGGGCGTAAACGAGCTTTACCAGCTTTTACAACAGTTTCGTATAAGCTATCTAAAGGCAAATAATTTTTTTCAGAAATTCCGTCTTTAATTTTTCTTCTATTGATTAATAATTCTGCATAATCTAGTAGAACAACTCCATTATTTACTACAATTCCTGCCAAAGAAATTATACCAACCATGGTCATCATAATTACAAAAGAAGCACCTGTTATTACCAATCCTCCAAAGACACCAATAAAACTTAAAAAGATGGCCAACATGATAATTCCTGGTTTAGAAACCGAGTTAAATTGGAAAATCAAAATGAAGAAAATTAACATTAATCCTGTAAAAAAAGCACCCATTAAAAAAGCCATTTGCTTGTTTTGTTCTTCAATTTGACCTGTGTAATCAATTTTAATTCCTTTTGGTAAATTGTTAAAACTCTTCATAGAATTTTGAATTCTTGCTACCACAGCACCTGCATCTGTTTCTCCCGGAGAAAGCGCAGAATATATAGTTACAACTCTTTTTACATTGTTATGTTTTATCGCGCTAAAACCAGAACTATTGGTTTGAGAGGCTACTGCAGAAACAGGAATTTCTTTTATTTTACCAGTAGCTTGATCTCTAAATGTTATTTTCTGATTAAAAACAGCACTTTTATCATATCTATGGTCTTTATTAAAACGAACGTAAATATCATAATCCTCACCATTTTCTTTATAAATTCCTGCTTTATTTCCAAAAACGGCAGCTCTTAATTGTTGACCAACTTGCCCTGTGCTAACGCCTAATTCCCCTGCTTTTTTACGATCAACTAAAACCTGCATTCCAGGTTTAGATTTGTTTACATCAATTTTTAATTCATCAACACCAGAAATACTTTGCGTGTTTAAATAATCGCGCATTCTTTCAGCTGTAAAAATTAATTCTTCATAATCTTCTCCATTCAATTCGATGTTAATTGGAGGTCCTACAGGAGGTCCATTTGCATCTTTTTCTACCGAAATTAAAACCCCAGGATAAATACCAACAAGGGCAGCTTGTACTTTTTGACGTAAAATTTCACTGTCTTCTCCTCGTCTGTATTTATATTCACGCATAGAAGCAGTAATTTTACCTTTGTGTGGCATTTCTGCAGATGAACCTCCATCTGTTTGCGGATTTCCTGCTCCTTCACCAACTTGAGAAACGGTGCTTTCTACCATAAAATTATACCCATTATCTGTGTACATATCTTGGTTTAAAACGCCAGTAACTTTCTGTTCTATCTCTTTGGTAATTTGGTTTGTTTTCTCAATATCTGTTCCTTCAGGATATTCTATATAAACAATAATTTGATTTGGTTTATTATCAGGAAAAAATTCAATTTTTGTTCTTTGCTCTCCAACAGACCAACCAAAACCTGCAAATGCAACAAATAATAAAATAAAAGTTCCTATTACTAAAACATAAGGAGTCCAACCAGAAAGAGCTCTTTTTAATTGTTTTCCATACCAGTTTTCTAGTATAACTAAAGTATTTTTCTGAAAGTAATTTGCAGCTTTTCTTAACACTAATCTATATACCCATAGCATAATCGCTGTGAATAAAATTAAAGTTCCTAGGGCATTGTATGTTCCTCCAAAAAAGAAAATTAACAAACCAACAACAGCCATAATACTGGTTAATTTAATAATGCTTTTTAACGGCATATCTTTATCTTCTGTACTCATAAATTGAGAAACCAAAACAGAGTTAAAGAAAATTGCTACAAATAAAGACGAACCTAAAACAATAGATAAAGTAATAGGTAAAATAACCATAAATTGCCCCATTATTCCTGGCCAAAGACCTAAAGGAATAAAGGCAGCAACTGTTGTTGCAGTAGAAATGATAATAGGAAAAGCAATTTCTCCAATCCCTTTTTTGGCGGCTTCAACTCTAGTCATCCCTTCTTCATCCATTAAACGATACACGTTTTCTACAACCACAATTCCATTATCAACTAACATTCCAAGTCCCATAATTAAACCAAAAAGCACCATAGTGTTTAAGGTGTAACCCATTGCCCCTAATATCATTAGCGACATAAACATAGACATTGGTATTGCAAAACCAACGAAAATTGCATTTTTAAATCCTAAGAAAAACATTAAAACAATAACTACTAAAATAACACCAAAAATGATGTTATTTACCAAATCGTCTACTTGACCAATTGTTTTTGGAGATTGATCATTAGTAATGGTAACTCCTAAATCTGAAGGAAAATAATCTTTTTTAGCATCTGCTACAATTACACCAATTTTATCAGCAGCGGCAACCATGTTTTCGCCAGATCTTTTCTTAACATCTAGCATTACAACTGCTTCACCATTTTCTCTTGCGTACGTTGTTTTGTCTTTATCTTTAAAATAAATTTGAGCTACATCTTTTAAGTAAATAGGGTTTTGGTTTTCTGATTTGATAACAAAATCTCCTAAATCTGAAGGTTTATCAATTTCTCCAATAATTCTAATGGTTCTTCTCTGCTGGCTTGTAATAAAATTACCAGCAGACATAGTAACATTACCTCGATTGATGGCATTTGTAATATCATCAAAACTTACTTTTGCAGCCATCATTTTGTAAATATCTACTGCAACTTCAATTTCTTTGTCTTGAGCTCCACGAATATCTACTTTTTTAATTTCGGTTAAATCTTCAATTTCATCTTGTAAATACTCTCCATATTCTTTTAGTTTTGCAACTGGGTAATTTCCAGAAATATTGATATTTAAAATCGGAATTTCTTCAGACATACTTAGCTCAAAAATATTAGGGGTAACTTTTGCTCCATTAAAAGTTGGCCAATCTTCACCAGCTGTTTCTTGATCTATTTCGTCTTTTACTTTCTGCTTTGCTTTATTTACATCAATGCTTTCATCAAATTCTACAGTAATAATAGAATAATCTTCTTGAGATGTTGATGTAATTTTAACAACATTACTTACCGATTTTAGTTTGTCTTCTAATGGGTTTGTAATCAGTTTTTCAATATCTTCTGCAGTATTTCCTGGATATACAGAGCTAATGTAAATTTTGGTTTCATTTATTTCAGGAAAATTTTCTCTAGGCATGGTAAAATATGCCGAAATTCCTAAATAAAGAATTAAAAACATTAAGACATAAATAGTAGTTTTATTATTTATTGCCCAAGAAGAAAGTTTAAATTCTTTATCTACTTGTTTGTTTTTCTTAGCCATTTTTCTACTTTTTATTGATCACTTTTACAACCTGACCATTATTAACACTTCTTGCTCCTTCTACAATTATTTCTGCATCTGTAGCAAGGTTTTTAGTAACTTCTATAAAGTCTCCTTGCGTTTTTCCTGTTTCAATGATTAGTCTTTCTGCAAGAGCTTCATTATTGTCTTTTTTATTTTTTACGATATAAATAAACTGCTCTCCATTTGCATTTTCTGATATGATACTTTGTGGAATTAAAATGGCATTTTCATTTGTATAATCGTTCAATTTTAACCTTGCTGTTAAGTTTGGTTTTACTTTTCCTTTTAAATTAGGAACACCAATTTCAATTTTAAAAGATCTATTACTAGGGTTGATAAAATTACCAACTTGTCTAATTTTAGAAGCTACAGTTTCTCCAAGAATAGGAAAATTTACTTCTACAGATTTGTTTTTTGTGATACTACCAATGTAATTTTCTGGTACTTCAGTTTCAATATACATGTTAGATAGGTTTACAATTCTAAAAATTTCTGCTCCCATTCCTGGAGCAACAACAGTTCCTTTTTCTTTAAAAACATCATCAATAATTCCAGAAAAAGGAGCTCTAATGGTAGCTTTACCTAACTGGCTTTTTAATTGGTTTACGGCGCTATTTTGAGTTTCATAAGTTGCTTTGGCTTGTAAAAACTGAATTTCTGACCCAATTTTTTGATTCCACAATCTTTGTTGACGCTCAAACGTTGTTTTTGCTAATTGTGCATTTATTTTTAATTGTGCTAATTGTTGAGATAAACCTCCATCGTTAATTTTTGCTAAAACTTGACCTTTACTAACTTTTTGCCCTTCTTTTACAAAAACACTTTCTAAAATTCCTTGCATTTCTGGATATACCAAAACATTTTGTTTTGTTTGCACATTACCTTGTAGTTCAATAAAATGAGTGAAAACTTCTTCTTTTACTGCAAAAGTTGTAATTAATGGTATGTTTTTGTTTTCGTCTAAATTATCTAATTTATCGTTTATTTTTTTTAAGTCAGAAGATAATGCTTGTTGTTTTGCATCAATTTCTGCTTTTTTAGATTTTATTTGAGCAATATCATTTGTTGCTAAAACTTCATCTACAGTTTGTACTTTTTTATCTCCACAAGAAAATAAAATTAGTGTTACTAGTATTAGTGAATATATTTTTTTCATCTCTTGTTTAATTATTTTATTGGAATATTTAATGCGTTTTCTAAAGCTGCTTTTGTTGCAATAATATTTAACATTGCTTGTGTGTATGCAGTTTGTTGTGTGTATAACTGGTTTTGAGCTTGTAATAAATCGAAATTTGTTGTTAAACCTTCATCAAATTTTACTTGTTGTTTCTTTTCAATTCTTTCAGCTAAGTTTAAATTTTTCTTTGCAGTTTGATAATTATCGATACTTAATTGATAATCGCTTTTTGCATTTTCTGCTGCTAAACTTAAACGTTGTTTTGTTTCCTCTAAACGGATGTCTGCAGTTTCTAAAGCAATTTTTGCTTGTGCAGTTCTTGCACTTCTTTTAAAGCTACTAAAAATGGGTATATTTAAACTTACGCCAAAAAGAGAAGAATTAAACCACTCTTGATCACTGTTAAAAAAAGTAAATGTATTAGAGTTTGCAGTTGTACCATAATTTAAATATGCACTTAAACTTGGTAAAGCTTTACTTTGTTCTAGCCTCATTAAAAGATGTTTGCTTCTTCTATCGTTTTTTGCAATTTTAAAATCTATATGGTTGTCTAAAACAAAATTTCCACCAAGTAAATTTAAATCTGTATTTGTTAAAATTAAACCATCTAAAGTATCTGTTAAAATAAGTTTTGTGTTGATATTATTTCCTAAAGAAATATTTAATAATTTGTAAGCAATGTCTTTTAATCTTTTAGATGCTTTAATGTTGTTGTTGATGTTTCCTTTAATAATTTCAAACTGTTCTACATCTTCCAATTCAGATAAACCATTTTCATATCCAATTTTTGCACTTTTTAGAATTCTATCATTAACTTCTTTATTTCTTTCTAAAATTTCTATGTTTTTTTCAATTACTAAAACATTTCCATAAGCGTTAATTACAGTTTCTCTTGTAGTTAATGCTGTTTTTTCTTTAGCTTGTTCAGAAATTTGTAAATAGGTTTTAGCAGATTCTAAACCTACTAAATAAGAGCCATCAAATAATAATTGAGTTAAAGTTGCAGTTGCATTTAAGTTCTGTTTTGTACCAAAAACAAACGGTTCATTTATTCCATCACCATCAAAATCTAAGATTGTTACTTGTTGTTTTAACCAATTTTGATAATCTACACTAGCACTTATTTGAGGTAAACCAATAGTTGTTGTTTCCCATTTTACTTTTTTTGCAGCTTTAATATCATTAGCTGCAACTTTGGTGTTATAGCTATTTTTTAGTGCGTATTTTACTGCTTCGTTTAAAGAAAGTTCTATTGTTTTTTCTTGCGCTTTTACAGTACATGTAAAAACAAAAAAACAAATTATGTATATATACTTTTTCATTTATAACTGATTGTTTTTTAATTGATTTTCTAACTCTTTTAATCCTTTTTCTGTGGCAATTGCTCTTGTATGATACACTAAAGCCTCTTGTTCTAATTTTGGAATTTTATGATTTTCTACCGTATTTTCATGAACACTGAAAACTAATGTAAAATAAAATTGTGTTGCAGATTCTATATTAATATCACTTCTATAAAAACCTTCTTCTATGCCTTTTGTTAAGTTATTTTTCAAACATTCAGAAAACATTACAATTTCTTTTTGCATTGTTTTTTGATGAATTTTTGGGTAATATTTTTTTAACTGATAAATAGGCGAGGAAGATGCGTTTTGAAACATTTCTTTAAACATTTTTTTAACTTCAAAATTCTCTTTTATTGCATTAAAATTTTGATTTATAATCATGTTTATAACCATAAAACATGAATCATGCATAGTTGTTATAGTGTCTTCAACCAATGAAACTTTGTTACTAAAATATTTGTATAAAGTTTTTTTAGAAATGCCTAAATCATTTGCAATATCATCCATGGTTACACTCTTAAAACCTAGTTTTAAGAATAATTCACTTGCCTTTTCTATAATTTTTTCTTTCATCTTTCGATTGCAAAAATACGTAAGGAAACTTTAAAAACAAAAAAAGTTTCCAAAGTTTTAGTATTTTTTTTAGCATTTACCTTTAAAAGAAGAAATTCTTTACATTATTTTTACAAAAAAATACAGATTTGGACATTTTACATTATCAACAAGAATTTTTAGATTATTTGAAATCTAAAAACTGGATTAAAGAGCCTAAAAACTTATATGAACCTGTAGATTATATTTTACAATTAGGTGGTAAAAGAATACGCCCAATTTTAACATTGATGGCTGCAGATATTTTTTCTGATAATTATAAAAAAGCAATGCCAGCAGCTTTGGCTGTTGAGGTTTTTCATAATTTTACATTGGTACATGATGATATTATGGATGATGCTCCTTTACGAAGAGGTAAGCAAACTGTACATGAAAAATGGGATTTGAACAGAGGTATTCTTTCAGGTGATGTTATGCTCATTTTAGCCTATCAATATTTTGAAAACTATGAGCCAATTGTTTTTCAAAAACTGGCAAAATTATTCAGTAAAACTGCTTTAGAAGTTTGTGATGGGCAACAATTAGATGTCGATTTTGAAACTAGAAATGATGTTACTATTGATGAATATATTAATATGATTCGTTTAAAAACATCTGTTTTGGTTGCGGCAGCATTAAAAATGGGAGCAATTGTAGCAGAAACTGATGCTAAAAATGCCGACTTAATTTATGATTTTGGATTGAACCTAGGATTGGCTTTTCAGTTACA
Organism: uncultured Polaribacter sp.; assembly: GCF_947500975.1. Classification (GTDB taxonomy): domain Bacteria; phylum Bacteroidota; class Bacteroidia; order Flavobacteriales; family Flavobacteriaceae; genus Polaribacter. The sequence continues at coordinate 228,582 of NZ_CANMUE010000003.1, forward strand.
AGATGATTATTTAGATACTTTTGGAGATCCTGAAACTTTTGGAAAACAAATTGCTGGAGATATTATTGAAAATAAAAAAACATATTTATACCTTAAAGCTTTAGAGGTTGCAAATACAGAAGATAAAAATAAGTTACAGTTTTTTTATAACCAGAAATTAGAAGATAATTCAATAAAAATTGCTGAAGTAACTAGAATTTTTGAGCAAAACGATATTCCAAGTTTTGTAAAAGAATTAATAGAATATTATACACAAAAATCTTTCGATACTTTATCTTATATGGATATTACTGAGGCTAATAAGGAAAGTTTAAAAAGTTTTGGTTTATGGTTAATGAATAGAACCGTATAATTATTTAATTTTTTTTGCAAATTATTTAAAAATAATAGTACATTTGCAGCCTAAATTATAGGTCCTATAGCTCAGTTGGTTAGAGCACCTGACTCATAATCAGGTGGTCCGAGGTTCGAGTCCTCGTGGGACCACAAATAATTTATAGCCTTTCAAGAAATTGAAAGGCTTTTTTTGTGCCCAATAAAAAAACCAATGCGAAAGCATTGGTTTTAATTTTTTACAATTTGGTAGATTAGAACCATAACAGAATAAGTTTAAGACACATTACCAAATTCTTACTCTATCTTCTGGTTTTAAATACATTTTATCACCTTCTTTTACATTAAAAGCTTTGTAAAAAGCGTCTACGTTTTTTAAAGGCATATAAGCTCTATACATTCCAGGTGCATGTGTATTGGTCATAATTAAGTTTTTTAAAGCTTCATCTCGCATTTTGGTTCTCCAGATTGTTCCCCAAGAAAGGAAAAAACGTTGCTCTGGAGTGTAACCATCTATATCAGCTGGACGACCATTTTTGTTTAAAAAGATTTGTAAACCTTCATACGCAGCTTGTACACCACCTAAATCTCCAATGTTTTCACCTAATGTATATTCGCCATTTAAGTGTAAGCTATCTATAGCTACAATATCACTATATTGTTTTATAAGTTTACTACCTACTTCTTTAAACTTTTCTGAGTCTTCATCTGTCCACCAGTTTTTTAAGTTACCATCACCATCAAAACGAGATCCAGAATCATCAAAACTATGAGATATTTCATGACCAATTACAGCGCCAATTCCTCCATAATTTACAGCTTCATCAGCTTTGTAATCATAAAATGGAGGTTGTAAAATTGCAGCAGGAAAAACAATCTCGTTATTTACAGGATTAAAGTAAGCATTTACTGTTTGTGGAGACATTCCCCACTCTGTTCTGTCTACTTCTTTACCTAATTTAGCCATATTTTTATCATAGTTCCATTTTGTAACGTTAATAGCATTTTCAAAATATGTACCTCCTTCTTTTAATCCTTTAACTTGTAATTCAGAGTAGTCTTTCCATTTATCTGGATAGGCAATTTTTACAGTTAATTTGTGTAATTTTTCTAAAGATTTTTCTTTTGTTTCCTCACTCATCCAAGGTAATTGTGCAATACGTTTTTCGAAACCTAGCATTACATTATCAATCATTTCTTTGGCTTTCTTTTTAGCTTCTGGCGGAAATTTAGCATCTACGTATAATTTACCCAACGCTTCACCAACAGCACCATTTAAGTTACTTAGAGCACGTTCATCTCTTGGGCGCTGTGCTTTTGCTCCACGCATTTCTTTACTATAAAACTCCCAATTAGCTTTTTCTAAATCTGTAGATAATAGGCTTAAAGAAGTATTAATTGTATTCCAACGTAATAATAGTTTAATATCTTTTACAGAACTTGTTTTAAAAATGTTGTTCATGGCTTTAAAATAGCCAGGATCTGTAACAATAACTCTATCAATATCTTTTACACCAATTCCTGTTAAATGCGCTTTCCAATCAATAGCAGGAGCCAATTTAGTAAGTTCTGCTACGCTCATTGGATTGTACATTTTACGAGTATCTCTACTTTCTTCTTTGGTCATCATTGGTGCCGCCAAGCTAGCTTCAAAAGCAACTATTGTAGCCGCATTTTTTTTAGCAGCTGCTTCATCATCACCAAATTCTTGTAACATTTTTGCTACAAATTCTTCATATTTTTCTAGTTTATCTTTTACTTTATCATCTACATAATAATCTCTAGACAAACCTAATCCGCCAGGAAACATATAACCTGCATTAACACTACTGTTTTTTAAATCATTAAAAACACCAAAGCCATACAATCCACCGCCTCCATAAGGCGCCATGTTTGTAATATAATTTTCAATGTCTTTTTTTGTTATTAGTTCATCAATTTTTGAAAGAAAAGGCATTACTGGAGTTTTGCCTTGTTTATCTCTAGAAACAGTGTCCATAATACTTTCGTAATAGTTTACTGCTTTTTCTTGGTCTGAATCTATCTCATTTCCTTGAGCGTCTTTTACTTTTGGAAAATCCCTTTCTTCAATAGCTTTGTTTAAGATAGTTAAAACATCTGCATCTGTTTTTTTACGAAGTTGATTAAAACCTCCCCAAGAAGTTTGATCGTCTGGAATTTCTGTTTTATCTAACCATGTTCCGTTTACATGTCTAAAAAAATCATCTGTAGGTTTTACAGTTTTATCCATGTTTTCTAGTGCAATTCCTGGAGCTTTTTCTTCAGTTTTTTCTTGTTTGCAAGCAACCAAACCTAAAGAGGCTATTGCAGAGACAAAAAATACTTTTTTAAGGGTTTTCATTGTTGTTTAGTTTAAAATGATTTGACTGATTAGTGTTAGAAAGTAATGATTTGTTACAAAATTAAGATTTGATTTTACTTTTAGGCGGATTTGGTAATTGATTATACCCCATATTATATAACGTAAATCCAAAAATATCTGAATATTGCTCAATGGTTTTTGAAACTGGAGTTCCTGCTCCATGACCAGCATTGGTTTCAATTCTTATTAATGTAGGATTATTTCCTGATTGTTTGTCTTGTAATTCTGCAGCAAATTTAAAACTATGTGCAGGTACAACTCTATCATCATGATCTCCTGTAGTAACCAATGTTGCAGGATATTGAACACCTTCTTTTACATTGTGTACTGGCGAATATCCTTTTAAATAAATAAACATTTCTTTGCTGTCATCTGCAGTTCCATAATCGTAAGCCCATCCTGCGCCAGCAGTAAAAGTATGATAACGCAACATGTCTAGAACACCAACTGCCGGCAAAGCAACCTTCATTAAATCTGGTCTTTGTGTCATTGTTGCGCCCACTAATAAACCTCCATTAGAGCCACCGCTTATAGCTAAATAATTGGATGATGTGTAATTATTTTCAATTAAATATTCTGCTGCAGCAATAAAATCGTCAAAAACATTTTGTTTTTTTAGTTGTGTTCCTGCATCGTGCCATTTTTTTCCATACTCTCCACCTCCACGTAAATTAGGCACAGCGTAAACACCACCTTGCTCCATCCAAACAGCATTTGTAATTCTAAAACTAGGTGTTAAGCTTACATTAAAACCACCATAGCCATATAAAATGGTTGGATTTTTTCCATTCAATTCTATACCTTTTTTATGCGTGATAATCATTGGAATTTTTGTGCCATCTTTAGAATTGTAAAAAACTTGTTTGCTTTCATAATCATCAGCATTAAATGCAATAGAAGGTTTCCAATAAGAAATATACGATCCGTCTTTTGGGTTTAATTTATACAAAGATCCAGGAGTGCTATAATTTGTAAAAGAAAAATACAATTCTGTAGCGTCTGTTTTTCCGCCAAAACCATTAGCAGAACCTACTCCTGGTAATTTTACTTCTCTAATTAAATTGCCATCAAAATCGTATTGTAAAACTTTAGAAACAGCATCAACCATATATTCTGCAAAGAAATAACCAGCGCCAGTTGAAGGGCTTAAAACATTTTCTGTTTCTGGAATAAAATCTTTCCAGTTTTCTTTTGTAGGATTGGCAGCATCTACTGTTACTATTTTTTGATTTGGTGCATTTAAATTGGTAACTAAATATAATTTACTACCTCTATTATCAATTACATAAGAATCGCTTTTTACATCATCTAATATTGTAATTAAAGGGCTGTTTTCTTTTGATAAATCTTTGATATATAATTTATTACCTGATGTGGAAACAGATGCTGTAATAATTAAATAACGGTTGTCATCTGTTAAATAACCACCAACATATCTGTGTTTTTCTGATGGAATTCCGCCAAAAATAACTTTGTCTTCTTTTTGAGAAGTTCCTAATTTATGATAGTATAATTTGTGTTGGTCTGTTTTTGCAGATAATTCACTTCCTTTAGGTTTATCATAACTAGAGTAATAAAAACCTTCGTTTTTGTACCAAGAAATTCCAGAGAATTTTACATCAACTAAAGTATCTTCTTTAACGGTTTTAGATTGGGCATCTAGCACAATAATTTTTCTCCAATCAGAACCTCCTTCGGAAATTGAATACGCAGCTGTTTTACCATTTTCAGAAAAACTTAAAGAACCCAAAGAAGTAGTTGCATCATCTGAAAAAGTATTTGGATCTAAAAAAACTTCAGGTTCTGTATTGTCTTTTTTACGATAAACTACATATTGATTTTGCAAACCATCATTTTTATAAAAATATGTGTAATCTCCTTCTATAAAAGGTCTTCCTACTTTTTCATAATTCCAAAGTTCTGTTAATCTGTTTTTTAATTGTTCTCTGTATGGAATTTTACTCAAATAATCGAAAGTAACTTCGTTTTCAGCTTTTACCCAAGTTTCAGTTTCTTCACTTTTATCATCTTCTAACCATCTATAATTGTCAGTTACTGTTGTTCCAAAAATAGTATCTATTACTGGTTTTTTTGTGGTTTCTGGGTAATTCACGTTAATATTTCTTTGTTTTACTTCTTCTTTACAAGAAGTGAAAACTAAACTTGCAAAAAGAATTGGAATAATTATTTGTTTGTACATCATAAAAAGAACTTTGGTTATGCTCTCAAAATTAACAGTTATCTTACATATTTATAGTATTTTAACATTTTTTAACGTTTGAATTTGAGAATTGTAAGTAAAACGTAATTTTTAAAAAATTATACGACTATTTTTACATAATGATGCTGAAATAAATTCAGTAAAATAAATTTTAAATAATGACAGAAAATTTAACTAAAGCTACCTTTTTAGAAAAGGTTTTTAATTTTGAAAAAAACAAAGAATGGTCTTTTGAAGGCAACAAACCAGCATTAATAGATTTTTATGCAGATTGGTGCGGACCTTGTAAGTCTTTAGCGCCTGTTTTAGAGCAATTGTCTGATGAGTATGAAGGTAAAATAGATATTTATAAAATTGATACTGAAGCAGAACAAGAATTATCTGCTGCATTTGGTATTAGAAGCATTCCGTCAATGTTGTTTTGTCCTGCAGAGGGTCAGCCACAAATGGCAAATGGAGCTTTACCAAAAGCAGAATTAGAACGCATAATTGCAGATGTTTTAAAGGTAGAAAAATAGTACTTAATACTTATTAAAGAACAATAAAAAGAATCCTGAAATTAATTTTTCAGGATTTTTTTATCTAAAAAATATACATAAGTATTTTATACATAAGAAAATTATGTATATTTGATGCGTTTCGTACAAACATATAATCGATTATTTATTTAAAAAAAACATGGGAAATCAAAAACTATACAAAGGTTCTTTACAAACCATTATTTTAAAGTTATTAGAAAGTAATGATAAAATGTACGGGTATGAAATTACACAAAAAGTAAAAGAACTTACCAAAGGCGAATTAAAAATTACAGAAGGTGCTTTGTACCCAGCTTTACATAAATTAGAAGCAGATGGTTTATTAGATGTTGAGGTTGCAAAAGTTGGAAACCGTTTACGTAAATATTATAAGTTGACTGAAAATGGCACCAAAGAAACTGCGAATAAATTAGCAGAAATGCAAGAGTTTTTAAAAACGATGCAACATTTGGTGAACCCTAAATTTAGTTTGGAGTAAAGTTTTAGCTATGGAATTAACAAAAGAGCAATTAGCTAAATTAAATAGATATTTAAAGTCTTGCGGAATAAAGTATTATGATGTAAGATCAGAGATTGTAGATCATTTTGCGACTAAATTGGAAGAAAAATTAGATAAAAACCAAACTCTAAATTTTAAAAACGAAATAATTAAAATTCATAAAGAATTTGGAGGAAATGGTTTTAAAGATTTTTTAGAACAGAAAAAACTGTCTGTTAAAAAGAAATTTTATAAACTGACTTTTAAGCATTTAAGAACCTTTTTTAAGGTTCCTAAAATTATTATATCAATTGGTTTATTTTTTGGATTTGTTTATTTGATGAATTTATATGAGAACCCAAAAGAGTTTTTTTCTAATATAAATGTATTTTTTATTTTTCTTGTAGTACAGTTTGGAATAAGGACTAAGCTAAGTTTATCTGAAGATAAGTTTTTAATCTTAAATAGGTCAGAGTATATGTTTTGGTTTGTTTATTCTTTTTATTTTTTAATTCTAGATCCTATTAAATATTTTAGAAATAATGCCAGCTATGAAAATACGATCCATAATTATATTCAAATTATTGTAGTTGTTATTCTGATTTTAACTTATTGGTGTTTAGAACATGTTTATTATCAAAATAAGAAAGAAATAAAAAATCACTATCCAAATGTAATTGTATAAGCTATGGAATTAACAAAAGAACAAATACAATACATAGACAAACGTTTACAAACTGAAGGTGTAAAATTTTGGGACATCAGAATAGAAATGTTAGATCACGTTGTTTCTGATGTTGAAATAAAATTAGAGAAAGAAGAAGAATTTAAAAAACTGGTTCAAAAGTCTTTTGTTAGCTTAGGGTGGAAAGATAGTTTCAAAGATTTAACTAAAAGAAGACTTTTAGGGATTAATAAGATTGTTCGAAAACAATATTTTAACAAGGTAAAAGAGTTAATTACAAATCTAGATTCTATATTTATTATTTTACTTTTTGGTATTTTATATTATTCTACAATTTTTGTTTCTACAATAAACTTATTCAAAACCACAACTATAATTTTATTACTTGGTCCAGTTATTTATGGTGTTTTTTTAAATTTCAAAGAAGTTTTATCACAGAAAAAATCTGGTTACCTAACTTATAGCAGTTTTTATGTTTTCTTTTCTTTTTTATTGTTAAATGGTGTAATTCAATTTGTAAAACCTGAAGGAATTATATCCGTTTCTAAGGAAACTCAACTTTTGGTTTGGTATATAGTTACAGTTTTGAATTCAATCTTTACTTATGCTGGTGTTTTAGTGCACTTAAAAACTCTAAAAAAAATTAAAATTATAGAACTTAATCTTTTTAGCTAATGAAACTCACACAACTTCACATAGAAGAACTATATAAATTTACACGCAAACATTTTGTAGAGCATTATGATGTTCAAACAGAATTGGTAGATCATTTAGCAAATGATATAGAGCAAATTTCAAAAGAAACTCCTAATATTTCTTTTGAAGATGCAAGAGATAAATCGTTTAAAAAATTTGGAATTTTTGGTTTTATGGATGTCGTTGAAACCAAACAAAAACAATTAAGTAAAAGATATGCTAAAATTTTATGGAAATTTATGAAAGAGTGGTTTTCTATACCCAAAATAATAACAACATTATTCATTTTTAGTTTTTTTTACGCCTTACTAGATTTTAAAATAAATGAGAATATTTTTTTGATAATAATGTTAATTTTAGCAATTATTGATGTTGTTTTAGCTCAAAAACTTATTAAAAAATCCAATAAAAGATTTAAAGAAAAAGAAAGAAAATATATGTTAGAGGAGATGATATTTAAAACAGGTTCTGTTAATTCTATACTTATTTTTTCAAACTTTTTTCAATTATCAACTTTTTCAGATAGCTTTACTTCTGTTGTAGGAAAGTGCATTTTTGCTGGTCTTGTAACAATAGTCATAATTTACTCTTATATTTCTTTAATTGTGATCCCCAAAAAAGCAGAAGAATTGTTACAAGAAACCTACCCAGAATATAATATTGTATAAATTGTGTAACAAAATCAATTTTTAAGCAACTAATTACTAATCAAACTAATTTATCAACTTTATGATTTCACATTTTTTAAAACTAGAATGGAAACAATATTTTAGATCTGCAAATTGGCAAAAAAGCGTTTTTATAAACATTTTAATGGTGCTTTTAGCACTTTATTTTGCAGTAAGTTTTCTAATTTTAGGTATTGAAGGCTATTATATTATTAAAGAACAGTTTCCAGATAAAGATCCATTAGTTTTAGTTAATTCCTTTTTGTTATTTGCTATAATTGGCGATTTAATTTTTAGATATCTCATGCAAAAATTACCTGTTATGAATATCAAACCCATGTTAATTTTACCTATCAAAAAAAGCAAGATTGCACATTATATTTTGGCAAAATCGTCATTCTCGTTTTTTAACATGATGAGTTTGTTTTTTTACATTCCATTTTCAGTTGTTTTAATTAAGGAAGGTTATAATATTACTGGTGTTTTAGGTTGGTTGTTTTCTATGGTTTTACTCATACAATCTGCTAATTTTTTTAATTTTCTGATTAACAAAAACAATAAAATTTTTGCAGGTTTATTGGTTCTTTTAATTGGAGGCTATTTAGTGCAACATTATCAATGGTTTAATTTACCAGGTTTTGTGGGTAGCGGTTTTGATTACTTATACCAAAACCCTATTTATTCTTTAATTTTCTTAGCATTATTAGTTCTTTTATATAGTATTAATTACAAACAATTACGCAAAGAAATTTATTTAGATGCGTTAATTTCTGAAAAAACAAAAGAAGTTAATACGTCAGATTTATCTTTTACAGAAAGATTAGGAGATTTAGCACCATTTATAAAAAACGATTTACGTTTAATGTGGAGAAATAAGCGAACAAAATCTTCAATTTGGATGTTGGCAATGGGTTTAGGTTATGGTTTATTTTTCTATACACAACCTATGTATTTAAAAATGGAGTTTATGTATGTTTTGGTTGGAATTTTTTCCACAGGAACTTTCTTAATCAATTTTGGGCAATTCATTCCAGCTTGGGATAGCAGTTATTATAAAATGTTAATGACACAAAATTTTAAATACGAACGTTATTTAAAATCTAAATTTACAATTATGACCATTAGTGTTGTAATTCTTTTTGTTCTTGGAATTCCGTATGTTTATTTCGGATGGAAAATACTTTTAGTTCACTTTGCAGCCATGGTTTACAATATTGGTGTAAACTCTCATATAATTTTATATGGAGGTACTTTTAATAGAAAAAAGATAAATTTAGATGAAAAAGCAGCCTTTAATTTTCAAGGAACAGGTGCAGTACAGTGGTTAATAGGTTTTCCATTAATGCTCTTACCAATGGCAATTTTTGGGCTGATAAATTGGTTGGTAAGTTTCGAAATAGCCGTTGTTGTAATTGCAGCTTTAGGTTTTATTGGTATTGCGTTGCATAAAAAATTAATGACAGCAATAACCAATAAATACATCAAAAATAAATATATAATGATTCACGCATTTAATCAAGAAAACTAATACAAAACAAAATGATACAAACTACGCAACTTTCAAAAAAATACGGAAAAGCAGAAGTATTACACATAGATTCTTTAGAAATTCCTACAGGTCAAAGTTTTGGATTAGTAGGTAATAATGGAGCCGGAAAAACTACTTATTTTAATATTTTGTTAGATTTGGTAAGACCTTCTACTGGCTCAATAACAAATCATGATATTAAAGTAAACACTAGCGAAAATTGGAAAAACTTTACGGGTTCTTTTATTGATGAATCTTTTTTAATTGGCTACTTAACCGCAGAAGAGTATTTTGAATTTATTGGAGATTTAAGAGGAATGAATAAAGCCGATGTTACAAAATTTTTAAATCAGTTTGAAGAATTTTTTAACGGAGAATTGCTGGGTAAAAAGAAATTTTTAAGAGATTTAAGTAAGGGAAATCAGAAAAAAGCAGGAATTATTGCTGCAATGATGGGAAACCCAAAAGTGGTTATTTTAGATGAACCTTTTGCAAATTTAGATCCAACTACGCAAATTAGACTTAAGAAAATAATTAAAGAATTGGCTGATAATAAAGAAGTTACAGTAATGGTTTCTAGTCACGATTTAACACATGTTACAGAGGTTTGCGAGCGAATTGTAGTTTTAGATAAAGGAAATGTAGTAAAAGACATTAAAACATCATCAGAAACTTTAAAAGAATTAGAGAGCTATTTTGCAGTTTAAATAGGCAATCTTTAATTTATTACTATTTTTACACTCTTATTTATACTATTTCTCAAAGAAATTAGTTGTAAATAAGAGTTTTTAGTTTCATAAAACCAATATTTAGTTTAGATTTATCAGCGTGAAAAATACCTTTAAAATAATTATCATTTTTTTTCTTTTTGTAGCTATATATTCCTGTAGTACAAAAAAAGACACCGTTGTTAGTAGAAATTTTCACGCAATTAATACCAAATACAATGTTTTATTTAATGGTCAAGAAGCTTTTAATAAAGGAATTGATCAAATAAACAAAGAGTATAAAGATAATTGGTTTAAGGTTTTACCTATAGAGCCTATTGTTTTTGAAAAAGACAAAATTGTTGCTCCTGTTTTTAATAATGGACCTGGCGCAGGTTTTGGAAAAAGTAAAACCAAACAAAAAAAACAAACTACAACTTTTGAAAGAGCGGAAGAAAAAGCCGTAAAAGCCATTCAAAAACATGGAATGAATATCGATGGAATGGAGCGCAACAGAAAAATTGATGATGCATATTTACTGTTAGGTAAAGCTCGTTATTATACTCAAAGATTTATTCCTGCTATAGAAGCCTTAAATTATGTTATAGCAAATTACCCACAAGCAGATTTAATTGCTGAAACTAAAATTTGGAGAGCTAAAGCTAATCTTAGAAACGATAATGAAGAAACTGCTATTGAAGCAATGAAGCTTTTGTTAGTAGTTAGAGACACTTTAGAGGCAGACTTGCCAGATGTAATTAAAGAACAGGCACATACAGCTTTAGCAATGGCTTATGTTAATTCTGATAGTTTACAGCTAGCCAAAAAACACTTGCAATTATCAACAAAAACATTAAATAATAGAAATCAAGCGGCAAGAAACTTATTTGTTTTAGGACAAATGTATAGCGCTGAAAACAAAAAAGATTCCGCAGTTATTTATTTTGATAAAATTATTAATTTTAAAAAAGCACCTTATAAATATAAAATTCATGCAAATATAGAATTGGCAAAAAACTCAACTAAAGATTCTTTGTCATCAGTAATATTAGCACGATTGCAAAAATTAATAAAAGATAGAGATAATAGACCTTATTTAGATGAGTTGTATTATCAAACCGCAGTTTTACAAGAAAATAATAATAATGTAGAATTAGCCATTAAAAATTATAACAATTCATTAAGAGCTAAAAACGGAAGCAATATTCAAAAAACATATACCTATGAAAAGTTAGGTGATTATAATTTTAAAAATGCAGAATACCAATTAGCTAGTTCTTATTTTGATAGTGTTTTACAAATAACAACTGATACTTTAGATATTAGATTTAGACGAATTAGAAGAAAACACAAAAACTTAGCGTCTTTAATTAAGTTCGAAAATATAGTTACTAAAAATGATAGTATTTTAAGAATTGCAAGTTTATCAAAAGAAGAACAAAAACTGTTTTTTGAAAAACATATAGAAAAAATAAAAATAGCAGATGAAGAAGCAGCACAATTAAGATTAAATCAAATTGCTTTTGGTAGTGCTAGTGTATCTTTACAATCAGCAAGAAAAGGAAAGTGGTATTTTTATAATGCACAAGCTTTAAGTTTTGGGAAAACTGAATTTGAAAAATTTTGGGGAACTAGAAAATTGGCAGACAATTGGCGTTGGTCAGAAAACGCAACAATTAATACCAACAATAATATTGATTCTATACAAGTAAATAAGGTTAATTTAAAATACGATTTAGACTCTTATATTAGTTCAATACCTACAAAAAAAGAAACTTTAGATACTTTACTTATTGATAGAAATCAATCTTTATACGAATTAGGATTAATTTATAAAGAACAATTTAACAACAAAAATTTAGCAAAATTAAGGTTAGAAAGATTAGCTTCATTAAACCCTAAAAAAGAATTAATTTTACCTATAAATTGGCATTTATATCAAATTTATTCTGATTTAGGAGATACCGATAAAGCAACAATTTATAAAAACGTAATTATTAATCAGTACCCAGATACTCAATTTGCAAAGATTATTTTAAATCCTAATGAAAAAATTACTGAAGATGTAGCTGTTGATGAAGTAGAAAAAAATTATAGTACAATGTATTATTTGTATAAAGCAGGTAAATTTAAAGACGTTGTAATTATGATTGATGATTATTTAGCAACAATTTCAAATTCTAAATTAATTCCTAAATTCGAGTTGCTAAAAGCTTATGCAATCGGAAAACATAAAGACAAACAAGCTTATAAAATAGCTTTAGAATTTGTAGCAGTTAGTTATGGTAATACAGAAGAGGGTAAAAAAGCAAGAGAGATTATAGCTCAATTAGAAGAATAAATCAAAATTATAAACTTCCATTAAAAAAGATTAAAATTAAAGTATGGAACGAAATGTTATTTCAAAAAACACATCAATAGTTGGTGAAATTAAATCCGAAGGAGATTTTAGAATAGACGGAATCTTAGAAGGTAATTTAACCACAAAAGGAAGAGTTATTATAGGGGCAGAAGGTAAAGTTAAAGGAAATGTATTTGCGGGTAATGCTGATGTTGAAGGGGAAATTTCTGGGCAATTGAATGTAGAAAAAACATTAACAGTAAAAGCAGTTGCTTTAATTACTGGAGATGTAACTACTGGAAAACTATCTATAGAACCAGGAGCAACTTTTAATGCTACTTGTGTAATGAAAACACCAAAAATAGGAACAACTATTAATATTAATGACAAACCAAAAGCAAAAAAACTCTTTAAATAAGGCGCTTCAGCTTTCTGGTGCCGGTTTGCAAATAGGAATAACAATTTATTTAGGATTTTTATTGGGTAAATGGTTAGATACAACTTTTGAAACTTCTTTTTTAAAAGAAACAGTTACCTTGGTAGCAGTTTTTTTATCCATGTATTCTTTAATAAAACAAGCTAATAAATTAAATGATTAAAAGTATATTGCTATTTGCTTTCGTTTTTTTCTCTTTATTTTTTTTAAGCTTTTCTATACATCAAAATTACCTACAAAGTATAGAGGTGTTATTGCCTTTCTCATTAAAAAAAGTATACCTTTTTCACTTTGGTTATTCATTGCTAATTTGTATTAATTTTATATTGCTTTCAACTGTTGATAAAATTTTTGAACAATTGAGTTTTATATATCTTGTAACTATTTTTCTTAAAATAGTTCTTTTTTGTGTAATATTCTATAACCCAATATTTTCTGAAGAAAATATGTCTTTTACTTCAAGAATATCACTATTTATTCCAACTATTATTTTTTTATTAACAGAAGCTATTTCTGTGGCTAAAATTTTAAAGAAGAAACAATAATAAAAATATATTAAAAAAGAGTTTGTACTTTTGAAATATTGCGTATTTTTGCGCGGAATTTAGAAAGCATATTTTTACCATGAAGATTGCACAAAAATCGATCAAATTTCTTGCACTAGCATTGCTAGTTCTTATTTCAGCTACAAGTTTTGCTTCTAGTACTGATAAAAAACATGATACCCAAAACGATGGAGGGCGTGTAAATAGCAAAGAAGAAATAAGTGATTATATAAAACATCACTTAGCAGATTCTCATGATTTTACTCTTTTTTCATATTCTAATGATGCTGGAGAGAGAAAACATTTTGGCTTTTCTTTACCAGTAATTTTATGGTCTAGTAAAGGTTTGGTTGCTTTTATGTCATCAGAATTTCATCATAATGATGATGGGCACGTTCTTGTAGATAGAAAAGGTTTAAAGTTTGCTAAAATTCATTCTAAAATTTTCGAATTAGACGCTAATGCATCAACTGTTTCTTTTGATGAAACACATCATGCAACAAATGCACACAAAGTATTAGATTTTTCTATAACTAAAAGTGTAGTAGGTATTTTAATAGCTGGTTTTTTAATCTTTTTTGGTTTTACTAAATTGGCTAAGCAATATAAAACAAGAGATATTCCTAAAGGATTTGGTAGAGTTTTAGAACCTTTAGTTTTATATGTAAGAGACGAAATAGCTAAACCAAATATTGGAGAAAAAAAGTATAGAAAATTTATGCCTTACCTGTTAACGGTATTTTTCTTTATTTGGATATTAAATTTAATGGGCTTAACACCTTTAGGTTTTAATGTAACTGGGCAAATAGCAGTAACAGTATGTTTAGCATTAATTACTTTAGTAGTATATATTACTAATGGTAGTAAAGATTTTTGGGCTCACACATTATGGATGCCAGGTGTGCCAAAATTATTAAGACCAATATTAGCAGTATTAGAATTAGCAGGTTTTTTATTAATAAAACCATTTTCATTATTAGTGCGTTTATTTGCTAACATTACAGCAGGACACTCTGTTGTAATGGGTATTGCAGCATTAATGATTTTATTAAAATCACAATTTGGTACTGTTGGGGCAACAGGAATTTCATTCTTTTTAACCCTGTTTTTAACAGTAATAGAATTATTAGTAGCATTTTTACAAGCATTTATTTTTACAATGTTATCTGCATTGTTTATTGGAATGGCTGTAGAAGAACATGAACATCATTAATGATGTTTCTAGGTTTTTTTAAAAAATCTAGTTATAGAATTAATTAGTTTTGATGAAAATCGAAACTTATAAGTTGAATTAGAATTTGTTTAATTAATATATTTAAAAATCAATTAGTATGTACAATTTAATTGGAGCAGGATTAATCGTAATCGGAGGAGGAATCGGACTAGGTCAAATTGGTGGTAAAGCAATGGAAGGTATTGCTCGTCAACCAGAAGCTGCCGGTAAAATCCAAACAGCGATGATCATCATCGGAGCATTATTAGAAGGTTTAGCATTTGGTGCTTTACTTTTAGGTAAATAATCCGAAAAAAGAACAAAACATTTCTGTAACGGTTGGTTACAGAAATGTTTTTAAATTAAACAAAAACAAAAATAGAGTATGGATATTTTTAACGATTTTTCAATAGGTCTTTTTGCTTTACAATTGGTAATATTAATTGTATTATTAATTCTTTTAGCAAAATTTGCATGGAAACCAATTTTAAATTCTTTAGAAGAAAGAGAATCTGGAATTGAAAGTGCTTTATCAGAAGCAGAAAATGCTCGTAAAGAAATGCAAAATTTACAAGCAGATAATGCAAAACTTATAAAAGAAGCAAGAGAAGAGAGAGATGCCATGATGAAAGAAGCACGAGCAATTCAAGATAAAATGATTGCAGATGCTAAAGAAGATGCTAAAGAAGTTACTGCTAGTTTAATTGCAAAAGCACAAGCTTCTATTCAGCAAGAAAAGCAAGCAGCTTTAGCTGAAATTAAAAAGAATGTTGCAGAATTATCTATTGGTATAGCAGAATCTGTAATTAAAAAAGAATTATCTAATAAGAAAGATCAACTAGATTTAGTTGAAGGAATCTTAAAAGATGTTACTTTAAACTAAAAATATGAAAGACGCTAGAGCAGCATTACGTTACGCGAAAGCAATCTTAAATCTTGCAAAAGATACTAATGAAGAGGCTGCTGTAAATGATGATATGAAATTTATTGTTTCTGCAATTTCAGAAAACAATGAGTTAGAAGTGGTTTTAAAAAGCCCTGTTATTAAAACTTCTGATAAAATGAAGGTTTTAAAAGCAATGTTTACTGGTAAAGTTAACAATATTACTTTAGGTGTTTTTAATTTATTACAAGACAATAAAAGAATTGCAATGCTAGAGTCAATAGCAAGAAAATATGCTATTATTTACGACTTTTTAAAACACATGCAAGTTGCTAAAGTAACTACAGCAGTAGCTTTAACAAAAGAAGTAGAAGAAAAAGTAATGTCTAAAATTGTAGCTTTAACAGGCAAAAAGGCAAATTTAGAAAACGAAATTAATCCTGCTATTTTAGGCGGATTCATTTTACGTGTTGGAGATGTGCAGTATGATGCTAGTATCTCTAATCATTTAAACGAATTAAGGAAGGAATTTGACAACAGTCATTACATTCCAAAAATTTAATTATACATCAAATCATAAAAGATGGCAAGTATTAAACCAGCTGAAGTATCAGCAATTTTAAAAGAACAGTTAACTAATTTTGAAGCTCAGGCTTCATTAAGCGAAGTAGGAACTGTATTACAAGTAGGAGATGGTATTGCTCGTGTTTACGGGTTATCTAACGTACAATATGGTGAATTAGTTGAATTTGATAACGGATTAGAAGGTATCGTTTTAAACTTAGAAGAAGATAATGCAGGTGTTGTATTATTAGGAGCTTCAACTTCAATTAGAGAAGGTTCTACCGTAAAACGTACAGAACGTATTGCTTCTTTAAGAGCAGGTGAAGGAATTGTAGGAAGAGTTGTAGATACTTTAGGAAGTCCTATTGATGGTAAAGGTCCAATTGAAGGAACTACTTATGAAATGCCTTTAGAGCGTAGAGCACCAGGTGTTATTTATAGAGAGCCAGTTACCGAGCCATTACAAACAGGTATCAAATCTATTGATGCTATGATACCAGTAGGTAGAGGTCAACGTGAGTTAATTATTGGAGATAGACAAACAGGTAAATCTACAGTAGCTTTAGATACTATTTTAAATCAAAAAGAATTTTACGATGCTGGTAACCCAGTATATTGTATATATGTTGCTATCGGTCAAAAAGCTTCTACAGTTGCAGCAATTGCAAATATGTTAGAAGAAAAAGGCGCATTAGCATACACAACAATTGTTGCAGCAAATGCATCTGATCCTGCAGCAATGCAAGTTTATGCACCATTTGCAGGAGCAGCAATTGGAGAATATTTTAGAGATTCTGGAAGACCAGCTTTAATTGTTTTTGATGATTTATCTAAACAAGCAGTTGCATACCGTGAGATTTCTTTATTATTAAGAAGACCACCAGGACGTGAGGCATATCCAGGTGATGTATTTTACTTACACTCAAGATTATTAGAAAGAGCTGCAAAAGTGATTAATGATGATAAGATTGCAAGCGAAATGAACGATTTACCAGATTCTTTAAAAGGAATTGTAAAAGGTGGAGGTTCTTTAACTGCATTGCCAATTATTGAAACACAAGCAGGAGATGTATCAGCATATATACCAACAAACGTAATTTCTATTACAGATGGACAAATTTTCTTAGATGGAGATTTATTTAACTCAGGTGTAAGACCAGCAATTAACGTAGGTATCTCTGTATCTAGAGTTGGTGGTAATGCGCAAATCAAATCAATGAAAAAAGTATCTGGTACTTTAAAATTAGATCAAGCAGCATATCGTGAGTTAGAAGCATTTGCTAAGTTTGGTTCAGATTTAGATGCAGCTACTATGAGTGTAATTTCTAAAGGACAACGTAATGTTGAAATTTTAAAACAAGCACAAAACGATCCATATACAGTAGAAGATCAAATTGCAATTATTTATGCAGGTTCTAAAAACTTGTTAAAAGATGTACCTGTTGAGCAAGTTAAGAAATTCGAGAAAAATTATATCGATTATTTAAACGCAAAACACAGAGATACTTTAGATGTATTAAAGTCTGGTAAATTAACAGACGAAGTAATTACTACTTTAACAGCTGCAGCTAAAGAAATATCAGCACAATTTTAAATTAGCAATTAATGTTTAGCGGTACGTTAAACACTAATAACTAACAACTAGTTACCAAATTATGGCAAACTTAAAAGAAATACGTAATAGAATAACCTCAATTGGTTCTACAATGCAGATTACATCTGCCATGAAAATGGTATCTGCTGCAAAGTTGAAAAAAGCACAAGATGCTATTGTAGCAATGAGACCTTATTCATCTAAACTAACTGAATTGTTGCAAAATTTAAGTGCAACTTTAGATAGTGATGCTAGCGGAGAGTATTCTACTCAAAGAGAAGTTTCTAAAGTTTTAATAGTTGTTGTAACTTCTAATAGAGGTTTGTGTGGTGGTTTTAACTCATCAATAACTAAAGAAGTTACAAAAACAATTAATGCAAAATATGCTGATAAACAAGTAGATTTATTTGCTATTGGTAAAAAAGGAGCTTCTTTAGCTAAACAATATAAAGTTGTTGCTACAAGAAATGATATTTTTGACGATTTAACTTTTAACAATGTTGCTGCAATTGCAGAAAAATTAATGGAGTTATTTGTTGATGGTTCTTATGATAAAATAGAATTGGTGTACAATCAATTTAAAAATGCAGCTACACAATTACCTCAAGTTGAACAATTTTTACCAATAAAACCAATTGAAGGCGGAGATGCAAATGCAGTAAACTCTGATTATATTTTTGAGCCATCTAAAGAAGAAATAGTTGAAGCTTTAATACCAAAATCTTTAAAAACACAATTATATAAAGCAATTAGAGATAGTTTTGCTTCTGAGCATGGTGCACGTATGACAGCAATGCATAAAGCAACAGACAATGCAAAAGATTTACGAGACGATTTATTGTTAACGTATAATAAAGCACGTCAAGCAGCAATTACAAATGAAATTTTAGAAATTGTTGGTGGAGCAGAAGCCTTAAATAATTAAAAATATTGCTATTTTTTTAGAAATAGTAATCTATATAACAAAGAAAAGAGCTTATCAATTTTGATAAGCTCTTTTTTTATATCTTCAAAAAGTAATATTAACCTCAGATATATTTTAATTAACCTTATTTATTTTTATTAAACAGGAGTTTTTTTTAAATTGAATAAAATTATTAATTTCTAATAGCAATATATTGAAAAACAGAACTACGTTAAGTAATGTATTAATTGCACTATTTATTTTAAGTATTCCTATATTTACTTCTCCAGATTTTAATAAAGGTTTAGAGCTTTTTACGGTCAAACCTTTTTTAAGAAATTTTACTAGTTACCTTTTATTAACTTTTTTCTTTTTCATTCATTTTTATATATTAATTCCAGTTTTTTATGATAAGAAAGAATGGTTGCTTTATGTAATTTCTATAGGTACAAGCTTATTATTAGTAATTTGCTTGCCGTTATTTTTGTTTTCTTTTGATGATGTATTAACACCACCAGATTTTTTAGAATATCCAAGAAATAAAGAGCCTAATAGCAGAACTATTTTAAATTTTTTAAACTTTAGTAATGGTCTCGTTTTTCAGTTTTTATTAATTTGGTTAGGTTCTTTATTTGTAAAGTTAGAAAGTAGAGTAAAAGAAATTCAACAAGAAAAATTAAAAGCAGAAGTTTCGTATCTAAAAGCAAAAATAAATCCACACTTTTT
Organism: uncultured Polaribacter sp.; assembly: GCF_947500975.1. Classification (GTDB taxonomy): domain Bacteria; phylum Bacteroidota; class Bacteroidia; order Flavobacteriales; family Flavobacteriaceae; genus Polaribacter. The sequence continues at coordinate 248,026 of NZ_CANMUE010000003.1, forward strand.
ATTTAACACTCTTAATAACATTTATGCATTAACATTAACAAAATCTAATAAAGCATCTGATGCAGTATTAAAATTGTCTGATATGATGCGCTATATTGTTTCTGAAAGTGATACAGAAAAAGTATCGTTAGAAAAAGAGTTGAATTATATAAAAGATTTTATCGAATTGCAAAAATTACGAATTGGCAAACAAATAGATTTAAAAACGAATATCAAAGGAAATACAGCAGGAAAATATATTTCACCAATAATATTAATTAATTTTATTGAAAATGCTTTTAAATACGGCGTTAGTCAAGAAAAAGTATCTTCAATTGTAATTGATATAACGATTAAAAACTTTATGTTAACATTATTTGTTAAAAATGATATTGTTTTTAATAAAGAAACACTTAAATTTATCACAGAAGAAGGTGTAAAAAACACAAAAAAGAGACTTCAAATTTCATATAAAAATAAGCATCTTTTAAAAATTAATGAAACAAAAGACACCTTTGAAGTTAAATTAGATATAGATCTTTCATGATAAAAGCTATTGCAATAGATGATGAACCTTTGGCGTTAGAAATTATTAAAACGCACTGTTCAGCAATAGATTTTATAAACTTAACCAATACATTTACATCGCATACAAAAGCAATAAAATATCTAAACAAAAATAATGTTGATTTAATTTTTTTGGATATTCAAATATCCGAAGTTAATGGAATTGATATCTATAAATCATTAAAAAAAGAAATCAAAGTTATTTTTACAACGGCATATAGCCATTATGCAGTAGAAGGATTTAATGTTAATGCATCAGATTATTTATTAAAACCTTTTTCTTTAGAACGTTTTTTAGTTTCAGTAAATAAAGTAAAAAAAGAAATAGAAACAAATTTTTTAAAAGAAGAGAAAACACATTTAGCTATAAAAGCAGATTATAAATTACATAATATTCTTTTTAAAGAAATACTTTTTATTGAAGCTCTAGACGATTATATAGGTATTAATTTATCCAATGGTACAAAAATTGTTGCACGTTATACTATGAAAAATATTTTAACAAAACTTCCACCAACAGAATTTAAAAGAACGCATCGATCTTTTATTGTTCAGTTAAAAAAGATAAAAAGTATTTTTAAAGATACACTTAAAATAGAAGATTTTGTTATTCCAATTAGTGCTACATATAAACAAGAAATAGTTAAAAACCTTAACATTTAAATTCATTCACCTTATTAAACGTCACTTTGACCTCTATTATTTTTAAATAATTGGAGTTAAGTATAGATTTACATTAACAAATAGTTTAATTTAAAATTTATATATAATGAAAAAGATGTTTAAAAGCATACAATTATTAACCATATTTTTTATGGTTTCATTATTATTATCGTGTGGGAGTGATGATGCAGTAGAAGATGATTCTTGTACTGAATCTACATGGTATGAAGATGCCGATGGAGATGGATTAGGAAATGCAAGCGTTACTCTTTCAGCTTGTGAACAACCAGATGGTTATGTATCTAACAGTAGCGATACAGACGATACAGATGATGGTAGCGGAAGTTCTGCAGCATGTGAAACAACCGGTGAAGTAGATCAATCAACAAATACAGAAATTGAAGCAATGCGTACAGCAATGGTTGCTTTTAGATCTTCTTTATCATCAACTTTATTAGAAGAAGGTTCTGTTTGTTTAGATGACGAGCGTTTTTATTTATGGCATAATACACCAGCAAATAATGGTAACAGAGATGGAATTACTTATGATGATTTAAGTGATACGCAATTAGAAGCATTTAAAGATATTTTACAATTATTTTTAAGTGCAGACGGTTACCAAAAAGTATATGAAATTACAGAATTATCTGAAGGATGGTTAAGTGAAATTATGAGTACTGTATGGGATCCAGGTTTCTATTCTATTGATATGTTTGGAGATCCTGAAACTAGTGGTTCTTGGGGTTTTCAATTGGATGGGCACCACTGTGTTGTAAATTTCTTAGTGCATGGAGATAATATTTCTATAGTACCAGCATTTTTAGGAGGAGAACCTGCGGCTGACACTTATAACGGTATCGATTTTGATATTTTTAAAGATGAAAGAGATTTAGCATTAACACTTTATAATAGTTTAAGTACTACAGAAATTGCTGCAGCTGTAACAGAATCTACAACTCACTCTTTAGAAGTTGGTCCTGCAGATATGAATGGAGATGAAGATCCATATAAAGGAGATTACGATTATTCTGGTTTTGAAACTGGTTTAAAATATTCTGATATGTCTACAACAGCACAAGCAAACTTAATTACAGTTATGAAAGAATACGTTTATAACTTAACAGGTACATTTGCTGATGTTTGGTGGGCAGATATTTCTGCAAATATTGATGATACTTACTTTGTTTGGATAAATGACTCAGGAAGTACACCTACAGCAACATCAGAGTTTTATTATAGAATTTACAACCCGTATTTATGGGCAGAGTTTAATACTGAAGGTTCTACTGGTGCTAATGCTAGTACAATTGCAGACTATAATCATGTTCATTCAATAACACGTATTCCAAATAATCCAGCAACAGATAATGGTGGCGATTATGGTATTTTTGCTCTTATGATTAATCAAGATGGTCCTAAAACATTATTAGAACATTATGCATTAGCAGATCATCATGCTTTAAGTACAAAGAAGTTTGATTATAAAGTAAAAATGAATGTAGAGAAAGCCTCTCATAGTCATGAAGATACTCATACACATAAAAATGGGCATAGTCATACACACAAAAGTTAATTTGATTAGATATTTTATTTTGAAATTAAAAAGCGATTTAAGAATTTCTTAAATCGCTTTTCTTTTTTATATATTGGCATAACATTTGAATTTGACTCATAAAAAACCAATAAAAATGAAAATCATGAAATTTTTATCAATCTTAACCATGCTATTTGGATTTTCTCAATGCGGTAGTACAAAGTTAGTAGAAAACCCGCCATTTAATGTTGAATCTGCTGTGTACACAAATTGGGTTGGAGGACAACCTGGAAGTAGTGGTATGAATGTAGTAATCAGATATACTTCAGATAAAGAAATTGAGTTTGATAGTCTTTATTATTCAAAAAGAATTTCAAAATTAGAAGTAAAACCTGGAAAAGATAGTAAAGTAATTGTTGGTCATTTTAATACTTCAGTAAAAAAGAACGATTTGATTTTAGATGTTGATTCTAAAAAAGAACTTCATAATAAGATACCTGAAATTAATAAACTTCCTTTTGAATTAAAAGAAAATGAAGCCGTAATTAGTTATAAAATAGACAATAAAGTAAAATACTTCAAAATAGAAAACCTAAAAAAAGGAAAGCCTGTATTTTTTCCTTCTGCACGACCAAGAAATTAAAAAACAATTAATTCATTCTTTTTAGAGTGAATTTTTTTTTGGCACACAATTTGAATATTCATAAGTATAACCATAAATACAAAGCTTATGAAATCATTAAAATTACTTATAACAATTATTATTACAGCAACGTTATTTAGTTCTTGTACAACAGTTTTTAATGATTATCAACCAACTTTAGAAGAAGTAGTTTCTGAATATGATTTATGGTATGTAGATTACCATAGAACAACTGGTAGTGGAGATGTACCGTTTGTTTCTAGAGCATTTACTTTATCATTTAGAAATGGAATTTTATATGCCAATAACAATATTACAGATATTGGAATAACAGGTAATGGTTTGGGTATTGATGTTGGAAATTACAATACATATAACGGAGTATTAGAAACTATTCATGATATTGATGGCGTAAACGATTTTGAAGTAACCATAATTTCTAACAATGAAATAAGAATTTATAATTACATAGAAAATGTAGATTATTACCTTATAGGTTACAATACAAACAATTTTGATTATGATAAATTGTTTTATGAAAACATAGAGTATTTTTTACAAGAATACATAGCTTGGGAAAAAACAGACACTTTTGGAGGAACTCTAAACACTTTTGATGATGAAAATTATTTAGCATTTACACCAGAAAATTTAACAACTTTTTACAGCTCTCAAGATAATCTTGGCACAGATATTGATTTATTAGATTGGAGTTATGTAGGTGGATATGAAGTGTATGATGTAACAGGTTATGATGATCTTAAAATTTTAACACTTAATTATGATGGCGGAGATATAGAGGAGTTTGAATTGAGCGTTATTAATGATAGTAATATTCGTCTTTACCATATAGAAACAGAAACCACATACGATTTTACTGGAAGAGGTTTTATACAGTATTTAAAAGGTAATAAAGTTAAAAGTACAGAACCTGTAGTAAGGAATAATAATCGAAAACGTACTAAAGTAAAAAGAAAAATAAAGAGTAAAAGAAATTAAAAATAAAGTTTGGTTAGTTGATTTTTGGTTGGCTATTTTTAAATAGCTAATTGAAAGAGAATCCACCCTGAGGAGGGTGGATTTTTCTTGTTTACATTTTTGTAAAAAAAACACATATAAAAAGTAAATTAAACCTCAAGTTTTCATAATTTTAAAGTAATAAAAACAATATTAAAATTGATGAATAAAACTGCATTTATAACAGGAGCAACTTCAGGAATAGGAAAAGCAACAGCACAACTTTTTGCTAAAAATAAAATTAGATTAATTCTTTGTGGTAGAAGATTAGAACGTTTAAAACAACTTAAAGATGAACTATCTAAACTAACAGAAGTTACAACTTTACAATTTGATGTTTCTAAAAGAGAAGAAGTTTTTACAGCAATAAAATCGTTACCAGAAAACTTTAAAGAAATAGATATTTTAATAAATAATGCAGGTAATGCCCACGGTTTATCAACCATTCAAGAAGGTAGTATAGATGATTGGGATGCCATGTTAGATATTAATGTAAAAGGGTTGTTATATGTTTCAAAAGCTATCATTCCTCAAATGACTCTAAGAAACAATGGTTTTATAGTAAATATAGGCTCTATAGCCGCAAAAGATGTATATGCTAATGGAAATGTATATTGCGCCTCTAAACACGCTGTAGACGCCTTAAATAAGGCTATGAGAATTGATTTGAATAAACACAATATTCGTGTTTCTGGAATTCATCCAGGTGCCGTAGAAACAGAATTCTCAGATGTGCGTTTTAAAGGCGATAAAGAAAAAGCAAAATCGGTTTATACAGGTTATAAAGCTTTGCAAGCTAATGATATTGCTGATATTATTCACTTTGTTGTTACAAGGCCTTATCATGTAAATATTGAAGATTTAGTGGTGTATCCAACAGCGCAAGCGACTCCTACTATTTTGAATAGAAGTTAATTTAATTTGAAATCTGATAAATTATATAAAAACTGGATTGAACTTGGCAAAAAACATTGCCAAGACCATCAATTATTAAATTTTTATTGGAATAAAATCAAAAAGAATTATTCAGAAAAGAAAAGATATTATCATAATTTGAGTCATATTGAATCAATGTTGTTAAAAGCAGTTGAAAATAAGAATCAGTTAGTAGATTATGATGAAATTTTGTTTGCTATTTGGTTTCATGATATTATTTATAAAGCTACTTCTAAAAAAAATGAAGAAAAAAGTGCTGATTTTGCAAAATCGACTTTAAAAAAAATCACAAAAGGAATTTTAAATATTGATAAGGTTTATCAATTAATAATATCAACAAAATCTCATAAAATTATTCTTGAAGAAGGGAATGATAATGGATTTCTTTTAGATTTTGATTTATCAATTTTGGGTCAAAATTGGTCAGTTTATAAAAACTATATTCAGCAGATTAGAAAAGAATATAGTATGTATCCAGATTTTTTATATAAACCAGGAAGAAAGAAAGTTTTAAAGCATTTTTTGAATCGAAAAAATCTTTTTTTTACGGAAAAATATCAATGTTTATTTGAAGAAAAAGCTAGACAAAATTTATTAAAAGAATTAAACTTGTTAAGTTAAAAATACACAAAAAATTGTATTATTTTTTTAAGTAAAATAAGAGCTTAAAAATTCTGAAGAAATTTTTTAATTGAATCCTATTTTAGTTGGTTTATTTTCAATTTCATCAATATGAGAAGCAAAATCATCTTTCATGTTTTCGGTTAATTCGGCTTTGTCTATTTTGGTCCAAGCAACATCATTAACCAATCTTCTTTCTCCAATTTTTGCGTTCACAAAAGCGTTTACATCATTTTTTCTTTCAAATGCTTGCTTTTGATTATTGCACCAATATGCATGTCCTAATCGCATGTTATTGTGAAAATCATCAAGGTCATCAAATAAATAATGACAAATGTCTGAAACGCGATAAATTCTTTCCCAAGCTTCATCCTCTGCGATAAAGCCACATTCAAAGGCGGCCGTACTCAACATAATGGCTCTCCATAAATCCCATGCCCAAATTAATTTTTTAGGTTTTGAACCATCATTTTCAAAACATGCATTAAAATAGTCTTCTGGTAATTCGGTTAGTTCTATTAAACGTTCTTTCCAATTGGGATATTTATTATAGTTAAGAAGAAATTCTGGGGTATGACTTCCATTGATAAGGTTATTATAATGTTCTTCGTATTTTTTTCTAGAAGTTAATCCCCAAGAGTCAATCCAATCTAAAATTTCTTCTTCTTGGGTTCGTATTTTAAACCAATCTAGTTTTTTTCTAAAATCAGGTATGTGTTTAACTCTAACTTCTACAGGTCTAGATTCTAAAGTGTCTGTCCAACCTTTGTATTTATATCTTGAAAAGGCAATGAGTTGTAATGCTTCTAACTGTTTTTGTGTAGTAGGTTTTACATTACCCCATTTGTAATAATTTTTTTGTTGATGAATATGCTCGTATTTGTAGTATCTAGATTTAGATACAAAAGTGTAAATACAAAATAAAACCAGTAATCCAGAGATAATATCAACAATTAACAAGGTGTTTTCTGATAGCGGTAATTGATTAATGGTACAAGCTAGAATAATAAAAATTACAGATCCGTAAATGGAAAACGTGATTGCCAATCTCCCTTTTAAAGGAAGGTCTTGCATATCGCCAAGGTTTCTTTTTTTAGGCTTTATTTGTAGCTCACCTATATGATTTTGTAGCATAATTTTTTTATTTTTTAACCTTTTGATTATGAATAATATTAAGATAGAGTGTTTACTATATCGATCAAGTGTTTCATAAAAACAGCTATAATTTTAAAAAATAACCAATGTTTATTGGTAAAAGTAAGATTTTTTTTCACTAATATGGTAAAATTTTTCATCTTTCATTTGTTTAAATATATACAACGCTATTGTATATAGTTTTTTAGATATGCTATAACTAACAATAAATTATGGACTAAATTTTATTTTTTTTTATTAAAGAAATCAGACCGTGAACCGATACTCCAAATAAAATTAGATATAAACTATTTCTTGTTAAAGGTCTTTCAATTTGTTCAGTAGGTAATTCTGTAAAAAAACCATAGATAACTAAAAAAGTAGCCATAAAAATAATTGTAGAGCCAAATTGTTGAACTCTTTTTATAAAAATTATTTCAGAAATTTTAAAGTGTGTTCCAAGTGAAATATTTATTAAACCAAACAATAAAATATATAAGTGACCTGCTCTAAACAATGCTCTATTCATTAATTCCATATCCTTTAGGTGGCCAAAATTGTGATGCATATATTGTCCAGTTAGAAGAAAAATTATAACGGCTATAATTCCAAAATAAAAATGAATTTTTCCAAGCATAAATGTTTTGTTATTTTAAATTTTTAATTCTCCATAGTTTAACTAAAAGTGATTAAAATTTTAGTCAACCTATTTCAGAATTTTACATTCGTTTTAATAAATCTTTTATTCCAGGAATCGAATTCTCCATTCCGTGACTGAATACTTGAAATCCAAGGGTTTTCTTTCAGTTTAGATTCCGTCTTTTTCGTTTTTATTTTTTTTTTTCAGTTTCTTTTTCTGAAGTTAATTTATCTTTAGATTTTCCTTCTTTTTTATAACAGGAAAAACAAAGTCCGCCATTAAATTTCGTGTATTCTCCACAAGTGATACATTCTGCCATTTTTCTTTTTCGTCTTTTTAACTTTCTTTTTTTGTGTTCAGAATTCAGTTTCCGAAAACTTGCTAATGCATTAAAGCTAACTATAATATACAACCATAATAAAATGGTTATCAGTAAAAATAAGGTTTATTTTTCGTTAATATGGTAAATATTTCCTCATCTAATTTATCAAAAAAATACGAGCATAAAAATTTTATAAGTATACCATCATTAACAATGAATTAGACAAAATGTTACCAGCTATCTTTTTTACTAATTAGTTCAACCGAATTATTTTTAAATCTATAAAATATTTCTATTTCATTTCCTTTTTCAATATGTGGAAGTCCATAAATTATTGGTTCTTTTTTAGAGTTCACTTTTGATGAAATAAATTGATATTTAGGATCAATCAGAATATTTTTATCCTTATCTGCAACACCGTAAGAGTAATAATCAATAGTTGAAGAGTTACCGCCTCCAAATCCTAAAAGTAATACATCTTTAGAATATTTATATTTTTTAACCAAAAAGAGTTTTTCATTTACATAAGTTAATTCGGAAGCATTTTCAATAAATTCTGTTCCTAAAAGACTAATTTTATAGTAAGGTTTTCCTAAAAACTTCCATATAGATATGAAACCTAAAACGAATATAATAAGAAATATTATTAAGCTGATTTTTAAATGTTTATTCAATTTTTAGTCTATTTAGGTATTTTTAATTTTGGTTGTTTTTAAGATTATTAATACCAATATTATGTTTGTTTTATGACTTTTATCAGAAGTTAGTAAAGTTAATTTTTTTTAATTCTGATGCTTTCATTTTAATTATGTTTATATCTAATTGGATATTTTTTAGGGGTTTGTTTGTAGAATCTCGTTCTATATTTGTTATGTTATTTACAACATCCATTCCCTTGATAACTTTGCCAAAAATGGTGTATTTGTTATCTAACCTGCTTAAGCCATTTTTATTTTGGACAATATAAAATTGACATCTTGCAGAAAGCATTTTTGGGTTATCATCACGCCCAGCGCCTACAGCTCCGTAAACATGACTTAAATTTTCATTAAATTCTGGTTCTAATAAATACTCTGGATCATTAAAACCTTCAGGGGTATCTGGGCATCCTCCTTGCGCAACAAAATCTGGTATTACACGATTAAATGTATAATTATCCCAATAACCATCATTAGCTAATTGAGTAAAACTTTCTTTGTGTTTTGGTGTTTCATCATATAACCAAATTAAAATTTCACCTTTAGAAGTTTTAATCTGCCCAACATTGTAGTTTTTTTCTGATTTGCATGAAACGAAGATCAAAACAATATATAAGTAAATAATTTTTTTCATAAATATTTTGTTTAATTTATATAAAAATAAGCATTATTCTTTTTAAACAAAAAGCCCACTCATTTGAGTGGGCTAAATTAAATATTTTAAATTATAAATCAAATTTAATACCTTGTGCTAAAGGCAATTCATCAGAGTAGTTTATAGTATTTGTTTGTCTTCGCATATAAACTTTCCATGCATCAGAACCAGATTCTCTTCCACCTCCAGTTTCTTTTTCACCACCAAAAGCACCACCAATTTCGGCACCAGAAGTACCAATATTTACATTGGCAATTCCGCAATCTGAACCTGCATATGATAAGAATTTTTCAGCTTCTTTCATCTCATTTGTCATAATTGCAGAAGACAATCCTTGTGCAACACCATTTTGTTTTTGGATAGCATTTTCTACTTCTCCAGTATATTTCATTAAATATAAAATTGGTGCAAAAGTTTCATGTTGTACAATTTCAAAATGATTTTCAGCTTCAATAATTGCTGGCTTAACATAACAACCAGATTCATATCCTTTACCTTTTAAAACACCACCTTCAACTAATACATTACCTCCTTCGGATTTTGCTTTTTCTATGGCAGTTAAATAGGTGTTTACAGCATCATGGTCAATTAATGGTCCAATATGATTTTTCTCATCTAAAGGATTTCCAATTGTTAACTGTTTATAGGCTCCAACAATGGCATCACGTACTTTATTATACACAGATTCGTGTATAATTAATCTTCTTGTTGAAGTACATCTTTGTCCGCAAGTTCCAACAGCACCAAAAACAGCACCTGGTACAACTACTTTTAAATCTGCCGTTGGTGTAATAATTATTGCATTATTACCTCCTAATTCTAATAAAGATTTTCCAAAACGTTGTGCAACAGTTGCACCTACAATTCTACCCATTCTTGTAGATCCAGTTGCAGAAACTAACGGAATTCTTGCATCAGCAGTCATCATTTCACCAACTTTATAATCTCCATTTATAATACAAGAAACTCCTTCTGGTAAGTTGTTGTTTTTTAAAATTTCAGCAATAATATTTTGACAAGCTACAGCACATAAAGGTGCTTTTTCACTAGCTTTCCAAACGCAAACATCACCACAAATCCAAGCTAAAGCAGTGTTCCAAGCCCAAACTGCTACTGGAAAATTAAATGCAGAAATAATACCAACAACACCAATGGGATGCCATTGTTCTCTCATTACATGACCTGGCCTTTCAGATGGTATTGTTTGCCCATTTAATTGTCTTGACAACCCAACAGCAAAATCGCAAATATCAATCATTTCTTGTACTTCTCCATAACCTTCTTGTAACGATTTTCCCATTTCATAAGAAACTAACTTTCCTAAAGGTTCTTTTAAATCTCTTAATTTATTTCCAAATTGACGTACAATTTCTCCTCTTTGTGGGGCAGGAATATCTCTAAAGGTTAAGAAAGCTTTAGAGGCAGATTCCATTACTTTTTCATAATCTTCTTTCGTAGTCGATTTTACTTTTCCTATTAATTTACCATCAACAGGAGAATACGATTCTATAATTTTTCCATTAGAAAAATTATTAGAACCAGTTGAAGATCCTTCGTTTATATCTTTTAAACCTAGTTTTTGTAATGTTTCTTTAATTCCAAAATCTGTCATTTTGCAGTCTAATTTAATTGTTTAAATTGAAGTCCGAAATTACGAATAATTTCAGACATATATATATTTAACAAAAACAATGATTATTGTTTAAATTTAAACATAAAATAATGAAAAATTTTTTCTTTTTTACTTCAGTTTTATTTTTTTTAGGGTGTAATCCAACATCAGAAAAAAAGCATAATACAGTTATAACAACAAATAATGATAAAAAAGTAAATGATTTTGCTATTATAATTCATGGAGGTGCTGGTACAATTTTAAAAAAAAACATGTCTGATGAAAAAGAATTGGAGTATAAAAATAAGTTAGAAGAAGCTATAAAAGTTGGGTATTTAATTCTTAAAAAAGGTGGAACCAGCCAAGAAGCAGTTATGAAAACAATACAGGTGATGGAAGAATCTCCATTGTTTAATGCAGGAAAAGGAGCTGTTTTTACCCATGAAGAAACCAATGAATTAGATGCTTCTTTTATGGATGGAGAAACATTAAATGCTGGTGCAATTGCTGGGGTAACAAATGTAAAAAGCCCAATAGAATTAGCTATAAAAGTAATGACTGATTCAGATCATGTGATGCTTTCAGGTAAAGGGGCATCAATTTTTGCAAAAGAAAAAGGATTAGAAATAGTGGATCCTAGTTATTTTTATACTGAAAGGCGTTTTAAATCATTACAAAGAATAAAAGAAAGAGAAAAAATTGAATTAGATCATGATGATAAAAAAGCAGCTTTTTATGATGCAGATATTAAAAACGCAAAATTTGGAACTGTAGGTTGTGTTGCATTAGATAAGCATGGAAATCTTGCTGCTGGAACTTCTACTGGAGGAATGACAAATAAACGTTGGGGTAGAATTGGTGATGCTCCTATTATTGGTTCAGGAACTTATGCTAATAATAAAACTTGTGGGGTTTCTTCTACTGGTTGGGGAGAATATTTTATAAGGAGTCAAGTTGCTTATGATATTTCTGCACAGATGGAATATCAAAATAAATCATTAAAAGATGCTACAAAAGATGTAATTAAAAATAAGTTAACGAAACTTGGAGGTACTGGAGGTGTAGTGGCAATTGATAAAAAGGGAAATATGAGTTTTGAGTTTAATACCGAAGGTATGTATAGGGCCTCAATGAATGAAAAGGGGAAGTTAGTTTTAAAAATTTATAAAGAATAATCTAACCATTGTTCTGGTAATGGTTGTAAATTTAAATCTTTAATTTCTGATTTAATTTTCTTTTTTAAACCAAGTTTAGATATTTTTGGAATCGATAAAGAAATATTATTTCTCTTGTTTATCAATTCTAAAACTTCTTTAATTGGTTTTTTACCACATAAAACTAAACTATTCATCATAGAATTAGATTCATTTTTTAAGTCAAAAAAGTCTACATAAAATTTAGGCTTATTGTCTTGATAAATAACCCATTGAGTTGTTTTTTTTCTTGGAACTTCAACAATTTCTTTTGTTCCACTTATTGTTCTGTAAGTCGAGATTTGAACATTCATTCTTCACATTTTTAATAGTTAATACATTTTTTTTTAATTTAAAATAATAATGTAACAAATTTAATACCAAAATTAAATTTATCATAATTTTTTCGTTAAAATGATAAATTTAATAGTTGTAAAAACCTTGTAATTAGAAAACTAATATATAAAGAAGGAAATTTATTAGAAGTTTAATAATATTCTAAACAACAATAATGAAATCATTAAGTTTCCAAATACTTTTATTTTATTAGCTATTTTTGCAAAAGGATATGCAAAAAAATATTTTTAATATTAAAAATGATGAAGATTTCTTAGAAACTTCTTTGGCAGTTTTTAAACATCAGTTTAAAAACAATAAAGTATATCGTTCTTTTTGCGATTTAATTAATAAACATCCTTCTGATGTTACTAAAATAGAACAAATTCCGTTTTTACCAATTCAGTTTTTTAAATTGAGAGAAGTTGTTTCATCAACCCAAAAAGCAGCAGAAATTTTTACAAGTTCTGGCACCACAGGAAGTATAAAAAGTAAACATTTTGTAACCGATATTAACCTTTATAAAGAAAGTTATTTAAAAGGATTTTCCAATTTTTATGGAAATATCAAAGACTATGTTGTGCTAGCTTTATTACCCAATTATTTAGAACGTAAAGGTTCTTCATTAACTTTTATGGTTAATGATTTAATTAGTAAATCTAACAATTCTGAAAGTGGGTTTTACTTAAATAATTTAGATGAATTGGCTAAAAAACTTATCAATTTGGATAGAAAGGGGCAAAAAATATTATTAATTGGAGTTTCTTTTGCTTTGTTAGATTTGATTGAAAAACATCAATTCAATCTAAAAAACACCATAATTATGGAAACTGGTGGCATGAAAGGTAGAAGAAAAGAATTGATAAGAAATGAGTTGCATCTATTGTTAGAAAACGGTTTTGGAGTTAATAAAATTCATTCTGAATATGGAATGACAGAATTATTAAGTCAAGCATATTCTAAAGGAAATGGAATTTTTGAAACGCCGCCTTGGATGAAAATTTTAACTAGAGATACTGAAGATGCTTTAACTATTTTACCCAATGAAAAAGCTGGCGGAATTAATGTAATTGATTTGGCAAACTACAATTCTTGTTCATTTATAGCCACACAAGATTTAGGAAAAGTACACCAAAATAATACTTTTGAGATTATTGGACGTTTTGATAATTCTGATATTAGAGGCTGTAATTTAATGGTGCTATAGTTTTTTGTAATTTAAAGGGTTTTTTAACGACATAATGAAAAACTTATACTTATGAAATTCTTTTTTTCAATACTTTTTTTAGTCATATCTACTTCTATTTTTTCACAAAAAACAAATTATAATACCAAAAAAGGATATATTGCAGAAGGTTACGATGTAGTTGCGTATTTTAAGAACAAAGCTGAAAAAGGAAAAAAGGAGTTTTCAACTACTTTTGATAATGTGAAATTTAAGTTTTTATCAAAGGAAAATTTAGCCATTTTTAAAAAAAATCCACATAAATATATTCCACAATATGGGGGTTTTTGTGCTTATGCAATTGGTAAAACAGGAAAAAAAGTAAAAATAAATCCTGAAACTTTTGAAATTAGAGACAACAAGTTATACTTATTTTATAATTCTTGGGGTACAAATACGTTAGAGCTTTGGAATAAGGAAGGTGCTGAAAAATTAAAAGAAAAGGCAGATCAAAATTGGACTAAAAATAATAAATAAAATTAACCTTATAATTGATTTATTTTTGAAGTAAAACAAAAAAGAGCTGCATCACACAGCTCTTTTTTAAATTAGAAAGTTTTCAAATTTTATTCAATAACCAATAAATAATAAGTTTTTTTACCACGTTGTAAAAGCACATATTTATTAGCAATTAAATCATTTGAAGTTATACTGTAATCGTCTTTAACTTTTTCTTTATTAACAGAAATTGCATTTTCTTTTAAAGCTCTTCTAGCATCGCCATTAGAGTTTAAAAAATTAGTTTTAGCAGATAAAGCTCCAATCATATCCAACCCTTCAGAAAAATCTGCAGGTGTAATTGTGGCTTGGGGCACCCCATCAAACACGTCTAAAAAAGTTTGTTCATCTAAAGATTTTAAATCCGAAGCAGTAGATTTTCCGAATAAAATATTAGAAGCTGCAATTGCTTTTTCATATTCCTCTTTTCCGTGTACTAAAACCGTAACTTCTTCTCCTAAACGTTTTTGTAAAACACGAACGTGTGGTGCTTCTTTATGTTCTTCAATTAATTTATTGATTGTTTCTTGGTCTAAAAACGTAAATATTTTAATATATTTTTCTGCATCTTCATCAGAAGTATTTAACCAATATTGGTAAAATTTATAAGCAGATGTTCTTTTAGCATCTAACCAAACGTTTCCACCTTCAGATTTTCCAAATTTAGAACCATCAGATTTTGTAATTAAAGGACACGTAATTGCATATCCTTTACCACCACCAATTCTTCTAATTAATTCAGTTCCGGTTGTAATATTTCCCCATTGATCAGAACCTCCCATTTGAATTGTAGTAGCGTTTTCTCTAAACAAATGTAAAAAATCATATCCTTGTACCATTTGGTATGTAAACTCTGTAAAAGACATACCATCTTTAGATTCAGAACTAATTCTGTTTTTCACAGAATCTTTAGCCATCATATAATTTACAGTAATATGTTTACCGATATCTCTAATAAATTCTAAGAATGAAATATCTTTCATCCAATCGTAATTATTAACTAAAATTGCAGCATTTTCTGCATTAGAAGTAAAATCTAAAAAATCCCCCAATTGTGCTTTTACACATTCTTGATTGTGTCTTAAAGTACTTTCATCTAATAAATTACGTTCAGCAGATTTACCTGAAGGGTCACCAATCATACCAGTTGCACCACCAACCAAAGCAATGGGTCTATGCCCACATCTTTGATAATGAGCTAGTAACATAATTGGCACTAAGTTTCCAATATGCAAAGAATCTGCCGTTGGATCAAAACCAACATACGCACTTCTCATTTCTTCTAACAAATGTTCTTCTGTTCCTGGCATGCTATCGTGCAACATTCCTCTCCATTGTAATTCTTCAATAAAATTCTTCATTATCTTCAATTTATCAGTTGGCAAATATAAGTTTATCAACCAAAATATGCTAAATTCGTTGTATGATTTTAGTTACTGGAGGCACAGGTTTAGTTGGTTCGCATTTATTGTATCATTTAAGTTTACAAAATGATAAAATTAGAGCTATTTATAGAACAAAAACGTCTTTAGAAAATGTAAAAAAAGTATTTTCTTTTTATACGAATGATGAAAAACTTTTCTCTAAAATAGAGTGGATTAAAGCTGATATTACCGATGTTCCTTCTATGATTCCTGTTTTTGTTGATGTAAAACAAGTTTATCATTGTGCTGCATTTATTTCTTTTAATCATAAAGATTATAGAGAAATGCGTAAAATTAATATTCATGGTACAGCAATAATTGTAAATCTTTGTATTGATGCAAAAGTTAATAAATTGTGTTTTGTAAGTTCTATTGCTTCTGTTGGAGGTTCTTTAAATAATGCTCTAATTACTGAAGAAAATGAATGGAATAAAGAATCTGATAATAGCGGATATTCTATTACTAAATTTGGTGCGGAAATGGAAGTTTGGCGAGCAAGTCAAGAAGGTATTAAGGTAATTATTGTAAACCCTGGAGTAATTTTAGGAAGCTGTTTTTTTAATACAGGTTCTGGTAAACTATTCAGTAAGGCTTATAATGAATTTAACTATTATACAGAAGGTATTACGGGTTTTGTTTCTGTACAAGATGTTGTAAATCCAATGATTTTATTGATGAATTCTGATGTTAAAAACGAACGTTTTATTCTTGTTTCTGAAAATAAATCTTTTAAAGAAATCTTTTTTTTAATGGCAGATGCTTTTAATAAAAAAAGACCATCAAAAAAAATAAAACCTTGGCAAACGTCTTTATTTTGGAAAATTTCTTGGCTAATTTCAATAATTACTGGTAAAGAACCTTTGTTAAGTAAATATTCTGCAAGATCTGCGCATTCAATTTCTAATTATTCATCAGAAAAAATAAAGAAAACATTAAATTTTGAGTTTGAAAGAGTTAAGAAAACAATTGAAAATGTGTGTAAAAATTACACTAATTATTAAGTTCTCTTTTTAATAAATTATCTGTAAAATTTTTTTTCTTGAAACTACTATCTTTATTTATAATTTTCCCTTTTTTAATTTTACTAAGTGAATCTTTTTTTAAAGAATCTAACTCTTTTTTTAACGTAGAATATTTTTCTTTTTTAGTTTCTAAAGAAATCTTAGCGTCTTCAAAAATTTCTTGATACAAATCAATCTTAGATAAATAATACAAATTACTGCTTTGAAAACGAACACTATCAATTTTAAAACGATCGTACACTAAAGACATGTATTCTAGTTTTTTTTGATTGTTTTTATTTTTCATAAATTTTGATGAAGAAGCAATCATCATTTCTTGAATTAAAAGACTCATACTGTCTTTAGGAATCAAGTTTTTTGGTTTTTCAAAAATTGTATTACTTGTACAAGAACCTAAAAAAATAAGAACAAATATGGAAATTAATTTTTTCATTTTATCTATTAAAAGTAATTCTCTTTCCTTTAATTTTATCATTAAAAATACCATTATTATACATTAAATTTCCATTCACAAAAGTATGTGTTATGGTTGATGAAAAGGTAGTTCCTTCAAAAGGAGACCATCCGCATTTGTATAAAATATTTTCTTTAGCAACCGTTTGTGGTTTGTTGGTATCAATTAAAACTAAATCTGCATAAAATCCTTCTTTTATAAATCCGCGTTTTTCAATTTGAAATAATATTGCAGGATTATGACTCATTTTTTCAACTGCTTTTTCAATAGAAATAACACCTTCTTTTACTTTTTCTAAAATTGCAGTAACTGCGTGTTGTACCAATGGACCACCACTTGGTGCTTTTGTATAAACATTGTCTTTTTCTTCTAAAGTATGTGGCGCATGATCTGTAGCCAAAACATCAATTCTGTCATCTAATAAAGCTTCCCATAAACCCAATCTGTCTTTTTCGGTTTTTACCGCAGGGTTCCATTTAATATGAGTTCCTTTTTCTTCATAATCTTTATCATTAAACCATAAATGATGTATGCAAACCTCAGCAGTAATTTGTTTTTCTTTTAACGGAATATCGTTTCTAAAAAGCTCAGTTTCTTTAGCTGTTGACAAATGAAAAACGTGTAATCTTGCACCCGTTTTCTTTGCTAATTCAATTGCTTTTGATGATGATAAATAACAAGCTTCTTCGCTTCTAATAATTGGATGATATTTTACAGGAATATCGTCACCAAATTTATCTTTGTATTCTTGCGTATTTTTTCTGATAGTTTCTTCATCTTCACAATGCACAGAAATAATCATTTTTGTTGATGAAAAAATTTTCTCTAACACGCTTTTATTATCAACCAACATATTTCCAGTAGATGAGCCTAGAAAAAGCTTTATACCTGCAACTTTTTTAGGATCTGTCTTTAATAATTCTTCTAAATTATCATTGGTCCCACCAAACATAAAAGAATAGTTTGCATAAGAATCTTTTGACGCTATTTCAAACTTATTTTCTAACAACTCTTGGGTTGTTGCTTGCGGTACGGTGTTAGGCATTTCTATAAAAGTAGTAATTCCGCCAGCAATTGCAGCTTTACTTTCTGTGGCAATATTTGCTTTGTGTGTTAAACCGGGTTCTCTAAAATGTACTTGGTCATCTATAAAACCAGGAATTAAATATTTACCTTCAGCATTAATAACTTCTGTATTTTCAGAAGCATTTATTTCAGAAGAAATTTCTTTTATTATTTCGTTTTCAATGAGAACATCACCTAAAAAAGTAGTGTTTTCATTTACTATTTTTGCGTTTTTTATTAAAATACTTTTCGTCATAATTGTATTAAATATCCATTCTCATATTTACTAAACTTTTACCAAAACCAAAATTTTCATAAGCTTTTAATGCGCCAATATTATTGTTATACACATCTAACCTTAGCTCTTTTAATTCTTGCTCTTTAGCCCAGGTTTTTAAGTTTTCTAAAATTTTTGAACTAATTTTTTGACCTCTAAAAGCTGGTTTTACATACATAAAACCAATATAACCGTGTTTTGGGTTTTTATGATATTGCCTGGAGTTTTCTATTCTTAGATAACCAGAACCTACTAACTCTTTATTAACTACAGCAACAATTAAATGTATATGCTTTGCAGAAATTAATTCTGGTATGTTGTAATAAAATAACTCTCCACTAGCTAAAAAAGGATCTAAAGGTTTTTCAGCTTCTATAACACCTTGCTCAAATTCTAATAAGATTTTTAAATCTTCAATTGTAGCAGTTCTGAAATATAAATGATTCATAAGTAACTATTTAGGTAATCCTTTTAACTTCATTTTTATCACACCAAAAAGTGCTTCAGAAACAATATTCCCACTCATTTTAGAAGCTCCTAAACTTCGGTCCGTAAAAATAACCGAGACTTCTTTTACATTAAATTTGTGTTTCCACGCTTTAAATTTCATTTCTATCTGAAAAGCATAACCAACAAATTTGATTTTATCCAAATTAATGGTTTCCAAAACTTCTCTTTTCCAACAAACAAAACCAGCTGTTGTATCAAAAATTGGCATTCTTGTTATAAAACGAACATATTTTGAGGCGAAATAGGATAATAAAAGTCTTTTAATGTCCCAATTAACAACATTAACTTGATTTTTTACATACCTGGAACCAATAGAAAAATGTGCTCCATCTTGATGACAAGCCTTGTACAAACGAACTAAATCTTTAGGATTGTGAGAAAAATCAGCATCCATTTCTATGATATAGTCATACTTTTTTGCAATTGACCATTTAAAACCATGAATATAAGCGGTTCCTAGCCCGTTTTTTTCTTTTCTAATCTCTAAAAAAAGTTGATTTTTAAATTCAGCAATAAGTGTTTTAACAATGTTAGCAGTTCCATCAGGAGAATTATCATCAACAATTAAAATATGGAATTCCTTTTTTTGATTGAAAGTAGCTCTTATAATAGCCTCAATATTCTCTTTTTCGTTATAAGTAGGAATTATTACTAAAGTGTCTGACATAAATTAATTTTCAGCAGTAAGAAAGCAAATATACATTAATTAATTACTAATTTTGTGTTAATCATTATTAAATGAAAATTACTTGCAAGCAGTAGAAAAAATAATAAATTCTAATAATTGGATTACAATAATTTTGATGTTATTGTTTTTGTGCATATTTGTTGTAAAAGGATTAAGCCAAACCAAACTTAAAGGATATGTTTTTTCTTTATTTAACAAAGGTTTTGTAGAAATAGAAACTGAAGAAAATAATGGATTCTTTAATTCATTTTACATTTTACTTTTTTTATTTTCAATTATAACAATATCATTTACAGCATATTATTTTAAAACAAGGATGTTTTTGGCAGAACATGGTTTTGCTAATTTTTTAAATATTTTTTATACACTATTTATTTATTTTTCTTTAAAATGGATACTAGAATATCTATTATCTGTGCTTTTTTTAATTAAAAATCAAGTTCGATTTTTTTTAATTTCAAAATCTTGTTATTTAATTTCTGTTTCATTTTTCTTGTTTTTTGGTATTATTTTAAGTCAATATTCTAATATTAGCAGTACATTTTTGTTCTATTTTGCAGGGTTCTTATTTGCTATTCGTTTTGTATTACATTTAACTTATAATAAAAACCTGATTTTTAATCAGTTGTTTTATTTTATTTTGTACATTTGCGCCTTCGAAATAGCGCCGCTATTTTTATTGTTTAAATTGTTGTTTTAAATTTATTCTAAAGCGTATGAAAGTGAAAACAATTTTAGTTTCTCAACCTGCACCTAAGACAGAAACTTCTCCATATTTTGATTTGTCCGATAAACAAAAAGTAAAGATTGATTTTAGATCATTTATTCATGTTGAAGGAATTCCTGTAAAAGAAGTTAGAGCAAACAAAATCGAATTAAAAAACTTTACAGCAATTATTTTAACAAGTAGAAATGCTGTAGATCATTTTTTTAGAATTGCAGAAGAAATGCGTTTTAAAGTGCCCGATTCTATGAGGTATTTTTGTCAATCAGAAGCTGTTGCTTATTATTTACAAAAATATGTTGTGTACAGAAAACGTAAAATTTATGTTGGTAATAGAACTTTTCCTGAATTAACAAAATTGATTAAAAAGCATAAAACAGAAAACTTTTTACTACCATCTTCTGATAAGTTAAAACCATTAATTCCTAACGAATTAGATGCTTTAGGTATAAAATGGACACGTGCAGATTTATATAGAACTGTTGTAAGTGATTTGTCTGATTTAGAAAATGTGTTTTATGATGTTTTAGTATTTTTTAGTCCATCAGGAATTGAATCTTTATTAAAAAACTTTCCTAACTTTAAACAAAATAATACTAGAATTGCTGCTTTTGGTAAATCTACTGTTAGAGCTGTAACAGAAGCTGGATTAAAGTGCGATATTGAGGCACCAACACCAGAAACACCTTCTATGACTATGGCTTTAGATAAGTATATAAAAGTTGTAAATAAAAAATAATTTTATTCTGATAAAGTTTCAGAATTTTAATAAAATTGATAAAACCGAGCAGAAATGTTCGGTTTTTTTATGCAAACAAAGTAGCAAAAGCTTCTTCGATATTACCAACTAAAATCAATTTAATGCCATGATTTTTAGAAGAAATTTTATTATATTTTGATGTAACAAAGGTTTTATAGCCTAATTTTTCTGCTTCTACAATTCTTTGATCAATTTTAGAAACCGGTCTTATTTCTCCTGCTAAACCAACTTCTGCAGCAAAACACACGTTAGGATTAATTGCAATATCTTGATTAGATGATAAAATGGCGGCAACCACTGCTAAATCAATTGCTGGGTCATCTACATTTATACCTCCAGTAATATTTAAAAATACATCTTTTGCACCCAATTTAAAACCAGCTCTTTTTTCTAAAACCGCTAAAATCATATTAAGCCTTTTAAGATTATACCCAGTTGTAGAACGTTGTGGTGTTCCGTAAACTGCAGTAGAAACTAGTGCTTGAATTTCTATCATTAAAGGACGAATACCTTCTAAGGTTGATGCAATTGCGGTTCCACTTAAATCGGCATCTTTTTTTGAAATTAGTATTTCTGATGGATTTGAGATTTCTCTTAATCCGTTAGAAAGCATTTCATAAATTCCTAATTCTGAAGTTGAACCAAATCTGTTTTTTTGTGATCGTAAAATTCTATATACATGATTTCTATCGCCTTCAAATTGCAAAACAACATCTACCATATGTTCTAAAATTTTTGGTCCAGCAATGTTTCCTTCTTTGTTAATATGACCAATTAATAAAACTGGAGTTGCAGTTTCTTTGGCAAATTTTATGAGCTCTGCAGCAGTTTCTCTAATTTGAGAAATGCTACCAGGCGAGGCTTCAATAGAATTTGTGTGTAATGTTTGTATAGAATCTATAACCAGAACTTCTGGTTCAGTTTCTTCAATATTTTTAAATATTTGTTGTGTATTGGTTTCTGTAAGAATTAAGCAATTAGGGTTGTTTGTTGCTAATCTTTCTGCTCTCATTTTTATTTGAGATTGACTTTCTTCTCCAGAAACATACAAAACTTTTTGGTTGATGTTTAGCGCAATTTGTAATAATAAAGTCGATTTTCCTATACCAGGTTCTCCTCCTAAAAGTGTTATAGAACCTTTTACCAAACCACCACCTAAAACAGTATCTAGTTCATTATTATTGGTAATAATTCTTTCTTCAGGGTTTAACTGAATATCTGCAATTTTTAGTGGTTTATTTATAGTATTTTTTGCTGTGGTAGATTGTTTCCAAACGCGTTTTTCTTCTTTCTGAATTACTTCTTCTACAATGGTATTCCATTCTTTACAAGCACTACATTGACCAACCCATTTTGCATGTTGAGTTCCACAGTTTTGACAGAAAAAAGTTGTTTTGGTTTTGGCCATTTGATTTTAGTTGCAAAATTAGAAAGTATCAAAGTTACAAAGTTTATGAATGAAACTTTTTAATAATCTAAAAAATAAATTAATCTAAAAGTTGGCAAGTAATTGCGTTAGCGATTGAATGGCGTGTTTGAGCTCTTTTTTGTTTTTTCAAAAAAAGCGAGTAATGAAAGCGCGACCTTTTAGGGAACGCCCAAAAATTACTTATTTTTATTATAGATGGGTAATAATAAGAATGATAAGCCTCCAAAGATGATAATCATGGCGGTTTGTGCTGTCCACATAATCCAACCAAAAGCGTTTCCGGTAACTTTATCAATTCCAAAAAGTGCTAATGCACTAGCAACAGCAACAGGATATAAGCCAAAACCACCATTAGTTGCGGCAATAGAAAATCCGCCAGCAATAAATCCAATTAAAATTCCACCAATAGGAACTTCTAAACCATCAACTGCAGGTATTGTTGCCCAAAACATAGCCACGTACATTGCCCAAATAAAAACAGTATGGAAAATAAAAGACCATTTATGTTTCATTTTAAAGATACTTGTTACTCCTTCTTTTAAACCTAAAACAAATGATTTTACTTTTAAAGCAAACTTGGTTTTGCTCTTTTTTATAAATAAAATAATAGCTGTTAATCCTAAAATTGCAAACAATAAAGAGCTAATAGTTTTAACGGGATTAAAGTCTTTGGTTAGTAATTCCCAAATAAAATCGAACTGAATAAAAAGAGTGATACTAATTATAATTAACATCATTATTAAGTCTGCAATACGTTCTGCAACTATGGTTCCAAATCCTTTTTCAAAGGGGATTTTTTCATAATTAGCCATCAAAGCAGCTCTGGAAACTTCTCCGGCTCTTGGTAAAAACAGGTTTACCAAATAGGCAATTAAAACAGCTAAAGCTGAATTTGTAAATTTTGGTTTGTAGCCTAAAGGTTCTAGTAAATATTTCCATCGATATGCACGCGATAGGTGGCTTAAAACTCCGAAAAATAAACCCAAAGCAATCCACCAATAATTAGCATTTTTAAAATATTCTGCTAATTCTTCTGGTGAAACAATTGTTAAAGAATACCAAACTAAAAAACCTCCCAAAATGAGAGGTATTATAATTTTTATAATTTTTTTAAAATTCAAAATTATGTAAGCGTGTTGTCTTTTTCGTTTGGGAAAACCAATGATGGTTTAAACACTTTTGCTTGCTCTAACTCCATAAAAGCATAAACAATTAATATTAAAACGTCGCCAACTGCTACTAATCTAGAAGCTGCACCATTTAAGGTGATTTCTCCACTACCACGTGGGCCAGGTATAGCATAGGTTTCTAAACGATGACCATTATTGTTGTTTACAATTTGAACGCGTTCGCCTTCAATAATACCTGCCGCATCCATTAAATCTTCATCAATGGTAATGCTTCCAATATAATTTAAATCTGCACCTGTAACTTTTACACGATGGATTTTTGATTTTACTACTTGTACTAACATGTTGTAAAAATACGTTTTTTTTGTTTAGGGTTATTTTAATTTAATATTGTCTATTAATCTAATTTTTCCTGCGAAAACTGCAATAAAGGCACGGTATTTTTTATCAGATTCTTTACTTTTTATAGTTTCTAATGATTTTTCATCAGCAATTGTAAAATATTCTAATTCCAGCAAATCATGTTTTTTAAACTGATTTTGCACCCATTTTAAAACTTTTTCAGGCTTCTTTTTCCTAAATTTTTTCTTTGCTTTTTTTAGTGTTTTATAAATTAAAGGTGCAGCTTTTCTGTGCTCTTTAGTTAAACGCGCATTTCTAGAACTCATTGCTAAACCATCATTTTCTCTAAAAATAGGACAGCCTTTTATTTTTAATTTTAGTTGATGTTTTTCAACCATTTTTTTAATAATCTGTAATTGCTGAAAATCTTTTTGACCAAAATAAGCAATATCTGGTTTTACAATGTTAAATAATGCTTTTACAATTGTACCAACACCATCAAAATGACCCTCTCTAAATTTCCCTTCCATTTGATGTTCTAATCCATCAAAATTAAATTTTTCTGAAATTACTTTATCAGCATAAATTTCATTTACTGTGGGTGTAAAAAGCACATTGCAGTTTATACTTTTTAACAATTTGATGTCGTTTTCTAATGTTTTTGGGTATTTTTCTAAGTCTTCTACATTATTAAATTGGGTAGGATTAACAAAAATACTAACCACTACAATATCATTTTTTTGTTGCGCTTTTTTAATTAAAGACAAATGTCCTTGATGCAAAGCGCCCATTGTAGGCACAAAGCCAATAGTTTTATTATCCTTTTTACAAGAGGATAAATAGTATTTTAAAAGTTTTTTTTTGCTAAAAATATCCATAGTAAATATGTGTAAATTGTTTGCAAACTTAGCATTTTAACAGATATTAGCATAATAATTTGTACTTTTGCTCTTCTTTTTAAAAGAGTTTGATTTAATGAAGGACAAAAGAATTTTATTTGTATCGTCTGAAGTAGTTCCGTATTTACCAGAAACAGAACTTTCTTCAACGGCTTTTAATGCAGCAAAAAATGCGCATTCAAAAGGAGTTCAAACCCGTATTTTTATGCCAAGGTTTGGGGTTATTAACGAAAGAAGACATCAGTTACATGAAGTAATTCGTTTATCTGGAATGAACCTAGTTGTTAATGATGTTGATATGCCACTTATCATAAAAGTTGCTTCTATTCCAAAAGAAAGAATGCAAGTTTATTTTATTGATAATGAAGAGTATTTTAAAAGAAAAGCTGTTTTTACAGATGAAGATGATGAGTTATTTTCTGATAATGATGAAAGAGCAATTTTCTTTGCAAAAGGTGTAGTTGAAACAGTTAAAAAATTAAATTGGGCGCCAGATATTATTCATGTTCATGGATGGTTGGCATCTTTATTACCATTATATTTAAGAGAGTTTTATAAAGAAGAGCCTTTATTTACGGAAAGTAAAATAGTTACTTCTTTGTATAATAGTGGTTTTGAAGGTTCATTAAATGAAGATTTAGCCAGTAAAGTAAAGTTTGATTTAAAGAAAAGTGATAAAATTTCTACTATAAACACACCAAATCATAATAATATTTTAAAAAGTGCCATTGAAAATTCTGATGCTATAATTAAAGGTAGTGAAACTATTTCTGACGAATTAAATACTTTTATTGAAGCACAAGAAATGCCAGTTTTAGAATATGAACCAGAGAATCTGAAAGAATATTATTTGAATTTTTATGCTGATTTAATAGCAGCTAATTAATTATTTTTATAGTGAAGAAAAATATTAGAAGAAGTATATATGCCTGTGTATTAATATGCTTATTTAGTGCAATAATATCTTGTGAAAAAGATTTTACAGATATAGGATCAAAAGTTATTAGTAATACTAAATTTGATACAAGTACTTTTTTTGCCGAAGTAACTGCAAAAAATAGCCCTGTTGAAAAGGTAATATCTGATAATATTACCGTTGAACCTGGCCAATATTTATTAGGAGTTTTTGCAAGTGACGATTATGAAAAAATTGAAGCTTCAATTGTTTCTCAGATAACCATCTCTGATGATTTAAAACTTGTAGATGATACTTATGATTCAGATACAACCGTAGTTACTACAGTTGATGCAGTGTATCTTAAATTACCTTATCAATCAACTCTTGATAGTATCAATTCTTACGGTCCAGATTATCAATTAGATTCAATTATTGGTGATCAAACAAAAGCATTTAACTTGAATGTATATAGATCAGATACTTATATTAATTTTTATAATCCTTTAGATCCAACAAAAGTAAATACATTTTTTTCAAATGATGTTTTTGAAAAAACTGGAACTGCTTTAAATGAACAAATAGATTATCAATTTATTCCAAATAAAAATGATACAATTTTAATAATTGATAGATTTTTACATGATAATACAGTTTATACTCAAGATACTATTAAAGTAACTTCTGGTACAAGTACTGTACCTCTTCCATTTGCAAGAATTGCTTTAGATAAAGCTAAATTTAAAGAATTATTTTTAGACAAATATGAATCAACAGAATTTGAATCTCAACAAGCTTTTAATGATTATTTTAGAGGTATAATTATTGAAGCTACAGGTAATGAAGGATCTCTAGTGTCTTTTAATTTTAGTAATTCAATAACAAATTTAAACCCTTCTATAGAAGTTTACTATACCAATACAGTTTTAAAAGATGATGGAGCTACTGTAATTGATACAATTCAAAAAAACGATAGTTTTTTATTAAGAGGATATAGAGTAAATACTTTTAATATGGAAGACAAAGTATATCCTACAAATGATGAAATTATTATTCAAGGAACGGCCGGAAGTGAAGCAGAGATTAATCTATTCGGTTCAGATAATGATGCAAATGGAATTGCAGATCAAATAGAAGAGTTAAGATTAAATAACTGGTTGATAAATGATGCAACACTAACTTTTTATATCAATCAAGATAAAGAAACTAGTGCTGCGCCATATAATTTATATTTGTATAAATATGATGACAGCCAATCAACACCAGTTTCTAGTCAAGTATTAGATGCAATTACGGCAACTAATACTAACGGAATTAATGGAGGATTAGTTTTAGATGACGATGGTAATAAAGAAAAATATACGTTTAATATTACTGATTATATTGCTTCTATTTTAAATGGTGATTCAGATTATTCTCCAACTTTAAAAATAAAAGCTTTTAATTTGACAGATTCACCAACAACATTAACAGATACAATAATTCAAAATTATAACTGGAATCCAAGAGCTGTAACTTTATTTAATGAATCTTCTTCAGATGGAGATAAAAAAGCAACTCTAAAGATTTCATATTCAGAGAAAAAGTAAACTAACCTTTAAAAACCCCCAAAAGAAAAACTATGTGTGGAATTTCAGCTTATATAGGCTTCAGAGAGGCCTATCCTATAGTAATAAACGGACTTAAACGTTTAGAATATCGTGGTTATGATAGTGCAGGAATCATGATTTATGATGGGAAAAAGATGCAGCTTTCTAAAACTAAAGGAAAAGTTTCAGATTTAGAATTGATTACTGATGAAGATGAACAAAGAAAAATAGGAACAATTGGAATGGGACATACACGTTGGGCAACACATGGTGTACCTAATGATGTAAATTCGCATCCACATTTTTCAGAATCGGGAGAACTAGTAATTGTTCATAATGGTATTATAGAAAACTATGATACTATTAAAAAAGAGTTAATAAAAAGAGGATACACGTTTAAAAGTGATACGGATACAGAAGTTTTAATAAATTTAATTGAGGAAGTAAAAAAGGTAGAAGGATGTAAGTTAGGTAAAGCTGTGCAACTAGCCTTAAATAGTGTTGTTGGAGCTTATGCGATTTCTGTTTTTGATAAATCAAAACCTAATGAAATTATAGTTGCGCGTTTAGGAAGTCCTATTGCAATTGGAATAGGAAAAGATAGCAAAGAGTTTTTTGTTGCTTCTGATGCATCACCTTTTGTAGAGTATACAAAAGATGCTATTTATTTAGAAGACGAAGAAATGGCAATTATTAAAATTGGTAAAAAAGTAAAAGTTCATAAAATTAATGATGATTCTTTAGTAGAACCTACTGTTCAAAAACTTAAAATGAGTTTAGATCAGATTGAAAAAGGTGGTTATGATCATTTTATGATTAAAGAAATACATGAGCAACCTAAAGCAATAACAGATACTTTTAGAGGTAGAATGTTAGTTGATCAGAGTATTATTAAAATGTCTAGTATTGAAGAGAATATTGAAAAGTTTTTAAGTGCAGATAAGATAATAATTGTTGCTTGTGGAACATCTTGGCATGCTGGGTTAGTTGCTGAATATTTAATTGAAGACATGGCTAGAATTCCTGTTGAAGTTGAATATGCATCAGAATTTAGATATAGAAACCCTATTATTACAAATAAAGATATTGTAATTGCAATCTCTCAATCTGGTGAAACTGCTGACACTCTAGCTGCAATAAAGTTAGCAAAGTCTAAAGGTGCATTTGTATATGGAGTTTGTAATGTGGTTGGATCATCAATTGCTAGAGAAACTCATTCTGGGGCTTATACACATGCTGGCCCAGAAATTGGAGTTGCATCAACAAAAGCATTTACAACACAAATTACTGTTTTAACTTTAATTGCATTAAAATTAGGTAAAGCTAATAAATCATTGTCTAGTCATGAGTTTAAGAATTATCTACAAAAGATGCAAAAGATACCTAGACAGGTAGAAAAGTTGTTAGAAGTAGACGATCAAGTAAAAGAAATAGCTTCCGTTTACAAAGACTCTAAAAACTGTTTGTATTTAGGTAGAGGTTTTAATTTTCCAGTAGCTTTGGAAGGTGCTTTAAAATTAAAAGAGATTTCTTACATACACGCGGAAGGATATCCTGCAGCAGAGATGAAACATGGACCAATAGCTTTAATTGATGAAAATATGCCAATTTTTGTAATTGCAACAAACAAAGGTCATTATGAAAAAGTAGTAAGTAATATTCAAGAAATAAAATCTAGATCTGGTAAAATTATTGCTATTGTAACTGAAGGTGATACTCAAGTTAAAGAAATTGCAGATCATGTAATTGAAATACCAGAAACAGAAGAGGCATTAACGCCGTTATTAACTACTATTCCTTTTCAATTATTGTCATATCATATTGCAGTAATGTTAGAAAAAAATGTAGATCAACCAAGAAATTTAGCAAAATCTGTTACCGTAGAATAAGTAATTTTTTTGATATAAAATATTTTAAAAATCCAGCTTTAGGTTGGATTTTTTTATTTTTTAAAATTACTTTTTTTAAAAAAGTAAAACGAAAAAATATTCTTACCTTAGGCTATATTTTTTTAAGATTAGATTTAAAACTCTAAAGTAAATATCCCCATTCCCTAATAATGTCAAATAAGAAATTGACCTACCAAGATTTAGAACAAGAGATTTCTAGATTAAAACAAAGTGAAAATCGCTTCAAAATGCTTTTAAAAGCATCTGAAGATATGATTACAATACATAAGCCAAATGGCAAATACATCTATTATAATGAACCTAATTGCTATCCAATAACAGCTAAAGGTATTGTAGGTAAAATGCCTAGTGATTTATTTACTAAAGAGATTTCTAATACACTTTTTGATGCTTTTAAAAGAGTAAAGCAAACAGGAAATAGCGAAACTATTGAAGTGTATTTAGATTGGTTGGGAGAAAAAAGATGGTTTTCTGAATACATATATCCTCTAAAAAATGATAAAGGCGATGTAATAGAACTTGTTAAAGTATGTAAAGATATTCATAAACGTAAAATTGCAGAACAAGTAATTATAGAGCAAAATATTGAAAAAGAGCTACAAGTAAAAGAGTTAGAGCTTTCAAAGAAAAAAATTCAAACTACATTAGAACTAGTTAAAGAAAATGAATATTCTTTAAAAGAAGCTGGTAGAATGGCTAAAATTGGATATTGGAAATTTGATATATTAACAGATACACTTTTTTGGTCGGATGCTATTTATCAAATTTTTGGATCTGATCCAAAATTTGGTGTGCCAAGTATTGAAGATATTTTAAATGTATTTAGTCAAAAATCAAAAAAAATACTTTTAGAATCTTTAGAAATTTTTGCCAAAAAAGGAGAGTCTTATGATATTGAATTAGAGTTAACCAACTTAAAAAAAGAAAAACGTTGGGTTCGTAATATCGGAGAACCTACTTATAATGATAAAAATGAAATTATTGGTAGAAGAGGGGTTTTACAAGATATTACTGCTCTAAAATTAAATGAAATTAATTTAAATCAAAAAAATCAAAAATTATTTAAATTAAATAATACTTTAAATCAAGCTCAAAAGTTAAGTCATATTGGTAGTTGGCAGTGGAATATGTTAACAGATACCGCAGAGTGGTCTGATGAAATGTATAATATTTACGGTGTAAATAAAGATTTTTTTAATCCTTCTCATGAAAACGTACAAAAACTTGCATTGCCCCAAGATTTGTATAAAATAAACAATGCTGTAAATTCTTTATCAGAAGGTAAAGTGTTTTTTCCATTTGATTTTAGAATAAAAAGACCATCAGGAGAAATTAGACATCTATATATTATAGCGCTTGAAATGAGCTCTAAAGAAAATGTTTTTGGTGTAACTAAAGATATTACCGATAGAAAAAGAATTGAGGAAGAAAATTTAAGAATTAAAGATAATTATATTAGGTTATTTGATAATGCCTCAATTTCTATATGCAATGTAGATTTAAGTTTAATTTTTGATCAAATTGATGAACTTAGAAAAATTAAAATATCAGATATATTATTATATGTAGAACAAAGACCAGAAATATTATTTAAGGTACTAGAAAATTTAAAAGTAAATAAAGTAAATAATGCCACTCTAAAATTATTTAAAGCAAAAAATAATGAAGAGTATTTAAATAATGTAACGGAAACTTTTGGTGAAGGTGCAGATAAAGTATTTATAAAACTTATTGCATCTATATGGAATAAAGAAAAATCATTTACATCTGAAATAAACTATAAAACCTTAAAAGGAGATGAGTTTTCAGCAATAATTTCAATACCAATACCTGCTACAAAATTAGAACAAAAAACAGTTCCAATAAGTATTCAAAGTATTCAAAAAATAAAAGATGCTGAATTAGAAAAAAGAAAGTCTTTAAATCGATTAAAAGAATCTCAAGAGATTGCTCACGTAGGTAGTTGGTTATTTGATTTAACAACTAATAAATTAGAATGGTCTGAAGAAACCTATAGAATTTGGGGTTTTGACATAGAAAAACCAATGCCAAAAAGAGAAGAGGTGTTAAATAGAATTCACAAAGATGATCAAAAACTATTTTATAATACTATCCAATTAATTTACGATAATGGAATTCCTTTTGATATTGAATTTAGAATTTGTTTGCCTAATAATGAAGTAAAAAATATAAAATCTATTTGTAAACCTATATTTGGAAAAAATGGTAAGGTTATTAGTTTAAAAGGAATCAATCAAGATTTAACGGAACAAAAAAAAATTAGGAGTAAAATTGAAAAAGTAGAAGAGATGTATCGTTTAATAACCGATAACTCTAATGATTTAATTTGCCTACAAGAAGTAGATAGTACTTTTAAATATATAAGCCCTTCTATAAAAACAATTCTTGGCTATAAACAAGATGATTTTATAGGGAAAAAAGTATTTAATATAGTTCATCCTGATGATATTAGTAGTTTTAAAGATAAAATGTATGCAAAAGAGTTTGATAGTAAAAAACTTAAAAAATACACTTTAAGAGTTCGTCATAAAAATGGGAGTTATGTTTGGCTAGAGTTTTTGTCATCGCCAGTATATAAAGACAATAAAATTAACTTTTACGTTACTTCATCAAGAGATATTACTCAATGGAAGTTGGCGCAAAAAGAAATTCAAGAATATCAAAGTTCACTTCAAAAAATGACTACCGAAATGACTTTAATAGAAGAAAAGCAAAAAAAAGAAATTGCATCTAATATTCATGATCATTTAAGTCAATCATTAGTTATTTCTAAAATGAAAATTAATGAACTGAAAAAAAAGCCAGAGTTAGATACCATAAATAAAGATTTACTCTTTGTAGAAAAACACATTTCTGAAGTATTAGAAAAAAGTCGTAGAATAACTTACGAACTTTCTCCACCAGTATTATATCAGTTAGGTATTATTGATGCATTAAATTGGCTGTTAGAAGATGTAGAAGCTACTCATAAAATTAAATGTAGGGTAAATACCAATGTGAGTGTTATTAAGTTAAGTGATATAACATCAATCTTAGTGTATAGAAGTATACAAGAGTTGGTTAAAAATATTTTAAAATACGCTAATGCAACGCTAATAAAGTTAGATATTACTAAAAATAAATTAGGTGTTAATATAGTACTAACTGATGATGGTGTAGGGTTTAATACAACCAAATTAAAAAATTATAAAGGCCATTCTGGCTCAGGTTTTGGATTGTTTGCAGTAAAAGAACGTGTTAGAAATATACAAGGAAAATTTACAATAAAATCAAAAATAAATATTGGAACTTCAGTTAACATATTTATCCCCATTATATAAATGAGTAATAATAAAGAAATTAAAATAGTACTAGTAGATGATCATCAATTAGTTAGAAAAGGTTTAAGAAATATTATAGAGCAAAGATTAAATATGCATATAATTGGTGAAGCTTCAGACGGACGAGAAGCTATTAAAATTGCTTCAAAGTTACTGCCAAATGTAATTATTATGGATGTTGCAATGCCAGGTTTAAATGGAGTTGAGGCTGCAAAACAAATTTATAAAGCTCATCCAGAAATAAAAATAATTGGTCTTTCCATGCATTCAGGAAAACAATTTATTCAAGGTATGTTTAAAGCTGGTGCTTTTGGATATTTATTAAAAGATGGAGATTCTGATGAATTAATTACTGCAATTTCAACAGTAATGGAAAATAAAAAATATCTTTCTAAAGACTTAAATCAAGATTTTTTAATACAACTTAAAAAAGGTGAATCTTTAGAAAAAGCACCCTTAAGTTCAAGAGAAAAAGAGGTATTACAATTAATTTCTGAAGGCAAAACTTCTAAAGAAATTGGAGAAGTATTATTTTTAAGCCCTAAAACTATTGATGTTCATAGAAATAATATCATGAAAAAAACGGAATTATTTACCATACCAGAACTAACAAAATATGCCATTAAAAAAGGATTAACAACTTTGGATACTTGATTTAAAATAAATGAAGCAATAGAAAAGGGTTAAGTCTTTAATAAATATTAAAAAGCTAAACTATTATTTTAGTTTAGCTTTTTTTAAAATATTCTTGGGGGAAATATAATATAATTAAGTTTTTAATTTAATAAATATTTACAACAAATATATACAACGAAATTACCTTTTTCAATAGGTGATTTTCTTATATTTTATCGTGAACCTTGGTGGGATTACCTTTATTCCAAAGTGTAAGAATATCTGTAGCAACAGCAGCTCCACTACCAGCAGCAATTGAAAATTGACTTCTATGACCAGCAATTGTACCACAACAAAACAATCCGTTTTTAATATAGTGATCTTTGTTTTTTAATTGAATTCTATCTTTTTCTGGATTTGCTTTTTGATGTGGAATCACAAAATCATTTAAACCATCTATTGTAAAAGGTTTTGAATAATTTAATGCCAATACTACAATTTTAGAAGAATAGATGTTTTTATTGGTTGAAATATTAAATCCACCAGAAATTTCATCTATAGTGATAGCTTTCTCATTTTCAATCAAAAGAATATTATTATATAATGTAGATAATTGTTTTTTACCATCAATTAAAATATTGCTCCCTAGAGTTTTTGGAGGCAATCCTAACACATTATTAAATAAAGCGTTTTGTAAATGAGAACTTCTTTGATGGATTATAACACCAATTTTTTTGTCTTTAGCAAAAGGTTTTTGGTATGCAGAACCTAAAACTAAAGCACATTGCATACCTGCAACACCGCCGCCAATAATTAATACATCAAAATTCATTTTAAATAAAAAGCTCTTTTATGTTTTGAGTAAATAATTTTATTGCAATTGCAAGTAAAATAACTCCAAAAACTTTACGGATAATTTGAATTCCAGTTGGACCTATAAGTCGTTCAATTTTAGATGATGTTTTTAAAACAATATATAAAACCAATATATTTAATAGTACAGCAACAATAATGTTTTCTATTGCAAATTCTGCACGTAAAGAAAGTAAGGTTGTTAAACTACCAGGACCAGCAATTAAAGGAAAAGCTAAAGGAAAAACAGTAGCGGTAATTGTTGCAGAACCTCCATCATCTTTATATAAAGTAATGCCTAAAATCATTTCTAAAGCGATAAAAAATAAAATAAAAGCACCAGCAACTGCAAAAGAATTTACATCAATACCAATTAATGTAAGTAAACTTTGCCCAAGAAAAAGAAATAGGATCATAATAAATAAAGCTATTAATGAGGCTTTTTCTGATTGAATATGACCAGCTTTTTTTCTTAAGTCAATGATAATTGGAATATTACCAATTATATCTATCACTGCAAATAAAACCATAAAAGCAGTAAGAATTTCTGTAAATTGAAAGTTCATAGTTAATTAAGTTTAATTTTTTAACAAAACTAAGTAACTAATTTTATGAAAATGTAAAAAAATAGAAAAAAAATAATCATATTTTTGTAAAATGTTTCAACTAGGAAAAACAATTGTTTCTGAAGATATTATAGAAAAAGACTTTGTTTGCAATTTATCTGCTTGTAAAGGAGCCTGCTGTGTAGATGGAGAGGCTGGTGCTCCACTTGAAAAAGAGGAAGCCAAGATGTTAGAAAAAATTTACCCAAAAGTAAAACCTTTTTTAAGAAAAGAAGGAATTGATGTTATTGAAAAAGAAGGCACTTGGGTTACTAGTGAATGGGGTGAGTTAGAAACCCCATTGATAAATGGAGCAGATTGTGCGTATGTTATTTTTGATGAAAAGAACACTGCGCTATGTGCAATTGAAGAAGCTTATAATCAAGGGGAAATTGACTGGAAAAAACCAGTTTCTTGTCATTTATATCCAATAAGAGTAAAAGATTATAGTGAGTTTTCCGCTGTAAACTACCATAAATGGGAAATTTGTGATGACGCCTGTACTTTAGGAAAAGAATTACAAGTGCCAGTTTATAAATTTGTAAAACAAGCTTTAGTTAGAAAGTTTGGTGAAGATTGGTATGATGAGTTAGAAAAAGTTGCTGAAAAACACTTAAAATAATTGAAGTTTAAAAGTCAATATTAGGTTTAATTATTTGACTTTATTTTTTGGCATGTTATTTGGTTTAACAAAGTTTTAACATTTTAAAACTTTGATTATGAGTAACAAAAAAAAATTACCAAGAAAACAATTAGAAAAATTTTCTAAC
This sequence comes from uncultured Polaribacter sp., assembly GCF_947500975.1. Classification (GTDB taxonomy): domain Bacteria; phylum Bacteroidota; class Bacteroidia; order Flavobacteriales; family Flavobacteriaceae; genus Polaribacter. Next base: position 283,600 of record NZ_CANMUE010000003.1, read on the forward strand.
ATTTTTACACAATTAGGTCTTGTATTAGTCCTTTTTGTAGTGTACTTAACTTTAGAACATCAAACAGAGGAAAAACATGTTGTAGCTTCAAATGATTTTGAACACGAATACGTATTTGTAGATCCTGAAACAGAGGTCTTTTTCACAAGAAAACCCAAAGAACTTCCTAAAATTGACCCTCCAAAAGCTTCACCTCTTTTGTTAGATGAACCAATTGAAAAAGGTAAAAATGATGTTATTGAAACTTTAATTATTGATGAACCTACAGAAAATATTGTTGAAGTGGATATGGATGATATTGTAGAAGTTTATGAACCTCCAGTAATTATTGAAGATGTTCCTTTTGATTTTATACAAGAAGCTCCAGTTTTTAAGGGCTGTGAAGGTTTATCAAAAGAAGAAAATAAAATTTGCTTTGATAAACAGATGAAAAAATTTGTACAACGTAATTTTGATATTGATTTAGCAAGTGAAGTAGGTCTGAGTTCTGGAAAATATAAAATTCGAACTCAGTTTATTATAGATGATAAAGGTAATGTTACAGATATTAAAATTAGAGCTCCGCATGTTAAACTTAAAAGTGAAACACAAAAATTAATTAAAAAACTTCCGAAATTTAAACCAGGAAGACAAAATAATAAATTTGTAAAAGTCAAATATAATTTACCTATTTCTTTTAATGTAGATTAAATTTTAAACCCAACTTTTTAAGTTGGGTTTTTTATTATTTGTATTTTTGAGAATATGAAAATTAATCAATTTTTAGATGCCACTTATTTAAAAACAGCTACTCAAGCCGATATTCCTGAAGAAGAAAATCAGCAAAAAGTAGTTGATTTAATTAATGAAGCAATTTTATACAATTATAAATTAGTTATGATTCGTGCAAAATACATTTCATTAGCAAAAAAAGAGCTATCTAAATCTAATTCAGAAGTTTTAATTGGTACAGTTATCGATTTTCCTGAGGGAGATTCATCTATAAAAAATAAACTTTTAGAAGCTAAAAAGGCAATTACTTTGCGAGTAGATGAATTAGATTTTGTTATTAATTACAAAGCTTTTAAAGAAGGAAAAATTGACTTAATAAAACAAGAAGTTTTAGAAGGAACAAAACTTTGTTTAGAAAACAATAAAGTTGTAAAATGGATTATAGAAGTGGCTGCTTTAACGTCAGAAGAAATTATTGTAATTTCACAATTGATAAAAGAAGTTGTGCTCAAAAATTTTGATAAAAAAGAAATTAAAAACGTATTTGTAAAATCGTCAACAGGTTTTTTTAAAACAATAAATAACAAAGCTAATGGAGCTACTTTTGAAACAATAAAGTTAATTTCAGAAAACGCAAAACCATTACAAATAAAAGCTGCAGGTGGAGTAAGAGATTACGAAACAGCTTTAAAATGATTTCTTTAGGAGTTGATAGAATTGGTACATCATCAGCAAAAGAAATTTGTACAAAACAAGAAAATAACAAACAAGGATATTAATTTATATATGGATTATTTTGCACATGAAACTGCTGTTATAGATGATAATTGCGTTATAGAAAGAGGGGTTAAAATTTGGCATTTTAGCCATATTATGTCCAATTGTACAATTGGAGAAAATTGTAATTTGGGTCAGAATGTAGTCATTTCTCCAGAGGTAGTTTTAGGCAAAAATGTAAAAGTGCAAAACAACGTATCTATTTATACTGGTGTTATTTGTGAAGATGACGTTTTTTTAGGTCCATCAATGGTTTTTACAAATGTAATAAACCCCAGAAGTGCTGTTAATAGAAAAAATGAATATTTAAAAACCATTGTTAAAAAAGGCGCAAGTATTGGTGCAAATGCAACAATTGTTTGTGGTAATAATATTGGTAAATATGCTTTTATTGGTGCTGGAGCTGTAGTTACAAAAGAGATTTTACCGTATGCTTTGGTTGTTGGAAATCCGTCAAAACAAATTGGTTGGGTTAGCGAATATGGGCAAAGATTAGAATTTAATGATGATGGTTTTGCTACTTGCAAAGAAAGTGGTGAGGAATATGAGTTGAAGGATAATAGAGTAGTAAAGGTTTAAATTGAAATCAATCAATTAAAAAAAATCCGAAGTAATTATTTTACTTCGGATTTTTTGTATAATAAACTTAACACTAAAAAACTCATAAAAACTATGGAGCAGGATTAGGAATTTTTGCATGAACAGCTTCAATTTCTTTCAAAATTTCATCAGATAAAACAATATTTATAGAGTTAATGTTTTCTTTTAACTGACTTATTTTTGTAGCTCCAATAATATTACTAGTTACAAAAGGCAACTGATTTATATATGCCAATGATAACTCTGTCAATGTTAAATTGTGTTTTTGTGCAATTTTTAAATAGTTGGCAACTGCCACTTCTGATCCTTCATTTTTATATCTAGCAACAAATCTAGGAAACAAAGTTCCTCTTGCGCCTTCAGGTAAATTTCCATCTAAATATTTTCCTGTTAAAATTCCTTGAGCCAAAGGTGAGTAAGCTAATAAACCAATATTTTCTCTCATAGAAACCTCACTCATTCCTACTTCATAACCTCTATGGATTAATGAATATGAATTCTGAACCGTTAAAGGTCTAGGTAAGTTATGTTGCTCTGAAGCTTGTAAATATTTCATGGTTCCCCAAGGGGTTTCATTAGATAAACCAAAGTGTTTAATTTTTCCTTGTTTGATTAATTCTTGCAAAGCTTCTAAAATTTCTTGATGATTTTCAGCTGCTTGCGAAGTTGTTTTATATGGATAATCTCTTAAACCAAAAACATTAACACCTCTGTTTGGCCAATGTAATTGATACAAATCAATATAGTCTGTTTGTAATCGTTGTAGACTTTTATCAATTGCGTCAAAAATATTAACTTTGGTTAAACCACCTTTTCTAATGTGCGCAGTATAATCTCCAGCACCAGCAATTTTTGAAGCTAAAACAACTTTATCTCTATTACCTGTTTTTTTAAACCAATTTCCAATAATTCGTTCTGTATCTCCATAAGTTTCTGCGTTTGCAGGCACAGGATATAATTCTGCTACATCAAAAAAGTTTACACCTTTATCTAAAGCGTAATCCATTTGTTCATGTCCTTCAGTTTCTGTGTTTTGATTTCCCCAAGTCATGGTTCCTAAACAAATTTTAGAAACTTTTAAATCGGTATTTGGTAATGTTGTGTATTTCATTTTGATGTTAAAAAACAGTTATTAAGTTTGAATATAAACGAAATTAAAGCTAATTTTCTGATAATACAAAGAGCGTGTAATATTAATATTACACGCTCTTTGTATTTATTTATAAAAAAGTTTGTATTTTATTTTAAAATCGCTTCTATACCTGGTAAATCTTTTCCTTCTAACATTTCTAGCATTGCACCACCACCAGTAGAAACATAGCTTACTTTATCAGCAAAACCAAATTGTTTAACGGCAGCAACAGAGTCTCCACCACCAACTAAAGAAAAAGCTCCGTTTTTAGTTGCTTTATCTATTGAGTGTCCTAAAGCAATTGTACCAGCAGCAAAAGATTCCATTTCAAAAACACCTAAAGGTCCATTCCATAAAATAGTTTTACATTTATTTACAATAACGTCAAAATTTTCTCTAGATTTTGGTCCTGCATCAACTCCTTCCCAACCATCAGGAATTACATCAATATCACAAATTTGAGTATTTGCATCGTTGCTAAAATTATCAGCAGCAACTACATCAACAGGTATGTGAACTTCTACACCTTTTTCTTTAGCTTGCTTTAAAATATCTAAAGCTAACTCCATTTTATCATCTTCACAAATTGAGCTTCCAATTTTTCCGCCTTGAGCTTTTATAAAGGTAAAACTCATTCCACCACCAATAATTAAATGGTCTACTTTGTCTAGAATATTTTCAATAACAGTAATTTTTGATGATACTTTTGCGCCACCTAAAATTGCTAAAACTGGTTTTTCAGAATTATTTAAAACTTTATCAATACTTTCAATTTCTCTACCCAATAAGTTTCCAAAACACTTGTTATCATTAAAAAATTGTGCAATAATTGTGGTTGATGCATGCGCTCTATGTGCTGTACCAAAAGCATCATTTACATAAACATCTCCTAATTTAGAAAGTTGTTCAGCAAAAGTAACATCGCCATTTTTTTCTTCATCATAAAAACGAAGATTTTCTAATAATAAAATTTCTCCAGCTTCTAAATTGGTTACAGCTTCTTCTGCTTTTTCACCAACACAATCATCAACAAATTTTACATTGCAACCAATAATATTAATAACTTCACTTACAATATGACGTAAAGAAAATTCTTCTTGTTTTCCTTTTGGACGACCTAAATGACTCATTAAAACACAACTTCCTCCATCTTCTAAAACTTTTATAATTGTTGATTTAGCAGCTTGAATTCTAGTAGCATCCGTTACTTCAAACTTGTCATTTAAAGGCACGTTAAAATCTACACGGATAATTGCTTTTTTATTTTTGAAATTAAAATCTTGTAATGTTTTCATTTTGTTTATTTTTAGAAGGTAACTTTTATAAATTGTTTTGCTTTTTTATAGTTTCCATAAAAAACTACACTATTATCATTTAAAACTTTCATAAATCTACTATTTATAATCGTTTTTGCTTTTTTATTTTCTTGGATACTTTTAAAATTAAAGTCTCCTTTTGTGTTAAACTTTATTACATACATGTTAGAGTTTGTTTTTGTTAAACCAAATAAAAACCCTTGCCTAAATTTAACTCTATCTCCAGATAATTTCCCCATATTTTTACTTGCATTTAAAAACAAATAAACTTCACCTTCTTTATTTATTATTGAAGAAAATGATAAAAGAGGGTCATGATAATCTCCAGATTTTTGGGATTTATTAATATTCCTTGCCCAATTTAATTTTCCTTTTTCGTCAGTATTAACAACTATAATATCATTAAAATGATAAGAGTACGTTGTTACAGCTATTCCATTCATATAAGTGGTATGAACTCTCATAAAATATTCTTCTGCTGTAAAAGTTATTTTATTATCTTCAGAATAATGGATGTCTCTTAAAACAATATTCCGTAATTCTTTTTGTTTCACTTTACCATATTTATCCTGTAAAAAAGAATCTGTAAAAGGGGAAAAATTTTTACTTTCTAACTCTAAATTATCTGGGTTAATAAAGAAAGAACATACACCTTTATATCTGTTTTCTTTTTTGTCAGAATAAAAACCTAAACAACCAATTTTTCTATTATTAGAAAAAGTTAAATTTAAAGATCCAACAAAATGATTATCTACAGATAATCCTATATTTTTATATGAGTTTTGTGTAATTTTTGATAAATGATAGATATAATTTCTTTGATTTTTCTTTTTCTTTTTTTTGTTCTTCGGAAATGCTTTTCCTAATACAAAAATCTCTCCTTTATCAGAAATTTCTATATTTTCTAATTCATACTTATTATCTGCAATGTCTAATTTAAAATCTTTACGCCAAAGTTCATTTAGTTTTTTATCTAAAACAATAATAGTATGTTGTTCATTTTCTTTGTCAAAAGAATCGATATTAAATACAAAAAATTCTCGATTAGGAGATATATTTAAATTTCCATTTAAGTTTATATCCATTTTTCCACTAGAAAAAAGTGTCGAAAAATATCCTTGAAATTTTATTATATCTAAAGAGAAAATTTCTTTTTTAGTAAATTTAAATTCGTCTATAGAAGAAGTGTTTAAATAAGCAATTACTTTTTTATTCTTTTTATCTTTCTTATATTCTACAAAATAATAATTTTTATCATCAACAGATACTGCTGCAAGAGTTGTGTTTTTTTCAGGCTTATATTCATAAGTAAGTGTTTTATTATACTTGCTATCAAACTTATTAAATTGGTATTTAAGTTTTTTAATAATAAGGCCGTAATATTGGCCTCTTACAGTAAAAATACTTTTATCTTTTGCTTCTATAACACTGTTTATAAACCAATTACCTTTATCCTTAAATACTTTGCCCTTTTCTATTTTTACATCTATGTTATCTACTTGAGAAAAAAAAGATGTAGAAGTTAAAAGAAACAAGTAAAAAATAAAGTTTTTCATAGAGTTTAATTTTTAACAAAAATACCGAATTAATTAGGTTTAATTAAGTTGAAATCTAAAAAATTAATATATCGTTTTCGTCAATTAATCTCTTATATTTGTGTATGCTTTTCAACCAAATTATAGGTCAAGAACATATAAAAAAACATTTAATAAAATCTGCTGAAAATGGCAGAATACCGCATGCACAATTATTTGTAGGTAAAGAAGGCTGTGGTACGTTGCCAATGGCAATTGCGTATGCTCAATTTTTATTATGTAATTTTTCTGATAATTCAGATGCTTGTCATATAAAATGTAACAAATTACAACATCCAGATTTACATTTTGCTTTTCCAGTTACCACAAACGATTCTGTAAAAAAACATGCAGTAAGCGATTTGTTTTTAGAAGATTGGAGAAGTTTTGTAGAAACGCAACCTTATGGCAGCTTATTTAATTGGTTACAACATATTGGTGTAGAAAAAAAACAAGGTTTAATTGGTGTAGATGAAGCTGATGCTGTTGTAAAAAAATTACGTCTTAAAAGTTATGAAGGTGGCTTTAAGGTGATGATTATTTGGATGGCAGAAAAAATGAACATTGCTGCTGCCAATAAACTTTTAAAATTGATTGAAGAGCCGCCAGAAAAAACAGTTTTTTTATTGATTACAGAAAACGAAGAACAGATTATAAACACCATAAAATCACGTTGCCAAGCGTTACATTTTCCTGCTTTGAGCGAGCAAGATATTGCAAACTCTTTAGTGGTTAACTATCAAGTTTCAGAAAATGATGCTTCTAAAATTGCACATGAAGCAGAAGGTAATTTTAATAAAGCAATTCATCTATTAGAAAACGATAGTAGTGATTTGATTTTTGAAGAATGGTTTGTTGCATGGATTAGAACGGCTTTTAGAGCTAAAGGAAATGCAGCTGTTGTGCAACAATTAATTTCTTGGTCAGATACCATTGCAAAAAGTGGGCGCGAAACTCAAAAACGTTTTTTAGAATACTGTTTACAATTTTTTAGACAAGCACTTTTAATGAACTATAAATCTGATCAGTTGGTTTTTATGGAATCTAAAACAGGTTTTAATTTATCAAAATTTGCACCTTTTGTTCATGCAGGAAATATCTTAGAAATAGAAAAAGAGTTAAATGAAGCCATATATCATATTGAAAGAAATGGGAATGCTAAAATTATTCTATTAGATCTTTCTATGAAATTGACTCGCTTTTTACACAAGAAAGAAGGGACGGTTTAAGTTTTTCATTTCTGTCATTGCGAGTTTTCACGAAGCAATCTATTTGTCATTTCGAACGCAGTGAGGTAATCTTATCTTTACCAATCAACAGATTACGTCGTTATTCTTCCCCGTAATGACATGTTGTTTGTCATTGCGAACGCAGTAAAGTAATCTCATGATTAAAACAAAAATACAAAACAAATTATTTCAGTTGTTTCAACTTTGTAGTAACAATTTACAAGTTTGTTAATCGTGCCACATACTTTCCAATTACATCAAATTCTAAGTTTATTTTGTCATCAATTTGTAGCGTTTTAAAAGTAGTATGCTCTTTTGTGTATGGTATAATAGCAACACTAAATTGGTCTTTTTTAGAATTCACAACCGTTAAACTAACTCCATTTACTGTAATAGAACCTTTTTCTATAGTGATGTTATTTTTATCAGAATTATAACTAAAAGTATATATTGTACTTCCGTTTTCATCTTTTATGTTTTTACAAATTCCAGTTTCATCAACATGCCCTTGTACAATATGTCCATCTAATCTATCACCCAATTTCATGGCACGTTCTAAATTTACAATATCACCATTTTTAAGGCTTCCAATATTGGTTTTATTTAACGTTTCTTTTATTGCAGTTACAGTATATTCATCATTATTAATAGCAACAACTGTTAGGCAAACACCGTTATGAGCAACGCTTTGGTCTATTTTTAGCTCATTAGTAATATCACTTTTAATGGTTAAGTGAAGGTTTTCTTGTTCTTTTACAACATTTGCAACTTTGCCAAGTGTTTCTATAATTCCTGTAAACATATCCCTAAAATTTGGTTACTTTTGTATGTATCAAAAATACAATATTACAGGAGTTATATGGATAAATCTGATAAAATAATCGTTGGAATTTCAATTGGAGATTTAAATGGAATTGGTATTGAAGTAATTTTGAAAACATTTAAAGACAAAAGAATGTTAGATTTTTGTACGCCTGTATTGTTTGGGTCTACAAAAGTAATTTCTTATCACAAAAAAGCTTTAGGAATAGAAATTCCTGTTCATGGCATTACCTCTATGAATCAAGTAAATCATTCTAAAATAAATGTTTTAAATATTTGGAAAGAAGAAGTTGCTTTAGAGCTTGGTAAAGCAACTAAAATTTCTGGCGAATATGCTGCAAAATCTTTAGCTTCTGCAGTAGAACATTTAAAAGAAAAAAAGATTGATGTATTGTTAACTGCACCAATTAATAAAGAAAATATTCAATCTGATACTTTTAATTTTCCTGGTCATACAGAGTATTTAGAAGCAGAATTGGAAGGAAAAAGTTTAATGATTTTAATGACTGATAAATTAAGAATAGGTTTAATTACAGGTCATATTCCAATTTCTAAAGTTGCAGAGTCTATTACTCCAGAATTGATTAAAGGTAAGGTAGAAACCATGTATAATTCTTTAATTTCAGATTTTGGAATTAATAAACCTAAAATTGCAGTTTTAGCATTGAATCCGCATTGTGGAGATAAAGGAGTTATTGGTAAAGAAGATGACGAAATAATTAAGCCAACAATTGCAGAAATTAAAAAAACTGGAAAATTAGTTTTTGGACCTTATGCTGCTGATGGGTTTTTTGGATCAGAAACTTATAAGCAATTTGATGGTGTTTTGGCAACGTATCACGATCAAGGTTTGGCGCCTTTTAAAGCATTATCTTTTGGTAAAGGAGTTAATTTTACTGCGGGTTTAAATGGTATAAGAACATCACCAGATCATGGAACTGGTTATGATATTGCAGGAAAAAATTTAGCAAACTCATCTTCTTTTAGTGAAGCTTTATTTACTGCAATTCAAGTTTTTAAAGCTAGAAGTGAGTATACAGAACTAATAAAAAACCCTTTAAAAGTTAGATAAATAAAAAGGATATTCTTTTTTTGATAAAAATATTGCAGAAATACATTTTTTTGTATCTTTGCACGCTTAATTGATGTTTGATAATGAAAGGCTTGAAAGAATTCAACATACCGTTTGTAGGATTAAAATTGGGTAATCATTTATATAATTATACAATTGACAATAAGTTCTTTGAAACTTTTAATTTTGATGATTTTAATAATTCATCAATAGAAGTTTCGCTACATTTCTTAAAAAAAAGCACATTATTTGAGCTAACTTTTAGTGCAAATGGTACTGTAGAAGTTCCTTGTGATATAACAAATGAGTTATACAATCAAGAAATAATATCAGAATTACCATTAGTAGTAAAATTTGGTCCAGAATATAATGATGATAATGAGGAGTTATTAATATTACCTCATGAAGCATATGAAATTAATGTAGCTCAATTTATTTATGAAATGATTGTTTTAGCAGTTCCTAACAAAAGAGTGCATCCAAAGGTATTAGATGGCACAATGGAATCTGCCGTAATAGAGAAGTTAAAAGAATTACAAATAAAGAAAGTAAAAACTGTAGAAAATACAGACCCAAGATGGGATAAATTAAAGAATTTAATAACAGAAAAAAAGACATAAAATGGCACATCCTAAAAGAAAAATTTCTAAAACAAGAAGAGATAAAAGGAGAACACATTACAAAGCAGCTGATCAACAAATAGCTACAGATCCTACAACTGGTGAGGCTCACTTATACCACAGAGCTCACTGGCATGAAGGAAAACTATATTATAGAGGTCAAATTGTTTTAGAATCTGCAGCAGCAGAAGCTTAGAAACATCCTTTTAAAAACACACGAAAACCCTCAATTTTGAGGGTTTTTTACGTTTTTTAAATAAAAAGCAGTTCTTTAGATGATTTTTACTTAAAAAAGTGAATTAATTTTCACTACTTTTGAAATTCATAATTACTTGGATAATCAACAACAACTATGACTAAAATCACTGCAGCAATTACAGCAGTAGGGAAATATGTTCCTGAATATGTTCTAACAAATAAAGAGTTAGAAGGTTATGTAGATACAAATGATGAGTGGATTACATCAAGAACAGGTATCAAAGAAAGAAGAATTTTAAAAGGCGACGGTTTAGGTACTTCTTATATGGCAATTAAAGCCGCAGAGAATTTATTACAAAAATCAAACACTAATCCAACAGAAATAGATTTGGTTATTGTTGCAACTGCAACACCAGATTTACTTGTAGCATCTACCGCAACATACGTAGCAACAGAAATTGGAGCAGTAAATGCATTTGCTTATGATTTACAAGCAGCATGTTCTAGCTTTTTATACGGTATGTCTACCGCGGCTAGTTATATAGAATCTGGCAGGTATAAAAAAGTTTTACTTATTGGTGCAGATAAAATGTCTTCTATTATAGATTACACGGATAGAGCAACTTGTATTATTTTTGGTGATGGAGCAGGCGCATCTTTGTTTGAGCCAAATACTGAAAGTTTGGGTTTACAAGATGAGTATTTAAGAAGTGATGGTGTAGGAAGAGATTTTTTAAGAATTGAAGCTGGTGGATCTATAATGCCTCCAACAGAGCAAACAATAAAAGAAAAAAAGCATTTTGTATATCAAGAAGGTAAAACTGTATTTAAATATGCAGTTTCTAACATGGCAGATGTATCAGAAAAAATGCTAACAAGAAATAAGCTTACAGAAAAAGATATTCAGTGGTTAGTGCCACATCAAGCAAATAAAAGAATCATAGAAGCAACAGCAAAAAGAGTTGGTGTTTCCTCTGATAAAGTGATGATGAATATTCACAAATATGGTAATACAACTTCAGCTACTTTACCACTTTTATTGGCAGATTACGAAGAACAATTAAAGAAAGGAGATAATTTAATTTTTGCAGCATTTGGAGGTGGTTTCACTTGGGGAGCTATTTATCTTAAATGGGCATATAATTCATAAATAGAACAACTAAACAATAAGTAATATGGATATTAAAGAGATTCAAAATCTTATAAAATTTGTAGCAAAATCGGGCGCTAGCGAGGTTAAGTTAGAAATAAAAGATGTAAAAATTACAATTAAAACTGGTTCTGGTAAAACAGAAACTACTATTGTACAAGCTGCTCCTGTAGCAAATATACCACATGTTGCTACACCTCAAATTGTACAACAAAGTGCAGAAACTGCTGCTCCAGTAAAAGAAGTAGCAAATGATGATGCTAAATACATTACTGTAAAATCTCCAATTATTGGAACTTTTTACAGAAAACCATCTCCAGACAAACCAAATTTTGTTGAAGTAGGTTCTGATATAAGTGTTGGTGATACGGTTTGTGTTATTGAAGCAATGAAATTATTTAACGAAATAGAATCTGAAGTTTCAGGTAAAATCGTTAAAGTTTTAGTTGATGATTCTTCTCCAGTAGAATTTGATCAACCATTATTTTTAGTAGATCCATCTTAAATTTTAGATTATTAGGTTTCTAGATTATTAGATAGTAAATATCTAATAATCTAACAGTCCAATAATCCAATTGTCTAATTATCTAATTTTAAAAAAGATGTTTAAAAAAATATTAATTGCAAATAGAGGCGAAATAGCTTTGCGTGTTATAAGAACATGTAAAGAAATGGGTATAAAAACAGTAGCTGTTTACTCTACAGCAGATGCAGAAAGTTTACATGTTAGATTTGCTGATGAAGCAGTTTGTATTGGCCCACCATCTAGTGCTGAGTCTTACTTAAAGATGTCTAATATTATATCTGCAGCAGAAATTACAAATGCTGATGCAATTCACCCAGGTTATGGTTTTTTATCTGAAAACGCTAAATTTTCTAATTTATGTGAAGAGCATAATATTAAGTTTATTGGGGCAACTGGTAAAATGATTGATCAAATGGGAGATAAAGCAAATGCAAAATCTACCATGATAGCAGCTGGTGTACCTTGTGTGCCAGGTTCAGAAGGTGTTATTGAAAATTTTGAAGAATGTGAAAAACTAGCTGTAGAAACAGGTTATCCTGTTATGTTAAAAGCATCGGCAGGTGGTGGAGGTAAAGGAATGCGTGCAGTTTGGAAACCTGAAGATTTAAAAGATGCTTGGGATTCTGCAAGGCACGAAAGTAAAGCTGCCTTTGGTAATGATGATATGTATATGGAAAAGCTTATTGAAGAGCCAAGACATATAGAAATTCAAGTTGTTGGAGACTCTTTTGGGAAAGCATGTCATTTATCAGAAAGAGATTGTTCTGTACAAAGACGTCATCAAAAATTAACAGAAGAAACACCTTCTCCATTCATGACCGATGAATTGAGGGAAGCAATGGGAAATGCTGCTGTAAAAGCTGCTGAATATATTAAGTATGAAGGTGCAGGAACTGTAGAGTTTTTGGTTGATAAACATAGAAATTTCTACTTTATGGAAATGAATACTCGTATTCAAGTAGAACACCCAATTACTGAAGAGGTTGTGAATTATGACCTAATTAGAGAGCAAATATTAGTTGCTGCTGGTGTACCAATTTCTGGAAAAAACTATTATCCGCAGTTACACTCTATTGAATGTAGAATAAACGCTGAAGATCCGTTTAATAATTTTAGACCAGCACCTGGTAAAGTAACTACTTTTCATGCCCCTGGTGGTCATGGAGTTAGAATGGATACACATGTCTATGCAGGTTATATGATTCCACCAAATTATGATTCTATGATTGCTAAATTAATTGTTACTGCTCAAACTAGAGAAGAAGCAATTAATAAAATGAAACGCGCTTTAGATGAGTTTGTAATTGAAGGAATAAAAACTACTATTCCTTTCCATAGACAATTGATGGATCATCCAGATTATGTTGCAGGTAATTACACAACTAAATTTATGGAAGATTTTGAAATCCAATCAATTTAATATAAAAAGTTATTATTTTAATAATAAAATAGAGAATACGTTATGTATTCTCTATTTTTATTTTATTTTAGTAAATATTTTATATTATGAAAATTGACGGAATTGATAAAATAATTATTAAGAGACTGGTTAAAGATGCTAGAACTCCAGTGTTAAGTATTGCTAGAGAAGTAGGTATATCTGGAGCGGCTATACATCAAAGATTAAGAAAATTAGAAAAATCTAAATTAATTGATGGTTATAAAATGACTATCAATCCAAAATCACTTGGATATTCAACTACAGCTTTTGTAGGTATATTTTTAGATTCTGCAAGTTTATATTCTTCAGCAATTAAGAGATTAAAAGAAATACCAGAAGTAACAGAAAGTCATTATACTACAGGAGATTATGCAATTTTTATAAAAATACTTTGTAAAAATAATGAAGATTTAATGCAGCTTTTAAACAAAGATATTCAGGGTATAAAAGGAGTGTCAAGAACCGAAACTTTTATTTCTTTAGACCAACAGATTGATAGACAGATTAATATTTAGTAAGAATTAAACTTTATCTATTAAATAAGACCATCTAAGGTTTATTTTATACATTTTATCAAAAAAAAAAAAATGAAATATAAATTTTGCCCATTTTTGACATTGTTACAAACCTTAAAATAGTTTAATGGAGCAACCAAATTTAAGTGTAATAAAAGAAATTGCAGGTGATGATTTAGATTTTCAAAACAGTATTTTAGAAATTATGAAAGCTGAATTTTTTGAAGAAGTTAAATTATATAAAGAAAATTTTTTGAAGCAAAATTACTTAGAAACTTCAAATGATGTTCATAAATTAAAGCATAAAATAAGTTTATTAGGCTTAACAAAAGATTTTGAATTAGCAGCAGAATTAGAGTTAAGTTTAAAAAAAAACGATTATAAATTACATCAAAATTTTTTAGAAATTTTAAACAAAATTCATGTATATTTATACGATTAAATAATTTATAAAAATCGTATGGATTGTATAGTAATTGATGATGATGCAACAGCAAGATTAATTATAAAAAAGCTGTGTTTAAAATCTGAATTAATTAATGTAATTGAAGAGTTTTCTTCAGCTATAGATGCAATAAAGTATTTAAATAATAAAACAATTGATCTTGTTTTTTTAGATATTCATATGCCAACTTTTTCGGGTTTTGATTTTATAAAAACTTTAAAAAATCCACCAAAAATTGTATTAACAACTTCGGATACAAATCATGCATTAGAAGCATTTGAATTTAAAAGTGTTGTAGATTATCTTGTGAAACCTGTTACAGAAAAAAGGTTTAACTCTTCTCTTGAAAAATTATTTACATTCTCAAATCCGGTAGAAATAGGTGCTGAAGATAAAATAAAGTCTGACTTTTTATATGTAAATGTTGATAGAAGATTAGTAAAAGTTGACATACCAAGTATTTACTTAGTGGAAGCAAAAGGAGATTATATTAGTATAAAAACAGATACAAAAAACTATTTAGTACACTCAACATTAAAAAAAATTGAAGATAAACTACCTTCAAATATGTTTATAAAAATTCATCGTTCATATATTATTAATTTTTCTCAAATTATAGATATAGAAGAATATAGTGTTTTGATTAGAAAAAGTGTAATTCCTGTTAGTAGATCAAAAAAGAACGAGTTAATGAAAAAGTTGAATTTATTATAAATTTAATTATTGTTATCTAAAAAAGTAAACTCGTTAACATAATTTTTAGAGTAAATAATCAAAATAAAAAGCAAATATTTTTAATTCCTGTATTAAATAACAGATTTTTACTTAATATTTTTTTTTAAAATATTAGGAGAAAAATATGTGTCAACTTTTATATTTATCGTTTCTCCATTTTTTTAAATTAGTAATAAAACAAAAAAACCGTAACAAATTAATGTTACGGTTTTAGTACTGAAGGCGGGACTTGAACCCGCACGGCCATTACTGACCACTGGATTTTAAGTCCAGCGTGTCTACCAATTCCACCACTTCAGCATTGGAATTTTTTAAATGAATAGAGCGAAAGACGGGATTTGAACCCGCGACCCCCACCTTGGCAAGGTGATGCTCTACCCCTGAGCTACTTTCGCAGTCTTTTTGTAAATGAACTTTTTAAGCTTTCACTTATTTTGCTCCCCCTCTTGGACTCGAACCAAGGACCCTCTGATTAACAGTCAGATGCTCTAACCAACTGAGCTAAGGAGGAGTTTGCTTCACAATTTGTGATTAGCGAGTGCAAATATATATCTTTTTAAAACATTGCCAAATACTTTTCGTAAAAAAATTAAATTTTTATTAAAAAAGTTTTTTTCCTGATGAAAAAATACAAAATATTGAATCTAAAATCAATAAACTATTTTCTTAAATGTTGTATTTTTGTATTTAAAATTCGCTTATTTCAAAAGCATAAAATAATATATGGACAAATTTTCGTTCTTAAACGCAGCGCATACAGGCTTTATAGCAGATTTATATGATCAATATTTAGTTAATCCAGATTCTGTTGAACCGAGTTGGAGAAGCTTTTTTCAAGGATATGATCTTGCAAATGAAAACTATTCTTTTAAAGAAGAAGAAATTTCAACAGAAATACCACAAGAAGTTCGTAAAGAATTTTTTGTAGTAGATTTAATTAATGGCTATAGAACACGTGGTCATTTATTTACAAAAACAAACCCTGTAAGACAAAGAAGACAATATGAACCTTCTTTAAAAATTGAAAACTTTGGTTTATCTAAAGAAGATTTAGATAAAGAATTTTCTGCAGGAGAAATTTTAGGCCTTGGTAAAACTAAACTTTCTAAAATAATAGAAAATTTACAGCGTATTTATTGTGATTCTATTGGGGTTGAGTATATGTATATGCGTAACCCTGAAAAATTAAAATGGTGGCAAAATCGTTTAAATGAAAACGATAATCATCCAAAATATACTACAGATGCCAAAAAATATATTTTAGGTAAATTAAATCAGGCAGTAACTTTTGAGAGTTTTTTACAAACAAAGTATGTAGGTCAAAAACGTTTTTCATTAGAAGGAGGTGAGGCTTTAATACCAGGTATTAGTGTAGCTTTAAGAGATGCTGCAGAAAAATATGGCGTTAAAGAGTGTGTCTTAGGAATGGCACATAGAGGACGTTTAAATACATTAGTAAATATATTTAAAAAGCCTGTTAGAGATTTGTTTAGCGAATTTGAAGGCAAGGATTTTGAAGATGAAAATATAGATGGTGATGTAAAATATCACTTAGGTTTAACATTAAGTAAAACCTATAGAAATGGAAATGAGATCAAAATGAATTTGGTTCCAAATCCATCTCATTTAGAAACAGTAGCTGCTGTTGCTGAAGGAATTACAAGAGCTAAAATTGATAGAAAATACAATGGAGACTCTAGTAAAATATTACCAATTGTAATACATGGAGATGCTGCAGTTGCAGGTCAAGGTATTGCCTATGAAATTGTTCAAATGGCAAAATTAAATGGCTATAAAACTGGAGGAACTATTCATATTGTAGTAAATAACCAAATTGGTTTTACTACCAATTATTTAGATGCTCGTTCAAGTACATATTGTACTGATGTTGGTAAAGTTACACTGTCACCAGTATTACATGTAAATGCAGATGATACAGAAGCGGTATGCCATGCAATGGAAATGGCCTTAGAATTTAGAATGCGTTTTAAATCTGATATTTTTATTGATTTATTAGGATATAGAAAATATGGACATAATGAGGGTGATGAGCCTCGTTTTACACAACCAAAATTATACAAAGCAATAGCAAAACATAAAAATCCAAAAGATATTTATGCATCAAGATTGCTTACAGAAGGTGCTATAGATGATTCTTATTTAACAGAAATTACCACAGAGTTTAAACAAATGCTTGAAAAAGAATTTGAAGAGGCTAAGAAGGTAAAAACATCTAAGGTAAAAGAATTTATGGAGTCTACTTGGAAAGGATTTGAGCGTCAGCAATTAGACACCATGTTACTTTCTGAAGATACAAAATACGATATAGAAAAATTAAAAGGTATTGCAAAAGTAGTTTCTACTGTTCCAGAAAATGTAAAGTTTGTTCGTAAAGCTGAACGTATTTTAAAAGGAAGAGCTAAAATGGTTTTTGAAACCAATCAATTAGATTGGGGTATGGCAGAAAACCTTGCTTATGGTTCTTTAATGGAAGAAGGCTATAATATTAGAATCTCTGGGCAAGATGTAGAGAGAGGTACTTTTTCTCACAGGCATGCTATTTTACGTGATGAATTAACAGAAGAAAGAATCAATCTTTTAAACACAAATTCAAATAATAAAGGACAAATGACGATTTATAATTCGTTACTGTCTGAATATGGTGTGTTAGGTTTTGACTATGGATATGCTATGGCAAACCCAAATACATTAACTATTTGGGAAGCTCAGTTTGGAGATTTTTCTAACGGAGCTCAAATAATGTTTGACCAATACATTTCCGCAGCAGAAGATAAATGGAAAGTTCAAAACGGAATTGTTGTTTTACTACCTCATGGTTATGAAGGACAAGGTTCTGAGCATTCATCAGCAAGAATAGAGCGTTATTTACAATTATGTGCAGAAGATAATATGACAGTTGCCAACTGTACAACTCCTGCAAATTTCTACCATTTGTTACGTAGACAAATGAAACGTAATTATAGAAAACCATTAATTGTATTTACACCTAAGAGTTTGTTACGTCATCCAAAAGCGGTCAATTCAATTCAAGATTTAGCAAATGGCGAATTCCAAGAAGTTATAGACGATACTTTAAACCCTACAAATGTGAAAAAAATGGTTTTCTGTATGGGTAAATTCTATTACGATTTATTAGAAGAAAGAGAAAAACTAGAAAGAGAAGACATTGCTTTAATTAGAATAGAGCAATTGTTTCCTTTACATGAAGAGAAAATTCAAAAAATAATTGATAGATATCCAAATATTGAAGAATATATTTGGGCACAAGAAGAACCTAAAAATATGGGTGCTTGGAGTTTTATGTTACAACGTTTTGAATTAGCGAAATTAAGTGTTCGTTCTCGTAAATATTATGCAGTACCAGCGGCAGGTTCTAGTACACGTTTCAAAAAACGTCACAGAGCTGTTATTGATAGTGTTTTTAACAATGAGTAAGCGCGTTAAGGATTGAAACGACATCCTTTTAATTGTCTATATAAATAGGCGTCATTGCGAGGAACGAAGCAATCTGTTATAATTAAGAGATTGCCTAAGTTTAGAAAGAAGTAAACTTAGCAATGACAAAAAATTAAAAGATATAGTGGAAAGCCTGTTAAAACGCCCAAATAATAAAAAGTAAAAATAATTAAATGCTGAAATGATTTCAGCCAAAGTAAAATAAGAAACCATGAGTGTTTTAGAAATGAAAGTTCCATCTCCAGGAGAATCGATTACAGAAGTAGAAATTGCAACTTGGTTAGTTGAAGATGGAGATTATGTAGAAAAAGACCAACCAATTGCTGAAGTAGATTCTGACAAAGCTACTTTAGAATTGCCAGCTGAAGAGAGTGGAATTATTACTTTAAAAGCAGAAGAAGGTGATGCTGTAGAAGTAGGAGCAGTTGTTTGTTTAATAGATACAAGTGCTGCAAAACCAGCTGGAGATGCTCCGGCAAAAACAGCAACACCTAAAGAAGAAAAGAAAGTTGAAGTTGCAGCAACACCAAAGGCAGAAACTTATGCTACAGGTACAGCTTCACCAGCAGCTAAAAAAGTATTGGCAGAAAAAGGTCTTAGCGCTTCTACTGTAAAAGGAACTGGAAAAGATGGTAGAATTACTAAAGAAGACGCTGTAAAAGCGGTGCCTTCTATGGGAACTCAACCAGTAAATGGGTCTAGAGGAACAGAGCGCAAAAAAATGTCTATGTTACGTAGAAAAGTTGCTCAACGTTTAGTAGCAGTAAAAAGCGAAACAGCAATGCTTACTACTTTTAATGAAGTAAACATGCAACCTATTTTTGATTTACGTTCTCAATTTAAAGAAGATTTTAAAGCAAAACATGGCGTTGGTTTAGGATTTATGTCTTTCTTTACTTTAGCGGTTGTAAGAGCTTTAAAATTATATCCAGATGTAAACTCTATGATTGATGGAGATTTTCAAATAAAGCACGATTTTCAAGATATTTCTATAGCAGTTTCTGGACCTAAAGGATTAATGGTGCCTGTAATTAGAAATGCAGAAAATCTATCTTTTAGAGGTGTAGAATCTGAAGTAAAACGTTTGGCATTAAGAGCTAGAGATGGGCAAATAACAGTAGATGAAATGACTGGAGGTACATTTACAATCACAAATGGTGGTGTATTTGGTTCTATGTTATCTACACCAATTATTAACCCACCACAAAGTGGAATTTTAGGAATGCACAATATTGTAAACAGACCAATGGCAGTAAATGGTGAGGTTGTAATTCAGCCAATAATGTATGTTGCCTTATCTTACGATCATAGAATTGTTGATGGTAGAGAATCTGTAGGTTTCTTAGTTGCAGTTAAAGAAGCATTAGAAAATCCAATAGAATTATTAATGGATAATAATCCTGCAAAAGCATTAGAAATGTAAGTATATATTTACTTTTTAGATATAAAAAATCCCAAACTAAAAAGTTTGGGATTTTTTATGAAGTTATTTTAATTGCTCATTTTCAATAACTTATTATATGTGTAGTTAGTTACATTAATAAGTTTTTAACAAAAAAATTGTATTTTGTAAACTTTAAAAAACAATTACAATAATGAATAAAACCTTAAATCAATTTTTTATAATTTTTACACTAATTTGTATATTATTTAGTTGTAGTAATAGGCAAAAAAATAAAATCTTTAAACTAAAAGAAGGAGATTTATTATTTCAAAATACTGGCACTGATGAAATTGATAATGCTATTAAAGGTGTAACAGCTACTGCCGTTTCTAAAAACTACTCACATGTTGGTATGGCAATGAAAGAAAATAATAAATGGTTTGTTATAGAAGCAATTCCTAAAAAAGGAATTAGTAAAACATCTATAAAAGAATTTTAAAATCGAAATAAAAATAAGTATGATAAATCACAAACTACAGTTGCAAGATTAGATAGCGTTTATAAGCCTTATATTTCTAAGGCAATTGCATATGGAGTGGAAAGAATTAATACACCTTATGATGAGATTTTTTTATGGGATGATAGCTCTTATTATTGCTCAGAATTAGTATATAAAATGTTCTCTTCACAAAACTTAGCAAAAGATGTAATTCCTTTTCTTACACATCCAATGACATTTAATGACAAATCAGGTAAACCAATGTCTAGTTGGGTAAAGTATTACAAATTACGTAACCAATCTATACCAGAGGGAATTGAAGGTACAAACCCTAACTTAATGGCAAGTAGTTCTAAAATTACTTTTGTACACGATTATGGTAAAGAGTAAGTAATTATTTTAACTTAAAATCAAAAAAATGAAAGTTACGACTGAAAAAAATGAAAAAGTGGCAAATATGATTTTTGCATCTATTTATCCACTTTATTGGAATAGATTAGAAAAAAATGGTAGAACAAAAGAAGAGTACCATCAAGTATTAGAATGGTTTACAGGTTTTAACGAAAAAAAAATACAATTACTTATCAAAGAGAAAGTAACATTTAGAACTTTTTTTGAGAAAGCAAAAATACATCCGAATGCACACATGATTAAAGGAGTTGTTTGTGGTTACCGAATTGAAGAAATAGAAGACGAATTTGAAGTGTATAAACAATGTAGACAAATGGAAAAACTGATTGATGAATTGGCAAAAGGCAGAAAAATGGAAAAAATTTTACGTTCTGCATAATTTATAAAAACTAGAAGTAATTATGACAGCAGCAGAAATTATAAGTAAAATATTTTTACCATTATCACTCGCTATTATTATGTTAGGAATGGGTATGACACTAATTCCAAATGATTTTAAAAGAATAATAAAATACCCAAAAGCAGCTTTTATAGGTTTAGTAAATCAACTTATTTTGTTACCAATTATTGGTTTTTTGTTAGCAATTGTATTTAATCTGAACCCAACAATGGCAGTTGGTTTAATGATTTTAGCAACTTGTCCAGGAGGACCAACAAGTAATTTAATAGTTCAAGTTTGTAAAGGTAACATAGCTTTATCTGTTACACTCACTGCTATTGCAAGTATTATTAGTATTCTAACAATTCCATTAATACTGTCTTATGCTTTATCTTATTTTGGTTCTGAAACGGATGTAGTAATAAAATTACCAATTGTAGATACAATTTTACAAATAATGGTTATTACTGTAATTCCCATTTCTATAGGAATGTTAATTCGAAAATACAAAAGAAATTTTGCTAAACGAATGGAAAAACCAATGAGAGTAGCTTCTTCAATTATTTTTATTTTAGTATTTATAGCAGTACTAGCAGCAAATTATAAGATGATTGATACAGGAATGAAAGAAGTAGGTTTTGTTACTTTAACCTTAAATATTCTAACAATGACAGTTGGTTTTTTTACAGCTAAGTTGTTTAAATTAAACTTTAAAAATGCCATTTCAATAACTATTGAAAGTGGTATTCAAAATGGAACCTTAGCTTTTGTAATTGCAACAACTATTTTAAATAATGTAGAAATGGGTATTCCAATAGGTGCATATTCTATTTGGATGTTTATTACTGGAGCTATTTTAATGTCGCAACTTGGAAAAAGAAAAGAAGAGTAATTTTTATTGATAATTTTTAATTATTTACCTTGCATCAAAAAGTTAAAATGGCTATAAATCCTGAGTTAGAACTTGCGCTAAATTTTATAGAAAAAACAGATAGAAATCTGTTTATTACTGGAAAAGCAGGTACAGGAAAAACAACTTTTTTACATCAAATTAAAAACGAATCTTTAAAAAGAATGGTTATTGTTGCACCAACAGGTGTTGCAGCAATTAATGCAAAAGGCGTAACTATTCATTCGTTTTTTCAAATGCCTTTTGGGCCAATTTTACCCAATCAAATTGCAAATACAAATCAGCAACGTAAGTTTTCTAAAACTAAAATCGATATTATAAAATCGTTAGATTTAGTAATTATTGATGAAATTTCTATGGTGCGTGCCGATTTATTAGATGGTATAGATCAAGTAATGCGTCGTTATAAAAATAGAAATAAAGTATTTGGTGGCGCACAAGTTTTAATGATTGGAGATTTACAACAATTAGCACCAGTTGTAAGACCAAATGAGTGGAGTTTATTACAGCAGCATTACAATACGGTCTATTTTTTTAGTTCAAAAGCTTTTCAAGAGGCCAATGTGGTTTCTATAGAATTAAAACATATTTATCGTCAAAAAAATGAAGATTTTATTACTATTTTAAATGAAATCAGAAACGATAATTTGTCAGAAAAATCTGCTAAAATTTTAAATAAACGTTACAATCCTAATTTTTCTCCAAGTAAAGAAGAAGGTTATATTACTTTAACAACACATAATAAACGAGCTAATTTAATAAACGATTCTGAGTTGAATAAACTTAAAAACAAAAGCTATTTTTTTAAAGCTGAAGTTTCTGGTAAATTCAATGAAAATGCTTTTCCTAATGATGAAAAGTTAGAATTAAAAATTGGTGCACAAGTAATGTTTATCAAAAATGATTCATCACCAGAAAAAAGATATTTTAATGGTAAAATAGGAATTGTAACAGATATTTCTAGCAAAAATGTAACCGTACAATGTGCTAATGAAATTGATGAGATTGTTACAGAAAGAGAAATGTGGGACAATGTAAATTACTCCATCAACGAAGAAACTAAAGAAATTAAAGAAGACGTTATTGGTTCTTTTTCTCAAATTCCATTACGATTGGCATGGGCAATTACCATTCATAAAAGTCAAGGTTTAACTTTTGAAAAAGCGGTAATTGATGCTGAAGCTTCTTTTGCACATGGGCAAACTTATGTGGCTTTAAGTAGGTGTACTTCTTTAGAAGGATTAGTTTTAAAAACGCCAATTTCTAGCAATGCAATAATTAATGATAAAACAGTAAGTGTTTTTAATGAAAGTGTAGAAGAAAACCATCCTGATGAAAGTATTTTAAACGAGTCTGAAAAAGAGTTTCAACTCAATTTAATTTCAGAATTGTTAGATTATCAGTCATTTTTATATCCAATTTCAAGGCTAATTGATATTTTTTATAAAAATAGATCAAGTATAAAAGGTACTGTAATTGATCATTTACAAACCATAAAAGATGATGGAATTGTAGCTTTAATGAAAGTTTCCAACGGATTTAAAAATCAATTAAAAGTACTTTCTGAAGATAACATTCTACCAGAAAATAGTTCGAAAATTCAAGAACGATTTACAAAAGGAGTAGATTATTTTTTATCAGAAACCATTAAAAACATAGTACAACCTTTATCAAAAATTGAATTTTCTTCAGATAATAAAGCTGTGAAAAAAGACTTTTCTAAACAGTTTGATAACTTGCAAGAAAAGTTAACTGAAAAAGTTTTTGCTTTAAAAAATATGACAGAAGGTTTTAAAGTTCAAGCATATTTAAAAGTTAGAGCAAATGCAGTTTTGCAAAAAATGGAGCCTAAAAAGAAGAAGAAACTGTCTACCAGAAAAGATCCTTTATTAGCATTAAAACTCCGTGAATTAAGAGATGAAATAAGAATTGCTGAAAATATACCCGCATTTCAAATTTTTACTCAAGAAACTTTATATGCCTTGTGTGATGCTTTGCCAAGATCAGAGAAAGATTTGTTAAACGTAAAAGGAATGGGAAAAACTAGGGTTTCTAAATATGGTGAAGAAATTTTAGAAGTAATTGAAACTTATTGTAAAGAAAACGGAATTAATAAGTTTAACGAACAAAAAAAGGAAAATAAAAAACCAACCAAACAAATTTCTTTTGAGTTGTTTAAATCTGGCTTGTCAATAAAAGAAATTGCTAAAGAACGTAGTTTAACAACAGGTACTATAGAAAGTCATTTAGCAAGTTTTATACCTTCTGGTGATGTAGATATTTTAGAATTGATAGATATAAAAAAATATAAAAAAATTATTAAAGCTATTGAAGAAACCGAATTTAAAAACTTAACTGAACTTAAAGAAAAAGTAGATAAAAGTTTTACTTTTATGGAATTAAGAATGGTTTTACTTTCTATTGAGAGTTAAATTTAAAATATCAATAGTTCATTTTTTTCTTAATGATACAATAATGTTTTGCGTGTTTAGCATATTGTTGATGCTATCCATTATATACATTCGGATTATGTTTTTCCATATAAAATTCAGGGTTAGGTAATTTAGTAAATCCGAATTTTTTGTAAAGCCATTCAGCTGTGTCAGTTAATAAAATCCAACGTCTTAACCCTTGAAGATTGGGGTGTTCCATTATTTCATTTATAAGCCATTTACTTAACCCCTTTCCTCTATATTTCTTTAAAATATATACATCTCCTAAATATACAATAGTTGAGTGATCTGAAATTATTCGAGCAAAACCAATTTGTTTGTTTTCGTGATAGAGCCCAAAATTCAGAGAATTTTCAATTGAAGTTTTCAAAGTATTGATTGGGATTTCCTTAGCCCAATCAGTTTCGGTTGTAAGAAATTTGTGAATGCTTAAAATATCTAATTTATTTTTGTCAGTTGAAATGGTAAAATCATTTCTGTGTACTTCTCTAATTTTCATTTATTTTACATTCATTTTGTATTAATATTTACATAAAATCCCCATCATTAAAACACTTACTTTGTTATATCCTATTTTAAGTCTTTAAGAAGTAGCTGAATAGATCTATATCCATTCCACTCATTTTCATCTAAGGCATACACAATATCAAAATCATCTTGTACAAACTCCATTTTATCACCTAAATTAAAACCAATAGCGCCAAAAGTATGTTTATTATCACCTTGAAAAACATTGAGTTTTAGATGTGTTTTATCTGCACCTACTTGTTTTCCATAGCCATTATCTCTGACACAAGTAGATTTAAAAACGGGCTTCATATTATGAGGCCCAAAAGGCGCCATTTGCTGAATAATTCTAAAAAATTTTGGTGTTATTTCAGATAAATTAATTTCTGCATCAATAGCAATTTCTGGAATTAGTAGTTTTTTATCAATCGTTTCTTCTACAACTTCTTCAAATTTATTTTTAAAATTTTCGTAGTTTTCAGGTAGTAATGTTAAACCAGCTGCATATTTATGACCTCCAAATTGTTCTATAAATTCGCTGCAAGCTTCTAATGCATTATACACATCAAAACCTTTTACAGAGCGTGCCGAAGCGGCTAATTTATCACCACTTTTTGTAAAAACTAAAGTAGGTCTGTAGTATTTCTCAATCAATCTAGAAGCTACAATACCAATAACTCCTTTATGCCAATCTTCTTTAAAAACAACAGAAGTAAAGTTGTTTTCTTCATTATTATCAATAATTTGAATTAACGCTTCGTTGGTAATTTTCTTATCTAACTCTTTTCTGTCTGCGTTAAAAATTTCAATGGCAGCTGCAAATTCAACTGCAGAATCAAAGTCCATTTCTGTTAATAATTCAACAGCATAACTACCATGTTTTAGTCTACCTGCAGCATTAATTCTAGGTGCAATTATAAAAACAACATCAGTAATTGTGAGTTCCGTTTTTTTAACTTGATGAATAATTGCTTTAATTCCGTTTCTAGGTTTTTGGTTGATGACTTGCAAACCAAAATAGGCTAAAGTTCTATTTTCTCCATTCATAGGTACAATATCTGCAGCAATTGCAGTAGCTACCAAATCTAAATATGGAATAAAATCATTGATAGTTTGATTTCTAGAAACACCTAAAGCTTGAATCAATTTAAAGCCAACTCCACAACCACAAAGTTCATCAAAAGGATAGTTGCAATCTTCTTGTTTTGCATTTAAAACAGCAACAGCTTTGGGTATTTCTTTTCCAGGTTTATGATGATCACAAATAATAAAATCAATATTTTTTTCTTTTGCATAAGCAACTTTTTCAATAGCTTTTATACCACAATCTAAAGCAATAATTAAAGAAAAATTATTGTCTTCTGCAAAATCAATTCCTGTATATGAAACACCATAACCTTCTGCATACCTATCTGGAATATAGGTTGCAATATTTGAAGTAATTGTTTTTAAATAAGAAGAAACTAGAGAAACAGCTGTAGTTCCATCCACATCATAATCACCATAAATTAGAATATTTTCGTTATTTGAAATTGCAGTTTCAATTCTTTCAACGGCAATATTCATATCCTTCATTAAAAAAGGATCATGAATGTCTTCTAAGTTTGGCCTAAAAAATTTTTTTGCATCCTCAAAAGTTTCAATATCTCTTTGACAAAGAATTTTTGCAATGGTTTTATCTACTTGTAAATTTTTAGCAAGATTGTTTACTTTTTCTTGTTCAAGTTGTGGTTTTTCAGTCCATCTCATAACAATTTACTTTCTATACTTCATGCAATATTATTTCTGTTTTTACAGTTGCAAATTTTCTAAACATTTCCATCACACCACAGTATTTTGTTACCGATAAATTAACTGCTTTTTCTATTTTTTCTAGATTTAAATTACTTCCAGTAAAATGATAATCAACTTTTACAGTGTTATAAAATTTAGGGTGCTCATCTGTTAATTCTGCAGTAATTTCAATTTTAAAATCATCAACATTTACACGCATTTTCTTTAAAAGAGAAACAACATCTAAACCAGAACAACCTGCTAATGAAGATAACATTAGTGCTTTAGGCCTGTAACCTTCGCCTTTACCACCACTTTCTTCACCTGCATCCATAAATAAGTTATGACCGCTAGGATTGTCAGACTCAAATTGCATGTTTTCTTTCCAAACTGTAGTTACTATATTTTTAACCATTTTTTTGTTTTTTAAAATATTGAAGCTTTAAATTAAGCTAAATACAAAAGTAAGAAAACACAAATAAGTAAGTAGTTAAAATGTATAAATCTATATTTTTTTTTAACGACGAAAAATCACCATATTTTATTGTGATTATGTTTTAAATGCTTTGCTATTTTTTAAGGTAAGTAAATATAGAAAACAACAAATAGGTATTGTAAATATTACTGTCACTTTTTTTCCAATCTAAGTACGACTTATAGATTTTTAAAAAAACCTTAAACATTGATAAAAAAATATGACTAGGAAAAGAAGTGTTATGACAACTTGTATTTCATTTTAAATCAAAAGCCTTCTTTTTTAACAAAGGTTTTGCAATGTATGTGGAGTTAGAAGAATTTAATTAGATGTAATTTTTATAAAAACTTTCAGTGAAGTAAAACTAGATTTATTAACCATAGTAGTATCTCTCAATTTTTCATATTAGGGTTTTTTACTCCACTGAAAGTAATGTTTTAAATATTATCTATACATATGATTAACTAACCTTTTGTCATTTGTTGACATATAAGAACGGTTAGGAACTATTATACTACCATCTTTTTTCGTCATTGTAGGTAAACCATTACTTCTCGCATAAGCGGTTTGAAAGTAATAAGAACCATACATCATGATAGAATTAAAATCTATTGCAAGACTCATATCCCATCCAGAAGTTATTTTATTCCAGTTGTGTTCATAACTGTCTGTTATACGGCTATAGTATACGTTTACATAATTGTCTCTATTCCAGTGTGTTTGCTCATGCATTACTCCAGCAACGTGTAAAAATTCATGAATAGTTGTACCTACATTACAACCAGACGCTATATTCATTTTTTGTCCAGGATAACGTTTAGCAAGATAACCAACTTGTGCACTACAGCCTCTTGATTCAATTGAAGAAATCCAAACATAACCTTCTGGATCACTTGTGGTCCATTTACGAACATTAAGATTAGTATTGTTATTAATGTATTGTGCAGCCTTTTCTATTTTAGAAACAGCAGAAGCTGACATTGAAGATGAATGTCTATATAATATGGTTCTATTAGGCCAAAAGTTAACACCATTTTTAACAACTCCTTTTTGATTGTCTTCTGTGTCGAAATTTTCTTCTTCAAAAATCATATCACCTAAAGCATAGGTTCCATCACCAAGAGAAGTTACTTTTATTTTACTTCCAAGGAAACTTTTTTCAACAATATCTCCTTCAATCATTGTTTGTTCTGCTTTTAATGTTGCTTCTAAAAGATCTTTATTTAGAGATTCATTTATTGCTTCAAAATCATCATTTATATCTTTATTACAAGAAGTAAAGATTAAAGATAAAATAAATACGTAATTAAAAATGTTAGTTTTTTTCATTTTATTAAAAATTAAATTTTTGAGAGGAATACTTATATAGGGTTAATTAAGTGTTAAAATTAAGTAAAAAAATATTAAAATTTAACTTTTTTTAACATAAAAATGATTTATAAACAAAAAAATAAATAATTTGTAGTATTTTCTACTTTATAGAGAGATGTCTTTTATAAAGATAAAAAGGCACATTAATCAAAATAATATTGAATAGTCTTGTTAGCCTCAAATTGCATTTTTTTAATTATTATAGAGATTGAAGTCTTATAATTGGGCATCAATACAAAAAGGAAGAAAATACAAATAAGTAAGCAGTTAACATCTATAGATCTATAGTTTATAAAAGTGTAGCTTTTATCCATTTTTATCAGAAGAAGAAATTATACCATTATTTATAGTTACACCTCTTGCAATATCATTTTTTAAAAGGAAGCTACCATTTTAACTCTAAATTAAAAGAATGTAATTTAATTTTCATTTTTTTTGTTTGTAAGATAGGATAAAGTAATAAAATAGATATATTTATAGTAAATATAAAAAATATGGCATTAGTTACTCCACTATCAGCAGAACACGATTTAGAAACAAAAAAATTAGCAGAATTTTTTAATGAAACTTTGGGGTTTTGTCCAAATTCTGTTTTAACAATGCAAAGAAGACCAGCAATATCTAAGGCTTTTATTAACTTAAATAAAGCTGTAATGGCAAATGAAGGTCGAGTTACATCTGCCTTAAAAAGAATGATTGCTTGGGTTTCTAGCAATGCAACTGGTTGTAGATATTGCCAAGCACACGCAATTAGAGCTGCTGAACGTTATGGAGCAGAACAAGAGCAATTAGATAATATATGGGAATATAAAACTCATGCAGCTTTTTCTGATGCAGAACGTGCAGCTTTAGATTTTTCTTTGGCAGCCTCAATGGTACCAAATGCTGTGGATGCAAAAATTAAAGAAGAATTATATAAATACTGGGATGAAGGAGAAATTGTAGAAATGTTAGGTGTTATTTCTCTCTTTGGATATTTAAATAGATGGAACGATTCTATGGGAACAACTATGGAAGAAGGAGCTATTGATAGTGGAAATCAATATTTAGGTAAGCATGGTTTTGAAGTAGGTAAACATGATGGCTCTAAGTATTAATTTGTTTAAAAACATCAAAAAACCTCATTTTTAGAAATGAGGTTTTTATTAAAATCTATTTTTTAACTAATTCTTTAATGTTAGAGCTTCTCCTTTAAAAGACAAACCTTCAAAACCAGTTTTCATAAAGTTTCTAATATTTTGATGAGAAGTACCCTTTGCATCTTCTAAAACATTTTTATAATGTTCTGCAAAACAAAACAATGTTTCTTCTTTTGTTAATTGTTGCTGTTTTGCAAATGCAAACAATTTGCATGAGCCATTGTTTTCGCCAGCCTTATTTTTAACTTTACCATTAGTAAATGCTGTTGGTGTAAAGTTGTAATTGCTTTCAATTACTTGCATTGTTTCTGAAAAAGTAATTGCTGTTGGTTTTGATTTTAGTTTTGTTTTGAATTGTTGTATGGTCATGAAGTCAATTTTATTAGAAATTTGATAATCAACAACTTGTTGATAACTAATTTTTATTATTTAGAATGATTCTAAATAAGGATTGTATATTTGTAAAACAATAAAGTAAAGATAATAAAAATTCATTTTAAAATTTAGGAAAATGCATGTGGTTTTTTCTGTCCTATTTTAATTAGAATATATTTAGAACCTTTGTTTTAAGAATATTAGTTATAAAATTATTCAAGTCTTAAAATTAATATGAAAGAAAATATTTTAGCAAAATAGAATTAAAAATTATGGAACCAAATCATTACATAATAGCTTTTTTAGGAATAATTACCCAATTAGGATGGATAATAAGAACTAATATAAAAGAAGCGGGGAAGAATAAACGAATTACAATCTTAAAAGATATTGATAAACTAAAGATTAATGCAATTGGTAATTATGAAGAAAAATCAAAAGATAAATTTATCAAATAATTACTTTTTTCCCTCAACAATCACAACAATTTCACCTTTTGGTGGCTTTGCTGTATAATGTGCTAATACTTCTGTAGCAGTTCCTCTAATAGTTTCTTCAAACATTTTTGTGAGTTCTCTAGAAACAGAAACTTGTCTGTCAGCTCCAAAATATTCAACAAATTGACCTAACGTTTTTACTAATTTATGTGGCGATTCATAAAGAATCATGGTTCTAGTTTCTTCAGCTAAAATTTTTAAACGAGTTTGTCTCCCTTTTTTTACGGGTAAAAAACCTTCAAAAACAAATTTATCATTGGGTAAACCAGAATTTACCAAAGCTGGTACAAATGCTGTTGCACCTGGCAAACAATCCACTTCTATATTATTTTCTACACAAGCTCTTGTTAGTAAAAAACCAGGATCAGAAATGGCAGGAGTACCGGCATCAGAAATTAAAGCACAGGTTTCTCCGTTTTGTATTCTTTGTACAACACCTTTTACAGATTTATGCTCATTATGCATATGATGACTGTGCATTTGGGTAGCAATCTCAAAATGTTTTAAGAGTTTTCCGCTTGTACGAGTGTCTTCTGCTAAAATAAAATCTACTTCTTTTAGAATTCTAATCGCCCTAAAAGTCATGTCTTCTAAATTACCAATTGGTGTGGGTACTAAATATAATTTGCTCATTTTTTTCTGTTTTGAGTCATTTCAAAATTAGTGATTTCTACTCCTTTCCTAATGATTTTATTTTCTTTAAAAATTTTAAATCCTTTTGATTCAAAAAAAGGAACAGCAGTTTTACTTGCATGTGTTAAAAGTGATGTAAATTCTAATTTATCAGCTTCATTTTTTAAAGTTTCATAAATTAAAGAGGCAATTCCTTGCCTTAAAAAATTGTGGTGAACAAACAAAAAATCAATATAATTATTTTCTAAAGACCCAAAACCAACAATTTTATGTTGTAGTTTAACAACAATAAAATACTGATTTTTAATTTTAGTTTTCCATCTTTCTTTATCATTAATTGATGAAGTCCAAGCTAAAATTTGAGCTTCATTATAATCTTTTGCACAAGATTTTTCGATTGTATTTTTAAACAAATATAAAATTTCTTCAAGATCTACAGATGTAGCTTTTTCAATAGAAAAACTCATAAAATTTAGATAGATTCATAGGTTTCTACAGTAATATCAGCAACAACATCACCAGTGTGTTTTATAGAAAGAGGTTCAAACAAAACAATATGTACTTCTTCTTTTGCTATCGGTTTGTGTTCTACACCTTTTGGAACAATGTAAAACTCGCCTTCGTTTAAAGTAATGGTTTTATCTCGTAATTCAATATCTAAACTTCCTTTTATCACCATAAAAAGTTCATCTTCATTATCATGTTTATGAAATACAAATTCTCCTTTTAATTTTGCTAATAATATTTGTTGCCCATTTAATTCTACTATTTTTTTAGGTGACCAAAGGTCTGAAAATAACTTAAATTTTTCTTGAATATTAATTACGCTCATAAAACAAATTTACAAAGATTTTATGGGAATAAATCTGTAATAAAAACAATCGATTTTTCTTTAAAATTGATTAATTTTGCCCCTTATTAAATAAGAGAAAAATGTATAGAAGTCATTCTTGTGGAGAGTTAAGAGCATCTCATGTAAATACAGAAGTAACCTTGGCAGGTTGGGTACAAAAATCGCGCGATAAAGGTTTTATGATTTGGGTAGATTTACGTGATAGATACGGAATTACGCAATTAATGTTTGATGAAGAGCGTACACCAAAAGAAATGATGGAAAAAGCAAAATCTTTAGGAAGAGAATTTGTAATTCAAGTTACAGGAACCGTTATAGAAAGAGAATCTAAGAACTCTAAAATGCCAACAGGAAATGTAGAAGTATTGGTTTCTAAATTAGAGATTTTAAATGCATCTGTTACTCCGCCTTTTACAATTGAAGATGAAACAGATGGTGGAGAAGATATTAGAATGAAATACAGATATCTTGATATTAGAAGAAACCCTGTAAAAGACAGTTTAATTTTCCGTCATAAAGTATCAATGGAAGTTAGAAAATATCTTTCTGATCAAGAATTTATTGAAGTTGAAACGCCTTATTTAATAAAATCTACTCCAGAAGGAGCAAGAGATTTTGTGGTTCCTTCTCGTATGAATGAAGGTCAGTTTTATGCATTACCACAATCTCCGCAAACATTTAAACAACTATTAATGGTTGGCGGAATGGATAAATATTTTCAGATTGTAAAATGTTTTAGAGATGAAGATTTACGTGCAGACAGACAACCAGAATTTACACAAATAGACTGTGAAATGGCGTTTGTAGAACAAGAAGATATTTTAAATATTTTTGAAGGTTTAACACGTCATTTATTAAAAGAAGTAAACGGTGTTGAAGTAGATAAATTTCCAAGAATGTTGTTTGATGATGCTATGCGTTTGTATGGAAATGACAAACCAGATATCCGTTTTGGAATGGAATTTGGCGAGTTAAATGAGGTAACGCAACATAAAGATTTTGGTGTTTTTAACAGTGCAGAATTAGTGGTTGGTTTTGCAGTTCCTGGAGGAAATTCATACACGAGAAAAGAAATAGACAATATTATTAAATGGGTAAAACGCCCACAAGTTGGCGCTTTAGGTATGATTTATTGTCGTGTAAACGAAGATGGATCGTTTAAATCTTCTGTTGATAAATTTTATAATCAAGAAGACTTAGCAAATTGGGCTGAAGTTACAGGTGCTAAACCTGGAGATTTAATTTGTGTTTTATCTGGTGAAACCAATAAAGTAAGAGCACAATTATCTGCTTTAAGAATGGAATTAGCAGAGCGTTTAGGATTGAGAGATCCAAAAGTATTTGCTCCACTTTGGGTAATAGATTTTCCTTTATTAGAATTAGATGAAGAAACAGGGCATTACCATGCAATGCATCACCCATTTACATCGCCAAAACCTGGGCAAATGGAATTGTTAGATACAGACCCAGGAGCTGTAAAAGCAAATGCGTACGATTTGGTTTTAAACGGAAATGAGATTGGTGGAGGTTCAATTCGTATTCACGATAAGCAAATGCAAGCAACTATGTTAAAGCATTTAGGTTTTTCTGAAGAAGATGCAAAAGCACAATTTGGTTTTTTAATGGATGCGTTTGAATATGGAGCACCACCTCATGGAGGTTTGGCCTTTGGTTTAGACAGATTAGTCGCTATTTTAGGCGGACAAGAAACCATTAGAGATTTTATTGCTTTCCCAAAAAATAACTCAGGGCGTGATGTTATGATTGATGCACCTGCGTTTATTGATGATGAGCAACTAACAGAATTGAGTTTAAAACTAAATATTCAAGAATAAAATTTAAATCCCGCTTTTGCGGGATTTTTTGTTATTTTTAATTTATGAAAAACCTAAGCACACTTTTAATCATCCTAATATCTTTTACTTCTTTATCACAAGAACTTACAGGAAACCAGTTGCTAGAAAAAGCAATAGAATTTCATGATCCAAATAGAAACTGGAAAACTTTTAAAGGAGAACTTTTTGTAACTATGGAAACACCAAAAAGAACTCCCAGAAAAAGTAAAATCAATATTAATTTACCAGAAGAATATTTTTCTGTTATTGCTAAAAGAGATACAATTATTACTGAATTTATAGTTGATAAAAATAAAATAAGCTTTTCATTAATTGGTCATAAAAATCCTTCTTTAGAATTGAAAGAGAAGTATAGTTTAAATTCTGAAAGGGCAAATTTGTACAAAAATTATTACACGTATTTATATGGTTTACCAATGAAATTAAAAGATGAAGGCACAATTATTCATCAAAAAGTAGAAAAAAAGAACTTTAAAGGAAAAGAATATTTGGTCTTAAAAGTTAGCTATTCTAAAGAAGTTGGTAAAGATACTTGGTACTTTTATTTCGGCCAAAAAACATATGCAATGGAAGTGTATCAGTTTTTCAAGAAAACAAAAGATAGTGGAGAATATATTTTACTTTCAGATATAGAAACCATTAATGATATAAAATTCCCTAAAAATAGAGCTTGGTATTACAATAAGGATAATGGTTATCTAGGAACCGATTTTTTATCTAAAAAGGAGTAATAAAACTCGTCTTTACGAGGAAGAATGACGAAATAATCTGTTGATAAAAAAAATACTGTATTTCATTCACATTCACATAAATTAAAAAATGCCAACCATAAAAAACATATTTAAAAAGATTTTAGTTTGGAGATACAAGCATATTTCTGAACGTCAGTTTTTATATGTTTTAAGTGTTTTAGTTGGTCTTTTAGCAGGTTTAGGAACAGCTGTATTAAAGAATATGACGTTCTTTTTTCAAAACATTTTAGAAGGGAAGTTTATTGCAGATATCCATCATTCATTATATTTTATATTTCCAATTATTGGGTTGATTTTGGTGTATTATATCAAGAAAAAAATCATCAAAAAAGAAATAGGTCACGGAATTTCTACAACATTGCATGCGGTATCTAAACGTAACGGAATGATAGAAAAATATAAGATTTACGCTTCTTTAATTACAGCACCAATTACAGTAGGTTTTGGAGGTTCGGCTGGGTTGCAAGGGCCTGCGGTAAGTACTGGAGCTGCATTAGGATCATATGTTTCGCAAATGTTTCATATGAATGCGAAAACAAGAATGATGCTAATTGGTTGTGCAACAGCTGGCGCAATGTCTTCTATGTTTAAAGCACCAGTTGCAGCAATTATTTTTGCGGTAGAAATTTTTAGTTTAGACTTAGCTTTTGCATCATTAATACCTTTATTATTAGCATCAGTTTCTGCAGTTTTAACCTCCTATTTTTTCTTTGAAAAAGATGCCTTATTAGGTTTTAAATTGGTAGATGCTTTTCAAATAAAAGATATTTTTTATTATATTTTATTGGGTTTAGGAACTGGTGTTGCCTCTGTTTATTTTTCAAAAATTTATTTTAGAATCACTAATTTTTTTAAGCGGATAAAAAAACCAATTCATAAATTAATTTTTGGAGGAATTGCAATTGGATTAATGTTATTTATTATTCCGCCTTTATATGGTGAGGGTTATGGTTTGATTAATAACTTGCTAAAAGGTAATGCTTTAGAGGCTTTAAAAGGGATGCCTTATGATGTGGATTTTTCAAATGTTTGGATTGTAATTTCATTTTTATTATTAATTACAATTTTTAAAGCAATTGCCATGACAACTACTTTTGCTGCTGGTGGAGTTGGTGGTATTTTTATACCTACTTTGGTAATGGGAAGCGCCTTAGGTAATGTTTTTGCAAAAATTATTAACGAATTAGGAGGTAATGTTTCTGAATCTAATTTTACTTTAATTGGCATGACTGGTTTAATGGCTGGAGTTTTACACGCTCCTTTAACCGCCATTTTTTTAATTGCAGAAATTACAGGTGGTTACGATTTGTTTGTACCTTTAATGTTAGTAGCCGCCATAAGTTTTGCATTTACAAAATACTTTATTTCTAATTCAATTTACACAGTAGAACTGGCTAAAAAAGGCGAACTCATTACGCACAACAAAGATAAAAATGTAATGATGATGATGAAGATTGATAAACTTATTGAAAAGAATTTTAAAGTAGTTTATCCGGATATGCTATTAGGAGAAATGCTTAAAAAAGCAGTTTCAAATTCTACCAGAAATATTTTTCCGGTAATTAATAAAGAGCAACAATTTTTAGGAATTGTATTGTTAGATGATATTAGGCCTATTATGTTTGATAGAGAATTATACGAAAGTGTAACTGTAGATACTTTTATGAAAAGTGCGCCAGAAATTATTTTTTATAATGATTCTGTAGAGCAAGTTATGGAAAAATTTAAAAAAAGTGAAGCTTGGAATTTGCCAGTTTTAAACAACGAAAAATATGTTGGTTTTATTTCAAAATCTAAATTATTAACTGCCTACAGAAATAAATTAATTGAGGTTACAAATTAAAAATTAACTCCAAGGATCTTCATTTTTTTCTAACTGTTTTTGACTTTTCATAATTTTTTTCGATTTTAACTCGTTTTCGCCAATTAATAAAGAAGTATAGATTATAAAAGGAATTTTAGCACTTTCATCTTTTAAAAGCAAAAATTTTATTGTGCTTTCAAAATCCTTTTCAGTAAAAGATTCATCAAATTCAGCAATTTTTTTATTGTTTTTATAAATTGATTTTTTCTTTTTAAAGTGAATTTTTATTTCATAAATATCATTATCAATTACTAACTTAAAAATTGTATTTCTTCTGTTTTGTGATATTAATATAGATTTTTTAACTCCTTTTTCTTGTATATAATACACCATTCTCCATTTCCAAAATTCAAACTTTTTTGTAATTAAACAGCAGTTTTCTTTACTTGAATCTTGAACTTCTGCACATGTTTTTCCAAACTCCATAAACCAATAAGAGCTGTAAATGGTTTCTTTTTTATCTGGCTCAAAAACAAAAAGTTCGTTATTTTGTTGTTGTATTCTATATATTTTTTTTGTCATTATTTTTTATTTAAAAAGGAAACAATCTTATCTGGAAAATCAGTAAAAGCACCATCAACATTTGCTTCAATTAAAAGTGTTTGCATCATTTCTTCAAAGGTAGTAAACTCATCTAAAGCATCAGCTCTAAAAGTGTAAGGATGTACTTTTAAGTTTAATTGATGAGCATCTGTAACTAAAGATGTAAAGGTAAATTTATCAGCACTTTTTTTACCTAAAATTTGTTTGTACCAAGGCCCAATTCCATCTGCATAAGTTGCAAAATGGTTTAGTTGTTTTGTTTCTTCTGGAAATTCTATTAACTGAACCAAAAATAATTCAGATTTTAAATCAACTCTAATTCGTTCTAATTCTTTAGCATCAAAACATTGTAAAATACAATTGTCTTTTTTGGTTTTATAACCATAATTAGCAAGAATTTTTAAAACAATTTCAGTTAATTTTTTTCCTTCTTTTTTATGAAATTTGGGTTCTTTAATTTCTGGATAAATACCAATGTTTTTTCCTGTTGAAAAGTTTAAACCTTGTATCAATTGGAGTTCTTCTTGTAAAGAATGGAGTTTAAAATTTCCTTTATTTTTAGGAAAACGATTTTTATAAACTTGTTTGCCAGTTTTTGGGTTAAAACGTTCAGTAATATTTAACGTTTTTAATTCATCAAAAGTAAAATCGATAACATAAAATCGGTTGTCTTTTCTTTTTCTTAAAGGATATTTTTGGGCAACATCAGTTACATCATCCAAATAAATATCATGAATTACAATAGGAATATCATCTTTACTTAATACCAAATCTTGCTCAATAAAATCAACATTCATAGCGTGCGCCATTGCTTTTGCTGCAAGAGTATGCTCTGGCAAATATCCAGAAGCACCCCTGTGTGCAATTACTATTTTTTGCTTCATAGTTTGATTTTTATATTAATTGTTTACATCGTTTAGTATAAGAAACGTAGGGCAGGTGATAAGCACTATTGTTTCAGTTTATTGCTTAGCTAAATATAAATATTTTGCTTTTATCTTTTCTTCTATAAATACCATATTTTATATTTAGCGGACTTAATAAATATGCGCAGAACTTTCGGTTTAGCACAAATTCCCTATGTTTTTTATACATTGTTGGCAAACGTTTTGTCACATAAGCTTACTCTCTTAACACTTATTTTTATTGAGGTCTTTGTTACAAAGTCACATAACCATCACATAAGTTTTATGCCCAAAAAGGTATGTATTTAGAATGCTTTTTAGATTTATTTTCTGGGTCGTAATCTTTAATTTGACCTGATTTTATAGCCTCAGATATTATTCTTGAAGCCATTGAATAATTTTTTTCTTCAATTCCAAACCTTTCTCTTAATGTATGATTGGTCATATGTTCACCCGAAACATATTTCAAACAAGAATGTAGATAACAAGCTCTAATTTTATCTTCTTTGTCCATTTGCCTTAATGTCTTATGGGCATAAATAATTACACGTGTATAATTATCTCCTTCTATAAATTTAGGTGCGGGTAATTGATAGTATTCACATTCAAAAATTACTTTATCTATACCGCTACCTCGTTCTTCGCAGATATTCACTCTTCTCATAAAATGTGCTAATTTTTCATTCCGAGATTGTGGATTATGGTCAATAAACCTCATTGTGCTTATTAAAGGTTTTCCTGGATTTGTTATTTCTACTCTATCTTCAAAAATTTCTATCATTGGAGCAGTACCTTTTTCATTAAAATCTTGATGAATGATAGCATTTGCAACTAACTCTCGTATAGCTAACTCAGGATACATTTTAACTTCTTTTCTGAAAACTTTCCCTATTTCTTCATTGGAAGGTAACTGGTCGTTAATATAATTAACTAAACCCTTAAAACCTGAAGCATATCCTTTCTGTCCAAGTTGTTCTTTCTTTGTACGTAGTTTATTTTTACCTTGATAAATAATAACTCTAATAGCTTTTCTTTCAAGATTCTCAAATTCATCTAATTTTCTTGCAAAAAGTATTGCACATAAATTAGTGATATTATAATTATTTCCTTCTTTAGTAATTAACCTTTCTTGTTGAAGTTTTTCAAATATAGCGTCTCGGTTTTCAGGAAGAGGAGAGTTTGTTAATTCAAAATATGAAGGATAATCTATTAGTTTCAGGACTTCGTCAGGTTTTAAATTATAAACGGCAACTTCTTTTTCAAAACTTTCCTTGGGACTTTTAGTCCAAATAGACCTTTCTTTCTCAGGATAATCATCTAATTTTTTCTTTGAAGAACCAATTCTAATGTATGGAGTTCCTTTAAACTTGACAGGAGTATTTTGTGTAGCTTTAATTTTTACGATAACTACATTTTGACCGTCAACTTCAAATTCGTGAAAATTGAAATTTATTCTTGGTTCTAATAAACGTGCGAGCCAAGGTATTAAGTCTTCATTTCCTTTTGCTTTTTGATTTGAAGAAAAAGTAGTTCCTGTTATCCTATGGGTTTTATCATCAATTCCGAATACGATATATCCAAATTCTTTATCGTGTACACAAGCTGAATTTGATAAAGCTGAAATATATTCACCTATTTCTGCCCCGTTACTCACCTTAAATTCAACCCATTCCGTTTCATTCACCAAAGAACGGAGTTCACTTAACAGTATTTTTAATTCATTTTCACTCATAATCACATAAATAATAATTTAAAAACTACTGTATTACAGTTGTTTAAGTGTTTGTTTGTTCTTTTAGTCACATAACAGTCACATAAAACAAATGTAGTAAAATTATTTAATTATGAAATTGATTTTTAATGTTTGCCATCTATTTACTATAGAATTAAAAGAATGATTTTCTTTATGCTCTAAGAATATAACTTTTGTAAATTTACAACATGAAATTAGCGTTAAAAATAATGTTTGTCATCTTTATTATTTGGATGATTATTGGAGCTTATCTTGTAAATACTGAACACGAAAAAGCTGAAGTTGTAATGGGTTTAGGTATTTTATATTTGTCTTTTTTATTTATGCCTTTGTTTATTTATTATAGATATAGAGATGGCAAATACAAGAAATATATTATTAATGATGAAAAATTAAAGAACGCTTTTAAAGATGTAGGAAAGTAATTGTTACTTCTTTTTTAAAAAAGCATAAACAGGAAAATGATCCGAAAAACCACCTTGATACCAAGGCCCAATATAAGTTCTAAAAGGGCTTCCTTTTAATTTTCCTTTAAATATTTTTAACCATTTTTTATTAAAAACTTCAGCGTGTTTAAAATATAATTTTCCTTCGGCTTTTTCTTTAAAATTATTGCTAAAAATTATTTGATCAAATAAATTCCACTTTTTATTATAGGTAGTAGTTCCAGATTTTTCTGGGTCATGTAAACTTTTCAGTGGATTAAAAAAGTCGTCTTTTACCAAAAAATCATTTACACTTTTACTACTTGGATCATCGTTAAAATCGCCCATTATAATAATTTTTGGATCCATTTCAGAAGCTCTAATTTCAGCAATTATATTTCTTACAACTTCAGCAGCAGCAATTCTTTTATGCTCGGTTTTATCTGCTCCTTCTCTTCTAGAAGACCAATGGTTTACTAAAATATGTACCAGTTCTCCATGTAAATTTCCGCTAACTTTTAAAATATCTCTGGTGTAATCTCTATCACCTTCATCATCTTTTAAAAAAACAGGATAAGTTTTTGAAGCTAAGAATTCAAAAGCAATTTTACTGTATAAAAGAGCTACATCAATTCCGCGTTCATCAGGAGAATCATGATGTACAAAACCATAATGATGTTTTCTTAAATAAGTAGAGTTTGCTAAATCGGAAACAACTTTTGCATTTTCAACTTCCACTAAGCCAACAATAGCAGGTAAATTTTTAGAACGATTTAATCCTAATTGAGAAATTACTGAACCTAATTTTTTTATTTTTATTTTATAACGTTTATAGGTCCATTTTTTTTTTCCACCTGGTGTAAAATCATCATCATGAGTTGTAGGGTC
Source organism: uncultured Polaribacter sp. (assembly GCF_947500975.1). Lineage (GTDB taxonomy): Bacteria > Bacteroidota > Bacteroidia > Flavobacteriales > Flavobacteriaceae > Polaribacter. The sequence goes on from NZ_CANMUE010000003.1 coordinate 324,585, forward strand.
ATCAACTGTATCAAACAGATTTTCAACATTATAAAAAGCAATAGTTGTAATGTTTTCTTTTTGTTTTAAAGATGAAATTGATGGAAACATAAATGTTATTTTAATTGTAAAAATAAGTAAAATAATACCACTATTTAATAACTTAAAATATATGTTTTATTAACTTTAAAACATCTTTTTTAAATTACTTGTATGCTAGTTTTGTAATAACAAAAAAATAAATTATCTATTAAAAAGAAAACTATAAGATTATAAACGTGTAAAATTTGAATTAATTAAAACCTCAATTTCTATTGAGGTTTTTTCTATTTATAAAACAAGATTTGTTTGTACTTTTGCGTTGTATGATAGATCAAAAAGAAGCCATTTCAGAAAAAGCCGTTTTAATTGGTGTTGTAACTCAGCAGCAAGATGAATCTCAATCTCAAGAATATTTAGATGAATTAGAGTTTTTAACAACCACAGCGGGTGGAGTTGCTGTAAAACGTTTTGTTCAAAAGATGGAAAAACCACATCCTAAAACTTTTTTAGGAACAGGTAAATTAGAAGAAGTTAGAGATTATATTGTGTCTAATCATATAGGTACTGCTATTTTTGATGATGAATTATCACCAGGTCAATTAAGAAATGTTGAGAAAATTTTAGATTGCAAAATTTTAGATAGAACCAATTTAATACTTGATATTTTTGCGCAAAGAGCACAAACAAATTCTGCTAAAACTCAGGTAGAATTGGCACAATGCCAATATCTTTTACCACGTTTAACTCGTCTTTGGACTCACCTTGATAAACAAAAAGGTGGTATTGGAATGCGTGGACCCGGAGAAACTGAAATTGAAACAGATAGACGTATAATTAATGATAAAATTGTAGTTCTTAAAAAGAAATTAAAAACCATTGATAAACAAATGGCAACTCAGCGTAAAAACCGTGGAAAAATGGTGAGAGTTGCCTTGGTAGGTTACACAAACGTTGGTAAATCTACATTAATGAACGTTATAAGTAAGAGTGATGTTTTTGCTGAAAATAAACTTTTTGCAACTTTAGATACTACTGTTAGAAAAGTTGTCATTAAAAACATACCTTTTTTAATGACAGATACTGTTGGGTTTATTAGAAAATTACCTACACAATTAGTAGAATCGTTTAAATCTACTTTAGATGAAGTTAGAGAAGCAGATTTGTTACTGCATGTAGTAGATATTTCTCATCCAAATTTTGAAGATCATATAGCCTCTGTAAACACTATTTTAGATGATATAAAATGTGCAGATAAACCAACTGTTATGGTTTTTAATAAGATTGATGCTTACAAGCACGAAACTATTGATGAAGACGATTTAGTGACTGAAAAAGGTAAAGAACATTATACTTTACAAGATTGGCAAAAAACCTGGATGAATGATTATGATGTAGAATCTATTTTTATTTCTGCATTAAATAAAGATAATTTAGAAGATTTTAAAGAGAAAGCTTATGAAGAAGTAAAGAAAATTCATATTCAACGTTTTCCTTATAATGACTTTTTGTATTATGAATATAAGGAGGAATAAATATAATAGTTCTCTTGTTTATTTTAATCTAGAAGGTTTTAAATTAAAAGAAGGAAGAATTAATTAAGGGGTGTTTTTTTATATATTTTAACCCTCTTTTTTATCCTCAATAATTCCCATTCTTTTAGCTCTGTTTTCCCAAGATTTTCTTGCTAATTGTTGCAGATCTGCTACAGAATCAGATTCGTCCATAATTTCTAAACCTAATAAAGTTTCAATTACATCTTCTTGAGAAACAATTCCGCTAACAGAACCATATTCATCAACAACTAAAGCAATATGTTCTTTTTCTTTAATTAGTTTATCAAATAAATCAGGAATGGATAAATCTCTATTTGTAATTAAAATATTACGTTTTATAGAAGCTAATGTTTCATCACCTTTACCATTTATTATAGCTTCTAATAAATTATCTTTTAGAAAATAACCCGTAATTTCATCAGGATTTTCTTTAAAAACCGGAATTCTAGAAAAACGTAAGTTTTTATGTTCTTTATAAAAAGCGTCAATAGTTTGGTTTTCATCTGCAATTTCTAAAACCGTTCTGGGTGTCATTACTGCATTTACTTTTATCTCTTTAAAACTTAATAAATTTTTTATTACTTTACTTTCATTTTCTTGAAAAACACCTTCTTTTTCGGCCATGTCTGCCATTACTAAAAAGCCTTCTCTACTTAAAACTGAGCCATGACCCTTACCGCCAATTAATTTTGTTGTTAATTGTAATAACCATAAAATACCGGTCCATTTTAATGGAAAAATCATCATTTTTAATGCTTTAGAAGTAAAGTTAGCTAATTGTTTCCAATAGGTTGCACCAATTGTTTTAGGAATAATTTCTGACGCTACTAATATTAAAATAGTCATTATTGTAGAAACAATTCCAACCATAAAATCTTCAGTAATCTGCAATCCGAAAATAGTTTTTACTTCTGCACCATAAATTTCTGCATAAGCAACTTTTGCTTGTACACCTACTAAAATGGCACCAACAGTGTGTGCAATTGTATTAATGGTTAAAATAGCAATTAATGGTTTGTCAACATCTTTTTTTAAGATTTCTAATTCAGTTGCAAAAGCTTCACCTTCACTTTTTTTAAGATTGATAAAGGTTGGTGTAATACTTAATAAAACGGCTTCTAAAATAGAGCACAAAAAAGAAAAGAAAATAGATACTGTAGCGAAAATTATTAATAATGTCATTAATAGAAATTTAGATTACAAAAATAAGGAAAATAAAAAACCTCAAGAATTTCTTGAGGCTTTTTAAATTTTATTTATTAACTATTTAGAAAGCATAACTTAAACCAAATAAATAATAAGATTGTAATTTGTTATCTGCATCAGCTAAATCAACACCCTGATAATTAGCAGCTTCTTGTTGGTTTCCTCTTAAACCTAATTCAAAACCTAAACCAATTCCTTTCCAAATTGTATATCCAAAAGAGTTAGTCCAACTCCAGTTAGATAAATCTCCATCTTTATAACTTTGAAATATAGATAAATTAGACTTTACACTTAAACCACCATATTTATTAGTATAATCGGCAACAATTTTTGCACCTAAAGAAGATTCAAAGCTAGTGTCTCCACTACTAAAAACAAAGTTGTAGTTTCCTGGATGCATCACAACAACTAAGTTGCTTGTTGGTGTCCAAGTTAAACCAGCACCAAAATCTAAATAACCAGGGTCATTAAAATTATCTATAATAGTTGTTCTGTATTCTCCTAAAGCAGATAACGCCCATTTTTTATTTAGTCTTTTACCATATAAAGATGAAATTGTAAAAACATCTGTAGCTGCATCAAAACCTTCATCACCAGAAACACCTTGTTGGTCTAATTTTACCCAACCTAAATTTATTGTTGCAGAATTTCTCCAGAAAAAATCTTCTTCAATTAAGTTTGCAAATCCGTTTACAGTAATACCTATATTTCCTGCCTCAGCTGTAGGGTAGGTTCTAGAAAACCAATTTTTAAAACCAGAAAGGCTAGCACCAATTGTACCAAAAGCACCTTTTTTCCAACCAGGAAGCGCATCTATTTTGCCTTGTATTGCGTTTGCTTTTGCTTGTAATTTAGATATTGAATCTTTTTTTGAAGCTAAATCAGCTTTTAATTCATCAGCAGTTTGTGCATTTACGGTTAAACCTAAAAATGCGAATACCAATACTAATAATACTTTTTTCATTTTTTTTATTTTTTAAACTTTTTAAGGGTGCAAAAATACACTTTTCTCATTAGACAATATTATAATTAATAAGTCACTTTTTCATGAAAACTATAATTAACACCTAAACCAAAAAGTTGCCTAAATTGAACTTTACTTGAAGAGTTATCATCTATAATAGTATGAAAAGTCATTTGCATTTTAATATGTTTATTTACCTTAAAACGGATGTTTGTTTGATAATCAATATCAAAATTTCCAATATTTGCTAGGTAATCTGTATAAATTGTTAAAACATTTTCCATTTCAATATTTTCCATCAAATTAAACTTAAAATACCCGGCTAGATTAAATCCTAAACTAAACGCTGTGTTTTTTCCTTCATCAACACCAAACTGCCCAGAAAAAGTATTATTTACAAAAGTATATCTAGCAGTAGCAGGAGCAATATTTAGGTTTAAATTATCAGATTTTTTCCATAACATACCAGGCCCAAAACTTAAATATGCAGGGGCAAAAAAAGTTGAAACTTCTACCTTTGGTTCTACTTTATAATTATATCCAGTTGTATATTGAGTTTTAAAGTTGGATATAAATGAGAAAAACCAATAACCTTTAGATTTTAAACCTAAAATAGAGTTTATTTCAAAACGGTCATCAGTTTTTCTAAACCCTTTATCGCTTAAATGACTTAAACCATAACCTGTTATTAATCTTGTATCCCAGTTAATACTTTTCTTTTTGTAATTAAAATCGTAGTTAACATTTAAATTTCCAGCAATAGTATTTTCTCCACCAGAGACCCAATTAGTAAATGAAGATTGATTAAATGTAAAAGCAAACCTGCCATGAATTTTCCATTTAGGTTCAGGTTTTTCTTCTTTTTTTTGACCAAAAAAAGTTGTTGAAAAAAGTATACTTAATATAAAAATTATTCTTCCCACAAGGTCCAAACTTACAAAATCAGATTGTAAAAAAAACTTATAGAAATGTTAATTATGTTTTTGATTTATATAAAGGTACAGTGGAACAGGCTTCTCCAAACAAAATACTTTTTGCAATGGGTTGTAATTTTTCTATTAAAAAAGCAAAAGCAGAATTTGGTATTGGTTTTTCTGCACAACCTTTTATAATTACAGGTTTATCAGCAAAGTCTTTAAAATCTAGAAAACCAATTAATTCTTGATAAATAACAGTTTCTAACAATTCTAAATTACCAATAACAACTTTATTAGCAAATGGTGTAATTTCTGATGCTATTAACATAAAAGCCCATGAAGGAATAATAGCGTCTACTGAGCAATAAATAGCTACAAATGATTTTTTATACTGAGACCAATCGTGGTTTTTTACGTGTTCTCTAAAATCTTTTTCTTTTAAAATGATTTCTTCAAATAACCAATCTTTAATATCAAATTGTATTCTTTTTCCTTCAGGATAAATTTCTTCAAGATCAAAAGTTTTTAATTTGCTATTGGCAACTCTATTTATAATTTCTTTAGCCATTTTATAACATTCCAAGTTCTAATTTAGCTTCATCACTCATCATTTCTTGAGTCCAAGTTGGATCAAAAGTAATTTCAACCTCGCAATTATTTAATTCTTTTAAAGATTTTACTTTTTCTTCAATTTCTACAGGTAAACTTTCTGCAACTGGGCAATTTGGAGATGTTAAAGTCATTAATATTTTTGCATTGTTATCTTCAGAAACAAAAACATCATAAATTAAACCTAATTCGTAAATATCTACAGGGATTTCTGGATCATAAATAGTTTTTAAAACATTTATAATTTTATCTCCAATTTCTTCTAATTCTTTATCTGTCATTTCTTAATTTCTTAAAATTTTACAATCTTGCTTGTTGGGCAATTGCATACATTTTTATTTGTTTTATCATAGAAACTAAACCATTTGCTCTTGTTGGAGAAAGGTGTTCTTTTAGTCCAATTAGATCAATAAAATCAGTTTTAGCTGCTAAAATATCTTCAGGCTTTTGTTCAGAAAAAACTCTTAATAATAAAGCTACAATTCCTTTTGTTAAAATAGCATCGCTATCTGCGGTAAATTTAATAGTATCGTTTTCTAATTCTGAGTATAACCAAACTTTTGATTGGCAGCCTTTAATTAAATTTTCATCTAATTTATATTGATCGTTAATTATTGGTAAAGATTTGCCAAGTTCTATAATATATTCATAACGTTCCATCCAATCATCAAACATAGAAAACTCATCAATAATTTCTTCTTGTATTTCTTTGATAGTCATTTTTAAAACTTATTTTTGCTCTTTCAAATTGTTTTGTACAATTATTGTGCAAAATTACTGATTAAAATTAAGAAATGAGCAAATTATTAGCAGTTGGTACTGTAGCATTTGATGCAATTGAAACACCTTTTGGTAAAACGGATAAAATTCTTGGAGGTTCAGGAACTTTTGTTGGTTTAGCAGCAAGTCAATTTGGTGTAAAAACAGGTGTGGTTTCTGTTGTTGGTGGAGATTTTCCGGAATCGTATTTAAATATGATGAATTCTAAAGGAATTAATACTGATGGAATTGAAATTGTAAAAGAAGGAAAAACATTTTTCTGGAGTGGAAAATATCATAATGATATGAATTCTAGAGACACCTTAATTACTGAATTAAATGTTTTAGAGAATTTTGCACCGGTTGTTCCTAATGATTTTAAAGACTCAGATATTGTAATGTTGGGTAATTTACACCCTTTAACACAAGCTTCAGTTTTAGATCAAATGACAAAAAAACCAAAATTAGTAGTTTTAGATACTATGAATTTTTGGATGGATATTGCTTTGGCAGATTTACATACTGTTTTAAAAAGAGTAGATGTAATTACTATTAATGATGAAGAAGCTCGTCAACTATCAGGAGAATATTCTTTGGTAAATGCCGCAAAGAAAATTCACTCAATGGGGCCTAAATATGTAGTAATTAAAAAAGGAGAACATGGAGCATTGTTATTTAATGATGGTAAAATGTTTTATGCACCAGCATTACCTTTGGCAGAAGTTTTTGATCCAACAGGAGCAGGAGACACATTTGCAGGTGGTTTTTGTGGATATTTAACAAAAACAAAAGATATCTCTTTTGAAAACATGAAAAATGCCATTATATATGGATCAAATTTAGCTTCCTTTTGTGTAGAAAAGTTTGGTACAGAACGAATGCAAGAGTTAACAACAGATGAAGTGAAAACACGCTTGCAAGCTTTTAAAGAATTAACACAGTTTGATATAGAATTATCATAAATGAAAATCCGCGTCTACAAACGCGGATTTTTTTATACATAAAACACAACAAAACACACAATTAAATGAGTGACGCAATTAAACACGAATGCGGTATTGCATTAGTTAGATTAAAAAAACCTTTGCAGTTTTATAAAGATAAATACGGTTCTGCTTTTTACGGAATTAACAAAATGTATTTATTAATGGAAAAGCAACATAATCGTGGTCAAGATGGGGCTGGTTTTGCAAGTGTAAAGTTTAACGTTGAGCCTGGTACTAGGTATGTTAGTAGGGTTCGATCAAATAAATCACAGCCAATACAAGATATTTTTGCTACAATTAATGGACGTTTAAATGGTGTTTTAGAAGAAAACCCTGATAAAAAAGACGATATTGCTTGGCAAGAACAAAACATGCCATATATTGGAAATTTATTTTTAGGTCATGTGCGTTATGGTACATTTGGTAAAAATAGTATAGAAAGTGTACATCCTTTTTTACGCCAAAGTAACTGGAAACACCAAAACTTAATTGTAGCGGGTAATTTTAATATGACTAATTCTAAACAGTTATTAGAAGAGTTAGTAGAATTAGGACAGCATCCAAAAGAATTTACAGATACTGTAACTGTAATGGAAAAAATTGGTCATTTTTTAGAAGATGAAGTGTCTGATTTATATTTAAGAGCCAAAGAAAAAGGATTTAATAAAAGAAATGCATCGCCTTTTATTGAAGAAAACCTTGATTTACAAAATGTATTAAAAAGATCTGCTAAAAACTGGGATGGTGGTTATGCCATGGCAGGTTTAGTGGGTCATGGAGACGCTTTTGTTTTACGAGATCCAAACGGAATTAGACCTACTTATTTTTACGAAGATGATGAAGTTGTTGTAGTGGCTTCAGAAAGACCAGTTATTCAAACTGTTTTTAATGTTACAATTGATAAAGTTAAAGAATTAGAAAGAGGACATGCGTTAATCATTAAAAAAAGTGGAGTTACTTCAATTAAAAAAGTATTAGAACCAAAAGAAAAAAAATCTTGTTCTTTTGAACGCATTTATTTTTCTAGAGGTAGTGATGCATCCATATATAAAGAAAGAAAAGATTTAGGGAAATTGGTGTTTCCACAGATTTTAAAATCGATAAATTCTGATATTTCAAACTCTGTTTTTTCTTATATTCCTAATACTGCAGAAACGTCGTTTTATGGAATGACAGAAGCCGCTGAAGATTTATTAAATCAACAAAAAACAGCTAAAATTTTAGAAGGAGGTAAAAATTTATCTTCAGAAAAAGTAACAGAAATTTTATCAGAAAGACCACGTTTTGAAAAAATTGCCATAAAAGATGCAAAATTAAGAACGTTTATTGCTGATGATAGCTCAAGAGATGATTTAGTAGAACACGTTTACGATATTACTTATGGTGTTGTAAAACCTACAGATAATTTGGTAATTATTGATGATAGTATAGTACGTGGCACAACGTTAAAGAAAAGTATTATTAAAATTTTAGACCGTTTAAAGCCTAAAAAAATAGTTGTGGTTTCTTCTGCGCCACAAATTAGATATCCTGATTGTTATGGAATAGATATGGCAAAAATTGATGCTTTTATTGCTTTTAAGGCTGCTATAGCATTGCTAAAGGAAACTAATAAAGCTCATATTATTGAAGAGGTTTATAAAAAATCTAAAGATCAGCAATCAAATAAAGATGAGGATATTGTAAATTTTGTAAAAGAAATTTATGCTCCTTTTACCAATGAAGAAATTTCTGTTAAAATTGCGCAGATGTTAAAAACTGATGATATTAATGCTGAAGTGCATGTATTGTATCAAACTGTAGAGAACTTACACAAGGCTTGTCCTGATAATTTAGGTGATTGGTATTTTACTGGAGATTACCCAACACCAGGAGGACATAGGGTTGTAAATCAAGCTTTCATAAATTATTATGAAGGAAATGATAATAGAGCCTATTAATAAAGTTTAAATTTTATGTTACACTTATAAATAACAGAAAAGCATCCATTTTAATGGATGCTTTTTTTTATAATTTTAAAAAAGGAACTACTTATTTTGTAGCAGCATATCTTTTTTCAACTTCATTCCAGTTTACAACGTTAAAGAAAGCGCTAATATAATCTGGTCTTCTATTTTGGTAGTTTAAATAGTAGGCGTGTTCCCAAACATCTAAACCTAAAATTGGTGTTCCTCCACAACCATTTGGCATTAAAGGATTGTCTTGATTTGGAGTAGAACAAACAGAAACTTTACCATCTTTATCTGCACATAACCAAGCCCAACCAGAACCAAATTGAGTTGCAGCAGCTTTAGAAAAAGCTTCAATAAAAGCCTCTTTAGAACCAAAAGCAGCTTCAATAGCATCTTTTAATTCACCAGATAAATAACCTCTATCATTTGGGTTTAAAACTGACCAAAATAATGAATGATTATAAAAACCACCTCCATTATTTCTAACAGCTCCATTATTCATATCTAAATTAGTAAGAATATCTTCAATAGATTTTCCTTCTAATTCAGTTCCTGCAATTGCAGCGTTTAATTTTGTTGTATATCCATTATGATGTTTTGTATGGTGTATTTCCATAGTTCTTGCATCTATATTTGGTTCCAATGCATCATAAGCGTATCCTAATTCTGGTAATTCAAAAGCCATAATTTTTATTTTTATAAAGTTATTTGTACTAAAAATTGAGTGTAAATTTAGCAATAAAAAACAGGTTTCACAAAGAAGAAGTCTAGGTAAAACTTATATTACTATAGATGTATGTTATTTTTAATTATTAATAAATTGATGAATGTTGTTTATTGCCATTTGAGATTCTTTTAAAATACCTTTAAACCCATGCCAACCATGAGTCATTTTATCCCAAATTTCAGCTTTACCAGTATTTTTGGCTTTTTTTAATACATTAATAAGTTCAATGTTTTCATCATATAAAACATCGTAAGTACCAATTTGAACTAAAATAGGAGGTAAGTTTTCTAAATTTTGGTTCAGTAAATTGTATTTTTTTTGATCTTCTACATTTTTAAATGTAAGATCAGAAAATAGATTTTTAAACTCTCCACTTAAAAAAGAATCTTTTTTGTTGTTTCTTATTAAAGAATCTTTAGTTGAAGCTGGATCACAAACAGGAAATAAACAAACTGCTTTATTTGGAAAAGGTTTTTGTTTGTTTTTTAAATAAAGTAAAAAATTTAACGTCATATTTCCACCGGCAGAATCTCCCATAATTATGATGTTTTCAGGAAGATAACCTTCTTCTATTAAGGTAAAATAAGTGTTTTTTGCATCATCTATTTGCGCAGGAAACTTATGTTCAGGAGCTAATCTATAATCAAAAAGAATAGCTTTTGTTTTGGAGGTTTTTACAATATTTGCTACTAAAGATTTATGACTTTTACAACTACCTAAGACAAAACCACCTCCATGAAAAAATAAAATAATACGTTTTGGATTTAGTTCTTTTTGGGGAGTAATAAGTAAAGCATTAAAATTGGATAAAGTTGTTTTTTTGTAGGTTATGTTTTTAACATTAGAAAAACCAAACTTGTCCATTAATTTTCTGGATTTTTGGTAATTACCTTTTTTTGTGAGACGATAACTTTTGTTGGTAATTTTTCTAAAAAAAGCATGCAATATGAATCGTAATAATCCATTACTCTCACATTTATAATTTATTATTTCCATACATTTTTTTGTAAAAAACTATTTTCAGGAATATACAAAAAAAATAGGATAATAAATTTCTACTTTCATTTATAAAAATAACTGTTGTGTTATTTTTATAAAACAAAACTATTAAAATAATTATTCGCCAAACTTACGCATAAACTCTTCTACTTTTTCTACCATATTTTTGCTTCCGCAAATAAAAGGAACTCTTTGGTGTAGTTCGGTAGGTTCAACATCCATAGTTCTTGTTACACCATCAGATGATTTACCATTTGCTTGTTCTGCCAAAAATGCAATTGGATTACACTCATATAATAAACGTAATTTTCCATTCGGATTTCTAGAACCTTTTGGGTATAAATAAATACCTCCCTTAATCATATTTCTATGAAAATCAGAAACTAAAGAACCAATATATCTACTTGTATAAGGTCTTTCACCTTCTTCTTCCTGACAGTATTTTATATATTTTTTTATCCCTAAAGGAAAATCTTGATAATTTCCTTCATTTACAGAATAAATATTTCCGTTTTCTGGAAAAGTCATATTAGCATGTGATAAATAAAAAGTACCAATAGCAGGGTTTAAAGTAAAACCATTTACACCATCTCCGGTAGTGTAAACTAACATTGTAGATGTACCATAAACCACATAACCAGCAGCAACTTGCTCACTACCTTTTTGTAAAAAATCTTTTAATTGAACAGGAGTTCCTGTTGGTGTTACTCTTCTGTAAATAGAAAAAATTGTACCTACAGATACGTTTACATCAATGTTAGATGATCCGTCTAAAGGGTCAATTAGAACAACATATTTATTTTGATTATTTTCATCAATACTATTAATAGCTACAAAACTATCTTCTTCTTCACTTGCAATTCCACAAACAATATTTCTTCGGGTTAAGGTTTGAATAAATTTGTCATTTGCATACACATCCAGTTTTTGTTGATCTTCACCCTGAATATTTGTGTCACCTACTGCACCAATAATATCTACTAAACCAGCTTTGTTTACTTCGTGATTTACAACTTTTGCAGCTAGTCTTATAGAGTTTAATAAGCTCGATAATTCTCCTGAACTATATTTAAATGAAGTTTGATTTTCGATAATAAATTCACCTAAAGTTTGCTTTTTTAGAGTCATAGTTACTTAATGTTGTATTTTTTAACAAATATCTTATTTTTTTAACTATTTACAATCCTTATCTATCTGTTTTTTTAATAAAAAAAGCATATTTTCTTTTAGAATTTTCAAACAAATTGAAAATAACTGTGTAAAATATTCAAATATTTTTGATAGATAGCAAATAAACTATCTTTGACAAAATTTTTAGAGAATGAGTTTTATCATAAGAGAAGGGCAACAAAAAGACGCGCAAGCTGTTTTAGATTTAATTACAGAATTGGCTGTTTTTGAGAAAGAGCCTGACGCTGTAGAAATTACTGTTGAAGATTTAGTAAATGATGGTTTTTCTGACAAACCAAAATTTAAATTATTTGTTGCAGAAGAAAATTCTATAGTAATTGGAATTGCACTTTTTTACGAAAGATATTCTACATGGAAAGGAAAAACAATTCATTTAGAAGATTTAATGGTAACACAAAGTAAGCGAAAAATTGGGGCAGGAAAAGCATTATATACTGCTGTTTTAAAATACGCTTATGATCATAATTTTAATAGAGTTGCTTGGGAGGTAATTGATTGGAACACAAATGCCATTAATTTTTATAAAAGCACAGGAGCTACTTATTTAAATGACTGGTCTGTAGTACAAATGAATAAAGAAAATTTATCAAAATTTATTAAAAATAATTAATTAAAAATGAAGATTTTTAAATTTGGTGGAGCATCTGTAAAAGATGCAGAAAGTGTAAAAAATGTAGCAAACATTATAAAGCAAGAAGGGGCTAAAAACACTTTAGTTGTTATTTCTGCGATGGGAAAAATGACGAATGCTTTTGAAGATGTAATAAATTCGTATTACAATAAAGAGCAAGATTTACCTCAAAAATTAAATTTTATTGAAGAGTATCATAAAGATATTATGAATTCTCTTTTTGAGAAAGAAGATAAAATTCATCAAGATATTGATATTCTTTTTGGTGAGTTAGGCTGGTTTTTGGCAAGAAATACATCACAAAGATTTAATTATGTTTATGATCAAATAATTTGTTTTGGAGAGCTTTTATCAACCAAAATAGTAAGTGCATATTTAGAAAAACTAGGCCAAGAAAATGTATGGTTTGACGTTAGAAATTATATAAAAACAGATAGTAATTATAGAGATGCTAAAGTTGACTGGCAATTAACAGAAGATATTATTACTGCAAAAGTAGATGCTAATAAAATAAATATTACACAAGGTTTTATAGCAGCAAATGATACAGAAAACACAACCACTTTAGGTAGAGAAGGGTCTGATTATACAGCGGGTATATTTGCTTATTGTTTAAATGCTGAAAGTGTTACAATTTGGAAAGATGTAAAAGGAGTATTAAATGCAGATCCAAGAGTTTTTGATGATACTACTTTATTACAACAAATTTCTTACGAAGAAGCAATTGAAATGGCTTTTTATGGAGCTTCTGTAATTCATCCAAAAACAATACAACCTTTGCAAAAAAAGGAAATTCCATTATTGGTTCGTTCTTTTATTAATCCTAAAGAAACAGGTACAAAAATTGCAAGAGGATCTACTTTAGAGCCTTATATTCCGTGTTTTATTGTTAAGAAAAATCAGATTTTAATTTCAATTTCTGCTTTAGATTTTTCATTTATGGTTGAAAATAATATGAGTTATATTTTTCAAAAATTACATGATTATCAGTTAAAAGTAAACATGATGCAAAATTCTGCTATAAGTTTTTCTGTTTGTATTGATAATAAGTTTAATAAGTTTGATGCATTTTATAATGAACTTCAAAATCAATTTAAAATTGATGTACAGCAAGGTGTAGATTTATATACAATTCGTCATTTTGATGATAAAGCAAATGCTATTATAGAGCAAAAGGGAACCTCTCTTTTAACACAAATTAATAAAGAAACTTCACAAATTGTAGTGAAGCCTTTTTAAAAAATTAAGTGTAAGTATTTTTAGTATTTTTGCAGTTGCGTCTAATTTTTAATCATGGCATTAGTAACATCTAAAGAAATTGCTCAAGTACTTGGTTTACAAAATTTTGGTTTTTTAGGAACTTTTGTTGGTTGGGTTTTAATAAAGGTTTTACGTATTTCTGCAATTAATAGAATATACAATAAAAATAAAAATAAAAAAGAGTTAACTTTTTTAAATAGCGTTTTAAACGATTGTAATATTCAGTTTGAAATTCCAGAAGAAGACTTACAAAGAATTCCAAAAGATGGTGCTTTTATTACCATATCTAACCACCCTTTAGGCGGAATAGATGGTGTTTTATTATTAAAATTATTAATAGAAAAAAGAGCCGATTATAAAATAATTGCCAATTTTTTATTGCATAGAGTAGCTCCGTTAAAACCTTATATAATGCCAGTAAATCCTTTTGAAAACAGAAAGGATGCAAAATCTAGCGTTGCAGGTATTAAAAGTGCATTATCTCATTTAAGAGAAGGAAAACCTTTAGGTATTTTTCCTGCGGGTGAGGTATCAACCTATAAAGAAGGAAAACTAAAAGTTGATAAACCTTGGGAAGAAGGAGCCGTTAGGCTTATTAAAAAGGCGAATGTTCCAATAATACCTATCTATTTTCATGCTAAAAATAGTCGTCTTTTTTATTTTTTATCAAAAATTAGCGACACACTTAGAACCGCAAAATTACCATCAGAAGTAATTTCTCAAAAAAGAAAAGTTATAAAAGTTAGAATTGGAAAACCGATCTCTGTAAAAGACCAAAACGAGTTTACAGAAATACCTGCTTTTTATAAATTTATTAGAAAGAAAACTTATATGTTGGCAAATCCTTTTGAGAAATCGAATAAGATTTTATCAACTCAAAATATAAAAATACCTAAAAAACCAGCTAAGAAAGTTACAACTCAAAAAAATGTTGATTTATTAATTAAAGAAGTAGATGCTTTAAGAGAAAAAGATGGACGTCTTTTAGAAAGTAAAAATTATGAAGTGTTTTTTGCCAATGCAAATCAGATACCTAATTTATTACACGAAATTGGTAGGTTAAGAGAAATTACTTTTAGAGGTGTTGGTGAAGGCACAAACAAAGCTATTGATTTAGATAAATATGATACATATTATTATCATATGTTTTTATGGGACAGAAAAGAAAATTGTTTAGCTGGAGCCTATAGAATGGGACTAGGAAAAGAGATTTTTAAAAAATATGGCATCCATGGTTTTTACGTTCATACCTTGTTTAGGATTGAGCCAGAATTACATAAAATGATGGAGCACACTATAGAAATGGGACGTGCTTTTATCATTAAAGAATATCAACAAAAACCAATGCCTTTATTTTTGTTATGGAAAGGAATTGTACATGTTACTTTGCGTTATCCTGAGCATAAATATTTAATGGGAGGCGTATCTATAAGTAATCAATTTTCTGAGTTTTCAAAATCGTTGATGATTGAGTTTATGAAATCTCATTATTATGACCCATATATTGCGCAATATATTCAACCAAAAAAAGAATACAAGGTAAAGTTAAAAGACGGTGATAAAGATTTTGTGTTTGATGCTACAAAAGCAGATATGCAAAAATTTGATAAAATTATTGATGAAATAGAACCCGGTGCTTTAAGAATGCCTGTTTTGATAAAAAAATACGTAAAACAAAATGCACGTTTAGTGGCTTTTAATGTAGATCCAAAATTTAATAATGCAGTTGATGGGTTAATGTATATTAAAGTTGCAGATATACCAGAAAGTACCGTAAAACCTGTTATGGAAGAATTTCAAGCAGAGTTAGAATTGAAAGCTGCTGAGTTGAATAAGAAATAATGATACTGCCAAAACTTCCGTTTTTAAATTTGGTACACTTTTCGCTTTAAATAGTGTAAACACAATACATGAAAACATTTTTAAAAATCTTACTAACGGCTTTAGCAGTAATTGTTTTAGCTAATATTTTAACTGGGGTTGAAGTTTCTGGTTACACCTCAGCAATTATAGTTGCTATTGTTATTGCTGCCTTAAATATGATTGTAAGACCTTTATTAATCTTCTTTACATTACCCGCAACAATAGTAACTTTTGGCTTATTTATTTTTGTAATTAATGCAGTTATTATCTTATTAGCAGATAAATTGGTAGATGGTTTTGCCGTTTCCGGCTTTTGGATAGCATTATTGTTTAGCGTCCTTTTATCAATTTTTAGATCGATATTATTCTCACTTTTAAAAGATGAAAAGAAATAATTATTGATGAAAAGCAGCGCGCTTTAAACGATCATTAATAGAGTTTCCTAAACCATTTTCAGGCAATTTTTCTACAATAATTATGTCTAAATTTAAATGATCTAATTCATGTAAAGCATCATATAATTTTGATGCAGCTTCTTGTAAATTAGATATTTTTGATAAGATGATTTCTGTTGAAATACCTTCGTTTTTATAAGAAGTATTAAAAGCTAAAACGCCTATTTTTTTATGTTGATGCTTACTAATTTCATCAAGAATATTAGTTGTTAAAACCGTAAATGTTTGTGGCGAATAATGTTTTGCTAACATTCCTGGAGCATCTGGGTTTTCTTCTTTTTTGTTTTTTACAAGTACTTTACCTACCACTGCTTCTATATCTTCTACAGCTAAAGCACCTAGTCTATAAATAATAGGCTCTTCATTTTCAAAGCCAATAATTGTAGATTCTATTCCGTTTTTACAAGAACCACCATCTAAAACCATTTTAATATCATTCTTAAAATAACGCTCTACATGTTCTGGTTTTGTTGGGCTAATATTATTAAACGGATTTGCACTTGGTGCAGCTAAAGGAAATGGTAATTTACTCAATAATTCTAATGTTACTGCATGATTAGGAACTCTAACAGCAACTGTATCTTTTCCGCCAGTTATAATATCAGGAATACTTTTATCCTTTTTTAAAACCAAAGTCATTGAGCCTGGCCAAAATTTATCAGCTAAAATTTGTGCTTTTTTGGGTACTTCGGAAACAATGTTTTTTAAAATGTCTACAGAAGAAATATGTACAATTAAAGGATTAAAAAAAGGTCTTTTTTTGGTTTCAAAAATACTTTTAATCGCTTTTTCGCTAAAGATATTACCCGCTAAACCATAAACGGTTTCAGTAGGTATTGCAACCAATTCTTCATTGGTTAAAAGTGCAATTGCTTTTTGTATGTCTTTAGAAATGATACTCATAAGTTTTGAGCTGTAAAATTACAATTATTTATCAACTAGCAGAAGGAGAAAATAACAAATCTGTAGGTGTGTCTACATCATATAAATATTGATATCCTTTGGTTTCTTTTTTACAAAAAGGTTCTAAGAGTCTTAACATTTCTATAAAACCATCTAGAGTTAAAATACAAAAAAATGTTTCTTTGTCTTTTGTTATAATTCCTTCATCAGATTTAAATAAACCAAAAATTAAATTACAGTTTTCTGTATCAATAAAATCTACTTGCGATAAATCTAATTTTTGTTTCTTTTCAACAACGGTTTCTTTTAACAAGTCTCTAAATTTTATAGATTCTGCTTTATTAAAATTATACATTCTTACAATATTTTGTTCATGCCCATTTATGTCTTCAAGATAATCTATTTCCATTTTTTTTATGATTAAAGAGATTGCTTCGTAAACCTGCAATAACAAACGTGCTGTTATTATGAGGAGGTTAGGAAGAATTAATCTATTTGTTTTTAGTTGTTAATTTAATAAGATATCGCTTTTCAAATTTTTACGTATCTGATTTCTGTAAGCTACTAATTCAGGAAAATTATAAAAGAATAAAACCTTTTTGTGCTTAATTTTATTATGTGTTGGCTTATTATTTAACACAAAAAATGTCCAAGCTTCTGCAATATCTTCTTCTGGGCTTTCAGCTGCATAATCTGTTAAAAAGCAATTTTTATTGTCTAAATAAAAATCATATAATTGCTCTAATTTTTTATTCTCATCTTCTATAGTATCTATTTTATCCCACTTATTTAAAAGCTTGGTTTTCCAAAATTTTTGTACAAATTTTCCTAAATAACTGTCCTTTTTGGCATAGCCTTCTGAAGTTAAATATCCTTTTTTATCATCTTGATATTCATCTTTTGTAATTGTAACTTGTTCCGGATTTAAGGTTAGTAAATGACCAAATTCATGAATAATTGTGTGCGTATAATCTAAAATATATTTTTGGTTGTTATTTTTAAAATTAAAATCAGTGGTATCTAGTGCTATTTCCCAAGTAGTATTGTTTGTGTTTAAGGGTGTTATTGCACCTAGTTCTTCTTGAGTTCCATCAGAAAACAATTGTAATTTAGAAATATATTTTGTTAACAGTTTTTCTGGTAATTTCTCATTTAGATAATTCCAATACTTTTTAGCAATGCTGTCTTTAGAATTTTTTTTAGCGATTAATTTTCCTTCTAAAATTCCCCAAGCGTTATCACTGCTTACGGTTGTAGTTTGACCGCAAGAACTATGGAAAAAAATTATAAAAATTAATACAAAAGGATAAAAGTGATTTTTCATTTGTAAAATTTAATGCGCCTCTAACCAATTAGAACCAATATCCATTTCTACATCTAAAGGAACATTCATTTTAAAAGCGTTTTCCATTTCGTGTTTTATAATTGGTTTAATGATTTCTAATTCGTCTTTATGTGTATCAAAAACCAATTCATCATGCACTTGCAATAGCATTTTAGATTTAAATTTTTCTTTTTCAAAACGATTATGAATATTAATCATTGCTAATTTAATAATATCTGCTGCAGAGCCTTGTATTGGTGCATTTACGGCGTTTCTTTCTGCTCCAGATCTAACCATTGCATTTCTAGAATTGATATCTTTTAAATACCTACGCCTGTTTAAAACGGTTTCTACATATCCGTGTTCACGTGCAAAATCTACTTGAGCAGACATGTATGCCTTTAATTTAGGATAGGTTTCATAATACGTATCAATCAATTCTTTGGCTTCGCTTCTAGATAAGTTGGTTTGGTTGCTTAAACCAAAAGCAGAGACTCCATAAACAATACCAAAATTCACGGTTTTAGCATTGTTTCTTTGTTCACGAGTAACTTCATCCAAAGGAACATTAAACACTTTTGCAGCTGTAGAAGCATGAATATCTTCACCATTTTTAAAGGCGTTTATCATGTTTTCTTCTTCACTTAAAGCAGCAATAATTCGCAATTCTATTTGGCTATAATCTGCTGCTAACAAAACATAATCTTTGTTTTTTGGGATAAATGATTTACGAACCTCACGACCTCTTTCTGTTCTTATTGGAATGTTTTGTAAATTCGGGTTGTTAGAACTCAACCTTCCAGTTGCAGCAACAGCTTGCATATATTCTGTATGAATTCTTCCTGTTTTAGGGTTAATTTCATTTGGCAAAGCATCTACATAAGTACTTTGTAATTTTTTATATTGACGATATTCTTGAATATCTCTAATAATTTGATGGTCTTTTGCTAAATATGATAAGATATCTTCACCTGTTTTATATTGCCCAGTTTTTGTTTTTTTAGGTTTATCAACCAATTTCATATTTTCGAACAATACAATACCTAATTGTTTTGGTGAAGCAATATTAAATTCTTCTCCAGCTTGGTCGTAAATATTTTTTTCAAGCCTATTAATATCATCAGTTAAAGCAGTAGAGAGTTCTTTTAAGAAAGTTGTGTTTACATTTATACCTTCAATTTCCATGGCTGTTAGTACAGACACCAAAGGCAATTCAACTTTATTAAACAATTTAGTAACATTTCCAGCCTCTAATTCTTTGGTAAAATGTTCTTTTAATTGAAGGGTAATGTCTGCATCTTCCACCGCATACTCTGTTTGATCTGCAATTGGAACAACTCTCATAGAAAGCTGATTTTTTCCTTTTTTACCAATTAATTCTGTAATAGAAACTGGTTGATAATTCAAATACGTTTCTGCCAAAGTATCCATTCCATGACGCATATCAGGATTTATCAAATAATGTGCAATCATGGTATCAAATAACTTTCCTTTTACAGGCATGTTGTAATTTGATAAAACCTTGATGTCGTATTTTAAATTATGACCAATTTTTTCAATTCCTTCAGATTCAAAAAACGGACGAAACTCTTCTAAAATAGTTGCCGTTTCTTCTTGATCTGCCGGAAAAGAAACATAATAACCTTTACCAACTTCATAAGAAAATGCAATACCTATTAATTCAACTTCCAAAGCCTTTAAACCTGTAGTTTCAGTATCAAAGCAAACAGAGGTTTGTTGCAATAACTTTTCAATTAATATTTTTCTTGATAATGGTGTATTTATATGTTGATAAAAATGATTGGTGTTTTCAATAGATTTAAAACCAGATGCTATTGCTTCTTCAGAAACGCTACCTGTACCTGGAGCCGCAAATAAATCAAACTGATCTCCAACATTTGAAGCTGCTTTTTTTGCAACTGCTTTTGATTTTTCTTCAGTTTTATTTTCTGATGAATTTGTTGCTGGTGCATTTTCTACAGCAAAAGTTCGTAAGAAATTGGTTAATAAATTTCTAAATTCTAATTCGTTAAAAAGCTCAGTTACTTTATCTGTATCAGGTTTATCTAAAGTAAAATCATCAGCATCAAAAGTTACAGGAACATCTAACATTATGGTTGCTAATTTTTTAGAAAGCAAACCTAAATCTTTGGCAGCTTCTACTTTTTCCTTCATTTTTCCTTTTAGCTCATGCGTGTTTGCTAATAAGTTTTCCATAGACCCGTAAGCTGCTAAAAATTTCTTAGCAGTTTTTTCTCCAACGCCGGGCAAGCCAGGAATATTATCAGCAGAATCTCCCATCATTCCTAAAAAATCGATAACTTGTTCTGGAGTTTCTACACCAAATTTTTCTTGTACTTCAGGCACTCCCCAAATATCATAACCACCACCAAAACGTGGTTTGTACATATAAATGTTTTCAGAAACTAGTTGTGCAAAATCTTTATCAGGTGTTACCATAAAAGTTTTAAATCCTTCTTTTTCTGCTTGTTTTGCAAGTGTTCCTATTACGTCATCGGCTTCAAAACCTTCTTTTACCATAATTGGAATATGCATGGCTTTTAAGATTTCTTGAATATAAGGAACAGCTATTTTTATGGCTTCAGGAGTTTCATCTCTGTTGGCTTTATAGGCTTCAAACATTTCTACTCTATCTACACTGCCACCTTTGTCAAAACAAACGGCTAAATGATCTGGTCTTTCACGTTTTATAACATCTAATAAAGAGTTCATAAAGCCCATAATTGCAGAGGTGTCTAAACCTTTACTGTTAATTCTTGGGTTTTTAATAAAAGCATAATATCCTCTAAAAATTAATGCAAAAGCATCAACTAAAAAAACTCTTTTTTGATCTGACATTTTAATGATTTATTTGTTTAAATAATTTCTAATTTTTGATAAAAATAGAAGGTAGAAAGGTACAAAACTTTAACAGGATGTTAAAATTCAAACGATATTTAAAGTGTTATCTTTGGTAACATTTTTATAATTTATTTATGCCACGTTGGTTTTTTCCTTTACTAATTTTAACAGCCATAATTTTAGCTGTAGAAATTTATACTTTTCAAGCATTTAAAACTGTTTCTAAAAGTAAATTAGTTAGATTTTTATTTTTAATAATAAGTGTTGCTATCTATATACACTTTTTATATGTTGCATTAACGTACGATAGAAGCAATGGTCAAACACCACAATTTCAAATGGCAGTAGGCTTATTGCTTACCGTTTTAATTCCAAAATTAATTATCATTTTGGTATTGTTTGGTGAGGATATTTACAGATGGATTTTAAAAGGAGTTTCTGCAGTTTCTAATGGAGAAACCAGAAATTTACCAAGCAGAAGAAAATTTATTTCGCAATTAGCTTTAGGATTAGCAGCCATACCTTTTGGTGGCTTTATTTACGGAATAATACAAGGTAAATACAATTATAAAGTATTAAAATACGAATTGAGTTTTGATGATTTGCCAGAAGCTTTTGATGGTTTTACAATCACTCAAATTTCAGATATCCATTCTGGTAGTTTTACCAATAAAAATAAAATTCAATATGGTGTTGATTTAATTAATGAACAAAAGTCTGATTTGTTATTGTTTACGGGAGATATTGTAAATAACAAAGCAGATGAAATGGATAATTGGATTGATATGTTTGCGCAGTTAAAAGCCAAAGAAGGTAAATACTCTGTACTTGGAAATCATGATTATGGAGATTACATGAAATGGAAAAGCCCTGAAGAAAAAGCCAAAAATTTTGAAGATGTAAAAGATATTCATACCAAAATTGGTTTCGATTTATTGTTAGATGAACACAGGTATTTAGAAAAAGACGGGCAAAAAATTGCACTTTTAGGTGTAGAAAATTGGGGAAAAGGTTTTAATCAAGCGGGTGATTTAGAAAAAGCATCATCAAATATTAAAAAAGAAGATTTTAAAATATTAATGAGCCATGATCCAAGTCATTGGGAAAACAAAGTAAAAAATAACGATTTTAATTATCATTTAACTTTAAGTGGTCATACACATGGGTTACAAATGGGTATTGAAATACCAGGTTGGTTTAAATGGAGCCCATCTAAATACGTATATAAACAATGGGCTGGCTTGTATCAAGAGTTTGGTAGATATGTAAATGTAAATAGGGGCTTTGGTTATCATGCTTTTCCTGGTAGAGTTGGTATTTGGCCAGAAATTACTGTAATTACTTTGAAAAAAGCTTGATAATCAGCATATTTAATTGGTTTTTATTATCTTTGTAAAGTTATTTTTTCCTTAAATATTAGGTTTTTACTTCCCCCCAAAAAAATATTATATTATGACAAAATTTGGAGAATTAATAGGTGTAGATAAACCAGTTTTAATTGATTTTTATACAAGTTGGAACGAAGTAGATAATAGTGTTCATATTATGAGAGATGTTGCTGCTGCTCTAGGTGATAAAGCAAAAGTGATTAAAATAGATATTGAGAAGAATGAGAATTTAGTGGATGCTCTTCGTATTAAAATGAATCCTACTTTTATGATTTTTAAAAATGGTGAAATGAAATGGAGAGAAACGGGTTTTAAAGACGCAACAACTTTAATAAGCTTGCTTAAAAAATACTTTTAAGAATTTATAAATAAAGAAAAAAAAGACTGTCTTTTCAGACAGCCTCTTTTATTTATTCTAAATCTTCATTTTCTTCTTGCGGAATTATATGACTAAATAGGTAAAGTGTTTTATTAAACTCTTCTTGTAGCTCTTTGGCGTAATCGTCATCATCATATTTTACAACCTGATCAATTATACCTCCATATAAATATCTAAAAGATAAATCGAATTCTTCAAAAATTAAATCAAATTCTTCTGATGTAAAAGTACTAAACCA
This sequence comes from uncultured Polaribacter sp., assembly GCF_947500975.1. Lineage (GTDB taxonomy): Bacteria > Bacteroidota > Bacteroidia > Flavobacteriales > Flavobacteriaceae > Polaribacter. The sequence goes on from NZ_CANMUE010000003.1 coordinate 347,772, forward strand.
TACTAATTTTGATTTAAATAAGTCAATTAGTGTTTCTGCTGTAGCTCTTGCTTTTTCATTTTCTCCTAATTTGTAATACATCTCTGGGTATTCCATAGACAAACTATAATGATCAAAATCTTTAATTGGTAGTTTTTCTAAAGATAAATCTAATACTTCAATAGCTTTTATAGTATCTCCTTCTTCAGCAAATGCATTAGATAAACGCATTAAACTATTTCTTAAAGAAATGGCGTTTCTTTTAGTTTGTTCATCCAAATAAATTTTACCATCATTTATATTTCTCCAATCCCATTTTTGTACATTTTTGTACATCTTTTCAGGGTCAATTCTTCCTATATCAAACAAACTTAATTCTCTTATAAGTTTACCCTCTTCGTTAAACGTTTTTATAGGTGTTTTTATCGGTACAAATTTAAAGGCAACTCCATCTAGTTGTAAGTACTCTTTTAACCAAATGTATTCGCTATCAGCATTTGACCCACCTGTAAAATAGATTGGACGTTCCCAATTAAAATTATTTAAAATATCTAACATTAAAATGGTGTTTTTTCCAATTACTCTACCAACAGTAATATCTATATAAGGCACAATTTTATCTGCATCTTTTTGAGCTACAATTCCGTTTTGTAGTACTTTTTCTTTGTCTACAGGAATTCTAATTCTATTGGTTGGTAGCATTTTTTCAGGATTACCATCATCATCTAAATCATAAAAAGTACGTTTATTATTACTTCTTATCCATCTCATAAAATCGTTTAAAGAAATAGCAGAATCTTTTGGTATGGCTCTTAATTCTTCATAATAATAAGCAACATCTAAAGTACCGTATTTATATTCATCATGTGTTAATTCTGATGGTATAGGTGCTGCTTTGTAAGAAGCTTTTTTCATTTGGTCTATATACCAATCTGTTTGAAAAAGACTTGTATTTACCAGTTTTATATCGGTTCTAATACCTTCTACTTCTTGCATGTACCAAAGCGGAAAAGTATCATTATCGCCAATGGTAAACATAATGGCGTTTTCATCGCAACTTTCTAAATACGCTTGTGCGTTTAAGTGTGTTGTATATCTGTTAGAACGATCATGATCATCCCAATTTTCTATAGCCATTATTGAAGGAACAGCAATAAATGAGATAACCGTAACTGCAATTGCAATTAATTTTTTTGGTGCAAATCTTTTTAAATTTTCATAAAGTGCGAATACTCCAAAGCCAATCCAAATAGCAAAAATGTAAAAACTACCTACTACGGCATAATCACGCTCTCTTGGCTCAAACGGTTTTGGATTTGTGTAAAATATAATTGCGGCTCCTGTAAATAAAAAGAATAAAAGCAGCGTGAAAAAATTTTCTTTATCCCATTTAATTTGATATAATAAACCTATAAGCCCTAAAATAAGCGGTAAAAAATAATATTTATTACGTCCTTTATTTTCTAAAACATAGTTGGGTAATTTTTCTTGAGATCCAATTCTTGCCTCATCAATAAAATCAATTCCGCTAATCCAATTTCCATTATAAATATCTAAATTACCTTGAATATCATTTTGACGGCCAACAAAATTCCACATAAAATAACGACCATACATGTAGCCAAATTGATAGCTTATCATAAACTTTATATTCTCTACAAAAGTTGGTCTTCTTTGGCTGTTTGCAGGTATGCCGGCAATTGCCTTGTATCTTTTTACAGTACTTTCAGTTGGGTCAACCATTCTTGGTATAAAACCCTTGTGTTTGTCAGACCAATTTGGTAAAACATCTTTGTATACATTTACAATAACATATTTACCATCTTTTTTTTCGTATTTAGGTTTGTCGTCTTTGGTAGGGTTAGCAGCGTCTTGCTCTCTGCTATATGTGTTAGAATAATAAGTGTCATAAAACACATTAGCATCTCCATATTGTTCACGTTCGTAATAGGCTAATAATTCGCGCGCACTTGATGGGTTATTTTCGTTGATGGTTGTATTTGCATTGGCTCTAATTGGCAACATCATCCAAGAAGAAAAACCAATCATAATAAATAATACAGAAAGAATTAAAGTATTTAAACCCACTTTTTTTGCTTTTCTGGTATAATTTAATCCTAAGTAAAACAATACAATTAATACAACTGCGGCAATGATACTTCCTGAATTATAAGGTAAACCAACAGTATTGATAAAAAACAACTCAGATACACTAAAGAATTTTAAGGTAAACGGAAATATAAATTTAAATACTAAAATTAAAACGAATACAGAAAAAACACTTGCCATAGCAGTAGTTTTAATGTTTATGTTTTTGTAAGTTTTAAAGTAATATAACATTACAATAGCTGGTATTACTAATAAAGATAAAATGTGTACACCAAAAGATAAACCAACTACAAAGCTTATTAATATTAGCCATTTGTTGCCTCTTGGGGTTGTAATTTCACTTTCCCATTTAAGACCAAGCCAAAATAATAACGCCATTAAAAATGAAGACATTGCATACACTTCGCCTTCTACCGCACTAAACCAAAAACTATCAGAAAATGTATATGCTAAAGCACCAACCAAACTACTACCAAGAATTGCAATATAACTTCCGTCAGAAATTTTACCAGCTTTTAAAGCTAATTTTTTAGCCAAATTGGTAATAGTCCAAAACATAAATAAAATGGTAAATGCACTTGCTAAAGCAGACATAAAGTTAACCATTTTAGCAATCTCAGTAACATCTGAAGTAAACATGGCAAAAAATGCACCTAACATTTGAAATAAAGGTGCTCCTGGCGGATGGCCAACCTCCAGTTTTACAGAAGTTGATATATATTCGCCACAATCCCAAGCACTAACAGTAGGTTCTAATGTTAATGTGTATGTTATTAAGGCAATTGCAAATGTAACCCATCCTAAAATGATGTTCCATTTCTTAAAATTTTCTGAATTCATAAGTTGATAAAAATATATGGGCGAATTTACTAATAAATATAATTATAATCGAAGACTATACTTCTTTATAAAGGTTATTTTGCTCATAAAAGTTTGTTAAATTCAAAATTTATATAAAAATGTTTGTTAATTTAAAAGTTTACATTAAATTTGCATCCGCTAAGAAGCATTGGCCTATGGTGTAATTGGTAACACACCGGTTTTTGGTACCGACATTCAAGGTTCGAGTCCTTGTAGGCCAACAGAAAGCCCTCTTAATCTTTTGATTTAGAGGGTTTTAAACTTTAAAAGGTGTCGCTTTAATAAAAATCGAAAACTCAGAATACCTAGAAGCCTATTTTTTAAACATTGTTACTTGTTGGTTTTATTTCGTAAACTTGCTAGCGTTGGAGTGAAAACTCTTTTAAATTTGAAGTGTACGAACGTACGATAGTACGATAATGGGTTAAATTAGTGGATTGTTATTTTAATTATTTCAACTTGCTGATTATCAGATTTACACATTATTTTTATTGCTTGTTATTACTGAATACAAACCCTGTCAAGAAAACAGATAATATCTTAAAGGTTTTTATTAGCTTTATGTATTAAATTAGTGGATGGAAAAGAAAATTTGTCCCAAATGTAATGAAAGAAATACTGTTAAAAATGACTTCCAAAAGAACTTACAAAGATATCAATGTAAAATTTGCAACAAAAATTTTCAAATAGAATACAGTTATAAGGCATATAAAAAGAATACAGATAAAATGGTAATCACTTTATTGAAAGAAGGGTGTGGTATTCGAAGTATTTCAAGGATATTACAAATATCAAAAAATACAGTTCTTTCAAGAATGCTTAAAATTAGTTTTAGAATTAAGCCTCACATATTTTCTAATTTTAAATGCAAATTTGAAGTTGATGAAATATGGACATTTATTGGCAATAAAAACAAAATGACTTGGGTAACATATGTAATAGAAAGAAAAACAAAATGCGTGATTAATTTTTTTGTTAGTAATAAATCAAAGAAAAACATAAAACCTCTTATGGATAAATTTCTAGCCTTACAACCAGTTAGAATTTATACAGATCTATTAAACATATATCCTCCACTTATCCCAAAAGAAATTCATAGAGTATTTAATTATTGTACCAATATAATTGAACGAAAAAATCTAACTTTACGAACCCATAATAAAAGATTAAGTAGGGGAACTATCTGTTACTCTAGAAAACAAGAATATCTTGAAGATAATTTAAAAATTTATTTTTGGGGATATATTCGTATAAAGTCGAAGAAGTCGCTATAGATATTTACTTTTTGAGTAATTCTTAATTACTTATCTATTTTTTATTGCATGTCTAAACTTATTAAAACCCACTATCAGGATCTTCTGGTGAAGCAGTATTTCACAAAAAAGAATATAAACCTCACATTTTTTATAAATTCTAAAATAAAATACAGAAATTAGTAGTATTAAAATGATTATTCAATAAAATAATGCGGAAAGCTTTTTTTTGTTTCTTACTTATATCTGTGTTTTCAACATCTGGACAAAACAGGCTATTAGATTCAATAATGCCAAATTTAGTCGCTGTTAAAAATACATTACAATATGACAAAGCTGTTGTTTTTTTCGAAAAAGTCATTCAATACAAACGTTCAGAGTATAACTTTTCTGAAGATCATTTAAAGCTTGCAGAAAACTGCCTGAAATGGATTGATAAGGCAGAAAATGAAGTTGCTTATATTAGGGCAAAATATTATCTTTTTCATTATTATAACAATCAATTTAATATACCAGAAACAATTTCAAGAGCAAAAGAGTTATTAACCTTTAATCGTTTTTTTGAAATGAAAGAAGTTGTTTTTGTATTGTATGTTTTAAAAACCGCGTATTACAATTCTAAACAATTTGAAGAATTAATTAAAATATTACCACAATATTATAATCAAAGGGGAATATATGGGCACCCTTTTGATGGGCAAAATAATAAAAATTTTAACGCAAATGAAGCGGTTAATAGTGCTTATGCTAAAATTTATTTTCAATTAAAAAACTATAAACAAGCTCAAGTACATTTTAAAAAACAATTAAAGTATTTAGAATCTATACAAGAATTTTATAGTATAGCTAGTTGTCAAAATAATATAGGAATCTCTTTTTTTTATGGAAGAAAATATGATAGTTCTATGTATTATTTTGACAAAGCTTTGCAAACCATTAATACAAAAGTTATTGAGAAAGAAAAAGTATCTTCAGAATATTTAAATCATTTTAAGAATTCTATTAATGCTAACAAAGCAGCTATTTATATAAAAGACAAAGAATACGATAAAGCACTACCTTTTGAATATGCTGTATTAAAGTCTAGCAGAGAAACCAAAGAAACTCACCTTGAGTTATCTGCTAATTATGATTTAGCTCAAATTTTTTACTATAAGAATAACAACAATAGTTCATTAAAACATATAGATAATATTTTTAGTATTTTAAAGAATTATAAAAGTGATCAGTTAAAAATAAAAGCACTTAATTTAAAAGCAAAAAATTTCATGTTACAGGGTAAGATAAAAGAGGCAAATTCTTTTTTTGAAATACAACAAAACCTTGTTGACTCGCTTGAGCAAGAAGAGATAAATAAAAAACACCTTCAAGCAACAGTAAAACTAGATGTATCTAACATATCTAACCAGCTTAAAGAGAGTAAGGTAGAGTTAAAAGAAAAAAGTAAGGTTGGCTTGTATCAAAAAATAGGGATAGCTTTATTAGCAATGATGTTAGTTGTTTTGTTTTTTGTGTATAAAACTAATAAGAAGAAATCTGATATTATTGAAAAACAAAAACTATTAGCTTATAAATCTTTGCAACAGAGAGAAATATTACTTAAAGAGGTTCATCATAGAGTAAAAAATAACTTACATCAAATTTCAGGCTTATTAAATTTACAATTTCAAAAACACAAACATCTAGGTATTTCTGAGATGGTTAATGATCTTCAAAAACATATAAGTTCTATAGCTTTTGCACATGAAATTCTCTATCAAGAGGAGGATCTATCAACAATTAAAATGCAAAAGTATTTAGAAGAATTAGGTCGTAGATTACTGCAAGTGACTATTAGAAAAGAGATTAAGTATGAAACAAAAATTGACAAAATTTCTTTACCTATTAATTACGCAACTACTATAGGACTTATCTTAAATGAACTAATTACCAACTCTTTAAAATATGCATTTCCAGAGAATAAAGGAACGATTACAATTCAGTTATTAAAAGATAAAGAGCAACAATATCAATTTATTTACAAAGATAATGGAGTTGGAATGGATGTGAATTTGTTTTACAAATCATCTGATTCGTTAGGTCTAAAATTAATTAAAATGTTCTCTGATGAAATTGATGCAACTCTTAATGTGAAGAGTGAAAATGGGGTATCGTATACTTTTATGTTTAATGTAAAAACCCAATTAAATTAAATGTTAAAGCCACTTAAAGTATTTATTGTAGAAGATATGGCAATTTCCAGAGCCTCTTTAGAAAGTATTTTAATTTCTAATAATTACGAAATATCTGGGTCTGTTGCTAAAGCAGAAATAGCTTGGGAAGAGTTATTAGAAAACAAGACAGATTTAGTTTTAATAGATATTAATTTAGCAGGCCAAAAAAATGGTATTTGGCTAGGTCAAAAGATTAGACAACATTTAAAACTTCCTATTATTTATTTAACAGCTTATGGCGATCAAAAAACGCTAAAAGAAGTGTTAGAAACAAAGCCAAATGGTTATTTAATGAAACCCTACCAAGAACCTACTTTACTAACTACCATAAATATTGCAATAACAAATTTTTTAGCACAAAAAGAAGAAGAAAAACAGCCTCATTTAGAAGATGAAATAAAAAGCTTTCTTTTTATTAAGGATAAGTTTATGCGAATTAAGTTAGAACTAAAAGACATTTTATTTATAAAATCTGAAGGAAATTATTTAGAAATTAGTTTAGAAAACAAAACCCATGTGGTAAGAAGTAAACTATCAGAATTTAAAAAATTACTTCCAACCACAGTTTTTCTTCAAACGCATCAACGTTATGTAATTAATATTACAAAAATTAAGGTGATTGGTAAAGATTTCTTAACCATAAACAATACGGATATTCCTATTTCTTCAAAATATAAAAAATCTATAGAAAAGGCACTTTCTTTTTTATAAAATCATTTTTACTTCCCTAAAAAAAACACTAAAAGTTTCAAGTTTAACATAAAACGAAGCAAGCTTCACTTTTTTTTTGAATTATACCTTTAGTTAAACATATTTGAGCAGTTTTTATTTTTTGAATCCTAGAACAAAAAAATAAAATCGAAATAAAGCTAATCTAACTAAAGGTATTATGAAAAAAATAAAAGAAACTAGTATAATTTTTTTTACGTATAGCAATAGCATAACTGCCCAAATTCCCAAAAATAGAAATCTTAAAAAGTTAAAATACAAATTACAAGTATTACTAATTTTTCTTTTCGCATTCACTAGTAATGCACAAACATGGGAAACTGTGGGTACTGCTGGTTTTTCTGCAGGTAATGCATCTTATCAAAGTTTAGGTTTAGATAGTTCAGGAACACCTTATGTAGCATATAAAGATACTGAAAATAGTGGTAAAACTACGGTGATGAAATTTAATGGAACTTCTTGGGAAACTGTGGGTACTGCTGGTTTTTCTGCAGGTGGTACACTTCATCAAAGTTTAGATTTTGATAGTTCAGGAACTCCTTATGTAGCGTATCAAGATTATGGAAATAGTTATAAAACTACAGTGATGAAATTTAATGGAACTTCTTGGGAAACTGTAGGTAATGCTGGTTTTTCTGCAGGTCATGCATATTTTCAAAGTTTAGGTTTAGATAGTTCAGGAACTCCTTATGTAGCGTATCAAGATAATGGAAATAGTGATAAAACTACGGTGATGAAATTTAATGGTACTTCTTGGGAAACTGTGGGTGCTGCTGGTTTATCTGTAGGTGCTGCATATTATCAAAGTTTAGGTTTTGATAGTTCAGGAACTCCTTATGTAGCGTATCAAGATGATGGAAATAATTCTAAAACTACTGTGATGAAATTTAATGGAACTTCTTGGGAAACTGTGGGTGCTGCTGGTTTTTCTGCAGGTGCTGCACCTTATCCAAGTTTAGGTTTTGATAGTTCAGGAACTCCTTATGTAGCGTATCAAGATTATGGAAATAGTAATAAAGCTACTGTGATGAAATTTAATGGAACTTCTTGGGAAACTGTAGGTAATGCTGGTTTTTCTGCAAGTATAGCAAATTATCCAAGTTTAGATTTTGATAGTTCAGGAACTCCTTATGTAGCGTATCAAGATTATGCAAATAGTTATAAAACTACAGTTATGAAATTTAATGGAACTTCTTGGGAAACTGTGGGTACTGCTGGTTTTTCTGCAGGTTGGGCATTTTATCAAAGTTTAGGTTTTGATAGTTCAGGAACACCTTATGTAGCGTATCTAGATAGTGGAAATAGTAATAAAACTACAGTTATGAAATTTTCACCACCAGCAACACATCTAAACTTTGATGGTGTAAATGATATTGTAGATATGGGTACTTCTATAAATACGGTGTTAGATGGTATTAATACATTTACGGTAGAAGCCAATGTAAGAACTACCACAACTGCAGGTTTGGGTATTATTGTTGGGAATCACGATTATCCTTCAATTAATTCAGGAATGCAATTTTTATTAAGAAGAGATGGTGCTAATTATGTTTTTTGGATTGATCATGGTAGTGGTTATACATCTGTGTCAGCAGTTGGTGAAGTTGCTACAAACACATGGCAACATGTATCAGGAACTTGGGATGGAACTAATATGAAGATATATGTAGATGGTGTTTTAAAAAACACCAAAGCAGAAACAGGTGCAAGTTTTAGAACTTTAACAACAGATAAACTTACTATAGGAGGTAATGCAAATAACCAAAGTTTTAATGGAGATATAGATGAAGTACGTATTTGGAGCAAGGTAAGAACAGTTGCAGAAATTTTAGCAAATAAAGGCCAAGAAATATCCAATACAGAAACAGGCTTACTAGCGTATTATCAATTTAATCAAGGTGCTGGAGGAGCAAATAATAGCTCAATTATAACTTTAACAGATAATAGTGTTAATAATTATAATGGTACACTAACTAATTTTGCTTTAACTGGTAGTACATCTAATTGGCTTTCTGGTTCTCCAATTAAATCAAAACCTACAGTAACAACTACAGCAGCAAGTTCTATTGCCAATACTTCTGCTACTTTAGCAGGTAATGTTACAGCAAATGGTGGAGATGCAGTAACAGATAGAGGTATTGTATATTCTAAAACATCAGACAATGCTAACCCAGAAATAGGAGGTGCAAGTGTTACTCAAGACACAAACGGAACTGGAACTGGAGTTTTTACAGAATCTATTACAGGTTTAGCAGCAGGTACTCAATATTCTTTTAAAGCCTATGCTATTAATGCAAGTGGTACAAGTTATGGAGCAGTTGCAACTTTTACAACTTTAGCAATAACACCCACACTAACAACAACAGCTGCAAGTGTAATTGCCAATACTTCTGCTACTTTAGCAGGTAATATAACTTCAGATGGTGGAGCTAGTGTTACAGATAGAGGTATTGTATATGCAAAAACATCAGATAATGCAAACCCAGAAATTGGTGGAGCAAATGTAACGCAAGATACAAACGGAACAGGATCAGGAGTTTTTACAGAACCTATTACAGGTTTAGTCGCAGGTACTCAATATTCTTTTAAAGCCTATGCTATTAATGCAAGTGGTACAAGTTATGGAGCAGTTGCAACTTTTACAACTACTAATGTACAAACATGGCAAATTGTAGGCACAACTGGTTTTTCTGCAAGTAATGTAAATTATCAAAGTTTAGGTTTGGATAGTTCAGGAACTCCTTATGTAGCGTATCAAGATGCTGGAATTAATTCTAAAACTACAGTGATGAAATTTAATGGGACTTCTTGGGTAACTGTAGGTGCAGCTCGTTTTTCTGCAGGTGCTGCAACTTATCAAAGTTTAGATTTTGATAGTTCAGGAACACCATATGTAGCGTATCAAGATAGTGGAAATAATGGTAAAACTACGGTGATGAAATTTAATGGAACTTCTTGGGTAACTGTAGGTGCTGCTGGTTTTTCTGCAGGTACTGCATTATATCAGAGTTTAGGTTTGGATAGTTCAGGAACGCCTTATGTTGCATATCTAGATGCTGGAAATAGTTTTAAAACTACGGTGATGAAATTTAATGGTACTTCTTGGGAAACTGTAGGTGTTGCTGGTTTTTCTGCAGGTATTGCAACTTTTCAAAGTTTAGGTTTTGATAGTTCAGGAACGCCTTATGTAGCGTATCAAGATGGTGGGAATAGTAATAAAACTACTGTGATGAAATTTAATGGAACTTCTTGGGTAACTTTAGGTACTGCTGGTTTTTCTACAAGTACTGCATTATATCAAAGTTTAGGTTTTGATGGCTCAGGAACACCTTATGTAGCGTATAAAGATGCTGGAAATAGTAATAAAACTACAGTGATGAAATTTAATGGTACTTCTTGGGAAACTGTAGGTGTTGCTGGTTTTTCTGCAGGTGCCGCAACTTATCAAAGTTTAAGTTTTGATAGTTTAGGAACACCTTATGTGGCTTTTCAAGATGGTGGAAATAGTGGTAAAACTACAGTGATGAAATTTAATGGAACTTCTTGGTTGCCAGTAGGTATAGCTGGTTTTTCTGCAAGTATAGCATCTTATCAAAGTTTAGGGTTTGATAGTTCAGGAACAGCATATGTGGCGTATCAAGATGGTGGAAATAATAATAAAACTACGGTGATGAAATTTCTACCACCACTATCAGTAACTACAACAACTGCAAGTTCTATTGCCAATACTTCTGTAACTTTAGCAGGTAATGTAACTGCAGATGGTGGAGATGCAGTAACAGATAGAGGTATTGTATATTCTAAAACATCAGATAATGCAAACCCTACAATTGGTGGTGCAAATGTAACGCAAGATACAAACGGAACTGGAACAGGAGTTTTCTCAGAATCTATTACAGGTTTAGTAGTAGGTACTCAATATTCTTTTAACGCATATGCTATAAATGGACAAGGAACAAGTTACGGAACTGTTGCAACTTTTACAACAACTGGAAAAGGTTGGACAGGTGTAACAAATACAGATTGGGCTACTGCTAGTAATTGGAACCCTAGTTCTATACCTACAGCTTCAGATAATTTAGTAATACCTAATGTTGGTAATAAACCTATTATAAGTTCAAGTACAGGAGCAATTGCAAATAACATAACTATAGATGCTAGTTCTTCTGTAACTGTAGAAAGTGGAGGTTCTTTAATTATTGATGGAACAGCTACAGTAAATGGGAGTTTTATTTATAATGTAAATGTAGCTGATACCAATTGGCATTTAGTATCTTCTCCTGTAGCTGGAGAACAATTTGATGACACTTGGAATACCGCAAATAATATTAATACCAATTTACCTAATGAAGCAGTATCTACTTATATTAATACAAGTGATGCTGATGGAGATTGGGTCTATTTCCAAAACGGAGGTGGTGCTACCACTTTTGGTTCTGGAATAGGCTATTCTATGCAAAGAACAGGTGCTGGTAATTATGCTTTTACAGGTACTTTTCCTGCTGCCCCAATAAACCCTGATATTACTGCAAGTAATATTGGTAATGCAAATGAAAACAAATGGACATTGGTTGGAAACCCTTTTCCTGCTCATGTTAATATAGCAACTTTTTTAGCGGCCAACACAACTCCATTAACAGATACTCATGAAAGTGTATATGTATGGAATGCAAATGCAAATGGTGGTGCAGGAGAATATCAACCTTTAACTACTGGGCAAATTCACCCAGGACAAGGGTTCTTTGTAAATTCTAATCTAGCTTCTACTTCTGTAACATTTACAAAAGCAATGCAGAGCGACCAAAACGGAGTTACTTTTTATAGAACTTCGAACCCAAAAATAACATTAATAGTTAATGACGGTTCTAAAACTAAATCAACAGAAATTAATTACCTAGCGAATAAAACAACAAGTTTAGATCCTAGGTTCGATGTTGGTACCTTTACTGGACAATCTTCTAGTTTTAATCTATACACACATTTAGTTTCAAATAGTAATGGTATTAATTTTATGAGACAAGCATTGCCTGATAACAATTATGAAAACATGATTATTCCAGTTGGTATAGATACACAAGCTGGTAAAGAAATTACTTTTACAACAGAAGCTTTTAATTTACCAACAGGTATAAAAGTATTTATAGAAGATAAAGAAACAAATACATTTACTCGTTTAGATGAAGCTAATAGTAGTTATAAATTTACTCCAACAACTGCTTTAAACGAAATTGGAAGATTCTTTATACATACTTCTCAAAACGCATTAACTGTAAAAGATATAGCTTTAGAAAATGTTAGTATTTATAAAACCAACACTAATTCGATAAGAATTGTTGGTTTACAGAACAGTAAAACTTCTGTTAAACTATTTAATATTCTTGGAAAGCAAGTATTAAATACATCATTTGTAGCTAATGGTATAAAAGATATTACTTTACCCAAATTAGCCACTGGTGTTTATGTCGTTCAACTCCAAACCGATAAAGGGAAGTTGAGTAAGAAAATAATTTTAGAATAATAACGAGAATTTAAAGACATAGCATCATGAAAAAACAAAACGAAAATACTCAAAATAAAGCGCAAGAAATTACTCGTAAAGATGCAATTAAGAAAATAGGAAACTATGGTAAATATGCTGCATTAACAGCTTTAGGAACTTATATGATTCTAAACCCTCAAAAAGCACAAGCTCAAAGTCCTGAAGATCCAGGAACTGGTTTTTAATCTAAAGAATTCCAATAGCTTTGATGCTTTTATTGGTGTCTATAAATTCTTGAAAAGAGTCGAAAAAATTATGAGCAATATCTTTTGTCGAGAAGTTGGTGTCTGTTAATTTTTCAATAACATACTCTTTGGTTAAAGTTATATTATTTAATAACGCATATCTGTAAATTAGTTTTACTTTATTTTCAATTTTATCTAATTCATCATTATATTCGATATGATAATTATATGCTTCTTTCTTTAGGTTTGGTTTTATACGCTCGTTTTTCCAGTCTTTTAATTTTGTCTTTACATTACTAACATTTCTTCTAATTCTTTGAACATTAATCCAAATACTAACTTGAGTAGGTATGGTGTTATCTTTGTTTATTTTGTTCTTTCTAAGGATAAAAGATAGTTTTATTACTTACAATGTAGTTTAATTTAACTGATGCTAAAATAGAATATCACGAATTAAAAGGGTGTCAATAAAGGTGACGTTTTTCGAATTCAAAGTTATCAAATTTTATTAAACTAAATTAAAGTTTATCCTTTATATCTAGTATATAGCTACTTAAACTGGTTTAACGTTTATTGAAGATATATAGAAGTCCTTGTAGGCCAACTAAAAAAAACACTCTTAATCATTAAGATTTTGAGTGTTTTTTTGTTTTTGCTAATATTATTTTCTTTTTCAACTTAATAATTAAAAAATCAAACATTTTGTTTAGTGTTACAAGTTGTTATTTTTAATTAAAATTATCAGTTTGTTATTTTTTTTAAAATAAAAGCTTTTTAGGTAATTTTATAAGCATTTCCTAGTTTTCCATAGTTGTTAAAATTTAACTACCTAAAATTAGGTTTAAAACAGTTCATTTAAAATAGTTTTTTATTATTGTTTTTTTATTTTTAATACTTTTTATTTATTAATCTATTTATTCAAGCTTATCGTTTAAAATACAGAGTTTTACGTTGAGGTGTAAAAGGATGATTTTCGTCGATTCATTTAACGATTCATTTTGCTTTTTCATCGAAAAATGCTTTTAAACACCCTAGTTTTTAAAGGAATTTCATACATTTGTGTTAGAATAAATCTTCCCCAGTTTATATATTTTTAAATGCTATGAAAATGAAATTATAAAAATTAGGTTGTAAATTATTTGTGTTGAGTTAGATTATTTCTGATGATTACAAGTAGTTTAATCTCTATTTTTTTGTTTTTTTATTTTTGTTGTATTGTAGTATGTGTCTATAATACAATCAATTATATCTAAGTATTATATTGTTATTTCAAAATCAATTCATATCTAATGAAGAACATTGTATCGTTTTTAAGTCTAAAAACAAACAGTATTAAAAAGACTAGTTCTTTTTTACTTTTATTTTTTGCAACCTTTATTACCTCATCATTCATTTTGGTAAAAGACGTTAAGTCTTTGTCAGATGTAGAAAAAGATTATAAAGTTTCATCTATAAGCAGCGCTCCTAATACTTCGGCAGTATTTGCCTGTGGAGGTGTAGTGGGGGGGGTAGAGCCAACAGATGATTATGATGGAGATGGTGTTTGTAATGATGTTGATGATGATGATGATAATGATGGAATTTTAGATGTACATGAAGGCGTTGGTGAAATCTGTGAAACAGATCCAGTTCCTCAAGAAACTTCTAATTATGCAAATCTTTCTTTTGGGTTCCCAACTGTTACTAACGATGGTCAAACAGAAGCAAATGATGGTGTTGGTAACGGAGAAAAAGCACTATATTCAAACGTAGGTCAATTTAATGGGGTGTCAATAGATGTAGCGATTATAGTAGAAGATGCTACTAGTAATCCTTTCCTAAATTTTTTTGCAGCTTATGATGATGCTAGTATTGGTCCAGCTGTAGATGGTACTATTTATACATTGAGGTTAGAGTTTTACCAATCTGGTACAACAACTCCAATAAATATTAATACGTCTATTCGTTTTTCAGACCTAGATCAAATAGGAGCTGTAAATCAAAATGATGAAACTTTAACTGTGTTTTCAAATGAAGTTAATTCATATATTCTAGAAAATGGTGTTGGCGGTATTGTAGTTAATACTAGTACAGCAGGTGAAATTAAATTTGAACCATCTATAGATAATTCTGGTTCAGATATAACGAACGCACAATTGAATGCAGTACATGTTAATTATGTAAATCGTTCTTCTCTTAGATTGGTTTTTGAAAACCAAACAGGTTTAGATGGTAGATATTTTGGAATTGACGGAAATGCAGATTCAAATTATTTTAATAGTACAACTTGTACAGTTGTAATTGGTGATACAGTAAGTAGAGACACAGATAACGATGGTTTAGAAGATCATTTTGATTTAGATAGTGACAACGATGGTTGCCCAGATGCTCTAGAGGCAGATGGCGGTTTTACCTATTCTACCATAGCAACCAATGGTGCCATAACAACTGGTACTGCTGTAGATGCAAATGGAGTGCCTACCGCAGCAAGCGGTGGTCAAACAAACGTAAGTGCTTATGATACCAGTGTACAATCTGATGAATGTGATTCATGTAATGCTTTAAGTACCTTGTTTAATGACAATGATACTGATGGTATAGGAGATGATTGTGATTTAGACGATGATAATGATGGTATTTTAGACACAGTAGAAAATAACTGCACCGTGGTAGATATGACAATTAGTTCTACTGCAGATTCTAAAGTATTTGATTTAACAGAAGGTACTAATGCAGCAACTGCTACTTTTTCTTCTGCAGGAACTCGTACTGCAAAAGACCCTGTTGGATCTGGAAATAACTTTTTTTTGGAGTACTTTTTAAGTACTTCAGGTGGTGTTAATAATAGGCTCGATTTAGGTGATGTTTTTTCTCAAACCATTACTTTTTCTGAGCCTATAAGTGGTGTAGAATTTGGTAGACTTGTTCCTTCTAATTTATTTATGACAGATGCTATTGTTTGGACTCTTTCTTGGACCTCGGTGTTTGGTAACGAAAACGCTGTTTTTACAGATAATAATGCTCAAAATTCAACTAATTCTAATGTATATGACCCTTCTTCTACTGCAGCTACAGCGGTATATACAGCTAGTAATTTTGCAAGCGGTACCTCTTTTGTTTTAGATAATGATGGTGATTTAGGAGAGGCAATAGCGGCAAATGGTGAAGGTTCATATAATGGTTTTGATTTTGTTATAGCTTTACCACAAGGGGTAACTTCTATAACATTGCAAGGTGCATCTATTGCCACAATTGATAATGTGAATCTTGGTAGAGAAAAATTTGAGTTATCAATAGGGGGTGCTTTATGTGATGCTGATAATGACGGAGTACCAAATATTTTCGATTTAAATTCAGACAACGATGGTTGTAATGATGTTTTAGAATCTGGGGGTACAGATGCTAATGATGACGGTATTTTAGATGGTACCTTACCTGTAACGGGTAGTAATGGCTTAATAACATCAGGTTCTGGTGGTTATGATGGTCTTACGGGTAACGAAGTTGTAGCAAGTCAAATTGTATTAGACAACCCCCCAGGAGCAACCGCTGTTTATGTTGGCAATACAGTTACTATAAATGCAGATAGTGATAATCCTAAACTAAACAGCTCAACAACCTTTTCTGGTTCTACGCCAGATTATACAAGCGCAACAAATTCTATAGCAGGTTTTACCTACCAATGGCAAGTAAACTCAACTGGTGCTCCTACTGTTTTTACAGATTTAGCAAACGATGCTACCTATGATAACGTTACAAGTAAAACTTTAACCATAAACAACGCAACCACTGCTTTAAATGGGTTAACATACAGAGCTGTAATAAAAAACACCAATTTAGTTTGTTATGAAGGTACAATAGAAAGTACTTTAACGGTTAATACTACTTGTCTTGGTACAGTAGGCGGTTTTGGAGATGCTGATGATTTTGATGGAGATGGTATATGTAATCAATATGATGATGACGATGATAATGATGGTATTATAGATACAAATGAATGTAATGATTATAATTTTGTGTTTTCAAGCCAATTTACAAATAGTTCAGATAGTAGTAGCTTAACTGTAGCAGATGCAAGAAACCAAACCGTTACTGCAGATATTAGTCATATGTGGGCTTTACCTACGGGTTCTATTATATATACAGCTACCAATTTTCATACAACTTCAACTAATACTTATACAGTAGCAGATAACGACCCAACTACTTTTACATTTACAGGAACCGTACCTGTTTTTGTAGAGATTCAGCATGGTGCCCATCTTGCAGGTGATGGATCTCAAGAAGGGCTTGTAAGTTTAGACGGTACTTCGTACACTTTTACTTCTAGCGTTTTAGATAGCGGATATACAACGGGTTATACTAATGATACTTATCTTGTGGAGGTTATAGAAGGGTCTGGTGTAACAACTAATACAGGAGGCGGACGTTTTATTTGGGAGTCAGATAGCCCTACTACTGGAGTACAGGTTTATTCTAATCAATCTACTTCTTATTCTAGTAATTTTTTCCTTTCATTAAAACCTCAATGTCAAGATATTGATAACGATGGAATAGGAAATCAATTTGATGTAGATTCAGACAACGATGGTTGTAATGATGTTTTAGAATCTGGTGGTACAGATGCAGATGATGATGGTGTTTT
>NZ_CANMUE010000004.1 GCF_947500975.1 uncultured Polaribacter sp.
CTAACCCGAATTATGCTATCACTTATAATTCATCAGATTTAACAATTACTTCAAAAGCAATTACAGTAACAGCTGAATCAGCAACGAAAGTTTATGGAGAATCAGATCCAGAGTTTAGTTATACATCAGAAGGATTAGTTGGAGAAGATGCTTTAGAAGGGAGTTTAAGTAGAGAAGAAGGGGAAGATGTAGGAGCTTATTTAATCACTTCAAGTTTATCTAACCCGAATTATGCTATCACTTATAATTCATCAGATTTAACAATTACTTCAAAAGCAATTACAGTAACAGCTGAAGCTAAAACAAAAGCTTTTGGGGAGTCAGATCCAGAATTGAGTTATGAGTTAACATCAGGTAGTTTAAGTTTTGATGATGAGTTTACAGGAAGTTTAAGTAGAGAAGAAGGAGAAAGTATTGGAATTTACTTGATTGAAATAGGGACTCTATCTTTAGGGGATAATTATGATATTACTTTTATAACAGCAAATTTTGAAATAACTAATACAGCTTCATTACTTGATTTTAGAGAAAATAAAGAAGTTAAGTTATATCCCAATCCTGTCGTTGATAATTTAAATTTTGAATTAATTGGAGGTTTAAATGTTTTTGGTTTATCGGTATTTGATTTTTCTGGTAGATTGATTAAAAGATTAGAAATATATAATGATAGTATTTATATAGGGTCTTTACCTAAAGGTATTTATTTTATGAGGTTTGAAACAGATGAAGGGGTGTTTTTGAGAAAAATAATTAAAAAATAATTGTGAAACTCTGAAATAGTAATCGAGAATTCAATAGATACAAGGTAGTAATTTTAAATTGCTACCTTTTCTTTTTGTTTATGGTGTATTTTTATTAACTAGTACAGTATATAAAGAATATTATTATTATCTACTTTTATAGTTGTGTAACTATAAGAAAAACAGCCATAATAAAACCTGAAAATAATAAAGGAAAATATATGTCAAATAGAATAGAAAGTTTTCTTTCAAGGTATAGAATGTGCTAAGAAAAATAGAATTAATATTAATTTTAATTAGGGTATAAATATGTAGAGATTTATGAAATTAATTATATAAAGGGTTTATTTCGTTAAATTAATTGTAAATGTTTTCTGTATTATTGATAATATAATTTAATAGGTTACCGCTTATTATTTAGAATAAATATAAATAAGATTTTTGAATGAATATATAGTTTAAACCATAAGATAAATAATGTCTAAAAACATTAAATTTGCATGATTTTTTTAGATAACTAAAATTCCAATTTACTATGTCAAAAGACATTCGTATTAAAAAAGGCTTAGATATTAAGCTTGTTGGTGAAGCTGAAAAAAACACTACAGATATTTCTCTAAGTAGTGTTTATGCAGTGAAACCAGAAGACTTTCACGGAATTATACCAAAACTTGTTGCCAAAGAAGGAGCAGAAGTAAAAGCGGGAGATACACTTTTTTATTCTAAAGGTGATGAACGTATTTTATTTCCAAGTCCAGTTTCTGGTAAAGTTGTAGAGGTAATTCGTGGAGCAAGAAGAAAAGTATTAACTGTTAAAATTGCAGCAGATACAACCCAAGTTTATAAAGATTTTGGAACCAAAAATGCAGATATCATGTCTGCGGAAGAGGTTAAATGCCATTTATTTACTTCAGGTTGTTGGCCATTTGTAAAACAGCGTCCTTATGATGTTGTTGCAAGCCCTAATCAAGCACCAAAAGCAATTTTTATTTCTGCATACGCAAGTGCACCTTTAGCTGCAGATTTAGATTATACCTTAGCAGGTAAAGAAGCAGAATTGCAAGCAGCAGTTACAGCAATTTCTAAATTAACAGAAGGTAAAGTACATGTTTCAGTTGCTGCAAATTCAAATTCACCTTTGTCAGGTTTAAAAGGAATTGAATTACATAAGGTTTCTGGACCTCATCCTTCAGGAAATGTAAGTACACAAATTGCACAAATAGACCCTATTAATAAAGGAGAAGTTGTTTGGGTAGTTAATCCTCAAGATTTAATAGTAATTGGTGAGTTATTTTTAACAGGAAAATTAAATGTAACAAGAACAATTGCTTTAACAGGATCTCAATTTAGCAAGCCACAATATGTAACTGCAATTGCAGGAGCAACTGTTTCTGATATAACAGCAAATAATTTAGAAGATAATAATACAAGAATTATTAGCGGAAATGTACTTTCTGGTAAAGAAGTGAAAGCTGATGAATTTTTAGGGTATTATGATAATCAAATTACTGCAATTCCAGAAGGAAATGATTATGAATTCTTTGGTTGGAATAAACCAATTTTTAATAAAATTTCTGCATCAAGAGCATTGACTTTTTCTTGGTTAACACCAAAGAAAAAATACGATCTTAACACCAATACAAATGGTGAGCATAGAGCTTTTGTAGTAACTGGTTCTTACGAGCAAGTATTTCCTTTAGATATTTATCCAATGCAATTGTTAAAAGCATTTATGTATAAAGATTTAGATGAAATGGAAGCTTTAGGAGGTTATGAAGTAGCACCAGAAGACTTTGCACTTACAGAATTTATTTGTGTATCTAAACAACCTCATCAGCAAATTATTAGAGAGGGTTTAGATTTAATGAGAGAAGAATTAGGATAAGATTATGGGCTTAAAACAAAATTTACATAATTTAAAAGAAAAATATAAAGGAACCAAAATGGCACCTGCATTTAATGCAATCCATACCTTTTTATATTTACCAAACGAAGTTACTCATAAAGGAGGAACTCATATAAAAGCAGCAGATGATTTAAAGCGTACAATGAATATTGTAATTATGTCTTTAATTCCTTGTTTGATTTTTGGAATGTTTAATGCAGGTTTCCAGCATTATGCAGCTATAGATAGTTCTTTAAGAACAGACGTGTTAGCTAACTTTTTTACAATGGATAATCTTTGGATTGGAATTGTAAAAATATTACCATTAGTAATTGTTTCTTATGGAATTGGGCTTTTAGTAGAATTTATTTTTGCAGTAATAAAAGGTCATGAAGTAGAAGAAGGTTATTTAGTAACTGGTATGTTAGTTCCATTAATTGTACCTGTAGATACGCCACTTTGGATGTTGGCTGTAGCAGTTGTTTTTGGAGTTGTTATTGGTAAAGAAGTATTTGGAGGAACAGGTATGAATATCTTAAATCCAGCTTTAACAATTAGAGCATTCTTATTTTTTGCATATCCAACTTGGATGTCGGGAGATAAAGTTTGGGTACATGATGCTGTAAATAGAGTAGGAACTCCAGACGCAATTTCTGGTGAAACTATTTTAGGAAGCTATGCACAAAACCAAGAAGTAGTGTATTCTAATTGGGATATGTTTATGGGATTCATTCCAGGTTCAGTAGGAGAAACATCAACATTACTAATTCTATTAGGAGCAGCGTTTTTAATTTTTACAAAAATTGGAAGTTGGAGAATTATTGTTTCTACATTTTTAGGAGCAGCAGTAATGGGTTTCATTTTTAATCAAGTAGTTGCTGCAGATATTATTACAGAATCTAGCAAATTTTACGGATTAATGAATACCGTTTGGTGGCAACATTTGTTGATTGGTGGTTTAGCATTTGGAGCTGTGTTTATGGCAACAGATCCTGTAACAGCATCACAAACAAATAAAGGAAAATGGATTTATGGTTTCTTAATTGGATTTATTTCAATTATGATACGTGTGTTTAACCCTGCATATCCAGAAGGAGTATTTTTAGCAATTTTATTGATGAATGTTTTTGCTCCAACAATAGACCATTATGTGGTTCAAGGAAACGTAAAGAAAAGATTAAAACGTACTAAAGTTAAAACTGCCTAATTATGAGTAAGAGAACAGATAGTAATGGTTATACAATGATTTTTGCCATCGTTATGGTTTTAATTGTTGGTTCTTTGTTAGCTTTTTTAGCATCGTCTTTAAAGCCTAGAATCAAAGAAAACGAAAGAATAGAGAAGCAGCAAAACATTTTGTATGCTATGGGTGTAAATGAAAATGACGAATCTAGCGCAAATTTTGTTTCTACAACAGTTGCTGGAGAAGAGTTTGCAAAATATATCAAAAAACAAATAGTTATTGAAGGAGATAAAATTTCTGAAAGCGATGATGCCTATTTAATTGATGTTAAAAAAGAACAAGCAAATGCAAAAGCAGGTAAAGTAAGAAAGTTACCTTTATTTGTTGGTGAAAAAGATGGTAAAATATTTTATGTAGCACCAATTAGAGGAAAAGGTTTATGGGATGCTATTTGGGGGTATGTTTCTATGGATGAAAATATGGTTGTACAAGGTGCCTATTTTGATCATAAAGGTGAAACTCCAGGTTTAGGAGCAAACATAAAACAACGTTACTTTATGGATGATTTTATTGGAGAACACCTAATGTCTACTTCTGGAGACTTTAAAGGAATTACAGTTGCCAAAGGAAATAACGATCCAAAGAACGAAGATAAAACAGATTATGAAGTAGATGCAATTGCAGGTGCAACAATTACAGGTGATGGAGTTTCTGCAATGATTAAAGCGGATTTAGCTTTATATGTGCCTTATTTTAAATCATTAAAAAACAAATAATAAGTATGGGACTTTTATCAAAAAAAGACGCAGCATTACTTACAGACCCATTAGCAGATAATAATCCAATTACTATCCAAGTATTAGGTATTTGTTCTGCATTAGCGATTACAGCAGAGTTAAAAGCATCTATTGTAATGGCAGTTTCTGTAATGTTTGTATTAGGTTTAGGAAACGTAGTTATCTCTTTAATGAGAAACATTATTCCATCAAAAATTAGAATTATTGTTCAGCTTATTGTAGTTGCAACTTTAGTAATTATTGTTGATTTAGTTTTAAAAGCTTTTCAATATGAACTTAGTAAAACACTTTCTGTTTTTGTTGGGCTAATTATTACTAACTGTATAATTATGGGACGTTTTGAAGCTTTTGCTTTAGGAAACAAACCTTGGAGATCTTTCTTAGATGGAATAGGAAAT
This sequence comes from uncultured Polaribacter sp., assembly GCF_947500975.1. GTDB lineage: Bacteria > Bacteroidota > Bacteroidia > Flavobacteriales > Flavobacteriaceae > Polaribacter. The sequence goes on from NZ_CANMUE010000004.1 coordinate 5,004, forward strand.
GCAGTTGGTTATGGTGTAATTTTAATTATTGTAGGTTTCTTTAGAGAATTATTAGGTTCTGGAACTTTATTAGGATTTAAAGTTTTAGGAGATCCGATAGAAAAAACTGGATTGTATGCAATAGGATATGAAAATAATGGTTTTATGTTATTATCTCCAATGGCATTAATTGTAGTTGGTATTATTATCTGGATTCAACGTAGTAAAAACAAAGCATTAATAGAAGAAAATTAGACGCCAAACGTCATTCTGAATTTATTTTCAGAATCTTAAAATACATTTATGGAACATATAGAATTATTTTTCAAATCGATATTTATAGATAACATGGTTTTCGCAACCTTTTTAGGTATGTGTTCTTACCTTGCTGTATCTAAAAAAGTATCTACAGCCGTAGGCTTAGGAGCTGCTGTAATCTTTGTATTAGCAGTAACAGTGCCTTTAAACTGGTTATTAGATCAATATATTTTACAACCTGGAGCATTAAAATGGTTAGGAGCAGAATACGCTGATTATGATTTAAGTTTCTTATCATTTATTATGTTTATTGCAACAATTGCAACCATGGTACAATTGGTAGAAATTATTGTTGAAAAATTCTCACCATCATTATACAACTCATTAGGTATTTTCTTACCATTAATTGCTGTAAACTGTGCTATTTTAGGTGGTAGTTTATTTATGCAATCTCGTGAAATAGCTAGCTTAGGATTATCTTTAACTTATGGAGTTGGATCAGGAATTGGTTGGTTTTTAGCAATTTTAGCAATTGCAGCTATTCGAGAAAAAATAAGATACTCAAGTGTACCTCCAGCCTTAAGAGGTTTAGGAATTACATTTATAATTACAGGATTAATGGCAATTGGGTTTATGAGTTTTGGTGGGATGCTAACTGGAGGAGATGAAGAGAAAAAAGAAAGTCCAAAAGTAGAGGCAAAGGTTGAGAAAAAAGAAATAAAAGAAGCTAAAGAAATTGTAGCTGAAAACACAATTATAAACGAATAGAAGAATGATATTAGCAGCAGGTACAACAGGAACCATTATTGCAACAGTAGCAGCTTTTTTATTAGTAACATTGATACTAGTATCGTTGTTATTATTTGTGAAACAAAAATTATCTCCTTCTGGTCCAGTAACAATTACTATTAATGGAGAAAAGAAAATAGAAGTAGCTTCTGGTAGCACACTTTTAACCACATTAGGAAGCGAAAAAATATTTCTACCATCTGCTTGTGGTGGTGGTGGATCTTGTGTTCAATGTGAATGCCATGTAAATTCTGGTGGTGGAGAAGCTTTACCAACAGAAACACCACACTTTACACGTAAAGAATTAAAACATGGAATTCGTTTAGCTTGTCAAGTAAAAGTTAAGCAAGACATGGATATTTCTATTCCTGAAGAAATTTTTGGAATTAAGAAATGGGATGCAGTTGTAGTTAGAAATTATAACGTAGCTACTTTTATTAAAGAATTTGTTGTAGAAATACCTGAAGATATGGGTTACAAAGCAGGAGGATATATTCAAATTGAAATTCCAGCTTGTGAAATAAACTATGCTGATATGGATATTACGGCACATCCAGAAGAGCATGATACACCAGATAAGTTTGAGGCTGAATGGAATAAATTTGGTTTAAGACCATTAGTAATGAAAAATACTGAAACTGTAGAAAGAGCGTACTCTATGGCTTCTTACCCTGCAGAAGGTAGAGAAATTATGTTGAATGTACGTATTGCTACTCCTCCTTTTGATAGAGCTAAAGGTGGATGGATGGATGTAAATCCTGGAGTTGCTTCTTCATATATTTTTAACCTAAAGAAAGGTGATAAATGTGTGATTTCTGGGCCTTATGGAGAGTTTTTCATTAATGAATCTGATGCAGAAATGCTGTATGTTGGTGGTGGAGCAGGTATGGCGCCAATGCGTTCTCATTTATATCACTTATTTAGAACATTAAAAACAGGTAGAAAAGTTACTTATTGGTACGGTGGGCGTTCAAAAGCAGAATTATTTTATATAGAGCATTTTAGAGCTTTGGAAAAAGATTTTCCAAACTTCAAATTTTACATCGCTTTATCTGATCCAACTGAAGCAGATAATTGGATAGAAAAGAAAGATATTAATGATGAAGCTGGTGATGGTTTTGTAGGGTTTATACACAATTGTGTAATTGATAATTACTTAAATCATCATGAATCTCCAGAAGATTTAGAATTATATTTCTGTGGACCACCATTAATGAACAAAGCAGTTCAGAAAATGGGAGAAGATTTTGGCCTTGCTGATGAAAATATTAGATTTGATGACTTTGGAGGATAAACTTCAAATTAGAATATAAATATTTAAAACCGATACAAATTTGTATCGGTTTTTTTGTGAATTTTATATATTGTATTTTTGAGATTAATTAAATTTTGTGAATGAAAATTATCCAAAAAATATTAAAAAAGAAAAAATATATCAAAATAAAACTAAAGAGAATTGCTACCAATCATTTAGAATTAAAAACAAAGATTAATGGTGTTAAAGGTCGTTTTATTTTAGATACAGGAGCTTCAAATTCATGTGTTGGTCTAGATATGATTACATATTTTAATTTGGATGCTCAAGAGAGTGAAACAAAGGCTGCTGGAGCTGGAGCTACAGATATGGAAACGAAACAATCTAAAAACAATACATTAAAAATTGGAGGTTGGAAAACCAAAGAGTGTCATTTAGTAATGTTTGATTTATCACATGTAAATACTGCATTAACACAACATAATGCTAATGAAGTTCATGGTATAATAGGAGCTGATATTTTACAAAAAGGAAAGGCTTTTATAGACTATAATAAAAATGTCTTATACTTAAAAAAGGCAAAGAAATAATTAATTTAAAAATAGAAAAGAATGAGTTTGCAAAAACAAGTAATGGATAAAATGAAAGAAGCAATGAAAGCAAAAGATACAGTTGCTTTACAGGCTTTAAGAGCAGTAAAATCTGCCTTTTTATTAGCAAAAACAGAAACAGGTGTTCAAGCAGAATTAACAGAAGAGCAAGAAATAAAAATTATCCAAAAACAAGTAAAACAAAGAAAGGATAGTGCAGCAATTTTTATAAAACAAGACAGACAAGACTTGGCTGAGCCAGAATTAGCAGAACTTGCTATTTTAGAGCAATTTTTACCAGAAGCTTTATCTGAAGAAAAAATTGAAGAAGTAGTAATTGCTACAATAAATAAAGTTGGTGCTTCTGGAATGAAAGATATGGGAAAAGTAATGGGGATTGTTTCTAAAGAATTAGCGGGACAAGCAGATGGTAAAACAATTTCTACCTTAGTAAAGAAAAATTTAATGTAATATAAAAACGATTTTCTACTTCTGTAGAAAGAAGGCTCCATAGTTCAATTGAATAGAATATCAGATTTCGGCTCTGAGGGTTGCAGGTTTGAATCCTGCTGGAGTCACTAAAAAAGCAAAAAACAGCAATTTAGGTTGCTGTTTTTTGCTTTTTTAGATGAGTACTAAGAATCCTCTGAATATCTCTATTATCTTTTTTAGGTTCTACAAAAAACTGATAATCTTCTGGGTTTTCCAATTGTTCAGATTGCTGAGTATTAACATAACCAAAACCCTTATAAATTCCGTCTAAAATTAACGCAAAACCAATTTCATTTTTGGTTCTTCCTTTTTCTTTGATTACTAAATTTTCTGCGCCAATTCCTACTGATTTGATAGCTTCTGTAACTCGTTTATTATAATTTGAAACAGATTCTTTATCACAACAAATACCTTTACATTCTTTAATCTGATAATGAAAGCAACTAGAAACATTGGTTTGTAAATGACAATATTTAGGGCACAATTCAAATTCTTTACACAAAGTTTCTAAATGATTTCTACATTCTGCAACAGAATAGTATTTCATGATTGCATTTGGAGTTAGTTTTAAGCGATTGTAAGCTAAATGAATAATTCCTTTTTGATCTTCATAAGAAAATAAACCAACCGATTCACCAGCTCTTCTTTGTGCTCTATTATATTTAGGATAGAGTTTTTTAATCTCAGAAGACTCAAATAAAAGGGCTAATAATTCACTGCCAGTTTCTGAAAAAGAAATATCAGCGGTTTCTAAACACATGTTCTGCTCTTTTTTCTTTTTATCATAAAAATGACTGATAACTCTTTGTTTGATGTTATTTGCTTTACCTACATAAATAACCTCTTTGGCTACGTTTTTAAAATAATAAACGCCATGTTTTTCAGGAAGATTATCGACTACTTTTTTATCTAAGAGTGGCGGTAAAGTTGCTTGTCTAGATTTAGGATTTAGAAAAGAATTAATGATAAAATTATTATCTCTTTGTATTAATCTTCTAAATAGTTCTGTGGTTGCTTCTGCATCGCCCTTTGCTCTGTGTCTTCCATTTATAGGAATGTTTTCTGATGTACAGATATTACCTAAACTATAAGAGCTTAAACCAGGTATTATTTTTCTAGATAAACGAACTGTGCATAGTTTTTTTCGTTTAAAATCGAAGCCTAAATTTTTAAATTCTTCTTGAATAATATTATAATCGAAATTAACATTATGTGCCACAAAAATAGTGTTTTGTGTAATTTCTGCAACTTGTTTTGCTATTTCGTAAAACTTAGGTGCATTTCTAACCATGGCATTTGTGATGCCTGTAAGATTGGTTATAAAAGGTGGTATATTTTGCTCAGGATTTACAAGAGATGTAAATTCATCAATTACAGTTTTTCCGTCAAAAACAAAAATGGATATTTCGGTTATTTTAGAACCTTTATATCCATTCCCAGTAGTTTCTATGTCTACAACTGTATATAACAATTAATTGATTAAGTTTTTTAAATCTTCAATTGTTTCAGTCGGATTTTCACTTTTAAAAACATAACTTCCAGCAACTAAAACATTAGCTCCAGCTTCTATTAATTTATTAGCATTTAGATTTGTTACCCCACCATCAATTTCTATTTGACAAGAAGATTCAGTAAATTCTATTAAATGTTTTAATTGATTGACTTTTTTATAAGTGTTTTCTATAAAAGATTGCCCTCCAAAACCAGGATTTACACTCATAATACAAACCAAATCTAAATCTGCAATAATATCTTCTAAAACAGAGATTGGTGTATGAGGGTTTAATGCAACTCCTGCTTTCATTCCTGCTGCTTTTATAGCTTGAACAGTTCTGTGTAAATGTGTACAGGCTTCATAATGTACGGTTAGTATATTTGCGCCTAAATCTGCAAGAGTTTGTATGTATTGATCTGGATTTACAATCATTAAATGCACATCAATTGTTTTGGTAGCATGTTTTGTAATTGCTTTTAAAACGGGCATTCCAAAAGAAATGTTAGGTACAAATACGCCATCCATAATATCAATATGAAACCAATCCGCTTCACTATTGTTAACCATTTCTATGTCTCTTTGTAAATTAGCAAAATCTGCTGCTAAAATTGAAGGTGCAATTAAATTACTCATTAGTTTATTGTTGTGTTGTTATTTTATTGTGCAAAGGTAATTAAATTGTTATTGCAAGGTGCGAAGCAGTCTCTTAAAAATATGACAATAATTAATATAAAGGTTCATTTATATGTAATGTGCTATTTAAACAAGCTTAGCCCCGATTGAACGGTTTGTTTGAGCTCTTTTTTATTCCTTTTTTGGATAAAAAAAGCGAGTAGTGAAAGCGGGAAATAGCTTCAAAAAAAACTCTCAAAAATGAATTTGAGAGTTTTAAGTTTTTATTTAAAATTAAGCATTTAAGTATGAGTGAGATACTTAAAATGGTCTCTGATCATTAGCCTAAATATGTCATTAAAATTTTACTTCTAGAAGTGTGTTTTAATCTTCTAATTGCTTTTTCTTTAATTTGACGAACACGTTCTCTTGTTAAATCGAAAGTTTCACCAATTTCTTCTAATGTCATTGGTTGGTGTTCACCTAAACCAAAGTATAGTTTTACAACGTCTGCTTCTCTAGGTGTTAAGGTTTCAAGAGCTCTGTTTATTTCAATCCTTAAAGATTCATGAATTAAAACTCTATCAGGGTTTGGAGATTCTCCAGAATTTAAAACATCGTATAAATTTGAATCTTCACCTTCAATTAAAGGAGCGTCCATAGATACGTGACGTCCAGAATTTTTCATCGATTCTTTTACGTCATTTACGGTCATGTCTAATTTCTTAGCAATTTCTTCCGGACTTGGAGGTCTTTCATTTTCTTGCTCTAAGAAAGCATACATTTTGTTAATTTTATTGATAGAACCAATTTTATTTAACGGTAAACGTACAATTCTAGATTGTTCTGCTAAGGCTTGTAAGATTGATTGACGAATCCACCAAACAGCATATGATATAAATTTGAATCCACGAGTTTCATCAAAACGTTTAGCAGCTTTAATTAAACCTAAGTTTCCTTCATTAATTAAATCTGGTAATGTTAATCCTTGATTTTGATATTGTTTTGCAACAGATACAACAAATCTTAAATTGGCCTTTGTTAATTTTTCTAAAGCTCTTTGATCTCCAGCTTTAATAAGTTGAGCTAATTCTACTTCTTCATCAGCAGTAATTAAATCTACTTTACCAATTTCTTGTAAGTATTTGTCTAAGGAAGCAGTTTCTCTATTAGTAACCTGCTTTGTAATTTTAAGTTGTCTCATCTAATTATCTAAAAATTTTTTAATGGATTAATAATCACACTACAACTACTTATACGTTGGTTTTTAAATTTATGTTACAAAAAAAATCATTTTTTTTCTTAAAAGATAAAATAATACTTTTCAACGTGTAAAAATATCAACTTAGCTTTTTAAAAAAAATGTGTGTGACTTATTATTTTTATTTGTGTCAAAAAAATAATTGAATTTGACAAACATTAATGTACATAAATTTTCTGATGAAGAATTGGTTTTTAAAATTGTAGAAACTAACAACTCGCAATTATTTGCAATTTTATATGATAGGTTTTCTAAGATAGTTTATAATAAGTGTTATGGCTTTGCTAAAAATAAAGAGGAAGCGGAAGATTTAACACATGATGTTTTTGTAAGGTTATTTGTAAAGCTAAAAACTTTTAAAGGAAACTCTAAGTTTTCTACTTGGTTGTATTCTTTTACATATAATTTTTGTGTAAATTATGTACAAAGAGATAAACATAAAAAGCAAGAAAGAAATACTGTAGTTACAGATAATATTAAAGAAGATAGTGCATTTGAAGAAGTAGAAGATGTAAAATTATTTGAATTAAAATCAGAAAAGTTAGCAAAAGCTTTATCGCTTATAGACCCAAAAGATAAAATGATTTTATTAATGAAATATCAAGATGATATGAGTATTAAAGAAATTAAAGAGGTATTGGGTGTCGGAGAAAGTGCTGTTAAAATGAGAGTTAAAAGAGCAAAAGCCAGGGTGATTAGTACCTATGAAGAACTATAAAATATGAGTAATCCCTTTAAAAAAATATTAAGTCATTACGAAGTACCAGAAGTATTAAAGAAGAAGGTATTAAATGATGTTAATTTGATCAGACTCACTTTAGATATTGCAGATTTGTTTTTGGTAAAATGTCCAAATACTATTGCCGATTTCTTTGAGGGTGATACTACAAAAAAGAAAATAAAGACTAAATAAAAACAACAATAATGAAATTATTAATGCCTTTGCAATCTGAATTAGATTTAAGTTTTTTACAAGATCTTTGGAGTAATTTTTTAAGCTTTTTACCACAATTATTTAAAGGGCTAGCTTTTATTATTTTAGGGTGGATTATTATAAAATTTATTTTATATGTTATTAAAAAAGGACTTGGTTTTACCAATATTGATAGTTTACCAGAAAAACTAAATGTTAATGAAATTTTTGGAAATGCTGCCATTAAAATAGAGCCTACCAAAGTTATAGTAACTACTATAAAATGGATATTAATTTTAATTTTTGTAATCGTTGGCTCTGAGTTTTTAGGTTTAAGAATGGTCTCAGAACAATTAAGTAATATAATTGCATATTTGCCTAAATTTATTAGCGCTTTAATGATATTTGCCATAGGTATTTATATTGCTAATATTGCAAAAAAAGCTGTTTTTGGTATGTTTTCTTCTTTAGAATTGAGTGGAGGAAACTTAATTGGTAACATTATTTTTTATATAATTTCAATAATAGTAAGTGTTACAGCGTTAAACCAAGCAGGTGTTAATACAGATTTGATTACTAATAATTTATCTATTATCTTTGCATCAATTTTAGCGGCATTTACAATTGCTTTTGGAATAGGTTCAACAGATATAATAAAAAGATTATTATTTGGTTATTATTCTAGAAAGAATTTAAATGTTGGAAATAGAATTATAATCAATGATGTTGAAGGTGTTGTTGAATCTATAGATAATATATGTATGGTGCTATCTACTGAAAAGGGAAAAATAATTTATCCTATAAAAGAGATAGTTGATAATAAAGTACAATTGTTGAGTTAACAACTCAATTACAATCTGATAGGAAGTTGGGGGACTAACTATCATGAGTGATTTAATCACAAAAAGAAAGACCGCTTAACAGCGGTCTTTTTATTTTTATAAGTTATACTTTATTTTTTAAAATAAACCATTTATTTGAGAGTCAATTCTATCAATAATAAAGCCTAGGTCTTCTTGGTTATCAACAAAGTCTAATTTATCAACATCAATTATCAAAAGCTTACCTTTTGTGTAAGTGGAAATCCAAGCTTCATAGCGTTCATTTAATCTGCTTAAATAATCAATACTTATAGAGTTTTCATAATCTCTTCCTCGTTTGTGAATTTGCCCAACTAAGGTTGAAATATCAGCACGTAAATAAATTAATAAATCGGGAGGAGAAACTAAGTTTTCCATCAAATCAAATAAAGAACTATAGTTGTTATAATCTCTATTTGTCATTAAACCCATGGCGTGTAAATTTGGGGCAAAAATATGGGCATCTTCATAGATAGTTCTATCTTGAATAATGTTTTTACCAGATTCTCTTAACTCTAAAATTTGACGAAAACGACTATTTAAAAAATAAACCTGTAAATTAAAAGACCAACGCTCCATTTCTGAATAAAAATCATCTAAATACGGATTCTCATCAACAGATTCAAAGTGAGGTTTCCATTTATAATGTTTTGCTAAAAGTTTAGTTAGTGTAGTTTTTCCAGCGCCAATATTACCAGCAATTGCAACGTGCATATAAAAGAGTTATAAATTATAAGGATTGCTAAGGTACTAAAAATAATAAATGATTAACAGATTAATTTATAACCATACCCTCTGATATTTATAATTTTGATGTTTTTATCTTTTTTTAACTTTTTACGTAGTTTACTAATAAAAACATCCATGCTTCTAGCATTAAAAAAATCATCATTTCCCCAAAGTTTATTTAATATAAATGTTCTGTCTAAAACTTCATTTTTCTTTTCATGAAGGTAAAAAAGAAGTTGAGCTTCTCTATGAGTTAATTGTTCAGCAGTTTCTGACAAAAATCGTAATGTCTGTTTTGTAGAATTAAAAGAGAATTTACCAATTTTAATATTTTCAATATTCGTTTTTAACTCTATTCTATCTAATAAAGATTTAATTCTAACGATTAACTCTTCCATAGAAAAAGGTTTTTTTAAATAATCATTTCCTCCATGATTAAAGCCTTCTAAAACATCAATAGTTTGTGATTTGGCTGTTAAAAATATTATTGGAATACTTTTGTTTTTTACTCTTATTTCTTTGGCTAAAGTAAATCCATCTTTTTTAGGCATCATTACATCTAACACTAAAATATCAGGATTTTCTTGTTGATATGATTCAAAAGCTTCTTCTCCATTTTCGGCATGAAAAACAACAAAGTTTCTTGTTTCTAAACTCTCTTTTACAATCATTCCTAAACTAGCTTCATCCTCAGCTAAAAGTACTTTTATCTTACTCATTTGGAAGTGTTATTTTAAAAACGGTTTTTTTATTGTTTGATAAAAGGGTGAGATTACCATCATGTTTTTCGATGATTTTTTTGCTGTAATATAAGCCAATTCCAAATCCCTTTACATTATGAGTATTACCTTTTGGAACTCTATAAAATTTATCAAAAATCTTTTCTTGTTGATTTTTTTCTATTCCATTTCCGTCATCAGAAACACTAATTTCCGTAGATTTAAAAAATGAATTTATATTTATTTCAATATGATTTCCCCCATATTTTATAGCATTATCAATTAAGTTTGAAATAACGTTTTCAAAATGAAAAACATCTACATTTATAAAAATGGGTTCTAAATTATAAGTAAAAGTTAATTCTTTTTTGTCAGTTAATAATTGATGCTTATTTACAATTTTATTTGTTATTTCAATAATATCAATTTGCTCTTTTTTTAGTAATAATTGCTCACTATCCAATGTAGCAGTTTCCAATAATTTTTCAACCATTTGATGTAATTTTTTTAATTGAATAGTAGACAAAGAAAGATACTTTTGAGTTTTTTGTTTGTCATCTAAAACATTAAAATTTTCAATAGCTTCAATAGCTGTAGAAACAGTTGTTATCGGTGTTTTAAATTCGTGTGTAATATTGCTAATTAAATCGTTTTTAATAGTTGCTAATTCTTTTTGTTGATTGATTATTTTTAGCAAATAAAATAACGAAGCAATAACAGCTAATGATAATAAAAAGGATAAGAAAATGCCAAAATAACTTCTTTTTAAAGCTTCAAAATTAGTGTTATTATATACTAATTGTAACTCTTCATCATTTTTTAAATAAGTGGATTTTGAGCTGATTATGGTTGGTGACTCTTTAAAAATTAAAGAATCTTTTGAAGTGTAAAAAATAGTATCTTTTTTAAAATGATTAAAAATGTATTGAATGGGAATTTTTTTAGCTTTAAGTTGATTTTTAATTAAAGAGTCTAATTGGTAATATTCAATAGAATTAGAAGTGACTGAGAAAAATATTGGTTTTAAATTTTTCAACATTCTTATGCTATCTGCAGCTTTTTGACCATTAAAGTATTTAAAACTAGTATAGTTTTTTGAATTATTTTTTGTACCATAATTTTTAATTATTGAGTCTGTTTTTCTAGCATCTTCATTGTCATCAGTTGAAAAAGAAATATTTGTTATTTCAAGTTTGGGTTTATTTTTTAAAGTATCTTTTTTAAAAAAAGATTTTAATTTTTTTAAACTTTTAGAATGACTAACAATAGAATCAAAACGTAAATTTTGAAGAAAAATAGAATCACTTTTTGTATTTGTATCTCCAAAATTGATAATTGTAGTAATATCTTCTTTAGCTAATTTTGCATAATATTCTTCAATAGCATTATCTAAACTCAACTGAATTTCATTAGCAACTCTTTGTTTATTTTCTTGATAATTTTTATTGTTCCAATAAAATTGTACAGTAATTGTTGTAATAATTGTTATTATAATTAAGTAAAGAATCCATCTATGCTTTTGCGTATTCATGTTTCAAAGATAGCCAGTAAATTTTATAATAACAGTTGGTTAACACTCGTTAACACTTGTTAACTTTATAAAAGATAATATTATGGCATCTTTGTAAAACAGAAATTAAATATAAATTTTACAAATTATTTTATGAAAACATTCATTACAATTTTAACATCAGTATTTATTTTTTCTATAAATGCTCAAGAATTTTCAGGAAAAGCAATTTATAAAACAAGTAGTAAATCGAGTATTAAATTTGAAGAAAATCAAAAGGGAATTACCGATAAAATGCAAAAAGAGTTAGAAACAAGGCTGCAAAAAATGAATCAAAAAACATTTTTTTTAGAGTTTGATAAGAATACTTCTATCTACAAAGAAGAAGAAAAATTAAATGCTCCAAATCCAAAAGCAGCTAAAGGTGGAGTTTTTATAATGTCTTATGGAGGTTCAGGAAATGGTAGTGTTTATTATAAAAATATTAAAGAAAAACGTTATGTAAATCAAACCGAAATTATGGGAAAACGTTTTTTGGTTAAAGATAAATTAGAAGATATAAAATGGGAGTTATCTACAGAAACCAAAAATATTGGAAACTATACTTGTTATAAAGCTACTTTTTCTAAAAAGGTAGAAAAGATGCATATGAGTTTGGCAAATGGAGATGCAAAAGAAGTAAAAGAAAAAGAAATTATTGTTACCACAGCTTGGTATACAACTCAAATTCCCTTAAATAATGGCCCTGATGATTATCAAGGTTTACCAGGTTTAATTTTAGAAATTAATGATGGGAAAAGAATGATAGTTTGTACGGAAATTATATTAAATCCATCTAAAAAAATTACAATTGTTGAGCCAAAAAAAGGAAAAGTTGTGAATCAAAAGAAGTTTGATGAAATTCAAGATAAAAAATCAAAAGAAATGTTAGAGAAGTTTAAGAGTAGAAGAGGTGTAGATTTGGGTAATGGTATGAATATAAAAATTGGAGGTTAAGTTAGGCTTTGTTTATTTTTTTATCGAGATTAAACCTTTCAATTTTTTTTAAGTCTTATAAAGAAAGCGTTTATTTTCGCATTAAAAATAAAAAAACATAGTTTATGAAATTAATATCTACACTTCTTTTAGCCTTTATTACTATAACTACTTTTGCTCAAAAAGAGTTTCAAGGAAAGGCTACATATATGTCTAAGACAACTATGGATATGAGTCGTTTTGGGGATCAAATTAGCGAGCAAAGGAAAAAACAAATAATGGCTCGTGCTAAAAGCTTTTTAGAGAAAACGTATACATTGTCTTTTAATAAAACTGTTTCTGCTTTTAAAGAAAACGCTAAACTAGAAGCTCCAGGATCTACAAATGGGCGTCGTTTTGGTAGAGGTAATGGACAAGGTTCTGTTTATAAAAACTCAAAAGACAAAATATTGATAGAAGACGTTGAGCAATTTAGCAAACGTTTTTTGATTACAGAAAATATGGAACCGTTACAGTGGGAATTGGGTACTGAAACTAAAAAAATAGGAAATTATACCTGTTACAAAGCCACATTAGTAAAAGAAGATACAAATATAGATTTTGCAAGTATTTTTGGTAGAAGAGGAAGAGGTAATGATCAAAAGAAAGATTCAACAAAAACAAAGGAAAAGAAAAACGAAAAAAAGATGTTATTTGTAACGGCTTGGTATGCTCCACAGATCCCTGTAAGCACAGGTCCAGATAAATACTACGGTTTGCCAGGTTTAATTTTAGAGTTAAATGCAGGTAGAACAACAATGTTGTGTACAGAGATTATTATTAATCCAACAGATGCTATAGAAATTAAAAAGCCAACTAAAGGAAAAGAGGTTTCTAGAAATGAATACAATGAAATTATTAAAACTAAAACCGAAGAACTTAAAGAGCGTTTTAAAAATAGAGGTAATAGAGGAGAAGGGCGCAGAAGGTTCTAATAGTTTTTAATAAAACTAAACTTAATAAATTAACATGAAAAAAATAATATTAGTAACCATTTTAATGGTTTCTTTTGCTTCTATTGCTCAAATTGAACTAAGAGGTGTTGTTAAAGATTCTATTGGAGCACCATTAGAAATGGCAAATGTAATTGCAATAGATACAGTTGCAAAAAAAATAAGTTCTTTCGGGTTTACGGATAGTAAAGGTAATTTTAAGTTAGATTTAGCAATAAATAAGGCATATAATATAAAGATAAGTTATGTAGGTTTTAAAGAAATTAGTGAGTTTATTAGAGTAAGAGAAGCTAATATCTCTAAAAATTATACGATGTATGAGGATAATATGCTGGATGGTATAAACATTATTTCTAAAATGCCAGTTACTATAAAAGGAGATACTATTATTTATAATGCAGATTCGTTTAAAAATGGTTCTGAAAGAAAGTTAGAAGACGTTTTAGAAAAATTACCAGGAGTAGAGGTAAATGATGATGGAGAAATTGAAGTTGAAGGTAAAGTAGTTGAAAAAATAATGGTAGATGGAAAAGAATTTTTTAGCGGAGATACCAAACTAGCTTCAAAAAACATACCTTCTAATGCTGTAGATAAAATTCAAGTTTTAAGAAATTATGGTGATGTTAATCAACTCAAAGGTGTGCAAAATAACGAAGATAGAGTTGCTATAAATATCAAACTAAAAGAGGGTAAAAAGAATTTTTGGTTTGGAGATGTTACAGCAGGTGTAGGTAAATCGCCAAGCGAAGGCTTGTATCTTTTTCAACCAAAACTATTTTATTACACACCAAAATATACCATTAATATTATTGGAGATGTAAATAATATTGGAGATGTGGTTTTAGATAGATCTGATATTAGAAATTTTAGTGGAGGTTTTAGAAGTCAAAGCCCTTCAAATGGTACAAATATTAATTTAGCAAGTGCAGGTATTGGTTTTTTAAATGCCAATGCAAGAAATGCTAACAGAATTGAAACTAAGTTAACTGCGTTAAACTTTAGTTACTCTCCAAATCCAAAGTTAGATTTAAATGGTTTTTTAATTTTTTCTAGTAATAGTAACGGTCAGCAAAATAATGTTACAACAGATTATGTAGACGTTTTAACTCCTGATGATTTTACACAAAGTATTACAGATCAAACAAGTAATACAGGTTTGTTTAAGTTTAGTTCAATTTATAAGAAGAATTTTAACAATCAATTAAATTATGATGTTATTGGTCGTTTTTCAAATGAATTTAGAACAGATAATGTAAACTCAAGAGTTTTAAGTGATATTTCTGAAAGCGAAAGAGCAACACCTTATAAGATAAATCAAAATTTCAGTTATTTTTATACAGCAAGTGAAAAAAGTATTTTTGCTTTTGAATTACAGCATTTATTACAAGATGAAGATCCTTTTTATATAGCTTCTTTGGAAAACAATCCAAACAATAATGATGACACAGATAATGATGGTTTTGATGATGCAGCAGAAACTTTAGGCTTAAATAGAGATAATGAATTTTATAAATTAGAACAAGACAGGCGTGTAAAATCCAATCAATTAGATGCAAAATTAGATTATTATTATATTTTAAATGATAAAAGTAATTTAAACTTTGTTGGAGGTACTATTTTAAGTAAACAAAATTTCGATTCTAAATTTTTTCAAATTTTAGATAATGGAAGTATTTTAGATCCAAACCCAACCATTCCTGGAATTAACGATCCACAAACAACAAATGATACTGAATACAATTTTGTAGATATTTATGCAGGTTTAAGATATAGAATAAAATCGGGTATATTTACATTTACACCGGGTTTTACTGTACATTCATATAATTCTAATAACACTCAATATGGTACAGAAACTTTTAAAGATTCCTTTGAAAAGTTTTTACCCGAATTTGAAATGATTGCACAATTTAAAAGAAGCGAAAGTTTAACATTAACCTACAAACAAGAAGTTAATTTTACAGATGTAAATCAAATTGCAAGAGGTATAGTAGCAAATAGCTATAGTTCTTATTTTGGAGGAAATCCAGATTTAGTAAATGCTAGTTTACATAATTTAAGTTTAAACTACAGAAACTTTAATTTATATAATGGAAGTAGCATGTTTGCAAGAGTAAGTTACAATAAAACAATAGATCAGGTTAATACTAATACAATTTTCGAACCTGGTTCTGTTGTAACAAGTTCAACTACAATAAATTCACCTTTTAACAACGAAAATTTTTCTGCATTTGGTAGATATGGTAAAACTATCAAAAAAATCAGAACCTCTTTAGGTGGAAGTTATTCTTGGAGCAAAACATATCAATTTATTAATTCTGATGAAAATGTAAATGAAAGTAATGTGCAAAGTTATAATGCCAGTATAGGTACTAATTTTACAAAAGCACCAAATGTTAGTTTAAAATATGCAGTATCGTATACAAATCAAACAAACAGTGCTAGAGAAGATGTAATAAAAGGAATAACACGTATGCCTTCTATAAATTTTGATGCCTATATTTGGAATTCAGTTACACTTCGTTCAGATTTTTCTTATAATGAAGTATTACAAAATGATGAAATTCAAAACACTTTTAGTATTTGGGATGCTTCTTTATCTTATAGAAAAAATAGAGATGCAAAATGGGAATATGAAATACAAGGAAGTAACTTATTAGGTACAAGTTCAAGAGCTAGAGTAAATTCTACTAATATTTTATTTTCTATTAATGAAACTTTTATTTTACCAAGATTACTTAGTTTTAGAGTTCGTTATCAATTATAAAACACATTTCAATTTAATATAAATGGTTCAAGAAATTGAGCCATTTTTTATTTAGTTTACTTATTTTTACAACATGAGTTTACTAGCTACAAAATCGCCATTTTATGCAACTTTTAAAAGTTTAGGGTTGCTTTACTTATTTATCCTTTTTGGGCTTTTTTTAGATAGTTTTTATATTGTAAAAATTACAGAAAATGCTCAATTGTACGCCAATATTAGCATGTTTTTAGGTTTTGTAATTGTCTTTTGGCAAGTAAATAAACGGGTTAAAGAACAAATGATTTCTGCTGTAATTATAGCAATTTTAGGAGAATATTTATTTTCAATTGTTTTAGGTATGTATAGCTATAGATTAGGAAATGTGCCTCATTATGTGCCGCCAGGTCATGCAATAGTTTATGTCGGGGTTTTGTACTTTTCGAAGGCAAAATCAATTATCAAGCATAGAGTATCTTTAGAAAAAATATTTGCAATTTTTATTTTTATTTATGCATTAGTTTTTTTAATTTTTAAGAATGATGTGTTTGGTTTTGTAATGACAATAGCAACTTTATTAATTTTAAAAAACAAACCTAGAGAACGTCTTTTTTACCTTGCAATGTATATTTCGGTTGCTTATTTAGAAATTATTGGCACCAATTATTTGTGTTGGAAATGGCCAGCTACAGCTTGGGGAGTTTTCGATTTTTTGCCAAGTTTTAATCCACCAAGTGGAATAAGTTTTTTCTATTTTTTACTAGATTTAGGATGTTTGTGGTTGTATAAACAAAGACACAAACCAGCTTGGAGAAGAATGAAAAATATTAGAAAAATACGTTTAAATATCTCTGAAGTTGTAAACTAAAAAAGTAATAACTTCGTTTAAATTTATATAACATTATATTCTAATAAATGTCAATAAAAGTTTCATCAATTACCAAAACATACAAAACTCAAAAAGCATTAAATAAAGTTTCTTTTTCTGCTGATAAAGGTCAGATTATTGGTTTTTTAGGCCCAAACGGAGCGGGTAAATCTACCATGATGAAAATCTTAACAGGCTTTATTAAACCAAACTCGGGTGAGGTTTTTGTAAATGAAATAGATGTTTTACAAAACCCTATTCAAGCTCAAAAAACCATCGGATATTTACCAGAGCATAACCCTTTGTATAAAGATATGTTTGTACGTGAATACTTGCAATTTCAGGCTGCTATTTTTAAGATTGAAAAAAGTCAAATTGAAATTTGTATTAAAAAAGTAGGTTTAACACTTGAAGCGCACAAAAAAATTAATCAACTATCTAAAGGATATCAACAAAGAGTTGGTTTGGCAGCAGCAATTTTACACAATCCAACGGTATTAATTCTAGATGAGCCAACAACAGGTTTAGACCCAAATCAGTTAGTAGAAATTAGAGCATTGATTAAGGAATTAGGCAAAGAAAAAACGGTTTTATTTTCTACCCATATAATGCAAGAAGTAGAAGCGGTATGTGAGAGGGTTATTATTATAAAAAAAGGGCAAGTTTTAGTAGATAAAAAGTTATCAGAATTAAAACAAAACAACCTTCAAAATATAGAAGTTACGTTTGATTATAAGCTTGAAGAGCAGTTTATTCAAAAATTACCAAACATAGTTTCGTATAAAAATAATTATGACAATACTTGGTATATCACTTTTGAAAGTAAGGAGGACATGCGTCCAAAAATCTTTGATTTTGCCCAAGAAAATGGATTAAAAATTTTAGGATTAAATGCGCATAATAAAAACTTAGAAACATTGTTTAGAGAAGTTACTTCTAATTAATTATTGTTTAAAAAATTATAAGCTTCTAATAAAGTAGGAAAAGTTAAAATGCTTCCAGCTTCTTTCAATTCAGCTTCAGAATACTGTGTTAAAATTCCAATAGGAATCATACCAGCTAATTTTGCAGCTTTTGTGCCTGTTAAACTATCTTCAAAAACCCAAATATTTTTAAAATCATTTTTTGTAAAACCTAATGCTTTTGCTAAAGTGATATAGGCTTCTGGATATGGTTTTGGCTTTTCGTAATCTTGTACTCCAAAAACTGTAGTAAAGTTTAAATTTAAATGATAGATGCTATTCTTTAAAAACTGTTTGGTTGCATTACTTGCAATTCCATAAGGAATTTTTTTATCACTCAAAAAACTCACAATTTCATGTACTCCTGGTAATAATTTTGGAGTTTTAAAATAGATGTCTAAATGTTTATCTTTTAGTAAAAATAATTCTTCAGTTTGATTTTCTTTGCCAATAACACTACAAAAATATCCTGCAATTATCATGGGAGATTTACCTGCATAGCTTTTAGGAAATGGAACAATTTCTTCATTAAATAACTCTTTAAAAGCAGATTTCCAAGCTGAATAATGACTTTCAAAACTATCTACAACTACACCATCAAAATCAAATAATATTCCTTTTGGATTCATTTAAAATCTATTTTTTTTCGTTAAATATTTCTGTTAAATACGGATTTAAAAACTTATTTGTAGGATCCATTGTTTGCCTTAGAGTTTTAAAATCTTCCCATTTTTCATAAACTTTAGATAATTCTGCATTTTTTGCAGTAAAACGCTTTGCCCAATGAGGTTTTCCGCCATGTTTTAAAAATATTTTTTCAACACTTTTAAATGCTTCATAAGTATCTGCAGTTGCAGCGTTTCTAGAAACACAACCCATTGTAACAATATCTTGTTTATAAGCATAACTTAACCAAGATTTGTCTTTGTATACAAAGCGAATATCCATTGGAATATGAATAAAAGATTTGTTACTCCATTTGTTTATTTCTGTTTTTAATTCCTCAAAAACTTCAGCAAATTTATCCAAACCAATTGTCCATTCAGCTAATTCTAAAGTTGAGCCTCTAGATTTTGTAACTGTGGCTTGATATAAAGAACCTTTATGTTCTTTTGTTGAGCTAAAAAAACCTTTGTATAAAATCTTATTTGCAATTGCGGTAATCCAAGGAAAAATATGTGTGTATTTGTATAATATTTTTGATGCAGTTCTTCTATGCTTTAAATACGATGGACCTAAATCTTCCTTTATTTCCGTGTTTATATCAATTTTATCGCCTGTAATTACATATCCTTTATCAGTATGTGGCAACCATAAAACCCTTAAAAAGTCATGTTTTTGTAATCGTTCTTTAATTTTAGGTAACCAATCAGAATCATTTTCAGGAAACTCTTTTACATGTAATGTGTATAAAGGTTCGCATTTAAAAGTAATGGTAGATATTGCGCCCAAAACTCCTAGAGAAACTCTTATAGCATCCATTATTTTTTCACTTTCATTAATGGTTTTTATAGATCCGTCTGCTAAAACTAATGTGCAGTTTGTTATGTATTCGCATAATAATTTACCGCTAGTACCATGTGTTCCGGTTGCTAAAGCTCCTCCAATTGTAATCGTATTTATGTCTGGTAAACAAGGTATACACCAGCCTTTAGCTTCAATTGCTTCTAATAAATCACCAAGAATAATACCTGATTGAACTGTAATCGTACAATCAGAATCATTAAAAGATAAAATTTTATTATAGCCAGAAATATCGATTAAAGTTTGCGTGCCAGAAGCAATATCTGCGGAAGATTGCTTGCTGCCAAAAAAACGAACTTTATCAGATTTTAAAATAATTTCTTGTAGTTCTTTTTCTGATGTTATGCTATATAATGATTTGTATTTGTAGGTAATATTTTCATTCCAGCTTTTCCAAATACCATTTTTTTCTTGTTTCATTAATTTATCTAGAAGTAAGATGCAAAAGTAAGCATCAATTAATTCTTAAGCATATTTTTTTTATTTTTTATGATTGTAAAAATTAATTCAGTTTAAAATTAATTTGCTGACTTTCTAAGGTAGATAATAACTCATTAGTAATTTTAATTTTAGTATTTCTGCTAGGTAAATTGATTTCAATTTTTTCTTTTGCATCCCAAACTGTAAAATTTAATGATTGACTACCAGGACTGTTTTTTAAGATAGACTCTAAATTTAAAATAGTGTCTTCTTTAATTTCTTGTAACGGAATTTTAATTGTTATTTTTTTACAAAGCTCGTCCATAATATCATGTAAAAGTTTAAAATCAGTAAACTTTAGACGAGGTTCCCCCATAACTCCTGTGTTTTTATTCATCCATCCAGCTTGTACTGTAACCCTTACAAATAGAAATGAATTTGGCACTAAAAAGTGTTTAAATTTCAAATAATCTTCACCAAAAAGTCTAAATTCATTACTATCACCATAGTCTTCAATAATAAAAGAAGCCCAACCTTTTCCCGCTTTAGAAACTCTATGTTGCACATCGGTAACAATACCAGCAAAAGATAAATTGTTACCAACAATATTATTTAAATCTCCTTTAAAATCGTGTAATTTAGCATTGCAAAAAATCATTTCATTTTTAAAATCATCTAAAGGATGTGCAGAAATATAAATTCCTACAACTTCTTTTTCTTTACCTAATAATTCCATAGTTCCCCAAGTATCGCAAATAGGCATTTCTGGTTCTGGAAACTGAATTACAGAAGCTTCTCCAAATAAAGAAACTTGAGAAGAATTTTCATTTTCTTGGTATTTATTTCCAAACTTAATAGCGCGTTCTAAAAAAGTCTGTCCTTTCTCATCTAATTGGTAATACTGTGCTCTGTGCGTGTCTTCAAAAGAGTCAAAACCACCAGCTAAAATCAAACCCTCAAAAGCTTTTTTATTAGCTACACGTAAATCTACACGTTTTGCCATGTCAAAAATTGATGTAAAATGACCGTTTTCTTTTCTTTCATTAATAATTGCTTCTACAGCAGAATTTCCAACACCTTTTATTGCAGCCATTCCAAAACGAATTGCACCTTCTTTATTTACAGAAAATTTAGAATAAGATTCATTTACATCTGGTCCTAAAACAGTAAGTCCAGAGCGTTTACACTCTTCCATAAAGAAGGAAACTGCTTTAATATCTTTCATATTATTTGAAAGTACAGATGCCATATATTCTGCTGGATAATGTGCTTTTAAATAAGCAGTTTGATAAGCGATCCAAGCATAACAAGTTGAGTGACTTTTGTTAAAGGCGTAACTTGCAAAGGCTTCCCAATCTTTCCAAATTTTTTCTAATTTATCAGCATCATGACCTTTTGCTGCAGCTTGTTCTATAAACTTTGGTTTCATTTTATCTAAAACCGCAATTTGTTTTTTTCCCATCGCTTTACGCAAAACATCAGCTTCACCTTTGGTAAAATCCGCTAATTTTTGCGAGAGTAACATTACTTGCTCTTGGTATACTGTAATTCCGTAAGTTTCTGCCAAATATTCTTCCATGGCAGGTAAATCGTACTCAATATCTTCAGTTCCGTGTTTTCTGTTGATAAAACTCGGAATATATTCCATTGGGCCAGGTCTGTATAAGGCATTCATTGCAATTAAATCTGCAAAAACAGTTGGTTTTAAAGAACGCATGTGTTTTTGCATTCCTGGAGATTCGTATTGAAAAATACCAATCGTTTCTCCTCTTTGAAATAATTCATATGTTTTTACATCATCTAAAGGAAAATTTTCTGGATCTAAATCTACATTATGTCTAGCTTTTACAATTTTTACGGTGTCTTTAATTAAAGTCAACGTTTTTAACCCTAAAAAATCCATTTTTAGCAAACCTGCAGATTCTACAACAGAGTTATCAAATTGGGTAACATACATGTCAGAATCCTTTGCCAATGCAACGGGAACATAGTTGGTAATATCTCCAGGTGTAATAATTACACCACAGGCATGAATTCCTGTATTTCTAACAGACCCTTCTAAAATAGTGGCTTTATTGATGGTTTCTGAAGTTAAATCAATTCCATTAGCCATCATTTGCAGTTCTTCAACCATCACTTTTTCTTCTGCTCGTAAACCTGCAATTTTACCTTTACTTTTGGCATCGTCACCAAAAATATTTTTGAGTTTTACACCTGGGATTAATTTTGCAATTCTATCTGCTTCAAAAAGAGGTAAATCTAAAACTCTGGCGGTATCTCTAATAGATGATTTTGCAGCCATAGTTCCGTATGTAATAATCTGTGCAACTTGATTTGCTCCATATTTATCAATTACATAATCCATTACTCTGCTTCTTCCTTCATCATCAAAATCAATATCAATATCAGGCATGGAAACACGCTCAGGATTTAAGAAACGCTCAAAAAGTAAATCATATTTAATTGGATCTATATTGGTAATCCATAAACAGTAAGCAACAACTGAACCAGCAGCAGAACCACGTCCTGGGCCAACAGCTACATCCATATTTCTGGCTTCTCTAATAAAATCTTCAACAATTAAAAAATAACCAGGATACCCTGTTTTTTCAATTACTGAAAGTTCAAAATCTAAACGTTCTTTAATGGATTCTGTAATTTCTCCATATCGTTTTTTAGCACCTACATAGGTTAAGTGTTTTAAGAAATTATTTTCTCCACGTTTTCCTCCGTCTTTTTCATCTTCTGTATCTTTAAATTCTTCAGGAATATCAAAAGCGGGTAATAAAACATCTCTTGCAAGTGTAAAAACTTCAATTTTATCTACAATTTCTTGTATGTTGATGATTGCTTCAGGTAAATCTGCAAACAAAGCTTTCATTTCATCCGAAGATTTAAAATAATACTCTTCGTTTGGTAAACCATATCTATAACCACGACCTTTACCTTTAGGAGTAGCTTGTTTTTCACCATCTTTTACACATAATAAAATATCGTGTGCATTTGCATCTTTTTTTTCTAGATAAAAAGTGTTATTGGTGGCAACAATTTTAATATCGTGCTTTTTAGAAAATTTTAATAAGGTTTCATTTACAATTTTTTCATCTTGCTGATTATGGCGCATCAACTCAATATAAAAATCGTCTTTAAATTGTTCTTTCCACCAAAGTAAAGCTTCTTCAGCCTGTTTTTCCCCAAGATTTAAAATTTTACTAGGAACCTCGCCATATAAATTCCCTGTTAAAACAATAATATCTTCTTTGTATTTTTTGATGACTTCTCTATCAATTCTTGGAATGTAGTAAAAACCATCTACAAAAGCGATGGAGGACATTTTTGCTAAATTATGATAGCCATTTTTATTTTTTGCTAATAAAACAACTTGATAACCATTGTCTTTTTGAGATTTATTTTTGTGATCTTCACAGACATTAAATTCGCAGCCAACAATTGGTTTTATAGGCGTTTCTGCAGATTTATTATGATTTAAAACAGCACTAACAAAATGAAAAGCAGCCATCATATTTCCTGTATCTGTCATAGCAACAGCAGGCATATTATCTTTTGCAGCTGCTTTTACAATGTTACCAATTTGCATGGTAGATTGCAAAACCGAAAACTGAGTATGGTTGTGTAAATGCGCAAACTGTACATTTTCTAACTCTGCTAAACCTGCAGACGTAGATTTTGTATTTTCTGTATTTTTTAACTTATCAAGACGTTTACGAATTTTATCACTTTCTTTTTTTAGATTGATGTGTTTTAGGCCAATTACCTGAATTGGTTTAGGGTTGGCTTCAGAGAATTTTTTAAAATAATCTGCATCAACATCTAATTGTTCTTTGGTAAATTCTTGCAAACGAATCAGTTCTAAAAAACAGCGAGTTGTTGCCTCAACATCGGCAGTTGCGTTGTGCGCTTCGCCAAAACCAATACCAAATAAATGATTGTGTAACTCTGTTAAGGTTGGCAACTTAAATTTACCATAACGTCCACCAGGAAGTTGACACATTAAAGCTGTTTTTTCTGTACAAGTATCTAAAAGTGGTAAAGTAGTAAGGTTGTTTTCAATGCCGAATCTATGAAATTCACACCCCATAATGTTGATATCGAACCCAACATTTTGTCCTACTATAAACTTTGTTTTTTGTAATGCTTCATTAAATAAAGCTAAACCTTTGTTTAAAGAGATTCCTTGCTCCTGGGCTAATTCAGTAGATATTCCATGAATTCTTTCTGCATCATAAGGAATGTTAAATTCATCTGGTTCAATTAGAAAATCGTTGTGCTCTATAAGATTTCCCATTTCATCATGCAATTGCCATGCAATTTGCACACATCTTGGCCAATTGTCTGTATCTGTAATTGGAGCGTTCCAACTTTTGGGTAAACCTGTGGTTTCAGTATCAAAAATTAAGTACATAAAATGGCTTTTTTGTTGATGATTTTGGAAGGTTAAAAATACAAAATCAATAAAGATATTTGGTTGATATTTTATCTTGACTTATCAACAAAAAATAAGTTCAATTTTATTTACAATAATAATTAAGAAAAAGTGTAACATTTTTGTAATTTGCTCTACAAATAATAGAATTATAATTAAATATTTAAAAATGAAAAAAATTGGATTAGTAATTGTTATGTTTTTGGGGTTAGTTACAAACGCTCAAACAGTAGATGAAATTTTATCATCATATTATGAAAATATTGGAGGATTAGAAAACCTTAAAAAGATTACTGGAATTAAGATGTCTGCTAGTGTGAATCAAGGAGGAATGGAAATACCTTTAGAGATTTATCAAATGTCTGATGGTAAACAGATGACGGTAATTAATTTTCAAGGAAAAGAATTAAAGCAGGGTGTTTTTGATGGAGAAACTTTGTGGGGGCATAACTTTAGAACAATGAAAGCTGAAAAAAGTGATGCAGAAGCAACTGCAAATATGAAATTAGATATGAATGATTTTCCTGATGCTTTTATAGACTATAAAGAAAAAGGTTATTTAGTAGAGTTGATGGGTAAAGAAACCATTGATGGAGCAGAAACTTTTAAAATTAAATTAACAAAAGAACCCGTTACTGTAGATGGCAAAAAAGAAGATAGTGTTAGTTACTACTTTTTTGATACTGAAAATTATGTGCCAATTGCAATACAGTCAGAAATTAAATCTGGTCCTGGAAAAGGGATGATATCTGAAGTTACAATGAGTGACTATCAAGAAGTAGATGGTTTGTACTTTCCTTTTTCTATGACACAAGGAATAAAAGGAAAACCTGAAACTCAACAACCAATAACTTTTGCTAAAATAGAGTTAAACCCAACAGTAGATGCTGTATCATTTGCTTTTCCTGAAGAAAAAGAATAATTAAAAAATTAGTTTAAAATCCTCAAATTTATTTTTGAGGATTTTTTTAATCAATAAACCCAAACACTATGAAACAACAATTCCTATTAATTGCTCTTGTGCTTTGTTCTTTGCACATAGAGGTTAACGCACAGAAAAAAAAGAATTCAAAAGGAAAACAATTATTTGGTGATTTAAGCGCAAGACATATTGGTCCGGCTTTAATGAGTGGAAGAATAAATGATTTAGAAAACCATCCAACAAATAATAGAATTATTTATGCAGGAACTGCTGGAGGTGGAGTATGGAAATCAAATGATGGTGGAGTTACTTTTAATTCTATTTTTGATGATTATTGCCAATCAATTGGAGCAGTAGAAATCGATCCAAATAACCCTGATAATGTTATTTATGTTGGTACAGGAGAAACTTGGACAAGAAATAGTATTTCTGTTGGAGATGGAATGTATAAATCTATTGATGGAGGTTCTAGTTGGAATAAAATAGGTTTTGAAAAATCAGAACATATTGCTAATATAATTGTAAATCCAAAAAACTCTAATGAAATTTATGTAGGTGTTTTAGGTGCTTTGTGGGGTGATAGTGAAGAAAGAGGTGTGTATAAGTCTATTGATGCAGGTGTAACATGGAATAAGATATTATATACTGACCAAAAAACAGGATGTGCAGATTTAACTATGGATCCTAATAATCCAAATATTTTATATGCCTCTATGTGGGAGTTTAGAAGAACGGGTTGGTCTTTTGAATCTGGAGGGAAAAATAGTGCCTTGTATAAATCTATTGATGGTGGAGCAACTTGGAATAAAATTCATAATGGTTTTCCTGAAGGGAAATTAGGAAGACTAGCAATTGCTGTAGCACCATCAGATTCTAAAGTTTTGTATACTGTTATTGAAGCCGAAAAAAAAGAGAGAAAAGGTTTGTACAGAAGTGATGATGCGGGTAAAAGTTGGAAGCAATTAAATAATGATTTTGGTATTACAGTTCGTCCTTTTTATTTTTCTAGAATAGTTGTAGATCCAAAAAATCCTGATGTTGTTGTTAAAGGAGGTTTAACAGGTTCTATTTCTAGAGATGGCGGAAAAACATTTAAAAACTTAGGAAACATGCATAGTGATATTCATGATATTACTTTTGATATCAACGATTCGGATAGAATGTATGCAGGAACAGATGGAGGTGTATATCGCTCTTTAAATGGAGGAACTACAATGGAAATTGTAGAAAATTTACCTTTATCACAATTTTATCATATAAGTGTAGATGATGCTGAACCTTATAATGTTTATGGTGGCTTACAAGATAATGGCTCTTGGTATGGTCCTTCTTCTTCAACTGGTGGAGTTCAAGCTAGAGATTGGAATTCCGTAGGTGCAGGAGATGGTTTTAGAGTTTTAAAACACCCCACAAAAAGTATTATATACTCAGAAATGCAAGGAGCGGAAAACGTTTGGAGATATAATGTTGATACTAAGAAAGTAAAAACAATACAACCTTTACCTCAAAAAGGATTTGCAAAATTACGTTTTAATTGGAATGCACCTATGGCTGTTAGTACTCATCAACCAGATAGATTTTATATGGGAAGTCAATTCTTACATAAATCTGAAGATATGGGAGATACTTGGCAAATTATTTCGCCAGATTTAACAACTAATAATCCTTTAAAACAAAATCAAGAAAGTTCTGGAGGTTTATCTATGGATAATTCTGGGGCAGAAAATCACACAACTATTTTTACAATTGCAGAATCTACCTTAGATCAAAATGTAATTTGGGTTGGTACAGATGATGGTAATGTGCAAGTAACACAAGATGGAGGAAAAAACTGGGAAAATACTTCTATGAATATTCCAGGTTTACCAAAAAATACATGGGTTTATCATATAGAAGCGAGTGTTTTTAATAAAGGAACAGCATATGCGGTTTTTGATGGTCATACAATGAATGATATGAAACCTTATGCATATAAAACTACAGATTTTGGTAAAACTTGGAAAAGTATAATCACTGATCAAGTAGTTGGTTTTGTTAGAAATATTCAAGAAGATTATGTAAACCCAGATTTATTGTTTTTAGGTACAGAATTTGGTTTGTATATTACTGTTGATGGAGGGAAAAACTGGAATAAATTTACAAACAATATGCCTTCTGTAGCTGTTCATTTTATTGATTTACAAAAGAAAACAAACGATTTAGTAATGGGAACTCACGGAAGAGGAGTTATAATTATTGACGATATTTCTCTTTTAAGAGAAATTAATGAAAAGGTATTAGCTAAAAAGGTACACTTTTTTGAAACAAAACCAACTGTAATTTTTGAAGAAGGAGGTTTTTCTGGTGGTTTTGGAGCAGAAACTCAATTTGTTGGAGCGAATCCAAGTAGGGCTGCACAAATTAAATATCATTTAAACAAACGTCACACATTTGGAAAAATGACATTAGAAATACAAGATGAGAATGAAAAAATAATTAGTAAACTGAGCCCAGGAAAATCTAAAGGAATCAATATTGTAAATTGGAATTATAGATTAAAAAACCCCAAAGTTGCAAAAGGAAAAACATTTAGTTTAAGTGGGTTTACTTCTCCAGTAGTAGAAGCAGGAATTTATACTGTTGTGTTAAAGAAAGGTAAAGAAACGTATACTCAAAAAATAGAGTTAGTATATGATTCATCATCTAATTTAACAAAATCAGAAAGAGCTTTTAAACATATGACAACAATGAAAATGTATGATATGACTGAAGAATTAGCATACATGGTTTACGAATTAGATGCAATTTTAATAAAAGCAAAAGAGCTTAAAAAGAAAAAAATTGTAGAAAAATTAACAAGTCTTAAAAAAACTTTAGTAATAACTACAGGAGATAATTATACAGGTTCTGCAGAAACTCAATTAAGAGAAAAAATGACAGATTTATATAGCAAACTTGCAATAAACTTTGATAAACCTTCAAATTCAGAATTAGAAAGTTTATCAATAATAGAAGAACGTTTTATAAAGGCTAAAAAAGATTATTCAAAAATTAAAAAGAAAGTTAAATTTTTGGAGAAACTAAACTTAAAAACTTTTGAAGAATTTGTAAAGTAATTATTTCTTTTAAAAAAATATTATTAATTATTGAATAATAGTAGTTTATAATAAGAAAAAGTTAGTATTTTTGCGCCCACTTACTACGAGATAGTAAGATTATTAATAACCAAGGTCGTGAACCTTAAAAAATTAACAGAATGCCAGTAAAAATTAGATTACAAAGACACGGTAAAAAAGGAAAACCATTCTATTGGGTAGTTGCCGCTGATGCTCGTGCAAAAAGAGATGGTCGTTACTTAGAAAAATTAGGAACGTATAATCCAAATGTAAACCCTGCAATTATTGATTTAGACGTTGATAAATCTGTAGAGTGGTTACAAAATGGTGCGCAACCAACAGAAACTGCAAAAAACATTTTATCTTATAAAGGTGCAATGTTAAAAAATCATTTAATTGGTGGTATTAGAAAAGGAGCTTTAACTCAAGAACAAGCAGATGCAAAATTTGCAGCTTGGTTAGAAGAAAAAGCAGCTAAAATTTCTGATAAAGAAGCTGGGTTATCTAAAGCACAATCGGACGCAAAAGCAGCAGCTTTAGCAGCAGAAAAAGCAGTTAACGAAGCAAGAATTGAAGCAGCTAAACCAGTTGTTGAAGAAGTTGTAGAAGAAGTAGTTTCTGAGGCTGAAGCAGCACCAGAAACAATTGACGAAGCAGCAGAAAAAGCAGCAGAATAAATATTTATTACAACAATGCGTAAAGAAGATTGTTTTTATTTAGGCAGAATTGTAACAAAGTATAGTTTTAAAGGTGAAGTAGTTATCAAATTAGATACAGACGAGCCTGAGTTGTACACAGAAATGGAATCAGTTTATGTCGAATTCGGCACTAATCTGGTTCCATTTTTTATTGATAAAAGTTCACTTCATAAAGGAAATCAATTACGTGTTCAATTTGAAGATATATACTCTGAAGAAGAGGCCGATAGGATATTAAAATGTGGCGTTTATCTACCTACAACAATGTTACCAAAATTATCTGGTGATAAATTTTACTATCACGAAGTAATTGGGTTTACTGTTGTAGATGCTAATTTTGGAAAAGTTGGGCAAATTGTTTATATAAATGATAAAGCTGCACAACCACTTTTTGAGATTGATAGAGATGGAACAGAAATTTTTATTCCTATGGTTGATGACTTTATTAAAAAAGTAGATAGAGAAAATAATACAATTGAAGTTGAGACTCCAGATGGTCTAATTGCTTTGTATATTTAGAAAGGTGTCTGAGTGGTCGAAAGAGCTACCTTGGAAAGGTAGTGTACTGGCAACGGTACCGAGGGTTCGAATCCCTTCCTTTCTGCTGAATTAATTTTTTAAAAAATATAAACATTGTAAATTAAATAATTACAATGTTTTTTTGTTTTTATTCAAATAATTTTAGAAAATGATTGAAGCCTGAAAACTTATTTTTGATGTTTAAATAACGTTAATTTTAATTCATTTTTTACATCAAATAATAAAAATAAAATAAGATCAGTCTTGCCTTTTAGTTTCTTTCTAATAATACTAAATGCTCTAGTAATTTGTGCTTCAACAGCTTTTACTGTAACATTTAGATGCTCGGATATTTCAATATTTGTTAGACCTTCTTTTTTGCTAAGTTCAAAAACATGTTTGCATTTAGGAGGTAGATTCTGAATAATTATTTTTACTTGTTTTATTAACTTTTGAGTATCTTCCTTATCTTCATCTAGTACTATAGAATTTATATAATCAATATACATTTTTTCAATCTTCATAACAGATTGTGTTTTTCTATATTGGTCTATAAATTCATTATATACAGATTTGTATAAAAAACTTTTAATAGATTGTTTAGGGTCTAACTTAGCGCGTTTTACCCATAAATTTACAAAAACATTTTGTACAATATCTTCAGATTGAGTGTGATTATTTATTAAACTATTAGCATAAACACATAGTTTATGATGATAGTTGTCTATTAAAAAAGCATATGCTTTTTTATCACCTTCTTTTAGACGATTTGTTAAAAAATATGTGTTTTTAAAGTTCATTGATTAAGACAAAACTAGCTTTATTTTAGTTTTAAAAAAAAAAAAGTTTAAAATAACATAGGGTTTTGTAAAATCCCTTCGTAATAATAATTAGATGTATAGAGATAGAATAGAAGAAATTATAGTAAAATTTATTACAAAATCCATTTCAGCAGATGAATTGGATATTTTGTCTGAATGGATAGAACATAAAGAAAATGAACAATTTTTTTATGAATATATAAAATTAAATTACGTAGCAGATTTTAATTTGTCTTCTTTTAATAAGGAGAAAGCAAAACTTTTATTTTTAAGTTCTATTGAAGAAAAAACAATAGTTAATAAAAAACGTAAACTGTTAATACCATTAAAATATATTGCTGCAGTAGCTATTATATTCATTGTTTCTTTACCTTTTATATTTAAAAAATCAGATTTTAGTAAAAAACCAGTTGTGTATCAAGAGCCTGTCTTGCCGGGTGAAGATAAGGCGATTCTTACACTTCAAGATGGAGAAAATGTTTTTTTAGAAAAAGGAAAAAATTATAAAAAGAATAATGTAAAAAGTAATGGAGAAAACTTATTTTACAATCAAAATAAATCGCAAGAGAATAGTAAAATTGCCTATAATTATTTAACTATTCCAAGAGGAGGGCAGTTTTTTGTGCAACTATCTGATGGTACAAAAGTTTGGTTAAATTCCGAATCTAAATTAAAATACCCTGTTAAATTCATCGAAGGGCAATCACGTAAAGTAGAGCTTATTTATGGTGAAGCGTATTTTAAGGTATCTTCTAGTAAAAATCATAACGGATCAGATTTTAGAGTTAATTCCAATGCACAAGATATTGTTGTTTTAGGAACTGAATTTAATATTAAGGCAAATCAAAATAGTAATTTCATTAAAACAACTTTAGTAGAAGGTTCAGTTGAAGTAAATAATGGAGTTGTAAGAAAGTTGTTGTCACCTGGAGAGCAATCTATTATCAATATTAATAACGAAAAAATTGATCTAAAAAAGGTTGATGTCTCTTATGAGATCGCTTGGAAAAACGGTTTTTTCATGTTTGATAAAGAATCTCTTGAAGATATAATGAAAACACTTGCTCGCTGGTATGATGTAAATGTTGTTTATGAAAATGTTGAAAAACGTAATGTTATTTTTTCAGGTTTTTTAAATAGAAAAGATAATATAAATGAATTGTTAGACTACCTAGAGAAAACCGGAGAAATAGATTTTGAAATAAGTGATAAAGAAATAAAAATAAAATAAAAAAGGAATAAAGCTGTAACCGTCCAAAGTAGTAGCTAAATTCCTTTAAAGTGTGAATCAATTAAAACAATGTTTAACTAAATCAAACGCAAATTTATGAAATTAAAATTAAGATTACCTTATGATTTTTTATGTTATAAGGTGTTAAAAACAATTATGAGAGCTTTTATTTTTTTCTTCTGTACTGTAGTATTCAGTTTTAATTCTGAAATTGGATTTTCGCAAGATGCGGAAATTGAAATTGATCAAGATAAATCTGTTTCTGTAGAGGAAATTTTCAATCTAATAAAAACACAAACAGATTACAAGTTTGTGTATAGGTATGATTTAATAAAAGATGCTCCATCTGTATTTTTAAAAAAAGGTATAATTAAAGCAGGTGTGTTGTTAAAAAAAGGTCTAGACCCTGTTTCTTGTACTTATGAATTTACGAACGATATAGTTGTTGTTAAGCAAAAAACTAAAGTAGCATTTTTACAAGAAAAGAAAGTTACAGGTGTGGTTTCTGATATTTCAGGCTCATTACCGGGAGTAGTTATAATTAATAAAACTACTAGTATAGGTGTTTCTACTGATTTCGGAGGAAAATATAGTATCAAAGCAAAAGCAGGAGATGTTTTATCTTTTAGTTTTTTAGGGTATAAAACTGTAGAGAAAGTAGTAAGTAGCTCCTCAAATATTATTAATGTCGTTTTAGAAGAAGATGTAAACTCTTTAAATGAAGTTGTAATAACAGCTTTGGGAATTAAGAAAAGTCCAAAAGAGATTACCTATGCGGTTCAAACGTTAAAAACTAAAGACATAACTGCTACAAGAGCTATAAACCCAGTTACAGGTATGGTAGGTAAAGTAGCAGGTTTACAAATTAACACATCTACTAATGGTGTTAACCCTATTACTAGAATTTTATTAAGAGGTAGTAGGTCTATTGCAGGTAATAATAGAGCATTAATAGTTGTTGATGGAATTCCGGGAAGTCGTTTAGATGATCTTGAACATTTGAACCCTGATGATATAGAAAGTATAACTATTCTTAAAGGGGCTAATGCAGCTGCGTTATATGGTTCTGGTGCTGTTAATGGAGTTGTGCAAGTAACTACTAAGAGTGGTGAAGGAAAGCTTGCAGCTTCTTATTCTCACGCATCAGAAATACTAACAGTAGCATATTTACCTAAATTACAAGAAGAATTTGGAGTTGGAGTAGACGGTGAATTAGTTCCTCTTGGAAATGTTAATTTTGGTCCCCGTTTTGATGGTAGATTAGTAGATATTAGTGAAACTTATGATGACGGTAGAGTTTTACAAGCACCATATTCACCAATAAAAAATAGAAATAAAAAATTTTATGATACAGGAGTAACTACAAGGCATGGATTTACTTTAAGTGGTGGAGATGCTGATAAAGGTAGCTTTTTTATGTCTATAGGTCATGCAAATGTTGCGGGAGTTACACCTAAAAATACGTATAGTAAAACCAACTTTAGGTTTAAAGCTAATAAAAGATATGGAAGGTTAAAGGCTGGGGGTAATGTATCCTTTACTAGAGAGAATAAAAATATTGCTATAGGTGGTAGATCAGAAGGAGGATCTATTTACTCTCTTCTTTTACAAACACCTTTACATGTACCTATTAGTAAACTTAAAAACTGGAAAACAGGTGAGTTTTCTAGAAATGAGGTTTCATTTTTTAGATATACAGAGAATCCGTATTTTATTATTGATTCACAAAGATTTGATGAAACTACATATGAGTTTGCTCTTGCATCTGATTTAGCATATGAATTTAGCGATGCTTTAAATGCAACTTTTAAAGCGAATTATAATAGTAGATCAAGTGGAACTACCTCAAGATATGGAGCACTCACATACGAGTTTCAATTGAGTGATGCATATAGAAACCCTGCTGAGTATGGTTCTTATGTTGATGAAAGTCAGTATTTTAACTACACTTTTAATACGGATTTTATATTAAATTATAAAAAAGAGTTAACAGACGATTTTAAATTAAAAGCTAATTTAGGTCATAACATGTTTTACAAAAAATTTAGAACTCTAAAAGTAGGTAATACAACATCTGTTAGCCATACTATTTATTCAAAAATGGGTTTTTATACAGATGCTACATTAGCATATAAAGATTACTTGTTTTTATACGTATCAGGACGAAATGATATATTATCAGTTTTACCAAAAAATAGTAGGTCTTTCTTTTATCCAAGTGCAGGTCTTTCGTTTGTAGCTTCAGATGCCTTTCCTCAAATTGTGAGTTCTAAAAGAGGATTAAGTTATTTAAAACTTAGTACAAATATTGCCAGAGTTGGAGGCCCTGGAGGTACTAATGGAAGTACTGTATTATTTAAAACTGCTGATGGATTTCCTTATGGAGATTTATCTGGTACAGAAGTTCATCGTCTTGTTGATCCTTTTTTAACTCCAGAATTTACTACATCAATTGAAGCTTCTTTAGAGTTTGGTTTATTTAATAACCGATTAATTACAAATATTACTGGTTTTAAAACTAACACTACCGATCAAATAGCAACTATATATACTCCAAGAAGTTCTGGTTCATTACAATTACTAGGTAATGTAGGAGAAGTTGAAAATTTAGGTTTAGAAATTGGTTTAAATGGAACAGTTATTAAGAAAAAAGATTTCTCATGGGATTTAGGAATAAATGCTACTAATTATAAAAATGAAGTTATTTCATTAGCTAATGAGGTTAATCATGTTGTTATAGGAATTGCACCAGATAATTATAGTACCATAATTACAGCAATAGTAGGTGATGCTTATCCATATATTGTGGCTAGAGATTATGAAAGAGATGACCAAGGAAGAGTAGTTGTTGATGATGATGGTGACCCAATTAGTGGAGAAATTATAAGACAAGGTCAGTCTACTCCAAAATTTATTATGGGTTTAAACACTACTTTAAAGTATAAAAACTTGTCTTTAATGGCTAATATGACCTATAGAACAGGACATATATTTTATAACGGATTAGCTCGTCAATTAGAATCTTTAGGTCTTACTGAGCATGGTGTAAGTTCTAATAGAGAGCCATTTGTATTTCCTAACTCTGTATATTCTGATGGAAATGGTGGGTATGTTGAAAATACAAATAGATTAACTTCAGGAGGAGGGCAAGATTTCTTTAATGATCATTATAGAAATATAGGATCTAATTATATTAATGATGCTACAACTTTAAGACTTAGAGAAGTATCCCTGTCTTATAAGTTTGATAAAAAGGTATTAAATTCTATTGGGCTTAGTGAATTAGACTTGAAGCTTTATGGTAGAAATTTATTTACATTTAGACCTTCTGGAAATGTTTTTGCTGATCCAGAATTTTCTTCTTATGAAGGTAATGCTATTGGGGTAAGTGGTTCTGCTCAAGGAACTTCTACAAGACAAATGGGATTTTCTTTAAATGTTAAATTTTAAAAAAAAAAAATGAAAACAATATATAAATTAAAAACTTCTTTAGTACTACTTTTATTAATGTTGAATATTGGATGTAGTGATTTTTTTGATAATACAATTACTAGCTATAGTTCTAATCCTTCTTTAACATTTCCAGTTGGTCAAACTTATTTAGCAAAACTACACGGAAGTACAATGAACTATTTGGGTAATTTTATGGTGTATAATTACTCAGGCGTATACGCAGAAGAGGATTTGAGAGATTTATTAATATATAATTTTACCGATACTTTTTATGACGAAATTTTTGATGATTCTTACGAACAAGTTTTGTCAAATTTAAATTATGTAATTAATTATGATGCTGCAGAAAGTGATTTAGACTATGATGCGTTTAGACCTCTTTCAAGAATTTTAAGAGCATTTCTGTTTCAATATTTAGTTGATCTTTATGGAGATGTTCCATATTCAGAAGCAGGCTTAAGAGCAGAAAATCTTTACCCTAAATTTGATGATGCAGAAACTATCTATAAGGCAGTTATTGATGAATTAACAGAGACTGCTAATTTATGTCTTACTTTTAATTTTGTTCAAGGTAGTACCTTTGAAGATCCTTCAGAAGTAGATGTAATGTTTGGTGGTGATATGGATAAATGGGCACAGTTTGCAAACACAATAAAACTTAGAATGTTAATACGTTTAAGTAATACGAATCAAGATGATTATATTATTGCTGAAATCGATAAAATTAATGCAAATGGTGCAGGATACATTACAAGTGATGTAAATGTAAACCCAGGATATCTTAATCAACAGAATAAACAAAATCCTTTTTTTGCTGCTTACGGTCAATCTACAACAGGTGATTTTACAGATCAATATGCTGCAACTGCTGCTAGTGATTTTGTTCTTGAATATTTACAATCTATAAACGATCAAAGATATACAAGACTCTATTCTGAAGCTGTTAATGGGGGTTATAAAGGTTCTCAACAAACTACAGACTTACCAGATATTGGATTTACAAGCGATGATCTTTCTCATATAGGACCTGGTTTAGTAAAAAGTTCAGAACAAGATCAACCAATTATGTTGTATTCAGAGAGTTTATTTTTACAAGCTGAAGCTATGTTAAGAGGCTATATTCCTGGTGGAGATACTGCTGCTGAATCTTTATACAAATCAGCAATTGAAGAGTCTTATATTTATTTAGGAGTAACTGATGCTACAAATGAAGCAATTACTTATTACAGTCAAGATATTGTAAATGTAAATTGGGCAAGCTCGCCTGATAAAATTGAAGCTGTTCTTACACAAAAATGGATTGCCTTAAACGGTACAAATGCAATTGAATCTTGGATAGAGTTAACTAGAACTGGTTTTCCTAGCGGTTTACCACTGCCTGAAGGCGAAAGTATTAGACCTGTTAGACTTCTTTACTCAGGAAATGAAGTGTTAACAAATTGGAATACACCAGCTCAATCTGAAAGTGATGCATTTAATTCACCACCTTTTTGGAAATAATAATTAAAAAATATTAAAATGAAAAAAATAATAAATAAAATAATCTTACTTGTAATGTTTGCAGTAGCTGCAACATCATGTTTAGAAGACGCTATTACAGATTTTGGTAAAAGCCCAATTATTACACGATTTTCTGAAAAAGAAGTTACTGCTGAATTTTTAAAAGATGGTTTAGATAACGTTTATGATTATGAAGTTGAAATAGGGTATGTTGGAGCTGGAGGAGAAGTTTTAGATGAGGATGTTAGTGTAACAATAGCAATAGACTCTACTTCAACAGCAACAGAAGGTCTAGAGTTTACATTATCAGAAACTAATTTTACGATACCTGCTGGTTCTAGAACTATATCAGCAATATTAAAAGTAAGCACTATACCATTAGATATAGATAACCCAGTTGATATTGTATTAGCTATTACTTCTTCATCTCAAACAATATCTGATGATAATTTAGTTACGATAACGTTACAAGCAGTTTGTCCATCAAATCTTGAGGGAGAATATATTTTTGAAAACCCAATAGATGAAAAGGTAGGTAGAATAGTTACTGTAACAGCTACTGGAACTAATACGTATATAGTAAGTGAAGACAACCTTTTACCTCTATCTTTTGTAGGCGGACAGTATAGAGCATTTTATATTTCAGATATCTGTAATGAAGTGACTATTACTGGAGGAGAAATTAGAGATGCATACCCTAGTGCATGTGCTTGGTATTGTATTTCTGGTAGTGGGTCAGTAGATCCAGTAACAGGTAACATCAGCTTTCAGTTTAGAAGACCACTTTTTACAGGTTTTGATGTTAATACATTCCGTGACATGGTTTTAATTAAGCAATAAGTTTATTTAAAATTTATAAAATTTTATAATACCCTAAAGAAGAAAAATCTTCTTTAGGGTATATTTTTAATAGAACACTAAATTATAATGTAATGACAAAAAAAACATTTTTGTATCTACTTTTGATAATGTTTATTTTATCTGTAGAAGTGAGTGCGCAAGCTAAAAAGAGTGTTGTTCAGTCTTATGAAAAAGTTGTAACAAAAGAGTATAAAACAGATGAAGGTTTGTTTAAAGTTCATTCAAAAGATGATACATATCTTTTTGAAATCCCAGATTCTCTTTTAAAAAGAGATATGTTGTTGGTAACAAGAGTTGCTAAAATTCAAAATAATTCTGAAGCCCAATATAGTCATGGAGGATTATTATCAAAAGAACAGCAAGTTTTACGTTGGGAAAGAAGAAAAGAAGTGCTATTTTTAAAAGTAATTTCTTACAACGCTACAGCAGATAGTACTTTACCTATACACGAAGCGGTAGTTAACTCTAATTTAGACCCTATATTTATGTCTTTTCCTATTAAAGCTTTTGGGGAGGACAATAAATCAATAGTAATAGATGTTACTTCATTATTTTCTTCTGACATAAAACCACTTGGTTTACCTAGTCGGATAAGGAAAAAATATAAAGTTTCTAGGGTAGATAAAAAACGATCTTATATTCATAAAATTAGTAGTTATCCTAAAAATATAGAGTCTCGTCATATAAAAACATATTTCGCCAAAGAACCACCTTCTAATAAAGAATTAGGTTCTCTAACTGTAGAGATGAGTAATTCTATAGTTTTATTGCCTAAAGTACCAATGAAACGACGTTATTTTGATAAACGAATAGGTTTTTTTGAAAGAACTCAATTTGATTTTGGTTCTGAATTTCAGGGGGTTAAAAAATTACAATATATAGATAGATATCGTTTAGAGGTAAAAGATGAAGATATTGAAAAGTTTAAAAGAGGAGAATTAGTAGAACCAAAAAAACAAATTGTTTATTATATAGATAGAGCAACACCAGAAAAATGGATACCTTATATTATAGAAGGTGTAAATGATTGGCAAGTTGCTTTTGAACAAGCTGGTTTTAAAAATGCAATTATAGCAAAAAGAGCACCAACAAAAGAAGAAGATCCAGAATATACTCCTGAAGATATTCGTTATTCTGTAATTCGTTATATAGCTTCAAAAACTTTAGGTGCAGAAGGCCCGTATATAAGTGACCCACGTTCTGGTGAGATATTAAATGGAATGGTTTTATGGCATCATAATGTAATGAGTTTATTAAGAGCATGGTTTATAACTCAAACATCAGCAATCAATTCAGAGGCCCAAAGAATTCAGTTTAAAAATGAGGTTATGGGTGAGTTAATTAGGTTTGTGTCTTCACATGAAGTAGGTCATACAATAGGTTTATCACATAACATGGGTAGTAGCTCAGCGTATCCAGTAGACTCTTTACGCTCCGCTACATTTACAAAAAAATTTGGTATATCACCTTCAATTATGGACTATGCTCGTTTTAATTATATTGCTCAGCCAAATGATAAAGGAGTTTCTATTTATCCAAAAATAGGAATATATGATAAATATGCAGTTAATTGGGGGTATAGGCCTATTTTAGATAAAGTAGCAAAAGAAGAAAAACTTATTTTAGATAGCTGGATTTTAAAACATGCTGGAGATCCATTATATCGTTTCGGAAAACAAAATTTTATAGATCCAAGTTCTCAAACAGAAGATTTAGGAGATGATCCTATAAAAGCAAGTAGGTACGGAATTGCAAACTTAAAACGCATTGTGCCAAACTTAATAAAATGGACTAGTGAAAAGGGAGAGGATTATTTTCAATTAAATGGGATGTATTCTTACCTTTTAATACAATTTCAAAATTACCAAAATCATGTTTTAACTCTTGTTGGAGGTGTTTATGAGAATTTAAAAACATCAGATCAAAACGGGGCAATTTATACACATGTATCTAAAGAAAATCAAAAGGAAGCCATAAACTTTTTTAATAAAGAAGTGTTTACAACACCAACCTGGATAATTAATGAAAATATTATTAATAGATTAGGGAGTGTAAATAATAGTTTTGGTTTTTTTAAAAATTTCACAAAATCTCAAGAAGCGATATTAGGTAAGCTTTTAGATAAAAGTAGAATAGGTAGAATGATTGAAAATGAAATTTTAAATGGTTCTAAAGCCTATACAGTTTTGTCTATGGTTTCTGATTTAAGAAAAGGAATTTGGTCAGAATTATATTCTAAAAAACCAATTAATGCTTATAGAAGAAATTTACAGAGAGTTTATATAAATAAATTAAAAAAAATAATAGAAGAATCTAACTCTTTTGATCTAAAGCCAATTGTAAAAGGAGAACTAAAAATAATAAAAAAAGATGCTAAAAAAGCTTTGTCTTCCGCATCTAATATGATTACAAGGTATCACTTACAAGATATTATTGAAAGTATTGATGATATTTTAGATTAAAATTATATTTTTAATAAAAAGTCTTGCATTTGCGAGGCTTTTTTTAATCTTTGATGTTTTTCAATCAAAATACTCAAAATTCTTACCTTCGTTTAAAATGAAGAAATAAGATAAACTTTACTTTAATATTTAGATTATAGTAAAAAATAGAAACTTGTTTTAGTTTATAAAATATTAATAATGTCCAAACCATTTATTTTTAAAGAATTTATTGTTAATCAAGATAAAACAGCCATGAAAATTGGTACAGATGCAGTTTTGTTAGGTGCTTGGTGTTCTATTGATGCTTATCCAGATTCTATTTTAGATATTGGTGCCGGTACAGGAGTTATTTCTTTAATGTTAACTCAAAGATGCGATGCGATGACTATTGATGCTGTTGAGGTTGATATAAATGCTTACGAACAAACTGTAGAAAATTTTGAAAATTCTGATTGGGGAGATAGATTGTATTGTTACAACTCAACTTTTCAAGAATTTGCAGAAGAAATTTCTGAAGAAGAAGAAACCTATGATTTAATAATTTCAAACCCACCATTTTATACTGATATGTATGAAACTAATGATGATTCTAGAAATAAAGCCCGATTTACTAGTTCTTTATCTTTTGAAGAATTAATTTCTGGAGTTGTAAAAATTTTATCAGAAAGCGGAAATTTCTCTGTTGTAATTCCTTTTAAAGAAGAAGAAAATTTTATCTCTTTAGCCAAAGAAAATAACTTGTTTTTAAATAGAGTTTGCAGAGTAAAAGGAAATGAAAAATCCGAAGTAAAAAGAAGCTTAATGGAGTTTTCTTTTAATAAAATTGAATTAAAAGAAGAAAGTTTAATTATAGAAATTGAGCGTCATCAATATACAGAAGCGTATATTAATTTAACAAAAGACTTCTATTTAAAAATGTAATTAACCAATTACATTGTTTGGATTGTACCCCAAATAAGATGTTTCTCTTTCGGTAAATTTAATACCATAGTTTTCTAACTCTTTTAAAATAGGTTCGTATACTTCTTTCGTAATTGGAAGTTGAACACCTGGTGTTTTAATTTCTCCTTTTAAAATTTTTAATGCTGCAATTGCCACTGGCAAGCCAACTGTTTTTGCCATAGCTGTATAAGTTTGGTTTTCTCCCAAAACAACCAAACTACTTTCAATTTGTTGTTTTTTTCCATTTATTTCATAGCCAAAAAGGTGCTGCATTACAATCATATCTTTATCATTTTGTTGCAATGTCCATGAGTCTTCAAGTATTTTTTGTAGCATTTGTGCAGGAGTAGCTTTTTTTAATCCAATTTTTTTCTTTGGATTAAAAATGTCTAACTCAATTAATTTTTCCCACATAATATCATCCTGATCAATTTTTAAATAAGATCGTAATTTTAATTCAACAGAATCTGATGGAGAATAAGCTAAGAAAAGGTTTACAAAATCTCGATAGCTCATGTTTTCAGAACCTTCAATAGTATAAGAATCGTCAGTCATTCCTAATTGTACAAAAATATTCCAGGCTCTAGAAAAACCAACTTTTCTTATAGTTCCTCTATACATTGTTGGTATATTATCTAAGCCATAAACACTTCTATACTTTAAAGAATCTCTGTTTGCGTATGCTTCAAATTTTCCATATCCGTTGATGTTTAAAAACTCAGTTCTTTTAAATAATTTATGATAAGGGATGTATTTATAAGTACCTTCTTGAATAAACATTGCAGCACCTCCTTGCCCTGCTAAAACAACATTTCTAGGATTCCATGTAAATTTATAATTCCATAAATTAGTATCACTTTCAGGAGCTACAATTCCACCACAAAAAGATTCAAAAAGCAACATTTTTGCTCCGGTATTTCTAATTTTATCAATAATTTGCATCGCACTCATGTGGTCTAAACCAGGGTCTAAACCAATTTCATTCATAAAAATTAATCCTTTTTCTTTTGCAGCTTTATCTAGCTCTTTCATTTCTTTTGTAATGTAAGAAGCGGTAACTAAATGCTTATTAAAAGTAATACAATCTTTAGCAATTTGTATATGAAAACGAGGGGGTAACATTGAAATAACAATGTCAGAATTTTTTATATTTTCTTCTCTCACTTCTTTATTAAAAACATCTAAAATAATAGCTTTTGCATTTCTATGATTATTAATTAATTTTAAAGAATTAACAGTAGAAATATCTGCAATTGTTAAAAATAAATTTTCAATATCAGATTTTTCTAACAAATATTCAATCAAAAATGAACTCGATTTTCCTGCGCCAATAATCAATATATTTTTCATGAAGAATAATGTATTTTTGTGTATTGACGAAGATACTATAATTGTTTAAAATTTAACAAAAATCACTAAAAATGTTTAAAAATTTAATTTTAATTTGTTTTTTAGGATTATCAGCTGTTATTTTAGGAGCTTTTGGTGCTCATGCATTAAAAGAAAATTTATCATCAGAAGCACTTTCTAGCTTTGAAACTGCTGTTCGTTACCAAATGTATCATGTAATTGTTTTATTATTTGTGAATACTTATGATGGTTTTTCTATAAAACAAAAAAGAAACATTAGTTTTCTTTTCTTTTTTGGAATTTTATTTTTTTCAGGGTCAATTTATGTAATTCAATTAACTACAATAACAGCAAAATCTATTTGGTTTATTACACCTTTAGGTGGTTTATTTTTTATAATAGGTTGGATTTCAATGATTGTATTATTTGTAAAAAAAATCAAAAATTAATAATAATTTCATATTTCTTTCACAAAAATAAGTCTGCTTTAAAATATTGTTTAATTTTGCTACTTAATAAAAACAAAAAAATATTGATATGGTAGATACAAATACGAAATCGATTTCGTTAAATAATCTAGGAATCAAAAATGCAACAGTTCGTTATCAGTTAACATCTAACGAATTACATCAAGAAACAATTGATAAAGAACAAGGGATTGTATCTTCATTAGGAGCAATTGCTGTTAATACTGGAGAATTTACAGGGCGTTCTCCAATGGATCGATTTATCGTAAAAGATGAAATTACAAAAGATAAAGTTTGGTGGAGCAAAATAAATTTACCTTTTGAAGAAGATAAGTTTGATAAATTATACAACAAAGTAGTTGATTATTTATCTGAAAAAGAAATTTTTGTAAGAGATAGTTATGCTTGTGCAGATGAAAATTACAAATTAAATATTAGGGTTGTAAATGAATACCCTTGGAGCAATATGTTTGCTTACAATATGTTTTTAAGACCAACTGCAGAAGAGTTAAAAGATTTTTCTCCAGAATGGACGGTTATTAATGCTCCTGGTTTTATGGCTGTCTCTGATGAAGATGGAACTCGTCAACATAATTTTGCAATTTTAAATTTTACAAAAAAAATAGCTTTAATTGGTGGAACTGGTTATACTGGTGAAATTAAAAAAGGAATTTTTTCAGCATTAAATTTTATTTTACCAGTTTATAAAAACACTTTGCCAATGCATTGCTCTGCAAATGTTGGTAAAGATGGTGATACAGCAATTTTCTTTGGACTTTCAGGAACAGGAAAAACCACATTATCTACAGATCCAAATAGAAGTTTAATTGGTGATGATGAACATGGTTGGACAGCCGAAAACACCGTTTTTAATTTTGAAGGAGGTTGTTATGCAAAAGTGATTAATTTATCGCAAGAACAGGAGCCAGAAATTTTTGCAGCAATAAAAAAAGGTGCAATTTTAGAAAATGTAAAAATGGATGACAAAGGTGTTGTTGATTTTACTGATACTTCAATTACTCAAAATACAAGAGTAAGTTATCCAATTTATCATATAGATAATATCCAAAAACCATCAATAGGGAAAAACCCAAAAAATATTTTCTTTTTAACTGCTGATGCTTTTGGGGTTTTACCTCCAATTTCAAAATTAACACCTAACCAAGCAGCATACCATTTTATATCTGGTTATACAGCAAAAGTTGCAGGAACAGAGGCAGGAGTTAATGAGCCAACACCAAGTTTTTCAGCTTGTTTTGGAGCGCCTTTTATGCCTTTGCATCCAACAAAATATGCAGAGATGTTAAGTAAAAAAATGAAAGATGCTGGTGTAAACGTTTGGTTAATTAATACAGGTTGGTCTGGCGGACAATATGGCGTTGGTAGAAGAATGCCTTTAAAATATACAAGAGCAATGATTTCTGCTGTTTTAAATGGTGATTTAGGTAGCTACAGATATGAAGATTATCATATTCATTCCGTATTTGGCGTTGCACAACCAAGAACTTGCCCTGGTGTTCCAACAGAATTATTGAGCCCAAGAGCAACTTGGAATGATGATGAAGCTTATTATAAAACAGCATTTAAATTATCAAA
The DNA here is from genome assembly GCF_947500975.1 of uncultured Polaribacter sp. Classification (GTDB taxonomy): domain Bacteria; phylum Bacteroidota; class Bacteroidia; order Flavobacteriales; family Flavobacteriaceae; genus Polaribacter. The sequence goes on from NZ_CANMUE010000004.1 coordinate 49,293, forward strand.
TGCATTTAGACATAACTTTACGCAATTTGAAGAAGTTGCTAGTGAAGATATACGTAGAGGAGGTCCACAACGCTATTCTTTTTAAATAAAAATAATTTTTTAAAAGCATCTAAATTTAGATGCTTTTTTTGTGGAATCTTTTTACTATTTTTATAAATAATCTAAAAAAAAAATAGAATGAAAAAACTTATTTATTCATTTATTCTCTTATCAATAATAGCTTGTAAAACTTCAGTTAAGAAAAACAGAAGTCAAATAAAAAAAGTTGAAACTCCGGTATTAAATTTAAAACAAGCTAATAATTTAGCAAGTTTACCTATCAATTGTATTAATGTTGAATACCCAAATAGGTTAAATCAAACTATTGGAAGTAGTGAAGATTTACAATCACCAAAAGAATTGCATCCCGCTTTTTATGGTTGTTTCGATTGGCATTCTTCTGTTCATGGTCATTGGAGTTTGGTATCATTATTAAAACAGTTTCCTGGTTTAAAAAACTCATCTGAGATAAAACAAAAACTTTTAGCAAATATTACAAAAGAAAAAATAGCAAAAGAAATCAGCTATTTTTATGGAGAACATAACAAAACTTTCGAGCGTACTTATGGGTGGGCTTGGCTTTTAAAATTAGCAGAAGAACTACATACTTGGGATGATGAAACTGCAAGAGAATTGGAAACTAATTTACAACCGTTAACCAATTTAATTGTTGAAAATTACATGGCTTTTTTACCAAAATTAAATTACCCAATTAGGGTAGGAGAGCATACCAATACCGCTTTTGGATTAACTTTTGCTTGGGATTATGCAACTACACTTGGAAATTTAAAATTAAAAGAACTTATAAAAAAAAGAGCAAAATATTTTTATTTAAAAGACGCAAATTGTCCATTATCATGGGAGCCAAGTGGCTATGATTTTCTATCACCTTGTTTGCAAGAAGCAGCAATTATGAAACGTATTTTGTCTAAAGAAGAATATAGTGTATGGTTTTCAGATTTTCTTCCTGAACTAAAAGATAAAAATTTCGTTTTTGAGGTTGGTAAAGTCTCTGATAGAACAGATGGAAAATTAGTGCATTTAGATGGTGTAAATTTTTCTAGAGCTTGGGCAATTAATAAAATAATTAAAGGAATGCCAGAGTATGATCATTTAAAAAATATTGCAAATCAGCATATTAATTATTCATTACCAAGTATTGTTGGAGATAGTTATGAAGGAGGTCATTGGTTAGGTAGTTTTGCTATTTATGCTTTAAACTCTATAGATAATGATTAAAAATATTTTTAAAAATATTGGTCCAGGTACTTTAGTTGCAGCGGCTTTTATAGGTCCAGGTACGGTAACATTATGTACTTTGGCAGGTGTAAATTTTGGGTTTAATTTATTGTGGGCAATGTTACTTTCTATCATTGCAACCATTGTTTTACAAGAAATGGCTGCAAGATTAGGTATTATTTCACAGAAAGGATTATCAGAAGTTATTAGAGAAGAAATAAAAATTCCTTTTTTAAAACAGTTTATTACATTATTAATTTTATCGGCAATTGTTATTGGCAATGCATCTTACGAAGCAGCAAATATAAGTGGCGGAATTTTAGGTTTAGAAACTGTTTTTGGAGAATCAATTTTAAATATTGGTGATATATCAATTAATTTAATGAGTCTTTTAATTGGTGTTATTGGATTTGTGCTTTTATATATTGGAAATTATAAATTTTTAGAAAAAGTACTCGTAACACTTGTTTTAATTATGAGTGTTTCATTTATAATTACTGCAATTGTAACAAAACCTAATGTTATAGAAGTTTTAAAAGGGATGTTTATTCCAAAGTTTCCAGAAAAAAGTTTGCTAACTATTATTGGTTTAATCGGTACTACGGTAGTGCCTTATAATTTATTTTTACATGCTTCTTTGGTAAAAGAAAGATGGAATAAAAGTGAAGATTTACCATTAGCTAAAAAGGATACAATAGTTTCTATTATTTTAGGAGGATTAGTTTCTATGGCAATTATTGTTTCTGCTGCAGCAATACCATATAAAGATATTTCTAATGTTGCAGATTTAGCACAAGGATTAGCACCTTTATATGGCGATTTTGCTAAATATTTTTTAGCATTGGGGTTATTTGCTGCAGGAATTACGTCAGCAATTACTGCTCCTTTAGCAGCTGCTTATGTTGCAAAAGGGTGTTTAGGATGGAAAGGTGGATTAAAATCAAAACGTTTTAGGTTTGTTTGGATTTTTATTTTGTCTTTAGGTGTTTTATTTTCATCAATTGGAATAAAACCAATTGAAATAATAAAATTTGCACAAGTTGCAAATGGAATGCTATTGCCAGTAATTGCAGGAATTTTATTATGGATTATGAATAAAAAAGCCCTTTTAGGGGATTTTGTAAATTCTAAAACTCAAAATATTTTTGGTTTTGTAATTTTAATGATCACCATTTTTTTAGGAATAAAAGGAATTTTAAAAGTATTTAATTTGATTTAGAAAATGATAATTGATATTAATTGTGATGTTGGTGAAGGTATAGAAAATGAATATTTGCTAATGCCTTATATTTCTTCTTGTAATATTGCTTGTGGAGGTCATTTTGGAACTGCTAAAACAATAGATGAAACTGTTAGATTAGCAATAAAAAACAATGTTTTAATTGGGGCGCATCCTTCATTTCCAGATAAAGAAAATTTTGGAAGAAAGGTGATGAATATATCATTTCAACAATTGCAAGACAGTATTGAAAATCAATTAAATTTATTTGTTGAAAGATTATCTTTTTTTGGGGCAAAACTCCATCATATAAAACCTCATGGAGCTTTGTATAATTTAATTGCTGTTGATAAAAGTTATGCAGAGGTATTTATAAAATCGATAAAAAAATACTCAAAAACTACTTTTTTATATGTACCGTTTAATTCTGTGATTGAGAAAATTGCTATAAAAAATAATATCAAAATAAAATATGAAGTTTTTGCAGATAGAAATTACAATGATAATTTAACATTGGTTTCTAGAAGTGAAAATAATGCTTTAATAATTGATAAAAGCCAAGTTTTTAATCATGTTTTTTATATGCTAAAAAATAAAAAGGTAAAAACTATTTCTGGTATAGAAAAAATAATACAAGGGGACACTTTCTGTATTCATGGTGATACAAAAAATGCCGTAGAAATTGCAAAATATTTATCAGAAAAACTAAAAAAAGAATGCGTTAAAATTGGTGCATAAACTAACATATAAACCTTTTGGGAAACAAGCTGTTTTAATAGAGTGGAATGCAAGTATCGATAAAAATATTTTAAATGATATTTTGCTTTTCAAAGAAAAATTAAGAAATAAAAAACCGGATCTTTATACCGATTTAATAGTTGGCTACAATTCTCTTACAATTAAATATAAAGAAAAAATTAATAATTTTTTAAATGAAGTAGAATATTTAAAATCGATATATAAAATAGATTTCCAATTTTTAAAAAAGGATAATTTTATTTGGGAAATTCCTGTTTGTTATGATACTAAATTTGGAGTAGATTTAGAAGAAATTTCTACCAAATCTAACCTGTCAATTCAAGAAATAATAAAATTGCATTCAGAAAAAATCTATACAGTATTCTTTATCGGTTTTTTACCTGGTTTTTTATATTTAGGTGGGTTAGATTCAAAATTATTCTTTAATAGAAAGCCAAATCCTAGATTAAAAGTTGCTAAAGGTACTGTTGCAATTGGAGGAGAACAAACTGGGATTTATCCATCGGAATCTGCTGGAGGTTGGAATATTATAGGTTTAACTCCAATCAATTTTTTTGATGTTCAAAAAGAAAATCCCTGTTTTGCAAAAGCTGGAGATCAAATAAAATTTAAACAAATTTCTTTAAAAGAATTTATAGCGTTAGAAAAAGAAGTAGAAAAAAGTAATTATATAATTTCTAAAAAAGTTATTGTATGATTAAAGTAATAAAAGCTGGTTTTTTTACTTCTATTCAAGATAGAGGTAGAGATGGTTTTGCTTCCATTGGCGTACCAGTTTCTGGTGTTATGGATTCTTTTTCTTCAAATTTAGCAAACAATGTTTTAAATAACACATTAGATGATGCTGTTTTAGAAATTACTTTTAGTGGATGTAAATTAGAATTTTTTACAGAAACCATTATTTGTATTTCTGGAGGTAATTTTTCACCTAAGATAAACAACAAGTCTATTAATTTGAATTCAAGAATTAAGGTTTTTAAAAATGATATATTATCTTTTGGAAAAATAAACTCAGGAGTACGTTGTTACTTGGCTGTAAAAGGTGGTTTTTTAACAGATAAAGTTTTAAATAGTAGAAGTTTTTATTCTAATGTAACTCATCAGCTTTTTATTAAAAAAGGAGACATGTTACCAATTTCTTCTTTAAAAAGTGATTTAAAAACTTCAAACTCTTCAATAAAAAATCAAAATGCACATTTTCAATCACAAGAAATAGCATGTAATATAGGTCCTGAATTTAATTTATTAAATGTATCTCAAAAAAAACAATTAGAAAGTCAGTTATTTACTATCTCTATAGATAATAATAGAATGGGGTATAGGCTTGTTGAAATTATAGAAAATAATTTACCTCAAATTCTTACATCTGCGGTTTTACCTGGTACAGTACAATTAACCCCATCTGGTAAATTGATTGTTTTGATGAAAGATTGCCAAGTTACTGGTGGTTATCCAAGAGTTTTACAATTAACAAATAATTCTATAAGTAAGTTAAGTCAAAAAACAACGAATGAAAAGTTTTTTTTTGTTTTTGGAAAGCATTAAAACATCTAAAATTTGTTAGTAGCAAGAATATTAAATTCTATGGAAAAGAAATTATATGATTATTTCGTAAAAAAAACAAGCATCCAAAAATGGATACTTGTTTTATGAAATAATATTTATAAGAGTTATTCTTTCTTCTCAACAATAACTTTTATTTCTTGGGTTACTTTTTCGTCAGATTTTTCAATATTTACAGAAACAATTTCTCCTGCTTCATTAGCTTTCTTTTCAATTTCTGCAATTGTACCTTCAATTTCTTGAACCTTAGTAGTTGTTTTACCATCTATTGTTTTAGTAGTAGTAATTGTAGCCACCGCCATTTCTGAATCATTGCTTTTAACCTCAACACTAACTTCTTTCTTAACTTCATTTTTCATTGCATGATTATTAGTAGAATGACCTCCTAAAATAGGAGCAATTACTAATCCAATTAGACAAGTAAGTTTTATTAAAATGTTCATTGATGGTCCAGAAGTATCTTTAAAAGGATCTCCTACAGTATCACCAGTTACGGCAGCTTTATGAGCTTCAGAACCTTTGTAAGTCATTTCACCATTAATTTCTACACCAGCTTCAAAAGATTTCTTAGCATTGTCCCAAGCACCACCCGCGTTATTTTGAAAAATTGCCCATAAAACACCAGAAACAGTAACTCCAGCCATATATCCACCTAACATTTCAGCAATTGCTAAATTATTCATTCCAAAAATCATTGGAACAAAAGCAATAATTAAAGGAAAACCAATAGTTAATAAACCTGGTAACATCATTTCTTTTAAAGATGCTTGTGTAGAAATTGCCACACATTTATCGTATTCAGGTTTTCCAGTTCCTTCCATAATTCCAGGAATCTCTTTAAATTGTCTACGTACTTCTTGCACCATTTCCATAGCAGCTTTACCAACAGCATTCATTGCTAAGGCAGAAAATACAACAGGTACCATTCCACCAACAAATAGCATTGCTAAAACAGGCGCTTTAAAAATGTTAATTCCGTCAATTCCTGTAAATGTTACATAGGCAGCAAATAATGCTAATGATGTTAATGCTGCAGAAGCAATTGCAAAACCTTTACCAGTTGCAGCAGTTGTATTACCAACAGAATCTAAAATATCAGTTCTTTCTCTAACAATTGGTTCTTGTTCGCTCATTTCTGCAATACCACCTGCGTTATCAGAAATTGGTCCAAAAGCATCAATTGCTAATTGCATAGCAGTTGTTGCCATCATTGCAGAAGCTGCTAAGGCAACCCCATAAAAACCAGCAAAAGCATAAGAAGCCCAAATTGCACCAGCAAATAATAGTACTGATGGAAAAGTAGAAATCATACCAGTAGCTAAACCAGCAATAATATTTGTTCCAGCCCCTGTTGAAGATTGTTGAACAATTTTTAAGATTGGAGATTTTCCTAATCCTGTATAATATTCAGTTACTGATGATATTACAGCACCAACAACTAAACCAACTAAAGTTGCATAAAAAACTCTCATAGAAGATATTTCTTGTAAACCTTCACCAAAGAATTCCATTTGCATAGTTTCTGGCAACATCCATTTACATAATACAAAACATGCTACAGCTACTAAACCAATAGAAACCCAGTTTCCTAGATTTAAAGCACCCATAACTTGTGTTTCTTTAGCATCGTTACTTTTAATTTTTACCAACATTGTACCTATGATAGAAATAATGATTCCTACACCGGCTATTGACATTGGTAATAAGATTGGGCCAATACCACCAAAAGCGTCAGAAATACTTCCTCCCATATCTTTTATCACATAGTTTCCTAAAACCATTGCGGCTAAAACTGTTGCTACGTAAGAACCAAATAAATCTGCTCCCATACCTGCTACATCACCTACATTATCACCCACATTATCTGCAATTGTAGCAGGATTTCTAGGATCATCTTCAGGAATTCCTGCTTCAACCTTACCCACTAAATCAGCACCAACATCGGCAGCTTTTGTATAGATTCCTCCTCCAACTCTAGCAAATAAAGCAATAGATTCTGCACCTAAAGAAAACCCTGCTAAGGTTTCTAGAACAATTGTCATTTTATCAACAGAAAAAGTTCCTGATGCGCCATTCATAAAATAGTTGTAAAAAATGATAAAAAAAATAGTTAAGCCTAAAACAGCCAAACCAGCAACTCCAAGCCCCATTACTGTTCCTCCTCCAAAAGATACTTTTAAAGCATTTGGTAAACTTGTTCTTGCCGCTTGAGTTGTTCTAACATTTGTTTTAGTTGCTATTTTCATTCCAATATTTCCTGCATAAGCAGAAAAAACAGCTCCAAAAATAAAAGCGACTACAATAAGGATGTCTGTTGTTGGCACTATAAAAGATACCACTGCCAAAGCAATACTTACTATAACAACAAAAATAGTGAGTAGTTTATACTCGGCACTTAAAAAAGCTAATGCGCCTTCGTAGATGTAATCAGAAATTTCTTTCATTTTACCATTTCCTGCATCTTGTTTCATAACCCAAGATTTCTTAACCCACATATAGATTAAGCCTAAAACTGCCATGGCAATTGGCATGTAAATCATTATTGATTCCATAAATATTTATAATTTGATTAGTTTATAACGGAAACAAAAGTATAAAAACCAAATTGATAAAAAAAACCACCTTAAATTAAAGATGGTTTAAATTTTTAGCGATATTTTAAGGATATGATAATTATATAGTGAAGGTTCTTTTTTTCTTGTGTTCACTATTATCATAACGTTTTACACATTCATGGTATATTTTAATTGCTTCTTCTGCATTACCCCAACCACCTGTATCAACTTTTTTCTTTTCTAAGTCTTTATAAACTTTAAAGAAATGTTCTATTTCTTTTAATCTATGAGGATTTAAATCAGAAATATCAGTTTTGTTATTCCAAATAGGATCTGATACAGGAACACAAATTATTTTTTCATCAGGTCCTTTTTCATCCGTCATATAAAAAACACCAATTGGTCTAACTTCCATAACAACCATTGGGTATGTTGGTTGATGTCCTAATACTAATATATCTAAAGGATCTGAGTCTAATGCCAAAGTTTCAGGAATAAATCCATAATCACCAGGATACATCATAGAGGAAAATAACATTCTATCAAATCTAATTTTATTTAATGTAAAATCATATTCATATTTGTTTCTACTTCCTTTAGGTATTTCTATTAGTACATCAAATGTTATCGGCTTCTTTTGTTCTTTACTCATTGTTTTTTATTTAAAATAATATTGTTCAAAAATAGTGAATATATGAGGTTTATTTTTGATTTTAGGCTAAAATTTACTTAATGGTTTTCGGTATTTAAAACAAAAAACCCTTTTCCATTGGAAAAGGGTTTTATAATATGATAAGTATACTTTTATAAGTACATAACTTCTTTTACTGCTTTTACTACATCGTTAGAATTTGGAATCCATTTTTCTAACAATACTGGTGAATAAGGCGCAGGTGTATCTGCAGTAGTAATTCTTTTAATTGGTGCATCTAAATAATCAAATGCTTCATCTTGAACTCTATAAGTAATTTCAGTAGATACACTAGCAAATGGCCATGCTTCTTCTAAAATAATTAATCTATTTGTTTTCTTTACTGATTTTAAAATAGCATCATGATCCATTGGACGAACTGTTCTTAAATCGATAATTTCTACAGAAATATTTTCTTTTGCTAATTCTTCAGCAGCTTTATAAGCTTCTTTAATAATTTTACCAAAAGAAACAATAGTTACATCTGTTCCTTCTCTTTTCGTTTCTGCAACACCAATTGGTATAATGTATTCACCTTCCGGAATTTCCATTTTATCACCATACATTTGTTCAGATTCCATAAAAATAACTGGATCATCATCTCTAATTGCAGCTTTTAATAATCCTTTTGCATCATATGGGTTAGAAGGTACAATTACTTTTAAACCTGGTGTATTTGCAAACCAGTTTTCAAATGCCTGTGAATGTGTTGCACCTAATTGACCAGCTGAAGCTGTTGGACCTCTAAATACAATTGGGCAATTGAATTGACCACCAGACATTTGTCTGATTTTTGCGGCATTATTTATAATTTGATCAATACCAACCAAAGAAAAGTTAAAGGTCATGTATTCTACAATTGGTCTATTACCATTCATGGCAGACCCGATTGCAACACCTGCAAAACCAAGTTCTGCAATTGGAGTGTCTATAACTCTTTTTGCACCAAACTCGTCTAACATTCCTTTACTAGCTTTGTAAGCTCCATTATATTCGGCAACTTCTTCACCCATTAAATAAATGCTTTCATCTCTGCGCATTTCTTCACTCATTGCTTCGCAAATAGCTTCTCTGAATTGAACTGTTTTCATTTAAGTTTTTAGTTGTAAAAATTATTTAAAGACAAAAGTAATAAATTAATTGTCATTTTTTTATTTCAAGTTTAGAAACTAACGTATTTATCATGTAATTTTCACTCAATCGATTTCGAGAATGTTAAAATCTATAAAAATTTATTATGCACGCATAGTATTTTCAAAAAAAAAGCCGTAATTTTGTGATTAAGAAAATGATTAAAAATTAGAATTTATGAAAATATTGGTTTGTATTAGTCATGTACCAGATACTACATCAAAAATTAATTTTACAGATAATGATACTAAGTTTGATACAAATGGAGTACAATTTGTAATAAACCCTTATGATGAGTTTAGTCTTACAAGAGCAATGTGGTTTAAAGAGAAGCAAGGAGCTTCTGTAACTGTTGTAAATGTTGGAAATTCATCAACAGAACCAACATTAAGAAAAGCTTTAGCTATTGGAGCTGATGATGCAATTCGTGTTAATATGGATGCGGTTGATGGTTTGTCAGTTGCAAAACAATTAGCGGATGTTGTAAAAAATGGAGGTTATGATTTAGTATTAGCCGGAAGAGAATCGATTGATTATAATGGAGGAATGGTTCCTGGAATGTTAGCTTCATTATTAGACTTCAATTTTGTAAATGGTTGTATTGGGATGGAAGTTGATGGAACTTCTGCTACTTTATCTAGAGAAATTGATGGTGGAAACGAAACTTTAAGTACTTCTTTACCTTTAGTTGTTGCAGGTCAAAAAGGAATTGTAGAGGAAAAAGATTTACGCATACCAAACATGAGAGGTATTATGATGGCTCGTAAAAAACCTTTAAATGTAGTTGAACCTATTGCTGTAGAAAATGCAACTTCAATACAATCTTTTGAAAAACCAGCACCAAAAGGAGCTGTTAAATTAGTAGATGCAGATAATGTAGATGAGCTAATTAGCTTGTTACATAATGAAGCTAAAGTGATTTAAATATATGTAAATATTTAAACGTTTTTTCGTTTAAAAGTTTTCATCAAAATAAAATATAAACGTGTAATTGTTTTTCATTTAACTGTTAAAGAACATTTTTATAACAGTTACATAAATTAAACATTTTACCAATTAAACAATATTAAATATGTCAGTTTTAGTTTTTGCCGATTCAACAGACGGAAAATTTAAGAAAAGTGCTTTTGAAGTAGTTTCTTATGGAAAAAAAGTAGCAGAACAACTTAATAGTAATGTAGTTGTTGTAACCATAAATGCAGATAATACAGAAGAATTGTATACGTATGGAGCAGAAAAAGTAGTTTCTGTAACAAATGATTCTTTAGTTACTTTTAATGCAAATAGTTATGCGTCAGTAATTAAACAAGTTGCAGATGCGCAAAATTCAACAGTAATAATTTTAGACTCTAGTATAGATACTTTGTATGCAGCACCAATTTTGGCAGTAGCTTTAAATGCTGGTTATGCATCAAATGTAGTGGCTTTGCCAAGTTCAACAAGTCCTTTTACTGTAAAAAGAAAAGCATTTTCTAATAAAGGTTTCTCAAATACAATAATTTCAACAGAAAATAAAGTAATTGGAGTAGCTAAAAATTCTTACGGAGTTCATGAGAACGTTGTTTCTGGAACTACAGAAAGTTTTGATGCTACGGTTGAAGCGACAAAAGTAACATCAGAAAAATTAGAAAGAAGTACGGGGCAAGTAACTATTGCTGATGCTGATGTTGTAGTTTCTGCAGGAAGAGGTTTGAAAGGACCAGAAAATTGGGGAATGATTGAAGAATTAGCTGGAGTTTTAGGTGCGGCAACTGCATGTTCTAAACCAGTTTCTGATTTAGGATGGAGACCTCATGGAGAACATGTTGGGCAAACTGGTAAACCTGTTGCATCTAACTTATATATTGCTATTGGAATTTCTGGAGCAATACAGCACTTAGCTGGTATCAATGCATCAAAAGTAAAAGTTGTAATAAATACTGATCCAGAAGCGCCGTTTTTTAAGGCTGCAGATTATGGTATTGTTGGTGATGCTTTTGAAGTTGTACCCAAATTAATAGAAAAATTAAAAGCATTTAAACAAGCTTAATTCAAGTTCAAACATAGTTTTTAAAGAAAACCTATTGGTATAATTACTTATAGGTTTTTTCTTTTCATAAAAACTGATAAAATAAAAGTTATCAATCTATTATTTTTATTAAATTGTGCCCACTAAAAAAGTGTAATTTATGATGCTTTTTTACATTTTGCAGAAAGATATATGAGTTTAATAAAACTAACCATTAAAGGTATTTCTTATAGCCAAACCCAAAGTGGAGCTTATGCTTTGGTTTTAAGTGAAATTAAAGGTACAAGAACCTTACCAATTATTATAGGAGCATTTGAAGCACAATCTATAGCAATAGCTTTAGAAAAAGAGATTAGACCTCCAAGACCGCTTACACACGATTTGTTTAAAACATTTTCTGATACTTTTTTAATAAAAGTAGAAGAAGTTATTATTCATAAATTGGTAGATGGTGTCTTTTTTTCGAGTCTTGTTTGTGTAAGAGAGGGTGTAAAAGAAGTAATAGACACAAGAACTTCTGATGCCATAGCAATTGCCATTCGTTTTAATGCACCAATTTATACTTATGAAAATATTTTAGATAAAGCTGGAGTATATTTAAAAGTTGAAGAGGAATTGGCATTGGATAAAAATGAAGATTTTGGTGATTATTCTTTAGAGTTAGACGAATTAACTTCAGAAAAAGAAAACAGTTTTTCTGAAGTTTCATTAAAAGAATTACACAATAAATTAAATACTGCTGTTGTAAATGAAAATTACGAATTAGCAGCAAAAATAAGAGATGAAATTAGTAAACGCTCTTAAAAAATAATCACATGAAAAAACTATTAATACTTCTACTCTCTGTAATTTCTTTTATATCTTATTCTCAAGAAATAGAACAAGACTGGAGCATTTCTTCCATAAAAAAAATAGATGGAACTCTTATTCAAGAAACAGACTCAAGTGATGTTTTTTCTTTAAAAGACGGTAACTTTACTATTTCTTTAAAATCTGAGAATAATTTAAATGCATCGGGTAATTATATTCATCAGAATAATTTATTGATATTTAACTACAAAGAACCAAAAGATACTGTTAGGTATTATAATATAGTTTCTTTTGATAATGCAAGTTTAGTTTTGTCTGAGAATGATAAAATGTATACATTTTCATCAAAAGAATATGCTTCAATAATAATTCCTGAAAGCGAAGTTAATTTGGTTGTAAATGAGGTTGTAGAAAAGAAAGAAATAAAAAATGATACAATAATTCAAAGTCAAGGTTTCTCATTAAACACTTTATGGAGAGGGCTTTTAGGAATGATTTCTTTAATTATAATTGCATTTTTATTCAGTTCAAATAGAAAAGCAATTGATTGGAAAAAGGTAGGGATTGGATTGTCACTTCAATTAATTATTGCAATTGGTGTATTAAAAGTGCCATTTATTCAAAAAGGATTTGAATTGGTTGGAAAACTTTTTATCCAAATTTTAGAATACACTAAAGCAGGTAGTATGTTTTTATTTAGTGGTTTAATTGAAGATATGAATACTTTTGGATACATATTTGCTTTTCAAGTTTTACCAACAATTATTTTCTTTTCTGCATTAACATCATTATTGTTTTACTTAGGGATAATTCAAAAAATAGTAAAAATATTAGCAATAGTTTTGTCTAAGTTTTTAGGAATTTCTGGTATGGAAAGTTTATCTGTAGCTGGTAATATTTTCTTAGGTCAAACAGAAGCACCATTGTTAATTAAAGCTTATTTAGAAAAAATGAATAAGTCTGAAATGCTATTAGTAATGATTGGTGGAATGGCTACAGTGGCTGGCGCAGTTTTGGCAGCTTATATTGGATTTTTAGGAGGAGGAGATAAAGAATTAGAACTTGTATTTGCAAAACATTTATTAGCTGCATCAGTAATGGCAGCTCCTGGTGCAATTGTTATTTCTAAGATATTGTATCCACAAACAGAAGAAGTAAATACCGATGTAACTGTTTCTCAAGAAAAAATAGGATCAAATGTTTTAGACGCTATTGCTAATGGAACCACAGAAGGTTTAAGGTTAGCTGTAAATGTAGGAGCAATGTTATTAGTTTTTGTAGCGGTAATTGCAATGTTAAATGGCGGTTTAGATTTAATTGGAAATATTACTTCTTTAAATGATATTATTGCGCAAAATACAGCATATGATAAATTATCAATAGAATTTCTTTTAGGTTATATTTTTGCACCTTTAATGTGGTTAATTGGTGTTCCTTCAACAGATATGACTTTGATGGGGCAATTACTAGGAATCAAATTAGCAGCAAGTGAATTTGTTGGTTATATACAATTAGCAGAATTAAAAAATGTAGCAAGTGCAACTCATTTAACATTTAATAAATCTATAATTATGGCAACATATATGTTATGTGGTTTTGCAAATTTTGCTTCAATAGGAATTCAAATTGGAGGTATAGGCTCTTTAGCTCCTGGTCAAAGAAAAACGTTATCAGAATTTGGAATGAAAGCTTTAATTGGTGGTACAATTGCATCATTAATGTCTGCAACAATTGCAGGAATGATTATAGGATAAAATAGTTAATAACTTATTGATATAAATACCTAAAGCTTTAGCATTAATGTTAAAGCTTTTTTTATTTTTAAAATTGGAAAAAAATAGAAGAAAATGAAACAATATCACGATTTAGTAAAACACGTTTTAGAAAACGGTAATGAAAAAGGGGATCGAACAGGAACTGGAACAAAAAGTGTTTTTGGCTATCAAATGCGTTTCGATTTAAGTAAAGGATTTCCAATGGTAACTACAAAAAAGTTACACTTAAAATCGATTATTTATGAATTACTTTGGTTTATAAAAGGTGATACAAATATTAAATATTTACAAGATAATGGTGTGAAAATTTGGAATTCATGGGCAGATGAGAATGGAGATTTAGGTCCTGTTTATGGGCATCAATGGCGTAATTGGAATAGTGATGAGGTGGATCAAATTAAAGAAGTAATTGATACTTTAAAAAATAATCCAAATTCTAGAAGAATGTTAGTTTCTGCATGGAATCCTTCAGTTTTACCAGATACATCTGTATCTTTTTCAGAAAATGTTGCTAATAATAAAGCGGCTTTACCTCCTTGTCATGCATTTTTTCAATTTTATGTTGCTGATGGAAAATTATCTTGTCAATTGTATCAAAGAAGTGCAGATATTTTTTTAGGAGTTCCTTTTAATATTGCTTCTTATGCATTGTTTACTATGATGATGGCACAAGTTTGTGGCTATGAAGCTGGCGATTTTATTCACACTTTTGGAGACGCACATATCTACAGTAATCATGTAGAACAATTAGAATTACAATTGTCTAGAGATGTAAGACCTTTGCCAACTATGAAAATAAATCCAGAAGTAAAAAATATTGAAAATTTTACTTTTGAAGATTTTGAATTAATAAACTACAATCCGCATCCTCATATTAAAGGAGAAGTTGCAGTTTAGTAAAAAAAAAGTTTGTTAAAAAAAGGTTTTCAAATCTAATTTGAAAACCTTTTTTTGTTTTATAAATTTAATACACTGTTTTCAGCTCCAGCATAATCATTCCATGCAAAGTTATCAGCTTCTGTTTCATTAGTATAAGAACCATCAACTAAGTATCTGAATTCATAAGAATTTCCAGAGGCTAAATTAATAGAACCTTTAAAAGATCCATTTTTTAATTTTTTTAAAGGAGTTGCTTTTGCATCCCATTCATTAAAATTTCCAACAACTACAACTTCATTTGCTTCTTGAGCAGGTACAGTAAAAGTAACTTTACAAACGGGTTTACTTTTCAAAAATTGTTTTTTAATAGCCATAATAATTTATTTTCAAATTTTACAGTATAAATATAGTAGAAATATTAATGAAGAATAATAAAAATTTAAGAATAATTAAGAATTATGGCTTTGATAATTTGATTAAAAAAATATTTGTAATTCAAAATTAAATGACTATAAAATTACACTTATATTAAAAAAAGATAACTTCTTTTGGTTTGATTTTCAGTGGCTTTACTCCGAAAACGTATTCGTTGTTTTCTTTTATTTTCTTTAAAAGGTACTAAAATGTCAAATCTGTATAACTTTTTACATTATTTTTGTTAAAAATGAAGAAAGAATATGGTTACAGTTATTGCAGCAATTGCTAAAAATTATGCATTAGGAAAAGACAACGATTTAATTTGGCACTTACCGGCAGATTTAAAAAGATTTAAAAAAGTTACTACAGGTCATCACATATTAATGGGTAGAAATACTTTTGAATCTATTGGAAAACCATTGCCAAATAGAACTACAATAATTATTACTAGAAACAATAATTATTTTAAAGATGGATGTTTAATAGCCAACAGTATAAAAGACGCTATTGAAATGGCAAGTTCTGATGATGAAATTTATATAATTGGAGGGGCTCAAATTTATAAACAAACTCTTGAAAATAACTTAGCAGATGCTATAGATTTAACAATTGTACATCATGAGTTTGATGCAGATGTTTTTTTTCCTGAAATTGATTTAAAAATTTGGAAAGAAATTTCTAGAATAGATTTTAAAGCAGATGAAAAAAATAAATACGATTATAGTTTTGTTAGGTTTGAAAAGATTTAATTAATTCTATTCCTTGTAAAACCACCGCCTAAATTCATTCGATATTTGTTTTGAGCAAATAAAAAGTAATTAAACAATAAATAATTTACTTCATAACCATAATTAATATGTTGTTGGTAATCAATAACATTTTCATAAATATTTGGGTTATATTGATTTGGATTTTGAGCTCTCATATTCCAAGTTGTTACCCAGCCTCTATTTCTAGCTTCTAAATAGCTTTGAGAATAATAATTTCTTGGTTGAGCTATAGAGTTTAAATATGTGTTAAAACCAATATCCAAAATGGTAATTTCATATTCTAAACTATCATTTGCAATTACAACGGGTTTTTCTTTTATTGATGTTTTATTGTTTATGGGTGATGAAGCACAGGCGTATAAAAGTATTGTAAGAATAAAAATAAAAGATATAGGTTTTAAAAGTTTCATAATCATAAGTTTTATCAAAAGTAAAGTAGCAAAAATTATTTTAAAAAGCATTGTTTTTTACATCTTTTAACATTAAATTCATCGTTAAAATAAATAAAATGAAGCACAGATGTTTTTGGGTTACAGATAGTAAATTATATCAAGATTATCATGATAATGAATGGGGAGAACCAGTTTATGATGATGAAACTTTATTTGAATTTTTGGTTTTAGAAACTTTTCAAGCAGGCTTAAGTTGGATTACCATTTTAAACAAAAGAGAAAATTTTAGAAAAGCATTTGATTGTTTTGATTATCAAAAAATAGCAAAATATTCAGAAAGTAAATATGAATCTTTATTGCAAGACGCTGGTATTATTAGAAATAAACTAAAAATAAGAAGTGCTATAACTAATGCTAAATTATTTATGGATATACAAGAAGAATTTGGTTCCTTCTCAAAATTTATTTGGAGTTATGTAGATGAAAAACCAATTATAAATAAATTTCATAAAAGAGAAGATGTGCCTGCAACAACACCTTTGTCTGATATAATATCAAAAGATTTAAAGAAAAGAGGTTTTAAATTTGTAGGTTCTACGGTAATATACGCTTATATGCAAGCAGTTGGTATGGTAAACGACCATACTACAGATTGTTTTAAATACCCTAGTTAATTACCAAATATAAAGCGGATTGCTACAAAAATAGCAATAATTAATCCGCCATAAATTGCTACTTTTTTACCAGCGTTTTTATAATAACGATCATGGTTTTTAATATCTTTTTTGTAACTCATTGCAACTAAAGTTCCAAAAGCTAAGACAAAAAATATTATAAAAATAATTCTTCCAGTAGTAAAGTAAGCGCCTAAAAACATAGTTAATATCCTTTTAAAAGTTTTAAATAATAGAATTTATGAAGTGTAAGTTTTCATAAAGTTTCTATATATTGTAAGTCGCAAAATTACAAATTAAAAACATCTAATTTCCATTTTAAAATAGTAAAATTAAAATCAATGAAAAATAAAATAGCCGCAGTTCATGCATTTCACACAGCATTTAAAATAAATATTCAAGACAAACCAACAGTAAATATTTCTGATGATAGAAAAAAATTGCGTTTTGAGTTGATGAAAGAAGAAAATGAAGAATATTTAGAAGCTGCACAAAATAACGATTTAGTTGAAGTGGCAGATGCTTTAGGAGATATGCTATATATTTTATGCGGAACAATTATTGAACACGGAATGCAAAATAAAATTGAAGAAGTGTTTAATGAAATTCAACGTAGCAATATGAGTAAACTTGGTGAAGATGGCAAGCCAATTTACAGAGAAGACGGTAAAGTTTTAAAAGGGCCAAATTATTTTAAACCTAATATTGCTAAAATTTTAGAGAAGTAAATTGTTATTAATAATATAAAAAGTTTTATCTTTTACATCAGAACTTTAAACAAGTTCAGTATATATCGAAGTTGTAGTGCATTGACCAACTGGCTCTTAAAAATGAAAAATGGAAGTTGAAAAAGATTTTATAAAACGAGAAATTCAAAAGTTACTTTTACTTTTAAATAGTTTAATTGGGAAAATTAGTGGAATAAATTCAAATAATGCTGAAAGTGAAATTGGAGATATTAATGAAGCGCTGAAAAATGAATTTGACCTATCATTAGTGAGAATAGCAAAAATGGAAAATTCAGAATTAATCGAACATATTTCCAAGTTACACGAATCTCACGCTGAAAAAATATTAGAATTAATTTATGAAATTATTTTAAAAACAGAATCAGTAAATTTCGGAGAAGATTTTGAAAAAACTGAAATTATTCAAAAAGGAATTATGATAATTGACTATATAAATGAAAAAACAAAAATATTTTCTATCGGAAGAATGAATATGGGAAATTATCTAAAACAAAGTTTATAAAGAAATAGAAACTTTGAATATATTAGAAAATCAAGAAGAAATTATTTAGAATATAATTTAAAACATAAACTGAAAATAAAAACGCACTACAACAACATATATAATTTATTGCTCACTTCTGGCTTACTTGCGAAAATCCTCGCGGATTTTCTTTGTCAGTAATTATTTACTAAATTAGTTGCTAAATTCACGCAACAAACCATATATAAACACGTTGCCAAACATTAACCACGAAAATGAAAATAGGAATAACCTCAATAATTATCGTTCTTTTAATAATTGCTTTTTTTTGGTTTCGTAATAAATCTGAAACTTATGAAAAAGCACCTAAAGATTTTGTTTTAGTCAAATCAGAAAATGAATCAACTAATTATCTTCCAATTGTTGAAAAGAAATGGTTAAAGGAAATTGAATTAAAATATGCAGGGAAAGAATGGAAATCTTATCCAAATAAATACACTGAACTGACTCAAACATTATGTAATGATGTTTATAAACCTTGGAAAGGAGAAATATCTCATTCCGAGTTTCTAAATAAAATGACAAAAGAACAAAGAATGTTTTTTTCATTAGTAAATTTTGAATCACAAACCAATAATGGAGGAGTTTATCAATTTCTATTTAATAATCCTGAATTATCTTTAATAACTCTTGAGGCTTTGAAAACTGCTAAAATGGGAAAATTAACAATAGATTATAATAACGTTTTAACGGAATTTTATGGGAAATTTGAAACTATTCAGGAATTAAATAAGCAATTCCAAGACCAAAGTCAAAAATGGGACAAAAGATGGAATTCATTTGCAGAAGGTTACAAAGAACTTGAAACTACATTAACTATTGAAAAATATTTTTACGAAAAGGAATATGTGAAAATATTTCAGTCGAAAATGGTAGATTTTATAAAAGAAAATTCGACAGGACTAATGAAAATGAAATAAAAAACGTTAGGCAACACCGTATAAACAAAATTGCTGGTTTTTAGCTCACTTACAAAAGTCCTAACGGACTTTCTATCTGTGATTTATTTGCTAACTTTAGTGCTTAAAACACACAACAAAACATAAACCGCATTAAAACGACGGTTTATCCAGAACGTTGACTTTAATAGAAGATGAGTAAGTTTTCTGAAAAATAATTTGAAAATGATTAACAAAAATAAAAGTGTTTTATTTTAAGAGAAAAAAAGATTTTATAAAATTTCCATTTGGAATACTTTTAATTATTGTTATAGCTCTAAGTCCTTTTATAATAGGATATGTTGGGGCTATGATAACTGAATTAATAACTAATGAATCTTGTAATGAATCTAATTGTTTCTGGGGAGTTATACCTTGGTTTTTGTTTATCACAATTCCATTAGGAATATTATTCTTTATATTTTTTATAATAATATCGTTAATTGACTTTATAAGGCTGAAAAAAACAACTCATAACACTTAAATGCTAAGATAATTTTTGAATTGAAAAAAGAATAAACCTTTGTATAATAAACTATTAAAGCTAACAACGTTTATGTTTTATTGCTTTTTTTAAGCCAATTTACGTAATTCCTATCAGATTTTCTATTCAGTAATTTTTGCTAACTTTACACTAAATCAACGCAACAAAGCAAACACAAACATGTTGTAATACTTAAAAAAAAAGGAGTGATAATTATCAAATTCTATAATTTATGTAAAGACCCTAATTTTTTATATAATGATGTATGCATGGAAACTTTTGAACTTGCAAAAAAACTAGAAGAAGAGGATTTTGCTATCATAAAAAAAGATTGGTATCGTTTTGATGAGCAAATGAAAGAAAACATAATACTTTCATTAACTACTTCAATGAAAATAGATGAAAAAATAAAATTAGCTGATTATGTTTTTGCAGAAGGTGAAATTAAATTTTCTTTCATTATTTTCAATCAAAATAGAGTGAAAATAATGAATAAGAAAACAAGAGAAATATATCTAAATCTCGCAATGGAATTTTGGAAATTAGATTCTTACAGAAAACATTTAAAACAAGCTATTCAAATTACTCATAATTCCAAAGCTTTTTTGACGAAAATGGGATTTGATAATTGGAATGAAATAGAACAAAAATAATAATAAGGGTTAGATAAAATTCTGAATTATAAAACTTTTGGTAGTGATAAATCATTAGTTTATTTTAATGATATACGAAATTGAAAAGATTGTAATTATTTGAGAATGCAACAAGAAAAACTGTTTAAATAAAGTATTCTATTTCTATTTTAGATTACTAATTACTTAAACAGTTTACTATCTATCTTTTATATAAAGTGTTTTATTATTTTACCTATAATTCTGCCTATTAATCTACCGATATTTTTAGGCTGATTTTTGTCAATAATAATATCTCCTCTGTTGCCTTTAAATTTTATGGCTTTTTCACTAAGTTTGGTATCAGCTTTTGTTGTTGTTTTTAAATTTCTATTCTTGAAATTAACCTTATTACTAGATGTTGTTTTGTTTTTTTTGTTAAATATTTTGTTTAATAAGTCCCTCATACTATTGTCCTTCTTAAAAACCTCTAACAACTCATTTTCCTTTATATATTGATTTTCAGAAAGAATTAACATCTCCATTTTGTAATAAAGTTCTAAAGCCTCTTCTTTACTGCCAATTTTTTCTTTTGCAAATGATTGAATTGCTTTTAAATCTTCTCTAGAAAAATCATTGTCATTATCATTTGGTGGTGCTATTGGTGTCAGTATTTCTGTTAAGATACCTTCTAAAACATCTCTCCAGAATCTTTTCCATTTACCATTTTTAAAATCATAATATTCAATAGGGTAATAAATTGTTTCAGTATCATTTAGTTCTGCCGGTATAATTGAATTTTCAAAACAGTCCACACTAGAAACAACATTAGCTTTTGCATTGATAGTAAATGTTAATAAAAAACCAAACATCACTACAAATGCCAATCGTTTTTTTAATTGTAATATATTCATAACTTAATAATTTAATTTTGCCTACTCTTTTTTCAGGATTTTCGGTATGCTCCTTTGTCTTTGCAAAACTAAATGCTAAGTGTAGATCTGTACTTATGTAAAACACTGAATTTCAAAGGGGTTAATGCACTTTTTTTAAATGTTTTTCTTATTTGTGTACTAAATCACTTAGAAAATAAACTTCTTCTTCTCAAAAAAGCAACAGAATTTATTATACCTAAAACTTCAAACAACAAACGCGTAGTTTAACAAGGAAAGCGGTATTTAAAGATTAAAAGCTGAAAAACAATAACGAAAGACCAACGCCGTTTAAACTCATTACTTATTTACGAAAGTCTTTGAAGATTTTCTATCTGTGTTTTATTTGCTTACTTTATTGCTTAAAATAAGCAGTTAATCTTATACAATAACGTTGTAAAAATTAAAAACTGAATATTATGAAAAAAATTACTATAATATTTTTACTTTTTTCATTTTTAAATGGAGTATCACAAACCTTATCTAAAAAAGAAATAGCCAAACTGAATTCATTAGAAATAAAAACTGAAAACTTAAATCTTGAAAACACCAATATTCAAAATGATTTAAACAAGATTCTAAAACTTGAACGAAAAAGAAGAACGAACAAAACTGTCGGAATTGTAATGACTACAATTTCTGTTTCTGGAATGGTTCTTGGCGGAGGAGTGCTTTTGAGTAAAAAAAAATGGTTTAACAGATGTTTTTGGAGGAATTATGGTTGCGAGTGGAGCAGTTTATGGTGGAATTTCAATACCTTTTTGGGTTGCATCAAAGAAAAGGAAAAAGGAAAGGGATAAATTAATAAAAATGGTTGAATAATAACTTTTGCTAATATCTTGTATACAAAATTACTAATTTAGTGCTTTACAAAAGTTAGTTGCTTTTTTGCACACTTTTATTTTTCTTCGGAAAATCCTCGCGGACAAAATTACAATTTTTTGCTAACTTCTTACCAAAGTGCAAAAGTTTTCTCATACTTTCTTGTTCTGTAATTATTTACTAAATTAGTTATTTGAACACATAGCCATCATATGTAAAAATGTTATTAAATAATTATGAGCCAAGTTGTAAAGTACTACTATACTAAATTAGAAAAATACGAGAAAGAAGGACTTGATTCTATGGATTGGGCAGAATGGGCTGGATATGATATTTATCTAGATATTGTTGAAAATATGACATTAGAAGATTGGAATTATATCAAAAAAACTTATCAAAATAAATCAGATAATTTTAAGTCTCTTTTGGCTAACAATATTTGGCTTGATAAAATATTATTTACTGATATTAAATTAGATATTTTAACCGAAATGATAATGAATGAAAAAATAGACGTTGCATATGAAGCCATTAGTCAAATTACTTTCAGATTTGTTACTTCCGGTAAAAATCACATCAAAGAATTAAAAGGAGTTTTTTTGTCAGTAAAAAAAGAGTACTTAATTAATAAATATTTCACTAAAAGTTTTTTGAATAAAGTGATTCTAATTGCGAATGAATGTGGTGAATTTCAAAAAAATGGAATCTATAAATTTTTAGAAATAATAGATAAAGAAAATACAATCCTGAATATTAACAATAATTAAAACAGACTGATGATAAATAAAAGTTAGTTCCGTTTTTGTAAGCTTCTATTTTCTGCGTAAAATAGCAGTTAACTTTAAATTCAAATTTCCCTACCACAAACAGGATACCAGTAATTGAAAATATATGAGCGAAAATTTGACAGTAAAATTTAAAGACAGTCTGTTTTTTTATCAATTAATTTTTTCAGACGGAGTGGTTTTGAAAAAAGCCAAAACTCATCTTGGAAAAATTGATTTAAGTATAGACGATAAAAATAAACATGTTATAGAAACATATAGAAGACCAAATGATCGATGGAGTTATTATGTTCTATGGTCCAATGGAGAGGTAGAAAAATTTACCCAAAATAAATGTAAATGTTCCTTACCAAAAGAACAAGAATGTTTATCTCCTGTTGATTATGAAATGTATGTGTTGTTATTTAATAATTGGGTTAAAAAAGGAAAGATTAAATATTTAGAAGAAAATAGAGATAGTTTAGCTGATGTTGTAAAACAATTTGAAAAAGAAAATAGTTGGTTGGATGATTTAGTGTTCAATAAATTTAAATGTATTGAATGTTCAGACGAATTGATATTGTCAATTAATACTTATAGAGGTGGAGGAAAAGGGTTTTATAGGGTAGAAAAAAGGACGGGTAACTAATTACTAAATTTTTAACCAAGTAATAAAAAATATACCCGCAATGTTAGTTTTTTTATAGTAAGGAAATAAATTTAATTACCAGCTACAACTCATAATTTGCGCCTTCATTTGCAAATTTGAAGCCCATTTTTTCAATTTCTTTTCGTTCTTTGCTATTTTCTTGTAAAACAGGATTTGTATGATTAAAATGAATAAAAATCACTTTGTTTTTGGTTGCTAAAGTTTCGTTTTTAAACAAGTTTGTGGTTTCTTCAATAAAAGGATGAGGTACTTCAGACATCGCTCTTTTTACTTCGTTTTGATTTAAAAAAGTAGCATCTAAAAAAGCATAATCAACTTTTTTAACTTCTTCAATAATGTTGTGTTTCCACTTGTGCCATTTATCGATATCAGGAATAAATAAGGCTGTTTTTTTAGTTCCCGATATTTTATAACCTACAGTTTCAGAAAATTCATCTCTATGAGGAACTAAAAAAGGAGTAACCTTTAATTTGTTATTCATAATCATGGTAGAATCGTTTTTTAAGTCTTTTAAAGCAATGTTTTTTAAACCTATTAATTGACTCCAAGGACCATTTTTAATTAAAAAATCTTTCATTTTTGGCATTGCAAATACTTTTGTGTTTTGTTTGCCAAGTGCTTCTCTACCAAAATACATTAAGCCAGTGTAATGCCCAATATGTGCGTGTGTTAAAAAGACACCATCTATAATTTCTGATTTTTTTAGATGATTATTTTCTAATTCGGCTAATTGAGTATGCATGTCCGGTGTAGCTTCAAATAACCATTTTTGTTTATTTTCTCTATCAATCAAACCCAAAGCTACAACACTTTTTTTCTTGTTTGTTCCGTTATAAAAATTAGCACAACATTCTTTTTTACAACCAATATGAGGGTAACCTCCATCTTGTGCTGTTCCTAAAATTGTTAAGTATTGTTGATGATTAATAGCCTCTTTTTGGGGTTTTATTTTAGAATTGCAAGACAGTAAAGAGATAGAAGTTAAGAGAACAATTAAAATACTTTTCATAAGTCAAATTTGGTTTTTAAATGTACAAAAAAGCATCAACATTTTGTTGATGCTTTTATTAACTTTATGCCTATAAAATTTTAAATCATAACTCTCCATCCATAAGGATCTTCAATTTTATTGGTTTGTATGTCTGTGATTATTTTCTTTAGTTTAGTTGCAAAAGGGTTTTCTAATTCTGGTAAATCATAATCATTTTCCTGATATCCAAAACCAGAAATTGGTGAAATTACCGCTGCAGTTCCTGCTCCAAACATTTCTTTTAAACTTCCGTCTTTAGCAGCTTCAACAACTTCACCAACAGAAATTTTTCTAACTTCGGTTTTAATATTGTTGTCTTCTGCAATTTGTAAAATACTTTTACGCGTTATTCCGTCTAAAATTCTATCGCTTGTTGGGCTCGTAATTAAAGTATCATTAATTCTGATAAAAATATTCATTGCACCTGCTTCTTCAATAAATTGATGTGTATTATCATCCGTCCAAATAACTTGATTATACCCTTTTTCTACAGCCAATTGAGTTGGGTAAAACTGAGCAGCATAATTACCTCCAGCTTTTGCAAAACCAACACCGCCATTTGCAGCCCGAGCAAACTTTTCTTCAATTAAAACTTTTACTTTTCCGGCAAAATAAGCACCAGAAGGAGCAGAACAAATAATCAACTTATAAGCATCTGCAGGTGATGCATGAAAGCCATTACCTGTTGCAAACATAAAAGGTCTTATGTATAAAGAACTTCCTTCATTTGTAGGAATCCAATTGCTGTCAACCTCTAATAATTTCTTTAAACCATCCATGAAAATGTCTTCAGGAATTTGCGGAATTACCAAACGTTCTGCAGATTTATTTAAACGTTTACAGTTGTCTAAAGGTCTAAAAAGCATTATTTTACCATTTGTGTCTTTATATGCTTTCATTCCTTCAAAAATAGATTGTCCGTAATGAAAAATCTTTGCTGATGGATCTAAAGAAATTGGCGAATATGGTTTAATTTTTGGTGTTTGCCATTTACCATCTTTAAAATCAATTTCAAACATATGATCAGAATACACACTCCCAAAAGGTAAATTATTAAAATCTACCGAATCTATTTTAGATTTTTCTACTAGTTGAATTTCTATAGAAGATTTCATTTTTTATTGATTTAGTTTATATAACAAATGTACACAAATTATTTATCTGAAAGCTTAGATGATTTCTAGTTTTCTGTATTAATTGCTTACATTTGTTATCAAAGATTAAACATTATTAAGTTATGAAAATTATTATAAAATTTTGCCTGTTAGCAATCTTAGTAACTACCGCTTGTAAATCAGAGAAAAAAGAAATAGTTACTAAAGAAACTACATCTAAGTTTACAACTTATGCTTCTTTTGGTGATAAAATAACAGAAGAAAAAGCATTGTCTACTAAAGGTATGTTAGTTCAATATAATTCAATGAAAATTGGAGATACTATAGACGTTAAATTTGCATCAAGCATAAAAGAAGTGTGTTCTAAAAAAGGTTGTTGGATGAAATTACCTTTAAATGAAACTACAGAAACAATGGTTCGTTTTAAAGACTATGGTTTTTTTATGCCTTTAGATGCTAATGGTAAAGAGGTTATTGTTGCTGGTAAGGCATTTGTAAAAGAAACTTCTGTAGAAGAGTTACAGCATTATGCTGAAGATGCAGGGAAAACCAAAGAAGAAATAGCAAAAATTACAGCACCAAAAAAAGAATTTGCTTTTGAAGCAAATGGTGTTTTAATGAAGAAATAATTTTTTTTTGTCATTTCGAAATGAGCTTTTTTTAAGCGATTAAGAAATCTAATTTATTATAAAAGTTACATTATGAAACGCGAAATATTAATTACTTCCGATGGTTCTACAACCATACATCTACCAGATTTAGATGAGCAATATCATTCAAAAAATGGTTCAATTAATGAAACATATCATGTTTTTATTGATAGCGGATTAAAATTAGTTTCGTCTAATGAAGTGTCGATATTAGAGATTGGTTTTGGTACAGGTTTAAATTGTTTTATTACCTATTTAGAAAGTAAAAAGGCAATTAATTACGTTGGAGTAGAAGCGTATCCTGTTACTCCTGAAGAAATTGAGAAAATGAATTTTGTATCTGTATTAGAAGCTAAAAAAGATACAGCTATTTTTAATAAAATGCATGATGTTTCTTGGGATGAAAAACATCAAATTACAGATGATTTTTCACTTGAAAAAAGAAAACAATTTTTTGAAGATATTAATGATAAAGATGCTTTTCATTTAATTTATTTTGATGCTTTTGGTGCTAGAGTTCAACCTCAATTATGGACAGAAGAAATTTTTGCTAAAATGTATACTGCTTTAAAAACAGACGGAATTCTTGTTACTTATTCTGCTAAAGGTAGCGTTAGAAGAGCAATGCAAGCAGTTGGTTTTAAAGTAGAGCGTTTGCCAGGTCCTCCTGGAAAAAGAGAAATGCTAAGAGCAATTAAAGTGAGAAATATATAAGATATAAAAATGGAATTCAAAAGAAAATTTGGTAAACAAAAAAAATCAAAACCTAAAAAAGGACTTTTTTTGATATTATTGTTGGCACTAGTTTTATTTATTTTGTTTAAAGCAGAGGATATTTTAAAAGCTTTTTTTTAACAAGTAAATCTAACTGTAATTTGGCTACAGAAAAAATTATTTTAGGCATCGATCCAGGAACAACAATTATGGGTTTTGGTTTGATAAGAGTTGTAGGTAAAAAGATGGAATTTATTCAAATGAATGAGTTGTTATTACAAAAATATGACGATCATTATTTAAAATTAAAACTCATTTTTGAACGCACAATTGAGTTAATTGATACTTACAACCCTGATGAAATAGCTATCGAAGCACCTTTTTTTGGTAAAAATGTACAATCTATGTTAAAGTTGGGTAGAGCTCAAGGAGTAGCTATGGCTGCAGGTTTATCTAGAGAAATACCAATTACAGAATACTTGCCAAAAAAGATTAAAATGGCAATTACTGGTAACGGAAGTGCTAGTAAAGAACAAGTTGCATTGATGTTAAAATCTTTATTGAATTTAAAAACATTGCCAAAAAACTTAGATGCCACTGATGGATTAGCAGCAGCTGTTTGCCATTTTTACAATTCAGGTAGAGTTGTTGGTGGAAAAAACTATTCTGGTTGGGCAAGTTTTGTTAAACAAAACGAAAAAAGAATTAAAAAATGAGTGGAATTTACATTCATATTCCATTTTGTAAACAGGCATGTTTTTATTGCGATTTTCATTTTTCTACTTCTCTAAAAAAGAAAGATCAGATGATTCCTGCTTTAATTTCTGAAATAGAAATTAGAAAAGATGAATTGCAAAACGATATCATTGAAACTATTTATTTTGGAGGAGGAACCCCCAGTGTTTTATCAACCAATGAAATTCAATTATTAATTAATGCCGTTTATGAAAACCATATAGTTGTAGAAAATCCAGAAATTACCTTAGAGGCAAATCCAGATGATTTATCAGAAGAAAAAATTATAGCTCTTTCAAAATCACCTATAAATAGATTAAGTATTGGTGTTCAATCTTTTTTTGAGAAAGATTTAAAATTGATGAATAGAGCACACAATTCTGATGAAGCTAAGAATTGCTTAACTTTAGCAATTAGTCATTTTGATAATATCTCTGTAGATTTAATCTATGGAATTCCTGATTGCACCAATGAAGAATGGAAAGAAAACATACAAAATGTTTTGGATTTTGGAGTCTCTCATATTTCTAGTTATGCCTTAACTGTTGAAGAAAAAACACCATTGGAAAGTCTTATCAAAAAAGGAATTATTAAAAATGTTGATGATGAAAAAGCACAAGAGCAATTCAATATTTTAATTGAAGTATTAGAAAAAAATGATTTTGTTCATTATGAAACTTCAAATTTTGGTAAAGAAGGCTTTTTTAGTAGAAACAATTCATCTTATTGGTTAGGGAAATCATATTTAGGTATTGGCCCTTCTGCACATTCTTTTGATGGAAACCAACGTAGTTGGAATGTGAGAAATAATACAAAATACATCAAAAAAATTCAGGAAAATAAATTACCAATAGAAAGAGAAACTTTATCAATAAAAGATAGATATAATGAGTATATTATGACTGGTTTACGCACAATTTGGGGAGTTTCATTAGAAAAAATTAATAACGATTTTGGAACTAAATTTGTTGATTACATAGAAAATCAATCAAAAAAATATATTGAACAAGATTTATTGTATCTTGAAAACCAAATTTTAAAAACCACCCAAAAAGGTAAGTTTTTATCTGATGGAATTGCATCAGACCTTTTTATGCTGAACTTAAATTAAAAGTATTTTGAAAGCAATTATAGAATACAACTCAAGAAAAATAGAAGTAAATATATCTGAACCTATAGATATATCGATTCCAATAGATGTGTCGAAAAAAAATGTAAATGCCTGGTATGTAGATGATCCGAAAATTTTTCCAGAAGAAATTAATGGAGAAATTGTAAAGGTTACAGAAGGTGCAGTTGTTAATTTTAACAATATTCACTTTAACCCACATTCTCATATTACACACACGGAATGTGTTGGGCATATTACAGAAAAAGTACACTCTGTAAATAAGAATTTAAAATATTTTATTCACTTAGCAGAAGTAGTAACTGTTGTTCCAGAAAGTGATGGGGAAGATTTTTTTATTTCAGAAAAACAATTAAAAACGGCTTTAAGAAATAAAAAAAGAGACGCTATTGTAATTAGAACATTACCCAATTTAAAAGACAAGAAGTCTATGCAATATTCAAATACAAACCCACCATATTTATTGGAAGAAGCTGCAATTTATTTACGAGAAAAAGGCATTAAACATTTATTAATAGATTTACCTTCTGTTGATAAAGAGAGAGATGAAGGGAAATTATTATCTCATAATGCATTTTGGAATACTTCTGGTAAATTAAGGATGGATGCTACAATTACGGAGTTTATTTATGTACCAAATTCGGTTGAAGATGGTGAGTATTTATTAAATTTAATGATTGCTCCTTTCGAAAATGATGCAACACCTAGTAAACCTATTTTGTATAAAATTATAAAATAGTTTCATTATGAAAAATACTCTAAAAGTTGAAGAGTTAATGATGTTTATCTTGTCTTTGATTTTTTTTAATCAATTAAGTTTTGATTGGTGGTGGTATTTAGCCTTATTCTTATTACCAGATGTCAGTTTTTTAGGATACTTGATAAATACAAAAACGGGTGCATTATGTTATAATATCCTACATCATAAAGGGATTGCAATTGTATTCTGGTTAGTAGGTTTTTACCTTCAAGATCAAACACTTCAACTAGTTGGAATTGTTCTTTTTGGTCATGCCTCTTTTGATAGAGTTTTTGGATATGGATTAAAATATTTTGATAGTTTTAATAATACTCATTTAGGAAAGGTTGGAAATAAATAAATTTATAGGAAAATAAAAAAAGCTGTTTATTTTGTTGGATTTGTAATAGTATTAAATTTAATATATCAATAGCACAATTGCTTCAGTACCTTAAAATATTAATATGAACGTAGAACAATTAAGAGAATTTTGCATTTCAAAAAAGGGGGTTACAGAACATTTTCCTTTTGATGATGTTACTTTAGTTTTTAAAGTAATGAATAAGATGTTTGCGCTTACAGGTTTAAATAATTGGGAAAAAGGAGAAGAGAAAGTCAACTTAAAATGTAATCCAGAAAAGGCCGAAGAACTTAGAGAAGAGTATGAAGGTATTTATCCTGGTTTTCATATGAATAAAAAACATTGGAACACAGTAATCATAAATTCGGCTGATGTTTCTGATGATTTAGTTCGTGAACTTATCAATCATTCTTATGATTTAGTTGTAAGTGGTTTAACCAAAAAATTACAAGCTGAACTAAAAAGTATGTAATAATGATTATTGATAAACCTAAAATTATAAAAAACCATTGTTTTACAGAATTGGTTTATCAAAGAATCAATAGAAAGCTAAAATTAAATTATTCTAAAATTGCAATAGAAACATTTATTAAAACTTTATTGATTGAGACACCTTTAATAAATTATATAAAAAAGGGTAAAAATTTTTATATTTTAAACAAAAAGCATCAAGTAAGAATTACAGTAAATTCAACTACTTTTAGAATTATTACTGTTGATAAAACTATAAATTCTATTTAAATTTTTTAAATGATGAAAAAGCAAGATTTAAGAACAATTTATAAAGAAAAACGTAAAGAATTAACTTTTGAAGAACTTAAAAAGTTACAAGAAAACATCTATCAACAAATTTATGTTTTAGATATTTCTAAAGTGAAAACTGCTCACATATTTTTAACTTTAGATAAATTTAAGGAAATTGATACAGAGCCTATCATTAATTATTTTAGAAGAAAAAGTATACAAATTGTAGTTAGTAAATGCAATTTTGAAGATCATACTTTATCTCATTTTTACTTCGAAGAAAATACAAAATTAGAACTTAATAAATACGGAGTTCCAGAGCCAGTAAACGCCAAACAAGTTGAAGAAACAATAATAGATTTAGTTTTTGTACCATTATTAATTTCTGATGAAAATAATTACAGAGTTGGTTACGGAAAAGGTTTTTATGATCGGTTTTTAGCCAAATGCAGAAAAGATTGTAAAAAAATAGGTTTAAATTTCTTTAAACCTATTTCTAAAATTGTTGATATTAATGTTTTCGATATTGCTTTGAATAACGTTATTTATCCAAAGGAATAATCAATATTTTTAGTGGCAACTACAAGTTGGCGTCGTAAAACTATTTGTGTTCATGTTTAAAGGAACACCTTGATTATAACCATCCATTTCAAAGTAGAATTTACTTCTTTTTTTATTGTAATTTCCAATTTCGTTCATGGTGTTTACATCATATAAACGACCATTTACCATAGTGTAAATCACAGAATTCGAGTTCTGAATATTCTCTAAAGGGTTTTTATCCATGATAATTAAATCTGCCAATTTACCTTTTTCTAAAGAACCAATTTCATCTGCAACACCAATATAATCTGCACCGTTTATAGTAGCTGCTTTTAAAGCTTCATGATTAGATAATCCACCTTGTTGCAGCATCCACAATTCCCAATGCGCACCTAAGCCTTGTAATTGTCCATGAGCTCCTAAATTTACTTTTACACCTTCACTTGCCAAAGCTGTAACTGTTTCAGAAGTTAAAATGTGTCCATTTTTATATTCCTCATCAGGAATCATAGTTCTGTGTCTAGAACGACTGTCAATAACATATCTTGGTGTATATTTTAATAATGTTTTATTCTCCCAAACATTACTTTTTTGATACCATTCAAACTCGCCATTAACACCACCATAATTTACAATAAGAGTAGGAGTGTAGCCAGTTTTGCTATTTTTCCAAAGAGATAAAATATCTTTATATATGGGGGCAATAGGTATGTTATGCTCAATTCCTGTATGTCCATCAAAAATCATGCTCATATTTGCGTAAAAAGAAGAACCTCCTTCAGGAACAACATTTACACCTAATTCTCTTGCGGCTTGCATAATTTGTTGACGTTGTTCTCTTCTAGGTTGATTGTAACTTTTTATAGATTTTGCTCCAAAAGCTTTTGTTCTGGCAACAGCAAAACGAGCATCTTCTAAATTATTAACAACGGCTTTAAAATCGCCTTCTGCACCATATAAAATAAAACCAGTAGAAAACATTCTTGGTCCAACTAATTGCCCGTTTCTTTGTAATTCTTCTAAAGTAAAAGCTGCAGCAGTATGCACAGAAGGGTCATGAGAAGTAGTAACTCCAAATGCTAAATTTGCATAAAATTGCCAATGTTTTTGAGTGCTTAAACCATTTCTAAAAGCACCAACATGAGCATGCACATCAACCATACCTGGCATAATTGTTTTGCCATTCATATCATAAATTTTTGCATCAGAAGGAATGTTTACAGAGTTTGTTTGTCCTATTTTTTCAATTTTATTTTTATAGATAATTATGGTTCCATCTTCTATAATTTGATTTCCTTTCATGGTGATGATTCTTGCATTTTTAAATGCAATTCTTCCTTCAGGAATATCAGATTTACTAGTTAAATTTATTTTAATTCCAACTTCAGCATCATCAACTAAATTTGTTTTTGCGAATGGGTCTGTTGTGTTGTTTACAATTGATTTAGTGAAATATTCATCACCTAAAGTCCAATGAGCGTTTTGATTATTTGAAGACCAATGTAAGTTGATTCCCGCGTTTTTAGACAAACTTTCAACTTTAAAAGATTTGGTATTTTGATCTAAATTTATTTCACTACCATTCATCACAAAAGGCGCAACAAATAATTTGTGTAAGTGAATAAAAGCAATCCATTTATTGTCTTTACTTGGCACTAACCTGTTGGCTAATTTTGATTTAAAATGACTTCTTTCATCTTCACCAATTAAATTTACACTTTTAAGTTTTTTAGTTAAACCTCCAAAAAATGAACCTCCAGTTTGAAAGAAAATACGTTTATCATCAGAAGAAAAAGTAGGAAACTCTCCGTTTTTAGAAACTCTTTTAGCTGATGTTCCATCTGCGTTAGCAATATAGATTCCTGTTTTTTTAGTGTAATCAAAACCTTGATCTCCATTTCCAGATTCTTTTCTATACACAATTTTAGTATCAGTACTGTTATAAGCAGGTGTCCTATAAATTCCTTTTTCGGTAGTAATTTTTTCCAATCCAGAACCGTCTAGATTTACTTTATAAATAGCACCTAAATTTTCATCATTCCAAGAAACAAAAAGCAACGAATTTCCATCAGCAGAAAAACTAGGTTCGGCTTCAAAATCTGTTAATGAGGTAATTCTTGTAGGAATTCCATTTGGTAATTCCTTCTTGTAAATATGACCTAGAGAAGTGAAAATTAGCGTTTTTCCATCTGGAGAAGTTTGTGCATTTTTAATCATTTTAGAAGTAAAATTTTCTTCAAAAACTTTTCTTTTTACTCGATGTGTTTTGGCTAATTTAATTTCTTGATTAACTTGAAAAGGAATGTTTGAAATTTGTTTGGTATCAATATTAATTTTATTGATTTTACCTTTTGCCCAAATAATAATATCTTTGTTGTTTGGCATCCAAGAAAAATGAGGATATACTCCAAAAATAGCCCAAGCTTCACTTTGATCTTTGTTTAACTCCTCATAAACAGGCCATTCTTTACCAGTTTCTAAATCATGAATATATAAAACCGATTTTGTTCTAATACGTTTTACAAATGCTAATAATTTACCATTTTTAGAAACTACAGGCCTTGCAGCTCCTCCTGGTCCTCCTGTAATTTTTTCGGTTTTACCTGTTTCAAAATCATATTGTTTAATGACATAAATTTGTTTATTTGGATCTTTATTATATTGAAAATATCCACCTGGATACATGTCTTCAGCATAATATAAATATTTTCCATCTGATGAAATTGAAGGGTCATTAACGTCTTGTTGATCGTTTTTTCTTTTGGTTAATTGTAAACCTGCAGCGCCAGAAAGTGGATACTGCCACATTTCTCCTGCACCAGCAGAACGTTGTGATGTAAAATGTTTTCTAGCAACTAATGATTGTCCATCAGCTGTCCAAACAGCATTATTTAATAATCTAAATTTTTCTTTTGTAACTGACTTTGCATTTTTACCATCTGCTGTCATCACCCAAATATTATCACCACTTTCAGCATCACTAGTAAATGAAATATATTTTCCATTTGGGCTAAATTTTGGCTGAACTTCAAAAGCTAAACCAGAACGCAGCACAGTTGCACTTCCTCCAGAAATAGGCATTTTATAAATATCACCTAATAAATCAAAAACAATTGTTTTTCCATCAGGAGAAACGTCTAAGTTCATCCAAGTTCCTTCATCAGTATTTAAATTGAAAGTATTGTATTTCCAATTTTCATGCGGATTATTTACATCCCATTTTTTCTTTTTCTCGTCTTTCTTTTGAGAATTTATATTGATAGAAATACTTAATAATAGTAGTAGTAATAAGTTTTTAGACATCGTTTTAATTTGTTAAAAATTAGAAGTATAAATGTAAGATTTATATTTTAATGTTTAAATTAATTTAAAGCATCAATTTTTAAAATCATATTTGGATTTGGGCAAATATTTTTCCAAGTTAAAATCTCAGATTCTAAAGCAACTCCAGGAAAATCATTTTTATAATCTAAAAGCGATAGCATTATTTGAAAATGTAAATGAGGCACCCATTCTCCATTTTCAGAATAATTGCCTAATTCTCCAATTTTATCTCCCTTTTT
Source organism: uncultured Polaribacter sp. (assembly GCF_947500975.1). Lineage (GTDB taxonomy): Bacteria > Bacteroidota > Bacteroidia > Flavobacteriales > Flavobacteriaceae > Polaribacter. The sequence goes on from NZ_CANMUE010000004.1 coordinate 84,030, forward strand.
TATTTTTTCATTAATTAAATATTTTGAAACACTTTTTTCAGATAAATGACCATAAAGTGTATAAAAATCTAAAGATTCTATGGTATGTTTTAGAATGATAAACCCGCCATAACCTTTTAATGATTTTTGATGAACAGCACAAACAACTGTACCATTTAATATTGCATGAACGGGTGTTTTTTTAGGTAACCAAAAATCTACACCTAAGTGAATATTTCGTTTTTCAGTACTATTTTTATCTGCTGAATTATAAATATCAGAAGTATACAAAGCACGTTTTTCTAAATAACCACCAGCAATTATTTTAGTGGGTTTTTTTTGCTGAATTTCTGCTATTTTTTGTTTAAAATAAGTAGGGTTGTTAAACTCATCAAAAGTTTTTACTGTAGAATTATTGATGCTCAAATCAATATGAAAAACATCATTTTTTTTGATTGTTGGAAATAAATCATTCAAAGGAATTTGTTGATTTTTTGCCCAATTTTCGAATTTATGATACATCATTTTTTCATCCATATTCAAAAATAGAATATTCTCTTTAGATTTAGAAAATAACTTTTTATTATTTGTAGTTTTGTGTAAAACCAGTTTTAAGATGATTGTAAAAGGGAACATTGTAGATATTTTAAATAGGAGAATTTATAAAGGAGAAGTTGAAATAAAGGATGGAAAAATTCTTGATGTTAGAGCATCAAACCATCATCAAGAAAAATATATTTTACCTGGTTTTGTAGATGCACATATTCACATAGAAAGCTCCATGTTGGTACCGTCTGAATTTGCAAAAATTGCTGTAATTCACGGAACTGTAGCAACAGTTTCTGATCCGCATGAAATTGCAAATGTTTTGGGTGTAAAAGGTGTCGATTTTATGATAAAAAACGGAAAAAAGGTTCCTTTAAAATTTAATTTTGGAGCGCCAAGTTGTGTGCCTGCCACATCTTTTGAAAGTGCCGGAGCAATTATAAATGCTGATGATATTAAGTTATTGATGGGGAATTCGGATATTAAATATTTGGCAGAAATGATGAATTATCCAGGTGTTTTATTTGATGATGAAGAAGTATTAAAAAAGCTTCAGCATGCAAAAAATAACAACAAACCTATTGATGGTCATGCACCAGGTTTAAGAGGTGATGATGTTACCAAATATATTGCAGCAGGAATTTCTACAGACCATGAATGTTTTTCTTTTGAAGAAGCAAAAGAGAAATTAGAAAAAGGAATGAAAGTAATTATTAGAGAAGGAAGTGCTGCTAAAAACTTTGAAGCTTTAATAGATTTATTGCCAGAAAATTACCAAAATATGATGTTTTGTTCAGATGATAAACATCCAGATGATTTGTTGTTGGGGCATATAAATCAATTGTGTGAAAGAGCTGTTGCCAAAGGAATTGATGTTTTTAAAGTATTACAAGCGGCTTGTGTAAACCCTGTAAAACATTATAATTTGGATGTTGGTTTGTTGCAAAAAGAAGATGATGCAGATTTTATTGTAATTAATGATTTAAAAGAATTTAAGGTTTTAGAAACCTATATTAATGGAGAATTGGTTGCTAAAAATGGAAATAGTTTTGTGAAATCTGTAGATTTTGAAGTATTAAATAATTTTAATACTGATAAAAAGAAGGTTTCAGATTTTGAGTTTAAATCATCAGCAAATAAAATAAGAGTTATTGAAGCTTTAGATGGCGAATTGGTAACCAACCAAATTGAAGCAGAAAGTTTAATTGAAAACGGGAATTTAATTTCTAATACTACAACAGATATTTTAAAAATGACGGTTGTAAATCGTTATAAAAATGATGAACCTGCTATTGCATTTATCAAAAATTTTGGTTTAAAAGAAGGCGCAATTGCAAGTTCTGTTGGGCACGATTCTCATAATATTATCGCCATTGGTGTATCAGATGAAGCAATTTGTAAAGCTGTAAATTTAATTATTAAAAATAGAGGTGGAGTTTGTGCTGTTTCTAATTCTAAAGAAAAAATAGTTTCGTTACCAGTAGCAGGAATTATGTCTGATAAATCTGCTGAAGAAATTGGAAAAACCTATGCTGAATTGGATAAAATGGCGAAACAAATGGGAAGCAAATTACGAGCTCCTTATATGAGCTTGTCTTTTATGGCGTTATTAGTAATTCCGTCTTTAAAATTATCTGATAAAGGTTTGTTTGATGGAACAAGCTTTAAATTTACCTCACTAGAAATCGATTAAAAATTATATTTTATTTATTTTTTTTACTAAATTTTCAGATAAATTCAGCAACCATCTTACTTGTTCAAAAACCAATTGTGTTTCGTGTAAAGCAATTTTCATTTCATTAGAAATAGGAATTCCTTTTTTTATTTCTTTATCTCTAGTAGATGATAAATTTTTAAAATGATTTTCATAGTTTTTTTTGGCAACCTTTAATCCTTGTGTATCTATAGAGTTATTTGATTTTATATGGTTAGCACTGTCAATAACTCGCTCTAAATTGGTTAAAATATTGGTTGTATAAATGTCAAAATGTTCTGGAGCAATACCAGTTTCATTACTTCTAATATACATGCCTAAAGAAGTAAGTGAAGATAAAAAAGTGTTAGTTATAGTTACTAGTTCGTAAATTAAAGCACTGTTTTCTTGTTTAGATTTTGGTTCTTGTACCAATCTTTGATAAGCTGCATTTAAGTTACCTACTTTTAAAAACGTTTCTTTTCTTGCCAATCTATAAGCTAAAGAAATTTCTCCTTTTATATGATAGTAATTATTAATTTCTTTTAAAAAAGTAGAAAAACTTTCTGTCGAATCTTTTAAGAAATCTTTAATATTCTTAGCTTCCCAAGCTGGCCAAAACAAATAATTGCCTCCAAATGCTAAAAAGGCTCCAATTAAAGTATCGTAAACTCTAAATTGAATCACTTCTAAAATATTAGGATAAATTAAAGCATACATAAAAATTACATAAAGTGTAATAAATGTAGCGCCATTTCTATAGTTTTGCTTTATCAAAGAAAAACCTATTATTAAAGAGATAATAGCAATAGAAGCATAAATAATTGTGTTTTGTGTTATTAATACAATTGTAGCTCCAACAAAAGCACCAATAATTGTACCTAAAACCCTGTTTTTTGTTCGTTCTTTGGTTAAACTGTAACTAGGCCTCATAATTACAATTATAGTTAATAAAATCCAATAAGATTGTTGTAATTCGATTATGTTACCAATTAAATAACCAATTAATGTGGTAAGTGTTAACCGTAACGAATGCCTAAATATGGGAGATTTTATACTAAAATTAGCTTTTAATTTTTTAAGGTCATAATCTTGTGGGGTTATAAATTTTTCGGGGTTTTTGATTCCTATAATTTTATTGTTTTTAGAATAGTTATTTAATACCCTAACAATATCTACCAAGTTTTGTATTTGTTTTTCTTGATAGGTTTTATAATTTAATAACAGAATTACATCTTCTCTAGATTTTGGCAAACCTATTTGTAGTTCAAAAAGCTCTATTTGGTTTTTTATCTTTTTTAAAAGGATATCAAAACTTGTTGTAAATGTTAGCTTTTCTTCTTTTAAAATAACTTTAGAAATATGGTTTAATCTATTAGAAATTTCAAAAATTAGAACTTTAAAATCATCAATTTTTTCAGGATGACTTTCAAATAATTCATCGAACTTATCATAATTAACAGGATTAGATATGGCCAATTCATAAATTTCTAAAAGCTTAGAAAATATTAATTGGTGTCTTCTAATTCTATTGCTAAAACCTGTATTAGACCTTCTTTCTAAAATAACTTCCCTTAGGGTTTCATGCAGTTCATTAATTTCTATTTGAAGTTTAAAACTTGTTTCTAAAAGTTGAACTCTATCTTCTTTTTCTACTAATAATTCTCCTCTAATTTTTATAAATTCTGAAGTTTTTTCTAATAAATTAACAAACAAAAAATCGGTTTGTACTTGCGGAAAAATTAATTGGGTGCCAATCGTTAAAAGGGAGTACCAAATACCACCTAAAACAATATATAAAGAATGTTCAAAAATTGAGATTTCTGTACTATTGTATGCAAATGCTAAAACCAAAGCCAGTAAACCTGCTAAAGAAATTAAAGAAGCTCTAAAACCAAATACAGAAATATAAGAAACTGAAAATACAATGATTATCAATAAAACAATTAAAACAAGTGTATAGTTGATAGACAAACCGATTAATAAAGTTATGCTAAAAGCTAAAATTATAGAAGCCAAAAAACCATAAAACTTGTGTTTTAGACTACCACTAATGTCTGCAGGTACGGTTAGTATGGCGCCTAAAGCAATACTAAAACCAATATCCATACTACTAAAAAAATAGATGGATATAAAAACAGGAATAGCCATTGCTAATGCAACTAAAACTCCTTTTATAAATTGGATACTTTTAATGTATCTTATAAAAGCTTTAATCATACTTAGGTTTATACTGCAAATTTAAGAAGTATTTTTAGGTTAATTTATCTAGATTAGTTATTTAAAATAAAAAGTTTTTAATTATGTTTTTTCAATTCACAAAATAAAGGGTTTGTTTACTTTTGCTGTTATAAATTAAAATGAATTATGAGTTTACAACAAGATTTAGAAAATAGAAGTGGAAGTAAATGCGAGTTATGTGCGTCAACAAATAATTTATCAGTTTATGATGTAAAACCATCTATATCTGGTGGAGGTGGAGTTGATGGAAGTTTGTTGGCTTGTGAAACTTGTGTAAATCAAATTGATAATCTTGAAGAAGTTGACGCAAATCATTGGCGATGTTTAAACGATTCTATGTGGAGTGAGTACAGAGCTGTAAAAGTGGTTGCTTGGAGAATGTTGTCTCGTTTAAGAAATGAAGGTTGGCCAAAAGATTTGTTAGATATGATGTATTTAGAAGATGATGATTTGCGTTTTGCAAAAGAATCTGGAGATCATTTAGATGACAGTGAAAAGATTATTCACCGAGATGCAAACGGTGCAATTTTACAAGCAGGAGATTCTGTTGTTTTAATTAAAGATTTAAAAGTTAAAGGTTCTAGCATGGTTGCTAAACAAGGTACTGCTGTTAGAAGAATTTCTTTAGATCATGAAAATGCTAAGTATATAGAAGGTAAAGTTGGGCCAACTCAAATAGTAATTATCACAGATTATGTGAAGAAAATGGCTGAGAAAGAATAAAGTTTAAAAGAATACATTTTTATACTCCCAAAATATTTTAATAAACAAAATTGCAAACACAATAGAAATTGCAAACTTTATAGTTGTAGATGCTAAAAATCCAATAAAAGCACCATAAGATGCTTTTAAAGCTCTTTTAGTATCTTTTGAATCATAAAGTAATTCGCCAACAAACGCACCAAAAAAAGTTCCTAAAATCATACCAAAAGGTATGGGCGAAAACAATCCTACAAGTAAACCAATTGTAGTACCATAAACTCCATATTTTGTGCCACCAAATCGTTTTGTTCCAAAAGCGGGTATAAAATAATCCAAAACTAGAATTAAAATAGCTATAGCCAAAGTAATTACTAAAAAGGTATAATCTGTAGGAATTATTTTAGTCATGTATAAACACAATAAACCTAGCCAACCAGAAAAAGGTCCAGGCAATACTGGTAAAAAAGAACCAATAATTCCAATTATTACTAGTATAAAACCTAGTGTAAGTAAAAAAATATCCATAAAATTTAATTCTATTTCTGCAGTGTTAATCAGCAGTTTCATTATTAATTAGACGTTTTAAAGTTGTTTTTGTTACATTTTATTAACTAAAAAATTAGTTTAAACTAATTTTTTAGTTATATTTGTTTTATTAAACTAAAAAATTAGTTGAAAATATGAAAAAACAATTGACAAAAGCAGAAGAACAAATAATGCAAGTTTTATGGGATTTAAAGGAAACTTCTGTTAAAGAAGTTATAGAAAAATTACCCGAACCTAAACCTGCTTATAATACAGTTTCTACAATTATTAGAATTTTAGAAACTAAAGAATTTGTTGGGCATAAACCAAAAGGTAGAGGATATGTGTACTACCCAATAATAGATAAAGAAACATATAGTAACCAAAGTTTACATAAGCTAATGAACGGTTATTTTGATGGATCTTTTAAAAGTATGGTGTCATTTTTTGTAAAAGAAAATAAAATGGATATTTCTGAATTAGAATCTATTTTACAGGAAGTTAATAAAGGAAAGAAGTAAGACAGTATTTAGTTTGCAGTCTCAGTTTTCAGCATGCACTGTAGTCAGTTCGAGTGAATTTGTTAAGAAAAAACAAATTTGTATCGAGAACATTCAAAAATAAAAAACTATGATAAATTATATTTTACAAGTCATATTATTCCAAGTATTATTCTTGGCTGTTTATGATTTATTTTTAAGTAGAGAAACTTTTTTTACTAAAAACAGATTGTATTTAATATCTACGCCAATATTTTCTTTTTTGATTCCGTTTATAAAAATACCAACATTTCAAAAAGCAGTTTCGCAAGAATACATTGTTTATTTACCAGAGATATTTTTATCGCCAGAAAAAGTAATTAAACAAGCAATTGAAACAAATAATTTTAATCCGTCTGTAAATTATATCGGCATTTTATTTGGGGTAGGTTTTTTCATTTTTTTAGCAATTTTTATAGTCAAATTGAGTAAGGTTATCAACCTAATTATTAAAAATAATATTCTAAAAAAAGATTCTTATCAATTGGTGTTTTTACCAAAAGAAACTAAAGCATTCTCGTTTTTCAATTATATATTTTTAGGAAAAGACATTCCTGAATCTCAGCAAGAAAAAATCATACAACATGAATTAGTACACAGCAAACAAAAACATTCTTTGGATTTGTTATTCTTCGAATTTTTAAAAATAGTTATGTGGTTTAATCCTATGATAATTTTGTATCAAAAAAGAATTACGTTGCTTCATGAATACATTTCTGATAAGGTTGTTGCAAAATTAGAAACCAAAGAAACCTATATAAACAATTTACTATCCAACTTTTTTCAGGTTGAAAACATATCGTTTATCAATCAATTTTATAAACAAAGTTTAATTAAAAAAAGAATTATTATGATGACAAAGAAACAATCTAAGAAAATGAATCAGCTAAAATATTTAGTATTGATACCTGTATTAGCAAGCATGCTTTTTTATACATCTTGTTCTGAGAGTTCTTCAGAAGAAGTTATTGCTAAAAAAGAATTAACAACAATGTATATGCAGTTTGGTAAGGAAGAACTAAAAGAATCAAAAGGGGATAAAGAGGCGTATTTAGATTTTTATATGGGAACAGAACTCCCAAAATGGAAAGAAATTAGCTATAATGAATTAAGTAATAATGAAAAAAATGAATTTGATAATCATATTAGTAATTATAAAGAAAAAGAAAGTAGTTTCTATAATTCTTTAGATATTAGAATATATAAAGGTGATAATGGAAGAAATATTATCGCTAATATTATTGATTTTTCAAAAATGAAGCGTTTGGAAGAGCAAAAAATTGACGATAAAATTAAAGAGAATAATGAAGAGCTAACTGTGGTAGAAGAAGTTTCTTTTATGAAAATTGGTAAAGCACCAACCTTTCCTGGTTGTGAACCTGGTGATAAAAAATGTTTTTCAAAAAATATTCAAAAACATTTTACTAAAAACTTTGATTCTGAATTACCAAATACATTAGGTTTAGAATCAGGAAGAAAAAGGGTTTTTATTAGCTTTAAAATTGATAAACAAGGAAATGTTATTGATATTAAGGCGAGAGCACCTCATGAAGATATAAAGAACGAAGTTATTAGTGTTATGAGTTCTTTACCCAAAATGATACCTGGTGAAAATGAAGGTAAAAAGGTTTCTGTAAAATATGCAATACCTTTTACCCTTGTTGTTGAATAAAACAATTAAAATTTCTATGAAAAAGAACTTAATAATAGTATTATTATTTACAATGATAAAAGTTGAAGCGCAAACTTCAACTTTTACTGCTGTAGATAGTTTGTTTGCGAAAGGGAGATATAAAATTGCTTTATCAATTCTTGATCAAATGGGATCCAATTTTTTATCAAATTATAAAAAAGCAACTATTTATGAATCTATTGATGATTTTAAGAATGCTGCAAGTTTTTATGAAAAAGCGCTTACTTTTAAAGAAGATTATAAAACAAAATTAAAACTAGCAAAGAATTATAGATTACTAAAAAAGTCAATAAAAGCTATTAAAATTTATGAAAAAATTTTAGCTAAAGACTCCTTGAATTTGGTATTGAAATATCAATTAGGTAAATTATATATTATTAATAAAAAACCTAAGAAGGCCATAGCAACTTTTAAATATTTAATTGATAAAGATAAAACTAATGCTAATTACTCTTACTATTTAGGATTGTCTTATAAATTAGATGGACAAAGAGATCCAATGATTAATAGTTTAATTGACACTTATAAAAAAGACACTTTACATTTTAAAGCAATTACTAGATTGGCTACTTGTTTTCAAAAATTAAAAGACAAAGATTCTACACAATTATTTGTTAATAAAGGTTTGGCTTTGAATAAAAATCATGTCGATTTAAATAAGCTTAAGATCAATCAATTATTTAGAGATAAAAAATATATTGATGCAATTCCTCTGCTGTTAAATCTAGATACTATTAATAAGAACGATACTTATAATATGACTTTATTGGGCAAAGCTTACTATAATTTAGATAGCCTAAAAACAGCAAAAAAGTATTTTAAAAAATTGTCATTTTTAGATAAGAAAGATTTTAAAGCTAATACCTATTTAGGTCATATTGCAATGAAAGAAAAAGATTATAAAACTGCAAATTTCAATTACATGTTAGCTACATTTAAAGGAAAAGAAAAGAGAGATGAAGAATATTATGGTTTAGCAACTTTATATTATGAGACCAAAAAACCAAATAAAGCTATAAAATATTTTGAAAATGCTTATAAAGAAAACTCAAGAAATTATAGAGCTTTGTATCAGTTAGCAAAACTTTCTGATGATTATTACAAAGAAAAAAAGATAGCTTATAAATATTATAAAAAGTATGTAGACAATTTTATATCTAGAGATGCAAATACCACAGCATTTGTAAAAAATAGAATAAAAGAGATAAAGAAAGAGTATTTTTTAAGAGGAGAAAGTTTAAATTAAAAGTCATTATAATTTATAAATTATTAGTAAATTCGTGATTTTAAATAAAATACTTATTTGTAAAAAAAGCTAAAAATTATTATTTCTTTTTTTTACATACTAGTAAAATAGATAGTTCGTAAAATAAACAAACATTAAATTTATATTATATAAAAGTAAAAACATTATAAATAAAGATTAAGAAAAAATAAATTATTTAGAATACTTTTATCATTAGTTTTATGCTGTTTTTCCCTTTCTATGAATGATAAACTTCTAATCAACCAAATAAAAAGTAAAAATAAAATTGTTTTTAAAAATTGCTACGAGCTTTTTTTTAAAGATTTAGTTATACATGCTAATAAATTTTTATTTGATTATTCTTTAAGCGAAGATATTGTACAAGAAGTTTTTATTTATTTGTGGCAAAATTCTGATAGAATAGATATTAAGACCTCCTTTAAAGCATATTTGTATGCAATGGTAAGAAATAGAAGCTTAAACTATCTAAAGTCTATAAAAATTACCGACAAAAAACAATTTTTAGATCTCAGTAATTCAATTGTTAACGAAATAGAAATGTTTCCTATTTTAGAGGAAGAAGAAAATACAGCGTATCTTAAAATTTTGCAAGCTGTAGATAAAATGCCTTTAAAAATGCAAAAAATTTTTAAATTAAAATTTTTTGAAAATTATAAGTATTCAGAGATAGCTGAAGAACTTCAAATTTCTATAAACACTGTTAAAACTCAGCTTAAAAGAGCTAGAAGTTTTATTAATGAATCTTTATTGTTTTTGTTAATATTGTTATTTTATTGTTAGCTATTTTCGTTTTTTGTAAAGATTAATTCAAAAAAAATCTTTTTTTTGTCACCCTTTTTAACTTTTTAATTGTCTTTTTAAATGAAAGACGGTTTCTTACCTAAACTAATTTTAAAACGTTTTTTTTTCTTAAAATGGAATTTATATTAATTATAAAAAAAATTAATAATACTCTTTCTGAAAAAGAAAGTTTAGAATTTGATCAATGGTATTCAGAATCAAAGGAACATCAAAAATATTTTAATAATGTTAAAAATAACAAAGATTCTAAGACATATATTTTTGATAGTAAGAAACATTGGGGGGCTATAGAAAAGAGCACAAAAAACAAAATAAAGCCTTTATGGAAGTTCTACGGAGCTGTAGCAACAATAGCACTTTTATTATCAATAGCTAATCTTTCCGGGTTATTTGAGCAAAAAAATATAACACCAGAAATTTTCGGGAATAAAACTATTGAAAGTAAAACAATACTAACTTTAAGTAATGGTAAAGAAGTTGTTTTATCTACTGATAAAGTATTTGAAAATTCAAATATTAAAAGTAATGGTAAACATTTAGCTTACACATATACAGAAGAAAATGATTCTATTCACAAAGAGATAGAATATAATTATTTAACAACAAAACGAGGTTGCGAATTTTCATTAATCTTATCAGACGGAACCAAGGTTTGGTTAAATTCTGAGTCTAAGATAAAATACCCAGTTGCCTTTATAAAAGGTAAACCAAGAGAAGTAGAATTAATTTATGGAGAAGCATATTTTGAAGTTTCACCTAGTACAAAAAATAATGGAGCAGGCTTTAAAGTAATAAATGACTTCCAAAAAATAAGTGTATTAGGTACCCATTTTAATGTAAAAGCTTACCAAGAAGATAATGTTATAACAACTACTTTATTAGAAGGAAAAGTTTTGTTAAAAAACACAAGAAATGAGAAAATATATTTAAGTCCAAATCAACAAGTTGTTTTAAGTAAAAGTACCTCAAAAATAAAACTACAAGATGTAGAGGCTCAAGAAACTATTGCTTGGATTAGGGGGTATTTTAATTTTAACGACATAACTCTTAATGAAATTACAAAAGTTCTTTCTAGATGGTATGATGTAGATTTTTTAATTGAAGATAAAGAAGTAAAAGAATTAAAGTTTAACGGGGTACTTAGTAAAAAAGAAGAATTAGGGTTCATATTAAAAGCAATTTCAAATACTAGTAATTTAACTTATGAAAAACACAATAAAAAAATAAAAATTAAAAGATAAAAAAAAAGGAATCTGGTTTTATCCATTTCTCACAATATAAAAACCAGAATTCCCAAGATCATGCTTATTAGTAATCAATTAATCAATTAATCAAATTAAACATTTAACAAATTTATGGAAATTAAATTTATTAGCCATTTTTTCTTTTTTAAGAGAAAGCTATTAACTACAATTATGAGAACGTTCATTTATCTATTCTGTTCGATTTCTTTTGCACTCGTTTCAAATGAAGGAGTATCTCAAAATGCAAAAATTAAAATCGATTCAAATATTACAATATCTGTCGAAGAAGTTTTTAAACTTATAAAAAACCAGACTGATTATTTATTTGTTTATGAGAAACATTTATTTGAAAAACTACCTAAAGTTTCTTTGAATAAAGGTATAATCATTGTTAAGGATTTATTAGATTTAAGTTTAAAGAATAGTAATGTTGTTTATCTGTTTAATAGTAATGGATCTATATTACTTACAAAAAGTAAGGTTCAACAAAGAGTAAGTGGTATTTTGACTGATGTAAATAAAGTCCCCATTCCTGGAGCTTCTGTCAAAATTAAAGAGACCAATAAAGGGGTTCCTACAGATTTTGATGGTAAATATTCTATAAATGCTTCAAAAGGTGATGTTTTAGTTTTTCAATCTTTAGGGTTTGAAAAGAAAGAAGTATTAGTAGGAGATTCTCTTGTAATAAATGTAGTTTTAGCAGAATCTTCTGAGAATTTATCAGAAATTGTAATCACCACAGGGTATGATAAAATTAACAAGAAAAGTTTTACGGGAGCTGCAGCTACCATTAAAATGGAAGATGTTAAAATTGAAGGGGTTAATGACGTGAGTAGAATGCTAGAGGGTAAAATTGCAGGTGTAAACGTACAGAATATCACAGGTACTTTTGGTGCTGCACCTCAAATTACTATACGTGGTTCTTCATCTGTTTTTGGTAATAATAACCCATTGTATGTAATAGATGGTGTTGTACAAGAAGATATAATAGAACAAGATTTGGATGCTTTAACTTCTGGTGATGCTTCTACGTTAATTAGTTCTTCTATTGCTGGTGTAAATGCTACAGATATCGAAAAAATAGATATTTTAAAAGATGCTTCTGCAACTTCTATTTATGGAGCAAGAGCAAGAAATGGTGTTGTTGTGATTACAACAAAAAGTGGTAGAAAATCTACACCTTTAAAAGTTACTTATACTTTAGAGCAAACAGTTAGAGATATTCCTTCATATTCTCAATATGATATTTTGGATTCAAAAGAAACAATAAGTATTTTAGAAGGATTAAGAAGTCAAGGGTATTTAAGATTACCGGACGTAGGGAATGCAAGGTTTTCTGGAGTTTATGGTATTTTAGAAAAACAAATTAACAGTTATGCAAATGGTGGATTTGGAGTAGAAAATACACCAGAAGGAAGAAGTAGATTTTTACAAGATTATGAATTGGCAAATACAGATTGGTTTAAAACACTGTTTAGACAGTCTGTAATGCAAAACCATACATTAAATTTCGCTGGTGGTGGTGAAAGCAGTGCCTTTTATGCTTCTGTTGGTTTTTTACATGACCCTGGTTGGTCCATTTCTGATAAAGTTACTAGATTAACTACCAATTTAAAAAATACGTTCTATTTTTCAGATAAATTTAACCTTACACTTTCCTCAGTAGCTTCTGTAAGAACACAGAAAGCACCGGGTTCTTTTAATAGAGTTGCAAATGTTGTAGATGGGCAATTTAGTAGGGACTTTGATATTAATCCCTTTAGCTATAGTTTAAATACTTCAAGAGCTTTAAGACCAAGAGATAATAATGGAAATTTAGAATATTATACAAACAACTGGGCACAATTTAATATTTTGGAAGAGTTAGATAATAATACTCTAGATTTAAATGTAAAAGATTTACGTTTTCAAATAGATGCCTCTTATAAAATTACAGATAATTTAACATATGATTTAAATGCTTCTACAAGATATGTAAATAGTACTAGAGAGCATCAAATAAGAGAAAATTCTAATGTTGTTAGAGCATATAATGCAGATCAAACAACTGTAATTGCTAATGCAAATATTTTCTTATATAATGATCCTAATGATCCTGATGCAATACCAGTATCAGTTTTTCCTGAAGGTGGTTTGTATAGAAAAACTGATAACAATTTAACATCTTATTACGTAAGAAATAGTTTTTCATACAAAAAAAACTTTAAAGAAAAACATAATTTTGATGCAATTTTGGGGCAGGAATTAAGGTACGTAGATAGAAATTCTGAAAATTTTACTGGTTATGGTTTACAATACGAAAATGGTTTTGTGCCTTTTACAGATGCAAGATTATTAGAAAAAATTATTGCTGATGGAGGAAATTATTTTGGATTAGATAGAGAAAGAGAAAGAACTATCGCTGTTTTTGGTAGAACCACATATACTTATAACGATAAATATGTGTTTTCTTTAACTGGAAGATATGATGGTTCTAACAGACAAGGAAGAAGCACAAAATCTAGATGGTTACCAACTGGTACAATAAGTGCAAAATGGAATGCAACTAATGAAGATTTTATAAAAAACTCAGAAACAATAAATAATTTACAGTTTAGAGCTTCTTACGGTTTAAGTGCTTCACCTGGACCTGCAACGAATTCATTAGCAATTTTTAGAAGTGCTATTACAGATAGATTAACACCAACAGAAAGAGAAACCTATTTAAATATTGCAGATTTAGAAAATTCTGAATTAACATGGGAAAAGCAATATGAATTGAATGTTGGTGTAGATTTAGGTTTGTTTAATAACAGACTTCAATTAACAGCAGATGTTTACAAAAGAGATATTTTTGACAATATAGATAATGTAAGAACATCTGGTATTGGAGGTCAATTTATTAAACAAGGTAACAATTCTGATAGTGAAACAACTGGTGTTGAATTTGCAATTACCACAACAAATGTAAATACAGATGATTTTAGATGGTCTACTTCATTTAATTTTTCTGTTTTTGATCAAAAAATCACCAAGTTACAAAATGAGCCAAGAGTTATAGATATTGTTGGTTTACAAGGTGGTGCTGTAGAAGGATATCCAAACAATTCTTTATTTTCTTTTGAGTTTGATGGTTTAAATTCTGAAGGTATACCTACTTTCATATTACCAGAGGGTGATGACTCTACGACAGATGTAAATTTTCAGGATAGTGATGATATTACAGATTATTTAGTGTATAATGGTTCTGTATTACCAAATATTGCAGGTGGTTTAACAAACACTTTTACTTATAAAAATTGGGATTTGAATGTCTTAATTACTGGAGCAGGTGGAAATGTGGTAAGGTTAAGCCCTGCGTTAGATAATTTTTATTCTGGGACTAATGTATTTACAAAAAGTAGTATTAATAGATGGGTAATTCCTGGAGATGAAGATGTTACAAACATACCAAAGGTTGTGGATGTTAGAGATAATAACCTTTATAATGCATCAGATTTATCTAGAGCATACAACGCTTACAACTTTTCTGATGCAAGAGTTGCAGATGGAGATTTTTTAAGAATGAAAAGTATCTCTTTAGGATATAGTTTTAATCAAGAAGTTTTAGATAAATTAAGTCTTAACTTTTTAAAAATAAAATTACAGGGTACTAACCTATTTTTATTGTATTCAGATGATAGATTAAATGGTCAAGATCCAGAGTTTTATGGTACAGGTGGTGTGGCATTGCCTATAACAAGACAATTTACAATGTCATTAAATATCGGACTTTAAAAAATGAAAAAAATGAAAAAAAACTTATTAAAATTATTCACACTACTACTACTTACAACAGTTGTAAGTTGTGATGATTACTTATCTGAATTACCAGATAATAGAGCAGAGATTAATTCACCAGATAAAATTAGTGATTTAGTTACGGGTGCTTACCCTGAAGGAAATTACCAGTTAATGGCAGAAATAATGTCGGACAATGCAACATCAAGACAAAATATCAGAACTTATATTAATGTTTTATTGCATGAACAAATGTTTACTTGGGAAACTAGTTTAGATGACAATCAAGATACACCAACCAGTTATTGGTCAAATTGTTATGAAGCTATAGCGCAAGCAAACCAAGCACTAGAGTCTATAGAACTTTTAAAAGATGAATTTGATTTAGATGCACAAAAAGGAGAAGCTTTATTAGCTAGAGCGTATGCACATTTTATGTTGGTTAATTTTTGGGGAAAGCAGTATAATGAGACTACGTCTTCATCTGACTTAGGTGTACCTTATGTTTTAGAGCCTGAAAAGGAATTGATTAAAATATATAAAAGAAATACTGTAGAAGAAGTTTATGACTTGATAGAGAAAGATTTATTAGAAGGTATTTCTTTAGTTATAGATAGAGAGAATAATCCAAAGTATCATTTCTCTAAAGATGCAGCAAATGCATTTGCTGCAAGATTTTATCAATATAAAGGAGAATGGGATAAGGTGATTTTTTATGCAAATGCTTCTTTAACAAACCCAAGTTCTCAAGTGAGAGATTTACTGGCATATCAGAATTTATCTTACAGTGAAAGAACACTTCAATACAGTAACTCAATAGAAGATTCTAACATTTTATTAAACTCAACATCTTCTTGGTGGGCTAGAAATTTTTGGAGAACTAATTACGGTCTTTCTGAGTTAAATAGAGATGCTATTATAAACTCAGACAATCCATTTAATAAAGAATGGGCTTATGATGTATTTGGTAGTAATGAAGCTTATAATATACCTAAATTTGATGAATATTTTAAGATTACCAATGAATCTGCAGGTACAGGTTTTGGTTTTACAAATCAGGTTTTATTTGGTTATGATGAATTACTATTAAATAGAGCAGAAGCATATGCAATGAAAGAAGATTATGCAAATTGTTTAAAAGATTTAACAGATTTCCTAGCAAATAAAACAGAAGGATTCGATGAAACTACAGATGTTTTAACAGAAGATATGATTACAAATATGTTTCCTGTTATAGCAGATGAATTAACTCCTTTTTATGGTTTTATTAATGATAAACAAATATCTTTTATAAATTCAATTTTAAAATTTAGACAAAAAGAATTCTATCACGAAGGTTTAAGATGGTTTGACGTTAGAAGATTTAATATTGCTATTAAAAGATATTATAGAAAATTAGATATTGATATAGAATTAGAAAAAGAAGATTTAAGAAAACAATTACAGATACCAGAATCAGCAATTAATTTTGGTTTAACTCCAAACCCAAGATAATAATGAAAAAAGCAAACATTTTTATAGCTGTAATATTTTTTGCAATTATTTCAGCTTGTAACCCAGAAGAAAATAAATTAACAGAAAGTAATTTAGATACAGATACGCCAGAATTAAATGTTACAGATTCTTGGTTAAGAGAATATTTTACAATTCCTTATAATATTGAAGTAAATTATAAATGGCATGAAGGTAGAGTAGATTTAGATAGATACTTATCTCCACCAACTTTAGAGAAGGTTATTCCTGTTATGGATATTGTTAAACAAGTTTGGATTGATACTTATTCTGAATTAGGAGGAGAAAATTTTATAAAAGAAATTGCACCAAGAGAATTACTTTTAGTTGGTGGTAAAAATTTAAATCCTAGTGGAACAAGAACTTTAGGTTTTGCAGAAGGAGGGAAAAATATTGTGTTATTTGAAACTGATTTAATAAATGTTAAAGATAAAAGTGAGGTAACAATGTTTGTTAAAACAATTCAACATGAATATGCACATATTTTAAACCAACAAATTCGTTATGATGAAGAAGCTTTTAAAGAAATAACACCAAGTGGTTATACATCACAATGGTATAACCCTGCAGATGAAGAAGAAAGATTTGACATTGCAAACAGTCAAGGTTTTATTACAGATTATGCAAGGCTAAATGAAAATGAAGATTTTGCAGAAATGTTAGAAACTATACTTACTAACAATGCAGAAGAATATCAAGAACTTTTAGATAACATTAAAGCGAAAATTATTTCTAATGCTGTTGATGCAGCTTTAGAAAACTTGCCAACAACAGCAACGCAAGATGAAATAGATGCAGCAACTCAAGGAGCAACTGTTACAGCTACTCCAGAAGCAGAAAATGCTATAGCACTTATAAAAGCTAAAGAAGCGATTGTAGCAGATTATTTTAAAAAATCTTTTAATATAGATTTATACGAGTTACAAAAATTAGCAACAGATAATATTTTAAAAGCAATTCAATAATAAAAAGACATGAGAAAATTTAAAATAAACACCTGTAAATTAATTGTAGCGTTTGTTCTTTTGATATTTAGTAGCTGTGAAGATAATAACGATCCAGAACTTTTATTTGAAGATACCCCAGCAGTAAGAATAGAAAAAAGGATTGCAGAATTAAAATCATCTCTTCAAAGTTCAGAAAATGGCTGGAAAATTACCTATTTTACTGATGATACAGAACTAGGAGGATTCACTTTTTTATTCGATTTTATTAGTGATTCAGAAGTACTTATGGACTCTGATTTTGGTACTCCAGATGTAAATACTGCTAGTTTGTACGATATAACTCTAGGTTCTACCATTAAACTTACTTTTACAACAAAAAATGTAATTCATGAATTATCAGATTCCGATAATTATCCGGATGAAGAGTTTGTAGGGCAAGGTTATAGAGGAAGTTTCGAGTTTTTATATTATCAAACAGATGGGGATGATATCCTATTTAAATCAAACAGAGATCGCTCTAATATTATTCGTTTTTCTAAAGCAACAGAAAGTGATTGGATGAATTTAACAGCTAATAATAAAGACATGTTAAATAACTATATTCCTAAAGATCCACTAAAATCGGTATTTAGAAATCTAATATTAGAAACCGAAAGCAATACAACTTTGTATAATTTTAGTTTTAATGCTCCTAGAAGATATGCAACGGTAACTGCAATTACAACAGATGCTATAGAAAGTGATATTAGTTTTGGTTTAGCACCAACACCTACAGGTTTTATAATTAGCCCAGAAATAGATGTAGATGGTGTTAAATTAAATGAATTTAATTATGATACAGATACTAGTGAATTTGTTGCAGAAAATAATGGTGTAAAAGCAATTTTAAGGTATGAGAGTGATTTGAATTTTGTATTGCCTTCTTATGATTTAGGAAACGAACCAAATAATAGTATACGATTATACTCTACAAGATTTTCTTTAAATGATGATAGTGAATCATTTACACAATTTATGGATGATTTAAGAGCTTTTTTTTCCGAAAGTTTAGGAGGTAGGTCTATACAGCGTATTTATGTGTATAATTTAGATAGTGATGAACCTTTTATTCAATTGCGTTATTTGTCTGGAAGCACCACTTATAGACAAAATTTTCCGGTAACAAAAACGATAACAGAAGATGCTTTAGGAAACAGAATAGTAGTATTTACTGAAATTCAACCAGGAAATACTCATTTTTCAAGAAGAGGTTTTTTACCTTTTATAGAGTACTTAACCAGAGAAAGTGGATTTTACATTCAAAGAAGAGGTAATTTAAATGCGAACCAAAAAACTATTGGTTTAATTGCAGTAGATGATTTTACATTACTTTCTCATTGGTATGATTTTTAATTAGAAATTAATTATGTAATAATCTTTGTTATATAACTATTTGAAGAAAACCCTTTTAGAAATAGAAGGGTTTTGTTTTTTTTGTAATTTATTATAGTTCTATAGGATTTTAAAAAAGTTGTATTTTTACATTATATATATGATAAATGATTTCTAAAAATCTTATTTTTTTGTTTGTAATTTTAATTTTATATTCTTGCGATAAATTTACATCATCATCAAAAAATAAAAATCTAAAGGGATTAGATACAGTTGTTGATTTTACTTCAGTAGATTTTTCGCCATCTTTTAAAGTATGCGATTCTATTATTAATAAAACAAAAAAATCTGATTGTTTTAGAAATACAATACATCAAAAAATAGGAGAAGAGCTACAAAAACATTCTTTAACAGCAACAGGTTCTATAGATGAAACTGTTTTTGTAAACTTGTTGATTAACTCTAAAGGAGAAATTATTTTAGAAGAAACTCTGTTATCAAAAAATATACAAGTTCAAGTACCTAAATTGGACAGTATATTAAATGTTTGTATCAAAAAAATACCTGTAATTTATCCTGCAATTAAAAGAGGAATACCTGTAACTACAAAGTATAGTTTACCAATTAGAATTCAGCTAAAAGAATAATTCCTCACAAAGACTTTTTAGAGAAGTTAGTTAGGTTTTTACTTAAAGTTAGTTTAACATTTCCCAAAGTTTGTCTTTCAATTTTTGTAGACCAATTTCAGCAATAGATGAAATAAATAAAGCTTCAACTCCTTCTGGGAGTTCGGCTTTAATTTCAGAAATTAATTCATCATCTAGCATATCTGCTTTTGAAATGGCCAATAATCTGTCTTTATCTAAAAGCTCTGGATTGTGTTTTTTTAGTTCGTTTAAAAGGATGTTATATTCTTTGTTGATATCATCACTATCGGCAGGAATTAAAAACAATAAAGCAGAATTACGTTCTATATGACGTAAAAAACGATGTCCTAAACCTTTTCCTTCTGCGGCGCCTTCAATAATTCCAGGAATATCTGCAATTACAAATGTTTTATGATTTCTGTGTTCAACGATTCCTAAGTTAGGTTTTAAAGTTGTAAAAGCATAATCTGCAATTTTAGGTTTTGCTGCCGTTAAAACTGATAATAAAGTAGATTTACCAGCGTTTGGGAAACCAACTAAACCAACATCAGCTAAAAGTTTTAATTCCAGTCTAAACCAACCATCAACACCATCCATACCAGGTTGAGCATATCTTGGAGTTTGGTTTGTAGAGGTTTTAAAATTCCAGTTACCAAGTCCACCTTTTCCACCTTCAAGTAAAATTACTTCTTTTTTGTCTTCAGTAATTTCTAAAATTACTTCATCAGTATCAGCATCTTTTATAATTGTACCAAGGGGGACATCTATATAAATATCATCTGCATCATGACCAGAACTTCTACTTTTACTTCCTGCTCCACCACCTTCTGCTCTAAAATGACGTTTAAATTTTAAGTGAAATAAGGTCCACATGTTTTTGTCTCCTCGTAAAATGATGTGTCCACCACGTCCGCCATCTCCACCATCTGGACCACCTTTTGTAATATATTTTTCTCTGTGTAAATGTGCAGAACCTTGCCCACCTTTTCCAGAAGTAGCATATATTTTTATGTAATCAACAAAATTTCCCTCAGTCATCTTAGTGTGTAATTGTGTAATCGTTGAAATATGTGTTTGTATAAAGGTTTTATCGTTTTAAGAATAAATATTTATACAATTAAATGGTTTTATAAGGTATCAAAAACTTTAGATAAACTTACAGTAATGCTCTCAACAGAACCTACTCCGTTTATACCAAAGTAATTTCCTTGTGCTTGATAAAATTCTTTTAAAATGGCAGTTTTTGTATTGTATTCGTTAAAACGGTTTCTAATTTTACTTTCATCAGTATCGTCTGTTCTGCCACTTGTTTTACCACGTTCTAACAAACGTTCTACTAATAAATCTTCAGGTACTTCCAAAGCAACCATACCGTTTATTTGCTCTCCTTTTTCTGCTAAAAATTCATCTAAAGCAATTGCTTGAGATTCTGTTCTTGGAAATCCATCAAAAATAAATCCATTTGCAGTTGCATTTTTTTCTACTTCTGCTTTAAGCATATTTATGGTTACTTCATCTGGTACTAAGTCTCCTTCATCCATAAAGCTTTTTGCAAGTTTACCTAATTCAGTTTCGTTTTTAATATTAAATCTAAAAACGTCTCCTGTAGAAATATGCACTAAATTATATTTTTCTTTTAGTAATGTAGCTTGAGTTCCTTTTCCTGCTCCTGGAGGTCCGAATAATACAATGTTTTTCATTTTTGGTTTTGTTGTTAATTGATATATTGCTGGGTAATTTCTGCCTAAACCATTATAGTCTAAACCATAACCAACAATAAATTTGTCTTCTATACTTTTCCCTATATAGTCTATTGGTAATTCTTTTCTAAAAACGTCTGGTTTAAAAAAGAGTGTTACTACTTTTAGTTGTTTTACATTCTTGTTTCTAAAGATATTATAAATTTCTTGGAGTGTTGTGCCAGTATCAATAATATCTTCTAAAATGATAACAGTTCTATCAGTTAAATCTTCATTAATACCTAATAGTTGCTTTACATTTTCTGAACTTGATGTACCTTGATAAGATGCTAATTTAACAAAAGAAACTTCACAATTTCCATTAAATTCTCTTATAAAATCAGCAGCAAAAAGAAAACATCCATTTAATATTCCAACAAATATTGGAACCTCATCTTTTGGTAAATCTGCTTTTACTTGTTCTGCTAAATGTTTTACTATTTTAGAAATTTTATCCTTAGAAATAAATGGTGTAAAGTATAAATCTTGAAGTTTTATTATTTTCATAAGAATACAAATATAGTTGCTATATATTTAATGAAAAAACCGTTTTCTTATGAAGATACAAGAAAACGGTTTTTTTTATTTAATTAAGAACTATGAGTTCTTTTCTTCTTTTTTTGATGTATCGTACATAATTGGTGTTGCCACAAATAATGATGAATAAGTACCAACAGCTACACCAACAATTAATGCAAACATAAATCCTTTAATTGAGTCTCCTCCAAATAAGAAAATTGCTAACATTACTAATATTGTTGTTAAAGATGTATTTATTGTTCTTCCTAAAGTAGAACTTAAGGCTTTATCAACTACTTCACTATATTTCCATTTTGTATGGATTCCTGCAAATTCTCTAATTCTATCAAAGATAACCACAGTATCATTTAAAGAGTAACCTACCACGGTTAATATGGCCGCAATAAAAGATTGCCCTATTTCCATATCAAAAGGCATAAACTTGTAAAATATTGAGAATACCGCTAATACAATTAATACATCATGGAAAACTGCTGCTACAGCTCCAATAGAGAAAGATACTTTTCTAAAACGTAATAATATGTATAAGAATACTACTAAAAGAGAACCAAATACAGCGTATAATGCTGATGTTTTAATATCATCTGCAATGGTTGGATCTACTTTTCTATAGCTCATAATACCGTTTGAATTTGCTGCTTTTTCAAAACCAGGTTTAAAGTTTTCATAAGTTGTATTGCCTATGTAAGATTTTAAACCAGTAAATAATGCGTTTTGTACAGCTTCATCTACTTCTATTCCTTCTTCTTCAATTTTATAAACGGTTGTTATTTTTAATTGATTGTCAGTACCATAAGTTTTTACTTCTGGTGCAGAACCAAATACATCTTTTAAAGAATTTGCAACTTCAGTTGCGTTCATAGCTTTATCAAAACGAACGGTATAAGAACGCCCACCTTTAAAATCTACCCCTTGTTTTAATCCTATTGTAGCAATAGATGCAACACCTCCAAGAATAATTGCTCCTGAAATGATGTATGCAATTTTACGTTTCTTTAAGAACTCAACATTAATG
This sequence comes from uncultured Polaribacter sp., assembly GCF_947500975.1. Lineage (GTDB taxonomy): Bacteria > Bacteroidota > Bacteroidia > Flavobacteriales > Flavobacteriaceae > Polaribacter. The sequence continues at coordinate 106,790 of NZ_CANMUE010000004.1, forward strand.
TTTTGGAACCAACCTTTAGAAACAGAAGTATTAAAAGTTAAGTTAGAGCCTTTGTTTACAGCTTTGTCAATTAATATACGTGTAATAAATACAGCTGTAAATAATGATGTTGCAATACCTATCATTAATGTTAATGCAAAACCTTTAATTGGTCCTGTACCAAAAACATATAAAATAATACCTGTTAATAAAGTTGTAATATTTGCATCAATAATTGCAGATAAAGCACCTTTAACAGAGAAACCTTCTTCTACAGATTGTTTTAAACCTTTCTTTTTAAATAAACCTTCTTTAATTCTCTCAAAGATAATAACGTTGGCATCTACAGACATACCAATGGTTAAGATAATACCTGCAATACCAGGTAAAGTTAACACCGCATTAAAAGAAGCTAAAATACCGAAGATAAATAAGATGTTTACTATTAAGGCAATATCAGCATATAAACCTGCTTTACCGTAGTATAAAATCATCCAAAGTAAAACCAACATAATTGCCAATCCAAAAGATAGGAAACTTGCATCTATAGCTTCTTGCCCTAAAGATGGTCCAACAACTTCTGCTTCAATAATTCTTGCAGCAGCAGGTAGTTTACCAGCTTTTAATACAGTAGCAATATCTTCTGCTTCTTCAATAGTCATTGTTCCTCCAGAAATAGAAGTTCTACCACCGTTAATTACTTGGTTTACAGAAGGTGCTGTGTATACATAGTTATCTAAAACAACTGCTACAAAATTACCTACATTGTCTGCAGTCATTTTTGCCCACTGTTTAGTTCCAGAACTATTCATTACCATACTAACTTCTGGTTTGTTTAATTGATCAAACACTTGAGAAGCATCTAAAATTACATCACCTTCAATTGTTGGTTTGTCATTTCTGTTTCCTTTGATTGCGTATAAAGCAATTAAATCAGAACCGTCAACAGCTTTAGTTGATTTATAATCCCATAAAAATTTAACATGTCTTAATTCTGAAGGTAATAATGCTCTTACTTCTTTTTTGTTTAATAAATTATTTACTGTTGTTGTATCAGCTACTTTTGCCTGTGCAACTACAGAACCTATACTGTTTTGAGATTGAGCAACATTAGGAAATAAATAAGTAAAAAGATTTTTTTGAACTTTTAAAGTATCTTCAGCTTTACCTAATAAATCATCAATATCATCTTTCTTTAAAGAATCTTTTACTTCTTCTAGAACAGAGTCGTCTTTTAAGAATTCTGCAACTTTACCATTTGCAGCAAAAAAGAAGTTTTGAATTTCTGCATTTGTGTAAACACCCCAAAACTGTAATTCTGCTTTACTAGTAATTAATTTTGCAACACGCTCCGTGTCTTTAGCTCCTGGTAATTCAATTTGAATTCTACCAGAATTTCCAATTCTTTGTATGTTTGGAGATGAAACTCCAAATTTATCAATTCTACTTCTTAATACTTCAAAAGCTGTTCCAATAGAACTGTTAATTTCTTCTTGTAAAGTTTCTTTTACCGTACTATTTTCTTCATTAAAAGAAATTTTTTCGCTTAATGCTTTTGTACCAAAAATAGAAGGGTCGCTTAATTTAGTTGTTCCTGCTATTTTTTCAAATTCTTCAAAAAAGATGTCTAAATAAGTAGCATTATCATTCTTTAATCTTTCATCTGCAGCAGCTAAAGCCTTGTTAAAAACTTCGTTTTTAGAGTCGTTTGATAAGCTTTTTAAAACTTCTTTTACAGAAACTTGTAAAACACCACTAAATCCTCCTTTTAAATCAAGACCAAGATTCATTTGCTTTTCTTTCAAATCATTGAAAGTGTATTTTGTAATGCCTAAATCGATTACATCTTTGTTAGCAACACTGTCTAAGTATTTTTTTTCGAAACTTGCTTTTTCTCTAGCATTATTTTCTGATGCCTTACTAATTGCGTAAGTTTCAGCTTTATCTTCAACTTTACCAGCAAAATATGTAAATGATAATTGGTATAAACTAACCAATCCAAAAAGGATTGCGAAAGTTTTAATAAGTCCTTTGTTTTGCATTCTATTGTTTATTTTTTAGTCAAATTTTTAAAACGAGCAAATATATAGTTTCTCGTAAAACTTGACAATAATTTTATTGATTATAGTTTTTTAATTATGAGTTTGTTACTCGTTAATTTACAAGAGTTTAAGAAAAGTGTAAATTAAGATATTTATATGTTGTTGTAGTTGTTAGGTCCAGCTCTAACTTCTGGTTCTTTACAAGAAGAATTATCCTTTGAAAAAGGATTTTTTTTGTATTCAGTATATGCTATTTTGTAGCTTTGATTTTCTTTATGGCTATCAAAATGTTTTATTAAAAACAAATTATAGTTTGTAGTAAAACGATCTGAATTAGATTCGATTTCGAATACAAAATTATCTTCTAAGTTAGATATTTTAGTTTGGTTAGTTAACTCATAAACATCAATATTATAATCAGAATATTCAGTTTTATTATCTTTATTTTCTGAATTTTGATTTATAACAATAGCATTTTTTTCTGAAAGTGCTTCTTTTATAAGTTTAATAGGAGCAACACTATAGTAAGAAATTTTAAGTGTTCCATTTTTTGTTTCTTTGATTTTAATATTAGAAACACCAGTGTTTAGAAGCTTCTCTTTTACATTTGCAATCGTATTTTTAATTTCATTTTTATTGATTTTAGTATCAATAAATTCCAAAACAATTTCTTGATTTGGTATAATTACTTGGTCTTGGAATGTTCCAAAACAAATGAATAAAATTAAAAATAGTGTACTAATGTACCATTTAGAGTTCATGTGTCAAATATATAAAAAAAGATTGCTTTTTTTAAGTGTAAAAAGAGATCTTATAAAAGAATTATTATATAATATTTTGAGTTTATAAAAACTTATTTATTAGGAGGTAATTTGTTAATTGTCTTTAGCTTTTTTTGAAAAATGAATAAAAAAAATCCAGCTTAAAGCTGGATTTTAAATATCTATAAAAAAGGTTGATTATAATTCTAACAAACCGTTTGTTTTAGAAACACCTGCGGCAGATTCTTGTAAATGAGTTTTTTCTGCATCACTTAAGTTAATTTCAACAATGCTTTCAATACCGTTTTTACCTAAAACAACAGGAACTCCAATACATAAATCATTTAAACCATATTCTCCTTCTAATAAAGAAGAACAAGGGAAAATCTTTTTAGTATCGCAAGCAATTGCTTGTACCATACCAGAAACAGCAGCTCCAGGAGCATACCATGCAGAAGTACCTAACAAACCTGTTAATGTTGCTCCTCCAACTTTAGTGTCTTGTTTTACTTGTTCTAATCTTTCTTCAGAAATAAATTCAGAAACAGGAACAGAATTTCTTGTAGCTAATCTTGTTAAAGGAACCATACCTTTATCAGAATGACCACCAATTACCATTCCATCAACATCAGAAATAGGAGCTCCTAAGGCTTCTGCTAATCTATATTTAAAACGTGCAGAGTCTAAAGCTCCACCCATTCCAATAATTCTATTTTTTGGTAATCCTGTAGTTTTATGAACTAAATATGTCATAGTATCCATAGGGTTAGAAACTACAATAATAATTGTGTTTGGAGAGTGCTCGATTAAGTTTGCAGACACCATTTTTACAATTCCAGCATTAATTCCAATTAGTTCTTCACGGGTCATACCTGGTTTTCTAGGAATACCAGATGTAATTACACAAACATCAGAGTTTGCAGTTTTAGCATAATCATTTGTGCTTCCTGTAATTTTGGTATCAAAACCATTTAAAGAAGCAGTTTGCATTAAATCCATTGCTTTTCCTTCTGCAAAGCCTTCTTTAATGTCTAAGATTACAACTTCTGATGCGAAGTCTTTAATAGCTATGTATTCTGCACAACTTGCACCCACTGCACCTGCACCAACAACTGTAACTTTCATAATTTATATGTTTTTTAGTTTTATGATAATTTATTGGTGTAAAAATACGATATTAAAAATATTTAAATGTGATAAATTTCATAAAAAAAGACATCATTTTTTGATGTCTTTTTATAAATTATATAGCTATTTTGTTTATCTGATACTAAATGCAATACCTAAATTAGCGGTATTATATTCTTGTAATGTGTAACTACCAAAAATTTTAAAGAAACCTAAGCTTAATCTAAGACCGGCGGTAGTGTTAAAACTACCAGAGTTAAACTCAGATGTAAAAGGATCTGTAACTGTTCTTGTTAAAGCTCCGTAACTTAAAGTGTAATCTCCTGTCATATTAAGGGTTGAATTACCAGAGTTATAACCAACTCCTCCATAAAGATTTATAATTGGGAAATTTAAAGATGCAATTGCTTGAACAGTATATGCATTTAATTTAAATTCAGCCAAGCCATTCTGTACTGCAATATCTCCTTCACTTTCAATATTATATTCTACTGACATAGATGTATATGCTGCTAGTAAAGAAACATGTAAAGGTGTCTTATCCATAGGGCCAAATAAGCTTGTAATTTCTTTTTTTAATCCAATACCAAATAAGTTTCCTTTTACATCATCATCACCAACTTTAGGAACTAATCTTAAGTTAACTTCAAATTTTGCAGGTAAACCTAAGCTTACTTGAATAGCTGGAGCAGGTACAGCACTTAAAGGTAGGCTTTCTTTAATACCTCCTGGTGCATTAAAAGTTGTACTAAAAGTTGTTCCGCTTTCTTCAAAATCAACAGTGGTTGATGGTGTTGTGTCTTCAGAACCTGCAACTGTTGCTGCAGTGATAGATCCATTGTTAATAGATGTCAAACCAGACAAACTAAACATTTCATCTTTTTCTGGCACAAAAGATGCGTTTAATCCAATGGAAATATCAAATCCTAAAGGTTTATGAACTTTTGCTGTGTGATACCAGCCATTATTCATTCCGTAAATTAATCCTTTCATTGCAGGGCTAATATAAGCTTCAATTAATTTAGAACGGTCGTTGTTATCTGCTAATAGATAACCTTCGAAACCATTTTGAGCTTTCGAATTTGTTGTAAAGGCAAAAATTGCTAATAAGATAATAATACACTTTTTCATTTGTAATAGTTTTGTTTAGTAATTGGGTTATTAAGTAAGCTAATATATAAAAAAAAAGCACACTCTATGATTCATAGAGTGTGCGTAATTGATTTGAAAAAGACTTCTTATGCGTCTATATTGGCATACTTTGCATTTCGTTCAATAAAATCTCTTCTTGGCGGAACTTCATCTCCCATTAACATAGAGAAAACTCTATCTGCTTCTGCAGGACTGTCTATAACTACTTTTCTTAATGTTCTAAACTCAGGATTCATTGTTGTATCCCAAAGTTGTTCAGCATTCATTTCTCCAAGACCTTTATAACGTTGAATATTTACTGAACCACCCATTTTTTGAGCAATTAAATCTCGTTGATTATCATCCCAAGCATACTCTCTTTTTTGACCTTTTTTTACTAAATATAAAGGTGGAGTTGCAATGTAAATATACCCTTGTTCTACCATTTCTCTCATATATCTAAAGAAAAAAGTAAGAATTAAAGTGGCAATGTGAGAACCATCTACATCGGCATCACACATAATAACTACTTTATGATAACGTACTTTTGATAAATTTAAAGCTCTTGGATCTTCTTCTGTTCCTATAGAAACGCCTAAAGCAGTAAACATATTTTTGATTTCTTCGTTTTCAAAAACCTTGTGTTGCATTGCTTTTTCAACATTCAAGATTTTTCCACGAAGAGGAAGAATTGCTTGAAAATTACGATCTCTACCTTGCTTAGCAGTTCCACCTGCAGAATCACCCTCAACTAAAAATATTTCACATTGCGCAGGGTCAGTTTCGGAACAATCCGATAATTTTCCAGGTAAACCACCTATGCTCATTACGGTTTTACGCTGTACCATTTCACGTGCTTTTCTTGCGGCATGTCTTGCAGTTGCTGCTAGAATTACTTTTTGAACAATGGTTTTAGCATCATTAGGGTTCTCTTCTAGATAGTCTTTTAACATTTCTGAAACTGCTTGAGAAACAGCAGAAGTTACTTCTCTGTTTCCTAGTTTCGTTTTTGTTTGTCCTTCAAATTGTGGTTCTGCTACTTTTACAGAAACAATTGCTGTTAATCCTTCACGGAAATCATCACCAGAAATATCAAATTTTACGTTTTTTAACAATCCAGATTCATCAGCATATTTTTTTAAAGTTCCTGTTAAACCACGCCTAAACCCAGAAAGGTGTGTTCCTCCTTCGTGTGTATTAATATTGTTTACATAAGAGTGTAAATTTTCTGCATACGAGGTGTTATAAATCATAGCAACTTCAACAGGAATACCATTTTTTTCACCTTCCATAGAAATTACATTCGCAGTTAATTGCTCGCGAGTAGAATCTAAATATTTAATGAATTCTGGTAAACCTTCTGTACTATGAAAAGTTTCTGATATAAAATTACCTTCGTCATCAGTAACTCTTTTATCAGTTAAGGTAATCGTAATTCCTTTGTTTAAGTAAGCTAGTTCACGCATACGAGTTGCTAGCGTGTCGTAACTATACTCTGTAGATTGAGTAAATATTGAGGTGTCTGGTAAAAAAGTAACAATAGTTCCGGTAAAATCTGTTTCTCCTATAGTTTTAACAGGATATAGCGTTTTTCCTTTAGAGTATTCTTGTTGCCAAACTTTACCTTCTTTATGTACTGTAGCTGTTAAGTGTTCTGATAATGCATTTACACAACTTACACCAACTCCGTGTAAACCACCAGAAACTTTATAAGAATCTTTGTCAAATTTACCACCAGCTCCAATTTTTGTCATTACAACTTGTAATGCAGAAACGCCCTCTTTTTTGTGAATTCCTACAGGAATTCCACGTCCATTATCTTTAGTTGTAATCGAATTATCTTCGTTAATTGTAACATCAATAGTGTCACAATGACCACCCATTGCTTCATCAATAGAATTATCTACAACTTCATATACTAAATGGTGTAAACCTCTAATTCCAACATCTCCAATATACATTGATGGACGCATTCTTACATGCTCCATACCTTCTAATGCCTGAATACTGGAGGCATCATAATTATTCTTTTTTTCTTCGCTCATTATAAATGTGAATTAATAATTTTAGGTTGAAAAAGTTTTTCTATTAAGACAAACTTATTAAACTCAAATTTACGATTTTAAAATATTATTATAAAGCGAATTAGTAATTATGACGCAAATTTATCAACATTTGTTAAAAACTAAAAAGTGCCTTAAATGAGTTAAAAAGGGGGTTAATTTTGATTTTACTTTTTTTATTGTTGATTTATTTTTTAGAAAATAAAAAAATCTCGCTTTAGCGAGATTTTTAAATTATTTATTTTTAGTTTAGAGTAAAACAATCTTTAATTTCTGATAATTTTTACATTCATTTCCTCTACTTTTTTATCAGATAAAATTGATGGTGCATTAAATAATAAATCTTCAGAAGAACCTGTTTTTGGAAAAGCCATAACTTCTCTAATAGAAGCTTTTTTCTCTAAAATCATCATCAATCTATCAACTCCCCAAGCAATTCCTCCATGAGGTGGTGCTCCGTATTGAAACGCTTTGTACATCGTTCCAACACTTTTCATCATTTCTTCTTTATTGTAACCCATATTTTTATAGGTAGCTTCTAAAATTTCAGCTTTATGTGCACGAACAGAGCCACCACCAATTTCATAACCATTTAAGATTAAATCGTATTGTTGGGCAATGATTGTTCCAATTTCATCATCATTTCCAGTCATATGTTTTTCTAAATCGTAAACTGCTGGCATAGAAAACGGATTGTGAGTAAAGGTCCATTTACCTTCTTCTGTTTTTTCAAACATAGGGAAATCTACAACCCAAGCTGGTTTTAATTCCTTTGGATTAATCAACGTTAAAATACGTCCCATTTCTTGGCGTACAGCATCTAATGCTTTATTTGCAGTTGCATAATCTGCAGCAGAGAAAAATACAATATCTCCAATTTGAGCGTCTGTTGCTTTGATAATGTTTGCTGCAATTTCTTCGCCTAAAAACTTAATAATTGGCGATTGTAAATCGTTTTCATTTACAATAATATATGCCAAACCACCTAAACCATTTTGTTGAGCAATGGCAGTCAAGTTTTCAATTTGCCCTTTAGACATACGTTTGTTTCCTTGCTCTTCAGCAGAAACTCTAATACACTTAACAATTCCACCTTCATCAATAGGTTTACTAAAAACTTGAAAAGTTGTGTCTTTTACAATTTCTGTAATATCTTGCATTTGCAATCCGTAACGTAAATCTGGTCTATCACAACCATATTTATCCATGGCATCTTTGTAAGTAATAACTTCAAAAGGGTGTAAAATCCATTTTTTGCCGTAAATTTTTCTGACAACTTCATTAAACATTTTGGTGTTTAAATCGATAATTTGCTGCATACTTGCATACGCCATTTCAATATCTAATTGTGTAAATTCTGGCTGACGATCTCCACGTGAATCTTCATCTCTAAAACAACGAGCAATTTGGAAATATTTTTCAAAACCACCAACCATTAACATTTGTTTAAATTGCTGTGGTGCTTGTGGTAATGTGTAAAAAGAGCCTGCTTGTTTTCTTGTTGGTACAATAAATTCTCTTGCACCTTCATCTGTACCGGCAGTTAAAATAGGTGTTTCTATTTCTAAAAACTCTTCTTCATCTAAAATATCACGTAATAATTTTATTACTTTATGACGATTTACAATTGCCTTGCGAACTTCATCATTTCTGTGGTCTAAAAACTTGTATTGAAAACGAACATTTTCATTCGATTTCATTGCTCTTTTTATTTCAAAAGGAAGCGTTTTTGATAAGTTTAAAATTTCTAAAGCAGATGTTTCTAATTCAATTTTACCAGTTCTTAAACCAGCATTATAATCATCTTCTTTACGTTGAACTACAATTCCAGTAACCATAATTACAGTTTCTGGTTTTAGTTTTACCAATTCGTCTAAATTAGGAAACGACTCTCTACTTAAACGAACTTGAAAAATTTGATTACTAGAATCACGTAAGTCAATAAAAATTAACTCTCCATGATCTCTAACGCTTGCCACCCAACCAGATAAAGTTACTTCTTCTTTAATTGAGGCTTCGGATAGTTGAGAAATTTTATGCGTTCTGTATTCTTCTTTAATTACAATTGGAACGGTTTGTATTTCTTCTTCTAATTTAACTTTTTGCTGTTCGTTTTTTGTAGTTTTATTTTCCTCATTTTGATGAGAAATCTGAACTTTTAAATCTGAATTTTGAACTTGATTTAGTATTTCTTCACGAATTACTTTTCCTGAAGCACCTTTTCCAATAATTGCAATTACTTTACCAACTAAAATTCCTGCTTTACCTTGGTTTCCTGATTGAATGTCATTTGCAATTGCTTCATTTTCTGCAACTACTTTTTGTACTGCATCTTTAATTTGTTCTTCAGAAATAGTGTTGTCTTCAAAATATTTTTTGAAATCAAAAGTTTTATCTTTTAAATAATTTACAATTCCATTTTGAACTAAAACTGCTGTAATTTTTTCTGCTTTAAAAAGCTTAAAAATTTCAATTAAATGGTTTACATCATGAATATTTCCGTACTCATCTGCGCCAATATTGTTTACTAAAGTTTTGGCAACAAAAGACGAATCTTTAATACTATTATTTATGGTAACAAAAGTTTCTGAACGTAAAGAGTCTGCCGTGAAAAATTTAGCGTCTTGTGGTAAAACGCCACCTTTAATTAAGATTGATTCTACAGCAAAAGGTAAAGAGCTTATGTTAACATCTATACTCTCAACAACATTTTTAATATTTACAAAAGGTAAATCTGGTTCAGAAATAAAACGATAATCTGCTTCAAATTCCTTTTTACGCATTGTTTTGGTTTGCTTTAAATCGGCATCCCATAAAACTGTAGTTTGATCTGGTCTAAACTCCTTATTTTCTATATAATAATTTAATTGTTTCTCAATTTCTTCCTTTAAAGCATCTACCATAAACTTAAAGGAGTTTAAGTTTTTAATTTCTGTTCTAGGGTTTAAATTGTTTGTATTTTTTTTACGTAGAGACACGGAAACATCAGATTTAAACTCACCTTTTTCAAGATTTGCTTCTGATATTTTTAAATTCTGAACGATTCTTTGGATGTATTGCGCGTAAGTTGATGCATCCTCAATATTTCTGATACAAGGTTCTGTTACAATTTCAATTAACGGAACACCCGCTTTGTTAAAATCGACTAAAGAAATTTTCTTTTCGTGCATCAATTTTGCAGCATCTTCCTCAATATGAACTTGTGTTAGATGTACAGTAAATTGAGATCCATCATTTCTAAAACAAGAAACTTCTCCGTCAGGAATTACTGGGTTGTGAAACTGAGTAATTTGAATGTTTTTTGGATTATCAGGATATTCATAATGTTTTCTATCCCAAGAAATAATCTCGTTTGAAAAAGAAGAACTAACAGCCTTACCAAAATAAATTGCTTTTGTGATTGCTTCTTTATTAATGGAAGGTAAAACCCCCATTTGTCCAGTACAAACCGAACATATATTTTTATTTGGTTGGTCAATTTCTTGATTTGCACAAGAACAAAACAACTTAGATTTTGTGTTTAATCTAACATGTGTTTCTAAACCGATTACTAACTCTAAATCGTGAGATTTTAGTAGCTCATTTAATTGCTCAAGTTCCATTATATCGTATCTTTTAAGAAGTTAGCAAACTTCAAAACGAGTTCATCATTATTTTTTGCAGCCGTAATTTGTAATCCAGTAGCGGTTCCTTTCGGAATTGTTAATGTTGGTAATTGTCCTAAACTAAAACCAACTGTATAGGCATCAGATAAATACATAGCTAAAGGATCTTTTAAACTATCGCCAATTTTTGGTGGTGTATTTGGTGTTACAGGCGATAAAATAATATCTACCTCTTTAAAATCCTTTTCAAAATTATCAGAAATTTGATCTCTTAAATTTAGTCCTTTTAAATATATTTCATCAGAAAAACCTTGAGATAAAACTTGATTTCCACCAACAATTCTACGTTTTGTTTCTTCAGAAAAATTTTCTGAACGCGTAATAGAGTAGGTGTCTTTTAAATTTTTTCCTTCAATTCTGTTTCCATAGTTTGTGCCATCTAATCTTGATAAATTAGAAGCAGTTTCTGCCATTGCCAATGTATAATAAGTAGAAACAAGTGCATCAGATTCAAAGAAATCAAGCTCTTTAACTTTAATTCCTTTTGCTTTTATTTTTTCTATAGATACTAAAAAATCTGCTTTTATTTCATTGTCAATTGCATCAGTATTGATGAAATTTTTAAAGTATCCAACAGTTTTTATTTCATCAGAATTTAAAATATTTTCTTGCGATATGTTTTCAGCTTGATACGTAGTTTGATCTTTTATATCTTTACCACTCATCGCATTTAAAACAATTCTAATATCCTCAATAGATTTTGCAATTGGTCCAACACAGTCTGTAGATGATGCGTATGCCATAATTCCATATCTTGAAATTCTACCATAAGTTGGTTTTAAACCAAACACATTGTTATACCCTGCTGGTTGGCGAATTGAACCTCCGGTATCTCCACCAATTGAAAATACGGTGTAATCTTTTGCAACATTTACAGCAGATCCACCACTAGATCCACCACCAACTAAATTAGCATTTATAGCATTTTTTACTGCTCCAAATATGGTGTTTTCAGATGATGAACCATGTCCGAAACTATCGCAATTTTCTTTTACCAAAGGTATTGCACCAGCATCTAATAAATTTTGAATTGCAGTTGCTGTATAAGGCGATTTATACTTTTTTAGCAAATTAGAACTTGCTGTTGTGTAGGTTCCTTGCACCATATAAACGTCTTTAATTCCAAAAGGAATTCCTTCTAATAAATCAATAGTTTCACCATTTGAAATTTTAGCGTCTACATTTGCAGCTAACTTTAAAGCTTGTTTGTCTAAAAGAGAATTAACTGTATTGTTGGTGTTTGCTTTTAATAAGTTTAATTTTTCTTGTACCAATTCTGTACAAGTTATTTCTTTATCCATCAGTTGTTGATGGATTTTGTGTATTTGAGATTCCATAACTATTATTCTTCTATCACTTTAGAAACTACTAAATAGCCGTTTTTTTCCTTTGGAAAGTTTTCAATGATAATTTGTTTTTCAGCATCAGAACTGTTTATTACAACATCATTTCTTAAGTCGTTTAAAGATGAAGCATTGTTATGGTTATTATTAAAAGAATTATTATTTGTAGTGTTCGCATTTTTAATAACATCAAATAATTTGTTCACAGTTTCAGATGGCTGTGCTCCTTTAATACTAGACAAAATGTCTACAGTCATAATTTTACTCATCTTTTTTATTTTAGTTTATAATTAAAACTTTAAGGCGGCAAAATTACAAAAGTTTTGTCAGCAGTTAAAGTATATTACAAAGAAAACACACCAACAATTTATCATCTAAATCATCGGTGCGTTACATTAATTCAGTAAATTCAAATCAAACATTTGTTTGGTACTGCAATTAACGGATTTTGAGTGTTATTTTAAACTAAATTAATATTTTTGATTTTATATTTAAACTTTTATTTGATATATGGTTTCAATATGTAACTTTTTGAATTGCGTTTTAATTTTTTTTTTTAAAATCTGTTAATGATTAAAAAAAAACTACATAAAATTTGTTCAACTAAAAAACCCTTTTTACATTTGTTGCTCAATGAAAAAACAAAATAACATATGGTGGTGGAACTCTCTTAATTAATAAGTGAGAACAAACCTACTGTGTATATTATATAACAAAAAAGGCTTATCTCACGATAAGCCTTTTTTTTGTTAAAAAGTCATTACGAGGAGTTTTTACCAAAAAGTAACCTCTTCATTAATAATCAGATTGCCACAGCAAATTAGAAATTTGCTTAGTAATTACATCAAAATAAAATGAAAAAATTACAGTTTAAAACAATATTTAAAACTAAAATGGCAGACACAGTAACACCTGTAGGTTTGTATTTACGTTTTAGAGATAAATTTGCAAACACACTTTTGTTAGAAAGTTCAGATTATCATAGTAAAGAAGAAAGTTTTTCTTTTATTGCAATTGAGCCCGTTGTTTCTATGAAAGTAGATGATTATCAGTTTTCGGTTTCTCATAAAGGAACACAAATTGATAAACAACCTATCAATAAAAATTTTTATGATTTATTTGATAAATTTACAAATTCTATAGCATTAGATTGTCCTGCTGAATTAAAATCATTTAACGGTTTGTATGGTTATACAACCTTTGATTCTGTTCAATATTTTGAAAACATTCAATTTAAAAACAAAAAAGCACCTTCTGCAATCCCAGAAATGCAATATAGTTTTTATCGTTTTATAATTGCCATTAATCATTTTAATGATGAAATGACGTTGATAGAAAATATTGAAGAAGGAACAGAATCTCGCATAAAAGAAATTCAAACAATTATTGATGCACAAGCATTTAATACACAAAAATTCGAAATTGTAGGCGAAGAAACATCAAATACAACTGGCGAAGAATTTATAGATTATGTGCGTAAAGCTAAATCGCATTGTAAAAGAGGCGATGTTTTTCAATTAGTATTATCACGTCAATTTCAACAAAAATTTAAAGGCGATGAGTTTAATGTTTATAGAGCACTACGTTCTATAAATCCATCACCATATTTATTTTATTTTGATTATGGTTCTTTTAAATTAATGGGTTCTTCACCAGAAGCACAAATTAAAATTTCTGCGGGTAAAGCAACTATTAATCCAATTGCTGGTACTTTTAGAAGAACTGGAGATATGGCGGAAGACATTAAATTAGGTAAAAAATTATCTGAAGATAAAAAAGAAACTGCAGAACACGTAATGCTGGTAGATTTAGCGCGTAACGATTTAAGTAAACACGCAGACAATGTTACAGTTGAGGTTTTTAAAGAAGTACAGTATTTTAGCCACGTAATTCATTTGGTTTCTACGGTTAGAGGAAAAATTAAAGGAAATCCGATAGAAATTGTTGGAGATACTTTTCCTGCCGGAACTTTAAGTGGTGCGCCAAAATATAAAGCAATGGAGTTGATTGACAAATATGAAAATCAAACTCGTGGTTTTTATGGTGGAGCAGTAGGAATTATCGGTTTAGATGGTTCTGTAAATTTAGCAATTGCAATTCGTTCTTTTGTTAGTAAAAACAACGTTTTGTATTCACAAGCAGGAGCAGGAATCGTTATTCATTCCGATGAAAAAAAGGAATTACAAGAAGTAAATAATAAATTAGCAGCGTTAAAAAAAGCGTTGATTTTAGCAGAAAATATTTAGGGCGTTTTAACAGGCTTTCCACTATATCTTTTTTCAGAAAAAGAAAAAAGGTTAAGAATATCAACAGATATTTGAACTGTTTCAATCCTTAACGCAAATTGAGAAATATGAAAATATTAATTTTAGATAATTACGATTCTTTTACCTATAACTTAGTTCATATGGTAGAAAAAATTACAGGAACATTTCCTGCAGTTTTTAGAAATGATGAAATAAGTATTGCAGATGTAGGTAACTACGATATGATAATGTTGTCTCCAGGCCCTGGAATTCCCGATGAAGCAGGAATCTTAAAAGAGGTAATTAAAACCTACGCAGGCATAAAACCAATTTTCGGAGTTTGTTTAGGTTTACAAGCAATAACAGAAGTTTTTGGAGGAAAAATCATCAATTTAGATGATGTTTTTCATGGAGTTGCAACTGAGATGAAAGTAACAGATAAAAATGCAACTATATTTAAAGATGTACCAGAAACGTTTTTAGCAGCACGTTACCATTCTTGGGCAGCAACAGATGAAGGTTTTCCAGAAGAAATACAAGTAACTGCAAGAGATGAAGATGGATTGATACAAGCAATAGAGCATAAAGTATATCCAATATCTGCGGTTCAATTTCATCCAGAATCTATTTTAACAGAGGTTGGAGAGCAATTGGTTACTAATTTTATCAATGCAAGTTCATAATGAAAGCAATTTTAAACAGACTATATAATCACGAAAGATTGTCTAAATCTGAAGCAAAACAAATCTTAAAAGATATTGCTGCTGAAAAATACAATGACGCACATTTAGCATCATTTATGACCGTTTTTATGATGCGACCAATTACTGCTGATGAACTCTCTGGGTTTAGAGATGCGTTAAAAGAACTATCTATAAAAGTAGATTTATCAGATTATAATACTATTGATATTGTTGGAACTGGTGGAGATGGAAAAGATACGTTTAACATATCAACCTTAACGTCTTTTATTGTTGCAGGAACAGGGCAAAAAGTTGCTAAACATGGCAACTATTCAGTTTCTTCTCAATCAGGTTCTTCTGATATGTTAGAGAGTTTTGGATACAATTTTACAAACGATGAAAGTGTATTAAAAGAGCATTTAGAGAAAGCAAATATTTGTTTTTTACACGCACCAAAATTTCATCCGGCAATGAAAGCTGTTGGGCCAACAAGAAAAGCGTTGGCGTTAAAAACATTTTTTAATATGTTAGGGCCTCTAGTAAATCCAAGTTCACCAAAAAATCATATGTTAGGTACTTTTAATTTAGAAGTTGCACGTTTGTATAATTATATTTTACAAGAAGAAGATATTAATTATGGAATTATTCATGCGTTAGATGGTTATGATGAAATTTCATTAACAAGCGGATTTAAATTCTTTACTAAAAACGGAGAACAAATTATAAATCCTGAAGATTTAGGGCAGAAAAGAATTCAACAATCAGAAATATTTGGGGGGAATTCAGTTACAGATGCAGCAAAAATTTTCAAATCTATTTTAGAAGGAAAAGGTACTGAAGCTCAAAACAATGTGGTTTTAACAAATGCAGCTTTTGCTTTAACCATTGTTGATGAAACAAAGCCTTTTGAAGTTGCTTTTAATGAAGCTAAAGATTCGCTTTTTGGATTAAAAGCAAAACAAACATTAGAAAAATTAGTGAGTTTATAAATAAATGTGTCATTATGAACGAGGTTACGAGTGTGTTAATTGTTAATTAAAAAGAGATTGCTTCGTTCCTCGCAATGACAGAATATATAAGAAATGACAATTTTAGATAAAATAATCGCATTTAAGAAAAAGGAAGTTGCTAAAATTAAAGCAGAAGTTCCTGTTCAAAAATTAGTGCAAAGTCCAAGTTTTGGAAGAACAACTTTTTCATTAAAAAAATCATTGTTAGAAGTAGGTTCAACGGGGATTATCGCAGAATATAAGCGTCAATCTCCTTCTAAAGGAATTATTAATGATACAGCAACTATTGCAGAGGTTACTAATGGATATTTAGATGCAAATGTAGCAGCACAATCAATATTAACAGATACTTCTTTTTTTGGAGGTACAATGGCTGATTTGATGGAAGCAAGAGTTATCAATCAACAAAAACCGATTTTAAGAAAAGATTTTATTGTTGATGGTTTTCAAATTGTAGAAGCCAAAGCAATTGGAGCAGATGTTATTTTATTAATTGCATCTTGTTTAACATCAAAAGAATTAAAAAACTACGGAAACTTAGCAACAGATTTAGGTTTAGAAGTTTTGTATGAGGTGCATACGCAAGAAGATTTAGATAAAATTAACGATTTAGACAATAAGATTATAGGAATTAACAACCGTAATTTAAAAACTTTTGAAGTTGATTTAGAGCATTCTATAAAACTAGCAGATCAAATTCCTGACACTTGTTTAAAAGTTTCTGAAAGTGGAATTTCTGATCCTAAAATTATTACTGGGTTAAAAGAATTTGGGTTTCTAGGATTTTTAATTGGAGAAAACTTTATGAAAACCGAAAATCCTGGAGAAGCTTGTCAAGAATTTATCAGTCAAATACGATAATAAGTCATTACGAAGAAGAATGACGAAGTAATCTGTTTATAGAAACAGATTGCTTCATTACATTCGCAATGACAAAAAAGCAATAATAATGAAACTGAAAGTGTGCGGAATGAAATTCACAGAAAATATTCAACAAGTTGCCCATTTGCAACCTGATTATTTGGGGTTTATTTTCTATGAAAAATCAAAAAGAAATTTTGAGGGAATTATTCCAGAATTTTCTAATTTGATAAAAAAAACAGGTGTTTTTGTTAATGAATATATAGAGATTGTTATTTCTTTAGTTGAAGAATATAATTTAGATGCTATTCAATTACATGGAGATGAATCTGTAGAATATGTTGCCAATTTAAAAAAGCAATTAACTGAAAGAAGGACTTTGTTTATTGAAGAAAATAAGCAGATTAAAAAGAAAAAAAATAAACATTATATTTCTGAAAGTGAAGTTGAAATTATTAAGGTTTTTGGGATAAAAGACGAGTTTAATTTTGATGTTTTAGAACCTTATTTAGAGGTTGTAGATTATTTTCTATTTGACACAAAAGGAAAAGAAAGAGGAGGAAATGGAATTAAATTTGATTGGTCTGTTTTAGAAAAATATCCTTTTGAGAAACCTTTCTTTTTAAGTGGTGGAATAGGATTACAAGATGTTGATGAGGTTCAAAAAATAATAAAATCAAATTTACCAATTTACGCATTAGATGTAAATAGTAAGTTTGAAAGTAAACCAGGAGTTAAGAAAATAGAAGAATTAGAGAAGTTTAAAAAAACTGTCATTTTGAACGAAATGTAAAATCTCTAGTGAGATAATTTTTGAGATTTCTTCATTAAGCCGAAATGACAAACGAACGAATATTATAAATAATATGAAATCAAAATTTCACCCAGACAAAAATGGATATTATGGACAATTTGGAGGTGCATTTATACCAGAATTGTTATATCCTAATGTGAAAGAATTAGAAGATAATTACATTCAAATTATCAATTCTGATGAATTTCAAAAAGAATATAAAGCATTATTAAAAGACTATGTAGGTCGTCCAAGTCCGCTGTATTTGGCTAAACGTTTATCAGAAAAATATAACGCTTTTATTTATTTAAAACGAGAAGATTTAAATCATACAGGTGCCCACAAAGTAAACAATACTATTGGTCAGATTCTTGTTGCTAAGAAGTTAGGGAAAACCAAAATTATTGCAGAAACAGGAGCAGGGCAACATGGGGTTGCAACGGCTACAGTTTGTGCGTTAATGGGCTTAGAATGCACCGTTTTTATGGGCGAAAAAGATATTGAGCGTCAAGCTCCAAATGTTGCCAGAATGAAAATGCTAGGTGCAAAAGTTATACCTGCATTAAGTGGAAGCAAAACTTTAAAAGACGCTACAAATGAAGCAATACGTTATTGGATTCAACATCCAGAAACCTTTTATTTAATAGGTTCTGTAGTTGGCCCTCATCCATATCCTGATATGGTTGCTCGTTTACAAGCCGTAATTTCAGAAGAAATAAAATGGCAGTTAAAAGAGAAAACAGGTAAAGAAAATCCTGATACAATAATTGCCTGTGTTGGTGGAGGTAGTAATGCTGCTGGTGCTTTTTATCATTATATGGATGATGAAGACGTTGAGTTAATAGCTGTTGAAGCATCTGGTTTAGGGGTAAATTCTGGTGAAAGTGCTGCAACTTCTCAATTAGGTGAAGTAGGAATTATTCATGGTTCTAAAACCATTTTAATGCAAGATGAATACGGTCAAATTGTAGAGCCTTACTCTATTTCTGCAGGTTTAGATTATCCAGGTGTTGGCCCTTTACATGCTTACTTATTTGATTCTAAAAGAGCTACTTTTATGAATGCAACAGATAAAGAAGCATTAACTGCCGCGTATGAATTAACAAAGATAGAAGGAATTATTCCAGCTCTAGAAAGTGCACATGCATTGGCGGTTTTATCAAAAATTACATTTAAAAAAGATCAAGTAGTTGTGGTAAATTTATCTGGTAGAGGAGATAAAGATTTAGAAACTTATATTAAACATTTAGAAGATTAATGAATTCTAAGATAGCTTATATAGAAAAGGAGTTGGTTTCTTTGAGAGAAGACTTAAAAAATCATAAATTATATAAACAGCTAAATTCTATAGACGATATTAAAACGTTTATGGAAGGGCATGTTTTTGCTGTTTGGGATTTTATGTCGCTCTTAAAAGCGCTACAAATTAATTTAACAACAGTTTCAACACCTTGGATTCCTAAGAAGAATACAAATTTAGTTCGTTTTATTAATGAGATTACATTAGCAGAAGAAAGTGATGTAAACAAAGACGGTGTCTTAAAAAGTCATTACGAAATGTATTTAGATGCGATGCAAGAAATGCATGCAGATTGCTCTAAAATCGAAAATTTTATTCAAGATATTTCTAAAGGAAAAGACATTATTGAATCTCTAGAAAAACTATCAATAGACAAGGCAATTAAAGATTTTGTTACATATACTTTTAATATAATTGATGCAAACGAAAATCATAAAATTGCAGCTGCTTTTACATTTGGTAGAGAAGATATTATACCAGATATGTTTCTAAAAATTGTTGATGAAACAACCGTAAATAGTAATGTAAGTTTTGATAATTTTATATATTACCTAAACAGACATATAGAGTTAGATGGTGATGAGCACGGGCCTTTATCATTACAAATGATTGAAGAATTATGTGGTAATGATGATAAAAAATGGCAGGAAGTTTTAGATGTTGCTAAAACTTCTTTACAGGTAAGAATCAATTTATGGACTGCTATAGAAGAAACATTAAAAAGTAAAAAAGAACCAGTTTTAGCATGAAAAAATTAGAAACAATTTTTAAGGAAAAGAAAAATTTATTGTCTATTTATTTTACTTGTGGTTACCCTAAATTAGAAGACACAACTGAAGTAATTTTTGCATTAGAAAAAAGTGGAGTAGATTTTATAGAAGTAGGTTTGCCGTATTCAGATCCATTGGCTGACGGGCCAACTATACAAGATAGTAGTCAAAAAGCATTACAAAACGGTATAAATTTAGATATTGTTTTTGATCAATTAATGACGATAAAAGAAACCAATAAGACACCATTGGTTTTAATGGGGTATTTAAATCAAATGCTAAAATATGGCGAAGATAAATTTTGTCAAAAAGTAGTTGATTGCGGAATCGATACGGTTATTCTTCCTGATTTACCAATGGTAGAATTCGAAAATCACTATAAAGAATTATTCGATAAATATGGAATAACAAATGTATTTTTAATAACGCCGCATACTTCAGATGAAAGAATTCAAAAAATAGATTCTTATTCTAAAGCATTTATTTATGTAGTTGCATCTGCATCAATAACAGGTGCAAAAGGAGATATTTCTAATCAACAGATTGCATATTTTGAAAGAATTAAAGCCATGAATTTAAAGAGTAATTTAATTGTTGGTTTTGGTATTTCTGATAAAGAAACTTTTACCACAGCTTGTAAATATGCAAATGGAGCAATTATTGGTTCTGCTTTTATAAAGAATTTAGGGAAGAATGGAGTTGATAAAATTGATGATTTTATTAGACCAATTATATCATAAAACAAAAAAGCGAAACTTAATAAGTTTCGCTTTTTTATTTTTTTAAAGTGATATTAATTTACACTAATTAAATTTATATCAAATACTAATACTGAACCACCAGGAATACCATTGTAATCAGAGATTCCATATCCTAAGTTATAGGGAACTAATAATATACCATCTCCACCTTCTTTAAAATAAGTAATTCCTTCTGTCCAACCAGCAATAACCTGATTTAATCCAAAAGAGATTCCATTTTCATCACTTTGATCAAAAACAGTACCATTTAAAAAATATCCTTTGTAAGAAACTGTTACATTTGAAGTACTCGTTGGTCTAGCTCCAGATCCTTCATTATTAATTACATAATATAAACCTGTACTGCTTTTTTGAGCATTTAAATTATTATCTTCAATATATTGTAATATGTCAGCTTCTGTTTGCGGCTCAGGAATTGAATTATCTCCTAAACAAGAAAAAAGATTAACAAATGTTAGAAGTAGGATGCAATATTTTAACAATTTCATTACTATAAATTTATTTTTTGCGAATATACATTGATTATTTTAATAAACTTTTTCTCCATTCACAAAAGTAGAAACTGCTTTAGTTTTAGGGATTTGACTGCCATCAACAGTCATAATGTCTTGATTAATAATCACAAAGTCAGCAAATTTTCCAACTTCAATACTTCCTTTTTCAGCTTCTTCAAAGTTAGCGTAAGCAGCCCAAATAGTCATCCCTTTTAAGGTTTCTTCTCTAGTTAAAGCATTTTCCATTTGATAACCATTTTTTGGATAATTATCTAAATCTTTTCTAATTGTTGCTGCATAAAAAGTTAAAAACGGATTTACTTGTTCAACTGGAAAGTCGGTTCCTAAAGCAATTTTTCCATAAATGTTTAATAACTTTTTAAAAGCATAAGCACCTTTTATTCTTTCTTTTCCAACTCTATCTTCTGCCCAATACATATCAGAAGTAGCGTGTGTTGGTTGTACAGAAGGTAAAATATTATCAAATTTAGCAAAATCTTCTTCAGTTATTATTTGAGCATGTTCAATCCTCCAGCGTCTATTTTTTTTATCTTTTAAAACGTTTTTATATGTTTTTAATAACCATGTATTTGCAGAATCTCCAATAGCATGTGTATTCATTTGAAATTCTGATGCAGCTATTTGTCTAGCAATTTCTTGATATCTTCTTGGAGTATAAATTAAGGCTCCAAAATGATTTTCTCTATCTGAATAGGGTTTACGCATAGCTGCACCTCTAGATCCCAAAGCACCATCACCATACACTTTAAAGGATCGTACATTTAATCTGTCAGTTTTTATAATTCCTTTATTTATATAATAATTTATTTGGTCTTGTTTATCACCAGAAATCATGGCATATACTCGTATTTTTAAACTTTTTGCTTGTTGTAGGCTATCAATTAATTCAATAGTATTTCTATCTAAACCAGCATCATCTACTGTTGTTAATCCATAAGAAAAAGATGTTTTTTGAGCGTCTAATAAACCTTTAATTGCTTGTTTTTTAGAGGTTTTTGGAAATTTAACAAAATCCATAGCAGCATCAATTAAAACTCCAGTTAATTTACCATCTTTTAAAACAATTTCACCACCAGAAACTTTAGTGTTTTTTGATATTTCTGTTAAATCTAAAGTTGCTTGATTTACCAAAAGAGCATGTCCATCAACTCTACCAATGGCAACAGGGATTGTTGGAAATAAAGCATCTAATTTTTCTTTAGTTGGAAATTCTTTTACTTCCCAATCATTTTGATCCCAACCACGTCCTGTAATAAAAGAAGTGTTTTTTTCTTTTTGAAAAGCTACTAACTTTTCTAAAACTTCATCATAATTTTTAGTGCCTTCTAAAGATACTTTTTGTTGTTGCAAGCCCATTCTGTAAAAATGGCAATGCACATCAATTAAACCAGGTAGAATAGTTTGATTTTTTGCATCTACAATATTAGAAGATTCATATTTTTCTTGAATTTCTTTAGAGGATCCAACTGCAATAAATTTACCATCTTTTATGGCAAAAGCGTTAGCTTTATCAAAAGATTTATTTACTGTATATGTATTAGAATTAATAACAATTAAGTCTGCTTTTTCTTTTTTACAAGAGATAAAAAAAGTGATTAAAAACGAGTAAATAAATATTTTTTTCATGAATTTTGATAAATTAAATGAGCACCATACATTAATAAAAATTGTAATAGAATTCTAATAATTGCTCGTTTTTTAGTGCCAATTGCTGGCCTTTCTTTTTTAAGATCCCAAATATGAATGGGTAACAAAAAGATTAATAATATGAAAATACCAAATGCTGTATTTTTTACCGTTAAATCAAAAAACAAACCAATTCCAAGTATAAATTCTATAATGCCAATTACATAATTTACCAATAATTTTGGAAAAATATCAGGAATAAAATGTTTAAAAAAATGAGGTTTTATAAAATGCATAATTCCTGTGTAGCAGAAAAAACCACTAAAAATAATTTTTAAAACGAGTACAATAATTTCCAAATTATTAAGGTTTTACAGGAGAATTTGAGTATAAATATTTATCCATCAGATATAAAATACTAGCCATTGAAGCAGAACCTAATTCTAGTTCTCTTTTGTTAACTTTATCAAAAGTATCAATACTTGTGTGATGATAATCAAAATAGCGTTGAGAATCTGGTCTATAACCAACTAAAGTTACGTTTTCATCCTTTAAAGGGCCAATATCGGCACCAGATCCACCTTTGTCTAAATCGTGTAAACCATAAGGAGATAAAAGTTTTTTCCAACTCTGTAAAAGTTTTGTATTAGAAGAATTTGCATCAATTGAGAAACCTCTTGGTGTATGACCTCCAGCATCAGATTCTAAACCTCCAATGTGGTTTTCTTTATTTAGTTTTGCTAATTCAGCGTATTTTTTTGCGCCTCTTGTTCCGTTTTCTTCGTTCATAAAAAAGATAACTCTTAACGTGTTTTTTGGTTTGATGTTGTTTTTCTTAAACAAATAAGCCACTTCTAAAGATTGTACAATTCCTGTTCCATCATCATGAGCGCCATCACCTAAATCCCAAGAATCTAAATGACCACCAACAACCATAATGTTTTCTGGAGTTTCAGAACCTTTAATTTCTCCAACAACATTAAACGAAGGTGCATCTGGTAATGTTTGGCAACTTTGCTTGAAATAGAATTTTAAAGTTGGATTCTCTTTTAAATCATCACTTAAAATATTAGCTGCTCTGCTACTAATTGCTGCTGTTGGAATGTATTTTTCTTCAGCTAAATTGCCATAATTCATAGTTCCAGTATGAGGATAATCGTCTATAGAATTCGTCATGGAACGTACAATTACACCTTTTGCACCAAACTCTCCACAAACTGCAGCTCCATTAACTCGTTGGTCTACGCAACCTCCATAAGCTTTAAAAGTGTTAATTAATTTGTCATCAAAAGGACGATTAAAAAAGACAATTTTTCCTTCCATTTTAGCACCTAAAGTTTTTGCTTCTTCTATGCTTTTTACTTCAATAACTTCTGCCAAAACACCAGATTTTGGTGTTGCTACAGAAAACCCTAAAGCACAAATTGGTACGTTTTTTTGAACTCCATTTGTTGTATAAGTTGCAATTTCTTTTTCGCCTCTAACCCAATGTGGTACCATTACAGGTTGCAACCAAACAGAATCTAAACCTACTTCTTTCATTAAATTTTTTCCCCAAATTACAGATTTAGCAGCTCCTTCTGATCCTGATAATCTACTGCCAATGTTTGAAGTTAAATCTCTTAACCATTCGTAAGATTTACCATTTGTTAAAGCCGAGTTGAAAAGTGTTTTTATGTTTGTTGAATCTATTTTTTCTTCTGATGATAATTTGTTGTTATCAATTGGTTTTTCTGGTTTCTGATTACAAGAAATTAGCCATAAAGAAATTGAAAGTAAAAATAAAATTTTTTTCATGTTGGAATTCATTTTTTATCTGATAAAGCTACAAAAATGAAATGAGAATATTGAAACACTTATTGTTCTTTTAGAATCTTTTCAGCTTCTGAGAAAACAGATCTATATTTTCTTGAGTTTACTTTTGTCATAGAATTTATTTCTGAAATAATTTCTTGTAATACTTCTGTAGCTTCGTTCTTTTTATTTCTTCGGATTAAAAATTTAGAGAGCTCTAATCTATTATCATAATTAGAAAAACGGATGTCAACTTTTTTTAATTGAATTTCTGCGTCTTTAAAATTTCCTGTTTGTTCTAATGCTAAACCGTACAAGTAGACTGATTCTTTAAAGTCTTTATCTATATTTATTTTATTTGCAATTTCAATTACTTTTTCAAATTTTGAAGTTTCAAAATAGCAATTTATCAACTTGTTTAAAGTATAAGGTTCATCTTTAAAATTACCTTCTAAAGCTTTATTGTATAATAAAATTGCATTATTATAATCTCTATTTTCTAAAAAAGCATCAGCAAGATTTATTTTGTTTTGAAAAGTGTTTGAAAATGCTAGCTCTTTTTCTAAATCTTTAATTTTTTTTGAAGGATTGATAATAGTTGTAATTTCTTCTGCAATATTTACAACATCTTTTTTATTAAATACATGTGTAAATAAATATACAATACAACCTATTAATGGTATAAAAAATATAATAAAATACCAGTAATAATTACTACTGTTTTTGTAAGCATGATAAATGCAAAACACTTGTAAGGCAATAGTTAAATAGTATACTAACATTTTGTAAATATACTAAAAGAACTTAAAAAAAATCAAATTTGAAAGTGGATATGATCATCATGTCTTACAGCTCTGCAACTATGAAATCTAATTTTAGGATGATTTAATTTCATTCGATTTTTTAAATGTGGTTCAATAAAAATTTTACTTACTTTTTTATTTTTTAAAATACAGAGAATTAGTTTTTTTGTTCCTTTTTCGGATATTTTTAAATCGTTATTTAAAGTTCTAAGAGTCATGTATTTTGTAAAATCATATTGCCAATAACCTCTTTTTTTACAGTTTTCAATTTGATTTATTTCGTTGTTTTTTGGATCTTCAAAAATACCATAACCACTATTTTGAAGGTTTTTCATTTGTTAATTTCATGTTTTTATCTTTATAAATAAAAGAAACATCAATTTTTCTACCATCATTATGACTTAAATGAGGCAACAACGGAAATCCATCAAAAAATGGAAAGTTGGCATCTAAATAAATTAGTTTTATATCTGGAAAATCTTTATTAATTTTTAGTGAAACATCAGTTAATACATCATATAATTCTGGTTTTACATAGTTTCTATTACAAAGTTTTGTAATAATATTATGAGATTCAATTATATGATTATCATCAATTTTTATTCTTCCAAAAAAAGGAGCAATATTCGGAACAATTAAGATACTTGAAATTAAATAAAGTAAAAGAAATAGTATTGTTCTTTTTAGTTTATACCTCGGTTTTTTCTTAATACAAAAAACAGAAACTATATAAATAATCCCTCCAATTTGAGTGATAATTGTAAGAACTATAAATATGAGTAAATGAATTAAGTTTCTCATAGAAATTTAAAAATCAAATTTATAAGTTAACCCACCTAAAACTTGAAAACCTTGTACATTAAAGTTTGCGAAACGCTCATAATTTGAGTTTAAAATATTGTTTAATTTTAAGAAAGAAGAAAATTTATCGCTGAAATGATAACCACCATTTAAGTTAATATCTACAAAAGAATTTACTGTTTGAATTCCATTTGAAGTTGATGGAAATTGATCTGTATATAAAACATCTTTTCTTTCGCTTACATAAAAAACATTGGTAGTTGCATACCATTTATCACTTTTGAATTTTCCAATTAAAGAAGTTTGAAATGTGGGTAAATTCCATGCTTCAAATTGATTTGTTGTTGTGTAATTATCGTATTGAAGGCTTGTGCCAACAGTAATTTTTTTTGTAAAATCGTATTCTAATTCTGCAAATAACGTTGTTGTTTTTATATCATCATAAACTACATTAAACGAGTTACCAAATTCATATCCTTTTAAAGAAATTGAATTTAAAGTGGTATTTGTACCTGTAGACTTTGAGTTGTTTTTTATAAACAAAGGTTTGTCTTGTTCTTCTTTAATGTTTGCTGAAATATTAAAGCTGAATGAGTTATCTATTGTTCCATTAACCCCTGTAAAAACATTGTATTTTTCAGATGTTTGTGTCATAAAAAGTGTAGGAGATACATATGGATTTTCTTCAGAAAAATTTTTGTAAGTATTGGTTTTTAAATCACCATTTATACCTGCGTAAAAGTTTAAATAATCTTTAATTATTGGAGTTTCAATTTTTATATCAGGATAAATTAAAAAGTTGTTTATGCTATTTTCAGTATCAAAAGAACCAAATATTTTTGCTCCTAATTTGATTGAAAACCCGCCAAAAGTAGTTTTATATTCAGGATTTAAACCAGCTGTAAAAATTGAATAATTTAATTCATTATCTCCTGTATAATTAGAAGTAAAGCCTCCTGTTAAAAACTCTAAACTAGTTTTTAAATACATGTTTTTTAAACTATTACTGATAAAATCTAGAGGTAAATCTAAGGCAGTATTTAAATTTATTAAGATTTCATTACTGTTAAAGCGATCATTAAAATAAGATAAAGAAAGGCTACTTTTATCAATATAAGAATCTAAAAAATCGATTTCACCTAAAACATTAAAGTAATTATAGGTTTGCTCTTCATTAATTGTATTAATTGTATTTTCGTTAAAATCTAAGCTTGGTAGTCCGTACCAATTGTATTGACTCCTTTTTGTGTTTAAAACAGTTTTCCAATCAAAATATCGTCCTTCTTTTTTATAAAAAATACTTGCTATAAAATTTTCGAAATTACTGTCTAAAACCGTATTTTCAATATTATCAAAAGAAGCATTGTATTTTGCAGATAAACCAAATTCACTTTCAAAACGATTGCTGTTGTGTAAATAAATTTCTGTATAAGGCGATGTGTAATTACCAAAACCTGCTGCAACATAATTATTATAAATACGTTCTTTTACGCCAACATCAATACCCTTTACAACGCCACTTTTTGGAATAAAAGTAGATGCAACTGGAGCAGAAAAAATAGTATATGCTAGTTTTTTCTTTTTGGTATTTTCTGATAATTGAATAACAGGATTTATTTTAATTTTAGTGGCATCAGAAATTTTAGGATTGTATTTAGTTACAATTTCTACTACCTCAGTTTTTACTGTGTCTTTTAATTTTACTGGAACCTCTTTTTTCTTAGGCTTGTTTACCTGAGAATTTGCTGTAAAATAAGAACATATAATTAAAAATATGAGAAAGCCTTTTTTCATTAATTTTTATTTTGTGGGTTAATAGAATTGTTATTTTTGGCTTCGTTTTCTTTTATTTTGTTGAGTTCTAATTTTGCTTCTTCAACAATATCTTTAAATTGGGTAAAGTTTTTAATTACATTTTCTAAAATAAAAGTTGCTTGATAAACATCTTTTAAAGCGTAATAATTTTTACCCATAATTACGTAACTTTTTACACCCCAATATTTATATGCAGAGTAATTTGCAATTAATTCTTGTACAATTTTGTTAGAATCTGTATACTTATTTTGTTGACTTTTAAAATAAGCATCATAAAATAAAGTTTCTGCTTTTAATTCTCCTGAAGCACTTTTATCAATAACTTTATAATATTCTTCAGCTGTAGAAAAATCTTCAGTTTTAAAAGCAGATCTAGCAATAATTGTTTTTGCGTCCAGTTCTAATTCTTTATTTGATTTGTTTAATGATAAAGCTTTTTTTGCATAATCAATTGCTAAAATATATGTTTTAATTTCATAATATCCTTTCATTAAATTGCTTTGAGCAAATAATATGTTTTCGGTAGAGTAGGCTTCTTTTTCTAACCTTTCTAATAAAGGAAGTGCTTTTTTAAAGTTTTCTTTTTGTAAATAAATTTGAGATAATTTTGCTAAAGCATCTTCACTAAAATCACTTAAACCAGCTTCCAATACTGTACTATAATTAGTGATTGATTTATCAAATTCTTTTTCTTTAAATAAGGAATTAGCTAAGTAATAATTTGCTTTTAAAAAATGTGCTCCCTCAGGGTATCGTTTTAAATATTTTTGTAAACTTAATATTACTTCTTTGTTGTTTTTTGCATCAAAATATTTTTTCTCAGCAATTGCAAAAGTTGAATTATCAATTTCATCATTTGAAACATTAATAAATTTTAGAGTATTTGTCCAAGAAACATAATCTTCTAATTTATCATCATCTATATAAATATTTTTAGCATTTCTAACCGCTTCAATTGCATCCGCAGAATTTGGAAATTTACTTGCTACTAACTTGAACTTTTCTAAAGCTTTTTTGTTTTGATTATCGTTATAATAAAGTAGTCCTTGGCGTACTAAAGCTGATGATAAAAACGGACTTTTAGGATGTTTTTTAAACAGCCTGTCATATGCAAGATGTGCTTTACTATTCTCTTTTATTTTGGTGTAAGTAATTGCAATTTGATACAAAGCATCGTCTTTTAAAGAAGAAACCTTATAATCGTTAACAACCTTTTTAAGCGCTTCAATTTTTGTGTTATTTTGGTTGATGAATCCATAGCTCATTCCTATTTGAAATTGAGCATAATCTGCACCAGTACTAGATTCATTAACCAATATTTTGTGATTTTTTATAGCATCAGTATAATTTCTTGTAGCATAATAACTATCAGCTAATCGAAGTATTGCATCTTCTTTTATGTTATTCTCAATATCTTTTTTGTTTGTAAAAATGTTAAAAGTTGTTGCTGCTTTTGTGTACTCTTTTAGTTTAAAATGACAATAGGCAATGTTGTATTCTAACAACGGAAAATCATTGTTATTGTTTTTTCTTAAAGAATTATTTAGGGAGATGAATTTACCTAACGCTTCTTTGTAATTTTCTAACAAATACAAAGTTTCAGCTTCCCAATATTTAGCTTTTATACTGATATTTTTTTTGGTAGATTTTTTACTTAGCCTAAAAAATGAAAGTGCATCCGTTAGTTTTTTCTCATTAAATAATTGGATTCCTCTATATAAAGAAACCTCTAAAATTAGTGTTTCATTTTCTGGTGTTTTCTTCTTATTCAAATAAGTTAAAGCTCCTTCATAATTTTGTTGATGAATAAATGAAGAAACCACCAATTTGTTAATTTCATTGTAAGATTTAGAGTTTGGATATTTCTTTAAATAATCTTGTAAAACATCAGAAACATTTTTAAACGGATTTCCAGATTCGTAACTTAGTTTTGCATAATTTAAAGCAGCATCTTCTTGAATGTTTGAATTAAAATTCATTTCACTTGCCGATTTAAAAGCGTTTAAAGCTTCTGTTTTTTTATCAAGATTTAAATAACATTC
Organism: uncultured Polaribacter sp.; assembly: GCF_947500975.1. Classification (GTDB taxonomy): domain Bacteria; phylum Bacteroidota; class Bacteroidia; order Flavobacteriales; family Flavobacteriaceae; genus Polaribacter. The sequence continues at coordinate 136,722 of NZ_CANMUE010000004.1, forward strand.
AGCTAAATGATAATAGGCATTTTGAGAGATTGTATTTTTTTCTTCAATTATTTTGTTGAAATTTTTAATTGCATTTTCAAAATCGTTTTGCCTGTAAAAAGCATATCCTAATTGATAAAAATCGGTGTTATTCCATTTGCTTTTATAGGCTTGTAAATATGGAACTGACTCTTCATACTTTTTCAAATTGAAATAACTTTCTCCAATAATTTTAGAGATTTCAGACTTTTCTTTTCTTTTAGATGTTTTTAAAAGTTCTTTACCAACAATTGCACAGCGTTCAAATTTTCCCGCCTTAAAACTGATATCTAACAAATAGTAAGAAATTTCAGCTTTGTAAGATTCATTGTCAGCAATTTCTTTTAAGGTTGATTCTGCAACACCATAATCTTCTAGTTTATAAGCAATAAAACCGTAATAATATCTTGAGTCGTTTCCGTATTTTGGATCGTTGATTAAAGGTAAAAAACGATTTTTAGCCAAATTTAAATTTTTAGTAACTAGGTAACCATAACCCATTTTAAAATTAAGCTCTTTAATATTTTCTTTTGACAGCAAGTCTGTATTTACCTTTTCAAACCATTTTAAAGCATAAGAAGCTTTTTTATTAGCAAAATAATAATTACCAACATTAAAAAATGCTTTATTTTTTTTGTTACTAGTAGGATTCTCTTTTACAAAATCTAGAACTTTTTCATCAGCACCAGTTTGATTAAGTTTTACTGCACACATAGCATCATAATAAGACGCATCTGATTTTAAATTAGAACTTTTTTCAGCTTTTGTTACTATCTCTTCAAATGTTTTTTGAGCAGCTGCATAAGCCTTATTATTGTATAACTTTAAAGCATTGTTAAAATTGGTTACAATACTTGCATCAACGATTGATTGTTGAGAGAAGCCAACTATTGAAAATAATAAAAATGAAAAAGACAAAAATTGTTTTTTTACAAAACGAAATTCCATACAAATGTTTTTGTTATATTGCTTTTAACGAACTTATTTTAATTTTGTTTGATTAAATGTGAAAATAATCTAAAATCAATTTTATTCAAAAGTAAGAATTGTTATAAATTCTGATGCTAAAATCAATTGAAACTTTTAAGTTTGTAAAAACAATTTTATGTCATGGAAAAACCTGTTCTACATTTAGAAAACGCTGATATTTATCAAAGAGATAATTTAGTTTTATCTAAAGTTAATTTAACTATTAATAAGGGAGAATTTTATTATTTAATAGGAAAAACAGGAAGTGGAAAAAGTAGTTTAATGAAAACTTTGTATGGAGATTTACTTTTACAAAGAGGTGTTGGTGCCATAGTAGGGTTTGATTTAAAGCAATTAAAAGAGAAACAAATTCCATTTTTAAGAAGAAAAATAGGAATTGTTTTTCAAGATTTTAAATTACTAAATGAAACCACTGTTTTTGGAAATTTAGAATTTGTTTTAAAAGCCACTGGTTGGAAAAATAAAGAAGAAATAAAACAAAAAATAAACAAAGTTTTAGAAAAAGTAGGGATGCAAAAGCAATACTTTAAAAAAACTTTTGAACTTTCTGGTGGAGAACAACAAAGAGTTGCCATTGCAAGAGCGTTGTTAAATGATCCTGAGTTAATTTTAGCAGATGAACCAACTGGGAATTTAGACCCAAAAACATCCTTAGAAGTTATGGAACTTTTAAATGAAATTCATAAAGAAGGTAAAACAATTTTAATGGCAACACATGATTATCAGTTAATTGTGAAGTTCAAACATAAAACACTTAAAGTTGAAGCTGGAGAGTTATTTGAAGTTGCTCAACAAGCTACAGTTTAATTAAATGCATCTTTTTTGAGAAAAAAGAAAATTTTTGTTGCAGTTACAAATGATGTTTCTACAGATTATAGAGTACATAAAATTTGTAATTATTTAGTAAACAAAGGTTTCGAAATTACAGTTTATGGTAGAGTTTTGCCAAATACAATTTCTGTTGATAGAAAGTATAAAATTGTTAGAAAAAAACATTTGTTCAATCATAATTTTATGTTTTATGCTGAGTTTAATTTTAGATTATTTTTTTCTTTACTTTTTAAAAAGTACGATTATATTCTTGCCAATGATTTAGATACTTTACCAGCTTGTTTTTTTGTTAGTAAATTAAAAAGTACAAACTTAGTTTATGACAGTCATGAGCTTTTTTCTGAAGGGCCAGAATTACAAGGAAGAAAATTTGTACAAGGTTTTTGGAGAAAGCTGGAAGATTTTTTCTTGCCAAAAATTAAAAAAGCTTACACTGTAAGTCAATCTATTGTTGAGTTTTATGATGATAAATATCAGAATAAAATGGGGTTGATTAGAAATATTCCTTTAAAAAAGGATATTTTAGAAGTTGAAGAAGTTTCTTTCCCAACAAAAAATAGAACCATTTTATATCAAGGAGTTTTAAATCCAGGTAGAGGCTTAAAGCCGATGATTAAAGCGTTGCATTTTATAGACAATTTAGATTTAATTATTATTGGATATGGCAAAGTAGAAAGTGAATTAAAAACATTTGTTGTGGAAGAAAAAATGGAAGAAAGAGTTCATTTTATGGGTAGAATTGCTAGAGAAAAATTATTAAATTATACTAAAAAAGCAACTTTAGGAATGGTTTTAGAAGAACCATTAGGGTTAAGTTTTAAATATTCTTTACCTAATAAATTGTTTGATTATATTCATGCAGAAATTCCTATTATTGCAGGTAACATGCCTGAAATTTCTAGAATTATAAACACTCATAAAGTAGGAGTGATAGTTGAAAATTATAAGCCGAAAAATATTGCAAGCACCATTATAAAACTTTTGAATAATGATACTTTATTATCAGAAATAAAGGCTCATCAGAAAAAAACAAAAGAAATTTTATGTTGGGAAAAAGAATGTGAAAAATTAGATTATTATTTTAAATCATAAAATTTATCAACCCTAAAATATCCATAGTAATTCCGGTTTTTAACAATCTAAAAGGATTGCAAAAAACCATTGATAGCATAAAAAAACAAACTTTTAAAGATGTTGAAGTTTGGATTATTGATGGCTGTTCAAATAAAGAAAGTCAAGATTTTTTGAAAGGATTAGATGCGCCTTTTTTTTATCAATCAGAAAAAGATAACGGAATTTATGATGCTATGAATAAAGGAATTTCTTTGTCAAAAGGTGAGTGGTTGTATTTTTTAGGTTCTGGAGATGTATTGTTTAATGAAAACATTTTATCTGCTGTTTTTGAGAAATCAAATATTGAGCTATCACGATTGATTGCTGGGAAAATAATTTATGCTGGGGTTAAAAAACCTTTTATATACAGTAAAAATAAAATGATTAAAAATCCCTTTTGGTCATTTTCTATGTGGTTTAGAAATGGATTACATCATCAAGGAACTTTTTATAAAAAGGAACTGTTTTTAGATTATAATTACAATTTAAAATACAAAACATTGTCAGATTATTGGTTCAATCTTCAGTTGTATAAAAATAAAGAAAAATGCAAACTAATTGATTTTACAATCGCAAAATGTAATTCTGACGGAGTTTCTAAATCTGGTAATTGGAATGTTTACAGAGAAGAAATAAGTCTAAAAAAATCACTGAGTTCAGTATTCTATGCGCCAATATTTTATATTATTGCATTTAGCAAGTATATGTCAAGAAAAATTGTAAATGATTAGCAGAGAGGAAATAGCAGTATTAATTGTTGAAAAACTAACTAAAGAAAAATCGGTTTTAAAACAGCTTTATTTAAAGAGAAAAAATGATATTGGTTTTTTTTATGTTGATGATTTATTACCTACAGAATTAGCAAACAAAATTTTTAAAAAATTTCCTAAATTATCAGAAACTAAAAAGAAAAAAGACCTAAGAGAATATAAGTATATTGCGTATCAAATGGATAAGTATGATTCTTTGTTAGAAGAAGTTATTTATGCATTTCAAGAACCAGAAGTAGTTGTAATTATTTCTGAAATTTGCAATTTTAGTACAATTTTACCAGATTCTAATCTATATGCAGGTGGTTTGTCTTTAATGGCAAAAAGTAATTTTTTGAGTCCGCATTTAGACAATTCTCATGATAAAGACATGAAATTATGGAGGGTTTTAAACTTACTGTATTATGTAACTCCTAATTGGGGAAAAGAAAATGGTGGTAATTTAGAGCTTTGGCCAAATGGTATAAAAAAAGACCCAGTAGTTATAGAAAGTAGTTTTAATAGGTTGGTTGTTATGGCTACGCATCAAAAATCTTGGCATTCTGTAAATAAAGTTTTAACTGATAATGTAAGATGTTGTGTATCCAATTATTATTTTTCTGAACAACCGCTTTTACAAGATGATAATTTTCATATTACTACTTTTAGAGGAAGACCTTCTCAAAAAATAAAAGATGTTTTTTTAAGAATTGATAATGGTTTAAGAAATGCTGTTCGTAAAATTTTTAAAAAAGGAATTAGAGAAAATCCGCATCATTACAAAAAATAGTTATTGTAATTTTTTTGAAAAATATATAGTAATCATATGTTTTTGACTAAATAGATTAAGGTTTTCTGTTTATAAATTATTTTAGCAGATAATTATGTGAAATCTTAATCGAAATAAAAAGTGAATTAATACAATGTTTTATTATTCAGTTTTTTATGTGTTAGTTAGTTAGTTAGTTAGTTAGTTAGTTGTTTTTTTTGATAAACAATGTTTTTATACCAATCATCGAAATTAAATAGACCTTCATCGATTAATTTTAAAGTATACCTTTTTAAGAACATATATTTACATTGTAATTAAAATAAATACCCTATAAAATTAATTATTATGTTCAAAAAACCTCTAACACAAATTATTCTTTTTTTAGTAAGTTTTTTTTCAATTTATGAACTTGGAAAATACTTAATGACTTTAAATGAAGCAAAAACTTTAAAAGACGGTTTTTTAATAATAATATTTTTTGTTTTACTAACTTTAGTAATCAATTACCTTTCAAAATTTGTTAAAAATTTTTTTAAATCATTTTGTTTCTAATTTATTAAAAAAAAAATAAGAATACATTTTAGATTATAATAAAAAGAATCCTTTTAAATGTTAAATTTAAAAGGATTCTTTCAATAAAGTGGAGACGCCGAGAATCGAACTCGGGTCCAAACAAGCAGCCAAAAAGCTTTCTACATACTTAGTTTTTGTTCGGTTTTCGATTAAAAGCTGATCAAAAACAACCCACTTTTAACTTATCTTCTTTAGTTTCAAAAAATTATCGAAGTACTAATTTTTCTATGTTTATTTTTACGATGCCCAAAAATGAAACGCCATAAACCAAGGCTTTTCGTGGACATAAAGCTTGCACACCTTGTGTGCCTAGGCTAATCTTACTATAATTCAGATTATGCAGCTAAAGCGTAGTTATCTTCGCCGTTTAAAAAGTTGAAATTAGGTTTTACGAGTGTTATTTCATAACTCGATATGCTTACAAATTTACTGTCCTTGCTGTCAAAACCAGTCGTCCCCAAAATGTCAAAGATATATTTCTTAAAATAGAAATACGAAATGCAAAAGTATAAAAAATACAGTTGCTAATCTCTTTAAATTCTAATATCTTCGAGCAAATATTATACCATTAACACTTTAAAAGTTAAAGCTGAATTTATTTCAGTTTTTTTCCACTTATAAAAACTTACATATTATGAAATTTGGCATTATAAAGGAGCGTAAAAATCCACCAGATAAAAGAGTTGTTTTTTCGCCAAAAAAAATAATTGAATTTAAAAATCAATTTCCATCAGCAGAAATCAAAGTAGAAAACTCTGATATTCGTGTTTTTTCTGATGAATCATATAAAGAATTAGGTATAGAGGTTACAAATGATTTAACTGACTGTGATGTTTTGTTAGGTGTAAAAGAAGTGCCAGTTGATTATTTAATTCCAAATAAAAAGTATTTTTTCTTTAGCCATACAGTTAAAAAACAGCCGTATAATAGAAAATTGCTTTTGGCAATTTTAGATAAAAATATAGAGCTGTATGATCATGAAACAATCATCAAAGAAGATGGAGCAAGGTTAATTGGTTTTGGTAGATTTGCCGGTATTGTTGGTGCTTACAATGGTTTCAGAGCTATGGGGTTAAAGAACAAAACTTACAATTTACCTAAAGTAGAAACTTTAGAAAATCAACAAGAATTAATATCTGAATTAAGAAAAATTAAGTTTAAAAACATTAAAATTTTATTGACAGGTAATGGTAAGGTTGCGTACGGTGCTAAAGAAATGTTAGATGGTATGGGTATTAAAAAAGTTTCTGTTGATGATTTTGTTTCAAAAAGTTTTGATGAAACGGTATATTGTTTGGCTGATGTTTTAGATTATAACAAACGAAAAGACGGGCAAGTGATTGATAATAATGATTTTTATAACAACCCACAAAATTACGAGTCTGATTTTATGCGTTTAGCAAAAGTAACTGATTTTTTTATTGCAGGTCATTTTTTTGGAAATGGAGCTCCTTATTTATTTACAAGAGAAGATGCTAAATCTGTAGATTTTAAAATTAAATTTGTAGCAGATATTTCTTGTGATGTTGATGGGCCTGTAGCATCAACTTTAAGAGCATCTACTATTGCAGACCCTATTTATGGATATGATCCGAAAACTGAAACAGAAGTAGATTACAATAATGATAATGCAATTGTTGTAATGGCTGTAGATAATTTGCCTTGTGAATTACCACAAGACGCTAGTGAAGGCTTTGGCGAAATGTTTCTTAAAAATGTTATTCCAGCTTTTTTTGATGGAGATAAAGATGGAGTTTTAGAGCGTGCTAAGATGACTGAAAAAGGAAAGTTAACAGAGCGTTTTTCGTACTTACAAGCTTTTGTAGATGGAAATGAATAACCTACAAAATCAACAGTTTTTAATTGATTTAGCAAAAATGAAAATGCCTTTTGGTAAGTATAAAGGTAGATTTTTAATTGATTTACCTGAGTATTATATTGTTTGGTATAAAACAAAAGGTTTTCCAAATGGAAAATTAGGTAAACAAATGGAACTAGTTTACGAGCTTCAATTAAATGGATTAGAAGATGTTATTAGGAAGATTAAACGTGATTTTACTTAGAATATTTATTCTTTTACTACAATACCATAAGTAATATGTGCAACTCCTAAAATATATATAGAAGAATACCAGTAGTTTGGAATAAAGAAAACAAGAATAGCTAGTAAAAAAGTAACTCCAGATAAAACATATAATGTTTTGTCTTTTTTCTTTTCTAAAAGAGATAAAAACAAACCGTAAATAAGCAAAAAAGTAGGTGTTATGTAGTTTGTATAACTTGTGTTTGACAAAAAAACAAGAACAAAAAATAGAATAGAAAAATTAAGTAGATATAGCCAAAAACGTTTCTTAGTTTTTGAATTCCAGAGCAAGTAATTTTGTTTTTTTGCTTTTCTTCTTCCTTTAAAAAATAAGGCTAGAGATGAAAAAAAGAATGTCAAAAAAATAACAACAAAACCTAAAACTTCAATAATTTGGGCAGACATCATTCCCATTGGATTATCGTCTATCAAAAAACCATCTAACATACTTTTAATTACATAAGCTGCAATTAAAAGATACAGCCCAATTTGAATGCTAGAATATCCCTTTAAAGAAAAGTTTACCAAAAAATTATCTTGTTTATTCATAAATTAATAACTTTCGATAAATATACAAAAAATGATGCTCAAATCTTTTATGAAATGAAACCAGCAGAAGAATACATTTTAAATCAACCAGAGCCTTTTAAATCAATTTTAATGCATTTGCAAATTTTAATTGAAAGAACTTTTCCTGAGGTAGATTTACAATTTAAATGGAAAATTCCTTTTTATTATTTAAATAATAAGCCATTTTGTTATTTAAATCCATCAAAAAAGAAAGGTTATGTTGATGTAGCATTTTGGGTTTCAACACACCTTACAAAATACAATGAGTTCTTAATTTCTGAAAATAGAAAAGTTGTAAAATCTTTACGATACAAGTCTATTGATGATATTAATGAAGAAATATTATTAACGGTTTTAGAAGAAGCACATCAATTAAAAGACAAAGGGTTTTATAAGAGAAGTTAATTATTCTATTTGTATTTTAAAATGTAAAGCATCTTTTTTATTAATAAATAAAATTAATTCAGTATCAACTTTTAAGTTTTTAATAGTTAGAGTTGTTATATTATTTTTTGATGTAATTATTGGTCTTTGTATATATTTCATGTTTTTCATGGCATAAAAAACATCTAAAGTCGAATCTAAATTTTTAAATTTTAATTCAATATTTTTTTCAGAATCTATATCGATAATTCCTTGTTTTGGTGAAATTAATTCTGCATTTAATGCTAAAAAAGTATTGGTATAAATTGGTTGATTGTAAAAATCTTCTTTACTAATTCTGCCAAATCTTAAAACCCAAATAGAATCATTAGGAAGATGAGTTTTAAAAATTTTATTTGTAGGAATATCATAAAAATAGTTATTAAATTTTCGTATCCATTTATTATTAAATTTATAACCTGCTGCCCAAGTAGCATCTAAAATCACCCACTTTTCATTAATAAAAACGGCATTCCAAGCATGGTTTGGATTGGTTTTTATTTTTCCAATTTCATTAGCATTTAATCTAACATTTCCTGTAATTACTTCAGATTTTATGTTTAATAAATCACATAATTTTTTAAATGATTGTGCGTATTCTTCACAAACTCCTGTTCTGTTCCTAAAAGTTTCAACAACTAATTTGTCTTTTAAAGCTTGTAACTTTTGTTCTTTTTCATCTTCCGAAGAATAATTAAATTTATAACTTCTTTGCTTAGGATTATAAAATTCTTTTAAATTATATCGAATATTTTGTGTGAGCCAATAAAAAGCGGCTTTAGCTTTTTCTTCATCTGTAGAAAAATCAGTATTAATTTTGGAAGCTAAATTTTCCACATTAATAAATTTTGGGTATTTTTTTATAACCGAATCTATTTTTGAAAAATCTTGGGATGTAACAGTAAATGATATAAGTAAAAAGAGAATGTATAGTTGTTTCATTATATAAAAAGTTAAACAACTTTATCAACCAAAAATTGTGCCTACAAATTATTTATGGTTTTTCTGATAGCTACTAAATTGGTTAATAGTTTTTCTAAATTATCTAAATGCAACATATTTGCACCATCGCTTTTAGCATTTGCAGGGTCAAAATGAGTTTCAATAAATAAACCATCTACATTATTTACAATTCCGGCTCTAGCAATAGTTTCAATCATTTCAGGCCTTCCACCTGTAACTCCTTCGGTTTGATTTGGTTGTTGAAGTGAATGTGTAACATCTAAAATTGTAGGTGCAAATTCACGCATTTCAGGAATCCCTCTAAAATCTACAATCATATCTTGATAGCCAAACATGGTTCCTCTATCAGTAATCCAAGCTTTATTAGAACCAACATCTTTAACTTTTTGTACTGCGTGTTTCATGGCTGCTGGACTCATAAATTGCCCTTTTTTTAAATTTACAACCTTTCCTGTTTTTGCAGCGGCAACTACCAAATCTGTTTGACGAACTAAAAACGCAGGTATTTGTAAAACATCTACATACTCTGCTGCTTTAGCTGCATCAGAAACTTCGTGAATATCAGTAACTGTTGGTACATTAAAAGTTTGAGAAACCTTTTGTAAAATTTGTAATGCTTTTTCATCTCCAATGCCAGTAAAACTATCTATTCTACTTCTGTTGGCTTTTTTAAAACTACCTTTAAAAATATAAGGTATTTCTAATTTATCTGTAATTTTTATTACTTTTTCAGCAATTCTTAAAGCCATTTCTTCACTTTCTATTGCACAGGGACCGCAAAGCAAGAAAAAATTATTAGAATTGGTGTGTTTTATGTTTGGAATTTCAGATAAAATCATGATTTAAAATTTTTATCAAAAATACGAAATTAATTTAGCTATATTTATCCTTTAAAACTCAAATAAAAATGAAAAATATATTATTTATTTTATCAATATTAATTACTATTATCTCTTGTGATAGTACAAAAAAAACAACATCAACAAATGTAGAAACAAAAGATGTTTTACCTGAGAAAGTGGTATTAAAAAACTTTTTTATTGATTCTGTAACAGTTAAAAAACACTTGTACACATTAGCTTCTGATGAAATGGAAGGCCGTGGAACTGGAACAGCAGGTATAGAAAAGGCTGCAAAATATATAGAAAATGAGTTTGCAAAAATAGGTTTATCAACTTTTGGAGATTTAGAGAACTATAGACAAACATTTACATTTAAAAGTAGAAGGTCGGGTGAAGATATAACCACATCCAATATTATTGGGGTGTTAGAAGGAAAAAGTAAGAAGAACGAAATAGTGATTGTCTCTGCACATTATGATCATTTAGGTATGAAAAAAGATGGAGAAGGAGATTTGATTTTTAATGGAGCAAATGATGATGCATCTGGTGTAGCTGGTGTTTTAATTTTAGCAGAATATTTTAAAAAAGTGGGTAATGAAAGAACAATCGTTTTTGCGGCTTTTACTGCTGAAGAAATGGGTTTATTGGGTTCTAAACACTTTGGAAAAGGGATTGATGCAAGTAAATTTGTTGCAGGTATCAATTTAGAAATGATTGGTAAAACACCCAGTTTTGGTCCAAATACAGCTTGGTTAACAGGTTTTGAGCGTTCTGATTTTGGTAAAATAGTTCAAAAAAATTTAGTAGGTTCGGGTTATCAATTACACCCAGATCCATATAAAAAATTTAATTTATTTTTTAGATCAGACAATGCTTCTTTAGCAAAATTAGGTGTACCATCTCATACGTTTTCAACTACTGCAATTGATATTGATAAAGATTATCATAAAGTTACAGATGAAGCAAAAACATTAAATATGACTATAATTACTCAAACCATACAAGCTGTTGCAAAAGGTACAGAAAGTATTATTAATGGAGATGATACGCCAACAAGAGTTGCGATTAAAGAAGGTAAAAAATAGATTTAGAATAAAATTTAACCTTTTATTCTTTTTAGTTTTAACTTTATAAGAAAATTATTTACATACCAATTTCTATATTCTTGTTGAAAAATAACTTTGAATATGAAATCTTTTTTTCTAATAAGAGATAATTTTAGTTTTATTTTTTTATAATCTTTAATCCTTTTTTTGTGATTAATTAAATAGGTGTTAAAGTCTTTTAAATATTTTTTAGTATTCATCGTAGTATCAAAAGCTAAAGATTCAATATTATTAAATACTTGATAGCTGCTAGCTAAAAAACAATTTAATGGGTATTTTAATTCGTTAAATTGTTCAAATGCTTTTTTTGCATTAGTTTTTTTTGAGAGTAAATAAACATCATAAGCATGTTTCAATGTTAAATTTTTATAATAAAATCCATCATCATTTATTTGATTTGCAAGTATTGATAAGGATAATTGATTATCATAGCTTAAAACAGTAATATTATTTGATTTTATGCATTTATTTTTAACTACCTCATAGTTAAATTCTTTAGAAAATTTATCTATGAGTATTTCTTTATGAATTTCAACAGCAGCAGAGCATCCCTCTTTTTGTAATCTTGGGTAATGTTTAAATAATGGTGAGTGCTGTGCGTGTTTATTTAATTTAGAATAACCAAAACTTTTAACTAACGAAATTGTTTTTAAATAAGAATCTTTAGAGATAACAAAATCAATATCTGCAATCATCCTTTCTGCAATATCATCATAAATGTCTTGAAAAATAAAACCTACGCCTTTTAAAAAAATAGGAGTAATGTTGTTTTTTTGTAAGTATATGTTTAGTTCTTCAACTTGTTTTATAATTTCTAGATTTCTTTCGCGATTTAACTGTGTTATATGTTGCATATATTCAACTAAATCAGAAGGTAAAAAACTAAGTAAGTTTGCTTTTTTAAGATTGCAATATAAAGCAGGGAAAACAAAATGATTTGTGCTGACTTTAACAACAGAATCCCAATTTACACTGTTGTTTTTTAATTGATTTTTTACAATCTTAAGATTGGTTTTTTCATAGTTTACAGTTAAACATTTAGCTATAAAAAAAAGTGTTTCCTTATAATTCATTGCTCAACAATATAGAAACATTTTTGATTGTTTTATTGTTTAAATCTATAATTATTTTAACATTTTTACAAAAAAAGCACCTAAAGTTTATAGGTGCTTTTTTAAATAAATTATTAATCTCCCCAGTTATCTCCTGGTTGTGCTGGTATACCACTAAAAGCTTGTACTTTTTTAGGGTTTAATACGATATAAGTTCCTAAAGCGGTTAAAGCAGCATATTTACCATACTTTCCAAGTTTTTTTAATGCTTCTTTTCTTGTTATTTCTTCTGGTTTTTGTTTTGAGTTTTTCATGATAATATTTTATAATGATTATTTTATAGATCTATTTGATAATTATTTTTTTTGATAATTGTACTGTTTCATTTTTTAAACTTACAATATAAACTCCCCTAGATAGTTTTGGTAACTGAATTGAACTTAATCCATTTGAATTTATTTTAGTATCAAAAATTTCTTTTCCTTGAATAGAATATAATCTAATATTAGCACTTTCATTTAAACCTTCAACAGTTAGGTTGTTATTTGATGTATTATAGATGTTTATAAAGTTAGATGTAGCATCAATATTGTCAACATTTAAAATACTTTTAGAAGTTGTATGCAAATAAAAACGACCTATTCCATTTACTGCTTTGTCTAAAGTAATTTTGAAACTATTATCATTAAGTTCTGTAAAGGTGTTGTTTTCTCTATCTTCTAAAGTAACCTTAATGTCTGATGGTAAATTGTTTATTTCTGCCTTAATTGTAATTTCTTTTCCAGCAGCTGCAGTTACCCCAACTGGCACAATCATATTCTCATAATCAGAGTTTGGTAAAGATTGTATTTGATATTTTACTCCAGAACTATCGCTTAATAAATGTGTATAAATATCTAATGGGTTTTGATAATTACCACCACCAAATGTTTCTCCTTCCAAGCCTTCATCATAAGTGGCTGTAGCATTCTCATTATAGAAAATTTTTGCAATTCTATTTTTATCACCATCAGTCATTTTTAATAAAATTTCAGAGTTTTCAACTTTTTGAAAATCACCTTCACAAACAACACATTGTATGCCTTTATTAAATACAAGGTTAGTGGCAAAATTACTTTTAACTTTTACAAAGAAACCTTGAGTTGGAGTAATTATAAATTGTTCTTGAACAATATGAGATTCATAATTAGCCTCTTCTTGATTCCATAACCAAATTACCTGAATCTCTAACCTTGCTATATTATCTATTAAAAAGTTATATGAATTTATATTTGAAGTATATGGGTTGGAAATTAAATTATAAGCTTGACCATTATTTGCTACTGTTGTATTAACATCATTATCATTAATAAAACCTGTAAATGTTAATATACCAGCTGCGCTTTTTTTAACCTGATATCCAACACCTGATGAGGTGTTCATTTCTATATTAGATTGTAAATAACTCCAGGTATCATCAGTAGTTTCATAAGTTCCGAATGCTCTGTCGGTTCCAGCAGTTGGAATATTATGAAAAGATATATAATCATTAGTAAAACTATGTCCTGTAAGTGGAGAACCTATTAAGTACCAGTTTGAGGTTAGTATTTCTTGTTCATACATAACTCTACTAGAAGCAAATGCTAAAGGTTTTAATTGTGCACCAGACAAAAGTTTTATTGATTTCAAATTAATATCTTCATAAGCTCTAGGGTAATATGTAACACCTGCTGTAGGTATTAAAACATTGTCATTAGATAGGTTGGCGTGCGTAGTATCTTTCCAGTTAGATGTAGTGTGAAAATTGTCGCTAACAGTACCCAACCAAACATTTCTTATTGGAGCTTCACCAAAACCAGCTAAACCATATTCTCCTGCTGGGTCATTACTTGTTAGTACATACCTTAAACTTGGATCAGACCAACCCGTACTACTACCACCTGTTACAAATTGATTATCGTTATAAAAATCTATAACACTAATATTGCTATTGCTTGTTTGAACACCGTTACCAGACCAATTATCACCAGGATCTGTAGCAGTTAGTTCGCCAATCATATCATAGTCTGTACCACCATTTGTAGCAGATTCAGATATAATAACTGTATCATCTCCATCAAAAGTAAAATCATGTTGAATAAAAGTTATATAAGTTAATCCTTTACCGTTTAAATAATCTTGTACTTCTGATGAACCAATAACGATTACTTCTCCACTTGGAAGTATGCCAGAATTAAGAACTAATTCGTTTGTATAATTATTAGGATTACCTTCTGTAGCTACATTTATGTAAATATTAGTTTCAGAAAAGTCAAAATCTCCAGGAGATAGATTAAAAATTTCTATTCCTTTTGGTCCTGTACCAGAATTAGACTCTACATATTGACTAATAATTAAACTTTGACATATATCTGAAACTCCATTTAGATCTATATCAGGGTTTCCTGAAGCCTGAGGGTCACAAGGATCTCCAATTAAAGATGCATGAGCAGTATCTGCTAAAAAAATATTATCTAAATGAGTTAGTTTAACATAAAAATCATTACCAAATAAACCATCAGCAGAACTAATATTAAGTGTAGCTGAATTTGTGCCAGTATATACTCCAGAATCTGTTAAAATAGTACCTCCATTATCTGGGTCTCCTAAATACCATTGATATATTATTCTATCGGTTGCATTGCCAGGGCTATCATAAAGAGGTATACCATTGGCATAATTAGTTGCCATATCTGCTCTACCAACTACTGAAAAAGAAACTGATTCACCAGAAACTGTTGTTTGGTCTGTTGGAGGTGTAATAATAGACATTTGATGTGCATAAGTTGTTGTACCTATATTACCAGCGTAACCACCAGTACTACCAGTAACTTTTCCGTTTGTATCGATACCATTACCATCTAAATCACCATCTTTATCTGTATCAATTCCGCCAGACTCTTCAACATCAGTAAAACCATCTCCATCTGAATCTAAATCTAATGAGTTTGAAATTCCATCATTATCAGTATCTAAACATATTAGATTGCCATTTATATCTACATTAATAACTTTAGCACCATCATTTTGTGAGGCTGCAGGTCCATTTGAAAATACTGTTGCTGCTAATGCCTTTTTTAATTCCATTTCATAAATTACTCCAGTAGTATTATTACTCATGTAAAATTTGCCTTCTAAAGTAGTATATATTGCTCCATAAGTACCATTAGGTAAATCAACTATTTCACCTATTAGAGTTACGTTCTCGTTAACAGTATCAATTTTGTAAAGTTTATTTGAACCAGTAGGTATACCATAAAACCCACCATCTGATGTATTATACCCTAAATCAACAATACCTTTTCCATTTCCAGGAAAACTAGCAACCTGAGTTTTGTATGTTGGTGAGTTCGGGTTTCCATCAATAACTTGAATTATATCTTTATTAAAAGTTACAAATTGTTTTTTTACAGGATCATAAGCAGCTGCAACTGAAGGTGCATGAATTGTTAATGTTTCAATAATATTAAATGTACTAGGATCAATTAATACTATAAAGTTATTAACTTTTTCTACTGCCCAAATTAAACCATCTGCTTCGTTAATAGCTGCGCCATTTATATAATAACTAAGAGATTGGTGTAGTGTAGAAATACCTGTAGCAATATCTACTAGGTATACATTAGTTGGGTTTCCTTGAAATAAATATCCTTTTTCTGGGCTTGGAAAGTTAGAAACTGCGTCAGTACAAAGTTCATCTTCATCTAGTATACCATCATTATCGTCATCTAAATCGCATATATTGTTTATTCCATCAGCATCAGGATCATTAGCAGTAACAGTACCAACAATTGCACCATCTGTACAAGGGTCATTATCTATAATACTTAAAGGTACTTTATTTTTAAATTTATTAGAATGATTTGACTCATTAAAAAAGGAATTGTTAAAATTTAAAAAAGTGTTTTTAGATTCAAACACACCCATAAACTCTGTATGAGCGTGTAAAGTAAATGTTATTATATTAAAAATAACAATAAGTAAAAGTTTGGGGGAATTCATAATAATTTAATTTAAATATTAATTAATTTTTTTGATTTTCTTGTAATAGAGTACCTCTAAAATATTAGCAAAGTAGTTTTACTTTGAGCTAATTTTTTGATAAAATTATAACGTAACTAGTTAAAAAGTATACTAGTTCTAGGAATAAATGTTATGAAATTTAAAAAGGTGTAAATAAAGATTTGAAAGAAGTGATCTTAAAGAAATAGTAAAATATTTCATAATATAAATTTTGGGGGTTAAACTTAAATATGTGATAAATATATGTAAAAAAAACTATTAACAAAAAAAACTTAACTATTTTATTTTTTGTTAAGTAAAAAAAGTGTTTTTAAAATTGGTATTTTACTGAAATAGCAAAATTAGAGGTTAAGCCACTTAAATCA
This sequence comes from uncultured Polaribacter sp., assembly GCF_947500975.1. Taxonomy (GTDB): domain Bacteria; phylum Bacteroidota; class Bacteroidia; order Flavobacteriales; family Flavobacteriaceae; genus Polaribacter. The sequence goes on from NZ_CANMUE010000004.1 coordinate 153,213, forward strand.
CCCACAACACCTATTTCTGGTTTATAGTCTAATGATAACAAAATAGGTGAATTAAAGTTGTACTCAATGCCAATAATTGCTGCTCCATATATCCCAATTCCATCCTCAGCAATAATTCCACTCCCTAAGCCGGCGTACCAATTAAATTGTTCTTCTAAAGCCCAAACCCATTCATATAAACCAGTAGCTTTAAAATTACTAAATTCATTAGCTAAACCTAAATCAATTTCTAATCGATTATTGCTTTTTAGAGCTTTTTGGTAAGAAATTTCAGCTCCAACACCATTTCCAGTTCCAAAACGTAAACCAATTGCATGATCAGAAATGTCTTGGGCATTAACTGTAAAAATGGCTGATAATAATCCAAAAACAAAGAATACTTTTTTCATGATTGTATTTATAAAGTTTTAAATTGCTACAAATTTAAGTAAACAATACTATTTAATTTGTTTAACTTTTCTAAAAATTGTAGAGACAATTAAACTTTTTTTTATACACCAATTAGTTGTTCATTTCATTTAAATAACAATAAAAAAGATGTTCTATTGATAGCAAGTTTAACTATGTTTTAATTGATTTAAAAGATGTAGTCTTATTTTTCAATTACATTAATTCTTTCACCTTTAGAATGACTACTAAATTCAGGTGCGTACATAGATTGTATGGTAGTAATTCCGTTACTAAAGTTACCAGCATTGTTAACCCTAACATCATATTCAAAAACATAAACTCCTTTTGGTAAATAGTCAAAAAAGAAATTAGTAGCTGCATCTTTTGTATTTTCATAATAGCCTAAATTGTCTTGCCATTTGTATTTAGAAAGTACATTTACGGGTTCTACACCTGAAGCTCTCATGTCTTTCATGTGAATGAATTCCATGTTTCTATCACTTTTTAGTTCAATTCTAACAGTAATTAAATCGCCAACTTTTAATTTTGTTTTTGTGTTAATTTCTTTTAACTCTTTCCCTGTATCAGAATTCACTTTTAAGAATAGTTTTTTATTTAATTTAAGAGGTGTTTCTGCGGATGAAATTTTATCTAAATCTTCAAAATACTGCCAGTATAAACCTCCCCAAGCAATTCCTTTATCTTTTTTATTGATGGTAACTTCTGCCATTTCTGGTTTTATTTCATCAGTATTCCAGGAGGTTTTAAAATAGCCAGTTCCAGCTTCAATTTTCATATCCTCCAATTTTGTAGCATCTATTTTTTTATCACCAATTGTAATATCTACCATTTCTGTAATAGAAATCCAATCGCTTCCGTTTAAAAGTAAAGCATATACAGCTTCAGTAGTTGCTTTGGTTGTTTTCCATTTATTTGTTTGCTTATTTTTTAGTAGCCAAATTTTTAAATTATCAATTGTTTTTGTGATGTTTTCTATTTCAGAAAAAACTTCTATCATTAAAGCCTGTGTTTCTACGGGAGCTTGATAATAGTAATAACCAGCTGTATTGGTTTTCCAATACATACCTAATTCATCAGAAGTTATTGCGTTTTCTTTTAATGATTTTAAAATTTTGTTTGCACTAGTTTTCTTATCATTTCTAAATAATGATAAAGCAATTTGCCCTTTAGCATATAAATTATAGGTTTCCCAAAATTTTTCTGTTTGATTTTGATAATAGCTAACAGCACTTTTTAAATCATTATTCATAGAAATATCAGTATAAAAACTACGCATATATAAATACTGAATGATAAAATAATTGATGTTGTTTTTAGCTAGATACTTTTTATAATCAGCATCTCCTTTCTTTTTAGTTTTAGCGCTATTTTTTATTTTTTGAGCTCTTTTTAATAATTCTTGATAGTTTTTTAGCAATTTATTATCTAAGAAATTTACAGCTTTCTTAATCATTTTTTTTGTTGATGCATCAAAATTAACAACGCCTAATTTTTGCAAATGACCAAAACCTGTTGCAATATGTTGAGTAATAAAACTATTTGGATATCGCCCGCCTTTAAACCAAGGAAATCCTCCTGAATTCATCTGAATATCTTGTAATTTACTAATGGCTTTTTCCTGTTCGTTATTTATCTTATTTAAATCAAATAATAAGGCAATTCTTTTCTTTTGTTCCGTTTCTGATTGAGCATCTCTTAACCAAGGAGTTTCTTGAATAATCAACGATTTTAATTCTTGATTCTTTTCTAGATTAGAAAGTAAAGCATCAGAAGATTTCCATGCATTAAAAACTTCTTGAATTTTAGGGTTCGAATTTGCGATAAAGCTAGCTATAGTATTTGAGTAATATCTAGAGAAAGTTTGTTCTGCACATTCATAAGGATACTCCATTAAATAAGGTAAAGATTGAATTGCAGACCAAACAGGATTAGAGGTCATTTCTATTGTTAACTTATGGTTTTTTAAGGTTGATGAAGCATTATTTTTTAACTTATTTAACGTAAATATTTTGGTTTGATTAGATCTAATAAACATTGGTAATGTCTCTGTAACCAACATTCTGTTTGTTAAAACGGGCAATACATTTTGTTCTCCGTCAGAAAAATCGCCAGCTTTTGCTACAATTTTATATTGAATAGCTTGCACAGTTTCCGGAATTGCTAATTGCCAAGAAACACTTGTATTTCCATCTTTATCTACTGTAAAGTTTTTATTAGAATTTGTATTCTGTAATTCAACGTCTATTTCTTTTCCAGAAATAGCATCGGTTAAAATTAATTTTGCAAAACCAGATAATTGATTGTTTGTTAAATTAGTAATTTTAGCACTCAACGTAATTGTGTCTTTTTCGCGTAAAAAACGAGGTGCATTTGGCACAACCATTAATTCTTTTTGAGTAACTGTTGTTAATGTTTTTGTTGCCGATTTTAATTCGGTTGTGTGTGCTAATAATTGTAATTTCCATCTTGTTAATGCTTCTGGCATTGTAAAATTAAAACTTACTTTCCCATTTTTATCAGTTTTTAATTGAGGGAAAAAGAAAGCAGTTTCGTTAAAGTTTTTACGTGCTTTTACTTGAGATAATTCATTATTTAATTTTGCTTGACCAGATTTTGTTGTAATAATTATAACGCCATTCAAGGCTTTTGATCCATATAAAGAAGTTGCTGCTTCGCCTTTTAAAACGGATATTTCTGCAATGTTATTTTCATTGATAGAGGAAATATCACCTTTAAAAATAATACCATCAACTATATAAAGGGCTACATTATTTCCAGTTAATGAAGTATTACCTCTAATAGTTATTTCTGCTGGGCTTTCTAAAGCTATATCTTCACTTGTAGCTTGTATTCCAGCTACTTTGCCTCTCAAATGTTTAGATTCATAGCTTAATTTTTTTCTTTTTGAAGCTCCATAACCAACTACAACAACTTCATCTAATTGAGAAGTATCTTCTTCTAATTTTATATCCAAATTTGTTTTGTTTCCGACATGAATTTCTTTAGAATTAAAACCTAAATAGCTGAAAACTAAAACATCATCTTTTTTGATTTTTAGTGAGTAATTTCCATCAAAATCGGTTTCTGTACCAAAATTGGTTCCTTTAATTATGATAGAAACTCCTGGTAAAGGTCCAGATTCATCTTCAACAACACCCGTAATTGTTCCGTCAAAATCTTTTCTAATACGATTAATTTTATTTTTTAAATTTCTTAAATACTGTTGATTAACCCATCTATTACTATTTAAACTAAATCCAAACCAATTAAAAGTATCGTTATTTATTGATGGAAAAGCATAATAACTTCGGTGATTATTTTTGATATTAAAATAAGTATTATTAAAGCTTTTATTTGCATTGCTAACTCGATAAGAATTGTAGGTTGGTTTTGGGGCAATAGGATTAAATTGCCAATTATGAGATTTGAATTCATCTAAAGAAGCATCGTACATAGACGCTAAAACTTCAGCAGCAATTGCATCATTTTTATCGTTTTTAAATGTAAAGCTCCAAGTTTCATCTTGTCCTGGTTGTAATTTATCTCTAAAAATATTAGTTTCAATTTCTATACTTTCTTGTTTTTCAAAAACATTAATAGTTAAATTTCCACTTTCAAAATAATTGTAATTTACAAAGTGGTATTTAATAGCAAATCCACCAATATCTTCTTTGTTTACAGGTGCGTATATCGTTTTAATGTTGTTGTTTAATTTGATTAATTGAGTATCAATAATTTTATGATCCTTTTCAATTTGTAAAGTAACTGTTACGTTTTTAGAGGCAGAACCAATTTGTATTTCTACTTCATCATTAACATTATAAAATGTTTTATTTGTGTTGATTGTAAATAATTTATTGTCTGTAACTTCTTTTTCTTTGGATGAGAAAATTGAAAACCTTTTTTCGTCTTTTACTTCTTTATCAAACTTGTCTTTACTTTCTAAAACAATAATGTATTTTCCTGAAATCCAATTTTTATTGTTTTTTAAAATGATTTCTTGTGTTGTTGAAGTATCAAAATTTTCAGTAAAAATAAGTGCCCCTTTTTTCCAGTTTTTTTCGTCAGTTTCTTCTTCAGAAAAAGCTTCATTTGGAAATAATTTTCTGAATGTATCTTCAGAAATATCTTGATAATCTGGAATGTTCCAAGGCCTTTTTCTTAATGGTTTTTTTGGTGCTTGTAATTTGTAAATTTTTATGTTCCCTTTTGCTGCAACAAACTCGCCGTTTAAGTTTTTTGTATCAATTTTAATAACAGTTTTATCGTCTTTTGTATCAATTTTGTCATCCATAGAAATGGAAGCGATTAACGAATGATAACCTACTTTTACGGTAGTTGTTGCGCTACGGGTTTCACCATTGATGTCAGTAACATCAGCAGTTATTTCATAATTAAAGATGGGCAAACTTTTTTGATCACTGCTTTCATCTGGAATTGCTTTAAAGGTAATTTTAAACTCGCCTTTTTCATTGGTTTTTGTCTCTCCATTTGTAATTTCTTGAGCACTCGAATTCCTGTTTGGTCTTCTCCAATAATACCAATTTGGATATAATACTTTTCTATGTACTCTATACACTACTTTTGAGTCTGTAATATTTGCGCCCGAAAACGCTTTGGCAAAACCATTTACGATAACAGAATCATTTACTTTATAACTTTTTGTAATCGGCTTAAATTCAGTTTTAAATTTTGGTCTTTTGTATTCTTCTACAGAAAAACTAACACCATTGTCATAATCAAAATCTACATTGTTATAAAATTTGCTATCAAACTTAGAACTTTCATATACTTCAATAGAAAAATTACCCGTTAAACCGTTATTAGGTAAAATGAATTTACCTGCTGCAGACCCAAATTCATTCAATTTTAAATCTAAATTTTTTACCATTTGATTATTAGCATCAAAAAGAGCTATTTCAACATATTCGTTTTTAAAGACATCAGATTTATCTCCTTGTTTTTTAATTACAATAGTTTTAAAATAAACGGTTTGCCCGGGTCTGTATATGCTTCTGTCAGTAAAAATAAAAGGTTTTAAGACTGTGGTTTTGCTTTCTTCTTGGAGGTAATTTGTAGAGCTATAATTATAAAAATAATGATTCCCGAATGTAACAAAATCATTTTTAGTTGCTACAGTAATTGCAACGTTTCTGTAACTTTTTTTGCCTTTAAAAGAAGCAAAACCATTTTTATCTGTGGTTAGTTTTTTGTTGATGTAAAAATCTTCATTATTACTTTTATTTTTGAGGTGAATTCGAGCGCCTTTTATAGGTTCTCCAGTATCTCTATCAACAATTTGATAGTTGTATTTACCTTCAAAATCATTCTCTATTAAAGTTAAATTTGTAGCTTGTATGGCAGTTGTGCCATAAATGAATTTTTCTTGTAAATCATCTGTTTCTGAAGCAATAATTAAATAGGTTCCGTTTTTAAATTTTGGAATAATTACTTCTGTAGAATGTTCTAAATAATCACCTTCATTTCTTAATTGTTGGTCCCATCTTGTAACTTTTTCTAACTTGTTAATAAGTGCTTTTTTATCTTCAAATTTGTAAAGTCTATTAAAATTATGCAATATTTTTTGATCTATTTTATAAGCTGTAAAAAATAAATTTTCAACGTTTTTATAAGTAATTAAAGCTCTTGAGTTTTTGTCTATTGGAATGTATTTTTCTGCTTTAATTGAAAGTGTTTTTTCTTCTATTTGAGATTTTAAAATCAAACATTTTTTTGCACCTAAACTTTTAGGAAATTGTTTTATTGCATTATTACAAATATCAAGTGCTTTGTTGTTTTGAAAACTGTTCTTTTCTGATGTACTAAAAGTGGCCTGGTTTTTATAGATTTTAGCGATTTCAAAAGCATATAAACCGCTAGCTTCATGGTTTATGTTTTTCTCTTTTGATGACTTTAGTGTGGTTAGTAAAATTGCTAGTTTATTTTTAAAAGTAGCATGTTTATTTACAAAATTTAACCTTTCATTATCTATTAAAGTTAGTGCGTTTAGGTTGTTTTCTTTTTGATGAAAAACCAATAGTTTTTGATATACTTTTAGAGCATTTAATTGTAATGATAAATTATCTTTTGATGTAATTTTTAGTTTAGTAAAAGTTGAAATATCACTTAAAAAAACAGAATTATCTATTTTAAATTGATAAGCAGGTTTTGTTATAGATGTTTCTGAAGTTGTGTAAAAAGTTAAAGCGTTATTTGCTAAAAAGTCATACAAAGTAGGTTTGTATATTTTTGATGAATTTTGAATTTTTAAAATATCAAAAAAAGTTGCAATATTTATTTTTTGAAGTTGTTGATTGTTCTCTAAAGATGCACTATAGTTAGTATGAATTTCTTCAAAAAGTGTGTTTAAATCCCAGGTTCTAAAATCTACACTATTTACTTTTTCTTCTGTTTTGGTACGGTTGTAAAATTTGTATCTGTTTTCATTAAAATATTGCCAATACAAATTGGCTAATATATTTTCTAATACATTTTTTGTAGGAAACTTACTCTCGGAAATATGCTTTTTAAAGTTATTAACCACCTTTAATTGTGCATCTTCTTCAAGAATTAAAGAGAATTTACTTTGATAAAAAAGTGATTTAATAATTTGTGGAGAATTGTTTTCTAATTCAGCTTTTGTATATATATCATCAACAATTTTTATTGCCGATTTTGGTAATCCATCAACCTCTAATCTTTCAACTTTATCCCATAAGTTTTTATAGTTGTTTTGCGCTTTTAATTGAGTTGAAAATAGTGTAATCATAAATAGAAATAGTGTAATCTTTTTCATATAATAGTAACTTAGGTGTTATCAAAAGTCATTTAATTCTTATAAAAATACAATTCAAAATTAGTTATTCCTACATAATTTCAAGTAAAACTACTTTTTGAGTGAGTTTATTCTAAATTTTATCAGATTTGTGAGTAGCTTTTGTATTTTTACTTTTTAAATTTTTGTTGATGAACATACATTTTATAGCCATTGGCGGAAGTGCAATGCACAACTTAGCAATTGCATTACACCAAAAAGGATACCAAGTTTCAGGAAGTGATGATACAATTCACAATCCATCAAAATCTAGATTAGAAAAATATGGATTATTACCAGAAGAATTTGGGTGGTTTCCTGAGAAAATATCATCAGAATTAGATGTTATTATTTTAGGAATGCATGCAAAAAAAGATAATTCCGAATTGTTAAAAGCACAAGAATTAGGCTTAAAAATTTATTCTTATCCAGAATTTTTATATGAGCAATCTAAAGATAAGACCCGTGTAGTAATTGGAGGTTCTCATGGTAAAACAACCATAACTTCTATGATTTTACATGTTTTAAATTATCATGATAGAGCTGTAGATTATATGGTTGGTGCACAATTGGAAGGTTTTGAAACGATGGTGCATTTAACAGAGGAAAACGATTTTATTGTTTTAGAAGGTGATGAGTATTTGAGTTCTCCAATAGATATGCGTCCAAAATTTCATTTATACAAGCCAAATATAGCTTTGTTAAGTGGTATTGCTTGGGATCATATTAATGTTTTTCCAACTTTTGAAAATTATAAAGAGCAGTTTTCAATTTTTACTGATTCTATGATTAATGGTGGAAGCATGGTGTATAATGATGAAGATGAACATGTAAAAGATGTTGTGGTGTCATCCGAAAATCATATTAAAAAATACCCATATACAACCCCAAAACATTTTATAGAAAACGGAATTACCTATTTAGAAACTTCTGAGGGGAATTTACCTTTAGAAATTTTTGGTAAACATAATCTTCAAAATCTGGCGGGAGCAAAGTGGATTTGCCAACATATGCAAGTTGATGAAGATGATTTTTATGAAGCTATTGCTAGTTTTAAAGGAGCCAGTAAGCGTTTAGAGAAAATTGTAGAAAGTAATTCAACAGTAATTTTTAAAGATTTTGCACATTCGCCGAGTAAAGTTGCAGCAACTACTAAAGCGGTTAAAAATCAATATTCAGAAAGAGTAGTTTTGGCTTGTTTAGAGTTGCATACCTATTCTAGTTTAAATGTAGAGTTTTTAGCAGAATATAACGGGACGTTAGATTTTGCTGATAAAGCCGTTGTTTTTTATTCGCCTGATGCCGTAAAAATTAAACAATTAGAAGAGGTTACTGAGCAACAAATTGCAAATGCTTTTCAAAGAGACGATTTAATTATTTATACGAATCCGCAAGAATTTAAAGACTTTTTATTCAAACAGAATTTAGATAAAACAGCAGTTGTTTTAATGAGCTCTGGAAATTATGGCGGTTTAGATTTTGAAGAAGTTAAGAGTTTGGTTTAGGTTTTTTAAATCCTAATTGAATTAACTTTTCTTTTTGCCAATTTTTATCAGAAGTTCTTTTGATTAACCAATTTCTATAGGATTTGTTAAAGATTGATTTGTAAATAATGTTAAATCTTGATTTTATAAATAATTTTCTAGAGGTGTTTTTATATTTTTTTTTGCCTAAAGATTCATCTACTAAATGTCGCTTAAAAATTGATACATATTTTTTTGTTTCCTTATTTTCTTGATATTGTAAAGAATCAACTTTATTAAAAACTTCAAAACATAAAGCAAGAAAATTATTTAAAGGATTTTTTAGTTTATTAAATTGATTAAAAGCTTTTTTTGCTTCTGTCTTTTTAGATAGAAGAAAAACATCATAAGCATTTCTTAATGCGATGTTTTTAAAATGCATTCCTGAATCATTTATTTGTTTGGCGATTATTGATAAGCACAACTGATTTTGATAACTCATCACATTTACCTCATTAATTATTTGAGAATCAGTTTTGATGTAATCATAATTAAATTCATCAGCAAAGTTTTCAATTAATAACTCTTTATGAATTTCAAGTGCTCCAATTTTATCTTTATGTATCAGTCTTGATAGGTGTCTATGGTCGTTAAGTTGATCTATATGGGCTGAGTAACTGTTTTCTTTTAAGATATTAAAAGATTTTAGGGAATGATTTTTATTTACTATAAAATCAATATCACCCACCATGCGCTCAGCAATATCTTCATACAAACCTTCTAATAAACTACCAGTCCCTTTTAAGAAAATAGGAGTGATATTATTGTCTAATAAAAGGGTGTTAATTTCTTTAGCTTGGTCAATTATTTGTTGATTTCTTTCACGGTTTAAATCCGTAATATGAATCATGTAATTCACTAATTCTTTAGGTAGATAATGAAGAAAATTAGCGCGTTTTAAATTACAATACAAAGCAGGAAATACATAATGTGCAGTACTTAATTTTACTACTGCATCCCAGTCAACATTTTCTGATTTTAAATGATCTTCAACTAAAATTTTATTACGATTTTCATGTGAAATTGTCAAACATTTCCCAATAAAAAATAAAGTTTCTTTATAAGTCATTATTAAAAATTTTGGAAACAGTTTCAATCATTTTTTGATTGTTGGAATAGGTTAATTGATAACAATTCAAATTTTCAAACCAATTTAAAAATATTTCTGCATTTTCTTTTATTGGTGATAACCAAGAATCAGGTATTAATTGCTGAAAAGCATCTATTTTTGAGATTTTTTCAAAAACAATATCCGATTCTTTTTCATACTTAATAAAAACTAAATCATTGCAAGGTAAATGTGTGTAAAAATTATCATTATTAGGTTTTAAAAAGCGTACAATCTTATTTAGACGTTTAAAATCATATTCAGTTGAAGTTGCGAGCTCAGGATAAATTGGTTGTAAAGTCTCTAAACTGTTTTTTTTGATTGAAATAGCTGCAGGAAAACTATACACTTCTCTATTTTTTTTATCCATTGGAACAAAATCATCAGCTAAACAAGTATATCCATTTGCTTGTAAAAGAGCGAGTGAGGTACTTTTTCCATTACCAGAATTACCTAAAAATAATACTGATTTTTTGTCGTCACTTACAGCTGATGCATGAAAAACTCCCATCCATTCATTTTCTTCTTTTTGATGAATCTTCTGAATTAACTCCATAGAAAATTTTCCTTGAAAAAAATGCACTTCACTACGACTCCAACTTCCAATAATAGTGTTGTCAACATATAAAAAGATATATTTATTGTTGATGAAAATTTCAAAATGAGAATCAAATTCTGTTGTATTATCAACAACTAAATGTGCAAATTTTGGATGTATATAAGATAATTCTTTTTCGCTTAAATAATCAATTCTAAAAACAATATCATTGATTTTGTAATAGTTTATAAATTTAAATTTTTCAGGTTTATTAATGTCTCTATAATCATTAGTTAAATTAGTGTTTGTAGCGTTTTTTTTATTATAAATTGTTTGTTCTAAATTTAAAACAAAATCTGTTGTTTTTTCTATAGGAACAGATAGTTTTTTAGATAGGGCTTCAGCAATTTTTTTTGCACTAATGCCTTTATCTAAACGTTTAATAATATCAGCTGTTGTGTTTTCAAGAATTAGATATTCATTACAGTTTTCAAACCAAGCTATGGTTTTATCCTCAATAATCTTATAAAGTGTTGTCGTTTTTTTCATAAAAAATAAAAGTAGTTATTTTGATAAGATAAATAAAATAAGATTTAATTTTTTATCTTTAAAGATAAAGGGTGTAAAAAGGTTTTCGTATTTTTGGAAATTGAAAAAGTAAATTTTTATTTTATAATTTACTTTAAAATTCAAATCTTAGAAATTTCTAAAATATTAATGGATAAATATAAAATTGCAATTATTGGTTTAGGCTATGTGGGTTTACCATTAGCAAGGCTGTTTGCAACTAAATATAATGTAATTGGTTTTGATATTAATCAAAATAGAATTTCGGAATTAAAAAAAGGGATTGATACTACACAAGAAGTTGATAATGTTTTATTAAAAACTGTAATAAAAGATAGTAATAATGAAGAGGATGGATTATTTGTAACATCAGATTCGAACAATTTGGTTAATTGTAATTGTTATATTGTAACTGTACCAACATCCGTAGATAAAAATAATCAACCAATTTTAATTCCTTTAATTACAGCTAGTAAAACAATTGCAAAATATCTGTCAAAAAATGATATTGTTATATATGAATCTACTGTTTACCCTGGCGCAACAGAGGAAGATTGTGTTCCTATTTTAGAACAAGAATCTGGTTTGGTTTTTAATCAAGATTTTTTTGTGGGGTATTCTCCTGAAAGAATTAGTCCTGGTGATAAAGTAAAAACAGTTGAAAATATATTAAAAGTAACTTCTGGTTCAACGCCAACAACAGCAATAAAAGTTGACGATTTATATAAGTCAGTTTTAAAGTTAGGTACGCATTTAGCACCATCTATAAAAGTTGCGGAAGCTTCAAAAATAATTGAAAACTGTCAAAGAGATATAAATATTGCCTTTGTAAATGAATTGGCTAAAATATTTAGCTTGATGGATATTAATACGAGTGAAGTTTTAAAAGCTGCTGGCACAAAATGGAACTTTCTTCCTTTTAAACCTGGTTTAGTTGGTGGTCATTGTATTGGGGTTGACCCATTTTATTTAGCGCAGAAAGCACAACAATTTGGATATTATCCAGAAATTATTTTATCAGGAAGAAGGTTAAATGATAGTATGGGAAATCACATTGCTTCAGAAGTTGTGAAGTTGATGATTGATAAAGAAGTAAAAGTAAAAGGAGCAAACGTATTAATATTAGGAATTACATTTAAAGAAAATTGTCCAGATATTAGAAATACCAAAGTAATAGATTTGTATCGTTCTTTACATAGTTTTGGGGTACAGATAGATGTATTTGATTCTTGGGCAAAAAAAGAAGAAGTTAAAGAGGAATACGATATTGATTTGGTAGATGATGCTTATCAAAAAAAATACGATGCTATCGTTTTAGCCGTTTCTCATAAGGAGTTTATTGATATTGATATTTCAAAATTAAAAAAGAAAGAATCTGTAGTTTATGATATCAAAAACTTTTTAGAAATAAAAGATAAAAGTTTGTAATGAAGAATTTTGCATTAATAGGAGCTGCAGGTTATATTGCTCCAAGGCATTTAAAAGCCATAAAGGATACTAACAATAATTTAATAGCAGCACTTGATAAGTTTGATAGCGTTGGGGTTATGGATAGTTATTTCCCAAAAGCTGATTTTTTTGTTGAGTTTGAGCGTTTCGATAGGCATATTGAAAAGATAAAAAGACAAGGTGTAAAATTAGATTATGTGAGTATTTGTACACCAAATTATTTACATGATGCTCATATTAGAATGGCGTTAAGAAGTGGGGCAGATGCTATTTGCGAAAAACCTTTAGTATTAAATCCGTGGAATGTTGATGCTTTGCAGGATATTGAGAAAGAATCTGGACAGAAAATAAATACGATTTTACAGTTAAGATTACATCCAAGTATTATCGCTTTAAAAGAGAAAGTTGAGAGTGAAAATAGAAATACAAAATATGAAGTAGATCTTACATATATAACTTCAAGAGGAAGGTGGTATGACATTTCATGGAAAGGAGATGAAAGTAAATCTGGTGGAATCGCGACAAATATTGGAATTCATTTTTATGATATGCTTTCCTGGATTTTTGGCGATGTTCAAGAAAATCATGTGCATTTAAAAGGTAAAACGAAGTCGGCGGGTTATTTGGAATTTGAAAAAGCAAGAGTTCGTTGGTTTTTATCAATTGATGAAAATGATTTGCCAAAAGAAGTTAAAGAATCTGGACAAAGAACATTTCGTTCTATAACTATTAATGATGAAGAATTGGAGTTTAGTAATGGCTTTACTGATTTACATACTGTTAGTTATAAAGAAATTTTAAAAGGAAAAGGTTTTGGTTTAGAGGAGGCTAAGAATTCAATTAATCTAGTCCATGATATTAGGAATAAAACTCAGGTTAACTCTGGGGAAAAACACCCTTTTCTAAAAAAATAATTAAACTATATTTGCAAAAAATACAATGAAGAAAAAAGCGATTATTGTTTCAGGTTATTTTAACCCAATTCATAAAGGGCATTTAGAATATTTTAATAATGCCAAAGCTCAAGCAGATGAGTTATTTGTAATTGTCAACAGTGATTTTCAAAGAGAATTGAAAGGTTCTAAAGAATTTCAAAATGAGCAGGAACGTTTATTCATTGTTCAAAATATCAAAGCTGTAGACAAAGCAATTATTTCAATCGATAAAGACCGAACTGTTTGTGCGTCAATAGGCTATGTTTTTGAAAAGTATAATGAAGAATATGATTTAGCTTTTGCTAATGGTGGAGATCAAGATAATAATTCAATTCCTGAAGCTCCAATTTGTAAGGAGTTAAATATTCAATTGATAGATGGTTTGGGAGATAAAATTCAATCTTCATCTTGGTTGTTAAAAAATAATTAAATATGAAAATCGGTATTACTTTTAGTGCTTTTGATTTATTTCACGCTGGTCATGTTAAAATGTTAGAGGATGCAAAGCGTGAATGTGATTACTTAATTTGTGGTATTCAAACTGATCCTACTTTAGATCGTCCAGAAAAAAATAGACCTGTCCAATCAGTTGTGGAAAGATATATTCAACTAAAAGGATGTAAATATGTAGACGAAATAGTTCCTTATGCAACTGAGCAGGATTTAGAGGATGTGCTACGTTCTTTTAAGATTGATGTTCGTATTATTGGGGATGAATATGCCAGCAAGCAGTTTACAGGTCGTAAATATTGTGAGGAGAAAGGTATAGAGCTTTATTTCAATAAAAGAGAGCACCGCTTTTCAAGTAGTGGTTTAAGAAGAGAAGTACAAGAAAAAGAAAATTTAAAAAGTAAAAAGTAATATTAAATTAATGAATAAAAGTTTGAAAATTTATATTGCTGGTCACAGAGGAATGGTTGGCTCTGCTGTTTGGAGAACTTTAGAGAAAAAAGGATACACAAATTTAATTGGAAGAACTAGTAAAGAATTAGATTTAAGAGATCAAGAAACTGTTAAAAGCTTTTATACAGCTGAAAGACCAGATGTTGTTATTGATGCTGCCGCAAAAGTGGGAGGTATTTTAGCAAATAATGATTTTCCGTATCAGTTTTTAATGGAGAACATGCAAATTCAGAATAATTTAATTGATGGAGCTTTAAAAACAGGAATTGAAAAATTTATATTTTTAGGAAGTTCTTGTATTTATCCAAAATTTGCACAACAGCCGTTAAAAGAAGAATACTTATTAACTGATTCATTAGAGCCAACTAACGAATGGTATGCCATTGCAAAAATTACAGGTGTAAAAGCTTGTCAAGCAATTAGGAGACAATTCAAAAAAGATTATGTTAGTTTAATGCCAACAAACTTATATGGTACTCATGATAATTTTGATTTAAAATCGTCTCATGTTTTACCTGCAATGCTTCGTAAGTTTCATGAAGCAAAGAATAATAATAATTCTGACGTAATGCTTTGGGGTAGTGGTACACCTTTGAGGGAGTTTTTGTTTGTGGATGATATGGCTGAAGCTGTTGTCTATGCTTTAGAGAATAAATTACCAGAATACTTATACAATGTAGGTTCAGGTAAGGATATTACCATAAAAGAATTGGCGGAAACGATCCAAAAAGTAACAGGCCATAGCGGTCAAATTGTTTGGGATGCTGAAAAACCAGATGGAACTCCAAGAAAATTAATGGATGTCTCTAAGATGAAAAACTTAGGTTGGAGTTATTCAGTAGAATTAGAAGAAGGAATACAAAAAACCTACAATTGGTTTTTAGAAAATATAGAAAATATAAAAGAAGTGAAGTTAACGTAGACTTTGACAAAGACGAAGACTAAGACCAAGGAAAAAACACAGACGTAGACTTTGAGAGATTTTAGAAAATATGATATTTGGACAGATAGTATGGAGCTTGTTGATGATGTTTATACGTTTGTAGAAGCTTTTCCTAACACCGAAAAATATGGACTGAGTTTTCAGATAACACGATCTGTGGTTTCTATTCCTTCAAATATTGCAGAAGGAGCATCTAGAAATTCAGAAAAGGATTTTGCAAGGTTTTTGGAAATAGCATTGGGGGTCAGCTTTTGAATTAGAAACACAGTTAATCATTGCGAGTAAAAGAAAGTATATTTCTGAAAGGAGTTTAGAGGAAAGTGTTAAGAAACTTTCGAGTTTGCAGAAACGAATATACGGACTAAGAAGAAAAATTATAAACTAAAAGACAAAGACAGTATAGTTTAAGTCAAAGTATAGGTCAAAGTCATTTTTTGAAACAAAAAACATGAAAGTAGCATTAATTACAGGGATTACAGGACAAGATGGCTCTTATTTAGCTGAGTTGTTATTAGAAAAAGGCTATATGGTACATGGTATTAAAAGAAGATCTTCTTTGTTTAATACAGATAGGATAGATCATTTATATCAAGATCCGCATGCTCCAGATTTAAGACTAAAATTACATTATGGAGATTTAACTGACGCAATGAATTTGACACGTATCATACAAGAGTGTCAACCTGATGAGATTTATAACTTAGGAGCAATGTCTCATGTTGCTGTTTCTTTTGATACACCAGAATATGTTGGTAATGTTGATGGATTAGGAACTTTAAGAATATTAGAAGCGGTAAGAATATTAGGGTTAGAAAAGAAAACAAGAATTTATCAAGCGTCTACTTCAGAATTATATGGGGGAATGGCAGAAAATAAAAATGAAAGAGGTTTTTACGATGAACTTTCTCCATTTTATCCCCGATCTCCATATGGTGTAGCTAAGATTTATGGATTTTGGATTACTAAAAATTATCGTGAAGCTTATGATATGTTTGCGTGTAATGGTATTTTATTCAATCATGAGTCACCTAGAAGAGGTGAAACTTTTGTAACAAGAAAAATTACTCGGGCAGTAGCAAAAATAGCTTTAGGTTTACAAGAAAAAGTTTTTTTAGGTAATTTGGAAGCAAAACGTGATTGGGGACATGCAAAAGATTATGTTCGTATGATGTGGATGATTTTACAAGCTAACAAACCAGAAGATTGGGTAATTGCAACAGGGGTTACTACTACTGTAAGAGACTTTGTACGAATGGCTTTTCTAGAAGTAGGAATAGAAGTAGAGTTTAAAGGTGAAGGTGTAGATGAGAAAGCGTATGTTATTGCTTGTAACCATAAAGATTTTCAAGTAGCGATTGGTAAAGAAGTTTTATCTGTAGATCCGTCTTATTTTCGCCCAACAGAAGTTGATTTGTTAATTGGAGACCCTTCAAAAGCGAAGAGCAAATTAGGATGGATACCAGAACATGATTTAGCATCATTGGTTAAAGACATGATGAAAAGTGATGTCTCGTTGATGAAAAAAGATGTTGTTTTACTAAAAGCTGGGCATGAAATTTTGAAGCAGGCTGAATAATTTTTTGTTTTAATAATTATAATAATAACAGACAAAATAATTTAAGTAAGATTAAATAAAATATAAGTTTTTTATGAAATTTTAAAAAAAAATGAAAAAAATTAAAAATATTTGTTGTTTAGGTGCAGGTTATGTTGGAGGACCAACAATGTCAGTAATTGCTTTAAAATGCCCTGAAATTAAAGTAACAGTAGTTGATTTAAATGCAGAGCGTATTGCGGCTTGGAATGATGCTGATCTAGATAAATTACCTGTTTACGAACCAGGATTGGCAGAAGTAGTAGGCCAAGCTCGAGGCAAGAACTTATTTTTTTCAACAGATGTTGATAGTGCAATAGCGGCAGCAGATATGATTTTTATTGCTGTAAACACACCAACCAAAACGTATGGTGAAGGAAAAGGAATGGCTGCAGATTTAAAATTTGTAGAATTATGTGCTCGTCAAATAGCAGAAATAGCAACATCAGATAAAATTATTGTTGAAAAATCTACACTTCCAGTACGTACTGCGGAAACATTGCAAACCATTTTAGATAGCAATGGAAAGGGAGTACATTTTGAAGTGCTTTCTAATCCAGAGTTTTTAGCAGAAGGTACTGCTATTGACGATTTATTTAATGCAGATAGAGTGTTAATTGGAGGTCAGCAAACTCCTAGTGGAAAAGAAGCAATACAATCATTAGTGGATGTATATGCACATTGGTTAAGTCCAAAACAAATTTTAACGACTAATGTATGGTCTTCTGAGTTGTCTAAATTAACAGCCAATGCTTTTTTAGCACAACGAATTTCATCTATAAATGCACTGTCAGCTTTGTGTGAGGCTACAGAAGCAGATGTAGATGAAGTAGCACATGCTATTGGTACAGATAGTAGAATAGGACCTAAATTTTTAAAAGCTTCTGTTGGTTTCGGAGGTTCATGCTTTCAAAAAGATATTCTAAATTTAGTGTATTTATGTCGTTATTTTAACTTGCCAGAAGTTGCCAATTATTGGGAGCAGGTAATTATAATGAATGACCATCAAAAATACCGTTTTGCTAAAAGTATCATTACTACCTTATTTAATACTGTAAATGGTAAAAAAATAGCGTTTTTAGGTTGGGCCTTTAAAAAAGACACCAATGATACTCGAGAATCTGCAGCTATTTATGTAGCAGAGTATTTAATAGAAGATGGTGCAGAAATTCATGTATACGATCCTAAGGTATCTGAAGCTAAGATTAAATCAGATATGCGTTATTTATGGGAATTAAACGGACTTACAGAAGAAAAAATTATTGAAAAATTAGCACAAATTGTTGTTTATACAACTCCTATGGAAGCTGTAAACAAGGCACATGCTGTGGCTGTGTTAACTGAGTGGGATGAATTTGTAAGTTACGATTGGAATGCTATTTATACCCATATGTATAAACCTGCTTTTGTATTTGATGGACGTAATATTTTAGATATGGAAAAATTAACAGGTATTGGTTTTCAAGTAAAAGGGATAGGGAAGTAAGGTTGCTTCTTTTATGTATTGTAAGTAATGAGTGAAATGTTAATAAAAATATTATAATTAAAAAAAAACATTAGAATTGAAAAATAAATTTATCTCAAATTTATTGATTTCTGGAGGTGCTTCTTACATTTCTAGAGGATTATTATTTTTATCTTCAATGATAACAGCTAGATTATTAACTCCAGAAGATTTTGGAATTGTAGCTTTGGTTACTGTTTTTACGGGGTTTCTAAATATTTTTTCAGATAGTGGTATCTCTATAGCGGTGATTAGATCTGAATATGGAAACTTATATCATAGAGGGCTTTCTACTTTGCTAATTTATTTAGGTCTAACGTTAATGGTTTTAACCTTTTTGATTTCCTATCCTATTTCTATATTTTATAATAAGTTTGAGTTGGTTTTTATAGCTCCTTTTATAGGAGTTATGTTTTTAACTAATAGTATGAGTGGACTAGCATCTGCTGTATTAAATAAGCAAAGTAAGTTTAAAGTATTGGGGCTTTTTGAAGTAATTAGTACTGTATTATCAATTGTTCTTATAATTTTATTTGCTTGGTCTGGTTTTAAGTATTGGTCAATCATTCTTCCTCAATTATTAATATCAATAATTAGAATAATAACATTTAATTATTATGCTAATTTTAACCTTAGATTATTGTCGTGGAAATATGTTAGAGTTTCTTTTGAAAAAACAAAGAATTTAATAGGTCATATTTCAGGTTTTAACTTAGTTAATTATTGGTCTAGAAATTTTGATAACCTTATTGTTGGTAAAATATATGGTGCTGATTCATTAGGTATTTATGGTAAAGCTTATGGAATGTTAATGTTACCAATAAGTATTGTTAATGGAGCAATAAATAAAGTAGCATTTCCAACTATGGTAACAATGATGAGAAAAGGTGATGGAATTAATTCTTTTTATTTTACAATAATGAATGTTATTTTTTTAATTTCCACATTAATAGGTATTCCTCTTATTCTATTTCCAAAATCAATTGTGATTTTTTTATGGGGCAATCAATGGTTGAGAGTGTCTGATATTTTACCTTATTTTGGTGTTTTAGTCTTAACTCAATTGGTTATATCGTTTTCAGGAAATATTATTTTGATTAAGAAGAAAGACAAGCAATACATGTATTTTGGTTGGATAACAGGTGTTTTTATAATTACTGGTATTTATGTTGGATCTTTATTTTCGTTTGAGGCTATTCCTCTCACTTATGCAATCGCATTTTTAATAGGACCATTGTCTTATAATGCTTTTTATGTACATATCAAGCATCTAGGGTTTTCCGTTAAAGAAATGATAAAATTATGGATGCCAATGATTATTGTGTCGTATTTATTTATTACATGTATATATTTTAAATATGATTTTTTTATAAAATTAATTATTTCTGTTATTCTAATTTTATATTCTTTTTTCAAAAATAGAAATTTGTTTTTATTAACTTTAAATTATTTAAAAAGCAAGAACTGATGAGAATTTATTACTTATTATTTATTTATCATTTAAAAAAGATCATTAGATATATTACTTGGTTGTTTAAATTAGGTCAAATTAATAATTTAAAAAAATTGAAATTAGATTTTCCAATATCATTATCTGGTAAAGGGAAAATTGAAATTGGAGATGGAACGCATATTTGTAGTAATTCAGAAATTAGAATAAATGAAAAAGGATTACTAATAATAGGTGATAGTGGTTTTTTAGATAAAGGTTCTACTATTGTTATAAACGAAAATAATTATTTAAAAATTGGGTGTAATTTTTTATTGGGAAAAAATTCAAGGTTAAATATTTCTGATAATTGGGTATTTGGAAATAATATAAAAATTGAATCTAACTGTTCAATATTTTCAAGAGAAAAAGATAAGTTTGGTAAACTGAAAATATGTGACGGAACTCATATTGGTGACTATACCATTATTGATGTAGTTGATGATGTTAATATAGGGAAAGAAGTTGCTATTGGGCCAAATTGTACTTTATATTCTCATGATCATGATTATAAAAACAGAAAATTAGCATCTTGGAAAGGAGGCTTGATTAGTGCTCCTATAAATATAGAGGATGGTGTTTGGATTGGTTCAAATGTTACTATTTTGTCAGGAGTTACAATTGGTACAAAAGCAATTGTAGCAGCTGGAAGTGTGGTAACTAAATCAATTGAGAAAAATTCAATTTGGGGTGGGGTTCCTGCTAAATTAATAAAAAGAATATGATTAAAAGAATGCCTACTGTATCAATAATCATCCCACTTTTTAATAGCAAATGTTTTTTTGAAGATACAATTTTATCAGCAATTAATCAAAGTTATCCATTAATTGAAATTATAATTGTTGATGATTTTTCTACAGATGGTTCTTTTGAAATAGCTCAGAAGTATCAGTCATATAATGTAATTCTTAAGAAAAACAAGACAAAAGGTGCTTGTGCAGCAAGAAATTATGGGTTTGAATTAAGTACAGGTGATTATATTCAATATTTAGATGCAGATGATATATTACACCCTTCAAAAATTGAAAATCAACTTCAATTATTTGAACAATTTGGAGACGAAATTCTGTGTAGTGGAGTTTGGGGACGTTTTTATAATAGTATTGATACCGTTAAATGGGGGAATCAAATAATAAATAAGAATTATGACGCCCCTGTAAATTGGTTAATTGATAGTTGGAATGGAAATGGAATGGGACAAACATCTATTTGGTTAACACATCGTACTCTAATTGAAAAAGCAGGAGAATGGGACGAGAGTTTACTTTTGAACCAAGATGGTGAGTTTTTTTCAAGAGTGCTATTAAATGCAAAAACTATCAAATTTTGTGAGGGAGCAAAAGTGTATTATAGGTCTGGTAATTTAAATAGTATAACTCGTAAAAATAGTTTTGGCGAACTTAAGGCAATTTCATTATTGCATTCTTATCATTTATATGAAAAGAATTGTAAAGATTATATAGATAGCAATAAATTGAAAAAATCTTTAGCAAATAATTATTTGAGTTTTATATATCAGTTTTATCCATTATTTCCTGACTTATTAGAAAAGTCTGAAGAAAGTTTTTACCATTTAGGGTTTAAAAAAATGTGGCCTGTTGGAGGAGAAAAATTCAAGAAAATGGCAAGAATTATTGGTTTTAAAAACTTGTTAGCAATAAGGGAATTGCTCAGGAAGATTAAATGATTTTGATTAAAATTAAAAATAGTATATAAAATCTATGAAAGTAATTATCTCTGTTATAGGTCGTTTTCATGCTTTTGATTTGGCTAAACAACTGCAAAAAAGCAAAATTTTAAAAGTGTTAAATACAACGTACCCAAAATTTATTATAAAACGATGGGGTATTGAAAAACAAAATATAAGAAGCAATTCTTTTTTAGAGTTTTTAAACAGATTTGTTAAAAAATATGTTCCACATAATTTAAAATCAAAAATTGATATTTATGTTAAAACAAAACAAGCAAAAAGCAATATTAAATATTTAAAAAACACGGATGTACTTATTGGTTGGAGCGGTTCAAGTTTAGAGGCTTTTGCAGAAGTAAAGAAAAATAAAAAAACAATTACTATTCTGGAGAGAGGAAGCAGTCATTATTCGTATCAAATGAACATTTTAGAAGAAGAGTTTTCTAAGTTCGGAAAATCTTTTAATCCAGATTACAAAACATGGCAACGTGAATTATTAGAGTACGAATTGGCTGATTATGTATCAATTCCTTCAACCTTTGTGAAAAAAAGTTTTGAAGAATATGGGATTCCGTCATCTAAATTATTATTGAACCCATATGGGGTAGATTTAAGCGCTTTTAAACAAATTAAAAAACATGACGATGTATTTAGAGTCATTTTTGTTGGAGGCTTTAATATTCGAAAAGGAGTCGTGTATCTTTTACAAGCTTTTTCAGAACTAAATTTACCAAATAGTGAATTTGTTCATTTGGGTTCTATTAATGAAGAAATGAGTGACATTATTAAAAAGTATGAGTCGTCTAATATTAAATATTTGGGCAGTAAACCTCAAAATGAATTGTATAAATATTATTCTCAAGGATCTGTATTTGTTATGATGTCAATAGAAGAAGGATTATCTATGGTGCAATTACAAGCAATGGCTTGTGGATTACCTTTGATCTGTACATCGAATACTGGAGGAGAAGATCTTATTACTGAAAATGGCAAAGAAGGTTATATTATTCCAATTAGGGGAGTTGAAGCATTAAAAGAAAAGTTGTTGTTTCTTTATGAAAACCCAGAAAAAACAAAAAAAATGGGTGCGGCTGCTAAAGACAGAGTTGCAAAGGGGTTTTCTTGGGATGATTATGGAGATAGGTATGTAAGTAATTTAAATAAAATTCAGCATATAGATGAAAACTAAAAGGGTATTTATTTTAGCTACTATAGGATCTTTTATTGGACTTCCTCCAGTAAAGCAGTTGCATAACTTTTTAAAGGATTATGGTGAAATAACAACAATACAAAATACATTTAATGATTTTACTAATTTTTTAAAAACAGCAAATAACAGATATACAATTCATCATTATAATTCGAGCAAAGATTTTAACAATCAATCCGTAATACTAAAAGTTTTTAAATATTTAAAACTTACATTCTTTTTGCTTTTTTCAATAATTAAAAATAGTTTTAAAAAAAAGGAAATAATAATCTATAGTTTTGATTTTTTCACAATTTATTTAAGTGTTCTATTTAAAACAAGAAAAACAAAAATAATTTATCACCAGTTTGAAATTGTAGAAATAGAGCAAATAAATAAGATAGATGCTTTTTTATTAAGTAGAATTTTTAAAAATTTTAAAAAAATAGATTTAGCTATTTTTCCAGAAGCGAATAGAATGCAATATTTTAAAAACCTATTGAAAATTTATGAGGATTACCAGTTTTTTATATTACCAAATACAAATAACAATTCAGGTAATATTCGTATACATAAAGAAAATAAAAAAGTAAGAGTTACTCATATTGGTGCTGTTGGTGCAAATCATCATCTATTAAGTTATTTAAAAGCGATTGAATTATTACCAAAAGAAGAATTTGAGTTTTGGTTTGTAGGGATGTTAGATAGGGATTCTTTAAAATTAATTAAGAAAAAAAAATTAAAAAACATTATACTTACTGGGCAAATTCCGCATGAGCAATTAGCAGATATTTATTTAAAAACTGATATAGGAGTAGTTCTTTATAAAGATAGAGGTCTAAATTATAAATATTGCGCGCCAAATAAGTTATATGAATATTGGTCGTACGGAATTCCTGTTTTAGGTGATAAATTACCTGGGTTAGCGTCTGTTTTTATAAATAAAGACTTAGGATTGTTAGTTGATATGAATGTCTCAGAGCAAATAAGTTTTGCATTTGAACAATTAGGACTACTTAGTAAAGAAAAATCTCAACAAATAAAAAAACTTTTTGATTCAACCTATCATTTAGATGTTTTTACAAATGAATTAAAAGAAAAATTAAAAATATAACAATATGAAAATAACATTTATAATTGGTACAAGGCCAGAGTTAATTAAAGTAGCTCCAGTAATTTTAGAATTAAAAAAACATAATGTTGATTTTGATATAGTGAATACAGCACAACATAAAGACTTATTAGACCCATATTGGGATACATTTGAAATAGAACCAACTTTAGTTTTAGATGTTATGGTTGCTGGCCAAAGTTTATCATCTCTTACAGAAAGGGCAATTAATGCAATTCAGTCTTATATTGATACTGTAGAAGTTAAACCAACCATTATTTTAGCTCAAGGTGATACTACCACAGTTATGGCTGCTTCATTGGTTAGTTTTTATAATAAAATTAAGTTTGCTCATTTAGAAGCAGGTCTTAGAAGTTTTGATTTTGACAATCCTTTTCCAGAGGAAATGAATAGAAGAATAGCTTCAATCGCGGCAGAAATGCATTTTTGCCCTACAGAAGTGTCAAAAACAAACCTTTTAAATGAAGGGATTGATGCAAATAAAATATTCGTAATAGGAAATACAGTTGTAGATTCTTTAAATTTAGTTGTTAACAATGATAGTTTTAAGAATTTAAAATGGTTGAATTCAGATTTAGATAAAACAAAAAATTTCTCTAAAAAAGTATTAATTACCTGTCATAGACGAGAGAATCATGGAGATAATTTATCAGATATAATTGAGGCTGTAAATGAATTGGCAATGTCAAATAAAGATACAGTATATGTTTGGACATTGCACCCGAACCCGAATGTAAGAGGTAAAGTACTAGACTCTAAACTAAGTAAGTTAGATAATGTTATTTTGATAAAACCTCTAGAGTATTTAGACTTGCTAAAAATGTTAAATATTTCATTTTGTGCAATTTCAGATTCGGGGGGTATACAAGAAGAAGCGCCTTCTTTTAATACGCCTGTTTTAGTTTTAAGAGAGACTACAGAACGACCAGAAGGAGTTACTGAGGGAGTTGCTTTTTTAGTAGGCTCAGATTGTGAAAAGATAGTAAAAGAATATAATAATTTAAAAACGAATCCTCCTGTTTTTACAAAGAATCCTTACGGAGATGGTTTGAGTAGTTCAAAAATAATTAGATGTCTCATAAATCAATAAAATGTCACAAAATATTTATTTTAAAGGTTTAAATGGAATAAGAGCAATAGCAGCAATTATTGTATTAATTTGGCATTTAGATCAGTTCTCATATTTATTAAATATAAAAAAGATTGGTATAAGTGACAATGGAATGGCTGGCCAAGCAGTAAATATGTTTTTTGTGTTAAGTGGTTTTTTAATTACATATTTGTTGTTAACTGAAGGTGAATTAAACACGGGGATTAATATTAAAAAATTTTACATACGTAGAATTTTAAGGATCTGGCCTTTATATTATTTAGTTTTAATAATATCGTTATTCTTTATTTATTTTGGAATAATCAAAGAGCCACATGAAATTTGGAATTCAGTAATTTTCTATTCTTTTTTATTAGCCAATATTCCTTATGTTTTATCTATTTCAATAGCTACGATTACTCCACTTTGGTCTGTAGCAGTTGAGGAACAGTTTTATATAATCTGGCCTCATTTATTTAAATCGAAAAAAAATATATATAATAAATTAATTTTGTTTTTTTTACTTTATAATGTTTTAAAACTTTCAATTTATTTTTTACTAGGTTCTAATAGTATTTTATATCATTTTATTGTTTTAGCTAGATTTGATATTATGTGTATTGGTGCATTTGGTGCATATTTAATTTTTATTAATAAGAATAAATATCTAAAAATTATTTACAGTAAAATTGTTCAATTACTATCTTGGGGGATTTTCTTATTTTCTATAAGCTATAAGCCTTTACATGTGTTTTCTTTTATAGATAATGAAATAAATTCTATTTTTTATTTATTTATAATACTTAATATATCTTGTAATCCAAAGACAATAATTTCATTAGAAAATAAGTTTTTTAATTATTTAGGTAAAATCTCATATGGATTATATGTTTATCATATGATTATTATATTTTTACTTGCTTTTTTTGTTAAAAAGAGTAATTACCAACTCAATTTTTTTAGTTACTATTGTTTAGTGATTTCAAGTACAATTTTAGTTTCATATTTATCGTATAATTATTTCGAGATGTTTTTTTTAAGAAAAAAACATAAATATTCATTAATAAAAAGTGGAAATAAATTAAACGATTAATCAACCTTAATTTTTAGATGCTTATCAATCTAAGAATAAATAAGTATTAATAATAAATAAAAAAAATGTTATTTAACTCAATTGATTTTATAATTTTCTTACCAGTAGTGTTTTTTCTCTATTGGTTTGTTGTTTATAAGAATCTTAAATATCAAAATTTATTAATTGTAATAGCAAGTTATTTTTTTTATGGTTCTTGGGATTGGAAATTTTTAGGATTAATAATTTTTAGTACTGTAGTAGATTATTTTATAGGCCTTAAACTATCAAAGGAAGAGGTTGTATTTAAAAGAAAACTATTACTTGGACTAAGTATTGCCATTAATTTAGGGTTTCTAGGTTTTTTTAAATACTATAATTTTTTTATTGATAGTTTTGTTTCTACATTTTCATTTTTTGGTATAGGAATAGAAGCAAGGTATCTTAACATTATATTACCTGTAGGAATTAGTTTTTACACTTTTCAAACATTAAGTTATACCATTGATATTTATAAAAGAAAAATTCAGCCAACTAAAGATTTTATTATGTTTGCTGCATTTGTTAGTTTTTTTCCTCAGCTTGTAGCGGGGCCCATTGAAAGAGCAGAAAATCTTCTTAGTCAATTTTCAAGGCCTAAAAATTTTAAATTTGTAAATATTCAATTTGGGTTTATACGAATTTTGTGGGGGCTTTTTAAAAAAGTGGTCATTGCAGATAGATTGTCTATTATTGTAAATACTGCATATAATTCACCAGAAGATTACGGAGGTTTACATTTTATTGTTGCTACAGTTTTTTTTGCATTTCAAATTTATTGTGATTTTTCAGGTTACTCAGATATTGCTATTGGTACAGCAAGAATGTTTAATATAAAATTAATGGAAAATTTTCGTACGCCTTATTTTTCTAAATCCTTAGGTGAGTTTTGGAGGAATTGGCACATTTCATTATCAACATGGTTTAGAGATTATTTGTATATTCCTTTGGGAGGAAATAAAGTAGCTAAGATTCGTTGGTATACCAATATTCTTATTGTTTTTGTAGTAAGCGGGTTTTGGCATGGAGCAAGTTGGACTTTTATTATATGGGGAGCAATACACGGTATTATACTTATTTTAGAAAGTATATTTACATCGGTAAGGTTTAAAAATAGAATTATAAATTTAAAGTATATAAATATTTTTAAAATACTAGTTACATTTAGTATTACTTGTTTTGCTTGGGTGTTTTTTAGAGCCAATTCAACACAAGAGGCTTTTTTTATAATTAACAAATTTGTTGATTTTTCTACTCCACTAGTAACAAATTTAAGAGGTCAAGAACTCTATTTTAACCAGCCTTTATGGAAATTAATGGCTTCTGCAACCTTAATCCTTGTATTAGTTTTCTTAGAGTATTTAATTCGAAAAAATAAAATTAATGAGATTATTCTAATTCAAAAAAGTATTTTTGTGAGATGGTGTGTGTATTTAACGGTTATCCTTACAATATTATTTTTCGGAGTGTTTGAGACAAATGAATTTATTTACTTTCAATTTTAATTTATGAAAAAAGAAAGAAAAGAGTACCGTAAGTTTTTAACACACTTTGTTAGTTTTGGAGTGTTCTTTTATTTAATGATTTCTTTTATAGAGTTTGGTATCGCTGAGTTAGTTTCGCAGTCAAATAATTCTCAAACAGGGAAAATTAATTTAATGTTCTCTCATCAATTAGATCCAAATATTATGGTTTTTGGGTCTTCTGTAGCTGAAGTCGCTATTAATACTAATTTATTAGAAGAAGTTACAGAAAATAGTGTTTATAATTCTGCTATTGACGGAACGAATATTATAAGAAGTGAATTTTTAATAGATGAGTTTTTAAGCTATTCTAAAAAATGTAAAAAAATAGTTATTGGTCTTTCCTATTTTTCTATGAATGAGTCTATAGAAATGACTTCTTCGGAAAGGTTTTTAGCGCATGCATCTAATAATAATGTTAAAAATAACATAAAAAAAATAGCACCAAAACTTTACAAAAAACTTTACTATATGCCTTTTTATTCTTTTATTGTGGCAAATCACATATATTATAAGAATGCTGTTTTAGGATTTAAAAATTTAATTAATAATAATGAGATTAAAATAGATTCATTAAAAGGTTTTCGCCCATACGATGCTGTTTATTCTGATACTAGAAAATCTGTGAATTTAAATAGAATTGAAATTTCACAATCTTCTATTACTAGTTATAGAAATATCATTAATAAAATTACTAAAAAAGGTATTGAACCAATTTTAATAATTATGCCTATGCATATAAATGGAAGGAGTTCCTTTTCAAATTATAATGAATTTATAGATTCTATTAAAGAATTAGGTACAACGTTAAATGTAAAAGTTATAGATTATACAGATAATGAAATAATTTATTCTGAAGAAAACTTTTATAATAATGGACATTTAAACAGTTTAGGTGCAGAACGAATAACAAAAATAATTGGAAATAATATAAAAAATTAAAATATGAAAACACTAATATTAGCAGGAGGATTTGGGTCTAGAATAAGCGAGGAGACAGATTTAAAACCCAAACCAATGATTGAAATTGGAGGAAAACCAATAATTTGGCACATTATGAAAATGTATTCAGAACATGGACTAAATGATTTTGTAATACTTTTAGGGTATAAAGGGTATGTAATTAAAGAATATTTTTCCAATTATTTTTTACATCAAAGTGATGTTACAATTGATATGACTTCAAATAAAATGGAAGTGCATAATAATTCTTCTGAGCCATGGAAAGTTACGCTAATAGATACTGGAGCAAGTACAATGACCGGAGGAAGAATTAAAAGAGCTGCTAAATATGTTGGAAATGAACCATTTTTGTTAACATATGGAGATGGAGTTTCTGATGTTAATATATCAGAATCTATTAAGTTTCATAAAAAGCACTCAAAGTTAATAACAATGACTTCTGTGCAACCAGCAGGTAGATTTGGAGCATTAGATATCAAAGATGATAATAGTGTTATCTCTTTTATAGAAAAGCCAAATGGAGATGGTAATTGGATAAATGGTGGCTTTTTTGTGTGTCAGCCAGAAGTTTTGAATTATATTAAGGACGATTCTACTGTTTTTGAAAAAGAACCTCTTGAAAAATTAGCGAAAATGGGAGAGTTGTATACTTACAAGCATTACGGTTTTTGGCAATGTATGGATACCTTACGAGATAAAAATTATTTAAATGAACTTTGGGATACTGATAAAGCTCCTTGGATTAACTTAAAATAAATAAAATTATGTTTGGAAACGTTTATAACAATAAAAAAGTGCTAATAACCGGTAACACCGGCTTTAAAGGCGCATGGTTAAGTCTATGGTTAAAACAGTTGGGAGCAGAAGTGTATGGGGTCTCTAAAGATATACCTAGTAGTCCTTCACTATTTGAAATTACAAAAATGGAATCGTTGGTAAAGCATACATTTGCTGATATTCGTGATTTGAATAAAATAAAAGAATTGATTCATGAAATAAAACCTGATTTTGTATTTCATTTGGCAGCTCAACCCATTGTAAAACTTTCTTATGATGATCCAATATATACTATGTCTTCAAACATTATGGGAACAGCAAATGTGTTAGATGCTTTACGACTTGCTAATTTTCCGTGTACTGCTATAATGATTACAAGTGATAAATGTTATGAAAATGTAGAATGGGAATGGGGATATAAAGAAACGGATCATTTGGGAGGAAAAGACCCTTATAGCGCTTCTAAAGGAGCTGCTGAGATTGTTATTAAAAGTTATTATGAATCTTTTTTTAAAGACCCAAGTTCTCAGATAAAAATAGCTTCTGTAAGAGCAGGTAATGTAATCGGTGGAGCAGATTGGGCAGCAAATAGATTGGTGCCAGATATGTTTAGAGCTTGGTCATTAGGAGAAACAGTACCTATAAGAAGCCCACATTCTACAAGACCTTGGCAGCATGTACTAGAACCATTGAGTGGCTATCTTAAATGTGGGCAAGAACTATATTTAGACAAAAAATACAACGGATATGCTTATAATTTTGGTCCAAATTCAGATCAAAATAAAACAGTTTTAGAATTGCTAGAAGAAATTTCTAAATATTGGGAAATTCAAAAGGGTGCCGCTATGTATCAACTAGAAGAAAATAATTCTTTTCATGAAGCAGGACTTTTAAAACTTAATTGTGATAGAGCATTACAACATTTTAATTGGAAACCCACCCTTCATTTTGATGAAACGGTAGCTTTTACGGCTACTTGGTATAATAACTATTATAATAATACAGATATAGAAATGCTTGCATTTACAAATAAACAAATTATTGAATATGTAACAAATGCAAGAAATAGAAATAACGAATGGGTAAAATAGTTGATTTATTTCAAGGAATTGAACTCACTCCTTTAAAGATAATTAAGGGAGAAAAAGGAAATGTGATGCATGCCCTTAAATGTACGGATGTTAATTTTGAATCTTTTGGAGAATCTTATTTTTCAACGGTAGTATTTAATGATGTAAAAGGTTGGAAGAAGCATAAAAGAATGGTCTCGAATTTAATAGTGCCTGTTGGTGCTGTTAAATTTGTTTTTTACGATGATAGAGAAGGTAGTACTACCTTTGGTTTCTTTTGTGAAGTTATACTTTCAATTACTAATTATCAACGATTAACAGTTCAACCAGGTATTTGGATGGCTTTTCAAGGAGCCTCTGAAGATTTGAATCTATTAATGAATATAGCAAGCATTCCGCATGATCCTTTAGAAAGTATAGTCGACCCTGTTTCTTCTAATAATATAATCTATAATTTTTAATGAAAAAGAAAAGAATACTTATTACAGGTGGCTTAGGGTACGTTGGTGGTAGATTAACAGCGCATTTTGGGAACAAAGAAGGGTATATAGTTTATGCTTTAACTAGAAATAAAAGCTTAAAGAATAAGACTGAGAACACTATTGTTTATACGAATAATGATGTGTTAAAAGAAGGGAAACTAGATGGTGTGAAAATAGACCTCATTATTCATTTAGCAGCGATGAATGAACATGATTGTGTTAATTTACCTCAAGAAGCAATCGATGTAAATATAAAGGGTACATTAGAATGGTTAATTTGGGCACATAAGAATCAAGTAAAGCAATTTATTTACTTTTCGACAGCGCATGTTTATGCAAAGCCATTAGTCGGAAAATTTAATGAAAATTCAATTACTTTTCCTGTGCACCCATACTCAATAACGCATAAAGCGGCTGAAGATTATGTCCTTTCTTATTTTTATGAGCATAATTTAAATTCAAGTGTAGTCAGACTTTCTAATTCGTTTGGCTACCCTGCGTACTCAACTGCAAATAGGTGGACTTTGTTAATTAATGATATTTGTAGAAATATAGTAAATAAAAGAAAATTTAAAATTTATTCTAATAGTCTGCAGGAACGTGACTTTATTTCATTAAAAAATGTTTGTTCCGCTTTAGATGCTTTAATTGGTCATGATTTTGTTAAAACAGAGAATAGGATTTTTAATATTTCTAGTTCTAAAAGTAAAACATTACTTTCTATTGGTTTATGGGTGAAGGGAATAGCGGAAGATTACTTAAATGAAACTATTGAGTTTGAATATAAGGTTATTAAAAGTAAAAAAATAGAATCTTTAAGTCTTTCAAATAAAAAACTTAAGAATATTGGATGGAGTCCAAATACCGAATACGATAAACTTGAAATTGAAAAGACGTTAGATTTTTTTGAAAATTATAAAAATAAATGAGAGTTTTAGCAATATCTACAAGTTCTTGGAATTCTAATAACCGAGAGTTTTACAGAAGGTTGAATCTTAAGGGAATTAATTTAAAATTAATTGTTCCGGAATCTTGGGATTTTGGAAAAGGAGCTAAACCTGCTGATATTATAACTAGTGAAGACCCAGACATAACTTTTTTAAAACCATCTAACTATCATCATCGGTTGTACTATTTAAAGGGAATGAAAAAAGTAGTAAATGAATTTCGAGCTGATGTAATCTATTATGAAGGAGATCCAGGAAGCATAATGTCTGTATTTTTAGGTTTTATCGCTAGACGAAGTCATTCTAAGTTTATAGCTCTTTCATGCGAAAATTTATCACAAAGACCGTTTGATGTAATTAAAAGAGAAGGAATTGGTCAACTGCATAACTCTATATTAAAGTATTTGTTAATAAGATTATCAAGGTCAAAAATTGATCATTTATTAGTAATTAATAATGATGGTTTAAAATGTTTTAAAAGTATTGGATTTAAGAATGTGACTAAAATACCTTTAGGTTTTAATGAATCGGTTTTTAAACTTAATTTGGATGCTAGAAAAAGAGTAAGATCTAGATTGAATATTTCTAAAGATACAATTGTTATTTCTTATTTTGGTCGACTTGTTTTTGAGAAGGGTGTCCATATTTTAATTGATGCTCTTAATAATTTAAAGTTTGATAATTGGGTTTTTTTAATAGACGAATTTTCGGGATATAAGAACGGTTATCAAAATGTGATAGAGGAAAAAATATTAAACTCAAAAATTAAAAACAAAACTATTTTTTTTAAAGCAGACCATACTGAAATTGCTGAGTATATGAATGCTACAGATATTTCGGTGTTAGCTTCTATACCGACTAATAAATGGGTAGAACAATATGGAAGAGTAGTTCCAGAAGCAATGGCATGTGGCAATAGAGTAATCATCTCAAATATAGGTGCTCAAAACGAGTTTTTCCCAAAA
This sequence comes from uncultured Polaribacter sp., assembly GCF_947500975.1. Taxonomy (GTDB): domain Bacteria; phylum Bacteroidota; class Bacteroidia; order Flavobacteriales; family Flavobacteriaceae; genus Polaribacter. The sequence continues at coordinate 185,930 of NZ_CANMUE010000004.1, forward strand.
GACTATTTTTATAAGTTTAATCATAATAATCTTAGTAAACTTCAAGCTTTAATAGAGAAAAGTTGTTTTGATTATAATAACGGTTTACCTGATAGAGAATCGATAAGTTTGTATTCACTAGAAAATTTTGGAATAAATAAACAATTAAGTGTTTATTTTAAAATATTAAAAAGTTTAAAAAATGAAAAATAATTCTATTAGGATATTAATTTCTGGTTCAAAACTCAATTCTAATGTATTGGGTAATTATTACTACAATCATTTATTTAATAGTAAAAATGTTGTTGTTGAAAAATTGAATTTTCATGATATTCATAATCATAAACTTAGAAAAAGCTTTATTTACAGATTATTATTTCATTTTTTTCCGTATTTTTTGATAAAAAGAAACAATAAAAAATTTGTAAGTCAGGTCGCTGAATTTTCTCCAAATTATATTGTTGTTTTTAAAGGTTCTGAAATATCTTTGGACTCTTTAAAAATTATAAAAGATAAAGGAATTAAGTTATTGAATTATAACTTGGATCATCCGTTTGAATATTTCAGTAAAGGAAGTGGAAACAAGTTTGTTAGAAAAGCAATCCCATTTTATGATAAGCATATTACATATAGTAAAGAAATCCAAAAGCAATTGTTGGAAACTTATAAAATAAAAGCTCTCTATTTACCATTCGGATATGAATTAGAGGAGTCTAAATTTGAAGAATTAAGATTAAAGGATAAAAAGAATGAGGAGGTAAAGGCATGTTTTGTTGGGAATCCAGATTCTAATAGAGCAGAGATCATTAATGGCTTAGCGGATAAACAGATTCATATTGTAGTTTTTGGTGAAAATTGGAACAAATTTTTAAAACCGAGCTCTTATATAGAAGTTTATCCTCAAGTTAATGGTGATGCTTATTGGGAGACTCTTGCGAAATATAGGGTTCAGATAAATATTTTTAGGCCTCATAATATTAATTCACATAATATGAGAACTTTTGAAGTTCCTGCCATTGGAGGAATAATGCTTGCTCCGAAAAGTATTGAACACGAAGCCTTCTTTAAGAATAACGAAGATTGTTTTATATATAGTAATTTTAATGATTTGGTATCTAAAGTGACTTATGTTTTGAACTTAAGTTTTGAAGAAGCAACTATTATTAGAAAAAATGCAAGGAAAAAGAGTGTTTCTCAAGGATATAGTTATGTCGCAAGAACACAAGAATTATTAACGTATTTAAAAAACGCATAAATGTTTATACCAATTTCACAACCATCTATTACTCAAAAAGAAATAGATTATGTTACGGATGCTGTCCGTTCTACTTGGATTTCAAGTTTAGGAAAATATATTGATAGATTTGAAGCAGAGTTTGCAGATTTCTGTGGAACTCGTTACGCCATATGTGTTAGTAATGGTACAGTTGCAATTCAATTGGCACTAACAGCGAATGGCATTGGTAAAGGTGATGAGGTAATCATGCCTAATCTGTCTTTTATTGCTACCGCGAATGCTACATTACATTGTGGTGCAACACCTGTTTTTGCAGATGTTGATGCTAATAATCTATGTATAGACCCAAATTTAATAGAGGGTTTAATCACGCCTAAAACGAAAGCAATAATGCCAGTGCATCTATATGGTCACCCTGCACAAATGGACAAAATACTCGAAATAGCAAATAAACATGGTCTTTGGGTTATAGAAGATGCTGCTGAAGCACATGGAGCAACAGTAAAGGGTAAAAGAGTAGGGTCATGGGGGCATTGTGGTACTTTTAGTTTTTATGGAAATAAGAATTTAACAACAGGTGAAGGTGGGATGATAACCACTGATGATGAAGATTTTTACAATCGATGTAAACATTTGAGAGATCATGCAATGAGTAAGGAGAAACGTTATTGGCATACTGCACCGGGTTTTAATTATAGAATGACAAATGTTCAAGCTGCCATGGGATGTGCTCAGTTAGAGAGAGTTCAAGATTTTATGGATAAACGCGAAACTATATTTACTTGGTACAAGAAATACCTTGTTAAAAAAGAAGGTATAAGTTTAAATAAAACAGATACTTGGGCAACCAATGCTTATTGGTTAATTTGTCTTAACAATAGTGAGTGGAATCTGGAAAGTAGAGATGAGTTTATGATTGAGTTAAAGAAAAGAGGAGTCGATTCTAGACCGTTTTTTTATCCAATGTCACAAATGCCATATATAAATGAATCTGTTCATACACCAGTTACAGATATTGTATATCAACAAGGAATTAATTTACCTACTTATTTTGATCTAGAAGAAAAGGATGTGAAATTCATTTGTGGGGTAATAAAAAAAGTTTTAAATGATTAAGGGTTTAATATTAGAGAGTATTGAAGGGTTTTTGAGAAATTTCAATGGTAGAATCGGAATTAAATTGCGATATTGGTATTATAAAAAAAGACTAGGAAGTTGTGGAAAGGGAGTGAGGATTGATATAGGTGTTGAATTACAATCTCCTAAAGATATTCATATTTCAGATAACGTTTGGATAGATAAATATGTTTTGATTTTGGCTGGAAAGCCAAACCTTAAACGACAAGTATTGATAAAGAAAAATGAAAGCTATAAGTTTAATATTGGAGAAATACATATTGGTAAAGGAACCCATATAGCTCCATTTGTGGTTTTACAGGCTCATGGTGGGATTTCTATTGGAAAGAATGTTGGAGTAGCCTCCGGATCTAAAATATATTCCTTATCTCACCATTATAGAAATTTATTAGATAGATCTGATAAAAGGAAATACTTTTTTACTCCAATGGTAAAAGATAGTGAGCAATCACTTATAGCTTCTCCAATAACTATTGGAGAAGGATGTGCTGTAAGTTTAAATTCTATTGTTTTACCAGGTACAGTCATTCCAGATGGTGTTTGGATTGGTACAAGTGTTACTGCTCAGGGAAAAAAATACAATAACGATACTGTTTATTTTCAAGAACAAATGATACATGAGAAAAAGATATGAGAAAAATTTTATATTTAACACCAGGGTGTTTTGATAAAGGAGGAATTAGTAGATATAATCGATATCAAATAAGAAGTTTACGTGAGTTAGAAGGAGAAGTAAATATTAAAGTTTTTTCTTTATTTGGCCGACAAAAAGGTGATTTTGAGGAAGAATTTAAGATTTCTTGGAATGGTTGGGGTGCTTCAATATCGAGCAAAATAGTATTTACAATAAAAGTACTAATTAATGTTATTTTTTGGAAGCCAGATATTGTTTGGCTAGGTCATATAAATCTAACTGAGATTTTGGTGAAAACTGGGCTTATTAATAAGATTAAAAGTGTTTTAAATATCTATGGATTAGAAGTTTGGAGCGGTTTGAGGCCAAACGTAGAAAAAGGATTTAAGGGCGTTTCACATGTAGTTTCTGATTGTCATTTTACGGCTAATTATGCCGAAGAGGAAGGCTTTAGAAGTTCCAATTCTGTTGATGTTATTTGGGATTGTGTTGATTTGGATCGGTTTAGTCCTTCAGAAAATAATGAAAAAGATCAATTTTTTAAAAAATACAATTTACCCGATCCGAGTGTTAATCCTTGGATTTTGACGCTGGGAAGATTAACTCACACGGCTTCACATAAAGGTTATGAAAGGCTATTAGAAGTATTTTCAAAAGTTGTTTTGAAAGACGATAAGTCTGTTTTGATTTATGCCGGTAAAGGAGATATAATAGATGCATTAAAGAAATTGGCAGATAAACTAAATGTTTCAGATCGTGTATTTTTTTCAGGGATGGTACATGAGGATGATTTGGTTAAGTTTTATAGAGCGTCTCGTGTGTTTTCTTTAGTTTCTGATAGAGGAGTTGGTCGTGGAGAAGGAATTCCTTTAACCCCTTTGGAAGCTATGGCATGCGGATCACCAATTATCGTAGGAAATCAAGACGGCTCTCAAGAGGCTATTTTTAATAATGAAAATGGTTTTTGTATTTCACCATTTAATCTTGAATTACATGAAAACATATTATTATCAATAGTAAAAGACGATAAAAAATTTGAAAACCTGTCAAAATCTTCAATAAAAATAGCGCGTGAGTATTTTTCTTACAAAATATTTAAAATGAAACATCAAGATTTTTTAAATAAAATAAGTAATGGTTGATTATTTGGTAATACTTTTATTTGTTTTTTTTTGCTTTCGTTTTGCGAAAAACCTTGGTAAAACTTTTCCTTTGTTTGATTTGGTAGCATTGCTTTATCTATTGCAGTATTGTTTAGCTTCTATGTATATGTATATGTCTGGCAGTGAAAATGTGTATTTAATGGCATTAGAAAAAGAGGATTATTTAACATATGCTATTATTTCTTGTATTTGTTTTTTCATCGGTTTATTTTCTGTACAATTTAATTTTAAATTGGAAAAGTTAAGTATTTCAAGTCGAGATGCTTCTCAACTGGGGAGAACACTGTTAATAATCAGTCTTGTAAGTAGTTTGCTAATGATTTTTTTGCCTAATTCTTTGAGTACAATCCTTAATTTTTTTGTTATGTTAAATACAATTGGGTTATATTGTTTAGTTTTTTCAAATAAAAAAAGCGACAAAATAGTAATTATAGTGTATTTTTCTGTGATAGCAATTACTTCAATTTTAAATGCACTTTTGATTGAATTTATTATTTTCTCAGTTTTTCTTTTAATTTTTATCAATTATAGGTATAAAATATCTCGTAAAATTAAATTAGTTGTTATTTTTTCTTCTTTTATATTTTTAATAATGTTCCAAGGTATTAAGAATGATTATAGACAGGATACTTGGCAGAGTTCAGTTGATCAGAGTTTTATGACTAAGGTAAATTTACTATCCAACCTTTTTAATTACAATTCTTTTGTTTCATTATTTGATACTAATTTCTTTCAAAATGATTCTATATTAGGGATGATGAGCAGATTAAATCAAGGTTGGCAAACCTCTATGGTTATGAAGCATGTTCCAGACAATGTAGATTTTGCTTATGGGATGGAATTTGTAAGTGATATTGAAGCTGTTATAGTACCTCGGTTTTTATCACCAAATAAAAGAAAAGTAAATGATTACGAACGATTCAATTATTATACAGGTTATGGGCTAAGAAAAGGAACCTCTATGTCCGTGGGTATTTTCGGTGATTTTTATTTGAATTTTGGTTATTTCGGATCTTTTTTTGCGCTCTTTATTTTTGGGAATTTAGTATCTAGATTATTACTTTTTTTCTATAAAAAATTTATTTTAAGAAATCATATTTATTTAATTTGGATACCTTATTTTTTTAGTTATTTAATAAGACCAGGAAATGAATTCTTTATGGTTTTAAATCATTTAGTTAAAGCATTAATTATATTTTATATTATTAATAAGTTTTATTTAAGTAGAAGAAAAATGAAAAATAATTTAATAAAATGAAAATATTAATTTTTATCGATTGGTTTTTGCCAGGATACAAAGCAGGAGGCCCTATACAATCAATTGCTAATTTTGTAAGTCATTTTGGTCATGAGTTTGAAATTTCTATTGTTACATCTAACAAAGATTTGGGAGAAGTATTGCCATATGCTAACATTAAACCCAATGTATGGTTGCAAAAAGAAAACTATAGAATTAAATACCTAGACACAAAAACAATAAATACGACCACCTATAAAAAATTATTAAACGAAGAAGCGTATGATAGTGTTTATTTTAATTCTTTATTCTCAGTCTATTTTTCTTTATTGCCTTTATGGTTTGCAGTACGCTATAAAAAGAGAGTTGTTTTAGCGCCTAGAGGTATGTTAGGTGCAGGGGCTTTAAAATTAAGTAAAAGAAAAAAGCAAGTAGTAATTTGGTTGTTAAAATTAACAGGAATCCCCAAAAAAATAGCTTGGCAAGGTACGGCAGTCTCTGAGATAGATGAGATCAATAAATGTTTTGGGGAAGATGTGCACACCCATTTAGCACCCAATCTATCTGCAAAAATGGCTGTAACCTGCATTCAAAAAGAAAAGCAAGAAAATAATTTAAAATTGTTTTTTTTATCTCGAATTTCAGTTAAGAAAAATTTAATAGGAGCACTAAACTTTTTAAAAGAAGTAAATAAACAATATCAAATTACTTTTACAATTATAGGGCCGGTTGGTGAGGAGAGTTATTGGGAAGAGTGTGAATTATTGATTAAAAAACGACCAAACAATATAACAATTCATGTTGTGGGCGCAATCCCTAATTTAGAACTACCAAAATTATTAAGTGAGCAACACGTATTATTGTTGCCTACTTTTCATGAAAATTTCGGGCACGTTATATTAGAAGCGTTTCAACAAGGTTGCCCGGTAATTTTATCTGATCAAACGCCTTGGAAGCTATTAAAAGAGCAACAAATAGGATACGATATTCCATTGGGTAATTCTAAGAATTTTACAACAGCGATTGAAGTTTTTGCTAAGATGAAAGAAGATGAATACCAAGAATGGTCGTTAAATGCATTTGATTTTGCAAAGAAATTTTGTAATAGTAAAGAAATTATAGAAGCTAATAGAACATTGTTCAATAAATAAATAAGATGAAAAAAATATTAGTAACCGGTGGAGCAGGTTTCGTTGGGTCTCACTTATGTGAGCGTTTGTTAAGGGAAGGAAATGAGGTAATTTGTTTAGATAATTATTTTACAGGGAGTAAAGAAAATGTATTACATCTATTAGATAATCCTTATTTTGAATTGGTACGTCATGATGTAACAGAACCATATTTAGTAGAAGTAGACGAAATTTATAATTTAGCATGTCCTGCCTCTCCTGTACATTATCAGCACAATCCAATTAAAACTATTAAAACTAGTGTAATGGGAGCTATTAATATGTTAGGTTTAGCTAAAAGAGTGGGAGCTAAAATATTACAAGCAAGTACTAGTGAGGTATATGGTGATCCTTTGGTACATCCTCAACCAGAAAGTTATTGGGGAAATGTAAATCCTATAGGAATTAGATCTTGTTATGATGAGGGAAAACGTTGTGCAGAAACGTTGTTTATGGATTATCATAATCAAAATGATGTAAAAATTAAAATCATAAGAATATTTAATACGTATGGGCCAAATATGAATCCAGAAGATGGTCGTGTGGTATCTAATTTTATTGTACAAGCTTTAAAAGGAGAAAATATAACAATCTTTGGAGACGGAACTCAAACTAGAAGTTTTCAGTATGTAGATGATTTGGTAGAAGGAATGGTAAGAATGATGAATAGTAGGGGTGAATTTTTAGGACCTGTTAATATTGGGAACCCTGTTGAATTTACAATGTTAGAATTGGCAGAGAATGTGATTAAATTGACAAACTCTACCTCAAAAATCATTCATTTAGCATTGCCTCAAGATGATCCAATGCAGCGTAAACCAGTCATAGAAGTAGCCTTTAAAGAATTAAATGGGTGGGAGCCTAAAATACCATTAGAAAAAGGATTGGTAAAAACAATTGCTTATTTTAAGGGTTTATTGATTAAAAGAGGGGAATTAACAGCTTAAATTTTTCTTGTATATTACCAATTGAGATCAAATTTTTGGCGCCGGTTTTTGTTTTTATAGTGAAGAAAATGATACTATAATTTTTTGAACGGACTCATAAAATGGTCTAAGAATGCAATGTGTTTAATACTGAAATAATATGGGTACGGATTTATCAACATTTAATAATAGTAGTTTTCAGCCAGGATCATTGATGAAGAAAATAATTTGGTATTTTGTTAATATATTATTTTTTATGAATCCATTAATTCCAATTTCAAGTTTAAAGGTTTTTATACTTAAATTATTTGGAACAAGAATTGGTAAAGGTGTAGTTATCAAGCAAAATGTAAATATTAAATACCCCTGGTTATTGGAAATAGGGGATTATGTTTGGATTGGTGAAAATGTATGGGTAGATAATTTAGGGAAAGTTACTATTGGAGACAATGTTTGTATTTCACAAGGGGCATTATTACTTTGTGGAAATCATAATTATAAAAAATCCACTTTTGATTTGATTGTTGGTGAAATACATTTAGAAGAAGGTGTTTGGGTTGGAGCTAAATCGGTTGTTTGTCCTGATGTAACTTTGAAATCCCATTCAATTTTAGCAGTAGGGTCAGTTGCAAATAAAGACCTAGAAGCTTATTCAATTTATCAAGGAAACCCAGCAATAAGAATAAGAGAAAGAAACATCGAATCTTAAACAATGAAAATTTCCATAATTACTGTCTGTTACAATAGTGCTAAATCAATTGAAAAGACTTTTAAATCTGTACAATGTCAAACTTATAAAAATATAGAATACATTGTTGTAGATGGAGGGTCTTCAGATACAACTCTTGATATTATAGAAAATAATAAAGATATTATTTCTAAGCATATTTCTGAACCAGATAAAGGTTTGTATGATGCAATGAATAAAGGAATACAATTAGCAACAGGAGATATTGTTGGGATTTTAAATTCGGATGATATTTTTACAGATAAAAATGTTTTACAAAATATAGCTAAGTTTCATTTACAAAACAATGTTGATGCTTCTGTAGGAAATATTATACAGTTTAATGAAGAAGGAAAAACGGTAAGAAAGTATTCGGCTAAGAACTGGAATCCAGAAAAATTAAAAATTGGCTTTATGCCAGCTCACCCTGCAATTTTTTTTAAAAGAACATTGTTTGATAAATTTGGTGTTTATCATTTAGATTTTACCATTGGTGCAGATTATGAGTTAATAACTCGCTTTTTCTTAAAAAATAAAATTCCTTGGAAATTTTCAAACATTACTACTACATCTATGCTTATTGGTGGTTTAAGTAGTTCAGGTGTTAGTAGTTATCAACTAATTTCTAAAGAAATTAAGAAAGCTTTGTCTAGAAATAACATAAAATTTAGTTATTTAAAAGTACAATTAAGGGGTTTTTGGAAGGTAATTGGGTTTTTAAATAAAAAATAGTTTGGAAAATAAATTACATATAATTACTGGTAACAAAGGATTTGTTGGAATAAATCTTTCAAACTATCTAAATAAACTTAATAAAGCTATTTTAGGATTATCTAGAAGTCCAAATGAGAAAGAAGTATCTTATAATCAATTAAATTTAGATATTTTAAACAAAGCTAAAAGTTTTATTCATTTAGCAGGTAAAGCTCACGATTTAAAGAAAACATCAAAAGATTCTGAGTATTTTGAAGTGAATACAGAATTAACAAAAAAACTATTTAATCAATTTTTAGAAAGTGAGTGTGAAGTATTTATTTATATGAGTTCTGTAAAAGCTGCGGCAGATACTGTTGAAGGTTTTTTAACAGAAGAAACAAAACCTAACCCAGTAACAGTTTATGGAAAATCTAAATTAGCAGCTGAAGAGTACATTTTATCAAAAGAAATACCTCAAGGAAAAAGAGTTTACATTTTAAGACCTTGTATGATTCATGGGCCAAATAATAAAGGAAATTTAAACTTATTATTTAGTTTTGTCTCTAAAGGAATTCCTTATCCATTAGGTAAATATAAAAACAAAAGATCTTTTGTCTCTGTCAAGAATTTATGTTTTATTATTAATGAGTTAATTGATAATGAAAATATAAAATCAGGTATATACAATATTGCTGATGATGAATCTTTATCAACAACTGATTTAGTGAAAGTTATAGGTGATGAGATAGGGAAATCAGCAAAAATTTTACAGGTTCCAAAGTTTATGGTAAACTTTTTGGCCAAAATAGGAGATGTTTTACCTTTGCCTGTAAATTCTGAGAGGTTGCAAAAGCTCACAGAAAATTATGTTGTTTCAAACGATAAAATAAAAAAAGCAATCCAAAAAGAATTACCGTTGACTACGGTAAAAGGAATTCAAAAAACAATTTCATCTTTTTAAATTATGAACTCATATATTATCGTTTTATTATTCCTGATTTTAGCTTCTTTTATTTATTTAAAGCTAGCTATAAAGTTTAAAATAATTGATAAACCTAATGAGCGTAGTTCTCATAAAAAAATCACTGTTAGAGGCGGAGGAATAATTTTTACGATTGCAATTTTATTATTTTCTGTATTAAATGATTTTGCATATCCCTATTTTTCGATTGGTGTTTTTTTAATTTCAATTGTTAGCTTTTTAGATGACATATATACGTTAAGTTCAAAAATTAGATTTCCATTCCAAGTTTTATCTGCTTGTTTATTGTTATTGGAAGTTTCGTTATCATTCGATTTTAATTATATTATTTTTTTAATAATTGGAGTTGGAATTGTTAATTTTTTCAATTTCATGGATGGTATTAATGGTATAACTGGCCTGTATTCTATTTCTGTTTTAATTGGTTTTTATTTAATAAATTTAAATGAAAGTATCGTAAATGCAGATTTAATTATTTATGCTCTTATATCTTTAATTGTTTTTGGTTTTTATAATTTTAGAAGAAAAGCACTTTTCTTTGCTGGGGATATTGGAAGTATATCTATTGGGGTGTTAATTTTTTTCTTAGGGATGTTATTCTATATAAAGTTAAGTTCTCCTCTAATATTACTCTTGATAATAGTATATGGAGCGGATGCTGCTTTTACTTTATTATATCGCAAGTTTTATACTAGGGAAAGTGTTTTTGAACCTCATAGACATCATATATATCAAAAATTAGTACATATCTGTAAAATATCACATTTAAAGGTTTCAATGCTGTATGCCATTATTCAATTAACCATAAATTTTATTATTTATAAATCATATTTACTAGACTTGAAATATCAACTAATTATATTTTTTGGTCTTATTATATTTTTTACACTCCTGTATATTTTTATTTTTCAGAAAATTAAAAAGACCATAGCTTAATTTTTGTTATTCTTTTAAATCTAATAAATAGAATAGAGCTACTCAATAAAAAAAAAATTGTAAATTTACACTTGATATAAAAAAATCTAATGGTTAGAACATTTTTTCTAAAAGTATTAAATAAATACGCATCTAAATGGGTTGTTTTATTTGTTGATTTACTTTTAATGTGTATTTCTTTTATTATTGCATATTCCATCCGATTTAATATAACGCTAGATTTTGATTTTTCTAGTTTAAAAGAACAAATCCCTTTTATTATAATAGTTTCACTGTTTAGTTTTCTTATTGTAGGCTCTTATAAGGGTATTATTAGGCATACAGGTACTAAAGATGCTTTTAACGTATTTTTAGGCATTACTATTTTTAGTATTAGTACTGGTTTTATCTTAATTGTTAATCATTTTTTTTCAATCTACCCTTCATTTACAATTCCAAAAGGAATTATTTTAATTCATTATTTAGTCGCAATTTTTGTTTTAGTAACTAGTAGATATATTTTTAAGGCATTTTATGAAGTGATTTCTACTGATTTAAAATCAATTACAAATGTTCTGATATACGGTGCTGGTAACTCTGGTATGATTACTTATGGAGCTTTAAATAAAGATCGTAAAAATAATTATGATGTTTTTGGTTTTATTGATGATAATCCTAATAAGGTGAATAAAAAAATAGATAGAATAAAAATTTATAGTCCATCAAAAATCGATCAAGAATTTTTAGATAAAAATGATATTAAAGAGATCATTATATCAATTCCTAGTATTAAATCCGGTAGATTATTAGAAATTACAGATAATTTATTAAAATTAAATACAAATATTAAAATAGTTCCTCAATTATCTAAATGGATAGAAGGGGATTTAGAAGCCAATCAAATAAAACAAATAAATATTGATGATTTATTAGGAAGAGAACAGATTACTATAGATAATCCTATTGTAAAAAGAGATGTAACTAATAAAGTAATTTTTGTTACTGGGGCTGCCGGTTCCATTGGGAGTGAGATTTCTAGACAATTAGCTTCTTATAATTTAAGTTTTTTGGTGTTAATTGATCAAGCTGAATCTTCTTTATATGATTTGCAACAAGAGCTTTTACAAAAAGACAAAGACAATTTTATTGCAATTGTTGCTGATGTAAGAGACAGAAAAAGAATGCAAGAAATTTTTGAACAATATACCCCTCAAAAAGTATTTCATGCAGCAGCTTATAAACATGTTCCTTTGATGGAAGAAAGTCCTTATGAAGCTGTTAAGATAAATGTTTTTGGAACTAAGAATATTGCCGATTTATCCTTTAAATATAAAATTGAAGATTTTGTGATGATCTCAACTGATAAGGCTGTAAATCCAACCAATGTTATGGGAGCAACTAAAAGAGTAGCTGAATTGTATATTAGTTGCTTAAGTAGAGACATAAAAAATAAAACTAAATTTATAACTACTCGTTTTGGTAATGTACTTGGTTCAAATGGTTCTGTAATTCCTTTATTCAAAAAACAAATTGAAAAAGGTGGCCCTTTAACAGTAACACACAAAGAAATTACAAGGTATTTTATGACCATTCCTGAAGCATGTAAATTAGTTTTGGAAGCTGGTACTATGGGAGAAGGTGGTGAGATTTATATTTTTGATATGGGGAAATCTGTTAAAATTTTTAATATGGCTAAAAGAATGATTTCTTTGTCTGGATTAAAATATCCTGATGATATAGATATTAAAATAACAGGTTTAAGACCTGGAGAAAAATTGTATGAAGAATTATTAGCGAATGATGAAGATACTACAAAAACTTACCATGAAAAAATAATGATTGCAAAAAGCCCAAAATTAGATTATGCAGCTATAAAAAAAGAAATTGATTCTATATGCATTGAAAATGATTGTTTAACAAATAACCAAATAGTTTCTAAGATTAAAGAAATTGTTCCTGAATATAAATCTAATAATTCATCATTTGAAAAATTGGATAAAGTTTAGTTAATTGCTTATTTTATTTTTAATTTCGCACAAAAATTTTTTTATGAAAAATTGGATTAATAAAAGTGTTCGTTTATATGTTTTAGTATTGATATGTTCTTGCGTTTCAAAAAAGGAAATTATTTATTTTCAAAATGATGAAATAGATCAATCAAAAGTTTCCAATAGTTATAAAACAATTATCAAACCAGATGATTTATTACAAATAACCGTTACAGCTTTAGATACTGAAGCTGTAAGACCTTTTAATTTGGCGTCTGTATCCTATTCAACTTCTTCTAATTCTGCTAATGGAGCTGCTCAACAACAAAGCTATTTAGTTGATAATAAAGGAGAGATAGATTTTCCTGTTATTGGAAAATTAAAAATTGGTGGTTTAAGGAGGGATGAGGTTATAGCACTTTTAATTGATAAATTAGAGCCAGACTATATTAAAAATCCTAATATTAATATTAGAATTACCAATTATAAAGTTAGTGTATTTGGGGATGTTGCCAGACCTGGGAGATATAATATACCTAATGAAAGGATTACAATTTTAGAGGCAATTGCTTTAGCAGGAGATTTAAATATTTCTGGACAAAGGAATAATATTTTAGTACAAAGAGAAGAAGATGGTAAAAAAGTAGAATATAAAGTAAATCTTTTATCAAAAGAAATTTTCACATCACCTGTTTATTATTTACAACAAAATGATGTGGTATATGTGAAGCCTAATTATGCAAGAATTCAATCTGCATCTTCAAACTCAAGTACTAGTTTATTTATATCAATTACAGGACTACTAATTACTATTGTATCATTATTAACAAATTAATATGGAAGATTTCAATCAAAATAATATTGGAGAAAATGATACAATAAACATTCGTCAAGAATTAGAAAAAATTCTGATACATTGGAAATGGTTTTTATTGGGAGTTATAATTTCTTTAGTGTGCGCTTTTGTTTATTTGAGGTATAGTACCCCAATGTATAGTGCGACCGCATCGATTATGATTAAAGATAATCAAAAATCGGGCATATCAAAAGAATTAGAGGCATTTAAGGATATGGGTATTGTTGGAGGAGGTTCAACAAATAATACAGATAATGAAATTGAAATTTTAAAATCTCGTAAGATTATAGGTAATGTAATTGATAGTTTAGATTTAACTATTTCTTATTATACTGAAGGAAGAGTTAAGCAAACGGAAGTTTATACTAATTCACCCATAAAATTTACTTTTATAAAAAAAGAAGTTTCTTTACTCAAAAAAGGTACTTTGATTTCTGTTTTAATAAAAGATAATCAATCTTTTGAATTAAAAGACATTAAAAATAAAGTTATTGGCAAGGGTAAATTTGGAGAGATTTTAACTTCTAGTCTGGGAGTTTTTAAAATAGACCAAAATAAGAATGTAAGCGCTGAAGATAAAAAAAACGATGTCAAAATTTTAATTTCACCAAGGAATCACGTCGTTAGTAAATATAAAGGAGGTATAAGTATTTCTCCTGTTAATAAGCAATCAAGTGTTTTAAAATTAAGTTTGAAGGATGCTGTGAAAGAAAAAGTAGAAGATATTTTAGATGAATTGGTTAAACAATATAATATTGATGCTATAAACGATAAAAATGAGGTATCTAGAAAAACGAAAGAATTTATTGATGCTCGTTTAAATAGTGTAGGTAAGGAGTTGTCTTTTATTCAAGATACAATCAAAAACTTTAAAACTAAGACAGGTTTTACTGGTGTGTCTAATGAAGGAGAATTGATCTTAACTAATTTATCAGTTAATAATGAAAAAATTTTAACTTCAGAAACCCAATTAAGGTTGTCTCAATGGATTAAAGAAAGTTTAAATAGTAAAACCAATCAAGATGATTTATTACCAGCTAACTTAGGCTTTGAAAGCCCTAGTATATCTGCTTCAATTCTAAATTATAATGAATTAGTGACCAAAAGAAATCGATTACTAATTACCGCAGGTGATAAAAACCCTCAATTAATTGAGCTACAAAGAGAGATTAAATCTGCAAAATTAAATTTAAAACAAAACCTAAAAAATTTAGAAACTTCATTGAAGTTACAATTAAATAGCCTTAAAAGTGAACAGAGTAAAATTAATAATAAGAAGTCTTCAATTCCTTTAATTGAAAGAGGTTTTATAGATATTGCAAGACAACAAGAAATAATTTCAGGCTTGTATTCTTATTTATTAAAGAAAAAAGAGGAGACTGCGATTTCTTTAGCAGTAGCTGTAGCAAATGCTAAAATAATAGACGTTGCTTATGGCTCCGGTATGGCTGTTTCTCCTAAAAAGAGAATTACTTATTTAGCAGCAATGTTATTAGGATTATTAATTCCTTTTATAATTATTTATTTAAGAGATTTATTAGATACAAAAATTCATTCGAGAAAGGATATTGAAGATTTAACATCTGTACCTTTTATAGGTGATGTTCCTCATTCAGAAACAGGTGGGAAAATAGTGATTAATAAAGAAGCTAGAACTAGTACTGCGGAAGCTTTTCGTCTGATTAGAACCAATTTAGACTTTATGTTGCCAAAGTCAGAAAATAATGATGGACTTGGTAAAACTATTTTTATTACTTCTACAACAAGTGGAGAGGGAAAATCATTCATTTCTATTAATTTATCTGCAGCTTTATCTTTATCAAACAAGAGGGTATTATTAATTGGTATGGATTTAAGAGCGCCTAAAGTAACAGAATATTTAGGAATACCAGATAGAAAAGGAATCACCAATTTTATTACAGATGATAAACTAACACTTAATGATGTGAAGTTTTCGATTCCTGAAATAAAAGATTTAGACATTATTGCATCTGGTGTAATACCACCAAACCCTGCTGAATTATTATTACATAATAAAATAGAAAGTATTTTTGAAGAGGTCAGAAAAGATTATGATTTTATTATAGTCGATACAGCACCAGTAAATTTAGTTACCGATACTTTACTAATCTCTAAATATGCAGATATGTTTTTATATGTATCAAGAGCAAATTACTTAGATAAAAGGATGTTGAATATAGTTCAAACATTATACAAAGAAAAGAAGTTACCTAACATGGCAATTGTATTGAATGATACTGACATGAAAAGAGGTTATGGATATGGTTACGGATATGGTTATGGTTACGGATATGGAAACGACTATGTTGAAGAAGTAAAGAAACCTTGGTATAAAAGAATATTTAGTTAAATCTAAAAAAGGAAGCAAATTTGCTTCCTTTTTTATTATAAGAACTTTTTATTGTTAACTAATAAAGTTTCTAAATTGTTTTTATTTTTATTAGTTCCAATTTTTTTTAAAAGATGTAAGTGGTTAAAATGATGAGTGTCAGTACCAACAAAATCATACATATTTTCTTTTAAAAGCTTTTCAGCAGTTTTTGTAACTTGTTTTCCATATTGTTCAGTTAATGATAATAAATTTAATTGAAATAGACAGCCTGCTTTTTTTAATTTGTAATAAATTTCAAAATTATTATGATAAGAATTATACCTTTCTGGATGAGCTAAAATAGGTTTGTAACCTTTTAATTGTATTTCGAATAGAATATCAAATAAATTAATTGGTGGACTGAAATATGACATCTCAACTAAGATAAAATTGTCTTTTAAAGTTAAAATATCATCATCTTTTAAAAGTTCAGAAAACTGTTCATCCATCATATATTCTGCAGCTGCATTTATAGATATATCTGTAATATTTCTTTTTATTAATTCAGCCTTTACTTCTTCTAGTTTTGATTTTATGGTTTCTGAGGAGTTTTGATAAACATCACCCAAAACATGCGGCGTGGTTATAAAATTTTTGATTCCATAAGCAGACATTTTTTGAATTAATGCAATAGAATCATCAATATTTTTTGCACCATCATCAATTCCTGGTAATAAATGAGAATGGATATCTACAAACCCTTCAGGAAAAAAATCTATTAAAGGAATTTCTTTCTTCTTAAAAAAAAACATGTTTTATTAATTTAGATGCAAATTTACAATAATCAATTTTATATATTCATATATTTTCATAAACGAAAACGATTGAAGTTTTATTAGCTATTGTTTAACAGTTTTCCTTACAATATATTTGGTAAAAATTAAAAAAAATGATTTTAATTGCAGACGGTGGTTCTACAAAAGCAGATTGGATTGCTTTAGATAATTTTAAAAAAGAAATTTTTAGAGTAAGAACTTTGGGTTTAAATCCTGCGGTTGTGGGTGAGGAAGAGCTTACCAATAGGATTGTAAATATGTTTCAGCTTATTAATATAAAAAATGAAGTTACAGAAATTCATTTTTATGGAGCTGGATGTGGAACCCCAAAACCAGTATCAATATTAAAAAAGGTTTTGCAATCAATTTTTGTAAATGCTAAAATTTTTATTGCTGAAGACATGTTAGCTGCTGTTTATGCAGCTTCTGGTAAAAATGAAGCATTAGTTTGTATTTTAGGAACTGGTTCAAACAGCTGTTATTATGATGGTGAGAAAATGTATATGAAAGTTGCATCTTTAGGGTATACTATAATGGATGAAGCAAGTGGAAATTATTTTGGTAAGAAATTATTAAAAGAATATTTTTATGACAAAATGCCAAAAGTTATTGCTAAAAAATTTGAAGAGCAATTTAATTTAGACGCAGATTATATTAAACGAAATTTATATAGAGAACCAAACCCAAATATGTATTTAGCTTCTTTTGCAAAATTCATGTTTGAATTTAAAGATGAAAAATATATAAAAAGAATAATCAAAAAAGGGTTTCAAGAATTTTTTAAACATCGAATTTTACCTTATAATAAAAATATAGAAACGCCTCTTTATTTTATTGGTTCAATTGCATTTTATTTTAGAGATATATTAGAAAAAGTAGCTACTAAAAATAATTTAAAAGTTACTGATGTTTTACAAAGACCTATTGATAGTTTGGTAGATTTCCATAAAAATCACATTAAGTAATTATTTGTAAGAGTCTTTCTAACTGCATTCCTCTAGAGCCTTTAATCAAAATTGAATCGTTTTTAAGTGGGCTATTTTTCAAGTAATTCTCCAATTCATAATACGATTTAAAAAAGTTTTTACCTGTTGATGTTCGATAAAAATTTTCTCCAACAAAGTATTGATTTTTAAATCCTAAAGAAGTTGCAAACGTTACTATTTGTTGATGTTCTTTTAAACTGTCTTTTCCTAACTCAAACATATCACCTAAAATAATAGTTTTCTCTTTTGAATTGTTTGAAGAAAAACTTTCTAAAGCAACTTTTACACTCGAAGGATTTGCATTGTAAGCATCAAGAATTATGTTATTGTTTTTGGTTTTTATAATTTGTGACCTATTATTTGTTGGAATATAACTTTCAATAGCATTTTTAATATCTTCTTTTGGAACTTTAAAATACTCGGCAATTGTTATTGCAGCAGCAATATTTGAATAGTTATATTTTCCTATTAAATTACTTTGAATAGTTATATCCTTATAAAATATTTTTACAAAAGGATTTGCTTCAACAAATTTTAAATTATCTTTATTAAAAAGGATTTTATTTATATTTTTTGTTTTTTCGAGTTGAAGAATATCATCAGAATTAACAAAAGCAGTTTTTTTATTTTTTTCTAAATAATTGTATAATTCACTTTTTCCTTTTATAACACCTTCTATACCTCCAAAACCTTCTAAATGAGCTTTCCCGAAATTTGTAATGTAACCGTAGTTTGGTTGAGAAATAGTACTTAGAAATTCAATTTCTTTTTGATGATTAGCTCCCATTTCTACAATTCCAATTTCATCTTTTGGTGTCATGGAAAGTAGGGTAAGAGGAACTCCAATGTGATTATTTAAGTTTCCTTTTGTTGCTGAAGTTTTATATTTTTTACTTAAAACCGCGTTAATTAATTCTTTAGTAGTTGTTTTTCCATTACTACCTGTTAATCCAATAAAAGGAATTTTTAATTGCTGTCTATGGTAAGTAGCAAGTTCTTGTAATGTTTTTAATACATTATCTACCAAAATAATATTAGCATCAGTTTGGTAATTTTCTTCATCAATAATAGCGTAATCTGCACCTAATTCAAGAGCTTTTTCTGCAAACTTATTTCCGTTAAAATTATCTCCTTTTAAACCAAAGAAAATAGAGTTTTTTCTAATGTTTCTTGTATCAGTATCTACAAGAAAATGTTTGCTGTATAATGCATATAAACTTGATATTTTCATAAAATAAAGATATAAAAAAACCTCATTATTTGTAGATAATGAGGTTTTAATTTTTAGATTGTATATTATCTAGAAGGGTTTCTTGCTCTTCTTTTTTTCGTTGCCATTGGGCCAACTTTATCAGAAACACATCTAAAACCAATATAATTTGTTGCCATATATTCAGGTAAATAACGTCTTTGCGCAGGGTCTAACCAATACTCTCTATCACTCCAAGATCCTCCTTTATAAACTCTAGCGTTATCACTAATTAAAGTTGTTCTTTTTTTATTGTCATTTATAATAATATCCTTTCCTGAAATAGAATCTCTTACTCTGCTCGGTTCTTGTGGAGAATTATACATACTTGGTCTTGATGTAAATTGATCTTCGTCATCTTCATAAAATCTAGAAGAATTTAAATCTCCATCAGAAATATTAGAATTGTCAGCAACTGTAAAATTTCTTCTTAAAGTTGTGTCATCTTTTGTGATTGGAACATATTTAATTGTACCAGGTAATTGTTTTGGTACTAATTTACCATTTGGTAAAACATCGTATTCAACTTCAGCATCTTCCTCATTAGAAGCATAAACAAGTTTACCATCTTTGTCAATCATTTTTTTAGTAAAAAGATTTCCTCTAAAGTAATTAAAGTCATTAGCTTCATTATCAATAATTGGCCTGTACACATCGGAAACCCATTCTGCAACATTACCAGACATATCATACAAACCAAAACCATTTGGAGGATATGACATAATTTCATTTGGTATGTCAGCACCATCTGAGCTCCAACCAGGTAAACCACTGTATTGACCTTGCCCTTGTTTAAAGTTAGCTAATTGATCTCCTCTATTCCTTTTACCTTTAGACCTAGAATATTTACCATTCCAGGCATACTTCTTTCTACCTCTAATATTATTATATTCTCTATTTTCTATATTTGCTTTTGCAGCAAATTCCCATTCAGCTTCAGTAGGTAATCTAAATCTTTGTGTTAAAATACCGTCAGCTTTTGTTATTTTTCTTCCTTTGAAGGCACCTTTTGCTAGTTTTGGGTCTCCTTTTTTTCTCAAAGTTCTTCCAACTCCTTTTTTGTAAACCGTTGTATCACCTTCAAATAATCTAGAAGCATCTGCTAAAAATACATCTGTGTCAAAGAAGTTGCTAATTGAATCTGTTTCAAAAATATTTGAAATATGTCCTTTATCAATTAAAGTTTTTAAATTTACAGCATTTGTTCGCCATTTACAATATTCGTTTGCTTGTAACCAGCTTACCCCTACAACTGGGTAATCAGCATATGCTGGATGTCTAAAATAGTTTTCAGATAAAATATCTGTATTTCCTAAGCTTTTTCTCCAAACCAAAGTATCTGGTAAAACTGAACTGTATATGTGTTTATATTTTTCTTCTGATGGAGGAAAAACATCTTTCATGTATTGGACATATAAAAAATATTCAGAATTTGTAACTTCAGCTTCATCCATGTAAAAAGAACGAACATGAATTTTTTTAGGTGTAGTATTCCAATCAAACATTACATCATCCTGAACTTGTCCCATAGTAAATGAACCCCCTTCAACACCAACCATTCCTAAAGGAGGTTTTCCTTCAAAAGAAGTACCTTTTATATAGTTGCCACTTTTAGGATTGTTAAAAGATAGTCCCGTTAATCTAGATGTGTCAGTTCTAGCTTTATTACAATTTGCAAAAAGTAATGTTGTTAAAACGAATAATGTTATTTTAAATATGTTTTTCATTTCCTAATTTAAAATTGATAGGTTTTTTATATAATGATGCAATTTACGACAAAAAAAAAATCTAACAAGTAAATTAATAATTTTAACTCGTCATTTTTTCTTGTATAAAATAATAAACGATTCCTTTTTTAATTTAGTATAATTTATCTTTGCTGAACTAAAATATACAGCAATTATTTGCGTTATTTGTTTACTGAATTTATGAGGAAATTATTTTTATTTATTTTTTTAATTTCAATACATCAAATTAATTTTAGTCAGGTTAATAATTCTGTATTGTCTTCTGGAGATTGGTTTAAATTTTCTGTTGATACAACAGGGGGTTTTAAGATTGATAGAAATTTACTAGAGCAAATTGGTGTTTCTACAAATGGTTTAAATCCAAAAAAAATTCATATTTATGGTAACGGAGGATCTCTATTACCAGTATTAAATAGTGATTTTAGATATGATGATTTACAAGAAAATGCTATTTATATCGAGGGTGAAAATGACGCATCTTTTGATTCAAATGATTATATACTTTTTTATGCAAAAGGACCACATGATTGGGATATAGACCCTGTTAGCAATACAGTTGATCATCAGCAAAATATTTATTCTGATAAGGCATATTATTTTATTACCGTAAATGATACCGATGGAAAAAGAATTCAAAATAAGAGTGTAAATAATAATAATTCAAATGCTCAAATTACTGTTTTTGATGATTTTACTTTTTATGAAAAAGATGAAATAAATCTTTTGGGAGCTGGAACCCAATGGTTTTCTAGTGAGGATTTTAATTTAGAAAATATTAAAAGTTTTAATATTCCATTTAAAAATGCATTGCTAAATTCAGAAGTAAGTTTAAGTGTTAGAGGGGTATCAAATTCTGTAGTTGTATCTTCAATGCAAATTAATGCGCAAGGTGTAGATGTTTTAACTTTAGATTATTCTGCAGTTATTTCTGGTTCTTTAAACAAAGCGAATGCTATAGAAAGAGATGTAAGTTTTATTAATAATTCTGATGTTATTGAGTTAACAATTACATATAACAACAATGGTAATCCTTCAGCAAGTGCTTATTTAGATTTTATTGAAGTTGTAGGGAAAAAGGAATTGAAATTTTCTGACTTTCAATTTTCTTTCAGAAGTTTTGAGCAAGTATCAATTACCGGAAATGTTGAGTATGTAATTGAGAACGGTAGTTCAGCCTTTCAAGTTTGGGATGTAACCGACCCAATTTCACCTCAAAATATTTCAAATCAAAGTACCGATACTAATTTTATTTTTAAAGATAATGCAGGTGCTTTAAAAGAATATATTATTTTAAATGAAACTGACTTTTACATTCCAGAAGTTGTTGAAAATTCAAAAATTACAAATCAGAATTTACATGCATTAAAAGACATAAATTATATTGTAATTACAAATTCAGAACTTTCTGGACAAGCACAAAGGTTAGCAGATTATCATCAAATAAACTCTAACTTAACCACAAAAGTTGTTCTCTTAGATGAAATTTATAATGAATTTGCTTCTGGCTCTAAAGACATAACAGGAATTAGAGATTTTTTAAAGCATGTTTATTCTACAAACTCATCCGAAGATAAAAAGCTAAAATATGTCTGTTTTTTTGGAGATGCATCTTATGATTATAAAGACAGAATTACCGGTAATAACAATATTGTTCCTGTAAAATTATCCGACATTAGTTTTAATCTAGCAAACTCATATGTTACAGATGATTTTTTTGTAATGTTAGAAGATGACGAAGGAACCATGTCTATTTCACATACAATTGATGTAGCATCAAGTAGAATACCTGTTTCAACAATAGCAGAAGCAACGATTGTAGTTGATAAAATTTTAAATTATTATGGTGCAGAGTCTATAGGAGACTGGCGAAATACAATAACACTTTTAGCAGATGATATTGATGCTAGTGGTGAAGAAGTTTTAGAACAAGGAGTAGAATCTATTGCTGATGAAATTAAGAATAATAAACCAATTTTTAATGTCAATAAAATATATGCTGATGCCTATGTACAGCAAAACTCTTCAGGAGGGGAACGTTATCCAGAAGTAAATGAGGCCATTGCAAATGCTATTGAAAAAGGTACTTTGGTATTTGATTATTTTGGACATGGCGGTGAGGATGGTTTTGCTTCAGAAAGAATTTTAGACAATACTCAAATTCAAGCTTTTAATAATTTTAATACACTACCACTTTTAATAACTGTTACTTGTGATTTTTCTAGATTTGATAATCCAAATAGAATTACTGCTGGTGAGTTAACTTTAAAAAATGCAACTGGTGGTTCAGCTAGTATGATTACTACTACAAGAGAAGTTTATATTTCTACTGGACAAAGTTTTAACGAAGAATTGATTAGAGTTTTATTGGCTTTTAATGATGAAGATCTTACAGTAGCAGAAGGATTAATGGCTACTAAAAACGAATTTTCAAGTACTCAGAAGTTCTTTATTTTTCACTTTGGAGATCCAGCAATGAAGTTAGCAGTACCAAAGCCAAATATTAGAATTACTAAAATGAATGATAAAGATATTACACAATCTTTAGATACAATTAAAGCTTTGTCAAAAGTTAAATTTGAGGGGGTAATTACCGATAATTCAAATACTATTTTAAGTGATTTTAATGGTTCTTTATCTACAACAGTTTTTGACAAACCTATAGATAAAGTAACCTTAGATAATGATGGTTTTGGTATAACAATGCCTTTTGATACTCAAGATAGTAAATTGTTTAGAGGAAAATCTTCTGTAGTAAACGGAACATTTAGTTTTGATTTTATTGTGCCTAAAGATATAAAAGTTGCTTACGGAAAAGGAAAATTAAGTTTTTATGCAGAAAATGGAGAAATTGATAAATCTGGTTATAATTTTGATGTAGTTGTTGGTGGTATTAATGAAGATGCTCCAGAAGACAATGTTGGTCCTGAAATAAAATTATTTATGAATGATGAATCTTTTATTGATGGAGGTAATACAAATACATCGCCAAATTTAATAGCAGTTTTATCTGATGAAAGCGGAATAAATACTTCCATAACAGCTGTAGATCATGATATTGTAGCCGTTTTAGATGGAGATACATCAAATCCTATTGTATTAAATGATTTTTATGAAACAGAATTAAACGATTATACAAACGGAAAAGTGATTTATAGATTAAGAGATCTTGAAGTTGGACCCCATACAATAAAAATAAAAGCTTGGGATACTTACAATAACTCTTCAGAAACTACGTTGAATTTTGTAGTTATAAGTGACGCCATTTTAAATTTAGAAAATGTGCTTAACTATCCAAATCCTTTTGTTAATTATACAGAGTTTTGGTTTAATCATAATAAGCCAAATGAATCATTAGAAGTTCAAATTCAAATTTTTACAGTTTCAGGTAAATTAGTAAAAACAATTAATCAAAACATACAAACAACAGGTAGTTTATCAAGAAGTATAAATTGGAACGGTTTGGATGATTTTGGTAACAAAATAGGAAAAGGAGTTTATATCTATAAATTAAAAGTAAAATCAACAATAAGTAATCTAGTTTCAGAGAAGTATGAAAAATTAGTAATTCTTCAATAAAATTTAGATATTTGCTAAACTAACAATAACAATAAAAGATGAGAAAAGTAATTTTATTTATTGCACTTTGTGCATTTATAAGTATTAAATGTGTAGGACAAACAGATACTCAACAAACTGGTGGAATTACTACTGCAACCCCTTTTTTATTAATAGTACCAGATGCTAGAGCAGGTGGAATGGGAGATATGGGTGTTGCAACATCTGCAGATGCATTTTCATTATTTCATAATGCAGCAAAAATGACTTTTAGTGATCGTCAAATAAAAACAGGTATCACTTATTCTCCTTGGTTGCGAAATTTGACAAATGATATTTTTATAGGAAGTGGTTCATATATTAATAGATTTAGCGAAAATGCAGCATGGGGTGCAGACTTTAAATATTTTTCTTTAGGTCAAATAAATTTAACAACAGATACTGGTTTGGATAATGGAACCATAAACCCAAATGAGCTTGTTTTTACCGGATCATATGCATTAAAATTAAGTGAAACTTTTTCTATGGGGGTAGGTTTAAAATATTTACGTTCTAATTTAGCTTTTAATGGTACTGCAGGTAATACCTTGCAACCAATTAATTCTTTTGGAGTAGATATTTCTGGATATTATCAATCTGAAGAAGATAATTATGGAAATTTTAATGGGCGATATAGAATTGGTTTTAATATTGCCAATATTGGACCAAAAGTTTCTTATACACCAGGTACAGGTGAGTCAGATTTTATTCCTACAAATTTAAAGTTTGGTGGTGGATTTGATTTTATTTTAGATGATTATAACATTATTTCTACAAATGTTGAGTTTACAAAGTTGTTAGTTCCAACTCCACAATTAGATGGTTCAGAAGAAGACCAAGGTTGGATAAGCGGAATTTTCACTTCTTTTGGTGATGCTCCAGGTGGATTTAGTGAAGAGTTAAAAGAATTTACGTATGCTTTTGGTGCTGAGTATTTATATAATAATGCTTTTGCAATAAGAGCAGGATATTTTCATGAAAGTGAAGATAAAGGAAATAGGCAATATTTTACTTTAGGAGGTGGTTTTAAAACCAATGCTTTAAATGTTGATTTATCTTATTTAATAAATTCTTCTGATGTAAATAACCCATTAGAAAACTCATTACGATTTTCTTTATCATTTGATTTAGGAGAAATCTATGACAATTATTAAATTTGATAAACTATTAGTAAGTTTATAACAATATAAAAGCAGTCAAATAAAGGCTGCTTTTTTTGACCTCATAAATCATGAAAAAAATTAACATAGCAACACCAGCAATTGTGTTTAGTAATGTTTCAGAACTTTCTGTTGCAGATAAATTATTAATGGATAAAGCAATTGAAGCAAGGAAAAAAGCATATGCTCCTTATTCAAAATTTAATGTTGGTGCTGCCATATTGTTAGAAAATAATGAAATTATTTTAGGTAATAACCAAGAAAATGCTGCCTATCCTTCTGGTATGTGTGCAGAAAGAGTTGCTATTTGGAGAGTAGGATCAGAATTTCCGGATGTCAAGATTTTAAAGTTAGCAATTACTGCAAGTTCTTTAATTAAAAAAGTTGATAAACCTATTGGTCCATGTGGGGCATGTAGACAATCTTTGTCAGAATATGAAATCAAACAGAAGCAACCATTCCAAGTTTTATTTATGGGAGAAGTTGGTGAAATTGTAAAAACAGAATCATTACTTTCTTTATTACCCTTTTCTTTTGATAGCTCATATTTATAATGAAAAAAGATATTAATTCTAGAAAAGACATTAAATTAATAATTAGTAAATTTTATGATAAATTATTGGTTGATGAAAAAATGAATCCCTTTTTTGAAGAAATTGTGACTCAAAATCAACTTGAACATCATTTAGAAATTATTTCAGATTTTTGGAATGATATTATTTTCGATACCATGTCTTACCAAAGTAATGTAATGCAAAAGCATCTTCATAAAAATTCTTTTTTAAACTTTACAAAAGAACATTTTACGATTTGGATATCGTATTTTTTTGATACAATTGATACTTCTTTTATTGGAGAAAATTCAGAAATGATGAAATCCAGAGCCCAATCTATTGCTACGGTTATGCAGCTTAAAATGAATATTTATAATAATAGTTAGTCTTTTTTATACTTAAAATAAATTATCATTTTACTTATTTGGATTTAATATTGTTATGCACGCATAGCAAATAATCTAATTTCTGTTTTATAGTTTTGATATAAAATATTTTAAGATGATTTCTTCAAAAATTACAGGAACAGGAACCTTTATACCAAGTATTAAAAAAGAAAATACAGATTTTTTAAACGATGAGTTTTTAAATTCTGATGGTTCTATATTTAATTCAAATAATGATGTAATTATTGATAAATTTAAAGCAATAACTGGTATTGAAGAAAGGCGTTATGCTAAAGATGAATATACAACTTCAGATCTAGCATTTTTTGCTGCACAAAAGGCAATTGAAGATGCTAAAGTTAACCCTGAAGAATTAGATTACATTATTTTAGCTCATAACTTTGGAGATGTTAAAAAAGGAACAATTCAAAGTGATATGCTGCCAAGTATTGCAACAAGAGTCAAATTTAAATTAGGAATAGAAAACCCTAATTGTGTTGCTTATGATATCTTATTTGGGTGCCCGGGTTGGGTTGAAGGCGTAATTCAAGCACAAGCTTTTATCAAAGCGGGTATTGCCAAAAAATGTTTAGTAATTGGAGCAGAAACTTTATCAAGAGTTATTGATAAGTATGATAGAGATTCTATGATTTATAGTGATGGTGCTGGAGCATGTATTGTAGAGGAAACTATTGAGAAAGATTCTGGTATTTTAAGTCATGCTTCTCAAACTTTTTCAAAAGAAGAAGCTTATTTTTTACACTTTAAAGGTTCTTATAATCAAAATGAAGACAAGGATATACGTTATATAAAAATGTTTGGACGTAAGATTTATGAGTTTGCTTTAACAAATGTCCCTTTAGCTATGAAATCTGCATTAGAGAAAAGTGGTTTGAATATAGATGATGTAAAAAAAATATTTATCCATCAAGCAAATGAAAAAATGGATGAGGCAATTATAAAACGCTTTTTTAGATTGTTTAAAAAACCTGTTCCCGATGGTGTAATGCCTATGAGTATTCATAAATTAGGAAATAGTTCAGTTGCAACTGTGCCTACATTATTAGATTTGGTTATTAGAGGAAAAATTGAAAATCAAAAAGTAGAAAAAGGAGATGTAATTATTCTAGCCTCTGTTGGTGCTGGTATGAATATTAATGCAATTGTTTATAAGTACTAATTGATACGAATTCTACCAACTTTTAACGAATTCTAATTTATCCTTAAAAAATCTTAAAATCAGTATTTAAAATTTAATCTGAAATAGTATTTTTGCGCATGCAACAACACAACGTACTTATTTTAGATTTCGGCTCACAATACACACAGTTAATTGCGAGAAGAGTTAGAGAATTAAACATTTATTGTGAAATTCATCCTTATAATAAAATTCCAAACAATTTAGAAAACTTTAAAGCAGTTATCTTATCAGGAAGTCCAAACTCTGTAAGAGGAGAAAATGTTTTACATCCAGATTTATCTGAAATTAGAGGCAAAAAACCTTTATTAGCAGTTTGTTATGGTGCCCAATATTTAGCACATTTTTCTGGTGGAAAAGTAGCACCCTCTAACACTAGAGAATATGGAAGAGCAAATTTATCATTTATAAAAAATGAGGAAACTTTCTTTAAAAATATTTCTGTAGGAAGCCAAGTTTGGATGAGTCATTCAGATACTATAAAAGATTTACCTACAAATGGCGTTTTATTAGCAAGTACAAAAGATGTACAAAATGCTGCCTACAAAGTTGAAGGTGAAAATACATTTGCAATTCAATTTCATCCAGAGGTTTATCATTCTAAAGATGGGAAGCAATTATTGGCAAACTTTTTGTTAGATATAGCTAAAGTAGAACAAAATTGGACACCAGATTCTTTTGTAGAAAGCACGGTTGAAGCTATTAAAGAAAAAGTAGGAAATGATAAAGTTGTTTTAGGGCTTTCAGGAGGAGTAGATTCTTCTGTTGCGGCAGTTTTATTGCACAAAGCAATTGGAGAAAACCTATACTGTATTTTTGTAAATAATGGTTTACTACGTAAAAATGAGTTTGAAAATGTGCTTGCGCAATATGAAGGAATGGGTTTAAATGTAAAAGGTGTTGATGCATCAGAAAGATTTTTATCTGCATTAAAAGATTTAAGTGATCCAGAAAAGAAAAGAAAAGCAATAGGAAATGCATTTATAGAAGTTTTTGATGACGAAGCAAACAAAATTAAAGATGTAAAGTGGTTGGCTCAAGGAACAATATACCCAGATGTAATTGAATCGGTTTCAGTAAATGGTGGTCCATCTGCAACTATTAAAAGTCATCATAATGTTGGTGGTTTACCAGATTTTATGAAATTAAAAATCGTAGAACCCCTAAGAATGATTTTTAAAGATGAGGTAAGAAGAGTGGGAGCTTCTATGAATATAGATAAAGATTTGTTAGGTAGACATCCTTTTCCTGGTCCTGGGTTGGCTATTAGAATTTTAGGTGATGTTACTTCAGAAAAAGTTCGTATTTTACAGGAAGTAGATGCTATTTTTATAAATGGGTTAAGAGAAGATGGTTTGTATGATAAAGTTTGGCAAGCAGGTGCCATGTTGCTTCCAGTAAATTCTGTTGGAGTAATGGGAGATGAAAGAACTTATGAAAAAGTAGTTGCCTTAAGAGCCGTTGAAAGTACTGATGGTATGACTGCAGATTGGGTAGATTTACCGTATAAATTTTTACAAAAAACATCTAATAAAATAATAAATCAAGTAAAAGGTGTAAATAGAGTTGTTTATGATATTAGCTCTAAACCACCTGCAACGATAGAATGGGAATAGAACATATGAAGCATTTAAAATTTTTTATATTTCTCTGTATTTTAACGTTTACAATATCTTGTGGGCAGCAGAAAAAATATATTCAATACAAGGTTAAAAGTGGTGAAACTATGAGCATTATTGCTGATAAGTTGAATATGAAAACCATAGATTTAGTTAGGTTAAATCCAGATGTTACTAATGAACCAGTAACTGATTCCTTTATTGTTGTTCCAGAAAATAAAATGAGTTCTTTTAAGGATCAAATAAAAGTAAATGTTGATAATAGTAATAAAAAAGATACCATTATTATTGATGATACATCTGAAAAAGAAAATCATTTAGATGAATTAAAAGAGAAATTTGAAACCTATGAGGTTCAAAAAGGAGATACGTTTTATAGTCTAAACAGAAATTATAATGTTTCAAGAGACGAATTATTACTATTAAATCCTGAATTAAAAGAAGGGTTAAAAGTAGGAATGATCATAAAAATCAAAGAAAAGATTGATGAGGTTGAAGTAATTGGAGATTTTTATACTGATTATATTCAAAATGGAATTGATTTAAAAATAGCTCTTTTATTACCTTTTAAAACAAATACCTACAGAGATTCTTTGTCTCCAAAAAAAGCATTCACTAAAAACGCAACTTTAATGAATATCACTACTGATTTTTATATGGGAGCAGAAATTGCTGTAGATTCTTTAAGACAGCAAGGTGTAAATATTGAATTTAATGTGTACGATACTGGTAGTAGAAATACCAATATTAATAATTTAATTAGTGAAGAAAATTTAAATAAAAACGATGCTATTATTGGCCCTATTTATTCAGATGAAGTAGAAAATATTGCAAAGAATGTAAATGTTCCAATAATATTTCCTGTATATTCTAGTAGTCAATCGAAATTTAATTCTTCAAATGTTGTAAAAACATCACCAGATAAAAATATTTTTAGAGAAGAATTAGCTTCTTACTTTATAGATAGTTTAACTCAAGGAACTCTTATTATAATAACTGATGATAAGTATAAATCAATTGAAAAAAGCAGTAGTTTTCAAGCTTCTTTAGCTGGTAGTAATATTGATGAAATTCACGTATTAAGTCCTGAAAAAGGTTTTATAGACAAAAGTAGATTTTTAAAAGTTTTAAAGCCTAATGAAAAAAATTGGGTTGTGATGGCAACTGATAATAATGTAATAGTGGCAGATGTTATAAATAGTCTAATAGGTTTACCAAACGATATTTCAGCAAAACTTTTTGCAATGGATAAAGAAAAGGTATACGATGAAATTGATAATAAAAAACTAGCAAGGGTAGGATTTACTTTTGTGAGTAATGAGTTTGTTGATGAAACTTCTTTGGTATCTAAAGTTTTTTCTAGACAATATAAAGATAAAAACAATGCGTTGCCTTCATTTTACGCAACAAAAGGATTTGATATAACTTATGATATTTTAGTAAGGTTAGCATCAGGAAATAGTTTAAAATCAACGTTTAAAGAAGGGGCTTCTTTTAGGGTAGAAACAAAATTTGATTATACAAAAAAAAACAAAGTATCTTCAAATAAAGGTTTATTTATATTACAATATAATAAAGACTTAACAATTACAAAGTTGAAATAAAGAGATTGATATTTAATACAAAAAAAAATCCGCTTTAGCGGATTTTTTTTGTATCAGAAAATAAATAATAAAAACGTTAGATTTTTTTCATCTGTTGTTTCATCATTGTCATTTGTTCTTTTAACATTCCGTGTTTATCTAATTTTTTAGCTTCTGTCATTAAGTTAGTTGCTTCACGTTTACGTCTTTTTGTCATTGCAATTCCAGCCAATTGTAATTTTGCCATTGCCAAATCATGATCCATAGACAAACCTAATTTTATAGCTTTTCTTAAATACTTTTCAGCTTGAGTAATATTAGTTTGACTAATCATAATGCCATGTAAATAGTTATAATATCCTTGTTGTTTAGTAATTAAAGCTGTTTCAGGATTTTTTATGTAGTTTAACCATTTTTGCGCACCAGGAAAATTTTGTTTTCTTAATTGTAAAAAAGCCAATAAAATAAATTCATTTTTAAAATATAATAACACAAAAATTCCAGCCAAAAGCAATATAGAAATTCCGTTCATAATATTTCCTTGAGTAAATTGATATACAGACCAAGCGGTTATTAAACCTGCTAAAATTAATTTTATATTTTTATTAAACATTTTTTTATTTGTTATTAATAAGAAGAGCAAAAATACATTTTCTTCTTAAAATAGAAGGTTTCTTCGTATGAAATTTGTTTTTTTTGAAATTTAGTATCTGAGGTTATTTCTTATAATATTTTTTGTGTTTAAACCAAGCTAAAGTTCCTAGAATAACAACAAAACCTACAGAGTAATAAACAGATGTTGGCGTAATCACTCTATCTCCACTTGCGTAAGAGTGTAATCCAGAAAGGTAGAAGTTTACCCCAAAATAGGTCATCATAATAGAAAAATAGGCAATTATTGACCATAAGTTAAAAGTATACCTTCCTCTTAAACCAGGTATTAATCGCATGTGTAAAACAAAAGCATAAATCATAATAGAAATTAACGCCCAAGTTTCTTTTGGATCCCATCCCCAGTAGCGTCCCCAACTTTCATTAGCCCACATTCCACCAAGAAAAGTACCAATTACTAACATTACCAATCCAACAGTAATTGCCATTTCATTTATTATGGTAAGCTCTTTTATATTTAAATCCATCTTCTTTTTATTTTTTTCATTAGTAAAAACCATTAAAAAAAGTGAAAAAATTCCTAAAATTAGACCAATTGCAAAAGGTCCATAACTACCTACAATAATTGATACATGGACTTTTAACCACCAAGAATTTAAAACAGGTTGCAAGTTTGCAATTTCTGGATCTAACCAACTTTGATGTGCAAAAAATAGAATAACTGAAGAAATAAAGGTAACAGCAGAAATTACTAAAGAAGATTTTTTACCCAATAATAAACCAAATCCCATTGCTGCAAAAGCAACAAAAATTAAAGATTCATAAGCATTACTCCATGGTGCGTTACCACTAATATACCATCTCGACGCTAAACCTAAAATATGAAAAATAAATAATCCAATTACAACTCCAATTAACCCTTTTACAACATAATTAATCCATTTTTTAGAATTAAAAATTTGAATAATCACAAAAAAGATTAAAAGTAAACTAGTATAACCATAATATTTAGAAAGCTTCAAAAAAGGTTGAATTTTATTATAAGAAATTTCTAAATTAATTTTACTTTCAGAAGGGTATACAGTTGCACCGTATTTTTTTTGGTATTTTTTAATACCATCTAAAATTTGATTTGCTTTTGAATAATCGTTTGTCTTTTTTGCACTTTGTAATAATTGTACATAAAGAGGTAAAGATTTTTGTACAAAAACAGTGTCAGCAGGTTTAAAGCCTTTGGTGGTAGAGGTTTCTGGTTGAGAAACCCATTTATTGTTTTCGTCATTTGGTATTGGATATATATTAAAAATCCCACCACCAATAGCATTATATAGCAAGCCTAAACGTCTATCAATTTTAATTAAATCTTGCTCAAATTTATTTTGAATTTTTTTCTTTTGTGCTTCAGAAATTTGTTCTTTAATTTTATATTCTCCTCTATTTGTAAAGAAATTTGATAAACGAGCATAAACAGTAGTATCTGAGACGCCTATTTGTTTACGAATCTTTTTATTTCCTTTTTCTAAATAAATTACAGGTACTTCATACCATAATCTAGGGTTCTCTATAATAGAAAGTAAAACTTGACTAGGCTGCATTTCTTTGAAAGCTTCTGTATGAGCAACTTTTCTTACCAGTTCTGAAGCAAAAGTATGAGCAGGTTTCATACGACCACCAGCATCTTGAATGACTAATTTATTAAAACTTTCCGCATGTTCTAAAGATACTAAATTAGTTTTTAAAATGGAGTCAATTTGTTGGTCTGTAACTTTATCAACTTGATGTATGTTTGCATGCTGACTGTAAGTAAAAGGCGATAAAAAAATCGCTAATATTACAGACATTGTAAGTTTCTTTTTTCTGATTTTTTTTAATGATTTCTTTAGATAGTCAAAACGAGTGTTCTTAGCAAATAATATACAAATTAATCCTGTGTATAATAATGAGTATCCTAAATAGGTGACAAAAGTTCCCCAGAAATCATGATTCACAGAAAGGTGAGTTTGTTCTACTTTGCCTGATAAAT
This sequence comes from uncultured Polaribacter sp., assembly GCF_947500975.1. Taxonomy (GTDB): domain Bacteria; phylum Bacteroidota; class Bacteroidia; order Flavobacteriales; family Flavobacteriaceae; genus Polaribacter. The sequence continues at coordinate 219,456 of NZ_CANMUE010000004.1, forward strand.
CATAACTGGATTGGAAGAATTTATATCCTCTATGATCTAAAATATGGTTCATATAAATGCGATAATCAAAACTTTCGTTTTCGTCAATTAGAGTAACTTCACTTGCATATGAGGCTGCACTTTCGGAGCCCGGATATTTTTCTAACTGAAAGTCGTTTAATTTTATACTAAAAGGTGTTTCTAAAGTTTTAGCGCCATACCACATTCTAAAATTTAAATCATTAATAGAGAATTTTTTAAAATTATCATTGTTAAATTTTCCTCCGGTAAGTTCTACTCTTTTAGTTTCATTATCACTTGTAACGTCTAAAACAACAACGTCTAATTTTTTATCATCTTTAGCTCCACTAACAGTTTTCATTGCTCCTTTGATAGGATATTGAGGAACCACAAAAGGCAAACCAGCAATATTATATAATGAACGTAATTTAAAATCTTGAATGCTGTCTTTTTTAAGATTTCCAGTTTGTCTAGTTGCCATTACTTGAAAATTACCTTCGGATTTAGAAACAATTTTTAAAGAATCATTTCTTTTAAAAATATTGATAGTAGCATTTTTATCCTTTGTTTCATAACCAACTAAAATGTTATGAATGTTTTGTACAGTTCCTGCTTTTATATAGTGTTCATGTCTATTCCCGCTAGAAGATTCTACCAAAAATAAATGTTCAACCCCATTTTCATCTTCCACTAGTTTTTTCTCAGCCCAAGGTATATAATCCACTAAGTTTACTTGGTATTCTTTTGCTCTAAAATTATCTGAAAAAGACCAAGAATTTTTACCCCAAGCAGACAGCATAATCGGTTTATGAATCTTTTTTTGCTCTTTACTATTATCAACAATAACATTTACATAAGTGGTTTCTGATAAAAACTGACTAGTAGTTTCACCTTCATTTATCAACATAATACCTTCATAGCCAACATACCTTGTAATTGCTGCACCAATTATGATAAATAAAAATGATAAATGAAACATTAAAACCGCCCATTTTTCTTTTTTGTACAAACGATATCTAAAAATATTACCAAAAAAGTTGATGACAAAAAATACCATAATTGCTTCAAACCACCAAGTATTATAAACTAGTGCTTTTGAGGTTTGCGTGCCAAAATCGTTTTCTATAAAAGTGGCAATTCCCATTGCTGTTGCAAAAAGAAAAAACAAAAGTGCCATTAAACGTGTAGAGTAGAGGAAACTAAAAATATTTTTCATCCTAATTTGTTACTTTTAAAAGTCATGCAAATTTAGGGATAAATCATTAATTAAAAGGTGTCATTTCATTTTAAAAAGAGAATATAATTAATGGGTATTAAGTATTAATTTAAAATCTTATATTTGATTTAATAATAAACAAACTTAAATGAAAAGAATAAAATTAATTAGTCGAGTTTTACTGCTAACCTTTGCAGTATTATTTGTTAGTAACAAAATAGATGCACAGGTTACAAAAACAGCTAGTGTAGAGGGTATAACAGAGTATAAACTTAATAATGGCCTAAAAGTATTACTTTTTCCTGATAACTCTTCCCAAACAATTACAGTTAATATTACTTATAAAGTTGGTTCAAGACATGAAGGTTATGGAGAAAAAGGAATGGCACATTTACTTGAACATTTAGTATTTAAAGGAACTCCAAATCATCCAGATATTCCAAAAGAATTAACAAGTCATGGAGCTAGACCAAATGGAACAACTTGGTATGATCGAACAAACTATTTTGAAACTTTTAATGCTACTGATGAAAACTTAGATTGGGCCTTAGACCTAGAAGCAGATAGAATGGTAAATTCATATATAGCTGAAAAAGATTTAAAATCAGAATTTTCTGTTGTTAGAAATGAATTTGAGTCTGGTGAAAATTCGCCAACAAGTGTGTTGATGAAAACCGTTATTAGTACTGCTTTTGTTTGGCATAATTATGGGCAATCTACTATTGGAAATCGTTCTGATATAGAAAGAGTACCAATTAAAAATTTAAAAGCATTTTATAAAAAATATTACCGTCCAGATAATGCCATTTTAATGGTTACGGGTAAATTTAATATTGATAAAACTTTAGCGTTAATAGAAAAAAAGTTTGCAAATATTAAAAATCCAGCAACTCCTTTAGTTGATGTACCAACTATAGAACCTGCTCAAGATGGAGAAAAAAGAGTTGAGTTAAATAGAGTAGGGGATTTACAAGTTTTATCTACGATGTATCATACTCCTGCAGGGTCACATGAAGATTATGCGGCATTAGCAGTAGCAGAAAATATTTTAACAGACCAACCTTCAGGAAGATTATACAAAGCATTAATTGATGCAAAAAAAGCATCAAGTTTGTGGTCTTTTTCACCATTTACTAAAGAACCTTCATTTATGTATTTTAATGTTGATGTGCCTTCAGATAAACCTTTAAAAGAAGCAGAAGATGTATTGTTAAAAGTTTTAGATGAAGCAGCTACAAAAGCAATTACATCTGAAGAATTAAAAAGAGCCAAAGCAAATATTTTAAAACAGATAGACCAAATAAACAGAAACTCATCTTATTTAGGTACTTATATGAGCGAATTTATTGGGGCTGGAGATTGGAGGCTGTCTTACATTCATAGAGATAGAATAGAAGCAATGACAGTTGATAAAGTGAATGCTGCAATTCAAAAATATTTTATTCCAACAAATAGGACAGTAGGTAATTTTGTACCTACAAAAAAACCAGTAAGAATTGGAATTCCTCATACTGAAGGTGTAGAAGATTTAGTTCAAAATTATAAAGGTAAAAAAGGATTCAGTTCAGGTGAAGCTTTTGATGTTTCTTATGATAATATACAAAACAGATTAGATTCTGGAACGTTAGAAAAAAGTAAAATTGATTATGGGTTTATTAAAAAAGATAATCGTGGTAAAACAGTAATTCTGTCATTTGCTTTTAGAAATGGAACAGTAAATGATTTAATGAATAAAGGTTTAGTAGCCAGGTACACTGCAAGAATGTTAAATAAAGGCACAAAAACTAAAACTAGACAAGATATTGAAGATAAGCTTAGTGCAATTAAATCTACACTAAATTTTAGAGGTGCAAATGGTAGAACTTATGTAAATATTAATACCACTCAAGAAAACTTACAAGAAACACTAGATTTAATGAATGATATTATTAAAAACCCAGTTTTTAATGAATCGGAACTTGAAAAACTAAAAACTGAAGATTTAGCAAATTTAGAGCGAAATAAAACTGAGCCAACATTTTTAGCATCAAGAAAATTAAGACAAGTAAATCAAAAGTATAAAAAAGGCCATCCATTATATAATATGACTCTTGATGAAGAAATTGCAGCTGTAAAAGAAGTTACCGTTGATAAAATTAAATCTTATTATAAAGATTTTTATGGTATTTCTAATAATGCAACATTAGTTTCAATTGGGAATATTGATGAAGAAAAATTGAAAAATTATTTCGACAAAGAATTTGCTAATTTTAAATCAAACTTACCATTTACACCAATAAGTGATAAATATGCAATTAACAAAGATGTAAATCAAAGTATAAATACCCCAGATAAAAAGAATGCATTTACTTTAGGTACCCTAAGTTTTGAATGTAGTCAATATGATGAAGATTATGCTGCATTAATTGTTGCAGGTTCAGTTTTTGGTGGTGGTTTTTTAAATTCTAGAATTGCCAATAGATTACGTCAAAAAGACGGAGTAAGTTATGGTGCAGGTGGTGGTGTAATAGTAGATTCTACAAAAGAAGATAAAAACTCTTTTGCACAAATTTATGCAATTTATGCACCTCAAAATGCTGCTAAAGTACAATTAGGATTTAAAGAAGAAATAGAGCGTTTTATTAAAGATGGTATAACAGAAGAAGAGTTAAAAAACGCAGTAAATGGCTGGATACAAAGTCAAACTGTTTCTAGAGCAAAAGACAATGAAATTTCTAGCTTAATAAATAATAATATATATTATGGAAGAGATATTAGTTTTCAGAAAAATTTAGAGGCAAAAATGAGTAGTTTAACTATTGAGGATGTGAATAAAGCAATATCTAAATATTTTAAAACTTTTAATAATTGGTCAGTTATAAATGCAGGAGATTTTAAAAATACTATCAATGCAAAAAAAGAGAGTATAAAGAATTAAGAGAAAAATATTATATGTAAAAAAGAGCGGATTTTAAACCGCTCTTTTTTTAGTGTTATTTATTTAATGAGTATTTTTTAGGAATTGGAGTTTATCTTTATGCGATAAGTGAATTATAAATTTTTAAGACCTTTACCATCTTTAAATTCTGTTTTTACGTTTACAACCGCATTTGGATTTTTTTTAAGAATCTTATTGTTAAGGTAATTTTTGACTTTCCATTTAATATTAAAAGTACTTTTGTTTGAAAACTAATTAAATTTTTGATGTAATGATAAAATCAATATTTTACAATTCAAAAGTGAATTTATGAGAGTGATAAATACCAGCTTCATTTTTTAATTTTTTAATAGTTGTGTATTTTCTATTAAAAAAATCTTCAATATAATTTAACATTTCATTTTCATCATAACAGGAAGTTTCAAAAGATTCTATTTTACCAATATATTTTGATTTACTTTCTTTTTGATAATTACCAAAGCTTAATATAAATTCATAAGCCCAATCGTTACTTACTTCAATATCAAAACTTAAAGATGTTTGTTTTATGATATCAAAGAGGAATAAATGGTTTTTAGGTCGTGGTTCATTTGGGTAATTGGGATACGTATGTATGGTACCTTGACTCCAATCAATGTTTAAAAAAATGTCAATAAAAGAATCTTTTAAAACAGTTTTTCTTATAATATTTTCAGGTTTATTATATTCGTTAAAAGTGTAAACAGATAAAAAAATATTTCCCATAATTATTTATCATTATTCAGCAACACTATCAATTAAAATTGTAACTAAATCAATAGCTGCTTGAGCAATTTTTGTTCCAGGACCAAAAACACCAACGGCACCAGCATCAAATAAAAATTGGTAATCTTGAGCAGGAATTACACCACCTACAATAACCATAATATCTTCACGTCCGTATTTTTTTAACTCTGCAATAACTTGAGGTACTAACGTTTTATGACCGGCTGCTAAAGAAGAAATTCCTAAAATATGTACATCATTTTCAACAGCCTGTTTGGTTGCTTCTTTTGGAGTTTGAAAAAGTGGGCCAATATCTACATCAAAACCTAAATCGGCATAACCTGTAGCTACAACTTTTGCACCTCTATCATGACCATCTTGCCCTAATTTGGCAATCATAATTCTTGGGCGTCTTCCTTCTAGTTCAGCAAATTTATTTGTTAAATTTGCTGCTTTTTTAAATAACTTATCATCTTTTATTTCTTTGCTATACACACCAGATATGGTTTTTGTAACGGCTTTATGTCTGCCAAAAACAACTTCTAAAGCATCAGATATTTCGCCTAAAGTAGCTCTATTTTTTGCAGCTTTTACTGCTAAATCAAGTAAATTTCCCTCTCCAGATTTTGAAGCCTCAGTCAAAGCTACTAAAGATTTTTTAACTTTTTCAGTATTTCTATTTAATTTTAGTTGATGTAATCTTTCAATCTGCGATTTTCTTACGGCTTCATTATCAACTTCTAATATATGTATTGGGTCTTCTTCTTTTAATTTATATTTATTAACGCCAACAATTACATCTTTTCCAGAATCAATTTTTGCTTGTTTAATGGCAGCAGCTTCTTCAATTCTCATTTTCGGAATTCCTTGCTCAATAGCTTTTGTCATGCCACCTAATTCTTCAACTTCGTTGATTAATTCCCAGGCTTGGTTAGCAATATCTTCAGTCAATTTTTCAAGATGATAACTGCCTGCCCAAGGATCTACTGTTTTGGTAATATTTGTTTCTTGTTGCAGAAATATTTGTGTATTTCTGGCAATTCTAGCAGAAAAATCTGTAGGTAAAGCAATTGCTTCATCCAACGCATTTGTGTGCAAACTTTGTGTACCTCCAAAAGCTGCAGCCAAAGCTTCTATGGTTGTTCTTGCAACATTATTAAAAGGGTCTTGCTCAGTTAAACTCCAGCCACTTGTTTGGCAATGTGTTCTTAAAGCTAAAGATTTTGAATTTTTAGGATTGAACTGTTTTACAATTTTTGCCCACAACATTCTTGCTGCCCTTAACTTTGCAATTTCTGTAAAATGATCCATACCAATTGCCCAAAAGAAAGACAATCTTGGGGCAAAAGAATCGATATCCATTCCAGCTTCAATTCCTTTTCTAATGTATTCTAAACCATCTGCAAGTGTGTACGCTAATTCAATTTCCGCTGTAGCTCCTGCTTCTTGCATGTGATACCCAGAAATAGAAATAGAATTAAATTTAGGCATAAGTTTGCTGGTATATTTAAAAATATCAGCAATAATTTTCATGGATGGAGAAGGTGGGTAGATGTACGTATTTCTAACCATAAACTCCTTTAAAATATCATTTTGAATAGTTCCAGAAAGTTGTTCTGGCAAAACACCTTGCTCTTCTGCCGCTACAATATAAAAAGCTAAAATGGGTAAAACGGCTCCATTCATGGTCATAGAAACAGACATTTTGTCTAAAGGGATTTGATCAAACAAATCCTTCATGTCTTCTACAGAATCTATGGCAACGCCAGCTTTACCAACATCACCCTGCACTCTCTCATGGTCAGAATCATAACCTCTATGTGTTGCTAAATCAAAAGCAACAGATAAACCTTTTTGACCGGCTTCTAGATTTCTTCTGTAAAAAGCATTGCTTTCTTCTGCAGTAGAAAAACCTGCATATTGTCTAATTGTCCAAGGTCTTCTCACATACATAGTTGAATATGGTCCCCTTAAATTTGGAGCAATACCTGCAATAAAATTTTCATGCTTTAGTCTATTTTTAAATGAAGAGTTATTAGCAATGAGCTGCTCATCAGAATTTAGAATTCTAGACTTTGAACTTCTTAAAGTGATATTTGAAACGTCTTTTCTACTCATTTTCTAGTCTCTCTTTTTCAACAGTTTCTGAAAGTCGTTTTCTATTGATAGGTATAATTAATGTTTTTTTATGTCGCTGTTTTAAAAAAGGATACAATTCTAAATCTGACTTCATAGTATCATTTTTATTAGGTTGAAAATTTGTACCTAATAAAATAATTTTTTTATCAATAAAGTTTTGTTCTTCTTTTGACGCGCTTTCTACTATTTTTTTCTGAATAATCCCAGCTTTTAGTTGATGTAAAAAACCGTTAGCTTTTTCTATTTGTTTAAAAATAACTAATGCCTTTTCTGCTAATTGATTTGTAATAGATTCAATATAATAAGTTCCATCAGCAAAATTTTGAGCTTCTTGCAAATAACTTTCTTGCTGTAAAATTAAAAGTTGATTTCTAGCAATTCGCTCTCCAAATTCGTTTGATTTATGATAAATGGCATCATAAGAAATATTAGAAACGGTATTTGCGCCACCTAAAATAGCGCTCATACATTCTGATGTTGTTCTTAACATATTTACATTATAATCGTACAAAGTTTTATTACGTAAACTAGGCTGAACAAAGATTTGAGTATCTATATTTTTAATATTATATTCTTCTAAAAGAGCATCCCATAAAGCTCTAAAAGCTCTTAATTTTGCAATTTCAAAAAAGTAATTACTACCAACAGAAAAAGAAAAATGAACTTTTTTAGCAACATCTTTTCCAAAATGATTTAAATATTCATTAGCATGTGCTAAAGTATAGGCTAACTGTTGAGAAATATTTGCGCCAGCATTTTGGTATAAATCACCAGAAATAGAAATGCAATTTTTTGTTGCTAAAACAATTTTTTCTAATTTTTGATGGTCTTCTCTTAGGTTGGTGAACCAGTTACCATTTTCAGCTAAATTACCAATAATATCTGTTTGAAAAAATACTTTATCAGAGTTGCAGAAGTTAGAAAGTTCTATTTGAAAATTGTCATTCAAAAATGAAAACTGAAAATAAATTATTGATTTATTTACATCAATATTTTTTAAAACTGTTTTAAAATCAAAAGGGTTTGAAGCTTTAAATTGAATTGAGTTTGCACCTCTTTTTAATGCAGATAATGCTAAAGAGTTTGCTATTTTTTCATTACCAATATAAATAGTTTGACAAATGTTAAACCCTTTTTTAGGTAAGTTTATCTGAGAGCTTATGCTGTCTTCTTTGGTGTAAAAAGGTTTTACAATAATACCTTCATCAGTTTGCCAAAGTAAAGATTCATTATAATCTGCACCTTTTAAATCTACTTGAATTTTTTGTTTCCAAGCAGCAGGTGTAATAGGATTAAACTCATCAAACATAAAATTACTCATTATTGTATTGTATCAAATTCGATAATATAAATGTCTTCGTTTTCTTTTTTCATCAAATATTTTTCTCTCGCAAATTTTTCTAATTCTAGAGAGTCTTGCAGTTTTTTTATTGTCTCTTTATCTTTAGCTATATTTTTTTCGTAAAAGGTAATTGTTTTTTCTAAACCTTCAATTTCTTTGTTAAATTTTCTATGTACTAAATAAGAATTTTCATCAAAAAAAAGCATCCAAATTATAAACGGAACTAAAATAATTACAAAAATATTTGTAAGAACTTTAAAGAATGAATTATTTTTTAATCTCTTTAAAAACCCCATTTATAATCGCTCATTTATTACACTTCTTACCACATCAATTGCCACCGTATTATATCTATCATTAGGAATAATAATATCTGCAAAGTTTTTTGTAGGTTCAATAAATTGTTGGTGCATAGGTTTTAATGTTGTTTGATATCTGTTTAAAACTTCATCAATATCTCTTCCTCTTTCTTTAATATCTCTACGAACCCTTCTTATTAAACGTTCATCAGTTTCTGCATGCACAAAGATTTTGATATCAAATAAATCACGTAACTTTTCACTGTTAAAAATTAAAATTCCCTCAACAATAACTACTTTTCTAGGGTGTGTTTTTATAGTATCTTTTGTTCTGTTATGCGTTACAAAAGAATACACAGGCTGTTGTACAATTTTTCCTTTTTTTAAATCTTTTAAGTGTTTTATTAATAGATCGAAATCAATAGCTCTTGGGTGGTCAAAATTAATTTTTGTTCTTTCTTCAAAAGAGAGACTATTAGTTTCTTTGTAATAAGAATCTTGAGAAATTACACAAACTTCATCCGTTGGCAATTCTTTTACAATTTGATTGACAACAGTAGTTTTTCCACTCCCTGTACCACCTGCAATTCCTATAATTAACATAAAATATAATTGATTTTTTTTGTGATTTATTGTACTAAAATAGTAAAGATTTTACAAATTTATAAAATTGTTAATTTTCATTTCCTTTTTAAATTGAATATTAAATTATATAAATCGAAAAAAGTTCTGTTTATATTTCATACACAATGTTAAGATGTCTAATTTAGAAATATTTTTCTTTTTTTGCCTATGAAGAATATATCTAACAAAAATACAAAACGTTTTGTGGTTTAAGAGTAACTAGTAATATAAAACACAAATTTAATTTTTAAAACTGGTATTAAATTTTATGTTTTACAATCATGGATAAATGTAATACGACTATTCTCGAAAAATGAATTAACTCTCGAATTATTGTTCTCATAAATATAATATTACCATAAAAAAAAAGCCTCAAAAAATAAATTTTGAGACTTTTTAAAAGAGCCAATGGAGGGACTCGAACCCACGACCTGCTGATTACAAATCAGCTGCTCTAGCCAGCTGAGCTACATCGGCTTTTTGAATTAAGAGTTGGCAAATTAAATACAAAAATTAAAATTTACCTAAACATTTTTAACTTTTTTTTGAGGTGTATTTCTATTTAAATTAAAAGTCTAAAAGTGCTTTTTTGTAAGTGCTTAAACAGCGCTCTCTTGCAACTTTGTGGTCTACAATTGGAGTAGGGTAGGTAAGTTCTTGAAAATTAGGAACCCATTTTTTTATATATTCTAAATTTTTATCAAATTTTTGAATTTGTGTTGTCGGATTAAAGATTCTAAAATAAGGGGCTGCATCAACTCCACAGCCAGCAACCCATTGCCAATTTCCAATATTACTAGATTGCTCGTAGTCGTGCAGTTTTTTTGCAAAATAAGCTTCACCCCATCTCCAATCTATTAATAAATGTTTACACAAAAAACTCCCAACCAACATTCTAACTCTATTATGCATAAAACCTGTTTGGTTCAGCTGTCTCATTCCTGCATCTACCAATGGGTAACCAGTTTTTCCTCTACACCAAGCATCAAATTCTTGCTCGTTATTTCTCCAAATAATTCTGTCGTATTTAGGTTTAAAACTATCTTTTATTGTGTGTGGAAAATGCCATAATATTTGCATAAAGAACTCTCTCCAAATTAATTCTTTTAAAAAAGTTATATTGTTGCTTTTTGAAGCTTTTTCAACCATTTTACGAATACTAACAGTGCCAAATCGTAAGTGAGTTCCTAGTTTAGAAGTACTATTTTTTGCTGGAAAATTTCTTGTTTCTTCATAAATGTCAATTAATTGAGTATTTACTTTATAAGATTCAATTTGTATAGTTGATTTTTTAAATCCAATATCTTCTAATGATAAAAAAGTGTGTGTATCATTTTTGATGAAATGATTTAGTTTTTCTTCAGAAGGATATAACTGAATGCCTCTATAATGAAATGCTTCTAACCATTTTTTTGAATAAGGAGTGTATACTTTATATGGAGTTCCGTCTTTTTTTACAATTTCATTTCTTTCAAAAATTACCTGGTCTTTATACGTTTTAAAATTAATATTTTTGGATGCTAAAAAATCTTTTATCTCTAAGTCCCTTTTGATTGCAAATGGTTCATAATCATGATTTGTAAAAACAATTTCAATGTTATATTTTTCAGATAATTGATTAAAAATATCTAAAGGTTTTCCTATGAAGACATTAATACTACTATCTATTTTTAAAAGTTGATTTTGGATTTTTTTTAATTCTTGGTGTATAAAAGTTACACGTGCATCATCTTTTGGTAGTCGTTCAAGAATTTCTTCATCAAAAATAAAAATTGGTAATACTTTTTTACTGGAATTTAGCGCATGAAATAACCCACAATTATCATCTAATCGTAAGTCTCTACGAAACCAAAAAACGTTAATTGATTTTTTCATTATTTATAGACTCCAAAAAGTTCGATTAATTTTTTCTGTCTGTAAGCAAAAATTTCTTCTAGTTTAGGTTTTACTATAATAGGATGAGCAAGTTGGCCTAAAAACCCCATTGGAACTTTATAATCTATAATATCTTCCATTTCTACACCACCATCAATTTCTTTGATAAAATGTTTGTGGTGCCATAAAGCATAAGGTCCAAAGCGTTGCTCATCAACAAAATATTCTTTGTCTTTAACATGAGTAATTTCTGTAACCCATTTTGTTTTTATCCCAAGAATTGGAGTAACTATATATTGAATTATTTGACCTGCGAACATTGGTTTTTCTGCTCCAGAAAGAATATCAAAACTCATATAATCTGGAGTTATGGTTTTTAGGTTTTTAGGGCTTGATAAAAATTCCCAGGCTGTATCTAAAGAAATAGGTAAGTTTTGTTTACTCTGCAAAGTATAAATTTTCATTCTAGTTATGTATTAAGATATAGAGGTTTAATGAGGTTGCAATACAAAGCCAAATTATGTATGGTAGCAATAAATACTTGTAATTATCAACCTTATTACTTAGCTTAAAGAAGTAAATAAATAGGAGAGAGGTAAGTAAAATGATTGTTATTAAGCTTGTTAAAATTAATTGTTGATTAAAGAAAATAAAGTTCCAACTTACATTTAAAATAAATTGAATAATAAAAATCAACAGTTTTTTGGTAGTGCAACTTTGTGTAAAAAGTTTTCCTAAATATATAGAAAAACAAATCATAATAAATGTCCAAGCAGCTCCAAAAACCCAACCTGGAGGTGTCCAAGGAGCTTTATTTAAATTGATGTACCAATCGCTCATTGGTCCGTTATTCATTAGCCAACTTCCAATTGCTAATCCTCCAAAATTGATAATTAAAAAGACAAATGTTAGCTTTAATTGTTTCATTTTTTAAGATTTTGTTTGTAGCTTTTCAATTTTCTTTAAAACAATATCAGCATCAAAATACTTTTTGTCACTATCACTTCTGCTAATAGATTGCAGTTTAAAACCTTCTTCCATTAATTTTTTATAAGAATCTTGTAACTTTTCAATTTCAGATTTCTTTTTAAATAAATTAAACATGTTTTATTATTTTAAGTGTTTGGTAATCTTAGAACTTAAAGGTTTTGTAATTGAAAAATAATAATCAATTAAATTCCCTTCTGAATCAACTAAATATTTTTGAAAGTTCCATTTTACAGATGAGCTTTTCTTACCATTCATCTTTTTAGAAGTTAACCAAGTGTATAAAGGATGTTGGTTTGGTCCTTTAACATCTATTTTTTCGGTGATTAAAAAGGAAACTCCGTAGTTTACTTGGCAAAATTCTTCAATTTCATCTGAGTTACCAGGTTCTTGTTTGCCAAATTGGTTACAAGGAACTCCGATAACAACTAATTTGTCTTGGTAGGTTTTGTGGAGTTCTTCTAAATCTTTGTATTGAGGGGTAAAACCGCATTTGGAAGCGACATTTACAAATAATAAATGTTTTCCCTTAAAAAAAGAAAAATCAACGAGTTTACCTTGTAAACTGTTGATTTTTATATTGTAAATTATGTTGTTCATTTTAGTCTTTAAAAATATTAGAAAGACTAAATTTATTCTTAACGCCTTCCTTTTAAACGTTTTTCAATCTTTTGTTTAACAGCAGTTAAACGTTTCATTTGATCCATTATTTCAGGATCTTTTTCTACTTTATATACTTCATTTAACTCTAAGATTAGTGCTTTTACTTCTCTTGAAGCTAGAATTCTATCACTTGTTGTTTTAAAAGAGAATTTTCTGTTCTCAAATTCAATTGCCTTTTCTAATAATTCCATCCGTAAATTTTCTTTTTATTCTAATTTTCGAATATAATTATAAAAGTTAGAAAAGCAAGAGAAAATCTTACTTTTTAAGAGCTAGTTAAAGGTTTTCCTTTTAAACGTCTTTCAATTCTCTGTTTTATAGCAGTTAAGCGTTTCATAATATCCATAATATTATTATCTTTATTTTGTTTATAAACTTCGTTTAAGCTCAAAATTAAATCTTTTGCTTCCCTAGCTGCCATAATACGATCGCTAGTTGTTGGAAATCTCATTTTTCTAGTTTCGAACTCTAAAGCTTTTTCTATTATTTTCATGATTACTTTTTATCCTGTTTTTTTTAATGAATTTATCAAATATATAAAACTGTTTATTGTTAGGTAGATTTTGTTAAACAATAATTTATATAGTGCTATAAATTAACTTGATAGTTTTACTGTTGAAAAATAATTTCTTTTTTTATGAAGTAATTTTTATCGTTCTAACTTTAAAAGAAGAGTAGTTTATTAAAATTTAAGTTTTAACTATTTTTTAGTTTGTTATTTGAAAAAAATGTTTTTTAAAAAATAGTTTAAATAATAAGCCCCTATAAATCTTTTGATTTTCAGGGGTTTATTATACTTTGTAATCACTTTTTGTCGGGGTGGCAGGATTCGAACCTGCGACCTCCTCGTCCCAAACGAGGCGCGATGACCGGGCTACGCTACACCCCGAAAATTATTTCGGATTGCAAATATACAATATTTCTTTAATTATGAGATTTTTTTTGATGAAATACTCTTAGAATATAAGATTACTTTTACCTATCGTTTAATTATCAAAAGATATACACAATAAAGGTTTAAAACTTAAAAAAAATTACATTTGTAATTCTTAAATTTTATACAAAAATGTCAGATACAATAGAAAAAATAAAATGTTTAATTATTGGTTCGGGTCCTGCTGGTTATACAGCTGCTATTTATGCTGCAAGAGCAGATATGAAACCAGTAATGTATACAGGTATGCAAATGGGGGGGCAATTAACAACTACAACAGAGGTTGATAATTTTCCGGGATATCCAAATGGAACTGATGGTACTGCAATGATGGATGACTTAAAAAGTCAAGCAGAACGTTTTGGTACTGAAGTGCGTTTTGGATTGGTTACAAAAGTAGATTTAAGCTCTGAAGTTGGTGGTAAACATAAAGTTATTGTTGATGAATCAAAAGAAATTGAAGCTGAAACAGTTATTATTTCTACTGGAGCAACTGCTAAATATTTAGGTTTAGAAAGTGAACAACGTTTAATTGGTGGTGGAGTTTCTGCATGTGCAACATGTGATGGTTTTTTCTACAAAGGACAAGATGTTGTAGTTGTTGGAGCAGGAGATACTGCTGCTGAAGAGGCAACTTATTTGGCTAATATTTGTAGTAAAGTTACAATATTGGTTCGTAAAGATTATATGAAAGCGTCAAAAGCAATGCAACACAGAGTGAATAAAACTGAAAATATTGAAGTTTTATACAATACTGAAATTGATGAGGTTTTAGGAAGTAATGTTGTAGAAGGTGTTAGGGCAATAAATAATCAAACAAAAGAAACGCATGATATTCCTGTTACTGGAGTATTTATTGCTATTGGTCATACACCAAACTCAGACCTGTTTAAAGGTGTTTTAGACATGGATGAAACAGGTTATTTAATTACTAAAGGAAAAACTACTAAGACAAATTTACCAGGAGTTTTTGCTGCTGGCGATATTCAAGATAAAGATTACAGACAGGCCGTAACTGCTGCGGGAACTGGTTGTATGGCGGCTTTAGACGCAGAGCGTTATTTAGGAGCTTTAGAATAAGTTTTATAAAAAAAATACTTAAATAAAAAAGAGGTTACTTTTACAGTAACCTCTTTTTTATTTGTGTTAATTAAATAGAATTGCAATTAATAATTATGCATTAACAGAAGCTTTCATTGATTTCCTGTAGGTAAAAGAATTAAAAATATTTCTCTTACCAAAGTTATTCATAGATTTTGCGTTTACAAATTTTCCAAAAAGAATTTTACTAACACCAAAATACTCATAAGAATTACCATCAGTAAAAGTAACTTCTAATAACATGCTTTTATGATGCCAATCTGCTACTTTAAATTCTGTTATTGTGGTTTTATAAGCCTCTAAATTTGCTTCTTTTGTTTCAGGAGCAATACTTACCAAAAAGTGATAACCATCAATAATTTCTGTACTTTTTATTTCAGCTTCTGCTTTTTTATCTTCTTCTAAAAATTTATCTGGATGCCATTCTTTAACTAAACTTCTGTAAGTTTTTTTAAGTTCTTTTAAATCGATTGAACCTTCTATGTTAAAAAGTTTTTTGTATTGTTTTATTCGCTTCATTTTGTTGTTTTCAAATTGCGTGCAAAAGTACTGGTATTAAATTAATTATAATACAATTATTAATTATAAGTTAAAATAAAAATTAGATATTTCTATACCAAGTCTATAATTTGTTTTTGCAGTTAACTACTCGAATAATAATAATTTAGCGGTCTATTAAATTTATAATTTACTTTTAGTTTTCTAGCTTTATTCTTAAAAGGTTTAACACTAATCTCTATATCAGCACAAGTATTTATGAGAAACGAAGAAAGAGCTTGTTAAAATGTTCTTTCAACTCTAATATAAAATTCTTTTGTTTAGAATTAGATTTAGAAAATCTTTTTTCTTGTATTTTATCATATTCTTTAACATAATCAGGATTTTCAGTTTTCATTAACCTATCCCAAATTCTAAAATACAAACCGTAATTTCCATTAAATTTTTTATGATGTAAGTTATGATATACAGAGCTATTCATAATTTCAAATAACCAGGTTTTTCTATACCATTTTGGAGCAATCTCATAACCTAAATGTCCATAAACATTTATCATTAAAGCTGCTATTCCAAAAAATATTAATGCGATGGGATGCATTGGAATTAAAAATATTATAATAAGAACTATAAGTCCTTCTAAAAAAGCTTCTATTGCGTGAAAAGAGTAGGAAGCCCAAGGGGTTGGATTGATTGATTTATGATGGATTAAATGTATTTTCTTATACAATTTTGGATGATGTACAATCCTATGCATCCAATAAAAATAAGTGTCATGTATAATTAAAGCAACCAAAACACTTAACGGAATCCACCAAATTGAAAATTCGTTTATAGATGTATACATTTTTGTGTATTCTTTTAAAGGAGAGTTTAATATAATAAGGCTTATAATTGCAAATACGATAGTACTTTGCATTGAATGAGAGATTTCTCTAATAAAATCTTTACTTTTTGCAATTCGTTTTTGAATTTTATTATTACTAAAACTTTTAGGAAATAATAGATAAAAAATGATAAAGGGTAAACCAGAAATTATAAAGTATTTTAAGATGTTTTCTGCAAATGGAAAAATGTATTGGATTATTTCTTTCATAATATATGTTTTTTTATATATCACAAATTTATAACCCTAATTAAGGTTTTGAAGTTAACAAAAGATAATTAATGATGTAATTATTTCTTTTTTGTAACAATTCTTTTTCTAATTCTACTTAGAGATACAGGTGTGATTCCTAGTAAATTGGCAATATACTTATTAGGCACTCTGTTTATAATGTTAGGATTTTCTTTTACAAATTCTAAGTATCTTTCTTCTGGAGTTAATAGAATAAAGCTGTCTAATCTAAATAATGAATCCTTAAGTATATTTTGATAAATTTGTTTTCTACTTTCTTGCAGCTTTATGTTATTAGAAATAATTTGTTCCATCAAAGAAAAATCTATGAAATAGGCTTGTGTATCTTCTAAAGCTTCAAAATTAAATCGAGAAGGTCTATTAAAAAGGATGATATCTTTACTAGCTAATACTTTGTTCTCTTGATAAATTTCTGAAGTAATTTCATCGCCTTTTTCGGTATTAATATATGCTCTTACTAATCCTTTAGTGATAAAATAAATTTCTTTTTTTGTTTCTCCTTCATTTATAAGATTTTCGTTAGTAGAAAAAGATACTTTTTTTGCAGAATTAATTAAAACCTTTAGATCATTAGAATTAAGGTTTTTACCAAATTGGTAAAGAATTTTTATTTTTTCGAAATCAATCATAACTTAACTAAATTACAAAAACCACTTCAATTAAGAAGTGGTTAAACAAACAACTAATTTTTAAGTTTTTTTACGACTTAAAATATTTTATAATTTTAGAAACAATATTTGTTCTCTGCTTTTAATTTTTCAGCAATAGTATTTCTTAATGCTATAACATTAGGGTAGTTAGTGTATTTTGTAAATCGTTTTAGTCCCATTAACAACATACGTTGCTCATCGCCCTCAGCAAATGAAATAATACCTTCTTTAGCATTTTTTTCTATAATTTCTACAGCATTGTATAAATACAATCTAGCCATAGCAATTTGTCCTTTTTGTGCATCTTCACCAAAACGTTTTACGTTTTTCTCAGTTCTTAAAAGAGTAGATTCTGCCATGTATATTTCATTTAAAATATTAGCAGAAGCCATTAATAATTGTTGATTTTGCTCTAATTCAGTTCCAAATTTCTGAATTGCCGCTCCAGAAACCATTAAGAATACTTTCTTGATTTTTGCAATCATTTCTTTTTCTTCAGCAAATAACTCAGAGTAATCTGGGGTATCAAAAGAAGGAATACCTAATAATTCGTTACCAACAGCAGTTGCAGGGCCTAATAAATCTACATGACCTTTCATTGCTTTTTTAATTAACATTCCTACAGAAAGCATTCTGTTAATTTCGTTAGTTCCTTCATAAATACGAGCAATTCTTGCATCTCTCCAAGCAGCTTCCATAGGTGTTTCTTCAGAGAATCCCATTCCTCCAAAAATTTGAATTCCTTCATCAGCACAAGCCTGAACATCTTCAGAAACCACAACTTTTAAGATAGAACATTCAATTGCATATTCTTCTACACCTTTTAATTCTGCCTCAGAGTGTGAGTTTCCAGCAGCCAATCTCATTTTAATTCTATCTTCAATATTTTTAGCAGCTCTATAACTTGCAGATTCACCTGCATAGGTATTTGTTGCCATCTCAGCTAATTTGTACTTTATTGCACCAAAATCTGCAATAGGAGTTTTAAATTGTTTACGCTCAGTTGCGTATTGTAAAGCTATACTTAAAACTCTTCTTTGAGAATCTATACATGCCGCAGCTAATTTAATACGACCAACGTTTAATGCATTTACAGCAATTTTAAAGCCTCCGCCTCTTACTGATAACATATTTTCAGCAGGAACAATAGTATCATTATAGAATACTTGTCTAGTTGATGAAGCACGAATTCCTAATTTGTGTTCTTCTTCGCCTAACGTAATTCCGTTTGGATTAGCAGGATCATATTCAACAATAAAACCAGTAATGTTTTTATCATCTTCAATACGAGCAAAAACAATCATCAAATTACAGAAACCTGCATTTGAAATCCACATTTTTTGTCCGTTAATTTTGTATGATTTACCATCCTCAGAAAGTTCAGCCGTTGTTTTACCAGAATTTGCATCAGAGCCTGCACCAGGTTCCGTTAAACAATATGCACCCATCCATTCTCCAGAAGCTAATTTTGGCACATATTTTTGTTTTTGTTCTTCTGTTCCGTATAAAGTAATTGGCATTGTACCAATTCCTGTATGCGCTCCAAAAGCAGTACTTAAAGAACCATTTCCACTAGAAATATATTCACAAGTAATCATTGTAGATACAAAACCCATTCCCATACCTCCATATTCTTCAGGAACGGCAACACCTAAAAACCCAAGTTCACCAGCTTTTTTCATTACTTCTTCAGTTAAAGCATAATCTTTTGCTTCAAAACGCTCTCTTTTAGTAATAATTTCACGATCTGTAAATTCTCTTACAGCTTCTTTCATCATTACTTGTTCTTCTGAAAAATCTTCAGGAGTAAATACATCTTCACATGCAGTTTCTTTTACTAAAAACTGACCTCCTCTTAAAATTTCTTTTTCTTTTGATTCCATTCTATATTTTGTTAAACTTTATTTTTGTTAATTTAAAAATTCGAAAATACCAGCAGCACCTTGTCCAGTTCCTACACACATAGTTACCATTCCGTATTTTCCTTGCATATTTCTTTTGCGCATTTCATCAAATAATTGAACAGATAATTTAGCTCCTGTACAACCTAATGGATGCCCTAAAGCAATTGCACCACCATTTACATTAATAATGTCAGCATCTAATCCTAATTCACGAATTACAGCTAAAGATTGAGAAGCAAATGCTTCGTTTAGTTCAATTAGGCTAATATCTTCTTGTTTTAAACCAGCTTGTTTTAATGCTTTCGGAATTGCAGCAACAGGTCCAATTCCCATAATTCTTGGAGGTACACCAGCTGCGGCATAACTTACCATTCTTGCAATTGGTTTTATATTTAATTCTTTTACCATTTCTTCACTCATGACCATTACAAAAGCAGCACCATCACTAGTTTGTGATGAGTTACCTGCAGTTACGCTTCCACCAGCAGCAAATACAGGTTTTAAACGTTGTAAACCTGCAATGTTAGACCCTTTACGTGGCCCTTCATCTTTATTAACAGTATATTTTCTTGTTGCTTTTTTACCATTTGCATCAATGTAAGTTTCTTCTACTTCAATTGGTACAATTTGATCTTGAAAACGATTTTCTTCTTGTGCTTTTAAAGCTTTTAAATGCGAGTTTAAAGCAAATTTATCTTGATCTTCTCTAGAGACCTTGAATTGATCTGCAACAGCTTCTGCTGTATTTCCCATTCCCCAGTAATAATCTGCATTTCCTGCAGCTACTGTATCATAATTTAGTTCTGGTTTAAAACCTGTCATTGGTACAGAACTCATGCTTTCAGCTCCACCTGCAATAATACACTCTGCCATTCCAGACTGAATTTTTGCAACTGCCATACCAATAGTTTCTAATCCTGAAGAACAGAAACGATTTACGGTTACGCCAGGAACTTCTTCAATCTTTAATCCCATTAAAGAGATTAAACGTGCCATGTTTAGTCCTTGAGAACCTTCTGGCATTGCGTTTCCAACGATTACATCATCTATCCTTGTTTTATCAAACTCTGGTAGATTCTTCATTAAATGTTGAATGGTTTCAGCAGCTAACTCATCAGCTCTTTTAAACCTGAATGCGCCTCTTTTAGATTTTGTTACTGCTGTTCTATATCCTTGTACTATATATGCTGTTTTCATTTTTTTAGTTTCTTAAAGGTTTACCAGTTTTTAACATATGCTGAATTCTTTCCAACGTTTTTCTTTCAGTACAAAGTGATAAAAACGCTTCACGTTCTATATCTAATAAATACTGTTCTGAAACTTTAGTTGGTTCAGATAAATCTCCACCAGCCATTACATAAGCTAATTTATTTGCAATTTTTTGATCGTGCTCAGATATAAATCTACTTGCTTGCATAGAGTCTGTAGCTACCATAAACGCACCTAATGCTTGTTTACCTAAAACCAACACATCTTTACGAGAAGTTGGTTGAGTATAACCTGCATTTGCCATTAATAAAGCATGCTTTTTAGCCTCAGCAATTTGACGATCTTTGTTTACAACAACAACATCTTTTCCTTTTTGAAGTAAACCTAAATCAAAAGCCTCATAAGCAGAAGTTGCTACTTTTGCTGTTCCAATAGTTAAGAAGTTTTCTTGTAAAACATTCAATTGAACATCTCCTTTTCTAAACGTATCAGAAGCACGTAAAGCCATTTCTTTAGAACCACCACCACCTGGAATAACACCTACTCCAAATTCTACTAATCCCATATATGTTTCTGCTGCTGCAACTACTTTATCTGCATGTAAAGAAATTTCACATCCACCACCTAAAGCCATTCCATGTGGAGCAGAAATAGTTGGTATTGCAGAATAACGCATACGCATCATTGTGTCTTGGAAGTATTTGATAGCCATATTTAATTCATCATATTCTTGTTCTGCAGCCATCATAAAAATCATTCCAATATTTGCACCTACAGAAAAGTTTGCTGCTTGATTACCAACAACTAACCCTTGGAAATCTTTTTCGGCTAAATCAATTGCTTTATTTACAGCTGCTAAAACATCACCACCAATAGTATTCATTTTAGATTGGAACTCTAAATTAATAATACCATCACCTAAATCTTCAATTACTGCGCCAGAGTTTTTCCAAACTTCGTTTGATTTTCTGATGTTATCTAGAATGATAAATGAATCTTGACCTGGTTTTTTAACTTGTGCTTTTGCAGGAATATCATAATAATGAGTTGCTCCTTCTTTTACAGAGTAAAAAGAAGTTTGTCCATTTGCTAACATTTCTGTTACCCAAGCGGCAATTTCATGCCCTTCAGCCTTCATCAACTCAACACCTTTAGCAACACCAACTGCATCCCATATTTGAAAAGGCCCATGTTCCCAGCCAAAACCTGCTCTTAAACCATCATCAATTCTATATAGTTCATCAGAAATTTCTGGAATTCTATTTTGAACATAAGCAAACATTGCTGCAAATGATTTTCTATAAAATTCACCAGCTTTGTCTTTACCAGCAACTAAAACCTTAAAACGATCAACAACATTATCAATAGTTTTTGTTAATTCTAATGTTGCAAATTTTGCTGATTTTTTTTGTCTGTATTCTAATGTATTTAAATCTAATGATAAGATATTTCTTTTACCATTAGCGTCTTTTGTCATTTTGTAAAAACCTTGTTTGGTTTTGCTACCTAACATTTTGTTTTCCATCATATGGTTTACAAAATCAGGTATTACAAACTGATCTCTCATCTCATCATCAGGGCAATTGTCTTTTACACCATTTGCCGTGTGAACCAATGTATCTAAACCAACAACATCAATAGTTCTAAACGTTGCAGATTTTGGACGACCAATAACTGGACCAGTTAATTTATCTACTTCTTCAATTGTTAAGTCCATTTCTTTTACAACATGAAATAAACTCATGATGCCAAAAATTCCGATTCTATTTCCAATAAATGCTGGAGTATCTTTTGCTAAAACTGAAGTTTTACCTAAAAATTTATCACCATACATCATTAAGAAATCTGCAACCTCTTGTTTACAGTTTGGACCTGGAACCACTTCAAATAGTTTTAAATATCTTGGTGGATTAAAAAAGTGAGTTACGGCAAAGTGTTTTTGAAAATCTTCACTTCGTCCTTCGTTCATAAATTTAATAGGAATTCCAGAAGTATTAGAAGTTACTAAAGTGCCTGGAGTTCTGTGTTTTTCTATTTTTTCAAAAACTATTTTTTTAATATCTAGTCTTTCAACAACAACCTCCATAATCCAATCTACTTCAGCAACTTTTGCAATGTCATCTTCTAGGTTACCAGTAGTAATTCTGCTTGCAAATTTTTTACTATAAATAGGTGATGGTTTAGACTTTAAAGAAGTAGTTAATGCATCATTTACTAAACGATTACGAACTACTTTGTCTTCTAGCGTAAGTCCTTTTGCTTTTTCTTTGTCGTTTAATTCTCTTGGAACGATGTCCAATAAAAGAACTTCAACACCAATATTAGCAAAGTGACAAGCAATACCAGATCCCATAATTCCAGATCCGATTATTGCTACTTTTTTAATTCTTCTTGTCATTTTTATAAAGGTTTGTTTGTGCTTATTTATCTTGATTTACGTTTTCGTAAACCTTCTTTTCTGCGATTAAATTATTAACAATAGAAGTTACTTTAAAAAATGATTCTAATTCTTCTTCAGTAACATGTTCTCTAACTATATTGTTAAATTGGTATACATGGCTTTTAGAAAATTTACGCATTTCTAAGCCAAAATCTGTCAATTTAATAATTACACTTCTACCATCATCAGGATTTCTTTCTCTGCAAATAGTGCCTTTTTCTTCCATAGATTTTAAAATTCTTGAAAGGCTTGTAGGTTCCATTCCCATTAATGGGCCTAAAGAAGTTGAAGGAGTCCCTTTTTCTTTATTGATGGTTAATAATACAAAAGCACTAGCCATTGTGCTACCATATTTTGTAGCTTGTTCATTATACATTTTTGCAACAGCTTGCCAAGTTGCTCTTAATTGGTGGTCTATTGATTTACTTTTATCCATTGCATCAAAGATATGAAAATTTATTATGCATGCATAATAAATTGTAAAAAAGTTATGCATGCATAGTAAATTTAACATTTTTTTATGTGATAAGCATTTAAGGATTTTAATAATTAATACCTTTAAAATAACTAAATTTGTAACTATTGAACTTTTAGAAAATAAATCAATAACGATCAATGAAGAATTTACTCGAGATTAATAATGTTGTAAAAAATTATGGTGACTTTAGAGCATTAAACGATGTTTCCATTCATATTCCTAAAGGAAGTGTATATGGTTTGTTAGGGCCAAACGGAGCAGGGAAAACTTCGTTGATAAGAATTGTCAACCAAATTACAATGCCAGATTCTGGTACAATTTTTATTGATGGAGAGCCATTATCGCCAAAACATACAGCAAATATTGGCTACTTACCCGAAGAACGTGGTTTGTATAAATCCATGAAAGTTGGTGAACAGGCTTTGTATTTGGCGCAATTAAAAGGTTTGAGTAAATCTGAAGCAAAAAAGCGATTAAAATATTGGTTCGATAAGTTTGATATATCTGCATGGTGGGGAAAAAAGATTGAAGAATTATCAAAAGGAATGGCGCAAAAAGTACAGTTTATTGTTACGGTAATGCACAATCCAAAATTGTTAATTTTTGACGAGCCTTTTTCTGGATTTGATCCTATAAACGCACAATTAATAGCAAAAGAAATTTTAAAATTACGAGATGAAGGGGCAACTATAATTTTTTCTACACATAGAATGGAATCTGTAGAAGAAATGTGTGATGAAATTGCTTTGATCGATAAATCTAATAAAATTTTAGATGGAAATTTAGCAGATATTAAACGTCAATTTAGAACTAATACTTTTCAAGTTGGTTTAAATACAGCCAACCCTAAAGAGGTTGAAGAAAAGTTGAAAGAGAATTTCGAGGTTTTTCCGGCAGATTTTACATTGTTAGGAAATGAGCTAACAATGAATGTTAAGTTAAAAGAACAAGAATCTACAAACGAGTTATTATCTTTTTTAACGAGTAGAGGAGAAGTGCAGCATTTTGTAGAATTAATTCCAAGTGCAAACGATATTTTCATTCAAGCAATAAATAAAAACAATTAGAAAATGAGCAAGTTAAAACTAATTATACAAAGAGAGTTTATTGCAAAGGTTCGTAATAAATCATTTATAATAATGACTTTTTTGAGTCCGTTAATTATGGTGGGTATGGGTGCTTTGGTTTTCTTTTTGATGAAAAAAAATGAAGAAAAAATAAAAGAAATTGTTTATGTTGATGAATCTAAATTATTTTCTAAAGATGATTTTTCTGATACAGAAACAATTCATTATCAAGATTTCACAGCATTAGGTGTTGAGGCTACCAAGAAAAAAGTAGAAGAAGGGCATTATGCAGGAGTATTAATAATTCCAAAGAAAGAGAGTTTAGAGTTACTGGCAAAGTCAATCGAATTTTATTCAAAAGATTCGCCAGGAATGTCAGTTATGAATTCTCTAGAAAATAAAATAGAAACTAAATTAAGAAATGAAAAGTTAACCAATTTTGGTATTGATTTAGATAAAATAAAAGAATCTAAAATTCAGACTGATATTAAAATGTATAATTTTTCTGGAGAAGAATCATCTAAATTAATTAATGGTTTAAAAATAGGAGTTGGTGCAATTGCTGGTTATTTGTTAATGATGTTTGTAATGATTTATGGAACCTCTGTAATGAGAAGTGTTATAGAAGAAAAAACAAGTAGAATTATAGAGGTCATTGTTTCATCAGTAAAACCTTTTCAATTAATGATGGGTAAAATTGTTGGAAATGCAGCAGCTGGTTTATTACAATTTTTTATTTGGGGAATATTATTGTTTATAATAATGACCGTTGCATCTTCTGTTTTTGGAGTTGATATGGTTGAAATGCAAACAGCAAAATTACCTGCAGATCAATTAGAAGCTGCAAAACAAGCAGCTGGTGGAGATAAAATGCAAGTTATAATTCAAGAAATATTAAGATTACCAATTTTAAAAATGTTTGTTTTATTTATCTTTTACTTTTTAGGAGGTTATATGTTATACAGCTCTTTATTTGCTGCAGTTGGCGCTGCTGTAGATAATGAAACAGACACCCAGCAGTTTATGTTACCAATTATGTTGCCTTTAATTTTAGGGGTTTATGTAGGTTTTGCTACGGTAATAAATGACCCTCATGGTTCAATTGCAGTTTTATTTTCACATATTCCATTTACATCACCTATTGTAATGTTAATGAGAGTTCCTTTTGGAGTTTCATGGTACGAACTAGTAATATCTATGACATTATTATTGGTAACATTTGTGTTTATGGTTTGGTTGGCAGCAAAAATATATAGAGTAGGTATTTTAATGTATGGTAAAAAACCAACCTATAAAGATTTGTACAAATGGTTAAAATATAAAGGATGATAAAATTTAAAGAATTCTTAAATTATTCTTTTGAAATATCAGAAAAGATTCACATTGATGTAAAAACTATTTTGTTTTTAATCTTTATTTTATTGATAACGAACTCTTTGTTAAGGTTGGTAAGAAAAATTGTAAATAAAAGGTTAGGTGAAGATGATAAAGGTAAGTTTAAAGCCATATTTTCTTTCTTAAAATATTTTGTATACATTTTTGTAATCATAATTGCTTTAGAATCCTCAGGAATACAAGTAGGTGTATTATTAGCGGGTTCAGCAGCATTATTGGTAGGTATTGGTTTGGGTTTGCAAACCTTGTTTCAAGATATAATTTCAGGTGTTTTTATTTTATTAGATAAAACATTAACCGTAAATGATATTATAGAGGTTGAAGGAAAAGTTGGCAAGGTTCTTGAAATTAAATTAAGAACAACAAGAGCTATTACAATTGATGATAAAGTTTTAATAATACCCAATCATAAGTTTTTAACTCAAAGTTTGTTTAATTGGACACAAAATGGAGTGCAAACAACAGAAAGTGTAGAGGTAGGTGTGGCGTATGGCTCTGATGTAGAATTGGTAAAAAGTATTTTAATTGATGTTGCAAAAGAGCATTCAAAGATTTTAAAAACAAAAGAGCCCAAAGTTTTATTTACTGATTTTGCTGAAAGTTCTTTAAATTTTAAGTTATTATTTGTAATTAGTAATAGTTATGAGCACTTAACTATTAAAAGTGATTTACGTTTTGAAATTGATAAAAAATTTAGAGAAAATAATATTACAATCCCTTTTCCACAAAGAGATGTACACCTTATAAAAAAACAATAATATGTCTAAGATATTAGTAATTGAAGATGAATCTGCTATTAGAAGAGTCTTAAAAAAAATTATTTCTGAAGAAAATGAAACATATCAAGTTGAAGAAGCTGAAGATGGTTTGTTAGGTATAGAAATGATAAAAAATAATGATTATGATTTAGTGCTATGTGACATAAAAATGCCAAAAATGGATGGTGTTGAGGTGTTGGAAAAAGCTAAAAAAATAAAGCCAGAAGTGCCAATAGTAATGATTTCTGGCCATGGAGATTTAGATACAGCAGTAAACACAATGCGTTTAGGAGCTTTTGATTATATATCAAAACCACCAGATTTAAATAGATTATTAAATACTGTAAGAAACGCTTTAGATAAAAAAGTATTAATTGTAGAAAACAAGCGTTTAAAGAAAAAAGTTAGTAAAAATTACGAAATGATTGGAAATAGTGATGCTATTTCTCACATTAAAGAAATCATAGAAAAAGTTGCTGCTACAGATGCTAGAGTTTTAATTACTGGTCCTAACGGAACGGGAAAAGAATTAGTTGCGCATTGGTTACACGAAAAATCAGATAGAGTAAAAGCACCAATGATTGAGGTAAACTGTGCTGCAATTCCATCAGAATTAATAGAAAGTGAACTTTTTGGTCATGTAAAAGGTTCTTTTACAGGAGCGAATAAAGATAGGGCTGGAAAGTTTGAAGCTGCTAATGGCGGTACCATTTTTTTAGATGAAATTGGTGATATGAGCTTATCTGCTCAAGCAAAAGTTTTACGAGCTTTACAAGAAAGTAGAATCTCTAGAGTAGGTTCTGATAAAGACATTAAAGTTAATGTTAGAGTAGTTGCAGCAACAAATAAAAACTTACAAGAAGAAATTGCAGAAGGACGTTTTAGAGAAGATTTGTATCATCGATTAGCGGTAATTTTAATTAAAGTTCCGGCTTTAAATGATAGAAGAGAAGATATTCCTCTATTGGTAGATTTCTTTTCTAAAAAAATATCTGTAGAACAAGGAATGCCAAAAAAAGAATTTTCTATAGAAGCTATAAAACTATTGCAAGAGTATAATTGGACCGGTAATATAAGAGAGTTAAGAAATGTTGTTGAACGTTTAATTATTTTAGGAGAAAAACAAGTTTCTAGTAAAGATGTACAATTATTTGCTAGTAAATAATTGTAAAGCTTAGCCAATTTTTTTTAGTTTTTTATTTTCTAAGCATCTCATAAGATTTGGCAGACTTTATAAAAATATACTAATTTAGATAAATAGTAACACCTTTATTAATTATAGCCATTGTTGGGTGCCATTCCAAAAACATACTCCTCTTTATATGAATTCAAGACAAAAAGAAATCTTTAAAATAAGTACAGAGGAGAATACAAGGAAAAGAAATTGTATAATAGATGGTTGTAATAAAAAAGCTATTAATTCTCATTTACTTCAAAGGAACGGAATCTTAAAAAACATCTCTAACAATGGACATTTAGTTGAACGGAAATTAAAAGATCCTTTTAAATGGGCTAAAAATGATGAGATAAGCGAGTTTAGAGAAATTGGATTAAAAAAAGCTTTTTCATTGCCTTTAATGTGCAGCAAACACGATAGCGAGATATTTAAACCTATTGAAACTCCTCCTTTAGATTTTGAAAACTATCATGCTCAGTTACTTCTTAGCTATAGAGTTACTTTAGCAGAAATAAGAAAAAAAGAAATTGTTGTTGATACTTATACTCGAATAATTAACTCTGAAAAAATAACACTCCGAAATCCAGAGAATGATAAAGCCTTTCTGAGAGGAACAAAATATGGAATGAAAGATTTAACTCAATTCAAAAAATTAATCGAAGCTGAAATAAAAACTCCAACAAATAGCTTTCATTTTGAATATTTTGAGTTTTCTAAATTTGAAACATATGCTTCTGCAATATTCAGTCCTCCTAAGACATTTACTTTTGGTTCGACAAACCCTGAGAAACCATATGAACAAGGATTTATACATGTAATTCCTTTGGAAGACGGTTTAAAGGTTATTGTTGGTTATCACAAACAATACGTAAATAGATATTTGAAAAAGTTTGTGAAAAAATGGAGAAAAACTAATAATGATAATTTGAGTGAACAATTATCACAAGTATTCTGTAGAAACATCGAAAATTGGGGAACTTCACCAAATATGTATAAATCAATGACTAAAGAAAATATTGAATTATTCAATAAATACTTTTACTTAAGTGAAATACTTCCAGGTTTTATGATTCCGAAATTAAATTTATTTGAAAAATAAAACAGCACCCAACAACGCATAACGTTAATTTGGGCTTTGTTATAAACTTAAAGTTCGTTACTTTTAGTAAAAATTCAAGTTAGTTTGATAATTGATTTTTCTAAACCCCAAACTAACGTTATGCAAACCGTTAGCAATAATAAAAAATGAAAAAACGAATTAAAATAATAATATTTGAAATTCTAATTATTGGAGTTTTAAGTGCTTTTTCATTTTCAAAAACCATAAGTAAAAGGAACGATAAAATCCTGTCTCATATTGTAGATTTAAATAAGCAAGACTTAAGACTATTCTGGAAAACAGAAAATGGTGATATTATCAACAACTTCATAAACCTAAAAGAATATTTAAGTTCAAAATCTGAAAAATTAGTTTTTGCTATGAATGGAGGAATGTATCAAAAAGATTTTTCTCCTCAAGGACTTTATATAGAAAATGGAATTATAAGATCTAAAACAAATAATACGGTTAAAGGGTATGGAAATTTCTATCTACAACCGAACGGAGTATTCTACATCACAAACGACAATAAAGGTTTCGTTTGTAAAACAACGGATTTTAAAAATACGAATATTAAATATGCAACCCAATCTGGTCCGCTTCTATTAATCGAGGGTAAAATACATTCAAAATTCAGAGATGCTTCCAAAAATTTAAATATCAGAAACGGAGTTGGGGTTTTGCCCAACGGAAGGTTATTATTTGCAATGTCTAAAGAGAAAATAAATTTCTATGATTTTGCTAAATATTTTAAGTCATTTGGATGCAAGAATGCTCTTTATTTAGATGGTTTTGTCTCTAAAACTTATTTGCCTGAAAAAGATTGGATTCAGACAAGTGGTAACTTTGGAGTTATAATTGGAGAAGTACAATAGAAAATACTATTGCTGACAATGGCTATAATTAATACGGGTTTTTGTGTTTAATCCAAAGTTTAGAGTATTTTTATAATGTCCGCCAAATCTTTTGATTTGGCTTTTAAAATGAAAAATTAAAACAAAATAAAAAGTTTTGGCTAAGTGCTTAATCGAAAAGCCTCCGCTTCTCTAATCCCGCACTAATCATAGCCTAACCGTTACTTGTTTTTCGTGATTGGCTATTTTTTTATGTTTTTTAGGTTCGAGTATTTTCAATTTTATTTTTAATAATTTACAACAACCGTTATTTTGAACAATTTGAATTTATACTTTAAATTATTTAACCAAAAAAGTTATAGCTTTATTTGTTTTTTTAAGTCCATAATCAAATCATCGTCAACACCCAAATAACGTCTACTTCCTAAATATCTATTTTTATTCATTTCATCATAATTAGGTTGAGTTTCATCCATAGAACTTAAATGTACATTGCCAGAGGCATGAATAAATTCATGTTTGTTGTTTCCTAACCAAATACCTACGTGTACAACTCTTTGTTTTTTATTTGAAGTCGCTTTTGTTCCGAAGAACAGTAAATCGCCTTTTTGTAAATCTTTAAAGTTTAAGTTCTTGTCAACAATTTTTCCAGCATTTATTTGTTGCGATGCATCTCTTGGGATTATAAATCCATTTAGTAAATACACCATTTTTGTAAACCCACTACAATCCATTCCTTTCGTAGAAGTTCCTCCCCATAAATAAGGAAAACCATCCATTTTTTTTGCAACATTTTCTATATTGTTTTGTGTTGCGTTTAAATTAGTAAGCCAAGATTCAAATAATGTAGCTTCGTTTCTTTTTATAAAGCCTTTTCTAGCATCAGGATATTCAACTTCTATAAAATCTTTATGTAAAGCTATATATTTTAATATTCCTCCGGAAGTAATGTCAGAAACTATTTGAGATTTTTCATCCATTCTAGCATAAATATATCCAAAATTTTTGGTGAATATTATTTTCTTTTTATGATTCCAAGTATCAAAATCTTCTTTGTTCATTCGTGTAATTCCACCTTTATCAACCCAAGAAATATAATTATCAGGAGTTTGAACTCTATAAAAATCACCTTTTTTATCTAATACTTTTAGAGGCATTCCCAATAGACCTTGCGTACCTAATTCGGCAGAGTGTTTTGGCTTAGAACGTATGTTTATAACAGAGTTTCTTGCAATAGCATATTTTAGATTACCAACAGCAGAATCTGGTAAAATACGAACTTTATTTGTAAATGCTAACTTTCTGTTTTTTAAACTATCTAATAGAATATCAAAAGCTTTTTCAGAAGTAGTTTCCCCTTCTAAAATAAGCTGATTGTCAGTCAATTCAAAATTAATATCAAATAATTCAACACGTTTGTCTGGTGCAAAAATTGTTTTAATTGTGGAGTGAATATTTTCTAATTCAGAAATCGTTTTTGTGTCTTTTTTACAAGACATAAAAATCATTAATAATATGAAAGTAATTGATTTTAAATATTTCATTAAAGAATAATTTTAGCTAAAATACAAAAAATCAAAACTCAAAAAATTGAAATCTAAAAATGATTGTTTTATATTTGATAACAATCATTTTTTTATTTTAATGGAATACCAAAATACCTTAGAGTTTGCAAAACAATTAGATAAACAAGACGGTTTATCTCATTTAAGAAAACGGTTTCATATACCAAAAGATAAAAACGGAAAAGATTGGTTGTATTTTACAGGAAATTCTTTGGGTTTGCAGCCAAAATCTACAAAAGAGTATATCAATCAAGAATTAGAAGATTGGGCAAATTTAGGCGTAGAAGGGCATTTTGAAGCTAAGAATCCGTGGTTAAATTATCATGAATTCTTAACTGATAAAATGGCAAAAGTTGTGGGTGCAAAACCGATTGAAGTTGTGGTAATGAATACACTTACAACCAATTTACACCTATTAATGGTTTCTTTTTACAGGCCAACAAAAGCAAAATATAAAATTGTAATTGAAAGTGATGCGTTTCCTTCGGACAGATATGCTGTGCAATCACAATTAAAATTTCATGGTTTTTCTGAGGATGATATTATTGAATGGAAACCTAAAAAGGGTGAAGTTTTATTAAATATTGATGATTTAGAAGAAATTATTTCAACCCAAGGCGATGAAATTGCGATGCTATTAATCGGCGGAGTAAATTATTACACGGGTCAGTTTTTAGATCTTAAAAAAATTGCAGAAATTGGACACTCAAAAGGTTGTATTGTTGGAATTGATTTGGCGCATGGAGCCGGAAATATCCAACCCAATTTACACGATTCTAATATCGATTTTGCAGCTTGGTGTACTTATAAATATTTAAATTCTGGTCCAGGAAGTTTAGCAGGGGTATTCGTGCACGAAAAACATGCTAATAATAAAGAACTGCCACGTTTTTCTGGTTGGTGGAATCATAATAAAAAAACACGTTTTAATATGCGTCAACCCTTTGATGTGATGGAAGGAGCAGAAGGTTGGCAGTTAAGTAATCCGCCAATATTATCAATGGCAGCAATAAAAGCTTCTTTAGATTTATTTGATGAAGTTGGCATGGAGCCTTTAAGAGAAAAATCAGAAAAACTAACAGGCTATTTTGAGTTTTTAATTAATGAAATTAATTCTGATGACATTAAAATTATTACACCAACAAACCCAAAAGAAAGAGGTTGTCAATTATCTATTCAAGTAAAAAATGCTGATAAAAGTTTACATCAAAAACTAACAGAAAATAATATTATTACAGATTGGCGAGAACCAGATGTAATTAGATGTGCACCAACGCCAATGTATAATTCTTTTGAAGATGTATATCAAATGGTTTCAATTTTAAAAGAATTACTATAAATGAATAAACAAGATAAAATACTAATTATTGGTGCAGGTTTATGTGGTAGTTTACTAGCTTTAAGACTTGCGCAAAGAGGTTATAAAGTTGAGGTATATGAAAGCAGACCTGATTTACGAAAAGTAGATATTTCTGCAGGAAGAAGTATCAATTTAGCGTTGTCAGATAGAGGTTTTAAAGCTTTGCGTTTGTGTGGGGTAGAAGAAAAAGCAAAAGAAATTTGTATTCCAATGTTTGGAAGATTAATACATGATAGACAGGGAAACACATTTGCGTCTAATTATTCAGGAAGAGAAAATGAATATATCAATTCAATTTCAAGAGGAGATTTAAATGGAGTTTTACTAACAGAAGCAGAAAAACACCAAAATGTAAATATCCATTTTAATAAGAAGTGTAAAAAAGTTGATATAGAAAATTCAATTGTACATTTTAAAGATTATAAAACGAAAGAAGAATTTACACTAAAATCTGATGTGATTTTTGGGACAGACGGAGCCGGTTCTTCACTTAGAAAAAGTTATTATTTAGAGCGTAAATTCTTGTTTAGCTATTCTCAAAATTATTTAAATCATGGTTATAAAGAATTAGAAATTCCTGCGGGTAAAACAGGGAATCATCAAATAAGTAAACAGCATTTACATATTTGGCCTAGAGGCGATTTTATGTTAATTGCATTACCAAATTTAGATGGCAGTTTTACCGTTACACTATTTTTAAGTTATAATGAAGGCGAATTTAATTTTGAAAACTTAACATCTGAAGAAAAAATTACAACCTTTTTTGAGCAAGAATTTCCAGATGCTTTGGCATTGATACCCAATATAAAAGAGGAGTTTTTAAAAAACCCAACCGGTGCTTTAGGAACCGTAAAATGCTCGCCTTGGAGTTATCAAAATAAAACTTTGTTGATGGGAGATTCAGCACATGCAATTGTGCCATTTTATGGTCAAGGAATGAATGCTTCTTTTGAGGATGTTGTTGTTTTTGATGAAATTTTGAATCAAAATTTAAGTAATTGGGAAGAAGTTTTTAAAGCTTACCAAAAAGTTAGAAAGCAGGATACAGACGCAATTGCAGATTTGGCAATCGATAATTTTCATGAGATGAAAAATCATGTTTCAAATCCGCTTTTTAAAGAAAAAAGAAAGCTAGAAATGGAATTAGAAAAAACGTTTCCAACGCAATATTCTTCTAAATACTCTTTGGTTACTTTTAATGAAAATATTGGCTATAATGAAGCAATGAAAAGAGGTAGGGCACAAGATAAAGCTTTGTTAAATTTAATTGCAGATGATGAAGTTCATACGCATTTAGATATGAGAAAAGATGAGTTAGAGGTAATATTAAGTAAAGTAAAAGAAGAAACAGCACAAATATTAAACGAAGATAAAATAGCAGGTTTATAAAGCTAAATTTATAGTTGTGCGTAATTAGATGCAACCAAAATGAAAATTGAGTATCTAAAATAAAAACGAAATTATGAAGAAAGTAAAATTTATAAGAATAATCTTTATATTCGGAGTATTTATTTCTTGTAACAACAATAATGAATTAACTCAAGAACAAGAAGAGGAAAACTTAAATCAATTGTTTTCTAAAATAGAGAATTTAGCGACTAGCGAAAATTGTGATGATTTGGCTGAATGGACTTTCACTAGTTATGGGAATAAGGCTTGTGGAGGACCTGTTGGTTTTATTGCATATTCGACAAATATTGACACCGAACTTTTTCTAGAAAAAATTGAAGAACATAGAACTGCTCAGAGTGAATTTAATGAAAAATGGGCAATAATTAGCGATTGTTCCATTCCATCACAACCTAGTGTTGTAATATGTGAAAATGGAAATCCTGTTTTTGGATATTAAAAACAAAATGAATAAATATATTGTTTTATTGAGGGGAATTAATGTGTCTGGAAAAAATAAAATTCCGATGGCTGATTTACGTCAATTATTAAACGATTTGAAGTTTCATAATGTACAAACTTATATTCAGAGCGGAAATATCATTTTAGAATCTGATAAATCAAAATTAGAAATTTGTCAAAAAATAAAAGGAGGAATTGCAACTAAATTTGGATATGATGTTCCGGTAATAGCAAGAACAATTCCTGAATGGAAAAAAGCAATTGCTAGCTATCCATTTTTAAAAGATAATTCTAAAATAATAGCTTTTGTATTTTTAAATAAAAAAGCATCAGTATTAAAAATTGAAGTAAAAGGTATTAATAACGACAATTATCATATTGAGAAAGATATGGTTTATATTTATTGCCCTTCCGGTTTTGGAAAAACAAAACTTACTAATAATTTGTTTGAAAAAAAACTGAATGTAATTGCAACAACTAGAAATTATAATACAACTTTAAAGTTGTTAGAATTAGCAGAAAAATAATAGGAAGATGTACACAATTATAGGCGCAGGAATTGGAGGACTTACAACGGCATTAGCATTTGAGAAGAAAGGAATTCCGTATCAGATTTTTGAAAAAGCACCAGAATTGAATGAAGTTGGAGCTGGAATTTGGTTAGCTCCCAATGCGTTACAAGTTTTAGAATGTATTGGAGTATTAGATGAGGTAAAAGAAAAAGGGAATTCAATTGATAGAATAACCATTGGTAAAGCAGATTTGTCTCCAATTTCGGATAGTTCACAAGATTTTATTAAAACCGAATTTGGATATACAACAATTGCAATTCATAGAGCTGCGCTTCAAAAATTGTTGTTTGATAAAATACCTAAAGAAAAAATATTTTTAAATAAAGGTTTTCAATCACTTAAAGAATTAAAATCAGGGAAAATAGTAATTACTTTTAATGATAATTCTACAACAGAAACAGATTTTTTAATTGGAGCAGATGGTATAAATTCTAAAGTTAGAAATCAGCTTTTTCCTAAAAGTAACAAAAGGTATTCTGGTCAAACTTGTTGGCGAGGAGTTGTAGATATAAAATTAGATGAGAAATATGCCCATAGAGGTTATGAACTTTGGGGGAATCAAATTAGATTTGGAATTTCACACATAGCAAAAAACAAAGTATATTGGTTTGCAGTAGCTTTAGCAACGGAAAATAGTAAAGAAGATACTCGTTTCGTAAAAGAAAAATTATTGAATTTATTTTTTGATTTTGATCCTCTAATTTTAAAATTGATTTCTGAAACTCCTTTACATCAAATTTTAAAAAATGATATTAACGATTTAAAACCACTTTCTAGTTGGCACAAAAATAATATTTGTTTAATTGGTGATGCAGGTCATGCAACAACACCAAATATGGGGCAAGGTGGTGCACAAGCTATAGAAGATGCTTATTATTTAAGTAATTTGATTGCTGAAAATTTAAACAAAAATATATTTGAATTATTTCAACAAAAAAGGCAAAAGAAAGTAAATTTAGTTGTAAATCAATCTTGGAATACAGGTAAAATGGCGCATTGGAAATATGGTCAAAATATTAGAAATTTTCTGATTAAAAATGTACCTAAAAAGATAATTAATAAAAAAATGATTGCATTATATAAACTTGAAAAATGATATTGATGAATAAAGAAATTAAAGCCAAAATAATACAGGTTTGTGATGATAAAATCGCTAAAAAAGGAGACAATGTTGGTTTGTCTTTTTATGCATTTTTCAAGAATAAAAATGAGAATCCAACTTTGTTAATGGAAGTTGCTAAATGGTGGATTGAAACCCATAAGTTAGATCATTTTGAAAAAGCGGTTAAGATTAAAAAAATGATTTTAGAAGAAATAAAAAATAGTTAAATTTATAACGAAATTTCGCGTTAGGGATTGAAACGGCATCCTTTTTTCTGTCCGTTCGAGTGAATTTTGAAGAATGAAAAATTTGTATCGAGAGCAGAAGAAAAAAGATATAGTGAAAAGCCCGACCTTTAGGTAACGCCCAAAAATAATATTATGAGTAATTTAGTACAACCGTTAAATTTTAAAAAGTGGATTGATGAGCATCGTCATTTATTAAAACCGCCTGTTGGTAACAAACAAGTTTGGGATAATGGCGAGTATATTGTAATGGTTGTTGGTGGGCCAAATAACAGAAAAGATTATCATTATAACGAAACACCAGAGTTTTTTTATCAAGTTGAAGGAGATATGATTTTAAAAATCATAGATGATAAAGGTAAAATGATTGATGTAGAAATTAATGAAGGTGATATTTATTTATTGCCAGGAAAAGTACCACATTCTCCACAAAGAAAAGAAAATACTGTTGGTTTGGTAATAGAATATCCGCGTTCTGAAGGAATGTTAGATGCACTAGAATGGTATTGTGAAAATTGTGGAAATCCGTTATACAGAGAGGAATTTGCTTTGGATAATATAGAAACTGATATGCCTGTTATTTTTGATACATATTATTCTGATGAAAAAAAATGTACTTGTGATAATTGTGGAACTGTGATGGAAAAGCCTAATAAAGTAGTTCGTAAATAGGTTAAAGTAGATAATAAAAAATTAATAGTTCGTCATTATGAATGAGGAACGAATAAAGTAATCTGTAAATTAATTTTAGAGATTGTTTTGTAAAATCGCAATGATAGAAAGATGGAAAAACGAAAATTACGCATTAACGGGCATTCACATTTATTACCTTATCCTGAAGAAATTCCTCAATTTATGAAGGAAAAAGAAATTTTTTGGGTAGATGATGAGCGTAAACATATGTTACAAAAAGGGTGGAGTAGACCCGTAACAGATTCTAGTTTTTTCTTGGATGAAAAATTATTATGGATGGAAAAAAATAAGTTAGACCATGCTGTAATTTTAAATCTATCTCAATTGTACGGAAATGGATTACGCTTAGAAGAAATGAAAAAAGCGTTACGTTTTCAAAATGATTTTAATGCAAAAGTTCAAAAAAATCATCCTTCTAAGTTTACTTGTGGCTTTGTAGTTCATCCAGGTTTTATTTATGGAGCTTTAGATGAAATGAAGCGTTGTGTAGAAGAATTAGGGTTAAAAGTATTGTGTTTACCAACACATTTTATGGATTCTATTGGGCAGTGGAGATGCGTTTTTGATGAAGAAAATGATCGTATTTTTGAACTTGCTGATAAATATAAACTTGCCATAGAAATTCATCCTTATGATGGCGATAAAATGATAAAATTAGAAAATACCAATTGGCGTTTTCATTTAATTTGGATGTTAGCACAATGTGGTGATGCCTATCATTTTTATACCTTAAACGGTATGCAAGAACGCTTTAAAAATATTAGAACTTGTTTTGCTCACGGAGGTCAATTAGCACAAATGAACTTAGGAAGAAGAATACAGGGTTTTGATGGAAGACCAGATTTGTTTGAAGGAAAAACGCATCCAAGAAAAGCGGTTGGACATAAAAATATCTTTTTTGATACCCTGGTTCATGATACAGATTCTTTAAAATTAATGTTTCAAAGGCAAGGTACAAGTCAGGTTTTAATGGGCTTAGATGATCCTTATCCTTTAGGAGAAATGGAAAGTGATAAGCAATCTTCTTATCCTGGAAAAATTTTAGATTTAGCCATTGAAAGAAATATTATTACTGAAACCGAAAAACGGCAAATTTGGGAAGATAATGTGTTGCAATGGTTGTTTGGAGATGATGAAAAAGCCAAGAAAAATTTGGTTGATAAAATAATTGGTAATTCTCAGTAAGTAGTTTTACATCAGAAATTTGATAATAAGCTACCTACTGAAGATTACTAACAATAAATTAATTTTCACACTGTTTTAAAACTTCTTGGGCTCTTTCTAACATAAATTTTGGATAAAATTCAATGTCAATTTTTTCTTCTTTTCCAAGTTTAATAGCTCTTTTTATTTCATCGCAATACGGTTTTGTAGATTTTCCGAAAAAACGAGCAGAACCCATATTCCATTCTGCATTACCTAAGACAACTCTAGGGTTTTTTGGTGCAATTTGTAAAGCTTTTGCGTATAGTTGAGCATTTTTTCCTGATAAAGTCATGCCATATTTTTGACCATCAAAAGCAATGTACCCTAAATTTAAAAAGGCTTGTGTAATAATAATTTCAGGGTTTTCTTTAGAATTTGATTTTGCTATATCTAAAAACTTTTGAGCCTTTGTTAATTTAGCTTTTAATAGCGCTTCATCTTTTAAACCAAAGCTTCCAATAATTTCTATTGTTGCTGCATAATAAGGAGGTAACCATTTTGCTGGTTCAGCATTAGAAATCCTTTCAAAAAGCTGTGAAGCTTCTGTCATTTTCTTCTGTTCCCAAAGAGAGAAAGCTTGTTGCATTCCTTTTTGATATTTTGTTTGAGCAGAAAGTGTTGTGGCAAATAAAATTGCAATAATAATTGTTATTTTTTTCATTGTATTGATATTTAATTTGTTGTTTTAAATTGATACTTACAGATATAGTAAGCAACTATAATATTGGGCACCCAAGATAACCAAGCTACAATTCTGTAAGCTGGAAGAAAACCACCTAAAATGCTAGAAAAAATTGGCAACCATATTCTTAAAGTTACAGCAGAAAAACAAGCAGCATAACTATAAATCATTAGTTTTTGATGTTTAATGATATCACCTTTTTTAATAGCAGTAAATCCAAAAAATGTTGTACAAAACCAAACTATTGCCATTGAAGTAAAACCTAATTTGGGGCTTAAACCACCTGTAGCATAAAGTGCAATATAAAAACCAGAAGCTCCACTTAATAAGCAAGAAATAACATATACTTTTCCTATTTTTTTATGAAGTTGTAAATTCTTTAAACGCAATTTTTTATGGAACTGTAGCCATCCAATTAATAAAGCAACACCTCCTAAAACAATGTGAGTATAAAACATTGAATTCCAAATTGTATCTGCTAAAAGTGTTTCAGATTTACTTGCTAATAATCCAAATTTTCTATCAATTACAAAATAGATAGTTGGATATAATCCTATAGCAATACAACATATTGCTAAGAAGTAATAAGATATTTTTTTTGCTAACATTAGTTTATTTTTATGGTGATTGTTTTGTTATTCTCTAAAGTAAATTTTGCATCCTCAAATTTTGGTGGTCCCATAAAACCACTTGCATCATTAGAAAAACCATAAGGTTCTTTTGGAATTCCAAATATCTTTGTGTCTAATTTTTTATTGTTATTTTCATCATGAAATAAGGAGATAGCATAGATTCCTTTTTTTAGATTTTTGAATACTCCAATTGATTTTTTATCATTAATATCTGCAATAATTCCTTTTGAGGTTTTTAAAAAACTAGCTTCGTTATCATAAATTGCAATGTAAATTTTTCCTGTATTACTTTCAATTCCTTCAACATTAATAGTTAAGTTAAAAGTTGCTGTTTCTTGTGCCTTTATTGATAAGTTTACGGTAAGAATAAAAGCAATTGTTAGAAGTGATTTTTTCATGGTTGTTGTTTTGAGATTCAAATATCTGATGTTTTTAGCGTTTTAAATAAATAATAATACTGAATTGTATTTTTTTATTGATGAATTGTTGATTTATTTAAGTTTAGAGGTTAAGTAGATTTTTATTAAAATTATAAATTATTCAAGTTATTTGATTTTTTATCATCGCTAATCGTCCAAAAGAAGCCTACAAAAAAGAAACTATCTGCATTTGGTACAATAGCTTGCCTATCAAAGAGACCATTAATATTAGATTCGTTTTTGTAGTTGTACCCAAATATATTTTTTGTACCTAAAACATTATTTGCTGAGAAATATAAAATCTTTTGTTGATCTATTAAATACGCCCAATTAACACTTACTGAATTGTAGTTCTTTGTTTTGTTATTTAGAAATCCTGTTTCATTTGGGTTTGTATATGTTCTGCCAGAAGCAAAATTGTAAGTAAATCCAATCTGACTTTTTAAACCTTCAATCCAATGTTTGGTTACAACAGATAAATTATGAGTAGAAGCAAAGTTTGGTGTTGCTACAGTTGGGTAGTTTTTATAATCTCTTTTGGTGTCTAAAAATGAATATGACACCCAATAATCTATGTTTTTTATTTTTTGATTTTGCCTCCAAAAAATGTCTATTCCTTTAGCATAAGCGTTACCATTATTGTTGTATTTTGATGTTAAATTTGCTGTTTCGGTATCATATTTTACCAAGTTGTTGTAATCTTTATAATATGCTTCTACTCTAAAAATTTGATTTTGTTGGGTATGCTGAAAATTAGCAATTATATGTGATGCTTTTTCAGATTTTAAATCTTGGTTAAATTTTAAATATTCGTTTCTAGGATTTTGATAAAACCCTCCGTAAGCTAAAGAAAATTGTGAGTTTTTACCTGTTTTATAGGATAATGAAACTCTTGGTGAAACTGTAAATTCATCTGAAAAACTAGAGTGTTCAGCTCTGACCCCTATTTTTGTTGCCAAATTTTTTGAAAAGAAAATGTCTGTTTCTGCAAAAGTGGCAAATAAATTATTGTTAAAACCATAGTTAAAAGATTGATTATTGATTGGGTTATACATTTCAGTAAACTTTGTAATAAAATATTCTGAACCGAAATTTATCCTAAACCTACTCGAGAATTGCTTTCTTATTTTTGTTTTAAAATGTGCAGAGTTTTCATTATTATCAACATTATCATCACTAATTTTAACTGTTGAATTATCATTGGTAACACTTAAACCACTTTCAATCTTCCAATTGTTACCAAATTTATTTTTGTAAGAACTGTTTATATATAAGTTTCTGTTATTCAATCCAAAACGAAATCCATCAGCAAAATTAA
This sequence comes from uncultured Polaribacter sp., assembly GCF_947500975.1. GTDB lineage: Bacteria > Bacteroidota > Bacteroidia > Flavobacteriales > Flavobacteriaceae > Polaribacter. The sequence goes on from NZ_CANMUE010000004.1 coordinate 260,606, forward strand.
TATCATCCTGAATTACATCTAAATCGGTATAACTAAATGCACCATAAATTTTTAACATAGAATCGTCTTTAAAACTATGCCTGTAAATCATTTCTCCACTTGAAGCTTGATAAGGTTTTAACCAAGTATTTCTGTCTGGAAAAACTTCTGTATACGGTCCTAAATTTATGTAAGAAGCATTTATACTTAAAGAATTATTACCCCAAATTTGTGTATTTCCTACTCCTACGCCAAGTGTCATTAATGAAATTTCTGTTTTTTCTTGGTCTGGTTTGTCTATGGTTGTTAAGTCTAAAACTCCAGACAAAGCTTGTCCATATTCTGCAGAATATCCACCTGTTGAAAAGGTAATACCTTTGAATAAAAAAGGTGAATATCGTCCACGTGTTGGCGCATTATTTGGCGTAGGGCTGTAGGGTGTAGAAACACGTGCACCATCAATAAAAATTTGTGTTTCTTCTGCATCTCCGCCTCTTACAAAAAGACGCCCATCTTCTGCAACAGCTGAAGCACCTGGTAAAGTTTGTAAAGCACCTAAAATATCACCTACAGCACTTGCTGTAGTTACAATATCTAATGGTTTTAAAACAGTCACTTTTGCTTTTTCGCCTGCTTTAAAAGTACCAGCGTTTATAATTACGGCGTCTAAAGAATTTACATCATCTCTTAACTTTATGTGTAAATTTTTAAGTGATGAAACATCTGCTGTTTTGGTAAATGTTTCAAAAGAGATATAAGAAATAACCAAAGTTTGTGCTCCTTTTTCTGATGTTTTAAAATAAAACTCTCCTTTCTCGTTTGAAGAAGTTCCATCATAAGTGCCGTCTAAATAAATGTTTGCTCCTAAAATTGGATTGTTTTTAGAGTCAGTAACTTTACCAGAAATAGTTGTTTGCGCAAATAAAGAAATTTGACAAATTGTAAATAAAATAGATAATATGCGTTTCATCAGTTTTGTTTTTTTGATGAGACAAAAGTGTATGATTTTTAAAGGAAAAAATAAAAAGAAACACTCAGTTGTAAAATTTAAAAGACGAATTGTGGCTTTTTTATTTAATATTAAAACGTAAAACTGTTTTTAGTTTTTCTGAGGGCACTTTTCTAAAGTCTGATAAATAAATTTCTTTATGTATTTTAGATACTCTCTTTAAATTATGATTTTCTAAATACTCTTCCATGATTTTAAAAGTAGTAGCTTCATCATCATAAGAACCAATGTGTAACATTTGCAAACAATTACCTTCTTTATTTTTTTCAAATTTAACAAGCTCTAAAATTGGGTTTTGTTTTTTGGCTTTAACTTGTTTTATAATTTTTGTGGCATACTCTTTTGTTACAAAATTAGGTTGTCTAATCATTAATTTAAAAACTAATTCGTCTTTATTAATTGGTAAACTTGGGTCGAATTCTTTTTTAGCTTTTTCTGAAATATCCCAAATACCTTCAAGAGGGTATACGGTGTAATCATAATATCCATTTAAAATTGGGTCTTTTTTTAAGGTCATTTTAATACCATAAGAAAATGCATATAAAGCACCTATAAAGTCTGAGAAAAACGGACTATTTGGATTTCCTTTACCTTCTATAGAGAAAAAGTTAAATTCAGGAATTAAAATTTGTTGAGGTTTTGTTTTTGGAATATATAATTCCTTTTCCTTTTTTCTCCATTCGTGTTTCATGGTTAATGATTAAAAAAATTATAAAATAGGGATGCATAGATCTACAATAAACTTATTTTCTGGATGCTCAGCAGCATTATTATAATAGATTTCAAAGGAATCTACTTCCGATTTTTTATAACCATTTTCAACCATAAAAGCAAAGCTAGCCTCCCAAGCTTGTTGAAATTGATAAGGGGTAATTTCTAATCTAGAAACAATACATTTTTTTGGTCTTAAAACTCTTAAATTTACTTCTCCATCAATTTCAATTGGGTCATTTAGAACAATGCAAGCACTCATTCTTAAATTATTTGGGTCTGTAATTTTAGGGCTGTCATGATAAATGGTAACCATTCTTGTTTGTTCATTTATCAAGCCTTTTGGTGTTGCCCATTTTACCAATTTATTATAAATACTACCAATTTCTTCCATCTTTCCTTTATGAGCAATGTATCCTAAGTCTAATGTTGGTACTTTTTTAATTTCTGTTTTTGCATTCATTTTGATCCATTTTAAAGCATTGTTAACATTGCAAATATATTGTTCAAATGTAACTGTAATTTGTCCTTTTTTGCTTTCAGTTTTACAAATCTTGCTGTATTTATCAGGGCTTTCTTTTTTGAATTTGTCTGGAGAAATTCCGTAAAATTTTTTAAAAGCTTTTGAGAATGAAGATAAGCTAGAAAAACCTACAGCTTCAGAAATTTCTGTGACAGATTTTTGTTTTTGATGTAATAAATAAGCAGCAGCTTTTTCAATTCTTCTTCTGGAAATATAATTATTAAGAGTTTCACTAGTAACTACAGAAAAAAGACGGTGAAAATGAAAAGGAGAGAAATATGCTTTTTTACAAACTTTATCTAGATTTAGTTTTTTATCAAGATTTTCATCAATATAAATAATTGCATTACAAATTCTATTAACTGTTTCATTGGGTATGTTTATTGCTTTTTTCAAGTACTTATTTTCTGTAATTTGTAATATAAAAATCCACTTGCAAAATATAAAATAACATCTACAAAGTCTTTGGTATATCTTGCTAAATATTTTGGAAAAACAAATTCAAATAAGATACTATATATTAAACAAACATATAAAACTATTGGAAGAGAAATGGTGTAATTTTTATCATTTTTAGACCATTTTAAAACCTGTAAACTGATAAAAAGAACGATGGGTATGATTAAAAAATCATTCAAATAAAAACCAATAATTTTTGGAAGAATAACATCAAAATATTGTAAAAAGTAGACTAAAGTTCCTGTAAATATAGAGCAATAGAAATAATATAAAAGTATTTTTTTCATACTTAACCAGCGGCAACCATTGCAATAAACCAAGCTAAACCTGCACCAATTGCACTAACAACCATAATTGCAGAATATAAAAACCAGCCAATAATTTTATATAAAAAATTAGGGTGTTTTTTTAAACGTTCTGCTAAATTAGGATGCTTTAATTCATAAACTGCTTTTTCTATTTCAGCTAGCTTAACTTTTGCTGTTTTAATTTCTCTTTTTTTGGCGTCAGAAATCAAGGTGTTACAACTTATACAATATTCTTTATTGGTATTAAAAACACCACAATTATAACATTTTATGATTCTTGTAACACTACTCACCAAGTTTTTTTTTGTTTTTATAAGGACGAATAATTAGTCTTGTTTCTCTGTCAAAACGGATATAGTTGTATACCCAATTAAAAAAAACAATTACTTTATTTCTAAAACCAATTAAAGAAAATAAGTGTACAAACATCCAAACAAACCAAGCAAAAACACCTTGAAATTTCCATTTTGGTAAATCTACAACTGCTTTATTTCTACCAATTGTAGCCATAGAGCCTTTATTATTATATATAAAAGCTTTTTGTTCTTTATTAAATAATTTAGCAATAATATTTTTAGCAACTAATTTACCTTGTTGTATGGCAGGTTGTGCCATCATAGGATGTCCGTATGGGTTTTCTTCAGATGTCATACAAGCAATATCGCCAATGGCATAGATATTATTATAGCTTACAACTTTGCTAAAAGCATCAACCTTTATTCTTGCAGCTCTTTCAATAACGCATTCTTCATTTAAACCATTTATAGTTTTTCCTTTTACACCAGCTGCCCAAATAACAGTTTCAGCTCTAAAATAATCTTCTCCTTTTGTGGTTACTGTTTTGCCATCATAATCTAAAACACGTAAGTTTTTCCAAACATTTACACCTAAATTTATTAAAAAATCTTCAGCTTTTTCAGATGCTTTTGCACTCATTCCTTTTAATAAACATGAAGAACTCTGAATTAAATTAATTTGCATTTGTCTTATATCTAAATCAGGATAATCTTTAGGTAAAATACCTTTTTTCATTTCTGCCAAAGCTCCAGCTAGCTCAACACCAGTTGGACCTCCACCAACAATTACAAAATTCATTAAAGCTTTTCTTTCTTCTAAGTCAGATGTTAATAGAGCTTCTTCAAAATTTTCTAAAATTAAACTTCTAATATTTAAAGATTGAGGCACAGATTTCATTTCCATAGTATGTTTTTGGATGTTTGTATTTCCAAAAAAATTAGTTGTAGAACCTGTGGCAATAATTAACTCATCATACTCTAAATTTCCAATAGTAGTTTCAATTTCATTTTTTTCGGTATTAACTTTTGTAACTTCAGTTAATCTAAAAAAGAAGTTTTCTACATCATTAAATCGTTTTCTTAATGGAAAAGCAATAGAATCTGGTTCTAAACCACCCGTGGCAACTTGGTAAAGTAGAGGCTGAAAAGTATGATAATTATGCTTGTCTATTAAAACAACTTGTAATTCTTGTTTTTCAAGACCTTTTGCAGCGGCTAAACCAGCAAAACCACCACCAATAATTACTACTCTAGGAAAACTTGACTGTGGTATATTCATGAAGATTTGATAAGGTTAAATCGAAAACAAATTTACTGAAAAGAAAGTTATTTTATTATTTATAAGTAGATTTAATTTGTTGTAAAGTTTTTTCTGAATTGATAAATTTTATGATTATTTTTTTTCTAAGGATATTAATTTCTTCATTAAAATAGCTAGCCCATTTATCATCTTTAAATAAATGATTTATTTGTTTTGTCTTTTTTTGAGCTTCAGAAAAGGTGAATAATTTTTGTGCTTCAATTGTTTTTTTTGTTTGAATTTTTGCTGATTTCTCTTCAAAATTCACGTCAATAAAAAATATTTTTTCTGAAGAATTAATAGGGTAGAAATTTGTCCATTTTGCAAAACCAATGACAATTTGTTGATTTTTATAATTTTTGTTTGAAATTAATCTCCATCTACAATTGGCAACTCTTCCCCAATGATTCGATTTCCTGTAAACACCTTCGTCGGTATAAAAATAGATGCTTTCAGATTTACTTTTATAGTTGGTTTTGCCTGGAAACTTAAAATTATCAACTTGCTCAAATTCACAAAAAGTATGTTTAAAAAAGTTGGTTTGATTGTAAGTTTTCAAAAGAAATAATTATTTAATAATTAATTTTCTTGAAGGTTCTCTTTCAAAACCTTCTATTGTAATTGTATCTTTACCAAAATTCACTTTTGCAAATGCTGAGGTATTTTCTGTATCAACCATACCTTTAAAAGTTAAATAATGTACGTTGTCAACTTCTTGATATGCGCCTGCGTGATTATGCCCGTTAAAAAAAACTTTTACGTTTTTATACGGTTTTATTAGTGATAAAAATTGATCTCTATTCCAGATGTTATGCTCATCAATTGGAAAAATAGGGAAATGACAATAAAAACCTACTTTTTGATTTTTGCTAACAGCTTCATCCAGCTCTTTTTTAACCCATAATAATTGGGTATTGCTCAAAGCTCCATTCCATTTTTTTAAATAGGGTAATTTTTTTCCTTTTAATAAATTGAATAAGGAGTCTGTTTGTTGTTGTTTTATCTTTGTTGTAGTTCCGTAAAAACTTAAGTCATTACCATCTAAAACGATAAATTTCCAATCATTTTCAATAAAACTATAATATCTTTTTTTGATGTTCAATTTCTCAAGCATTTTTTGCTTATTTGTTTCATCAACATCAAAATCATGATTACCTAAAACATGATAAGATTTAGATTTTAAAGTGTTCCATGTTGGTAAAATACTATCTAAACTTTTGATATTTTGATCTATAAAATCGCCCAAATGAATTGTGTAGTTTAAAGAATCTTTATTTAAAGTTGTAACAGCTTCTTTAAGTCTTTTAGGTGCTTTTTTATAATATCTGTTCCATTTAATTTCGCAATTACAGTATTGACAATCAGAAACTACTCCTACTTTAAAAGAAGAATAGTCTTTATTTGTACATGTAGAAAAGCATATTAATACAATAAGTAAAAAAATATTTTTTTTCATAAGTTTCAAAAATAGTTAAAAGTGAAGACTTTTATTTAAAAATAAAAAACGCAACCAAATTAATGATTGCGTTTTATTTATTTAAGAAAGTATGTTTTTCTTTTCAGTAAATTATTTTACCTCTTCGAAATCTACATCTTCAACATTGTCTCCTTGAGCATCTGCTTCTGGTTGACCTTGTTCAGCTCCAGGGTTTGCTCCTTCAGCTCCACCTTGTGCTGCATACATCTCTTCAGAGGCAACTTTCCAAGCTTCATTAATCTTTTCCATTGCTGCGTCTATTTGAGCTAAATCTTTAGATTCATGGGCAGCTTTTAATTCAACTAAAGCAGCTTCAATTGGTTCTTTTTTATCAGCAGATAATTTTTCGCCAAATTCTTTTAATTGCTTTTCTGTTTGAAAAATCATAGAGTCAGCTCCATTAATTTTTTCTGCAGTTTCTTTTGCTGCTTTATCCGCATCCGCATTTGCTTCTGCTTCTTCTCTCATTTTCTTGATTTCTTCTTCAGATAAACCAGATGAAGCTTCAATTCTAATTTCATGAGATTTGTTTGTTCCTTTGTCTAAAGCAGAAACTTTAATGATACCATTAGCATCAATATCAAAAGTTACTTCAATTTGTGGAACTCCTCTTTGTGCTGGAGGTAAACCATCTAAATGGAAACGACCAATTGTGTTATTATCAGCAGCCATTGCTCTTTCACCCTGTAAAACGTGAATTTCTACAGATGGTTGATTGTCTACTGCTGTAGAAAATACTTGAGATTTTTTTGTTGGTATGGTTGTGTTTGCATCAATTAATTTTGTGAAAACATTACCCATTGTTTCAATACCTAATGATAAAGGTGTAACATCTAATAATAATACATCTTTTACATCACCAGATAAAACACCACCTTGAATAGCAGCTCCTAAAGCAACAACTTCATCAGGGTTTACACCTTTACTTGGCGATTTTCCGAAGAATTTTTCAACAGCTTCTTGTACAGCAGGTATTCTTGTAGAACCACCAACTAAAACTATTTCATCAATATCAGATTTAGATAAATCTGCATTTCTTAAAGCAGTTTCACAAGGCTCAATAGTTCTTTTTACTAAATCGTCAATTAATTGTTCAAATTTAGCTCTAGATAAGGTTCTAACCAAGTGTTTTGGTCCACTAGCAGTTGCAGTAATATATGGTAAGTTAATTTCTGTTGATGCAGAAGAAGATAATTCAATCTTCGCTTTTTCAGCAGCTTCTTTTAAACGTTGTAAAGCCATTGGATCTGTAGTTAAATCCATGTTTTCATCTGCTTTAAATTCAGCAACTAACCAGTCAATAATTTTTGCATCAACATCATCACCACCTAAGTGTGTATCTCCGTCAGTAGCTAATACTTCAAAAACTCCATCTCCTAACTCTAAGATAGAAACATCATGTGTTCCACCACCAAAATCAAAAACAACTATTTTTTTATCGTCATGAGATTTGTCTAAACCATAAGCCAAAGCAGCTGCAGTTGGTTCGTTTATAATTCTTCTTACTTTTAAACCAGCAATTTCACCAGCTTCTTTTGTAGCTTGTCTTTGTGCATCGTTAAAATAAGCAGGTACAGTAATTACAGCTTCAGAAACATCAGAACCTAAATAGTCTTCTGCTGTTTTTTTCATTTTCTGTAATACCATAGCAGAAATTTCTTGAGGTGTATATAAACGACCATCAATATCTACTCTAGGTGTATCGTTATCACCTTTTACTACTTTATAAGGTACTCTTTTTACTTCTTGTGAAGAATCAGAGAATTTGTTACCCATAAAACGTTTAATTGAAGAAACTGTTTTTGTTGGATTTGTAACTGCTTGTCTTTTTGCAGGATCACCAATTTTACGTTCTCCTCCTTCAACAAAGGCAACGATAGATGGTGTAGTTCTTTTTCCTTCTGCATTAGGTATTACAACTGGCTCATTACCTTCCATTACGGAAACACAAGAGTTTGTTGTTCCTAAGTCAATTCCTATAATTTTACTCATAACTAATATTTATATTAAAAATTTTTATTTCAATTTTACATTTTACATTAGTCAAACTATGTGCCAACCCTTAATTGACTAGAAAATGTCAGTTTTTTTTACTTTTAAAAAATGATTTGTGACATATTGACATAAAATGTATCTAAAGAATAGAAGAATACAAGTATTTGAATTGACTAATTAATTTCATATATTTGGAATATTGAATAAATTATAAAAATAAATTAAAAAAATTATGAGCAAATTTGACGAAAAAGTAGCTTTGTACAAAAAATTTATGGACGATAGAAATTTACGTTCTAACACAGAATTATTAGCAGCGGTAACAAAAGGTTTAGGACCTTCTATATATAAGGCAGATGCAGAAACTGTTTCTGGCTCTGATCCAAAAGAATTAGAAACTGTTAAGAAAAATTTCTTAATAAAGAAATTAGGTTTAGAAGATAGTAGTGAATTAGATGCAGGAATTGAAGAAGTGATGGAAAGAATTGGAAAATCTGAAAGAAAAAAATATAGAGCAGTAGTTTATTATATGTTAATGAAGAAATTTGATAAAGAGGCTGTTTATGGTTTCTAAATAAATAAAAAGATTATTATATAGTAAAAAAATCCAACTTTTTAAGTTGGATTTTTTACATTTACAGCGTGTTATTATTTAAATTTTACGAATGTCGCAATTTATAAGTGTTTTTGATATGTTGAAAATTGGTGTTGGTCCATCAAGTTCACATACATTGGGTCCTTGGAGAGCCGCTGAACAATGGATTCAAACTATTAAAACTCAAAATAAGTTTAATTTAATTGATCGTATTCATGTAGATTTATATGGATCTCTTTCTTTAACAGGTAAAGGTCATGCAACAGATTTAGCTGTTTTACTTGGTTTAAGTGAAGCTGACCCAGAATACATACCCATTGAAGATATATTTATTATCATAGAAAGAATTAATACACAAGAAGAGTTGTATTTTAAGGGAGGGAAAAAAATTCCTTTTTTAAAGGCTAACATCAAATTTAATAGAGAGTTTTTACCTTTTCATGCAAACGGAATTACATTTAGAGGTTTTGAAAACGGTAATGAAATTTCTACGGAAACTTATTATTCTATTGGTGGAGGATTTATTGTACAGGAAAATAATCATTTTGAAGAAGAAATAGAAATTAATAAAAACAACTTTCCTTATCCTATTAATAGAGCAATTCAATTAGAAGAATATTGTGAAAAAGATAATTTAGCAATTTCTGAAATTGTATTAAAAAATGAGTTAGAATTACGTTCTGAGAGTGAAATTGATTTTGAGTTAAATAGAATTTGGGAAACCATGTTAGAATGCATGTATATTGGTTGCCATACAGAAGGTAGGCTTCCTGGAGGATTAAATGTAAAAAGACGTGCTTTTGATACGCATCAAAAACTAATAAAAAATACAAGTTATGCTAATCCTCAAGAATGGTTAGTAGCTATAAGAAGTACTGAAGTAAGATTTAGAGAAATTTTAAAATGGGTAAGTTGTTTTGCGCTTTCTGTTAACGAAGTAAATGCTGCTTTAGGTAGAGTAGTAACGGCGCCAACAAATGGAAGTGCTGGTGTAATTCCTGCGGTTTTAATGTATTATATGGTGATTGAAAATCATGAAGCTAATTTTGAACACGTTAAAAAATTCTTATTAGTTGCGGGAGAAATTGGTAGTATTTTTAAGAAAAACGCTACAATTTCTGCAGCAATGGGAGGATGTCAAGCAGAAATTGGAGTGTCTTCCGCTATGGCAGCTGGTGCTTTAACAGAATTATTAGGAGGTGCTCCTGCGCAATGTTTGGTAGCTGCAGAAATTGCTATGGAACATCATTTAGGTTTAACTTGCGATCCTATTGCGGGTTTAGTACAAGTACCTTGTATAGAGCGTAATTCTATGGGAGCAATAAAAGCAATTAACGCAGCAGAAATGGCTTTAGAAACAGACCCAAAAGAGGTAAAAGTTCCTTTAGATAAAGTAATTGATACTATGTGGGAAACTGCTAAAGATATGCATAAAAACTATAAAGAAACTTCTGAAGGAGGGTTGGCTATTAATGTAGGTTTAGCAGATTGTTAAAAAAAAGTATAGGTTTTTCTTTTTTCTAATTGTTTTATAATATTTAAAGTGTAAACTGATAATGCAAAAAAAAAATAGAAGGATTTTTAATTTTATGGATGTTATAGAAACTCTTATACTTAAAAAGTAAAGGTTTATTTAATCTCAATTTTTTTTCCTAAAAATTTTGGTTCAACATTAAAAATAATATCAACAAAAACTTTAACTCTTGCAAAATATTCTCTTACTTGAGTTTTAAACCCAAAACTATTAGTTACATCTTTTGCATTATAACCAATAGCATTTATACCAAAATGTTCGGCCAAGTATATTGCTCTTTCATTATGAAATTCTTGCGATATCATAGTTACGGAGTTTTGCCCAAAAATTTCTTTTAATCTTACAACCGAATCTAATGTTCTAAAACCAGCATAATCTAAATAAATTTTGTTTTCAGGAATCCCTCTTTTTAAGAGTTCATCTTTGAAATCTTTAGGCTCATTATTGTTTTTTGTTCTGTTATCTCCACTGATAAGAATAAATTTAATTTTTCCAGCCTTAAACAATTCTACAGCTGCATTTACTCTATAGGTAAAATAAAAGTTTTGTTGACCATTTATCAATGTTTTAGAGGTGCCTAATAATAATCCAACTTCATTTTTAGGTATAAGCTTGGTGCTACTAAATATTTTCTCTTTAGCATTATTAATTACTACTAAATTAGCAATAACTATTGCTAGTAAACTTAAAATAAAAAAATAACGAATATTTTTTTTAATGATTTTGAACCATTTTTTTTTCATTTATCTAGTGTAAAATAATTCAGTATCTGTTGACATTTCTTCTGAAAAACGATAATTATCAATATCAAACCCTTTTAATTCATCTAAATTTTTAACATTATTATCAATTATATAGCGCACCATTAAACCACGAGCTTTTTTGGCAAATGTCATAATGGTTTTGTATTGTCCATTTTTAAAATCCTTAAAAACAGGTGTAATCATTGGTACTTTTAAAACTTTTTTTGGTAGAGCTTTAAAATATTCGCTACTAGCTAAATTAATTAAAAGTTCATCATCATCTAATTCTTCATTTAAAGAGTTCGCTAAAGTGTCTCCCCAAAATTTATATAAATTTTCAGTTCTTCCAACTTTTAGTTTAGTACCCATTTCTAACCTATATGGCTGAATTAAATCTAAAGGTTTTAATAAACCATATAAACCAGATATAATTCGCAAACGTTCTTGTAATAAAGGTATTTTTTCTTCTTGTAAAGAGTTTACGTCTATTCCTCTAAAAACTTCTCCAGTAAAAGCATAAATAGCTTGTTTTGCATTATCGGTTGTAAAGGGAGTTTTCCATGCTTGATTTCTGTCATAATTTAATGCAGCCAAATCGTCAGAAATTTTCATTAAAGCTGATAATTTCTTTTTAGAAATTGTTTTTGTTTTTTTATTTAATTTTTCAGATTGCTCTAAAAAACGTGGTTGCGTATGTAAGCTTGTAGGTACTTTACTTTCAAAATCTAAAGATTTTGCTGGTGATATTATAATTTTCATTAACTTAAATTGAATGATAAAAATACAAAGGATTCATAGAAACTTCAAATAAACACATCACTTTAAATTTATAATTCTATTTATAAAATTGATTGAATTTTATAAATAGAATTATTTTTTATAAATTCATAAAACTATTTTTACTTTTGAAAACAAAAACAATATAATTAACCCATAACTAATTGAGTAAAGACGCTAAGCTTGTAAAAAAGTTGCAAGATCCCAAACTAAAAGATATAGCTTTTAGTGAGTTACTTGATATTTATCAAGAGCGGTTGTATTGGCATATTAGAAAAATTGTAATTACACATGAAAATGCTGATGATGTATTACAAAATACATTTATTAGAATTTACAAAAGCATTCAAAAGTTTAAAGGAAAAAGTAGTTTACATACTTGGATGTATAGAATTGCTTATAACGAGTCTATCCGTTTTTTAGAAAAAAATAACAAAAAAAGTTTTGATAATATTGATGAGGTTTCTGAAGCAAATTTAGAAGCTTTATTTGAAGATGCATATTATGATGGTGATCAAATTCAAAGAAAATTGCATAAAATAATTAGTGGTTTTAACGAAAAACAAAAAAGAGTTTTTCAAATGAAATACTTTGATGAATTGAGTTTTAGACAAATTTCTGAAGTTTTACAAATTTCAGAGAGCACATTAAAATCTACATATTATTCAGCTGTAAAAATTATAGAAGAAAAAATATTATTATAAAAATCAAACTATTGTAAAATACTTGGGTCTAAACTAATATACTATGAATAAACCAATTGAAAATAATAAAAGCTTTTTAAAAGAAAGTTTTAAAGAAGGCATTTCTGCCCATCATAAAAAGTATTTAGGAACCGATGTGCCTGATAATTATTTTTCTAAGTCTAAAATTTCAATTTTAGATAATATTAAAGAAGAAGTCAAAAAAGAAGAAAAACCTAAAAAACAGTTTGTTTTTTGGATGCAACCACAATTCAAATATATTGCTGCGGCTTCGTTAGTTTTTATTTTGAGTTTAACAGTTTGGTTACAAAGTTCAAATAAAAACAATTTTGATATTCCAATTAAATTAGAAGAGTTTGCTTTTTCTGATGATATTTTAATTAACTCTTTGTTAATTGAAGATTCAGAAATTGATGCCTTTGCGGATGCAACTTTATTTAATGAAGTTTTGGTGAAAGCAGAACTTTTTGAGCAAGAAATTGATAATGTGATTTTAAATTCATTAATTTTAGAAGATTCATTATTAGATAATTATATAGATGATGAGTTCTTGAAAACAATTATTTTATAAATTTTTTAAACTATTTAAAAAAACGTAGTTCTAAATATAAAGAAGCGATTATTAATTAAAAACTTACAATTATGAAAACTACGACCTCTAAATTAAATATTTTAAAAGCAATTATTTTATTTTTTTCAATTACTGCTTTTATTCTAACAGTATTATTATTTACTTCTTGTTCAAATTCTGATGAGGTAAATATTTCAGATGATATTGCTTTAGTAGATCAAACAGAATTTGATACAGTAAAAGAAAGCTATAAAGATTAATTTAAATTTGTATTTTAGATTTTTGTAGCGTAAAAATATATATTAAAATGAAATTAAAAAACATCATATTAACCTTTACTTTTTTAAGTTTAATGTTGTTTAATACCATGGTTTTTACCCAAGATTCTAACTATAATTTAATTCAAAAAGAATTAACAGAAGCACAGAGAGATTTGTTACAAAAAGAAAGAGAAGTGATAAAAACTAATAGAGAAGCTTTTAAAAAATCACTTACCAAAGAGCAACTTGCAATTTTAAGAGATAAAACAATTTCTAAAAATGAAATAAAAAAACGTTTGGTAGCTACCTTTTCAATAGACCAAAAAAGTATGATTCAAAATCAACAAGTTCGTTTAAGAACTACTAGGGAAAGTTTTAGAAAAACGCTAACAAATGAGCAAAGAAATATGTTAAATGAACGTATTAATAAAATAAGACAATCTAAAGATATTGGTGAGTTAAAAGATGGGGCTAGAATAAATAATGCTCCAGGTGATAAGAAAAAAAGAAAAAATTGAAATTAGCAGTTAGCTATATATGATGCATATATATCAAGGGATTAAAACTATTATAAAAGTTTTAGGGTTGCTGTTGTTTTCAATAGCAACCTCTTTTTGTTCTTATGCACAAGAAGAAAATTTAGATGATATAGATGGATTAATAGATGAACTTTTTTTTACAGATCAACAATTTGTAGATGAATTAATTGAAAGTGATAATTATTACAATTTTTTATATACAACTGTTTCTTATAATAGCAATACTTTTTTCTCAGGTAGATCAAGTATAGATCAATTTAATATCATTCCACAAATTTCTTATTACCATTCTTCAGGATTCAATGCTAGTATTTCTGGTATTTATTATGAGAATTTTTCACCAACCTGGGATTTTACAAGTCTTTCTTTAGGTTATTATAATACCTTAGGAAAGAAAAAAAATATAGTTTACAATTTAGGATACACTAAATATTTTTATAATGATGAATTTGATGATTTTACAAATTCTATAGATTTAAGTATAGGAATAAGAAATGTAAAAAGAATATTTGGAAGTACAATTTCGGGTTCTTATCTTTTTGGAACAGATAATTCTTTTCAAATAATATCTAATAGTTTTGTGAACTTTACTTTAAAGAAAACCCCTGATTTTGCATTAAGATTAAGACCAAATATTAATTTTATTATATCAAATCAAACCATTTCTTTTATAGGAATTACAGAACCTCAATTAATGGTCGAAGAACAAGTATTTACTCAAAATGTGTTTGATTTATTAAACACGCAAATTAGTTTACCTTTATCTATAACGTCTAATTCTTGGGATTTTGAATTGGGTTATAATTTTAATTTACCAAATGCAGTTGCTTCAGAAGCTGATTTAAGTACAACTAGTTTTTTTAATCTTTCCGTTGGTTATATGTTCGATTTAAAGAAATAAAACGAATTTATTTGATAGGTATTGTTAAAGTAATAGTGTTTTTTAATTACTCTTTGCATGTTTGCCTTTTTATTATTTTAGAAGGTGCTTAAAGTTTAGTGTTGTTATAAACATAAATCATTTTAAAAAAGGAAAAATAAATGTCAGGAGAAACCAATTTATCAGAATTATTAAAAGGAATGACACCAAAATTAAATAAAGGTGATTATGTATTTGCAACTTTAAAAGATGTTTCTAAAATAGATAGAAATATTACAATTTGTGAGTTTAAAGAAGAAGAAGGAACAACTATTGTTTTAGAAAAAAGTAAAGCTGAAGAATTATTAATAGAGTATCAATATGTTGCTTCTTGGATTACTTTAATGATTTATTCTTCACTAGAAGCAGTGGGATTAACCGCTGTTTTTGCAACTGAATTATCCAAGTACAATATAAGCTGTAACGTAATTTCTGGTTATTATCATGACCATATTTTTGTAGATAAAAAAGATGCTGAAAAAGCAATTGAGGTTTTAAGTAATCTATCTAAAAATTATTAATAATCACATTTTTTATTAACTATTTAATTGTAATATTGCAATAAACAAATTAATATGGGGTTGACCAAGTCAGAAATATTTACTGAAGAACAAAATAAAATTGCAACTATAGCAAAAGTGTTAGGTCATCCTGCAAGAATTGCAATTTTAGAGTTTTTAATTAAGCTTCAATCTTGTGTTTGTGGAGATTTAGTAAAAGAAATTGGATTGGCACAACCTACAATATCTCAACATTTAAAAGAGCTAAAAAATGTTGGTATTATAAAAGGGAAAATTGAAGGAACAAGTGTTTGTTATTGTATTCATCAAGAAAATTGGGAGCAAATTAAAAATACTTTAGACAATTTTTTAAATAAAAATTCAACAGGTAGCTGTTGTTAAAAATAAAATATTATGAAATTATCAGAAATTAAAAACCACTTAAAAAGTTTAAAAGAAATAGGATTTCAATTACCAAATGGAGAATTAGTACCAAGTCATTTTCACGTTACCGAAGTTGGTAAAATTACGAAAGACTTTATTGATTGTGGAGGTAAAGTAAGAAATGAGTCTGTAATTAATTTTCAGCTTTGGGAAGAAAATGATTATGATCACAGATTACATCCAGAAAAATTAGTTCATATAATTGAATTGTCTGAAAAGGTTTTTAAGTTTGATGATTTAGAGATTGAGGTAGAATATCAAGGTAAAGAAACCATTGGTAAATACAATTTAGATTTTGATGGTGAAAATTTTTTACTAACTACAAAAATGACTGCTTGTTTGGCATTAGAAGAATGTGGAATTCCTTCAATAAAACCTAAAGTAAAATTGTCTGAAATACAAAATATGACTTCTTGTTGTGATCCTAAATCTGGTTGTTGTTAACAATGGATTTTATAAAAGTAAATAAAGAAAATTATAATCAAATAGCTGCTATTTATAGAGAAGGTTTAGCAACAAATATGTCAACTTTTGAAACTAAAGTACCTGACTGGAAAACTTGGAAAAAAAGTACTTAAAGTTTGGAAGAATTGCCTTGGTTGAAAATAATTGTGTTTTAGCTTGAGCAAGTTTATCTCTTGTTTCTAAAAGAGACGTTTATAAAGGAGTTGCAGAAGTTAGTGTATATGTAAAATCTTCAGAGAGAGGAAAGGGTTTAGGAGAAAAAATATTTTTAGAGCTCATTAAAGTTAGTCAACAAAATAACATTTACTCTTTACAAGCCATCATTTTTAGAGAAAATAAAGCAAGTTTACATATTCATAAAAAATGTGGTTTTAGAGTAATTGGTTACAAAGAAAAAATAGCAAAGCTTAATGGAGTTTGGAAAGAGAATATTATTTTAGAAAAAAGGAGTGAGATTATTTAGAATATTATTTCTTAATTAATATTTGATAAATCTATTCTAAAATATCTTTAGAATTCTCAGAATACGTTCTCCATTTTTCTAAACACTCGGTAATATCTTGTGGTATTTCTGAATTAAATTGCATAAACTCACCAGTTGTAGGGTGTGTAAAACCTAATGTTTTTGCATGTAAAGCTTGTCTTGGTAACACTTTAAAACAGTTGTGTACAAATTGTTTGTATTTTGTAAAAGTGGTACCTTTTAAAATATCATCTCCACCATAACGTTCATCGTTAAAAAGTGTATGACCAATGTGTTTAAAGTGTGCTCTAATTTGATGCGTTCTACCAGTTTCTAATTTACATTGCACTAACGTAACATAAGTTAAACGCTCTAAAACCTTAAAATGAGTAACTGCATGTTTTCCAAAATTACCCTCAGGAAAAACATCCATTTGTAATCTGTTTTTTAGGCTACGTCCAATATTACCTTCTATTCTGCCTTCATCTTCATCAATATTTCCCCAAACCAAAGCATAATAAAGTCGTTCTGTTGTTCTATCAAAAAATTGTCTTGATAAATTTGCCATTGCAAACTCCGTTTTAGCAACTACTAATAAACCACTTGTGTCTTTATCAATTCTATGCACCAAACCTGGGCGTTCATTACTATTTGTAGGTAAATTTTCTATATGATGAATTAAACCATTAACCAATGTGCCTGAGTAATTTCCATGACCCGGATGCACAACCATTCCTGCCGGTTTATTAACTACCATTACAGTATCATCTTCGTATATAATATCTAAAGGAATATCTTCAGCAACCAATAAATTTTCTGCTGGTGGATAAGCTAAAACAACTCTTACAACATCATTCGGCTTTACTTTGTGGTTGGATTTTACTACAACATCATTTACTAAAACATTACCTGCTTTTGCTGCTTGCTGTACTTTGTTTCTTGTAGCATTTTCAATAAAATTCATCAAAAATTTATCAACCCTTAAAGGTTCTTGACCAAGACTTGCAGTAAATCTGTGATGTTCATACAAATCGTCATTATCTATATCTTGAGGTTGGTTTTCTTGCAAAATTTTATGTTGTTATTTTAGTTTCAAAATTTGAAACCTTAGTATGTTTAATTTTTCTAATTTCGTTTTCCATCGCCTAAAACCAATTCAACAATAGAATTTTTAGGTAATTTATCATTTGTATTTACAATTTTTCCTTCAAATTTTAACCCTCTTACAACGTCTTTTCCAATATCTCTAACATAAGTGTAATTTGTGCCAACATTTAAGCCTTTTGCTCGTAGTTCAGAAATTGCTTGCCTTTTTGTACGTCCATTTAATTCAGGTATTGTAATGTCTCTATATTTAGATGGATTTAAAGTCAAATAAATTTTACGCTTTTCTTTTACAAAATCACCAGCCTCAGGGCTTTGTTCAATGACAGATTTTTTTGGGTAATCTGGGTTGTAACTAGCACTATCAATTACTATAAAATCTAAATTTAGTTCATTTAGTTTCTTTTGAACTTCATTTATAGACATTTTATGTAACTCCGGAACTTGAATTTTTTGCTTGTGATTTGTAGTTATACCTAGCCAAAATTTAAAAGAGAAAATAATTATTAATAAACCCACAATTGCAAAAGCAATTTGCTTAAAAAAAGTTTTACTTTTAAGAAACTGTATAATACTCATTTTTTGATTTTTAAAACATACAAATATATAAAAACTAAACGTTGTGGTTTCTATTTATATTTTGATAAATTTGTTTTTATTATTTTATACTGATGAAAAAAAATATTGCCATTGTAATGGGCGGATATTCATCCGAAGTTAACATTTCTCTCAAAAGTGGAAATGTTGTTTTTAATCATTTAAATAGCGCTAAATACAATGCTTTTAGAGTTCATATTTTAAAAGAAAAATGGGTTGCTTTAGATGATAATGCTAATGAATATCCAATTAATAAAAACGATTTTTCGTTTACGTTAAGAAATAAAAAAATTATTTTTAATTGTGTTTTTAACGCTATTCATGGAAATCCTGGTGAAAACGGAGAGTTATTAGCTTATTTTAATTTAATCAATTTAAAACATACATCTGCGCCTTTTTATCAAATGGCTTTAACTTTTAATAAAAGAGATACTTTGAGTGTCGTTAGAGCGTATGGTATAAAAACAGCCATTTCTATCTATTTAAACAAAGGAGATGAAATAAATACCAATAAAATTATAGATAAAGTTGGGTTGCCTTGTTTTATTAAACCAAACAACGCTGGTTCTAGTTACGGAATATCTAAAGCGTATAATAAAGAAGAAATTTTAAAGGGAATAGAAACTGCTTATAAAGAAGATTCAGAAATTTTAATTGAATCGTTTTTAGATGGTAAGGAAGTTTCCGTTGGAGTTATTCAATATAAAGAAAAAATAAGGGTGTTACCAATTACAGAAATTGTTTCTGAAAATGATTTCTTTGATTATGAAGCAAAATACGAAGGGAAATCAAAGGAAATTACGCCTGCAAGAATTTCATCCGAAGAAAAAAGTAGAGTAGAAGAAGTTGCTAAAAAAGTATATACAATTTTAAATATGACTGGTTTTTCTAGATCAGAATATATTTTTGTTGATGGAGAACCTCATTTTTTAGAAATGAATACAGTACCTGGAATGACAGAAGAAAGCATTTTGCCACAACAAGCTGCTGAAGCAGGAATTACTTTGTCAGAATTATTTGAAAACGCAATTGAGTCAGCTTTTAACGACTAAAAAATAAACAATGAAAAGAGCAATTTTTCCAGGATCTTTTGATCCGATTACCTTAGGGCATTTTGATATTATTGAAAGAGGAGTAACTCTTTTTGATGAGCTAATAATTGCAATTGGTATAAATGCTGATAAAAAATATATGTTTTCGTTAGAAGAACGTAAGAAGTTTATTGAAGATTGTTTTAAAGATGAGCCAAAAATTAAAGTTGTTACTTATAAAGGATTAACGGTTGATTTTTGTCAAAAAAATAATATAGAGTTTATTTTAAGAGGGTTAAGAAACCCAGCAGATTTTGAGTTCGAAAAGGCAATTGCACATACAAATAGAGATTTAGCACCAATAGAAACAGTGTTTTTATTAACCGCAGCAAGTACATCTTATATTTCTTCATCTATTGTAAGAGATGTAATAAGAAATAATGGTGATTATACAAAGTTAGTGCCTAAAACGGTAAGAATTAAATAATTATGATTAAGAATCTTAGGCGTTTTTTGTTTTTTTTGTTAATTATAATAATGAATTCTTGTAAAGATTCATCCAAAGAAAATATAGATTTTACAACGCTTTTTGAAACTTCTAAAGGAACAGAAACTCCAGAATATAAAGAGGTAATTTCTTATTATAAAAACTTATCTGAAGTTTATGATGAGGTTTCTCTTTTTTCATTCGGAGAAACTGATTCTGGTGAGCCTTTGCATTTAGTTGTCTATAATCAAACAGGAATTTACAATGTAGATGAAATTAAAAGCTCTAAGAAAAACAGAATTTTAATTAACAACGGAATTCATCCAGGAGAATCTGACGGAATTGATGCGTCTATGATGTTAATTAGAGATATTGTTCAAAACGATTCTTTAAAAAATAAATATAAAAATTCTATTATTTGTGTAATTCCAGTTTATAATATTGGTGGTTCTTTAAATAGAAATTCGCACACAAGAGCCAATCAAAATGGTCCAATTGAATATGGTTTTAGAGGAAATGCTAGAAATTTTGATTTAAATAGAGATTTTGTAAAACAAGACACTAAAAATGCAGCTGCTTTTGCAGCGATTTTTCATGCTGTAAACCCAGATATTTTTATTGATAACCATGTAAGTAATGGCGCAGATTATCAATATGCAATTACACATTTATTTACACAGCATAACAAATTAGGAGGTAATTTAGGTAGCTTTTTAGAAAAAGAAATGCGTCCACAAATTGAAAAATCGTTAGAAGAAAAAAATATTATTATTACCCCTTATGTAAATGTTTGGGGCAATACACCAGAAAATGGTTGGTCGCAATTTTTTGATTCACCAAGATTTTCAACAGGGTATACAACACTATTTCACACATTAGGTTTAATGGTAGAGACACACATGTTAAAACCTTATAAAATTAGAGTAGAACAAACATATGAATTAATGTTTTCTGTTTTTGATTTTACAGAGTTAAATTCAAAAAAAATAAAAGACTTACGATCAAAAGCAACTGAAGAAGTTTTAGCTAAGAAAACATATCCAATTACCTATAAATTAGATAAAGAAAACGTGTCAATTTTAAACTTTAAAGGGTATGAAGCAACATATATTGATAGTAAAATTACCAATGGTAAAAGGCTTTTTTACGATACTAAATTACCTTTTAATGTTGAAACTAAATACTACAATAATTTTATTACAGAAAAAGAAATAACAATACCAAATGCCTATATTTTACAACAAGGATGGCATAAAATTGTAGATAGATTAAACAACAATAATATTCAGTTTACACGTTTTAAAAAAGATACAACTATATCGGTAGAAGTAAATCATATTGATAAATTTCAAACAAGAAATGCGCCATATGAAGGGCATTATTTGCATTATAATACATCAATAAAAAAATCTAAAGAAGATATAAACTTTAGAAAAGGAGATTTGTATATTTCTACAAATCAAAACGGAGTTCGTTATTTATTGGAAACTTTAGAAGCAGAAGCAACAGATTCTTTTTTTAGTTGGAACTTTTTTGATACCATTCTACAGCAAAAAGAAGGATATTCTGGTTATGTTTTTGAAGATGTAGCTGAACAATTTTTAATTGATAATCCAACTATTAAAAAACAATTCATAGAAAAAATGAATTCAGATGAAACTTTTGCTGATAACCCAAGAGCACAATTAAATTGGGTTTACAAAAAAAGTCCACATAATGAAAAAGCATTTATGCGTTTGCCCGTTTTTAAAGTTTACTAACTATTATCAATGAAAAAATATTTCTACATTTTAATATTTTTACACTTTATTATTAGTTGTAATAATACTCAAAAAACAGCTAAAAAAGATCTTAAAGAAATTGCAAAAGAGGTTATGAATAATGCAAAAAACTGTGCGTTAATTACTGTAGATTCTGTAGGAGTTGCTCATGTAAGAACAATGGATCCATTTTTTCCAGAAGAAGATTTTACAGTTTGGATGGGAACAAATCCTAAAAGTTTAAAAGTAAAACAAATTCAGAAAAACCCTAAAGTAACCTTGTATTATTTTGATACAAAAAGTGTAAGTTATGTTACTTTACAAGGAGTTGCAAAAATTGTAAATGCTCAAAGTAAAAAAGAGAAATTCTGGAAAAAAGAATGGAAAAACTACTACAAAAACAGGACTTTAGATTATGTATTAATACAATTTACGCCCAACAAAGCAACTATTATTAGTGAGAAATATAATGTTTTAGGGGATTCAATTACTTGGAAAACTCCAGAATTAAATTTTAATAAATAATGTGTTTTTGTTAAGAAAATGGTTATTATAAATCCATTTTGTTTGTACAATATTTTAATTAATCAATTAAAACACTGTTTTTACTAATAATTTCATTTTCTTTTTTAAATACAAAATAATAAGTTCCTGTATTTAAATTGGAAACACTTATAGTGTTGTCAGCAGCTTTATTATTTCTTTGAATCAATCTGCCTAAAGTGTCATAAATTAAAATAGAGTCATAACTGTTGGCTGTTTTTTCTTCAATAAAAATACTTTCAGTAGTTGGATTTGGGTATATTTTTACCCTTAAATTATTTATGATAAAACTTTCCGTAGATAAAGTGCTAACTTCCTCAATGCTAAAATCTGCAAATAAAACGGTTTCATCTCTTAAACTATTAATGTCATTTAAACTTCTATAAATTCCCCATTTTGGTCTTACAAATTCTGCTCCAGATTGCCAATTTTCTGTTGAAGTATCAGAATAATCAAAAAGAGTTTCACCCGTGCTTATCTTTACAATTTCTATAGAATATTCAGTATTGGAACCATAAGCAATTTTCTCTGTTATTTCTACCCAATTTCCTTTTAATAAACTTAAATCTACTTTTTTTATTGTACTTTGATCATCCGTATTTGTGTATCTTAATTCTAGTTGATCTGGTGTTCCTTTTCTTGCTGTCAAGGTGTACATTGGTATAGAAGAGTAATCTCCTCCAACAGATTTTAATTGATGTAAATGTGTAAAACTAGAGGATGGTTGAAAATTAACATCAAGCTTCATTTTCCATTTATAAATCACTTTTTCGTTTTCAACGCCTAATAAATTATTTGGAGATTTATCATAGGTTTTTATTTCATTTCGTTGTCTATCAAAATTTATACAACGATCATCATCTTCATTTGTATGAATGTAAAATCTAAATACATTTTTGTTTAACTCGCTATCAAATGTCTCATCTATGTGTCTACCAAAATTATCATGATTGCAATCAGGTACTTCTACAACATCGTAATTTGGAGCTAAAACAGAATTGATTAATTCATAAGTATCACCCTCACCGTTTGCAGATAAAACAGTTTGAGCTTCAACTCTTGATAAAAATAGAAAGCAAAGGGTAAGGGTTAAATTTATTTTGAACATAAAAAGTTATATGTGAGTTGATTAACTATTTTTAAAAAGTAAATGTAATTATAAAAATTACGTTTTGCTATAAAATTATATAAGTTTATTCATTTTACGTAACTTGTAGCTTTAAATATTATACACGTGAATAAAATTTTATCTATAAACGGAAAACTATACACCATAGATATTGCTGATGATACTCCAATTTTATGGGCAATTAGAGATTTTGTAGGTTTAACAGGAACCAAATTTGGTTGTGGTGTAAGCCAATGTGGGGCATGTTCAATTTTAATTGACGGTGTTTTAACAAAATCATGTAGCATGCCATTTTCTTATGCAGTTGGCAAAGAAATTACTACAATTGAAGGGACTTCAGAAAATTTAGAATTTTTACGAGAAGCTTGGAATGATGGTAATGTGCCGCAATGTGGTTATTGTCAATCTGGGCAACTAATTGCAGCAACTTCACTATTAGACAAGGTAGAAAACCCTACAGATAAAGATATAGATAATGCAATGAGTGGTAATATTTGCAGATGTGGAACCTATTCAAGAATTAGAAAAGCAATTCATAGGGCTGTTGAACTTAAAAACCAATCAATATGAGCAATATACAGCAAATAAATCGTAGAGATTTTGTAAAATTATTTGGTTTAGCTTCTACAGGAATTATTTTAGGTTGTAATATTTCTTCGGATAAAAAAGATTTTATTCCGCAAACGGAAGGGACTTTTGCACCAAATTTATTTGTTCAAATTCAAAAAGATGGTACTATTACTTTAATTGCTTCACGTTCTGAAATGGGGCAAGGAATTAGAACATCTTTAGCATCAGCAATTGCAGATGAGTTAGAAGCAGATTGGAAATATATTACCGTTCAACAAGCAACAGGAGATTCTAAATACGGCAATCAAAATACAGATGGCTCTAGAAGTGTAAGAACTATTTTAGAACCTATGAGAAAAATGGGTGCATCAGCAAAAATGATGTTAATTGCTGCCGCTGCAAAAAAATGGAATATTGCTGAAGCTGATTGTAAAGCAGAAAACCATCATATTATCAATATAAAAACAGATGCAAAAATTTTCTTTGGAGATTTGGTTAATGTAGCTGCAAAAGAAGAAATTCCTGCAGAAAGTAAACTTCAATTAAAAAAAGTTGAAGATTTTAAATATATAGGTAAAAACTTAAAAAGCGTAGATTTAAAAGATTTTACGCACGGTACAGCAAATTACGGAATAGATGTTCGAATTCCGAATATGAAGTTTGCAGCTATTGCAAGGTGCCCTGTAACTTTCGGAACGGTAAAAAGTTTTGATGCAGCAGATGCAAAAAGCATTTCTGGTGTAGAAAAAGTAATTCAATTAGATAGAATGATTCCTCCAACAGGTGCGTTTTTTGGAGCTTTAGGCGGTGTTGCTGTAGTTGCAAACAATACTTGGTCTGCTTTTCAAGGAAAATTAAACTTAAATATTGAGTGGAATTATGGAGAAAACGAAAGTTTTAATACAGAAGAATTTACTAAAAAAATAACAAAGAGAGTTCATGAGAAAGGAAAGCTGATTCCGGGAAGTACAGGAGATGTAAACTCAGCTTTTAATGAATCTAAGAATATAGTAGAAGCTACCTATAAAGTTCCGTTTTTGGTGCATGCCCCAATGGAAGTGCCAAATGCTACGGCTTGGTTTCGGGGTGATAAAATAGAAGTTTGGGCACCTTTGCAAGACCCACAAACGGCAAGAGCAGAGTTAGCTCACTTTTTTGAAGTTGATATTGAAAATATAACTGTAAATGTTACTTTTATTGGTGGAGGTTTTGGGCGTAAATCAAAATCAGATTTTGTGGTGGAAGCTGTTGCTTTGTCAAAAAAAATAAATGCACCTGTACAAGTTGTTTGGACGCGTGAAGATGATATAAAACATAGTTTTTATCATGCAACAAGTGTACAATATTTAAAAGGTTCTTTAGATGGTAAAGGCAATGTTTCTGGTTGGCTACAAAGAGTTGCTGTGCCTTCTATAACATCTTCTTTTAAACCTTTATCTGACTATGCCTCTGGTTTTGAACTTGGGCAAGGTTTTACAAATAATCCTTATAATTTAGATAATTTTAGGCTAGAAAACGTAAAGGCTGAAGCTAATTTAAGAATTGGTTGGTTGCGTTCTGTAGTTCATATTCATAGCGGGTTTGGTAATAACTCCTTTGTAGATGAATTGGCTTTTGCTGCCAAAAAAGATCCAGTTGAGTTTCATTTAAATCTAATTGGTAAAGATAGAATTATTCAAGGTAAATCTGAATATCCTTATGATTCTAAACGTATGAAAAACGTTTTGAAAAAAACTGCAGAAAATGCAAATTGGGGTAAAAAATTACCTGAAAATCATGGAATAGGAATTGCAATTCATTATAGTTTTTATAGTTATGTGGCAACTGCGGTTGAGGTTTCTGTAAGGGATGGAAAAGTAAAAGTTGAAAATATTTGGACAACTATAGATTGTGGTTTAGTGCTGAATAAAGATAATGTAAAAAATCAATTAGAAGGCGCTGCTATTTTTGGAATGTCAATTGCTTTGTATGGTAAAGTAACTACAAAGGATGGAGCTGTAGAACAAAACAATTTCTTTGATTATCAGATGACGAGAATGAAAGATACGCCTAAAATAAATATTGATATTATTGATGATATGAGTAAGAAACCAACTGGTGTTGGAGAACCTGGTGTACCGCCAATGGCACCAGCAATTTGCAATGCTATTTTTAATGCAACAGGTAAACGCTACCGATCTTTACCTTTAATTGATGAAGGATTATTGGTTTAATTAGTATTAAAAAAAGTAATTAAAAATAAAATCCTGCTATTCTGCAGGAATTTTATTTTTTTTAGAACTTGTACTCACCCAAAGGTTTAGGAAATTTCTCCGGATTTGCAGCCAGATGATAACGAGGATCATCAATATCTTCTTCTATAATATTAGTAAAAATAGGACTTGCTTTATAAAGTAGAATTTTACAATCTTTACTTAAGTGTTTTAAAGTTATTTTTTTTCCTTCAGCTTGATATTTTTCTACTAAAATAAAAATAGCTTCAATGGCAGAATGATCTGAAATTCGGGCTTCTATAAAATCTATTTCTATGTTTTCTGGATCGTTTTTTACATCAAACTTAGCATTAAAGTCTGTAATACTACCAAAGAAAAGAGGACCCCAAATTTCATAAATTTTAGTACCATCAGATTTAAAACGTTTTCTAGCTCTAATTTTTTTAGCGTTAGCCCAAGCAAATGATAATGCAGAAATAATAACTCCTACAAAAACAGCTATTGCTAAATCAAAGAAAACAGTAACAGCAGAAACAATAATCAACACAAATGCATCTGAGACGGGTATTTTTTTTAATATTCTAAAACTAGACCATGCAAAAGTTTCAATAACCATCATAAACATTACGCCCACAAGAGCCGCAATAGGTACTTGTTCTATATATTTATCTGCAAATAAAATAAATGTTAATAATGTTAATGCCATCATTACACCAGATAAACGACCACGTCCGCCAGCATTAATGTTGATAACGGTTTGCCCAATCATACCACACCCACCAGTTCCACCAAATAAACCACTTACAATGTTTCCGGCACCTTGCGCAATACATTCTTTATTTCCATTACCTCTAGAGTCTGTTAATTCATCAACTAAATTCATAGTCATTAAAGTTTCTATTAAACCAACAGAGGCTGCTAAAAAAGCATAAGGAGCTATAAACTTTAAAGTATCTAAATTAAAAGGGAGGCTGCTCCATAATTCTAAAATGTTTAGTTTTTTTGAAATTTCATCAATTCCATTTAAACCTGCACCACCACCATCTCTAATAAAATCACCTACATTAATAGAGCTTAGTCCGCTAAAAATTGAAATTAAAGTTACAATTAAAATGGCAGTTAATGCAGCGGGTATTTTTGTTGTTAATTTAGGTAGCCCCCAAACAATTAGCATTGTAAGCAGCACTAAACCAATCATTGTGTAAAGCGTTTTTCCTTGCATCATAGATTTAACAACTCCATTGTCTTTTACAGAATAAAATCCTTCTTCAGAAGCATTAAAAATAACTTTTTTAGTTTTTGAGTCAAATACTTGCCCTTCAGAGATTTTAAATACTTCTTGATTTGTTAATTTGTTTTTTATAGAATTCCCTTCTATTGTAAATAAAACAGCTCCAGAAACTATATCTTTTACCTTATTATCATTTACTTTATAAACTAATTCTTTTGACTCTGTTTTACGCATATTTTGTCCAAAGAAATCTTTTTTATTCTCTTTAAACATACCAAGTTGTGCCATAAAAATAACAATAGCCAAACCATTTACAAATCCCATCATTACTGGGTGAGGAATTAAACGTACAAATTTTCCTAATTTAAAAAAACCTGCAAAAACTTGTATAATACCCATTAAAACAACGGCAGCTAATAAGTAAAAATAACCCATGTTTTCCACAGGAGAATCAAAGAGTAAACCTTTAGCGTGCCCTTCTTGTATCATATGAACAAAAATAACAGCAACAGCACCTGCAGCTCCAGAAATTAATCCGGGCCTACCTCCAAAAGTTGCCGAAATAATACCAATAACAAAAGCACCAAATAAAGCTACAATTGGGCTTATTTGTGCTACAAAAGCAAAAGCTACTACTTCTGGTATCATAGCTAAAGAAACTGTTATTCCTGCTAAAACATCATCTTTTGCATTCGGAATTATTTTCTTGATAAATTCAGTCATAATTATTTGCTTTTAAAAGCTGGCAAAGATACTATGTTTTTTATAAAACTAGCTTACTTTGTAAGTATCATATACCAACCGAATATTTGCATATGTATTTTGCAAAGCTTTTTCTATTTCAATATCATTTTTAAAAGTTACTTCAGTTATTCCTTCTTCAATTTGTGGTGTTAGTTTTTTTGTGTAATCAGAGCGCATTAAAAACCAACTAGTTTCTTTTAATTTTATTCCATTCTGAAAATAAATATGATAAGTTGTAATTAATTTCTTAGTAATAGATAAATTAAAAATACCACATTCTTCTTCAACTTCTCTAATACCAGCAGTTTCAATACTTTCACCTTTTTCAATTCTACCTTTTGGTAAGTCCCAAATATTATTCCTATAAATAAATAAAACCTCGTTTTTAGGGTTTAAAACTAGACCGCCAGCAGCAGGAACTATAATCGTAGTTTGTTGAAAAAAAAGCCAATCATTCTCTAGGTCAGTAGAGTACAAATTAATACCTTTAAGCTCCCCGTTTTTTACTTTATATATTATTTCTTCTAAAATAACATTTTTAAAAATGTAAACTGGAAAATTATTTTCTTTTTTTGTAGAAGATGTTATGATTATTGGGTAATCATTTACAAAAACTTTATACATTTGCGATATGATTTTGAACAAAGATACAGCAAAAAAAACAGCCGAATTATTATTACAAATTAAGGCAATAAAACTAAATCCAAATAACCCTTTTAATTGGGCTTCTGGTTGGAAATCTCCTATTTATTGTGATAATCGAATCACATTGTCTTTTCCTCCTGTTCGTTTTTTTTTAAAAGAAGAAATTGCGAAAATTGTTGAATTACAATATGGAAAACCTGATGTTATTGCTGGTGTTGCTACAGGTGCAATTGCAATAGGTATTTTAGTTGCACAAGAATTAGGTGTGCCATTTGTATATGTAAGACCAGAACCGAAGAAACATGGTAGAAAAAATCAAATTGAAGGTTATTTGGAGGGTGGACAAAATGTTGTAGTTATTGAAGATTTAATAAGTACTGGAAATAGTAGTTTAAATGCTGTTGAAGCTTTAAAAGAAGCAGGAGCGGTTGTAAAAGGTATGGTTGCTATTTTTTCTTATGGATTTGAGATTGCTACGGAAAATTTTAAGAAAAAAAATGTAAGTTTAACAACTTTAAGTAATTATGAAAACTTACTTGATCAAGCTTTAGATAGTAGTTATATTGATGAAAAAGAGTTGATTACTTTAAATGAGTGGAGGGTTAATCCTAGTGAGTGGAATCAATAAAAAATAGAGAATGAATATTAGTGGAAATAAAATAACAACAAGTAAATCTCAAAAAGAAATGTTTGAGTTTCTTACAGATTTAAAAAACTTTGAGCAACTAATGCCGGAGTCTACTCAGAAATTTGAAGTTGATGAAGATTCATTTATTTTTGGTTTGAAAGGAATGCCAGAAATTAGACTTGTTTTAAAAGAAAAAACGGAATATTCAAGTATCACATTAGGTGCGGCAAGTAGTAAATTAGATTTTGAATTGGTTGCAAATATTGAAGAAGTAGATAGTAATTCTTCTCAAGTTCAATTAGATTTTAATGGCGAATTTAATATGATGATGGCTATGATGGTTAAAAAACCATTAACTAGTTTTATTGAAACTTTAACAGATAATATCAATAATCTTTAGGCTAAAGAAACTTCTTTAATTCCAAATTCTTTAAGTGTTTCATCTTCTAATTCAATTAAAAGATTGCCATATTTAGAAACACTTCTAATAATACCCATAAACAAAACATCGTTACTATCTTTAAACATAGTTGGGATGTTTTTTTTATACAATACATTTAGATAATTTGTTTCTAATTCATCAAATTTTAAAAGAGATAAATAATTTATTTTTTCTTTAAAGTTATCAACTATTTCATTTAAAAGTATATCTAAATCAAACTCTTTTTCAGTAATATTTTTCAAAGAAGAAACGTTTTTAATATTTTTAGGAAAGTTTATTTGATTTACATTTAAGCCAATACCAATAACACAATTTTTTATTTTGCTACCTTTTATGGTAGTCTCTATTAAAATTCCACAAATTTTCTTCTTTCCTGCCATAATGTCGTTAGGCCATTTTATAGCAAGGTTTTTAATATTTTTATTTAAAACAGCTTCAAAAACAGCCAAACTTATTGCAAAATTTAAATATTTTTTGTTTTTAAAATCTAAGTTTAAATTGTTAATAAAGATGCTGAAAGTTAGGTTTTTAAAGGGCTGTGAATGCCATGTTTGATGTTGCTGCCCTCTACCGTTTGTTTGGTTATTAGTAACTACTACAGTATAGTTTTCTAAATCAGAATTTTGTGCCAAATCTTTTAAAAAAGAATTGGTAGAATCAATGGCATTAAGTTTGATTGTTTTCAAGTGTTAAATAAAATGTAAACTAGTTCAATAATACGTAAAAAACTCGCAAAAAAATAATAACTTTGCGCTAATTATATTAAAAATATTAATGATAAAAAAACAAGTCAATACAGACGATTTAATATCTTTTATAATAAAAGGTATTGATGACGTAAAGGGCGAAGATATTCAATTATTAGATTTACGAGAAATAGAAAATACTGTTTGTGATTATTTTATAATCTGCTCAGGAAGTTCTAATACACAAGTAAACGCTATTTCTAGTTCAATTCAAAAATTAGTTAGTAAAGAAATCAAAGATAAACCTTGGCATACAGAAGGTCAAGGAAATTCTGAATGGGTTTTAATGGATTATGTAAACGTTGTTGTTCATATTTTTCAAAAGCATGTAAGAGATTTTTACGATTTAGAAAGTCTATGGGGTGATGCAAAAATCACCCAAATTAAAACAGTATAATCCTATTGAAACTTATTACAAATGAGTGATACAAATAAAGATAATAAATCAAATATGCCTAAGTTTAAGTTCAATTCTTATTGGATTTATGGAGCAATTTTTATAGTTATAATTGCTTTT
Organism: uncultured Polaribacter sp.; assembly: GCF_947500975.1. Lineage (GTDB taxonomy): Bacteria > Bacteroidota > Bacteroidia > Flavobacteriales > Flavobacteriaceae > Polaribacter. The sequence goes on from NZ_CANMUE010000004.1 coordinate 291,564, forward strand.
CAATTTTTTAGTAGTGGCGATTTAGCTTCTAAAAGCATTTCAAAAAACGAGTTTGACAAAATTTTATCTGAAAACGATATTAAAGAAATCATTGTTGTTAATAAAGATGTAGCACAAATTTTTTTAACAACAGACGCGTTAAAAAAAGCTAAACACAAAAAGTTTACTTCTTCAGCTTTTTATAGACCAGGTTCACCTGTTTATGAATATAATTTTGGAGATCAAAGAAACTTTGAAGAAAGTGTTAATAAAGCCAAAGAAGAAAATAAAAGCTTAATTGTTGATATTAGAAATAAAGAAAAAACTAGCTTTTTTGATATGATAATTGGCTTTTTACCTTTTATTATTTTAATAGCTATCTGGTTATTTTTTATGAAAAGAATGTCTGGTGGAGCTGGTGGAGCTGGTGGTGGAGGTCAAATTTTTAGTATTGGTAAATCTAAAGCTAAATTATTTGATAAAGACACTAAGGTAAAAACATCTTTTAAAGATGTAGCTGGTTTAGAAGGTGCAAAAGAAGAAGTTCAAGAAATTGTAGATTTTTTAAAAAATCCAGAAAAATATACCTCTTTAGGAGGTAAAATTCCAAAAGGAGCCTTATTAGTTGGACCTCCAGGAACGGGTAAAACTTTATTAGCAAAAGCAGTTGCAGGAGAAGCAGGTGTTCCATTTTTCTCACTATCTGGTTCAGATTTTGTTGAAATGTTTGTTGGAGTAGGAGCTTCTAGAGTACGTGATTTGTTTAAACAAGCAGCTCAAAAATCACCATCAATAATTTTTATTGATGAAATTGATGCCATTGGTAGAGCGCGTGGAAAAAATAGTATGACTGGTGGTAATGATGAGCGTGAAAACACGTTAAATCAATTATTAACAGAAATGGATGGATTTGGTACAGATACAAACGTAATTGTAATTGCTGCCACTAACAGAGCAGATGTACTTGATAGTGCTTTAATGCGTGCAGGACGTTTTGATCGTCAAATTTATGTTGATTTACCAAACATAAATGAAAGAAAAGAAATTTTTGAAGTTCATATAAAACCATTAAAATTAGCTGATGATGTTAATGTTGAGTTTTTAGCACAACAAACTCCAGGTTTTTCTGGTGCAGATATTGCAAATATGTGTAATGAGTCTGCTTTAATAGCTGCTAGAACTGGTAAAAAGGCAATTCATCATCAAGATTTTTTAGATGCAGTTGATAGAATTGTTGGTGGTTTAGAAAAGAAAAATAAAGTAATAACTCCAAAAGAAAAACAAGTTATTGCTTTTCATGAAGCTGGTCATGCAACAGTAAGTTGGATGTTAGAACATGCAGCACCTTTGGTAAAAGTTACTATTGTGCCAAGAGGTCAATCTTTAGGAGCAGCTTGGTATTTACCAGCAGAAAGAATGATTGTTCAAACAGAGCAAATGTTAGATGAAATGTGTGCTACAATGGGTGGTAGAGCTGCAGAGAAAATTATATTTGATAAAATATCTACAGGTGCATTAAGTGACTTAGAAAAAGTAACAAAGCAAGCGAGAGCAATGGTTACTGTATATGGTTTAAATGATGAAGTTGGTAACGTAACTTATTATGATTCTTCTGGAAATGATTCATTTGTAAAACCTTATAGTGAAGAGACAGGTAAGAAAATTGATAAAGAAATTTCTAAAATCATAGAAGCTCAATATCAAAGAGCTATAGATTTATTAAATGACAATAAAGAAAAGCTTACTGTACTTGCTGAATTATTGTTAGAAAAAGAAGTTATTTTTAAAGACGATTTGCAAAAAATATTTGGTAAAAGACCATTTGAAGAAGAAGAAACAATTGAAGCGGAAACTAAAGTTGTTGAAGAAACTTCAAACGAAGAGAATATTTTAAAAGAGTAAAACTATTAATGAATTTTTTTAAAAAACTTTTAAATCTTTCTACAAATGAAAAGGAAGAAATTAAAAAGCAAGAAGTAAATTTATCTCTTGATGATTTATTTGTGCATAATTTTTTAGAAAAAGGAGGTAAGTTTTTATATTGTATACAAAAAGAAGAGGTAGTTGCTAATCTAGAAAAAGTATTAAAGGAGAATAATTGGAAAGAAATTCATCTATTAGATCATAGTTTAAAATCTTTTTTTAAAAGTGAGGATGTTCATATTTTAGAAAAACACCAAACAGAAACACCAATTGTTACTTCTTGCGAACATTTAATTGCAGATAATGGAGATATCTTATTTTCATCTAGGCAATTAAGTAGTACAAAATTAACAGATTATCCAGATAATTTTATTGTTTTTGCAAAAACAAGTCAGTTGGTAAAAGATACAGGGCAAGGTTTAACAGGTATTAAAGTAAACTCAACGGGTGCTCTTCCAACCAATATCTCAGCAATAAAAAGATATAATATCGATATAAGCAGTGATAATTTTTTAAATTATGGTAACAGTAATTCAAAAAACTTATATTTGCTGCTTTTAGAGGATTTATAATATGCGCAACCTTTTAAGGAGAAGTTTTTCTGGAATTATTTATGTACTAATTTTTATTAGTTCAATTCTATTTTCTAAAGAATCTTATCTGTTTCTTATTGCAATTTTCGGTTTTTTAAGTATTTGGGAATTTTCTAAAATAATTAAATTTAAAGGTTACATTTCCTACCTATTATTTGCACTTATTTTATTTTTATGTTATCAAAGACAAGATAGTTTTGCTGTTGTTGGTATATTGATAATAACAATAATATCTTCTTTATTTTTAATAAAATCATTAATTACTAAAAAAGAAATCTCATTTTCTGATGATAGAAATAAGTTAGGTTTAATGTTAAGGTATTTAATTTTTTCAATGACATTTTTAGCTTTATTGCCTTTTTATAAAGGTAGTTATAACCCAGAGCTAATAATTGGAGTTTTAATTTTAATTTGGGTAAATGATAGTTTTGCATTGTTGGTAGGTAAAAACTTTGGTAAAAGAAAATTATTTGTTTCAGTATCTCCAAGAAAAACTCAAGAAGGTTTTATAGGAGGATTAGTATTTTCACTTTTAGCCGCTTATTTTATAAGTAAATATTATACAATTTTATCTACAGGCAACTGGATGATAGTTTCTGTAATAGTATCGGTAATTGGAACTTTAGGCGATTTAGTAGAATCTAAATACAAAAGGTTTGCTAATGTAAAAGATAGTGGGAGTTTAATGCCCGGTCATGGTGGAATCTTAGATAGATTAGATAGTTTGTTGTTTGCTTCACCATTTGTATATTTGTTTATTAATTATATTATATAACTATGATTCGTTTTCACAAAGAAGGATATAAAATTATTGTAATTACATTTATTATTGCAATTGCTGGAATTTTTCTGGCTGAAAATTTTATTAATATTACTTGGTTATTAAAAACGATTCAAGTTATTATTTTAGGATTTGTTGTAATTGTACTTCAGTTTTTTAGAAATCCTAAAAGAAATACTATACTTAACGAAAATCATATAATTGCTCCTGTTGATGGTAAAGTAGTAGTTATTGAAGAAGTAGAGGAGCCAGAATATTTTAAAGACAAAAGGTTGCAAGTTTCAATTTTTATGTCTCCAATAAATGTGCATGTTACTAGGTATGCAATGAGTGGTGTAATTAATTATAGTAAATATCATCCTGGAAAATATTTAGTTGCTTGGCATCCAAAAGCATCTACAGAAAACGAAAGAACAACGGTAGTTGTCAATAATGATTCTATAGGAGAAATATTATACAGACAAATTGCAGGAGCTTTAGCAAAAAGAATTGTAAATTATGCAAAAGAAGGAGATAAAGTTGTTCAGGGTACAGATGCAGGTTTTATAAAATTTGGTTCTAGAGTTGATGTTTATCTTCCATTAGGAACAAAAATAAATGTTAAATTAGGAGATAAAGTTAAAGGTGGAGTCCAAGTCATTGCAGAAAAATAATTTTGATAGTTCTGAATTAGATAAAGAGTTTTTTAAAGCTTTTGAAAAAATATCTAAATTAAAAGAAGCAGTTGCGCCAGACATCATGCTAAAATTTTATGCGTATTATAAGCAAGCAAATTTTGGTAATAATTTTTCTTATAACAGTAGGTCAGATGTTAGAAATGCATTTAAATTTAATGCTTGGATGCAATTAAGAGGAATGTCTGCAACACAAGCAAAAAAAGAATATATAAAACTAGCAAAAGATTTTTAACATAATAAAATAAAAATATGAAAAGAGTATTAATTATTTCATTTTTAGTGGTAGTAATAGCGTTTAACTTCTCAGCTTGTAAATCAGAAGTAAAAAAAGAAGAAGTTAAAGTAGAAACAAAAGATAGTGTTAAAAAAAGTAGTGCTGCTTTCTCTGTAGCAAATGCTAAAAATAAAATTAATTTTACCGCCTATAAAACTACTGAAAAAGTAGCTGTTGGGGGTCAATTTAAAAAAATTGATATTATAGCTGGAGGTGAGGGTAATAGCGTAAAAGAAGCTATTAATAATACAGCATTCTCTATACCTGTAAGTAGTATTTTTACAAAAGATACTAGTAGAGACTTTAAAATTAAAAAATTCTTTTTTGGTATTATGGATAACACAAAATTACTTTCTGGTAAGTTAACGTTAACTGATGATACAACAGGTACTGCTGAAATTAAAATGAATGGTGTTACAAAAAGCGTAGTTTTTACCTATACAATTACAGGTAATGTTTTTAATATGAAAGCTACAATGGATGTAAATAATTGGAATGCTTCAGCAGCATTAGCTTCTTTAAATAAAGCTTGTGATGTTTTACATAAAGGAGCAGATGGTGTTTCTAAAACATGGAATGATGTTGCTTTAGATATTACAACTACATTTTAAAAAATTATAAATTACTTAACGCTTTTTTAAGTGTTTTAAATCGAAAAGAATATCCATTCTTTTCGATTTTTTTTGCAGAAATTCTACTGCCTTCTAAAAGCATTGTCGCCATTTCACCAAACATCAATTTTAATATAAATTTTGGAACACCCAAGTTAATAAATGGTCTATTTATACTTTGTGCCAAGGCTTTAGAAAAAGTTTTACTTGTGTGATGTTCAGGTGCTACTGCATTATAAATTCCATTTAAATTTTTTTCAATAGAATTAATGTAAATTCCACATAAATCATCAATATGAATCCAAGGCAAATATTGATTTCTAGAACCTAAAGGAGAAATGATAGGTGTTTTCATTTTTTCTAAAGCACCACCTTTTTCAGATAATACAATCCCAGTTCTTAAAATGGTTACTGGTATTTTTAAGTTTTCGAATTGAAGTGCACTATTTTCCCATTTTTGGCAAACTTCAGCTAAAAAATCATTACCAACTCTATCATTTTCTTCAAAAATATTATCCGAAGTAGTTACACCATAATAACCAATACCAGAAGCCGAAATAAAGCCTTTTAAAGAAATTTTTGATTCTTTTACTTTATCAAAAAGTAAGTTTGCAGTTTTAACTCTACTATCAATAATTACTTTTTTTCTTTCTTTTAACCATCTTTTATCAGCTATTCCAGCACCAGCTAAATGAATAATATAATTGATGCCAAATAAGGCATTTTTATCAATATAATTTTGAGAAACATCCCATCTAAATTCATTTTCTTTTTTCGGATTTCTACTTAAAATTACAACTTCATGTTTTAGATCAATTAACATTTCTGTTAATCTAGTACCAACCAAACCCGATCCGCCAGTTATCAATATTTTTGCCATAAATCAAAGATAATTAAAAGATTAGTTTTTTATTTAATCAATTTAACTATTAGATATAATAAATGTTAATCATTTTTTTAACAATTATAAAAATCGTATTTTTAGAGAGATAAAAAAATAGTGCAAAAAAATGTATAAAATGAGTTTGTTTAACGGCACAAGGGTAATACTTGTGCTAGCAGGAGATTATATTCATTTAAATCCGTTACGAGCAGGATTTAAAAGAGAATAGAAGTTGGAAATTATATGGCTCAAAGTCGGGAGACTTTGCGCAGCGGGTTCTAATATTGATTTGAATTATAAATATAAAAAGAGTAATGAAACTGAAAAAGTTGGGCATGAAGCGTTTATGTCTGGTAGGATAAATGTTTCTTTTTCAGGAGGCTTAGAAATAAATCCAGTAGCAGAAGACTATATTTATGCATCAGCCTCTATATCTGTACCTGCAGGAGTAAAAATTGATTGGCCTTATGAAGGAAATAGATCAAAGATTGGTGGCTATTTATATACTGGTAAGGTTACTCTTAATCTTTCAGGTTATGTTGATGGCTGGTTAGTTGGTGGCAAGCACAATATTAGTACAAGTTTTAATTTGATTGATACAAATTGGAAACAGGAAAAGCCATGGATTATAAATTTAACAGATGAAGATTAAAGAAATTTTATCAAAGACTTTTGAATACTTTATTTCTACTATTATGATTGGTATATTATTAATCATATTATTTATGTGTTTATCTAATGTTTTTTATACTGTTAAAAACTGGAGTAATTTAAAAAAAGGTGTTGTATCAAATATTTCGACCGGTTCTTTTAACGAGGGTAATTATCTCTATCAAGTTTTGGAGATAAAAATAGATAGTTTAGCCTATAGGTCTGGTGATTCGTTTGAAACTAAATATGTTATTGGAGACTCTGTATTAGTACAACCAAAAGGAAATAAAACGGTTAGGGTATTATATGTAAACAACAAAAAAGTGGGGAGCAGAATAAATAAAATAGAATACCTTATGATGTTCTTTTCAGTTTTATTGATTTTAATATTAATAATAATTATAAAAAATAAAATAAGAAAAAAATGAAAAAAATAATTTTAATAGTATTTGGTGTTTTTGCTCAAATGTGCTGTTCACAAAAAACAGATGGTATTTGTTACGATAGTGATTTTTTTGGCCACCCGCTCCGCAAAGTCTCCCGACTTTGAGGCGTAATATAAAAAACGAAAAGACAAATAATTAAAATAAAAAAATTGAAAGAAGGTTACATTATACGAGATCAAGAAAAAGTACATTTTATTACAGCTACAGTAGTAAATTGGGTAGATGTATTTACAAGAAAGTCTTATAAAGATGTAGTTATAGAAAGTTTGGCGTATTGTCCCCGCTCCGCAAAGTCTCCCGACTTTGAGGCGTAATATAAAAAACGAAAAGGCAAATAATTAAGATAAAAAAATTGAAAGAAGGTTACATTATACGAGATCAAGAAAAAATACATTTTATAACAGCTACAGTAGTAAATTGGGTAGATGTATTTACAAGAAAATCTTATAAAGATGTAGTTATAGAAAGTTTGGCGTATTGTATTAAGGAAAAAGACATGTTGTTATACGGTTATGTAATTATGAGTAATCATATACATTTAATAATGCAGTCTAAAACAGGTAAACTTTCAGATTTAATAAGAGATTTTAAAAAGTTTACTGCCAAAAATATATTAGAAAAAATACAGATAGAACCTGAAAGCAGAAGAGAATGGATGTTAGAGCGTTTTAAAAAAGCAACAGAAACACATAGTAGAAATAAGAATTATCAATTTTGGCAATATGGCAATCATGCAGAAGAAATTTATTCTCATAAATTTATGTGGTCTAAGTCAGATTATATTCATTTAAATCCAGTACGAGCAGGAATTGTTGAAAAAGCATCTCATTATAGATATTCTAGCGCAAGTAACTATGTAAATAATGAAGGTTTAGTTACTATTGAAATTGTTGATAATCCAGTTATTGATGTTTTAAAAAAGTCATCAATAACAAAATACAATCAGTATTAAAATATGAATTTAAAAGAGAATAGAGG